>JANWUR010000001.1 GCA_024958655.1 Cyanobium sp. FGCU6 | reverse complement strand
CGGTGTTGTCCTCGGAGCCGGAGACGATGCGGCGCCCGTCGGGGCTGAAGGCCACAGATCTCACAGAGTCTGTATGCCCCTGCAGCGGCGGGCCGAGGGGCTTGCCGCTGGCTGCATCCCACACCCGCACGGTGCTGTCCCCAGAGCCGGAGACGATGCGGCGCCCGTCGGGGCTGAAGGCCACGGAATTCACCGAGCGTGTATGCCCTTGCAGGCGATCCGTTTCAGCGAAACGATCAGCGGCGGCGGAAGGATCCCCTTGCGCCAGGGCCTGATCCATCGCATCCGTGCCGACATTGAGCACGGCCGCAAGGGCCTTGGGTTGGGCGCTGGCAAGCAGGGAGATGGCCCGGATCAGGGCCTCAACCGGGGTGGCTTTACTTTCGCTAAGCACCAGTGCCGCCTGCTCGCGCAACTGGGCGACAAGAGCCTGATGTTTTGCTGCACGGGTCTGGGTTTGAGCGATGGTCGTTTGTTGTTGTGCCCTCCGAGTTTCCCGCTGGGCAATCTGGGTCTGCCTCCTGGCAACGTCTGCTTGCTTCACCGCTTCATGGCGTTGTTCGGCTTCGTTCCGCTGAGCTGCCTCTGCGGCGTTGCGCGCGCTTTGAGCAGCCGCAAGGGCGTTGATGGCTTTTTTTTCAGAAGCAACGGCTTTTTTCTTGGCGTTCTCAGCTTCGGTAGCTTTATTCTTGGCGTTGTTTCGCTCCCGTTCCGCTTCAGCGCGCCTAGTCCTGGCCTCCTCAGCACTTCTCTTTTCAGCGGCTGCACTCTTCTTCTCGCGGACAGCACTCTGATCCGCAATCCCCTTCTGCACCAGCGCAAACGCACTGATGCCGCCCAGCGCCACCAGACCCGCACTCAGGCCGCTCACCCAGCGGCGACGGTTGCGGGCCTGCTCCTGGGCCCGGGTGGTTTCCAGCTCCGCCACCCGCGCCCGTTCCTCCGCCACCCGCACCTGTTCTTCAGCAACACGGGCCTGTTCCGCAGCGAGCCGGGTGGCCTCAGCGGCACGGGTGGCCTCCTCCGCTGCGGCGCGGCTGGCGTCCAGAAATTCCTGATCCACATCGCTGAGCCGCTTGCCCTTGGCCCAGGCTTGGGCTTCCTCCAGTGCGGCGCCGCTGATCAGATGGCTGGAGCGTTCCTCCGGAGATGCCGGCTCCCAGGCGCGTATGGCTTCTCCGTAAATCGCTGGGCGCAGCTCCTGCAGCTGCTGGCGCACCCAATCCGCGCTGAACACCGCCGCATAGATCGGGTTGGTGATCTGCAGCTGGCCCAGGCGCGGCACCACCAAGCCGGTGAGGCGCAGCTGCATCTGCTCGCGGCTGGCATCGGTGGCGATGCCGCCTTGTTCCTGGATCGCCTGCACCAATCCCAGCAGCCGGCCGCGGTGGCGCTCGTCGCCCTGCAGCAGCCGGTCGCGAATGGTGCGCAGGTGCACGGGCGAATCCTGCGCTTCCCAGTTGTGGATGATCTGCTCCTTTGCCACGGCTTCCACCAGTTCCGCAGCGCTCAGATCCTTGATGGGCCCCTCCAGCCCTTGCTCGCCCTGCTCCCCCGCGGCGCACACCATGGCCAGCAGCTTCTGGGTGAGAAACGGCTGGCCGCCGCTCCAGTGCAACACCGCATCCAGCACACCGGGCGGATCGGTCACCTGGCCCACCAGGCCCGCCAGCAACGGCTCCGCCTCCTGGCGCTCCAGGCCGCTGAGCTCCACCGCATGGCCGATGTTGAAGGCGGAGCGGTGGGGGCTGCGGATCAGGTCGTAGGGGGTGGCGACGCCGAGGAAACAAAAGCTGAGCCGCTGGTAGGCCGGATGCTCGGCGCGGCGCTCATGCAGCGAGCGGATCAGGCCAAAGAAGCCATCGGTGTCGAACGACAGGCTCAGCAGGTTGTCCACCTCCTCCACAAAGATCACGATCGGCGCCGTGATCCGCCCCAGCAGGATCTGATCGATGAATTCGCTGAAGCGCTCCACCGGGCTCAGCGATTGCGCCGCGCCCTCCTTCCACCAGCTGCTGAAGGGCACCTCCTGCGCCAGGCCCACATCCTCGATCAGCCGCTTGAGCGTGCCCGCATACCACTGCTCCTCCGTAGGTGTGGTGCCGCGCGACTGGGGGTCGATCACGGCGCAGACCACCCCATCGGCCTGCAGGCGCTGCATCGTGCGCACCCGCAGGCTGGATTTGCCCATCTGGCGGCAATTGAACACAAAACAGGTGTCTCCCTGCTTCAGGCGCGTGTACAGCTCCTCATCAGCGGCGCGGCGCACATAAACGGCGCTGTCGCCAGCGAGGCTGCCGCCAACCTTGTAGGCCAGATGGGCTGCCATCTCAGTGGGCCAACCGATCCGCCAGATAGCTGGCGTAGAGCCGGCACCGCGGCCGCACCAGCTTGCCCTCCGGCACCAACACGCCCAGGCTTTCCAGCTTGAAGGCCTGCTCCGAGCGCAGCATTACCGGCTCAGAGCTGTTCACCACCTGCCTCAGGCCCTCGCCCAGCTCTGGATGGTCTTCCACCGCCTTGAGGATGCCGCGCAGGTGGTCGCCATACACCCCTCCCTCGGTGGGAGCCTCCGCCAGGAAGCGCGCCAAGGGCAGGCCATTGGCCAGCTCATAGAGCGCCTTGCGCACCAGATAGGGATGGCCCCCCACCAGCTCCCGCAGCTGGGCCAGTTCCGCCTCGCTCAGCTGCAATCCATGCAGCGCCACCAGGTTGGCCACCGCCTCGGGTGGCAGCTCACCCAGCTCCACCGGCAGCCCCACATTGAACGGGGATTGGTTGATGTCCTTCTGCAGATACGATTCCTGGGAGTGGGAGAGCACCAGCCGAAAGCGCTCCCATAGGGGGTTGCTGCGGGCCCGTTCATTCCAGCTGCGCAGCAGGCCGCAGAAATCGGTTTCGATCGCCGCATGGGCAAACACACGATCGAAATTGTCGATCGCCAGCACCAGAGGGGTGGGATCGGGCGTGAGCAGATATTTCTCGAAATAGTCGGTGCTGTTATCGTTCGCGCCGAAGATGTCGTCCCAATACTCCTCGGTGCGCACCCGCAAGCCCAGCCCCTTGCCCACCGAGGCGCAGAACCACTGCATGAAGCGGTCGGTATTTTCAAAGAACTTCTGATCCGTTCCCTCCAGGTTGAGGGCCACGGTGCGATACCCCTTCCCGCTGGCATAGGCCAACAGACGGGCCGTGAGGCTGGATTTGCCAAAACCCTTCGGGCTCTTGATGCGGATCAGGGCGCCCGGCTTGTCCAGCTCGGCGGTGCAGCGGGCCTCATCGGCGGGGTGGATGTAAAAGGCGGAGTCCTGCCGCACCGGCCCCTCGGGGATGTCCAATGCCGCCACCGGATCAACGGATGGCGCGCCGTCAGCCTGGTGAACTGGCTCCGGGGATTGGATCGAGGGCTGCTGCACCGCAGCAGACGCCTTGGTGGGCTGGCGCTCCGGCAGTTGGCGCACCGCCTCACGGATTGCCTGCACCACATCCACGAACGCTTTGTCCCGGCTCGACCATTCCGTGATCGGCCTGGCATTGGTGGGGCAGGCCTGCAGCTTGCCGAAGGGTGCGTCCTCCCACTCCACAGGCTTGAGCAGGATCGGAATCACCACGGCCTCGCCGCGCTCATGCCGCTCCATCGCCAGCTTGAGTTCCACGTCCCAGCAATAGCGCGAGGCCAGAAAGTCGGCGCTCACCAGCAGCAGGATCAGATCGGCCGTGCGCAGGTTTTCATCGATCTGCTCGGCCCATTCCTGCCCGGCCGTGATTTTACGGTCATGCCACGACTCGATCTCCTGGTTGTTCTTCATGATCGAAAGGTGCGTCTCCAGCTCATCGCGCAGACGCTGATCCTTGTGGGAGTAGGAGAAGAAAACTGTGGCTGGCACCGTGGCATCCCATGGCGAGGCCCCTGCTCAGGAGGGGTTTTGCCGATGGTACGCAGAGCGATTGCTCCTGTCCACAGCCGGGTGATCGGGCCTGCGCTGGGACCACCCAGCAACACCGCTACGCTTGCGTAGTGCCACGCTTTTATACAATTAAATATGGATGCCGACACCTACTTTTCTCAACGTCTGGAACCCCAGCTCGCCTGGCTGGGACAATCGAGCCGTGCCAACAAGGCTGCCTACCTGCGCTATCGCCTGCTGGGCATCAGCCTGGGGGCACTGATCACGATTCTTTCGCCCTACGCCGCCAGGAACCTCAGCTGGAACGGCATTGCCGTTGTGCCGCTGCTGCTCCAGATCTGTGGAGCCGGTGTGGCCCTCAGCGGCGCCCTGCTGGCCCTCAACCAGCACCAGGAGAACTGGCTGCGCTATCGCAACCTCAAGGAAGCGCTGGAGCGGGAGAAGTGGCTCTACAACACCGGCAGCATCGAGGCCTATGACGGGCCCGACGGCTTCCACCGCTTTGTCTGCACCGCCGAGGCGCTGATGGGGCAGGAGCGGGCGATGTGGCTGCGCCAGTCGAGTGGCACTCAGGCCAATCCCAACCCCACCGATCCAGCCGCCGAGCCATCCTCCATTCCCCATCCGCAGGGCACCGACCCACAGCCGTAGGTGGACCCATTGACAACCAGGCACACCGCGACTAGTACGGGTGTACTTCCTTCTCCATGGGCTCATGGCTGCCGCCTCACTGTCCAGTTCCTCCCGTCCTGCCAGTTCTCCCTACGCCGTGTTCCGCGCCAGTGATCTGGGCTGGACGCCAGCCTGGGCCGCAGCGGCCCCCATCCCTCCGTCTGCCGCCGCGGCAGCGCGATCGCGTCCCCACAGGCGGGCCGCCGCCAGGGCGGTGATCCAGGGCGAGCTGTTCGCCCTTCAGCCGAACGTGCCGCCGTTCCAGCCCCACAGCCGCGCGGGTGCATCCTCGAAGCCGATGTAGACGCGATCCGCCGGCACCCCCAGATGCCGTTCGAGCAGCGTGCACACCGCCTCGCTCACCTGGCGGGGGCGTTCGCCATCGAGGGCGCCGATGCTCTTCACCTCCACGTAGCAGGCCGGTGCCGGGCTCGCCGCGAAGGTCATCGGCACGCTCTCCTCCAGCAGCGTCATCACATAGCGCTCCGGTTTGCCCAGCAGCTCCGCCAGGGTGGCGGAAAGCTCCTGCAACAGGGCGGGGCTGCTATCGCCTGCCGCTGTCGAGGTCTTCACGCTGATCAGGGGCATGGCGCTTTCCTTGTTCAGGGAGTCAGGGCTCCAGTGTGCTCAGGCAGCGTGCTCAGGCGTGGGCCAGCACCGCCAGCAGCGCTTCGCCATAGCGCTCCAGCTTGGCGGCGCCGATGCCGCCCACCTCCGCCAGCTCCGCCAGCGATCCGGGCCGGCGGCTCGCCAGTTCCAGCAGCGTGCGGTCGTGGAACACCACGTAGGGCGGCACCGCCTGCTCGCGCGCCTGCTCCGTGCGCCAGGCCTTGAGCGCGGCAACCAGCTGCGGATCAGCCTCCCCCAGGGCGGTCGCCACCGTCGCTCCCGCTCCCGTAGATCCGCTGCGGACACCGCTC
Organism: Cyanobium sp. FGCU6; assembly: GCA_024958655.1. Lineage (GTDB taxonomy): Bacteria > Cyanobacteriota > Cyanobacteriia > PCC-6307 > Cyanobiaceae > Cyanobium. The sequence goes on along the minus strand of JANWUR010000001.1, from coordinate 376,624 downwards.
CGGCGGCGCTCCCTGCGCGGCGGCGGCAGGGGCAGCTCCAGCTTCCGATCGCCCCGCAGCACCGCCCGCACCGCCTCCTCCGGACCCCACTGCAGGCCGCCCCGGCCCTCGGGTACCGGCACCAGCAGCCCCAGGCCCGTGAGCTGACGGATCAGCGACCGCCACTGCTCTCTGTCGAGCTCGCCGCCGATTCCGTACACACTCAGCTGCCGATGGCCCAGGGCGCGGATGCGCTCGGTGTCGGCGCCCAGCAGCACATCCACCAGGTGGGCACCGCCGAAGCGCTGGCCGGTGCGCCACACCGCCGAGAGCAGCTTCTGGGCCGGCACGCTCACATCGCTGCGGGCCCGGGGCTCCAGACAGCCGTCGCAGTTGCCGCAGGGTTCGCTCAGCTGCTCGCCGAAGTGGGCCAGCAGCACCTGCCGCCGGCAGCCGGGGGCCTCGGTGAAGGCGATCAGGGCGTCGAGCTTGCCGTGCTCGATCTGCTTCTGCGCCGCCGGCGCCTCCGAATCGTCGATGAAGCGCCGCAGCTGGGGCACATCGCCGGGCCCATGCACCATCCAGGCCAGCGCCGGCAGCCCGTCGCGACCCGCCCGCCCGGTCTCCTGGTAATAGGCCTCGAGGCTCTTGGGCAGATCCACATGGGCCACGAAGCGCACGTCGGGCTTGTCGATGCCCATCCCGAAGGCGATCGTGGCCACCACCACCACGCCGCTTTCGCGCCGGAAGCGATCCAGGGCCGCACTGCGCACGCCGCTCTCCAGACCGGCGTGATACGCCACCGCATCGAAGCCGGCCGTTCGCAGGTCGGCCGCCAGCCGGTCCACCCGGCTGCGGGAGCGGGCATACACGATCCCGGCCTCGCCGCGGTGATCCTCCAGAAAGCGCAGCAGCTGGGCCTTCGGTTCGTCCTTGTCGCGCAGCAGATAACGGATGTTGGGCCGATCGAAGCTGGCCAGGAACACCCGCCCCTGCTCCAGCTTCAGGCGCGTGCGGATCTCCTCGCGGGTGCGCGGATCGGCCGTGGCGGTGAGCGCCAGGCGCGGCACCGCCGGGAACCGCTCCGCCAGCACCCCCAGCTGGATGTATTCGGGCCGGAAGTCGTGGCCCCAATGCGAGACGCAGTGGGCCTCGTCGATGGCGAACAGGGCGATCTCCCGCTCCGCCAGCCGCTCCAGCAGATCCCCCGCCAGCAGCCGCTCGGGCGACACGTACAGCAGATCCAGCTCGCCGCTGGCCAGGGCCCGCCAGGTGGCGGCCACCTCCTGAGGATCGAGGGCCGAATGCAGCGCCGCGGCCCGCACCCCCGCCTGGCGCAGCGCCTCCACCTGGTCCTGCATCAGGGCGATCAGCGGTGACACCACCACCGCCGTGCCGGGCCGGCACAGGGCCGGGATCTGATAGCAGAGCGATTTGCCGCCACCGGTGGGCATCAGCACCAGGGCCGAGCCGCCGCCGATCACGTGCGTCACGATCTCCGCCTGGGGCCCCCGGAACGCGGGGTAGCCGAACACCTCCCGCAGCACCAGCGAGGGATCGGCGGCCATCGGCATCGGCGGCGCAGGCGCGGGAGCTGGGCGGAAATCTAGGCAGCGCGCCCACAATGGGCCGATGGCTCCCGCCCCCCGCCTCTCCTCCGCCTCCGCCCCCGGCACCCGCACCGCCTGGACCTTCCTGCTGCCGGCCCTGCTGCTGCTCGCCCTTTCGGTGCTGCTGCCCGCGGCCATGGCCCTGCTGATGAGCTTCAGCCGCAGCGGCCTCGATGTGTCCGAGCCCCTGCAGTTCGTGGGCCTGGCCAACTTCCGCCGCCTGCTGGCCGATCCGATGTTCCTGCGGGTCGCCCTCACCACCTTCCTCTATCTGGTGGGAGTGGTGCCGCCGATCGTGCTCGGCTCCCTCGCCCTGGCGGTGCTGGTGAACCGGGCCCTGCCGGGCATCCATGCCTTCCGCGGCGCCTTCTACACCCCGGTGCTGGTGTCGCTGGTGGTGGCGACGATCGCCTTCCGCTGGCTCTACGCCGAGAACGGCCTGATCAATTCCTGGCTCACCACCCTGCTGGGCAGCCGCTTCGAGCCGGTGGGCTTCCTCACCGATCCCCGCCTGGCCCTGCCCTCAGTGATGCTTGTGACCCTCTGGAAGGGCCTCGGCTACTACATGGTGATCTTCCTCGCCGGCCTCCAGGGCATCTCCCCCGATCTCTACGAGGCGGCCGCCCTCGACGGCAGCGAGGGCTGGCGCCGCCACCTCGACATCACCCTGCCGCTGCTGCGGCCCTACGTGACGCTGGTGGCCGTGATCTCGGCGATCGGCGCCACCAAGGTGTTCGAGGAGGTGTTCCTGATGACCCAGGGCGGCCCTGCCGACAGCACCCGCACCATCGTGTACTACGTGTACGACCAGGCCTTCGGTGAACTGGAGATCGCCTACGCCTGCACGATCGGCCTGGCCCTGTTCCTGATCGTGCTCGTGCTGAGCGTGATCCGCTGGGTGTTCGCCGGAGACCGCGGCCTCACCTGAGAGGATGGGAGGTTTGGCCCGCATCGGGCTCTGCCGGTTGGATCCAAGCGTTTCCCCCCCCAGCCCCAGCGGCCCGGCCGATGTGATCGGGATCGTGGGTGGCGGCCAGCTGGCCCGCATGCTGGGGGAGGCCGCCCGCACGCTCGGCGTGGGGCTGCAGGTGCAGACCCCTGGCGCCGACGATCCGGCCCTCGCCTTTGCCAGCGGCCAGGTGGTGGCCGCGGTGGACGACCCCGCCGGCACCGCCGAGCTGGCCCGCCGCTGCGCGGCCATCAGCTTCGAGAACGAGTGGATTCCGATCGAGGCCCTCGAACCGCTCGCCCAGGCCGGCGTGCGCTTCCTGCCCTCCCTCGACGCCCTGCGCCCGCTGGTCGACAAGCGCAGCCAGCGGGAGCTGCTCGATGCCCTGAACCTTCCCTGCCCCCGCTGGATTCCCCTGGCGGTGGTGCTCGAGCCCCCCGTCGCCCCGGCAGCAACCGGCGGAAAGGGCCAGGCGGGCGGCGACCGGCCGGCCTACCCGCCGCCGCTCCCTGCCGACCCGGGGCCAGGACCCCATCTTCCGGAGGGCTTCCGCTTCCCGCTGATGGCCAAGGCCGTGCGCGGCGGCTACGACGGCAAGGGCACCCGGCCCCTGGTGGATCAGACCGCCCTCGAGGCGCTGCTGGCGCAGGTGGATCCGGCCCACTGGATCCTCGAGGAGCAGGTGGCCTTCCACTGCGAGCTGGCGCTCACCGCCTGTCGCGACCGGGAGGGCAGCGTGGCCTGCTTCCCTCTGGTGCAGACCCACCAGCACCGCCAGGTGTGCGACTGGGTGCTGTTCCCGGCACCGGTGAACCATGCGGTGGAAGCCTTCGCCCGCAACGTGGCCGCCTCCCTGCTCACCGCCCTCGACTACGTAGGGGTGCTGTCGATCGAGTTCTTCTATGGCCCCGCCGGGCTGCAGGTGAACGAGCTGGCGCCCCGCACCCACAACTCCGGCCACTACACGATCGAGGCCTGCCGCTGCAGCCAGTTCGCCCAGCAGGTGCGCCTGGTGGCCGGCCTGCCGATGGGCCTCACCGACCCGATCTGGCCCGGGGCGCTGATGGTGAACCTGCTCGGCCTGCCCTGCAGCGACTCCGAGCATGCCGATCGCCTCCGTCGGTTGGCTGCCCTGCCCGGCGCCCATCTCCATTGGTATGACAAGCAGGGATCGAGCCCAGGCCGCAAGCTCGGCCACCTCACCCTCGCGCTTGAAGGGCGCAGCGCCGAGGAGCGGGCCCTGGAGATGGAGAGGAGACTGGCGGAAGTCCGCACGATCTGGCCGCTGCCGCTCGACGAAAAAACCCTCGAGTTCCCTTAGAGTTTCCCCGGACTGCTGTGTTGGTGACTGCCTTTCACAGTTTTCTGATCTGACTCCCTCTTCGACATGGGGGGTCTTCAGCGACGGCAACGTAGACCGGCCTCGAGCCGGAAACGACGCCCCGCCCCTGACCCCCCTTCTGGTTCTTCCAGGTCGAACACTGGGGCAAGACGGCATGGTGGTCCAACCCCTTTCCTGTTCCCAACCCAGCAGGGCCCCAGGCCCCTCAGCGGGCCTGGCGATCCAGCCAGAGCTGCAGCTGCTCACGGCTCCAACGGGTGATCACGAACACCTCCTGCACGCTGGTGCCCTGGCGTGCCACCAGCTTGTGGCCGCCCGTGATCGGCGCCGACACCCGCAGCCGAAGTCCCTGGCTCCTGCCCCGCACCCGACCGATCACCGCCGGCGTGATCGTCTCGATCCCCTCCTCCCGCGCCAGGCGCCGCAGCAGGGCGATCAGGCCGTCGAGGTAGGTGCTGTGGGTGATCACCACCCGCCCCATGGCGGCCTCCCTAGATCCGCTCGAGCGGTGCCATCGTCAACCCCTCGCTGGCCAGCAGCTGGTGGTAGTGCTCGGCCTGCTCCTGCGGACCGCTCCACACCACCGCCGACCCCTCGCCATCGATGCGGTGGGCCAGCTCCCAGGCCCGGTCGGGGTTCATGCCCGGCAGATGCCGCACCAGGCACTCCACCACATGCTGAAAGGTGTTCACGTCGTCGTCGAGGACGATGACGCGGCACTGGGGGTAGGGCTGGCGCACCCGCGCCTTCTCGGGCGCCTGGACCGGTGAGGAGGCGGTGGCCCGCGGGGAAGAGAGGATCGTCATCACGAGCCTGACCAGGACCGCAGCCTAGGTAAAGTGCGGCCGACCGCTTCCGCTTCCGATGCTGATCACCCTGGGCTGGGCTTCCCTGGCAGCCATCTTCACCTTCTCGATCGCCATGGTGGTGTGGGGTCGCGGCGGCGACAACGTGCTGCCCTTCTGATCCCGTGCTCGACGCCAACACCGTGCTGGCGGGTCTGGCCACCGTGCTGCTCGTCTTCGTGAGCGGCGGTGTGCTCTATCTCTCCACCGTCGAGTGGCGCGATCGTCGGCGTCGCAAGGCCCAGGAATCGCCCCGTCGCCCGTGATCCCATGGCCTCGGGGCTGGCGGCGCCCGCCCCTGCCGATCACCACAACGGTGATCGCGCTCCTGCTGCTCGGACCGGCCGCCGCCCTGCTCCGTCTCCCCAGGCCCCAGGCCGTGGGACTGGACCAGCTGATGGACACGGCGAGCCTGTTGCAGAGCTTTGCCGCCAGTCCGCAACGCCCCACCCCTCCGCTCTGGCTGGAGCGGATGGGCAAGCCCCTGGCCGACCGCCTCTGGAGGCAGCAGCGGCGTCCCTGGTGGCAGTTCTGGGGGTCCCACGCCGATGGCGCCCCCTATCTGGCCCTGCCCGCCGCCTCGCTGCCGCCGCTGCCTGCAGGTGCCCCCTTGCCGGCTGGAGCGGTGCGCGTGGGTGATCTGGTGGTCTTCTCCCCCGATCCGCTCTCCCGCCAGCTGCTGCTCGATCGCCTGAGGCCCGGCAAGCGGCCCAGCCGGGGGCTGCAGCGTCGCTGCCTGCGACTGATTCAGAAGGAGCAGGCGGTGTACTGGAGCCCCAGCGGTCTGGGGGTGATCGTGGGCCCGCTGGCCCCCCTGCTCCAGCCCTTCCAGGCCGGTTGCCTCAGCCTCTCCCTCGAGGCTGACGGTCTGATCTGGGAGGGCGAAGCAGCCGCTGTCGACGGCGTGCTGGCCGCCCCTGAGGTCGCCCCGTCAGCCGCGGCCTCCGAGAGCTTCGCGCCCCTTCCCACGGATCAGCTGCTGGAGATCCGCGGCGGCAGCCTCGATTCCCTGCTGCAGGGGTTGCTGGCCCGCGAACTGATCCGTGATCCCCTGGCCCGGCGCTATGGCATCACCGCCGATCGGCTGTCCCTGCTGCGCGACTCTGCCTTTCGGCTGAGGCTGCGGCCACGCACCAGCGGTCCGTATCAGGCTTCGCTCGAGCTGCAGCTGATCGCCCCGCGCGGTCGGGCGCCCTGGCTGCCCGTGCTGGCAGGCGTGTCGAAGGCGCTGCAGGAGCAGGGCCTCAAGGACGGCAGCGAACCTTCCACCCCCACCAGACCCGCACCTTCGCCGGCGCCCGAAGCCGCGAAGAAGGCGGCGGCGGCGGCGAGCGTGGTTCCCCCCGTCGATGGCGCCACCTGGCGCCGACAGGACGGTGTGGTGGTGGGCGGCTGGCGCTGGATCCCCGCCACCGGGAAGGAAGCCCAGCTGCTGCTGTTCCTCGGGCCCGTGCCCCCCGCACTGACGGCGATCCCACCGGGATCCTCCGAGCGGCCCCTGGCGGGTGAGGTGCTGCTGCGGGCCCGGCCCCGGGCCCTCGACGACCTGGGCCTGCTGCCGATGGAGATGCCGGCGCTGGTGCGCCGCGCCGACCAACTGGCCACCCGAGCCCGACCCCTTCCTGGGGTGAAGGGCCCGAGCCAGCCGATCAGCCGGCTGACGGGAGCCCTTCGGGTGTCCCGTTGACAGGCGGGGTGGCCTTCTCCTCCAGCTGCCGCTCACGCCGCCGCCGTTCGGCCGCCACCGTTTCCTCCATCAGTTCCACGGCCTGGGCCAGCTTCTCCAGGTTGGTGGCATAGAGACCCAGGTCCTTGTCCACCCGATCCCGCAGCAGACCCATCGCGGCACCAAGGTCGTGGGCGTAGCTGCGCAGCTCCTGCGGGTCCATCGCATCGGCGCCGCGGGCCTCCTCCAGCAGGCTGAGCAGGCCCACCGCCATCAGGCGGGAGTAGTGGAAATCGGGCCGGCGGATCGAGGCCAGGGCACTGGCCAGCGGTTCCGGGGCCCCCTCACCCTGGCGCTCGACCCACTGCTTCACCTCCGCCACCTCGTGAGGGCCGAGTGCCGCGATCGCCGCATCCCGCTGCCGACGCAGCTCGGCCGCATCGAAACCAGAGGCCGAGCAGAGGGCCGCCAGCAGCGGTTCACGCTGCTGCTCGGGCCGGTAGCCGCGGGAGAAGGCATCGAACACCTGGATCAGCCCGGTGGCGAACAGGGGATCGGCCTGAAAACCCTTCTGGTGGCTGAGCAGATGCAGCTCCACCAGCAGCTCGTCGACCATCCGTCGATAGATCGGACTGATCAGGTAAGGGAAGGCGGCGTGGAAGGCGCGCTTGCTGTCGGCGACGGTGAGGGCGACGCTCACGAGGGGAGAAAGGGGTGTCCTGCGACCCTAGCGCTGCAGGGCGGAGTCCCGAACGGACCGGCCTCTCGGTTCTCAGTAGGATCCGCTCCAGCTTCCTGCAGACCGCCCATGATCCCGATTGTCATCGAAGAGTCGGGCAGGGGAGAGAGGGCGTTCGACATCTACTCCCGCCTGTTGCGCGAACGCATCATCTTCCTTGGCGAACCGGTGACGGCCGAATCGGCCAATCGCGTGGTGGCGCAGCTGCTGTTCCTCGAGGCCGAAGACCCCGAAAAAGACATCTTCCTGTACATCAACTCCCCGGGAGGTTCGGTGTACGACGGCCTCGGCATCTTCGACACCATGCAGCACATCAAGCCCGATGTGCAGACCGTGTGCGTGGGCCTGGCCGCCTCCATGGGCGCCTTCCTGCTCTGCGCAGGTGCCAAGGGCAAGCGCAGCAGCCTCACCCATTCGCGCATCATGATTCACCAGCCCCTGGGCGGTGCCCGTGGCCAGGCCAGCGACATCCGCATCCAGGCCGATGAGATCCTCTATCTGAAGAAGAAGCTCAACGGTGAACTCGCCGACCGCACCGGCCAGCCCCTCAGCCGCGTTGAGGAGGACACCGACCGCGATTTCTTCATGTCGCCTTCCGAAGCCGTGGCCTACGGCCTGATCGACAAGGTGATCGAGAAGCGACCGATCCGCCCGGTCTGAGCCCGGCGCCATGTCCCGTCGTCGTGGGCCGAGGAACGGATCCCCCCGTCCCGGCGGCCGCGGTCTTCCCCCCAGCCAGCGCCCCTCCAAGGTCTGTCCTGTCTGTGGCAGGCCTTTTTCATGGCGGCGCAAGTGGGCGACGGTCTGGGACGAGGTGCTGTATTGCTCGGAGCGCTGCCGCAACTCGCGCTGAGCACGGGTGAGCGCGCCACAAAAAAAGGGGGGCAAAAGCCCCCCATGAAACTCACTCACTTGCCTTCAGCTGGCTGAGGTTTCGGCAAGGAAGGGGGTGAAGCGTTCCTTCTCGGGAATCGGGGCGAACTCCGCAACGATCGCCCGGAACTCGTCGCCGTCGAGCGTTTCCTTCTCGATCAGCAGTTCCACCACCCGGTCCATGCAGTCGCGATGAGCGGCCACCAGCTTCAGGGTTTCGGCGTAACAGCTCTGAACGATTGAGCGCACCGCATCATCGATGCGGCTGGCCAGGGCATCGGAGCCATCGCTGCGGGTCATCAGGTCGCGGCCGAGGAACACCTCCTGGCTGCCGGAGTCGAGTGAGAACTGGCCGATGTCGCTCATACCGAAGCGGGTGACCATCTGCCGGGCGATCGAGGCCACCTGCTGGATGTCGCCACCGGCCCCGGTGGTCACCTCGGCGTGGCCGAAGACCACATCTTCGGCGGCCCGGCCGCCGAGGGCACCCATGATCCGGGCCCGCAGCTGAGCCTTGCTCACCAGCGACTGCTCTTCATCCGGGGCGAACCAGGTGAGGCCCTGGGCCTGGCCGCGGGGAATCAGGGTGACCTTCTGCACCGGGTCATGGGCCTTCACCAGAGTGCCCACCAGGGCATGGCCCACCTCGTGGTAAGCGATCAGCCGCTTGCTGCGGCCATCGGTGAGCGGCTTGCCCTCCATGCCGGCGATCACCCGATCCACCGCATCGTCGATCTCGGCGAGGGTGGTGGCCTCCTTGCGCCTGCGCGCGGTGAGAATGGCGGCCTCGTTGAGCAGGTTGGCCAGGTCGGCGCCGGTGAAGCCGGGGGTGCGGCGGGCGATCGCCTCCAGCGATACATCCTCGGCCAGCTTCTTGTTGCGGCAGTGCACCTTCAGGATCGAGAGGCGTCCCTTGATGTCGGGGGCGTCCACCGTGACCTGGCGATCGAAGCGGCCGGGCCTCATCAGGGCCGAATCGAGCACGTCGGGCCGGTTTGTGGCCGCGATGATGATGATGCCGCTGTTGCCCTCGAAGCCGTCCATCTCGGTGAGCAGCTGGTTGAGGGTCTGCTCGCGCTCGTCATTGCCGCCGCCGATGCCGGCGCCGCGCTGACGCCCCACGGCATCTATCTCATCGATGAAGATCAGGCAGGGGCTGTTCTCCTTGGCCCGCTTGAACAGATCCCGCACCCGGCTGGCGCCCACGCCCACGAACATCTCCACGAACTCAGAGCCGGAGAGGGAGAAGAAGGGGACACCGGCTTCACCGGCGATGGCCTTGGCGAGCAGTGTCTTGCCGGTGCCGGGAGGGCCCACCAGCAGCACACCCTTGGGAATCTTGGCGCCCACCGAGGTGAAGCGCTCCGGGGTCTTGAGGAAGGTCACCACCTCCTGCAGGTCCTGCTTGGCCTCTTCCACGCCGGCCACGTCGTCGAACTTGACGCCGGTTTCGGCCTCCATGGCGAAGCGGGCCTTGGTCTTGCCGAACTGCATCGCCTGGCCGGGGCCGCCGGGCATGCCGTTGGAGCGGCGGGCGAGGAACACCAGCGAGCCGATCAGCAGCAGGGGGAACAGCAGGTTGCCGAGAAGGCCGAGGGCCGGCGGGGACTGGCGCGGCGGATGAATGTCGAAGCTGATCCCCTGGTCCTTGAGCTTGTTGACCAGTTCCGGAGCCACGCCCGGCAAATCCACCCTCAGCCGCTGCACCCGGTTGTCGAGGTCCGGATCCACCGCCTCGATCACGGCTGTGCGGCCGCCGTCGAAGATATCCACGGCGGTGACGCGGCCGGCATCGACGTAATCGAGGAAGCGGCCGTAGCTCATGCGGGCCACCGCCGCGTTGCGAGGGGCGGTGGTGACTCCGGAGGGGCTCAGCCGGTTGGGTCCGCCGCCCAGAAGCTGAAAGGCGAGGAACACGGCCACCCCGATCGGCAGGAGCCAGAGGGCCAGGAGACGCCAGCGCTGATTCATGGGATGCCGGTTTTTAACTGAGTGTAAAGGCGTCCCGCCGGCTGTCGCGCCCTCCCAGGCTCCCTGAATTCAGCTGGCTTCCAGCCAGGGATTCTCCTGCCGCTGCACCCCCTCGAGCGCCAGTTCGGCCACCGGTGGGGTGGAGCTCTCCAGGCAGAGCTCCTGGGCCCGGAAGGTCTCCAGCAACTCGGGCCCCCCCAGCCCGTGGGTCCAGATCTCCACATCGCTGCCCGGTGGGCAGTGGAAGCTCAGGAGCTCGAAGGGAAAGACCACCCGCTCGAGGTAAAACGCGCTCGGCCCGCAGCAGCGCACGATCACCATGCGATCTGTGGAATTGCGATAGCCGCAGTCGAGCAGGTCCAAAACCGTTCCAATCTCAGGGAACACCCATGAAGCCATCTAGACCTGTGGGCAATCGGTGACCATCGCGACGCTTTGACGTCCTTAAGGTTTTTTTCCTGTTGCCGGGATTACAAGCTGCGCAGCGCCACGATCGGATCCAGCTGGGCCGCCCGCCGCGCCGGCACCACGCCGAAGAACAGGCCGATCGATCCTGAAAGCAGCACCGTGACAAGCACGGTGCCGGTGCCCACCGCCGCCGGCAGCGGCGTCACCGCCGCCACGATCGCCACGGCACCCAGGCCGATGGCGCTGCCCACCGCGCCCCCCAGGCTCGACAGCACCAGCGATTCCACCAGGAACTGCAGCATCACGTCGCTGCTGCGGGCACCGAGGGCCTTGCGCAGACCGATCTCCGAGGTGCGTTCGCTCACCGATACCAGCATGATGTTCATGATGCCGATGCCGCCCACCAGCAGCGACACCGCTCCGATCGCCCCAAGCATCAGGGTCAGGCCGCCGGTGATCGAGCCCACGATCGTGAGGGCGTCCTTCTGGGAGCGCACCACGAAGTCGTCTTCGCGCAGCAACTGGTGCCGGCGACGCAGCAGGTTGCCAATCTGAAACTCCGCTGCGCCGGTGCTGTTCTCGTCGCGGGCCTCCACACTGATCAGGCTGAGGCTCACCCCATAGGTGGGATCCCTTCCGCTCAGCCGGCTCACCATCGTCGGCAGAGGCACGTAGGCGACCTCGTCCTGGTTGGCGCCGAACACCGCCCCCTTCGGGGCCATCACGCCGATGATCTCGAAGCTCTGATCGCGGATCCGCAGGTTGCGACCCACCGCCTCGCCCGAGGGCATGAGCTTGTCGCGCAGGTCGGGACCGATCACCACGACGTTGCGGGCGCCCCGCAGTTCGGCGTCGCTGAAGAAGCGCCCCTGGGCGAGCTCAAAGCGCCGCACCTCCAGGAACTCCGGCGTCACCCCGGTCACCGTGACCGACTTGCTGTTGGCCCCTGCCTGCACCACCTCGTTCAAGGTGATCTGGGGCGCAACCCGCCGCACCGACGGCACCTGCTCGGCAATCGCCCGCGCATCCTCAAGCACCAGGGTCTTGGGCACCTCGATCCCCTGGCGCCGGGTGTCGTTGGTGCCGGGGAACACAAACAACACGTTGGCCCCGAGCGTGCTGAGCTGCCCCTCCGCGAGGTTGCGCGCGCCATTGCCCACGCCCACCAGGCTGATGACCGAGGCGTTGCCGATCACGATGCCGAGCATGGTGAGCAGGCTGCGCATGCGGTTGGCTCGCAGCGTTTCAATCGCCATGCCCACGGTGTCGCGCAGCGGCAGCTTGGGGGCCATCGTGGGGAGAGCGGGCGGGCGCTTTCGTTCTAGGGCGGCGGCTCAGCCCGCCGACGTCCGCGCGCCGGCGTCCTCGCCACGGGCTCCGCGATGCACCAGGCCCTCCTGCAGCTCCAGGGTGACGATCTCCCCCTGGCGCAGGTCGACGGTGGCATTGGCCACCCCCACGATCACCGGCACCCCGAGGCGCTCGGCGATCACCGCCGCGTGGCTCTGACGGCCATCCTCCTCGGCGATCACTCCGCGCGCCTTGCGGATCGCCTCCAGGTAGGCGGCGCTGGTTTCACGCACCACCAGGATCTCGCCGCTCTGCAGCCGTGACGCCTCCTCCGGCGAACTGGCGAGCCGCACCCTCCCGCTCACGGATCCGGCGCCGATGCCGGTGCCGCGGCCGAGCACGGCCGACACGATCCCCACCTTCACCAGATCGGTGGAACCGCTGACCCCCTCCAGAGTCCCGGCGGTCTGCACCACCAGGTCGCCGTCGTGCAGCAGGCCCATCGCCTGGGCTTCGCCCATCGCCACGCTGAAGGTGCGGCCGCTGCTGCTCTGCTCCTGGATCACCAGAGGATTCACCCCCCACACCAACTGCAGCTGTCGGGCGACATCGACATCGCTGGTGATCGCCAGGATCGGTGTGCTGGGGCGGAACTTGCTGACGCTGCGGGCCGTGGAGCCCGTTTTGGTGAGGGGGAGGATCGCCGCCGCGTTCAGCTGGCGGGCGATGCTGCTCACCGCCTGGCAGATGGCGTTGGGAATGGTGGTGGCCATGTGGCTGTCGAGCACGCGGCGGGGGTAGTCGCGCTCGATGCGGCGGGCGATCTGGGCCATCGTGGCGACTGCCTCCACCGGATAGTCGCCCACGGCGCTTTCGTTGGAGAGCATCACGGCATCGGTGCCGTCGAGGATCGCGTTGGCCACGTCGCTCACCTCCGCCCGGGTGGGCCTGGGACACGACACCATCGAGTCGAGCATCTGGGTGGCGGTGATCACCGGGATGCCGAGGCTGTTGGCCTTGCGGATCAGGTCCTTCTGCAGCAGCGGCACCTCCTCCGCCGGCATCTCCACCCCCAGGTCGCCGCGGGCCACCATCACCCCATCGCACAGGGGCAGGATCGCGTCGATGGCGTCGATCGCCTCGAACTTCTCGATCTTGGCCACCACGGGGGTGCTGAAACCGTGGCTGCGGATCAGCTCGCGGATCTCCTGCATATCGGAGGGATTGCGCACGAAGCTCAGGGCCACCCAATCCACCCCCTGCTTCAGGCCGAAGGCCAGGTCGCTGCGGTCCTTATCGGTGAGGGCCCGGATCGAAAGCTGCACGTCCGGGAAGTTGACGCCCTTGTTGTTGGAGAGCACACCTCCGACGGTGACGCGGCAGTGGAGGCTCTGGCTGGGAAGGTCCACCTCGGCCACTTCCATTTCCACCCGGCCGTCATCGAGAAGGATGCGGCTGCCGCTGGTCACCTCCTCGGCCAGTCGTCCGTAGGTGACGGTGGCGATGCTCCGATTGCAGGCCACCTCCCGGGAGGTGAGGGTGAAGGGATCGCCGGAGGCGAGGGTGATCGGCCCGCCATCGAAGCGGCCCAGGCGGATCTTCGGCCCCTGAAGGTCCTGGAGGATGCCGATGTGAACGCCCAGTTCGTGGGCCACCTGGCGGATGGTGGCGATCCGGGCGGCGTGGTCGGCGTGGTCGCCGTGGGAGAAGTTCAGCCGGAAGGTGGTGGCGCCCGCCTCGATCAGGCGGCGCAGCATCTCGGGCGATTCGGTGGCGGGGCCGATCGTGGCGACGATCTTCGTGCGACGCATGAGATCGATAATGGCCATCGGAGCGTCGAGCACTGGGCCGGAAACTACCATCCGGAGCCTTCCCTCACCGGCTTCCCATGGACTTAAGGGCCTACCAGCAGCGTTCGCGTGAGACGGCCCGCTATCCGGATGCAGGCGCCAATCCCATCTATCCGACCCTGGGATTGTGCGGGGAGGCCGGCGAGGTGGCTGACAAGGTGAAGAAGGTGCTGCGCGATGGCGAAGGCCGCTTCGATGACGCCGTACGCGATGACCTGCGGCTGGAGCTGGGCGATGTGCTCTGGTACGTGGCCCAGCTCGCCACCGAGCTGGACCTCGACCTCGCGGACGTCGCCGCCGCCAACCTGGAGAAACTCGCCAGCCGCGCCGCCCGTAACGTGATCGGAGGCAGCGGCGACCGGCGGTGATCCAGGTGCAGAGGAAGCGTGTGGATCGGTGGGCGTCAGGCCTGGGGCGCACCTTCGCAGGGGTCGTCTGCAGCCTGCTGCTGCTGCTCGGTCACCCCCTCCAGGCCCGGGCCGCCACTCTCACCGTGAGTGACGTGCGGCTGGAACCCTGCCCCGCCAGCGATGTGGGCAGCCAGGAGGGGCGCCGGGGACCGGGGGGAGCCAGCTGCTTCGCCCTCCGCGGAGTGGTGGAGAACCCGGGTCGCCGGCCGGTGGTCGACACCGACGTGTTCGCCCTGATCCTTGATGCCAGTGGCGAGCCGGTCCTGCCCAACCGCAGCCGCGTCGGCAGCATCGGCGATGTGCCGCCCGGCCGCTCGGCCTTCGCCCTGCGGCTGGCGGTGCCCGCCGGCACCCCCGGCCCGTTCCGGATCAGCAAGGCCCGCGCCCGGGGCTTTTCCTCACCGGTGCGCACGCGCGCGGCGGAGGGGGAGGAACTGCTGCCGCTGGAGCAGGCCCTCGCCCCTGCTCCCCTGGAGCCTCTTCAGTAGGCCACGCCGGCCATAAGGCTGGCACTGGCGCCGGTCAGCAGGCTCTGGGTGAGTTGCAGGGCCAGAAAGGCCACAAGCGCCGAGAGATCCAGGCCGCCCACCGGGGGGATCAGGCCGCGGAAGGCATTGAGATAAGGATCGGTGATCGCACTCACGCCCGAAAGGAGCGGGTTGCTCCAGTCGAGGTTGGGGAACCAGCTCAGCAGCACCCGCACCAGCAGCACCAGCAGGTAGATGCTCAGGGTCTGGGCCAGCACCTGAAGCAGGAAGGCGACGATGGCCATGGACGATGCCGGATCCGGCAGAGGACAGACCTACCGACTCTATGCAGGAGGCACCCGGCTCAGGCCGCCCGACGCCCGGGATTCGGCAGGTCGTCGGCCTGAACGGCGAAGGTGCGATGAAACTTCTCGCTCAGGCTCAGCCAGTAGGAGCGTCCCTCGCTCTGGCGCTTGCGCTCGATGAAGTTCTGGGCCAGGAGCTCCTTGATGTGGTCGTAGGCGCCCGAACCGCGCAGCTCCACCAGCTCCGACTGCAGGATCCGGCGCTTGAGGGCGATGGTGGCGAGGGTGCGCAGGGTGGCGGTGGACAGATCCACCGGCAGCAGGTTCTGCACCAGATCCCCCAGGCTCTCGCGCAGCTGCAGGCTGTAGGTCTGGCCCTCCTGGCGGATCTCCAGGGCTGTGTCGCGATGCGCGTAGTCGGCCATCAGGGTGATCAGGCCCACCTCCGCCTGTTCCCGATCGATGCCGGCGATCTCCGCCAGCTCGCCCAGCCCCAGGGGCCGGCCCTTGAGATAGAGGATCGCCTCCATGCGCGCCGGCAGCGAGAGGCCGGCCATCGCCGGCAGGGCCGCCGCGCCGCCGGCGGGATCGGCTTCCGCTGGATCGGGGCTGGACATGGCCGGATGCCGCCGAGAGGCAAAGGGCAAGGTATCGCAGTCCTCAGGCCGACACCAGCGCGGTGATGGCCGGCAGGGAAGGGTCCATCTGGCCGAGGAACAGCCGGTAGGCGGGGTTGTCGGTCTCCTCGCACCACTGATAGGGCAGCTCCGCGAGGAAGGCCCGCCAGTCGTCGATCTCGGCGGGCGGCACCTGGACCCCCACCACGATCCGCCCCACGTCGGCCCCGTGGTTGCGGTAGTGGAAGATGCTGATGTTCCAGTTGGGGTGCAGGGCGCTCACGAAGGCCATCAGGGCCCCGGGGCGCTCCGGGAACTCGAAGCGGTAGAGCCGCTCCTCCCCCTGCTCCAGGGCGGCGCCGGCACTGGCCGGCAGGCGGCCCCCCACCATGTGGCAGAGGTGGAGCTTGGCCAGTTCATTGCCGGAGAGGTCGAGGCAGGGGAAGCCGCCGGCCTGCAGGTCGGCCATCAGCCGGGCGGTGTCGTCGCGGCCGCTGATCTGCACGCCCACGAAGATGTGGGCCAGCCGCGGGTCCGCCAGCCGGTAGCTGAACTCCGTGAGGCTGCGCTGGCCAAGCAGATCGCAGAAGCGCCGCAGGCTGCCGGGTTCCTCCGGGATCTCCACCGCCAGCAGGGCTTCGCGGTCTTCGCCGAGTTCGGCCCGCTCGGCCACGAACAGCAGCCGATCGAAGTTCATGTTCGCGCCGCAGGCCACCGCCACCAGCGTGCGGTCGCGCAGTCCCCTGGCCTGCACGTCCTGCTTCATGCCGGCCACCGCCAGGGCGCCGGCCGGTTCGAGGATCGAGCGGGTGTCCTCGAACACGTCCTTGATCGCCGCGCAGATGGCGTCGGTGTCCACGGTGACCATGCGATCCACGTGCCGCCGGGCCAGTTCGAAGGTGAGTTCGCCCACCTGGCGCACGGCGACGCCATCGGCGAACAGGCCCACCTGCTCCAACCTCACCCGCTCGCCGGCCGCCAGCGAGCGGGTCATGGCATCGGCATCCACCGGCTCCACCCCCACCACCTCCACCTCGGGCCAGAGGCTCTTCACGTAGGCGGCGATGCCGGCGATCAGGCCGCCGCCCCCCACCGCCACATAGATGGCATGGGGCGGCTCCGAGCACTGGCGCAGGATCTCCAGGGCGATGGTGCCCTGGCCGGCGATCACGTCGGGATCATCGAAGGGGTGAATGAAGGTGAGACCGCGGGCCTGCTCCAGCCGCCGGGCCTCGGCCTGGGCCTCGTCGTAGGTGTCGCCATGGAGCACCACCTCGGCGCCGCGGGCGGCCACCGCCCGCACCTTCATCGCCGGCGTGGTGACGGGCATCACGATCACCGCCGTGCAGCCCAGCTTCTGGGCCGCCAGGGCCACCCCCTGGGCGTGGTTGCCGGCGCTGGCGGCGATCACGCCCCGGCGCAGCTCCTCCGGCGCCAGGCCGACCATGCGATTGTAGGCGCCGCGCAGCTTGAAGCTGAACACCGGCTGCAGGTCCTCGCGCTTGAGCAGCACGCGGTTGCCCAGGCGGCGGGAGAGGTTGGGGGCCGGATCGAGGGGCGACTCGATCGCCACGTCGTACACCCGCGCCCGCAGGATGCGCTGCAGGTAGGGGCTGGCCACGGGGCATGGGTGGATGCGGTCGTCCTGACTCATGGCCACACGTCGTTGACCCACTCTCGCAACCCGTGTGCAGCGGCGGAATGGTCGCCCTTGCCGCCGTTCGCCGGGACACACGCCGTAGATTGGCCTCTTCAGAGCCGAAACGGGCATGCATCTGAGTGAGCTGACCCACCCGAACCAGCTGCATGGCCTGAGCACCGCCGAGCTCGAGTCGATCGCCCGCCAGATCCGCGAACGTCACCTTGAGGTGGTGTCCACCAGCGGCGGCCACCTGGGGCCCGGACTGGGAGTGGTGGAGCTCACCCTCGCCCTCTACCAAACCCTCGATCTCGACCGCGACCGGGTGGTGTGGGATGTGGGCCACCAGGCCTACCCCCACAAGCTCGTCACCGGCCGCTGGAAGGACTTCGACACCCTCCGGCAGAAGGGCGGCGTGGCTGGCTATCTCAAGCGCTGCGAGAGCCGCTTCGATCACTTCGGCGCCGGCCACGCCTCCACCAGCATTTCAGCGGCCCTGGGCATGGCCCTGGCCCGCGACGCCCGCGGCGAAGACTTCCATTGCGTCGCCGTGATCGGCGACGGCGCCCTCACCGGCGGCATGGCCCTCGAGGCGATCAACCATGCCGGCCACCTGCCGCACACCAGGCTGCTGGTGGTGCTGAACGACAACGACATGTCGATCAGCCCGCCGGTGGGAGCCCTCTCCACCCATCTCAACCGCATGCGGCTGAGCAAGCCCGTGCAGTTCCTCTCCGGCAGTGCCGAGGAAGCGGTGAAGCACCTGCCTTTCCTGCATGGCGAGCTCCCCCCCGAGCTCAAGACCCTCAAGGAGAGCATGAAGCGTCTGGCGGTGCCCAAGGTGGGCGCCGTGTTCGAGGAGCTGGGCTTCACCTACATGGGCCCGATCGACGGCCACGACATCCCGGCGATGGTGCGCACGTTCCAGGCGGCCCACCGCGAAGAGGGGCCGGTGCTGGTGCACGTGGCCACCACCAAGGGCAAGGGCTATCCCTACGCCGAGGCCGATCAGGTGGGCTACCACGCCCAGTCGGCCTTCGACCTCGCCACGGGCAAGGCCTACCCCTCCAGCAAGCCCAAGCCCCCCAGCTGGAGCAAGGTTTTCGGC
Organism: Cyanobium sp. FGCU6; assembly: GCA_024958655.1. Classification (GTDB taxonomy): domain Bacteria; phylum Cyanobacteriota; class Cyanobacteriia; order PCC-6307; family Cyanobiaceae; genus Cyanobium. The sequence continues at coordinate 358,556 of JANWUR010000001.1, read as the reverse complement.
CAGACCCTGGTCAAGATCTGCGAGCAGGATCCAAAGGTGGTGGGCATCACCGCCGCCATGGCCACCGGCACCGGTCTCGACCTGCTGGAGAAAGCCCTGCCGAAGCAGTACTTCGATGTGGGCATCGCCGAGCAGCACGCCGTCACCATGGCGGCGGGCATGGCCTGCGAGGGTCTGCGCCCGGTGGTGGCGATCTACAGCACCTTCCTGCAGCGGGCCTACGACCAGCTGATCCACGACGTGGGCATTCAGAATCTGCCGGTCACCTTCGTGCTCGACCGGGCCGGGATCGTGGGGGCTGATGGCCCCACCCACCAGGGCCAGTACGACATCAGCTATCTGCGGGCGGTGCCGAACTTCACCGTGATGGCGCCGAAGGACGAGGCCGAGCTCCAGCGCATGCTCGTCACGGCGATCGCCCACGACGGCCCCTGTGCCATCCGCTTCCCCCGCGGTGAAGGTGAAGGCGTGCCGCTGATGGAGGAGGGCTGGCAGCCCCTGGAGATCGGCCGGGGCGAGCAGCTCACCGACGGCGACGACCTGCTGATCGTGGCCTACGGCTCGATGGTGATGCCAGCCCTGGCCACCGCCGGGCTGCTGCAGGAGAAGGGTCTGCGGGCTGCTGTGGTCAACGCCCGCTTCCTGCGGCCCCTGGATGAGGCACTGATCCTTCCGCTGGCCCGCCGCATCGGCCGGGTGGTGACCATGGAGGAGGGTGCCCTGGCCGGCGGTTTCGGTGCCGCCGTGGTGGAAACCCTGGTGGATCACGAGGTGCTGGTGCCGGTCCTGCGGCTGGGCATCCCCGATCTGCTGGTCGATCACGCCAGTCCCGAGCAGAGCAAGCAGAGCCTGGGCCTCACCCCGGCCCAGATGGCCGACCGCATCCTTGAGCGCTTCGGTCGCAGCGCCGGGCTTCAGCCGCAACGGGCCCTCGCCGTCTGAGGCCCCTTGCCGGAGGCCTCCCCCTTTCCCGCCAGTCCCAGCTGTACCCTCCCCTCCCGCCTCGACTGCCGGGTGCTGGTGGTGGGCGCCGGCCCGGCGGGTGCCGACCTGGCTCGTCAGCTGGCGATGGCCGACGTGGATGTGCTGCTGGTGGACCAGCTGACCGATCTCTCCCACGCGGCCTTCAGCAGTGCGGCCTTGCCGCTGGCCACGATGGATCGCTTCGGACTTCCCGCTCGGGTGGCGGCGGCCCGCTGGAGCCAGTGGCAGCTGATCGGCCCGGGGGAGCGCCGGCGGCAATGGCGGGGCAGCGGCACCATGGGTGTGGTGCTCGACTTCGCAGCCCTGCGTCGCTGGTTGGTCCAGGAGTGCCAGGCGTGGGGAGGACGGCTGACTCTGGGCCTGCGCGCGATCGCTTGCAGGCCCGAGGGACAGGGCTTACGCACCCGCCTGCGGGACCGCAGCGGCGCCGTGCTGGACGTTGTGAGCGAGTGGGTGGTGGATGCCACCGGCCAGCAGCGGGCCCTGATCGGTGAGGCACCGGCCGGCCGGGATCCCCTGGTGAGCGGCGTGGGCTGCGAGTGGCTGGTGGAGGCGCCCCCGAACCTCTGGCAGGACTGGGCTGATCAGCTCGCCTTCTGCCTTGGCAGCGACTGGGTGGGGCAGGGCTACGGCTGGGTCTTCCCCATGCAGCCCGGCCGGCTGAAGATCGGTGTCTGCCGTCTGGCGGATGGTGGGCGGGCGCAACGGCCGCTGGCCGCGGAACTGCGCTCCGTGCTGGAGCGACTGTTCACGGCAGAGCAACGGCAGTCGCTGCGGGTGCTGGATCGCCATGGCGGCCTGATCCGCAGCCGCGTCCACCGGCGGGAGCCCCATCGCCGTGGCCGCCTGCTGGCCCTGGGCGATGCGGTGAGCACCGCCAATCTGCTGGGCGGAGAAGGGATCCGCCATGCCCTCACCAGCAGTCGGGTGCTGGCACCGCTCCTGCTTCGCGCCCTCGATCAAGCCGGCGGATCGGATGCGTTGCGTGGCTACCCGGCCGATCTGCGCCGGGCCCTGGGATGGCGCTGGAGTCTCAGCGGCCGTCTGGCCCGTCGCACCTGGCTCGGACTTCGCAGCCCTGCCGCCGACAGGCGCCTCAACGCCCTGCTGCAGGGTCTGGAGACTTGCACAGCGGAAGACCTCTCGGCCCTGCTGTTCGCTTACCGGTTCGAGCGCTATGGACTGCGAGCCGTTCCTTACCTTCTCGGCTGGAGGTGACGGCACGCCGGCTCACTCTCCCCCGCGAGGGAGAAGGTGAGCCAAGGAGCGTGCGAGACCTCTGGATCAGAGAACGCCGCGGGAAGCAAGGCCCTGGATGGCGCCCATGCCGAGGATGTGGCCGAGGGCGGTGGTGCCGAGCATGGCGCCGTGGCTGAAGCCGCCGAAGAGGTTGGCGCTGGGAAGCTTCAGCCCTTCATTGGGCTTCTGGATGGTGGCCTTGCCGATGGCGATGGCGATGACGTTGCAGACGATCATCACCAGGCCCACCTTCGGCGACCAGGTGACGGTGGCGGGAGCCAGGGCCAGGAGGGGAGCGATCATGAATCGGGAGCCGACGCCCCATCTTCCGGGGAGTGGCGATGGGCCAGCCGGCTCGTTCACCGTTGTTCACCTTCCCCATCCCTTGCGGTTGCCGGCGGCTGGATCGTGGCCGCCCTCACCTCGCCCACCACGCCGCTGCGTTTCAGTGAGCTGATCGCCTGGTCGATCCGCTCGGCCGTGGCTTCCGGCAGGGAGGGGGCGAAGGCGAAGGCCTGGGATTCCGGCCGGATCCCCCGCAGCGCCAGCAGCGGCAACCCGCCTCCGGAGCGGCCGGTGCGCACCAGCCAGGCGAGCTGCAACTCGTCGCCGAGCAAGGCATCGGCGCGGTTCTGATCCAACAGCGGCAGGGCCTCGACGATGGTCCCGATCGGCACCGGCCGGATCGCCCGCCCGGGCGGCGCAGCCCGGTTGAGCTCGCGGATCAGGGTCTCGCTGATGCTTCCCCGCCGTACCGCCACCCGCAGACCCTCCAGATCGGTGAGATCGCGGATCCGTCCCCGGGCCCGCCCCTGCGTTTCGTCCACCACGCGCACGGTGAGGAAGCCCACCAGAAGGGAGGCGGCGACGATGCGCACCAGGTAAGCGGCGATCACGATCACATTGCCCCGGTTGGTCTCCACGATCGCGTTGCCGCCCGGACCGGTCGCCAGCACCTGGAACAGCTTGCCGCCGGTTCGCAGCCTGCCGTTTCGCTGGGTTTCGGGACGCTCGCCGTAGTGCTCGACCCGCCAGGTGAGGACGGTGAGCAGGGCCGTGGCCAGCAGATAGCCGCCCAGCAGCTGGAGCAGGCCCGGGCCGATCAGGGCACCAAGGAAGGCCCGCCCCAGATCGAGGGGGGTGCGCAGCACCAGCACCGCCAGGCCATCTTCCTGGAACGGCAGCGAGAAGCGGTAGCGCAGCAGCCGCTCGGGCGACACGTTGATGCAGCCCACCGCCACGTCGATCACCCCCGCGCGGGTGGCCTCGAGCACGTCGGTGGTGGACGGCCAGGCGCTGAGGCGGAAGGCGAGCGACTCGCGGCTGGCGATCCGGTTCCAGAGCTCAGGGGCCAGTCCCTGCCAGACACCATCGCGGCGATCGCTGCAGGGAGGCGAACCCTCCACCACCCCCACGCGGAGAACGGCGCCCGGAGTGTCTGTCGGCACGGCTGTGGCAGTCGCGGGCGGCAGCAGAACCGGGCCGAGCCCTGCGGCAGTCAGCACCACCAGGGCCCAGGGGCGGCTCACGGATGGGGGTCGCGTTCGCGGCTGAGGAAGCCCACCATCACCAGCACGTTGCTGAGGGTGAGCAGGGCCTCGGCGCCCCCGTGCAGCGGGTCCACGTCGGCCAGCTGACGGCCATAGCGGTTCTGGGCGATCACCGCCGCCACGATCGTGGCCGCCACGAACACCAGGGTGAGTTCGAAGCCGCGCAGGGCCAGCCGCGGGAAGGCCCGCACCTGCCGCGCCCACCAGAGGAAGGCCAGGTAGGGGATCAGGGACAGCACGAACAGCGGCGCCGGGTCGAAGGCCGCCAGCCGTTGCAGCAGGCTCAGCAGGGCGTCGTTCATGCCTGGGGCTCTGCGGCGCTGCGACGCTGCAGACGCAGCAGATGGAAGGTGGCGGCCGCCAGGGCCAGGTTGCCGGCGACGGTGCAACCGGCCTGCAGCACCACCAGGCCCCGCAGAGCCTCGCTGTTATCGAACAGGTGCCAGGTGCAGGCCGCCATGGCACTCACCAGGGCCGGCAGCATCGCCAGTGCCAGCCAGCGCCAGGCCGGTTCGCCGCGCCGACGACCGAACGCCGCCACCGCTGCCATCGCCAGCACCCACTCGAGCACCGAGGTGATGTGAATCCACCAGGTGGCCAGGGAGAGGGCGTGCATGGTGGAGGGCTGGGCCGGCTGAATCTAGTCAGGGAGGCCGCTGGGGGGCCGTAGGCTCCGCCGCATCTGTTCCGCCTCTGTGATCGCCCGCCCCGCATCGCCGCAGTCGCCTCGGCCGAAGGTGCTGCTGTGCGGGTACTACGGCGAGCACAATCTCGGCGATGATGCCCTTCTGCAGGTGCTGCTCAGCCAGTTGCCGGCGGGTGTGGAACCGGTTGTCACCGCCGCCGATCGGCAGGCGGTGGAGGCGGCCTTCCCGGTGGCCACCGTGGATCGGCGCCATTTGACAGCCGTGCTGAAGGCGCTGGTCGGCTGTGAAGCCCTCGTGCTCGGCGGCGGCAGCCTGCTGCAGGACAGCACCAGCTTCCTCAGCCTCGTGTATTACGGCGCCCTGATCACCGCGGCCCGCCTGCGGCGTCTGCCGGTGCTGCTGTGGGGGCAGGGGCTCGGTCCGCTGCGGCGGCGGCGCAGCCGCCTGCTGACGCGTTCGCTGCTGGCGATGGCCACCGCCATCAGCTGGCGCGATCCGGCCTCCGCCGCCCTCGCCCGCAGCTGGGGCATCGACGGCCGGCTGGGCAGCGATCCGGTCTGGGCTGTGGCGCCCCGGGCCTGGACGGGCAGCGGCGGGCCGATCGTGCTCTGCTGGCGGCCGGTGGCGGCCCTCGAACCGGAGGGTTGGCGGCCCTGGCTGGAGGCGGTGGCGGCCCTGGCCCGCCAGGCCGAGCGGCCCGTGCTCTGGCTGCCCTTCCATGGCGAGCAGGACTGCGGCCTGCTCGAGCGGCTTGGCGCCGCCGGGCTGCTGCCGAGCGATCTGCGGGAGCGCAGCCGCGCCCTTCCTGCTCCCGACCTGGAGGGAGCGATGGCCACCTTCGCCGGCGCCGGCCTGGTGCTGGCGATGCGCCTGCATGGCCTGATCCTGGCGGCCCAGAGCGGCAGCCCCTGCGCCGCCCTCAGCTACGACCCCAAGGTGGCCTCTGCCGCCGAAGGGATCGGCTGTCCCTGCCACGACCTGGCCCTGCCGCCACCCCCATCCATCGCCACCGAATGGCGGGCCGTTCTTGATCACCCCCCCCCGCCGCAGCGACTGGCAGCCCTGCGAGAGGGAGCCGCCGCGCACCGGCTCACCCTGGAACCACTGCGCCGGCTGGGTTGAGCACCGCGCTGTCGATGCGACTGCCATTGAGATCCCAGGCGGTGATGGTGAGCCGCTCGCCCTGCACCAGCAGCTCGGCGAAACTGTGCACGCTCAGCGCCCGGGCCGATTGGGCCTCGGCCTTCACCGGCCGCAGCGTGGCCCCACCGCCGCCCACCGTGAGATAGGTGGTGCCCTGCAGGGGTTTCGAGCGCTCGTAGTTGTGGTCGTGGCCGTTGATGTAAAGCTGCACGCCGTGGCGGCGGAACAGGGGGGCCAGCCGGGCGATGGCGGCTGGGTCATTGCCGTAGAGGCCCGAGGAGTAGAGGGGGTGATGGCCCACCACCACCTTCCAGGGGGCGTCGCTGGCGGCCAGTTCGCGTTTGAGCCAGGGCAGCTGGTGCTGCCAGGGGGCATTGACGTTGGTGTCGAGCAGGAAGAAGGCCACCGGACCGCGGCGCAGGCTGTACCAACGCCCCTTCATGCCGAAGGGTGGATAGGCCACCTGGGGATTGCCGTTGCCGGTGCGGATGTCGTGGTTGCCGAGCACCGCGTGGAACGGCACCCCGGCCGCCAGCAGCTCGCGGTAGGGCCGGTTGAAGGTGGCCTCCACCAGGGCGAGATCGCCACTCGGGTAGATGTTGTCGCCGCCCATCAGCACCAGATCCACCGGATCGCGACGGTGCACCGCCCCCATCTGCAGGCCCACCGCCCGCTGGTTGGGGTCGCCGCTGCCGCTGTCGGCGGTCGCGAGAACATGGAGACTCGCCTCGCTGCCGGCAACACCAGCGGCGCGCCCCCGGCCGAGGGTCTGAAGGGCGACGCTGCCGAGGGCGGCAGGCAGCAGGGTGAGAATCCGCCGGCGGGGGATCCGAAGGGTGGCCTGCTCGCGCAGGTTCATGGTCACCCCTGCAGGCGCTGGAGTTCTGCCAGCACCTCCTGGCTGTGCCCTGCGGGCCGCACGGCTGTCCATACGGCCCGCAGAGTTCCCTGGGGATCAATCAAAAAGGTGTGACGCTGGGAAAAGGGGGGAATCCAGGATCCGTAGGCCCTGCTCACGCTGCCGCCACTGTCGGAGAGCAAGGGAAAGGCAAGCCCCTCGCTGTCGCAGAAAGAGGCGTGGGAGTCGCCGTCGTCGGCGCTCACGCCCACGACCGCGGCGTTATGGGCACCAAAGCGGCTGAGATCGTTCTGGAAGCCGCGGGCCTCAAGCGTGCAACCGCTGGTGAAATCACGCGGATAAAAATAGAGAACCAGCCAGCGGCCGCTGAAGTCTTCGAGGCCGAGCTGAACCTCGGCGATGCCGCCAGGCTCTGGTGCCACCCCAGGCAGGCGGAAGGGTGGTGCAGCCTGATCGACCTCCGGGAGCAGGCCACCGAGGGCCCATGCGGACCGGGGCTGGAACAACAGTGCCGAAGAGGCCAGAACCAGCCCCTTCAGCACGGAGCGGCGACTGGCGGGAGCTGCCGTCATGGCGCCGTGAGGCACAAAGTCGCCTGACGGTAACGAAGCCCTGATTCAGATGCGCGCCAGATCGATGCCCAGCTGCTTGGCATAGGCGCCCAGGCCCTTCTTCTGAATGGTCTTGAGGGCACGGGTGGAGACGCGCAGCTTGATGAAGCGGTTGCCTTCCGCCCACCACAGACGCCGCTCCTGCAGATTCACCTGCTGAAGTTTCTTGGTGCGCACATGGGAGTGGCTGACGGCCATCCCGTTGTTGGCGCGCTTGCCGGTGAGCTGACAAACCCGGGACATGACGAACAACCTGACGCTAGGAATGCTGGGCCGGAACCCAGTGGGCGATCGTATCAAACAGCTCCGGATTCCAGCCCCTGTCGCCACGGCCCCTCAGCGCTGAGCCGCTGGCCCGCCGCATCGAACCAGAGCTCATCGGCCGCCCGCCAACCCACCCGCAGCCCTTCGGCTCCGGCCTCCGCGCCCTCGGGGAGCAGCATGCGCAAGGTGCCCCGGGGGGTCTCGAGCCAGAGAAGCTGCTGGTGGCCCCACCACTCCCGCCGTTCGGGGCGGGCCTGCAGGCCTCCCTCCGGCCGGGGACGCAGATGTTCCGGCCGCAGGCCCAGCGCCGTGCCATCGCGACCCGGCAGCCAGTTGATCGCTGGACGGCCGAGGAAATCGGCCACGAAGCGGCTGGCGGGGTCGGTGTAGAGCTCCCGCACCCCTCCCACCTGCTCGAGCCGGCCCGCCTGGAGCACCGCGATCCGATCGGCCATCCCCATCGCCTCCTGCTGGTCGTGCGTGACGTACAGCACCGGGGGTTCACCCCCGCAGAGAAGACGGCGCAGCTCCGGCCGCAACTCCTCCCGCAGCCTGGCATCGAGGTTGCTCATCGGCTCGTCGAGCAGCACGATCCGGGGCTGACGCAGAAGCGCCCGTGCCAGGGCCACCCGCTGGCGCTGACCGCCCGAGAGCTGGGCAGGCCGCCGCCGCACCAGCGCCGTCAGCTGCAGGAGTTCGAGCACGGACGCAATCCGACGGTCGCGCTCCGCCCGCGGGATGCCGCGGCTGCGAAGGCCGAGCGCCAGGTTCTCGCCCACATCGAGATGGGGAAAGAGCGCGTAGCTCTGGAACACCATCGCCACCTCCCGTTCACCGGCGGGCCGGGCGGTGATGTCCTCACCGTTGAGCAGGATCCGGCCGCCCGAGCAGGGATCCAGCCCGGCCACGAGCCGCAGCGTGGTGGTCTTGCCGCAACCGCTCGGACCCAGCAGCGCCAGACACTCGCCCGGAGCCACCGCCAGGTCGAGGTGCTCGAGCACCAGGCGATCGCCGCAGCGTCGGCTCAGCTGCTGCAGCTGCAGACCGCTCATCCCTTCACGGCTCCCTGGGTGAGACCGCTGATGATCCAGCGCTGCGCGACCAGCACCAGCAGCAGCAGGGGGAGGCTGCCGAGCACCGTGGCGGCGGCGAAGGCTCCATAGGGAACCGTGAACACCGACGATCCGGCCAGGCGGGCCATGGCGGTGGGCAGGGTCAGCCGGTCGACCCGGCTGATCCAGGTGAGGGCGATCGGATACTCGTTCCAGCTCGCCAGGAAGGTGAGGATGGCGGTGGAGGCCAGGGCCGGCGCCAGCAGCGGCAGCAGCACCGAGCGCAGACGCTGACCCAGCGCCAGCCCCTCAAGCCGGGCGGCGTCCTCCAGCTCCGGGGGAAGCGCGGCGATCGCCGCGCGCAGGATCAGGATCGCCAGCGGCAGCGCCAGGGCGGTGTAGGGCAGACAGAGGGCGGTGAGGCTGTTGGCCAGATGGAGGCTGCGGGCCATCTCCAGCAGTCCGAGGAACAGCAGCACGGTGGGGAACAGGGAGGCGGCGAGCAGAACAGCGCCCACGCCCCAGCCCAGCAGACCGGCGCGGTGCCGCTGGAGGGCGTAGGCACAGGGCAGGGCCAGGGACAGGGTGAGGAGCGTGGTGCCCAGTCCAACCAGGCCGCTGTTGCGCAGCGACGCCCACAGCGGCGGATCGCCGCTGAGCACCAGGCGGTAGTTCTCCAGGGTCCAGGCGGTCGGGCCCTGCCCCACCAGCGCATCCGGTGGCAACAGCGACGTGCGCAGCTGCCAGAGCAGGGGGCCGAGACTCCAGAGCAGAACCAGCGCTCTCATGCAGTTCTCCGGGGCAGCCGGTTCTGCAGGAGCAGCCAGATCACCCCCGGCAGCAATAGCAACAGGAAGGTGGCCATGAGCACGGTGGCACCGTATCCGAAGTCGAGGAAGCGCAGGGACTGGCGGTAGGCATACATCGCCAGGCTCTCGGTGCTGCCGGCGGGGCCGCCGCCGGTGAGCACCTGGATCAGATCGAACACACCGAGGGACTGGGCGATGCGGAACAGCAGAGCCAGGGCGATCCAGGGAGCGAGCAGGGGCAGGGTGAGACGCCGCAGGATCGTCAGCCGTCCGGCACCCTCGAGCTGAAGGGCCTCCACCAGGTCCACAGGAATCGACTGCAGACCGGCCAGCAGCAGCAGCGCCACGAAGGGGGTCGTCTTCCAGACATCGGCCACCACCACGGCCAGCCAGGTGGTGGAAGGTGTGGTGAGAAAGCCAAAGGTGGGCAGGCCGACCGCCTGGAGCAACCCGTTGAGCGGGCCGTGGGGATCGTTGAGGATCCAGCGCCATCCCAGCGCCATCACGGTGGTGGGCAGGGCCCAGGGCAGCAGCACCAGCGCCCGGAGCAGGGCCCGGCCACGGCCGGGGCGATGCAGCAGCAGGGCCAGCCCGAGCCCCAGCACCAGCTCCAGAGCCACGGAAACGCCTGTGAAGCGCACGGTCTGGAACGCATCCTGGCGAAAGCGGGCATCGTCGAACAGCCGCCACCAGTTGGCAGCCCCGTTGGGCACCGCCATCAGCCCGGTGACCACCGTGCTGGCATGAAGGCTGAGCCAGGCGTCGCGCAGCAGCGGCAGCAGGAACACCACCCCCAGCAGCAGCAGGGCCGGGAGCATCAGCAGCAGATCGACGGCGAGGAGCGGGATCATCGGGGGGTCCCCGTCATCGCCCGAATCAGGGCGTCGCTGCGCGCCTGGGCCGCGCTCATGGCGCTGACGGCATCGCTCTGACCGGTGATCATCGCGTTGGCCTGGCGCTGCATCACGTCGCTGAGCTGGGCGTAGAGCGGAGTCGGGGGCCGCAGCAGCGGCCCGGCGGCAAGCGCCTGGCGCTGCACCGCCAGCAGCGGCGCGCCCTTCTGCAGGGCCTCGTCCTCGTAGAGAGCGGTCCAGGTGGGGGCATAACCCTCATTCAGGGCCAGGCTGCGCTGCATCTCCGGCCCCGTGAGCCAGCGGATCGCTTCCGCCGCCTCCCGGGGGTGAGCGCTGCCGCGGAGCAGCGAGAAGCCCCAGGTGCCGAGGGTCCCACCCGCCTCCTGCCCCGGGGCCACCACGACCGGCGCCACGCCGACATGACCGACCACCGGTCCACCGCCGTTCTCGATCACCTTCCAGGCGTAGGGCCAGTTGCGCAGGAAGGCGGCCTCACCCGCCGCGAACTGCTGCAGGGCCTCGTTCTCGGCGAAACCGGCCACCGAGGGAGGGGTGATCCCCTCCTTCACGAGGTCCTCGAGCCAGCGGGCCGCCTGCAGCGCCGACGGCCGGTCGAGCTCGGTGCGGCCGCTGGCGGGGTTCCACCATCGCCCCCCGAAGGCATGGATCACCTCGAGCATCACGCAGCTCAGACCCTCATACTGACGACCCTGCCAGAGGTATCCCCAGCGGACGCGCCCCGATCGCTGCAGGTCGCGGGAGATCCGCACCAGCTCGTCGGTGGTGCGGGGCGGCAGCGGCATCAGGTCGGTGCGCCAGAAGAGCAGACCGGTGTCACCGCTGTAAGGCATGCGCCAGAGATGGCCATCGAAGCTGTTTCCCGGACGGGCGCCGGGCTCCATCGCCGCGAGCATGCCCGCACCCAGGTAGGGCTCCAGAGGGGATAGCCAGCCGGCCGCCGTGAACAGCGGCATCCAGCTGACATCCATCATCATGATGTCGAAGGGGGTATCGCCGAGCAGCAGGCTGCCGATGGCGAGATCCTGGATCGCGTCGGTGTCGAGCGGCCCGCGCACGAGTTCGAGGTTCACCCCGGGGTGATCGCGGTGGAACTGCGGCAGTTCGCGCGTGGTGGCGTCGTGGAAGGGAGCCGGCAGGAGCACCCTCACCGTGATCTCCGCCGAAGCGGAGGAGGCCTCGCGCGCCGCGGCCGGCAGGAGCAGCAGCAGCAGCGCGGCGGCCAGCACCGTGAGCAGACGCCGCAGGAACCGTGGCACGGGGGGGAGCGGCGGCATGGTGGGGGTGGATCCTCCCCTCCCTAAGCCCGCTCCGCTCCGCCGTCAACCGGAGGTGCCGTAACCCGGTGCGGCCGCGGTCCGGCACCTGCGGGTCGCCCTCAGAGACCCCGCTCCATCAGGCGGCCCATCAGATCGCAGCTGCGCTGCTGGAAGCCGGCCAGCTCATTGGGCTCGAGCCCTCCCACCGCCAGGCGAGCCATCTCGTAGAGGTGGCGGCCCAGCTCGGTGGCGAGCTGCTGGCTGGGGGAAGCACCCCCGCCGGCGGTGAGCACCGAGCCCTCCGAGAGTTTGCGCAGACCCTCCACCAGGGGATGGCGGCGGTTCACCAGCAGCACGTGGTGCTCCGGCAGACCCGGCAGCCGCTGCTCCATCAGCGCGCCCATGTCGTTGAGGCGGCGCATCTGCTCCGGCAGGAGGATCAGGGCCGCCGGGGCGTTCTCCCCCTTGAGCGACTGCACCTGCACCGTGACCTTGTCGTTGGCCAGGGCACTGCGGAACAGCACACGCAACTTCTCGCCCGCGTCCTTGCCCTCGGCGTCGGTGAGTTCGCTCTCCTTCTCCTGGAGGCTGTCGTCGAGCTCGGCGTCCACCCGCTGGAACTTCAGTTCACCGTGGCGGTGCTCCAGCCAGGGAATGAACTGGGAATCGATCAGGGTGTCGGCCAGAAGCACCTCGGCGCCCTGAGACTTCCACAGGGCCAGCGCCCCGGCCTGGCCGGCCTCATCGGTGCAGTAAAGAATGCGGTTGTCCTTGCCCGCCTCGAGCCGGCTGCGGTAGCCGGACAGGGTGGTATAGGCGCGCTCGCCGCAGGCCACCGGATCGGGGCTGGCCAGTTCCGCCTCACCGCCCTCCTGAGCTGGAGCGGTGGTGCCGAACAGGATGAGATCGGCCACCTGGTCGGCGAACTTGTCGTCTTCCATGGCGCCGATCTTGATGAAGGGCGCCAGCGAGTCCCAGATCTCGGCGTAGCGGCGGGGATCGTCGCGCTGGAGCTCCTTGAGGCGATCGCCCACCTTCTTGGCCACGAAGCCGCCGATCGAGCGCACGCGCCGGTCGGTCTGCAGGGCCGAGCGGCTCACATTCAGCGGGATGTCGGGCGAGTCGATCACGCCGCGGAGGGGGAGCAGGTAGCGGGGCACCACCTCCTTGATCGAGTCGCTGACGAACACCTGGTTGCAGTACAGGCGGATCTCCCCCTTCTCCCAGTCGGCGCGGCCGGTGATCTTCGGGAAGTAGAGAATGCCCTGCAGGGTGTAGGGATAGTCGGTGTTCAGGTGCACCCACAGCAGGGGATCCCCCTGGAAGGGATAGAGATAGCGATAGAGCTCGATGTAGTCGTTGTCGGTGAGCTCGCGTGGCGACTGGCGCCAGGGAGCCTGGCGCTTGTTCACGGTCTCGCCGTCGAGCTGCACCGCCACCGGCAGGAAGTCGCAGTAGGTGGTGATGAGCGTGCGGATGCGCGAGGGCTCGAGATACTCGAGCTCCTCCTCCATCAGGTGCAGGATCACGTCGGTGCCGGGCTCGCTGCGCTCGGCTGCCTCAAGCCGGAAGCTTGGGGAGCCATCGCAGGTCCAGCGCAAGGCCTCGCTGCCCTCGCGGGCACTGAGGGTCACCAGTTCCACTTCGCGGGCCACCATGAAGCTGGAGTAGAAGCCCAGGCCGAAATGGCCGATGATCGCATCATTTTCGCTCTTGTACTTCTCCAGGAACTCCTCGGCGCTGGAGAAGGCCACCTGATTGATGTAGCGCTTCACCTCATCGGCATTCATGCCGATACCGTTGTCGGAGATGGTGAGAGTGTTGGCTTCGCGATCGATGCGGATCTGGATCGCTCCCTCCGGCCCTTCGCTGCAGTCCCCGCCCATGGCCGCCATGCGCCGCTTGGCGATCGCATCGACGCCGTTGCTCACGAGTTCCCGCAGGAACACTTCATGGCCGCTGTAGACGGCCTTCTTGATGATCGGAAAGATGTTTTCGGTGTGGATCTGGATCTGACCCTGCTCTTCCAGCACCGGCATGGCATCGCACTTGATGGCGCTCAAACCCTAGGGGTGCGCTGGCCGGGGCTTCAACGCCGGCGGTGGTGGGGTCCCCGAACTCCAGGGGAGCGGAGTGCGGGGAAGGGCAGCCCGCCCTCAGCCGTTGCGCTGAAGGTCGCCGCGTTCCTCCGGCAGGATCGCCCCCGCCACCGGACACACCTGCAGGCAGATGCCGCAGTCGATGCAGGTGTCGAAATCGATCCAGTAGTAGGCCGTGCCCTTGCGATTGGCGCCAGCGCCGGGATGGATGCAGGCCACTGGGCAGGCATCCACGCAATCCGCCACCCCTTCGCAGACATCGGTGACGATCGTGTGCGCCATGGCGAAACGTGAGCAGCCGGCGGATCCTAGGCAGCGATCCACTGGGCCCCGCGGCAGCCCCGCTCCCGCGCCCGCTCCTCGGCAGTGGCCCTGTCGGGACAGGCTTCGACGCACAGCTCTGCCGCCTCGCCGCCGGCGTGCAGCTCCGCCATGCGACCCAGGGCCGCCCGCAGGCCGGCTGCGGCGGTGGCAGCCACCAACCAGGGTCCTGGGGCACTCTCCTGGGCCGTGTGGGCATCGAGCAGTTCACGGATCGTCTCCACGGCGAAGGCGAAACCCGTTCCCGCCGCCCGTTCCGGATCGCTGCTGAACCGGCCCACCAGGGCGTCGTAGCGGCCGCCGCTGGCGATCGCCACCGGAGCGTCGGCACCCTGGCAGACCAGCTTCAGCACGAGGCCGTCGTAGAGGTCGAAGTGGGGTTGGAAGGTTGGATCCAGCTGCAGCCTCAACCCCTGAGCCCGGCAGGCATCGGCGACGCCCTCCAGGGTGGCTGCCAGGCTGTCGAGCAGGTCCACCGGCCCGAGCCACTGCTCCAGCTGGTAGAGCACCGCGGCGGGCTCGCCCCGCAGGGCCAGCAGGGCGGCGAGGCGGCGGCGCAGGGCCTCCGGCAGCGGCAGCGCGGTCAGGGCGAGGGCATCGAGATCGGTGAGGGCCCGGCGTACCGCTGGCCGTTGGAGTGTGGGCACCTCCTCCAGCAGTCGGTCGAGCAGGCCATGGTGGCCCACCAGCAGGGTTGGTGCATGCTCGCGGCGCAGGCCCAGGGTGGCGGCCGCCGCCAGCAGCAGGTGCATCAGCTCACCATCGGCCGCTGCTGACGGCACCCCCAGCAGTTCCACGCCGCTCTGCAGCTCCTCGCTGATCCGCCGGCCGCCACCTTCACCCGCCACCGAGCGGTAGATCGAACCGCAGGCCCACAGCCGCAGCGGCCGGGGCCGGGCCGCCAGGCGGGTGCCGGCGGCCCGGGCGATCGAGGCGGTGAGCTCCGGCCGCAGACCCAGCGGTTCACCCGCCGCCAGTCGGATCAGGGCGTTGGCGTCGATCGCTCCGCCGGCCTCGAGGGTGTCGAGCCGCTCGATGGTGGGTGGTGCCACCTCCTGATACCCCCAGAGCCGGTACACCTCCGCCAGCTGATCGCACAGACGCCGGTTGCTGTCCACCTCCCGGGGATGGAGGTCTCGGGCGCCGGCGGCGGGTTGCAGGGCCATGCGGAGGGGAACGGGCGGGGGCGCGGGCCGATCCTATGGATCTGGATCCTGTGGATCGTTCAGTCGTCGAGTTCCGGGGCTCCGTAGGCGGCACCGGGCAGGGGGTGGCAGGCGGCCAGGCCGTCGATCAGGGCCTGGCACAGGCCGGGAGCGGCGGCGATCACCCGGCCCTCGCCGAGCGTGAGCGGCCGGCCCTCGTAGGAGCAGACCAGACCGCCGGCCTGCTCCACCAGCACCACGCCGCAGGCCAGATCCCAGGGGGACAGGCCCCGCTCCCAGTAGCCATCCAGGCGGCCCGCCGCCACGTGGGCCAGATCCACCGCGGCAGCCCCTGCGCGGCGCACACCGTGGGTGCGGTGGGTGAACCAGGCGAACTCGGCGTAGTTGTTGTCGCGCCGTTCGGTGCGGTCGTAGCCGAAGCCGGTAGCCAGCAAGGCATCAGCGAGCCGGTCGCAGCCGGTCACCTGCAGCCGGGTGTCGTTGCACCAGCTGCCCAGCCCGGGCGCCGCCCAGTAGAGCTCCTGCATCACCGGCAGCGCCAGGGCTCCCAGCAGCGGGATTCCGCGCCAGGTGAGGCCCACGGAGGTGGCGAAGAAGGGATAGCCGTGGGCGTAGTTGGTGGTGCCGTCGAGGGGATCGACACACCACTCCAGATCACCGCTGCCGGCCCGTCGGCCGCTCTCCTCCGCCAGCACGCCCCAGCCCGGGGTCTCCTGCTCCAGCACCGCCAGCACAGCGGCCTCGGCCGCCTCGTCGGCCTCCGTCACGAGGTTGCCGGCCACACCCTTGGCCCGGATCCGCTCCAGCTGGCCGAACAGACGGCGCAGGGGATCGGCGCCGGCCTCAGCGGCCCGGCGGGCCACGGCGGTGAGCCGCTCGATCTCCGCCTGAGTCAGCCCACTGCCCGCCAGGGCGGCATCGGACGCAGCACTCGCTTCGTTGGTGGTGGGGAGCGTGCTCATTCGTCGTCGAGGGGCAGACCGGGTCGCACCTTGCCACGGCCGAAGAAGCGGCCGAACTGAAGGTCGTAGACCTCGTCCTCGTCCTGGGTCTCCACCACCAGGGGGCCATCGGCCCGGGCCACACAGAGAAGGCCGTAGCCTCTGCTCCGGAGCTCACGCGAGAGGCCGAGGGCTTCGCTCTGATCGATGCGGCCCTCGAGCACCCGCACGGCGCAGGCAGTGCAGCAGCCGTTGCGGCAGCTGAACGGCAGCGGATCGCCCTGCTGTTCGAAGCTGCGCAGGATGTACTCCCCTTCGGGAACGTCGTGGCGGATCACCCGACCGGCCTGGCGCCAGTGAACGGTGATCGGAAAGGAGCGGGTCATCGGGCCAAGGGTGTGGGGCTGGTCCCCTGCTACATTCGCACTTGCCCCATTTTGCCGCTGGAGAGGTGGCCGAGTGGTCGAAGGCGCAGCACTGGAAATGCTGTATAGGGGTAACTCTATCGAGGGTTCGAATCCCTCCCTCTCCGTTCACCTACCGGCCTTCGGGCCGGTTTTTTTTGGCCCACGGAACGATCTGGCTCTGGCGCACAAGACGCGTTGATAGGTCCCAATGTCTGGACAACACCGGAAGAACCAGAAAGGAGTTCGGTGCAATGCTCAGCCGAAGCGGCCGCTGACGTAATCGAGGGTCGACTGCTGGACCGGCGAATTGAAGATCACCTCGGTCTCCGCGAATTCCCCCAGGTAGCCCACCTTGCCGCTGCCGCCCTCCACGGCTTCGGCATTGAAGAAGGCGGTCATGTCGGCCACCCGCACCGCCTGCTGCATGTTGTGGGTCACGATGATGATCGTGTAGTTGCGCTTGAGCTCGTGCATCGTTTCCTCGATCTTCAGGGTGGAGATCGGGTCAAGCGCCGAGCAGGGCTCATCCATCAGGATCACCTCGGGCTCGGTGGCGATGGCTCGGGCGATGCAGAGGCGTTGCTGCTGGCCCCCGGAGAGGGAAAAGCCACTCTCCTGCAGTTTGTCCTTGCACTCGTCCCACACGGCCGCCTTGCGCAGGGAGCGCTCCACCAGTTCGTCCATGTCGCCCCTGTACCCGTTGATGCGGGCGCCGAAAGCGATGTTCTCGTAAATGGTTTTGGGGAAGGGATTGGGCTTCTGGAACACCATGCCGATCCGCCGGCGGACCTCCACCGGATCCACCTTCGGGTGGTAGATGTCGTGGCCGTCGAACACCACCCGACCCTTCAGGCTGCACCCGGGGATCAGGTCGTTCATGCGGTTCAGGGCCCGCAGGACGGTGGACTTGCCGCAGCCCGAAGGGCCGATGAAGGCCGTGACCCTGGCCTTGGGCAGCTCAAGATGCACGTTGCGGACGGCCTCAAAGCTGCCATAGGAGATGGTGACGTTCTCCAGCGACATGCAGGCCGTATCGGTGGCCGTGGGGGCTGGGGCGGAAACGGGGGAGGACATCGGACGCTGGAGGTAGCTGCGGGAACGGAAAGGGGGGCTCGGAAGCTCTGTGAAGTTCAGGGGCGGGCCGCTCGTGCGATCCAGCGGGCCAGCAGATTGGCACCCAGGATCATGACCACCAGCACGAAGGAGGCAGTCCAGGCCAGGGCGTTCTGGGCCTCATAGGGCATGATCGCGAAGTTGAAGATCAGCACCGACATGGTGGCGATCGGGTTGAAGATGCCCTCCGGCCAGAAGGGGGAGAACAGGGCGGTGAAGATCAGGGGAGCCGTCTCCCCTGCGGCACGGGCGATCGCCAGCACCGCACCGGTGGCGATGGGCGTGAAGGCTGCCGGAAGGATCACCCGGGTGATCGTCACGAAGCGGGAGGCCCCCACGCCGTAAGAGCCCCAGCGCAGCTCCTGTGGCACCAGCTTCAGGCCCTCATCCGTGGTCTTGATCACGGTGGGCAGCATCAGAACCGCAAGGGCAATGCCCCCCGCCATGGCGCTGTAACTCTGGTTGAAGAACAGGCGGGTGGCCACGATCAGGCCGTACACGAAAACGCCGCTGATGATCGAAGGCACCCCAGCTAGCACGTCGTTGGCAAAACGCACGGCCTGGGCGAACCAGCCGGACCGCGAATATTCGGAGAGATAGATGCCACCGCCCACGCCCACCGGCAGGGCGATCAGGCTGGCGATCGCGGTCACGATGATCGTGCCGATGATGGCGTTGCCGATGCCACCTCCCTCCATGCCGGGGGCAGGGGGAAGCTGGGTGAACAACTGGGGGCTGATCAGGCGGCCACCGTTCCAGAGCACGTAGAGCAGCACCAGCAGCAGGGGCAGCACGGCGATGGTGGCGAACGTGCCGGCCACGGTTGTGCAGAGCTTGTTGATGCGGTTGCGGGGAAGGCTGGGGTCGAACAGCATCGACTTGCCCTCCCTGGAGGGGAATCCCTGCGAGGGCTTCGGAGCCAGGGTCTGGGTACGGGTCATCTCAGTAGCGAAGGCTCAGACGGCGCACCACCCACTGGGCAAGCACGTTCACGGTGAAGGTGAGCAGCATCAGGATCAGCGCGGCATACATCAGGGCAGACACCTGGATGCCGTCGGCTTCTCCGAACTGGTTGGCAAGCATCGAGGCGATCGTGTTGGCGGGGGCGAGCAGGGAGAAGCTGAAGTTGAGAGCGTTGCCGATGATCATGGTGACGGCCATGGTTTCGCCCATGGCCCGACCCAGGGCCAGCATCACGCCGCCGGTGATGGAGGACACGGCCGCCGGCAGGATGATGCTGAACAGGGCACCCCAGCGGGTGGTGCCCACCCCGTAGGCCCCCTGACGAAGCTCATCGGGAACCTGGTTGAGGGCATCGCGCGAGATGGCGGTGATGATCGGCAGCACCATGACCACCAGGATCAGCACGGCCGGCGCCATTCCCGGACCCTGTGCCGGCGTTGAGAAGAGGGGAATCCAGCCCAGGGACTGATGAAGGAAATTGAGGAAGGGGCGCAGGAAAGGTTCCATCACAAAGATGGCCCACAGGCCGAGCACCACGGAGGGGATGGCGGCCAGAAGTTCCACCATCAGACCGATGGCGTCACGAAGGATCTTGGGAATCAGGTTCTCGGTGATGAAGATCGCTGTGCCCACCCCGAGTGGTACGGCGATCAGCAGCGAGAGCAGCGACGACACCAGGGTTCCGTAGATGGCGGTGAAGGCGCCGTAGGTGCCGTTCACCGGGTCCCAGGAGGAGGTGGTGAGGAACTTCAGGCCGAACGTGGCCATGGCCTCCTGGGAGCCATGGAACACCGTGAGCACGATGGCCAGCAGCACAAGCCCCACCAGGGCGGCCAGGGAGATGGTGAGCTGGCGGAAGCCGATGTCGAGAAGCCGTTCGGAGGCCGGGCGGCGTCTCAGGGTGAAGGCATCAGCCCTGGGGATCGCGACGTCGCTGGTCATGGGGATGGCGGAAGGGCTCGGAGACGCTCAGGGAGGCGGGGCGTCGATGCGGAGGCCCTCTGGCAGGAATTTAGGGAGCCGCCCTTGCCTTGATGGTGAAGCGCTGTTTAAGGAACGATCGCGCCCGGTAGCTTGGTGCGATCGAACGCGTGTTCATGGGGCGGATTGTCGGAATCGACCTCGGTACCACCAATTCGGTGGTGGCCGTGCTCGAGGGCGGCCGGCCCCAGGTGATCGCCAGTGCCGAAGGCGGTCGCACCACACCTTCGGTGGTGGGCTTCAGCCGCGAACGCGAGCTGCTGGTGGGTCAGCTGGCGCGGCGCCAGCTGGTGCTCAACCCCCGCAACACCTTCGCCAACCTCAAACGGTTCGTGGGCCGCAGCTGGGACGAACTCGACGAGGGGAGCCTCGGCGTTCCCTATACGGTGCGGGCCAACGACCAGGGCAATGTGCGGGTGGTGTGCCCGACCACCGAACGGGAGTACGCCCCTGAGGAACTGGTGGCCAGCATCCTGCGCAAGCTGGTGGACGATGCCGCCACCTACCTGGGCGAGCCGGTTGAGGCGGCCGTGATCACCGTGCCCGCCTACTTCGACGACGCGCAGCGCCAGGCCACCCGCGATGCCGGCCGGCTGGCGGGGATCACCGTGGAGCGGATCCTCAACGAGCCCACCGCCGCGGCGCTGGCCTACGGCTTCGACCGCAGCGCCGTGAAGCGGGTGCTGGTGTTTGATCTTGGCGGCGGCACCTTCGACGTGTCCGTGCTGCGGATCGCCAACGGTGTCTTCGATGTGAAGGCCACCAGCGGTGACACCCAGCTCGGCGGCAACGACTGGGATCGCCGGATCGTTGACTGGGTGGCTGATGCCTTCGCCACGGAGCACGGCATCGACCTGCGCCGCGACCGCCAGGCGCTGCAGCGTCTCACCGAAGCGGCGGAGAAGGCCAAGATCGAGCTCAGCGGCGTCACCAGCACGCCGATCTCGCTGCCGTTCATCGCCACGGCCGATGCCGGTCCGCTCCATATCGAAACCACCCTCGAGCGCCGCATCTTCGAGGGGCTCTGCCCCGACCTGCTCGATCGCCTGCTGCGTCCCGTGCAGCGGGCCCTGAGGGATTCGGGCTTCACCGCCGACGACATCGACGACGTGGTGCTGGTGGGGGGATCCACCCGCATGCCGATGGTGCAGGAGATGGTGCGCACCCTGATACCCCGCGAGCCCTGCCAGTCGGTGAACCCCGATGAGGTGGTGGCGATCGGTGCAGCGGTGCAGGCCGGGATCATCACCGGTGAGCTGCGCGACCTGATGCTCAACGACGTCACCCCCCTCTCCCTGGGGCTGGAGACGATCGGTGGGGTGATGAAGGTGCTGATTCCGCGCAACACCCCGATCCCCGTGCGCCGCAGCGACGTGTTCAGCACCTCCGAGGCGAACCAGAACTCGGTGGAGATCCATGTGCTCCAGGGCGAGCGGCAGATGGCCGAGGGCAACAAGTCGCTCGGGCGCTTCCGCCTCTCCGGCATCCCGCCCGCCCCCCGCGGCGTGCCGCAGGTGCAGGTGTCGTTCGACATCGACGCCAATGGCCTGCTGCAGGTGTCCGCCACCGACCGCACCACCGGCCGCCAGCAGAGCGTGACGATCCAGGGCGGCTCGAACCTCAGCGAGGAGGAGATCCAGGGGCTGCTTGAGGAGGCCGAGCGCAAGGCGACCGAGGATCGGCGCCGGCGCGCCGATGTGGATCGCCGCAACAAGGCCCAGACCCTGGTGGCCCAGGCGGAACGTCGCCTGCGGGATGCCGCCCTGGAGCTGGGCCCCTATGGAGCTGAGCGGCAGCAGCGTTCGGTGGAGCTGGCCCTGCGCGATGTGCAGGACCTGCTCGCCGGCGATGACGTCGTCGGCCTGGAACTGTCGGTGAGTCAGTTGCAGGAGGCCCTGTTCGGCCTCAACCGCCGGCTGCTGAGCGAGCGGCGCGCCGAGGCGGGCCCCTTGCAGGGGTTGAAGAACACCCTCGGATCGCTCAAGGACGAGCTGTTCGCTGAAGACGACTGGGACGACTGGGAGCGCGACCGGGCGCGCAGCGGCGACCCCTGGGCCACGCCTGCACGCTCCCCCTACGGCGGCGACCGCTGGGACAGCCGCCGCAGCGAGGAGTCCGACCGCTGGCAGCCCCGCGAGCCCAGGGTGAGCCGCGAGGTCGACGATGACTGGAGCCGCAACGACACCTGGTCGCGCCAGGACAGCCCGCCTCGCAGGCAGAACGGCTCAGGCGGCGATCAAGCCGAGTTCGACGACGAACCCCGCTACGTTGCCCGATCGGGCACTGACCTGGAGCCCTCCGGCAGTCGGGCCTCCCGTCCTGCACAGCCCGACGACGATCCCTGGGCCTCCTGATCCCCAGCTGTCCGCGTCCCCGTCGATCCCCAGCACCGCCCGCGTCCCTTGTCTCCCCTCGCCACGGTCGATTACTGGCAGGTCCTCGGCCTGGAGCCCGGTGCCGATCCCGCCAGCCTGAAGCGGGCGTTCCGGCAGCAGGCCCGCCGCTGGCATCCCGACCTCAACGGCAACGATCCGGTGGCCGAGGAGCGCTTCAAGCAGGTCAACGAGGCCTATGCGGTGCTCTCCGATCCGCGGCGGCGGCGGGCGTGGGAGGCCGGCGAGGAGCCGGTGGATCAGGCGGTCGATACCGATCCCTTCGCCAGCGGCTTCCCCCCCTTCGAGGACTATCTCGAGCGCCTGTTCGGGGAGGTTCCCCGCCCGCGACGTTCCGCCCCGGAACGGGGGACATCCACCGAGGAGGACCTCGAGGAACCCCTGGAGCGTGAACCGGCTCACGATCGTGCCGGAGATGTGACGGCTTCTCCGCCGCCGCCGCCGCCCGTGCCCGCGGCCAGCGACGTGGAGACCACCGTGCTGCTCACGCCCGAGCAGGCGGTGGCCGGCACCCGGGTGGAACTCACGCTGCGGGACGGCACCGTGGTGGAGGTGTGGACCCCGCCGATGGCCGGCGATGGCTGGCGCCTGCGCCTGGCCGGCGTCACCCCGGGCGGGGGCGATCACTTTCTCCAGCTGCGGGTGCGCACGGCCGAGGGTCTGCGGGTGGATGGTCTGCGGGTGCACTACCTGCTGGAGATCTCGCCCGCCGAGGCGGCCCTGGGCTGCCAGCGGGTAGTGCCCACACTCGAGGGCCCGGTGCGGCTGCGGGTGCCCAGAGGGTCTTCGAGCGGCCGGCTGCTGCGCCTGCGCGAGCGCGGCATCGCTGCGGGCGATCGCCGCGGCGATCAGCTGGTGGAGGTGAGGATCGTGGTGCCCGACGGTCTCGATGAAGCGCGTGAGGCCCTCTATCGCCGCCTGCAGGAACTCGACGACGAGCAGCAGGAGGACAGGCCGGACGACGGGTGACACACTGAGGCGCAGCCCAGTGAATGCCAAGGTGCCCGCCAGCGAGCCTCCTTCCCGAACGGTGCACGTTCTTCTGTTTGATGCCGGCAGCGACCAGGAGGGCATCCACTCGCTTGAGATCAGCGGCCAGACGGTGGTGCTGCTGTTCGAAGACCCCGACGATGCCGAGCGCTACGCCGGCCTGCTCGAGGCCCAGGATTTTCCCGTGCCCACGGTCGAGGCCCTGGACCGGGAGGAACTGGAGGGGTTCTGCGCGCAGGCCGGCTACGAGGCTCGCTTCGTGCCGGCCGGCTTCCTCCCCCGCAGCGACGAGGACCGGCTGCTGATTGCGCCACCCGAACGCAACATGGATGTGACGCATTGGCGCGAACAGGAGGAGGACGCCAGCCGGAGCGAGGCAGACACGGCGGCCGGCCAGGGCCAGGATCCGGAACTGGAGGCCTTCCGCCGTCGGTTGGAGGGCCTGCTGTGATCGATTCCGCCGGCGTCGACCGCGGCCATCTGCTCACCGAGCGGCCCAATCCCCGCAGCGAGTCGCTCGACTGCCTCGACACCCCCGCCCTGGTGGCCCTGTTCTGCGCGAACGACCTGGAGCCGCAGCGGGCAGTCGCCGCCGCCGCCCCCGCCCTGGCGGAAGCGATCGAGGCCATCAGCGAGCGCCTTCGGGCCGGCGGGCGGCTGTTCTATCTGGGGGCTGGCACCTCCGGCCGGCTCGGGGTGCTCGATGCGGCGGAGTGCCCGCCCACCTTCTGCTCGCCGCCGGAGCTGGTGCAGGGGCTGCTGGCGGGCGGAGCCCCAGCCCTGCTGCGCAGTTCGGAGGGTCTGGAGGATCTTTTCGATGCCGGTCGGACCGACCTGGAGCAGCGCGGATTCGGCCCCGGCGATGCCCTGGTGGGCATCGCCGCCGGCGGCACCACCCCCTATGTGCTCGGCGGCCTGAGCCATGCCCGTGCGATCGGCGCCCTGGCGATCGCCATGGCCTGCGTACCGGCCGGGCAGGCGCCGATGCCCTGTGCCATCGACATCCGTCTGCTCACCGGCCCCGAACTGCTCACCGGCTCCACCCGGCTGAAGGCGGGCACCGCCACCAAGATGGCCCTCAACATCCTCTCCACCGGGGTGATGGTGCGGCTGGGCAAGGTGCACGGCAACCGCATGGTGGATGTGGCGGTCACCAACAGCAAGCTCGAAGACCGGGCCCTGCGCATCCTGCGCGATCTGGCCGGGGTGTCGCGGGATCGGGGTGCCGAGCTGCTGAGCCAGGCCGGCGGTTCGGTGAAGCTGGCCCTGCTGCTGGCCGCCACCGGGCTCGATGTCGAGGCCGCCACCGCCGCTCTCGCCAGCCACGGCCCGGCCCTGCGGCCCACCCTGGCAGCCCTCGGCGCCGAGCTCCGGCCGCAGGCTGAGGCTGAACCGCCTCAGGAGCCCGACGCTCAGGACTCGGCCGTTTCGTAGGCGCCCCAGTAGGTGGCGGTGAACAGATCGATCCGCCGGCGGGTGAGGTGCGGCACCCGCTCGGGCGGGGTCATCAGCGCGTGGCGTAGGGCGTGATGGGAAGCGCTGGCCGGGCGCCGTTCCGCAACCTTCTCCGCAGCGGCACGGATCACCTGCTGGGCGAGGGCGGCGTTGGCCTGGAGGTTCTCGATCACCATCTCCACCGTCACGGCGTCGTGATCGCTGTGCCAGCAGTCGTAGTCGGTGACCATGGCCAGAGTGGCGTAGGCGATCTCCGCCTCCCGCGCCAGCCGGGCCTCGCTGTGGTTGGTCATGCCGATCACATCGCAACCCCAGCTGCGGTAAAGCTCGGATTCGGCACGGGTGGAGAAGGCCGGCCCCTCCATGCAGAGATAGGTGCCGCCCTGGTGCAGCTGGCGGCCGCCGGGCATCAGGGGCCGGGTGGCATCGCCCAGCAGAGCGGAGAGCACCGGGCAGAAGGGATCGGCCACCCCTACATGGGCCACGGCACCCTCGCCGAAGAAGGTGAGCGGCCGCTGATGGGTGCGGTCGATGAACTGATCGGGGATCAGCATGTCCAGCGGGCGCACGCCCTCCTGCAGCGAGCCCACGGCGGAGGCGGAAAGGATCCAGCGCACACCGAGGGAGCGCATCGCCCAAAGATTCGCCCGGTAGGGCACCTCGGTGGGGGTGAGGGTGTGGTGGCGCCCGTGGCGGGCCAGGAACACCACCTCCAGATCGCCGATCCGACCCACGCGCAGGGTGTCGGAGGGGGTGCCGAAGGGGGTGTCGATCTCCAGTTCCCTGACCTCCTCCAGACCCTGCATGGCATAGAGCCCGCTGCCGCCGAGCACCCCAAGACGGGCATCGGCGAGGTCGAGGCTGGGGCTGGCGGCCATGGTGGAGGGGGGTGCGGCACCCTTCCTACCGCATCTGACCGGGGGCAACGCCGCTGCCTAGATTGCGGCGTCGTTCTTCTCCCCCGCCGTGACCAGAGCCGTGATGGACACCGATGCCGGCAGCATCGAACTGGAGCTGTTCGATGCCGATGCCCCCGGCACGGTGGCCAACTTCGTCAAGCTGGCGAAGGATGGCTTCTACGACGGCCTGGCCTTTCACCGGGTGATCGATGGTTTCATGGCCCAGGGCGGCTGCCCCAACAGCCGCGAGGGTGCGCGCGGCATCGCCGGCACCGGTGGGCCCGGCTACACGATTCCCTGCGAGATCAACGCCCGCAAACACGTGGCGGGCTCCCTGTCGATGGCCCATGCCGGCCGCGACACCGGTGGCAGCCAGTTCTTCCTGTGCCACGGGCCCCAGCCCCACCTCGACGGTGTTCACACCGTGTTCGGTCAGACCGGCAACACCGATGTGGTGCTGGCTCTGCGCAACGGCAGCCGCATCAACAAGGTGACGATCCAGGACTGAACGCTGACCCTCCTGGTCTGAGGGTGAGGGTGGGGGGTTCAGGCGGCTGCCGGCACCCCCTCGCTCTGCTGCCAGACGATGAAGGCCCCTGGCGCCAGCTGGAGCAGCGGGCAGGCAGGGGATTCGCCGGTGTTCGGAGCGCCACCGCCAGCCGTGACGGCATCGAGATCGGCGAACGGCCGCACCTCGGCTTCCAGGTCGCCGCTGGGGTGGCTGCGCCGCTGGGCATCCGGCGCCAGCAGCAGGCTCACCGACCGCGTGTGATTCCAGCGGGCCATGGCCATCAGCGCACCGGCCAGGTCGACGGCCCGGAGCTGGCGCTCCTTCCGCGCCCCCAGCAGCAGGGTGAGCCGGGGCTGACCCAGCAGCGCCAGCAGCCGCGGATGCTCCTCCCGCTCCAGCAGCAGGCCCGCCGCCGCTGCCCAGCGCCGCAGGGCCTCGAAGTGTTCGGCCACCTCCGTATCCGTTCCCGCGCCCTGCCAGCCCAGCACCGCGGTCACCCCGTGGGCCGACTCCTCCATCAGGTGGCCCAGCTTGGTGCGCTTCACCCGCAGGTACTCGGCGTTGTGGGTGCCGGCGTCCATCACCAGGGGAATGCGGTCTTCCACCTGCAGGCCATAGCCGCCGAGGCCGGCGATCTTGCGGGGGTTGTTGGTGATCAGCCGCAGCCGGTGAACGCCCAGATCGCTGAGGATCTGGGCACCCACGCCGTAGTTGCGCAGATCGGCCGGGAAGCCCAGCCGTTCATTGGCCTCCACCGTGTCCAGGCCGCCGTCCTGCAGGCCGTAGGCCTTGAGCTTGTTGATCAGACCGATGCCCCGGCCTTCCTGGCGCAGGTACACCACCACACCCTCACCGGCCGCCTCGATCATCCGCAGGGCCGCTTCCAGCTGAGGCCGGCAGTCGCAGCGCAGGGAGCCGAAGGCGTCACCGGTGAGGCATTCGGAGTGCACCCGCACCAGCACCGGCCCATCGGCTCGCTCCGGGTAGCCCTTCACGATCGCCACGTGCTCGCTGCCATCGAGCTCATTGCGATAGCCGATCGCCCGGAACTGGCCGAAGGTGCTGGGCAGACTCGCCTCCGCCTGACGGCGCACGAAGCGCTCGGTGTCCAGGCGGTAGCGGATCAGATCGGCGATCGAGATCAACCGCAACCCGTGGTGGCGGGCGTAGTTGACCAGCTGCGGCAACCGGGCCATCGAACCGTCGGCGTTCTGGATCTCGCAGATCACCCCGGCGGGATAGAGGCCGGCGAGGCGGGCCAGATCCACGGCGGCTTCGGTGTGGCCGGCTCGCTTGAGCACCCCTCCCTCCCGGGCCCGCAGGGGGAAGATGTGACCGGGGCGGCGCAGATCGATCGGTCGGGTGTCCGGATGGATGGCCACCTGGATCGTGCGGGCCCGATCCTCGGCAGAAATCCCCGTGCTGACGCCGTTCTCCGGACCGGCGTCCACGCTCACCGTGAAGGCGGTCTGGTTGCTGTCGGTGTTGCGATCCACCATCAGCGGCAGATCGAGGGCATCGAGGCGCTGGCCCTCCATCGCCAGGCAGATCAGGCCCCGGGCCTCGGTGGCCATGAAGTTGATCTGCTGGGGCGTGGCGAACTGGGCGGCACAGATCAGATCGCCTTCGTTCTCGCGGTTCTCGTCGTCGACCACGACGATCGATTCGCCGTTGCGGATCGCGGCGAGAGCATCGGCCACCGCATCGAAGCGGATCGGCGCCGGCTCCTGGGGCACCGCACCGGCGCCATCGCGGGGGGAGGAGGAGAGCAGAGTCAAGGGAAGCGACGGCAGAGGGCGGGAGCGGCCCTCTGGCGCAGGCCCCGCAATCTCTCTTTATAGAGCCCGGTACGATCACCCGTTCCCGTTGCTTCGGCATGGCAGGCAAGCGCGTCGCGGTGATCGGTGCCAGTGGTTACGGAGGGCTGCAGACCCTGCGCCTGCTCCAGGGCCACCCTGCGTTCTCAGTGACGTTCCTGGGGGGCGAGCGCAGCAGCGGCAAGCGCTGGAGCGAACTGGTGCCCTTCCTGCCTCTGGAGGGGGATCCGGTGGTGCGCAGGCCCGATGCCGGGGAGATCGCCGCCGCCGCCGACCTGGCGGTGCTGAGCCTGCCCAACGGGCTGGCCGCCGGCCTGGTGCCGCCGCTGCTGGAGCGGGGGGTGAAGGTGGTGGATCTCTCCGCCGACTACCGCTACCGCTCCCTGGCCCAGTGGCAGGAGGTGTACGCCGCTGAGGCCCGGCAGGTGCCCCGCAGCGACCAGGATCTCTGCGCCGAGGCTGTTTACGGCCTGGTGGAGTGGGAGGAGGAGGCGATCCGCTCCGCCCGCCTGGTGGCGGCGCCAGGGTGCTTCCCCACCGCGAGCCTGCTGGCCCTGGTGCCCTTTCTCAAGCAGGGCCTGATCGAAACGCGCGGCATCGTGATCGATGCCAAGACCGGCACCAGCGGCGGCGGCCGGGCCGCCAAGGAACACCTGCTGCTGGCGGAGGCGGCCGAAGCCGTGGCTCCTTACGGGGTGGTCGGCCATCGCCACACCAGCGAGATCGAACAGCTGGCCGGCCGGGTGGCGGGACAGCCGATCCAGCTGCAGTTCACGCCCCATCTGATGCCGATGGTGCGCGGGCTGCTGGCCACCGTCTACGCCCGCCTGCGCGATCCGGGCCTCACCGCCGACGACTGCACCACCCTGCTGCGGGCCGCCTATCGCGATCGCCCCAGCGTGGAGGTGCTGCCGGTGGGCACCTACCCCTCCACCAAGTGGGTGCGCCAGACCAACCGCTGCCTGTTGTCGGTGCAGGTGGACAAGCGCACCGGCCAGCTGATCGTGATGAGCGCGATCGACAACCTGGTGAAGGGCCAGGCGGGCCAGGGCGTGCAGTGCCTCAACCTGATGGCTGGCCTGGAGGCGGGCACCGGTCTGCCGCTGTTGCCGTTCTATCCCTGAGAGTCTCTGAGGCGCTCAGCCGCCAGCTGCACCGCCAGCGGCAGGATGCGGTGCTCCTGGCGGTGGATCCGCTCGGCCAGGGAGTCGACATCGTCGCCGGCAAGCACCGGCACCGCCGCCTGCACGAGGATCGGTCCGGCGTCCACCTCCGGGGCCACCAGGTGGGCCGTGCACCCTGCCAGAGTCACACCCGCCGCCAGGGCCTGGCCGATGGCATCCACGCCGCGGAAGCTCGGCAGCAGCGAGGGGTGGATGTTCACCAGGCGCCCGGGAAAGGCCTCGATCAGCAGCGGCGTCACGATCCTCATCCAACCCGCCATCACCACCAGATCCACCGCCGCCTGCCGGAACGCGGCGATCAGGGCCCGGTCGAGCGCCTCGCGGCCATCGAAGCGGCGATGATCGAGCAGGCGGCAGGGCACCCCCAGCCGCCGGGCCCGTTCCTCGGCGCCGCAGCCCTCGTTGTTCACCACCAGCAGCTCCACCTCTGCGGCCAGCCGGCCGTCCCGGCAGGCGGCCACCAACGCCTCGAAATTGCTGCCGTGGCCGGAGGCCATCACCCCCAGCCGCAGCCTCGGCCCCGGATCAGCGCACGGCGGTGGCAACGGCCACTGGACGCCGGCCCCTGGATCGCTAGGGTCTGCCGCAATGGCCATGGCACCGGTGTCCCACCTCTCCATCCTGCCAACCGTCCTGAAGGACGCCGACTGCCTGGAGCTCAGCCTCCGCTCCCTCGGACTCCAGCCCAGGCGCGGAGGCACACTGGCGGGATTCGGTGGTGAAGCCGTGAGCGTGGAGGTGCAGGTGGCCATGGGACGGGGCCGCCACCTGGGCTGGGGTCGTCAGGCCGACGGCAGCCTGGCGCTGGTGGGCGATCTGCAGCGCATCGCCGCCTCCAACTCCCTCCAGACCCTGCTGGGCCGCATCACCCGGGCCTATGCGGCCCGCCATGCGCTTGCAGAGGCGGCCGAACAGCTTCCCGGTGCGGTGCTCGACGTTCATGCCTGAGTGCCGACTCCGTGCCTGAACGCGATGCCGCCGGGGTGCCGGAGCCCTGTCTGCTCCTCGACCTCACCGCACCCAACACCCACCTCGTTCAGGCGTGCCTCCGTTTCACACCGCCCCAGCATCGGCTGGTGCTGCGCCTGCCTGCCTGGACCCCCGGGTCCTATCTGATCCGGGATTATGTGAGCCGCCTGGAAGGGCTTGAGGTGCACCAGTCGGGCCGACCCGTGCCCTTGAAACGGCTCGAAGTGGCCGCGTGGGCGGCGGAGCTCCCGGATTGCGCACCGGTGGAGGCTCACTGGAGGATCCTGGCCACCGAGGCCAGTGTGCGCACCTGCGAACTGGGTGGCGACCATGGCTTTCTGGCCCTGGCGGGTGTGGCGCTGCTGGTGGAGGGTCTGCGCTGGCAGCCCCATCGCCTCGAACTGCGCCTGCCTCCGGGTTGGCAGCCCTTCCTGGCCCTTCCAGAGGCGGAGCACGGCGGTTGGCGGGCCGCCGATTACGACGCGCTGATCGACACACCGGTGGAGGCGGGCCCCCATCCCTGCCACACCTTCTCCGTGGCGGGGGTGCCCCACCGCTGGGTCACCCGCGGCGGCGACCTGCCCGCCAGCGACCCCGCCTGGCTGGCGGATGTGGAACGGGTATGCCTGGCCTGCTGTCGGTTGATGGGCGTGGAGACTCCGGCCTCCCCTGCCTACCTGTTCATCCAGCAGCTATCGGAACAGGGCTATGGCGGCCTGGAGCACGACCACGCCAGCGTGCTGGTGTTCGGGCGCACGGCCCTCGCCAAGCCCGAGGGTCGCCGCAAGCTGCTGCAGCTGGTGGCCCATGAATACCTGCACCAGTGGAATGTGCGCCGGCTGAGACCGGCCCCCCTCAGCCCGATCGACTACGACCGGCCCACGATCGTTCCCACCCTCTGGTTCGCCGAAGGGCTCACCAGCTACTTCGACACCCTTCTGCCCTTCGCTGCCGGGTTGGGCACGGAGGCCGACCTGCTGGACGACCTGGGCGCCGACCTCAGCCGCTACCGCCTCACGCCAGGTCGCCGGGTGCAGAGCCTGCGAGAGAGCAGCCAGGAGGCCTGGGTGAAGCTCTACCGCGCCGATGCCCACGCGCCCGACAATCAGGTGAGCTACTACCTCAAGGGTGCCGTGGTGGCCCTGGCGCTCGACCTGCACCTGCGCCGCCACGGTTCCTGGCTCGGGGCCGTGCTGCAGCGCCTCTGGCACAGCCATGGCCGCTGGCGGCGGGGCTACAGCGAGGAGGATCTTCGGCAGGCGTTCACAGCGGCCGCCCCCGATCTCGACGGGCTGCTCTCCGACTGGCTCACAGGCACCGATGATCCGGATCTGGATGGCTACCTGGCGGATGTGGGCCTGCGGCTGGAGGCGGATGTGTCCCGCCAGGCAGAGGCGGGTTGGCTGCTGGAGGCCACACCGGCCGGGCTGCAGCTGCGGCGTGTGCGGCGGAATGGCCCGGCCGAGCGGGCGGGTCTGCAGGTGGGCGACGAGTTGCTGGCCCTTGATGGTCGCCGCCTGCGGTGCGACGACGATGTCCATCTCGCCCCTGGCTCGGATGGGGAGTCGCCCGAGCCGCTGGAGGTGCTCTTCTGCCGCGACGGGCGGGTGCGCCAGTGCCACCTGCAGCCAACGATTCCACAGGTGGAGCGCTGGCGGCTGGTGGCGGATCCGCAGGCACCGGCCACCGCCTTGGAGCGCCGCCAGCGCTGGGGGAGGCTGGATCCTTGAACGAGCACCTGCGTCCCCTGCTGCTCGCCTGTGCCGGTGCTGGGGTGCTCAGCATCGGTGGTCTGGCATGGCTGGCGCGGGATCTGGTGGCCAGCCCGGGCAACGCCGGCGGCCGTCCCTCCCTGCTCGACATCCTCGAGGAGGTGCGCCAGGCCAGGCCGCTGCAGGAGAAGCCGCGCCGACCGGCCCCGTCTCCTCCCGAGCAGTCCCGCTGGCTCACGCCCCTGGCCGGGCGCTGCCCAGCTCCCGATCCCGCACTCGTCCAGCGGATGCAGGCCCTGGCCGCCACCCTCGAGCAGCGGCGGATGCGGGTGAGGATCGACCCCAGCAACTACGGTCAACGCTTCCGCTCCGACACCTTCGGCAATCCCGTCGATCCCACCCCCCGGGTGGTGGTGCTGCATGAGACCGTCTTCGGCTTGCGCTCGGCCCTCAACACCTTCGTCACCCCCCATCCCCGCGATGAAGACCAGGTGAGCTACCACACCCTCATCGGCGAGCGGGGCGAGATCGTGGAGACCGTGGCCCCCGAGGATCGGGCGTTCGGCGCCGGCAATTCCGCCTTCGACGGCCGCTGGGTGGTCACCAACCCCAGGGTGGGGGGATCGATCAACAACTTCGCCCTTCACCTCAGCCTCGAAACACCCGTCGACGGCGAGGACGCGGAACCGCAACACAGCGGCTATAGCGAGGCCCAGTACGACGCCACGGCGGTTGTGCTGGCCGACTGGATGCGGCGCTTCCCGATCGAACCGCGCCAGATCACCACCCATCGCCACGTGGATCTCAACGGCGAACGGGCCGATCCACGCAGCTTCGACTGGGCGAGGCTCGGCCTGAGGCTCCAGGCCCTCGGCATCCGCTGCTGAGGGAGTTGAAGAGCGCCTGCCAGCTCAGCGCAGGGAGCGGCCTCAGATCAGCGGGCTGGTCAGGGGGCGACGCTCGCCGTAGAGCAGGGCATGCAGCTCAGGATCCTGCATGTAGCGCAGGATCCTGCCGGGGTAATCGAGCTTGCCGTTGTGCAGATAGGCGAGGGTGGCGATCGCCTTGGCGTCGCGAGGCGATCGGCTGGCCATCAGGGAGCGTCCGCGCGGGAGCCCCAGGGCCGTCGCCAGGCGGGCGAACTTGCCGACCAGCAGTTGAACGTTGTGGTCAGGATCCAGCAACTGGAGGCGGGCCTGATCCACCTCCTCGGGCGCTGCATCGGGGGAGAGCAGACCCTGCTTCACCATCTCACCGACGCTGAGCTGGGCAGGCCCATGGGTCTGGAACAGACCGGAGCGGGCCACGATCGGCACATTTTCACCTGGCTTCACGTGCTGGAGTTCATCGAACAGCACCGCCGTCACCAGCATCGGGTTGATCGAGTGGCGGGCTGATTCGCTGAGAATCACCGGCCGCAGTGCCTCGAGGCGAGCCAGGGTGTGATTCCGCAGGGGCTGGAGCTGATCCAGTCCTTCGGTGAACAGCTGGGCCAGGGGCGACTGGGGGCCATGCACGCCGAAGCGACGATTGAGCTCCTGCAGCTCTTCCTCCGTGAAATCGATCGGATCGGGGCGGGCACCTTCGGTGGGAGTGCCATGGCGGGTGGTGGCGTCGATCAGGCCGGGGTCGGTGACCAGAAGCGGTGGCTGAGATCGCCCCAGCCCGAAGGCAGCAAGAGCTGCAGCCAAGGCAAGGCTCCCGGCAAACACGGGACGTACGGAGGGGCTGCGATGGCGGACCCGAGCCTGAGCGGGCCTGCGGAGGGTGGTCCAGAAGGAATGGATCACCGGGTCGTTGACCAACCGAAAGGAATCTTTAACAGTCTCTCGCATGATTGCCTGCTGTCGAGTCCCGGCACGGTTCGGTCTGTGGGCTGGCCCACACAGCCGGCCGCCGGGCCGGCCGTTCCGCGGCCCTTGGTCTGGTTTGCCTGGATACGGTTTCCACGCCAACCGGCGGCCGTCCTCCGCACGCATGTCCTCGCTCCCTCCCCTGAACGGCCACGATCCCGCCAGCCTCTGGCAGCGCTTCCGCGGTCTGCTCTGGTACGACGAACCCCTGGGGGTCTGGCTCGACGTGAGCCGGATGGGTCTGGAGCAGCACCACCTCGAGACGCTCACACCCTCATTCGCCCGGGCTTTTGCCGCGATGGAGGGTCTGGAGGCCGGGGCGATCGCCAATCCTGACGAGCAGCGTCAGGTGGGCCATTACTGGCTGAGGGCTCCTGAGCTGGCGCCCGATCCCACCGCCGGCGCCCACATCGCCACTGAGGTGGATCGGCTGGAAGCCTTCGGCACGGATGTGAGGGCGGGGCGGATCAGCGCACCCGGCGGTGGCGCCTTCACCGATGTGCTCTGGATCGGTATCGGCGGCTCGGGGCTCGGCCCCCTGCTGATCCTGCGTGCCCTCGGCGGCCAGGGGGAGGGCCTGCCGTTCCATTTCCTCGACAATGTCGATCCTCAGGGGATCCATCGCATCCTCTCGCTGCTCGCTGAGCGGCTGCGCACCACCCTGGTGGTGGTGGTGAGCAAGTCGGGCGGAACGCCGGAGCCGCGGCTGGGGATGGAGCAGGCGCGGGCCCGCCTGGAGGCAGCAGGCGGCAGCTGGGCCGGCCAGGCGGTGGCGATCACGATGAACGGCAGTCAGCTCGACCGCCTGGCCGAGGGCCAGGGCTGGCTGGCTCGCTTCGACATGTTCGACTGGGTGGGTGGCCGCACCAGCATCACCAGCGCCGTGGGCCTGCTTCCCGCGGCTCTGTCGGGCGTGGATCTGCGCGGCTTCCTCGCCGGTGCCGCCCGCATGGATGCCCTCACCCGGGTGCCCGACCTGCGCCGCAACCCCGCCGCCCTGCTGGCCGCCGCCTGGCATGCCGCCGGCGATGGCCAGGGCCGCCGCGACATGGTGGTGCTTCCCTATCGCGACCGGTTGGAGGTGTTCAGCCGCTACCTGCAGCAGCTGGTGATGGAGTCGCTGGGCAAGCGGCTCGACCGCACCGGTGCTGTGGTGCACCAGGGACTGGCGGTGTACGGCAACAAGGGCTCCACCGACCAGCACGCCTATGTGCAACAGCTGCGCGATGGCATCGACAACTTCTTCGTGGTGTTCATCGAGGCCCTCGACGACCCCGCCGAGGTGCCGGCGATCGATGGCGAGCACCCCGGGGATTTCCTCGAGGGATTCCTCCAGGGCACCCGCGCCGCCCTCAGTGAAGGCGGCCGCCAGAGCCTCTCGATCTGTCTGCGCCGCTTCGATGCGGCGGCCCTGGGGGTGCTGATCGCCCTGTTCGAGCGGGCGGTGGGGCTGTACGCCGAGCTGGTGAACATCAACGCCTACGACCAGCCCGGGGTGGAGGCGGGCAAGAAGGCCGCCGCCGGGATCCTGGACATCCAGGGGCGGATCGGCGCCCTGCTCGCCGACGGCACCCCCCGGGATCTCGAGACGATCGCCGCAGCCCTGGAGCTGCCGAGCCCGGAGCCGGTGTTCTGGAACCTTCGCTACCTCTGCGCCAACGCCCGCGGCTACAGCGCCGAAGGCGACTGGGGCAGGCCGGAATCCCTGCGTTTCCAGCGATCCTGAAACCACAGGGCCCGCCCAGGCTTCCGTTTCTTTGCGGACATGATCCGATCCGGGCCCAGGCCCGGGGATTCAGGGAACCAGGTTCACCAGCTTGCCCGGCACCACGATCACCCGGCTGGGGGCGCGGCCCTCCAGCCAGCGGGCGGCCACCTCGCTCGCGAGCGCCAGTTTCTCCAGCGTGGCCCGATCGGCATCGGCGGGCACGTCGAGCTGCCCGCGAACCTTGCCCTTCACCTGGATCACCAGCGGCACGGTGTCCTGCACCAGCGCCGTGGCGTCAGCCACCGGCCAGCGCTGGCCGTGTACGCTTCCCCCACCGCTGAGACGGTGCCACAGCTCCTCCGCCAGATGGGGGGCGAAGGGTGCCAGCAGCAGCAGCAAGGTCCGCAGGGCCTCGAGCGCCACCGGTTGCGAGGCGGCCTCCAGGTGCGCGGCCATGGCGTTGCTGAGCTTCATCAGCTCCGACACGGCGGTATTGAACTGGTAGTGGCCGTCGCTCAGGTCGTCGTCGATCGCGGTGATCGCGCCGTGCACAGCCCGACGCAGCTCCCGTTCACCCTCAGAGAGGGCGGCTGGGTCGATCGCCGGCGAACCCGCTGCCAGGGAGATCCCCTGCGCCAGGACCCCCTCCACCAGGCGCCAGAGCCGCTGCAGGAAGCGGAACTGCCCCTCCACGTCGGCATCGTCCCATTCCAGATCCTTTTCCGGCGGGGCCTTGAACAGGATGAACATCCGCGCCGTGTCGGCGCCGTAGCGATCGATCACCACGGCCGGATCAACGCCGTTGTGCTTCGACTTCGACATCTTCTCGTAGAACACCTCCAGCACCTCGCCGGTGACCGGATCGCGGGGGTCGCAGGGATCGCTGACCTCGGTGGGGGCGATGTAGCGGCCGGTGTGGGGGTTCTTGTAGGTGATGCCCTGCACCATCCCCTGGGTGAGCAGGCGGCTGAAGGGTTCGTCGAAGCCGAGCAGGTTGCGGTCGCGCAGCACCTTGGTGAAGAAGCGCGCGTACAGCAGGTGCAGGATCGCGTGCTCGATGCCGCCGACGTACTGGTTCACCGGCAGCCAGGAATCCACCGCCGCACGGCCGAAGGGAAGGGTGGTGCTGGTCGGATCGCTGTAGCGCAGGAAATACCAGCTGGAGCACATGAAGGTGTCCATCGTGTCGGTCTCCCGCCGGGCCTGCTTGCCGCAGCAGGGGCAGGTCACGTTCACCCAGCTCTCCAGCTGGGCGAGCGGTGAGGCGCCCTTGCCGCTGAAGGCCACGTCGCGGGGGAGCTCCACCGGCAACTGCTCGGCCGGAACCGGCACCACGCCACAGGCGTCACAGTGGATCACCGGGATCGGGCAGCCCCAGTACCGCTGGCGGGAGATCAGCCAGTCGCGCAGGCGGTACTGGATGCGCTCCTCGCCCCAGCCCTGTTCGGCGGCAGCGGCGGCGATGGCCTTACGGGCCGCTGCGCTGGTGAGGCCATCGAAGGGGCCGGAGTGGATCAGCACCCCCGGCTCGGTCCAGGCGCCACCCTCGAAGGCGTGCTCGTCGGAACCCTCAGGGATGATCACCTGCCGCACCGGCAGTTCGTACTGGCGGGCGAACACGAAGTCGCGCTGGTCGTGCGCCGGCACGCCCATCACCGCGCCGGTGCCGTACTCGGCCAGCACGTAGTCGGCGATCCACAGGGGCAGCACCTCGCCGCTGGCGGGATTGCGCACCGAGGTGCCGAGCGGCACCCCTCGCTTGGGCCGGTCTTCGGCGATGCGCTCCTGCTCGCTCTGGCGGCTCACCAGATCGCAGAACGCCTCCACCGATACCTGATGTTCAGGGGTGGTGAGGGCGGCGACCCGGGGATGCTCGGGGGCCAGCACCACGTAGCTGGCGCCGTGGATCGTGTCGGCGCGGGTGGTGAACACCGGGATCGTTTCGCCGGTGGGCTCGCCGGCGGCAGTGAGCACCGGGAAGCGCAGCTCGGCGCCGCTGCTGCGGCCGATCCAGTTGGCCTGCATCGTGCGCACCCGCTCCGGCCAGCCCTGGAGCTGATCGAGATCGTCGAGCAGCTGGTCGGCGTAGGCGGTGATCTTCAGGAACCACTGGCGCAGCTGGCGCTTCTCCACCAGCGCGCCGCTCCGCCAGGAGCGGCCCTCGCCGTCCACCTGCTCGTTGGCCAGGACCGTCTGGTCCACCGGATCCCAGTTCACCGTGGCTTCGCGGCGATAGGCCAGGCCGGCCTCCAGGAACTGCAGGAACAGCCACTGGGTCCAGCGGTAGTAGTCCGCATGGCAGGTGGCCACCTCCCGCTTCCAGTCGATCGACAGACCCAGCCGCTGCAGCTGGGAGCGCATCGCAGCGATGTTGCGGTCGGTCCAGGCGCCGGGGTCCACGCCCCGCTCGATCGCGGCATTCTCCGCCGGCAGGCCGAAAGCATCCCAGCCCATCGGGTGCAGCACCCGCCGGCCGCGCATCCGCTGCACCCGAGCGATCACATCGGTGATCACATAGTTGCGCACATGGCCCATATGCAGGTTCCCCGAGGGATAGGGAAACATCGAGAGGGCGTAGTAGGGCTCACCTTCACCGCTCTCGGGCGTGTGGTGGCGCTCTTCCTCCTGCCATCGCCGCTGCCAGGGCTGCTCGATCGCCTGGGGGCGGTAGCGGGCGGGTTCGCT
Organism: Cyanobium sp. FGCU6; assembly: GCA_024958655.1. Classification (GTDB taxonomy): domain Bacteria; phylum Cyanobacteriota; class Cyanobacteriia; order PCC-6307; family Cyanobiaceae; genus Cyanobium. The sequence goes on along the minus strand of JANWUR010000001.1, from coordinate 321,100 downwards.
CACGGGCTTTCGCTGACCGGGTCACCCGCCAGACTGTGCCATACGCCCTGCGGGACGGGATCAGGGCAGGGCCCGCAGCAGCGTGATGGCGTTGCGGTTGAGCAGCACCAGGGGCAGGCTGGCGTCCTGCCGCAGGGCCAGGAAGTCGTTGTCCTGCCAGCGCACCGTTCCTTCCAGTTCCTGACCGCTCACCATCACCACCTGCACCATCGTGCGGTTGCGGATCAGGTCCTGCACGTGGCGGACGCTGGGGAGGCTGGTGTCGAGGCGGGGGCCCCGCCGCTCGAAGAAGCTCTGCATAGGATCGGGCTGTCCTTCCATCTTGGAACGGTGCTCCGCTTCAGCAAGATTCAGGGCCTGGGAAATGACTTCCTCGTCATCGATGGCCGGCACCTCGCCCCGGAGGAGGCGGATGGTTCCGCACCCCTGGGTCTGGACGCGGCCACCGTTCAGCGCCTCTGTGACCGCCGCTTCGGTGTGGGGGGTGATGGTGTGATCCTGGCTCTGCCTCCCCGGGAGGGCGGTGAACTGCGGATGCGCATCTTCAACGCCGATGGCAGCGAACCCGAGATGTGCGGCAACGGCATCCGCTGCCTGGCCCGCTTCCTGGCGGATCAGGAGGGAGCGGCTCCGGGTCGCACCTGGCAGGTGGAGACCCTCGCGGGCCGGATCGTGCCGGAGCTTCGCCCCGAGGGACTGATCCGGGTCGACATGGGACCCCCGTTCCTCGATCCCGCCGCTGTTCCCACCAACCTGCCGATCGGGCCTGCCGGCCTGCCCCAGGGCGAGCTGGAGGTGGAGGGGCACTGGCTGACGGTGGCCGCCGCCGGCATGGGCAATCCCCATGTGGTGCTCCCCGTCGACGATGTGGCGGCCATCGATCTGGAGCATCTCGGCCCGCTGCTGGAGAACCACGACGCCTTCCCGGCGCGCACCAACGTGCATGTCGTGCAGGTGCTGGCGCCCGACCACCTGGTGATGCGGGTGTGGGAGCGGGGGGCCGGGCCCACCCTGGCCTGCGGCACCGGCGCCTGCGCCACCCTGGTGGCCTGCCATCGCCTCGGCCTCAGCGCTGGCCGTGCCCGGATCGATCTGCCCGGTGGTCCGCTGGAGATCGAGTGGGATGGGGCGGAGGGCCCGGTGTTCATGAGCGGACCCGCTGAGGTGGTGTTTGAGGGGGTGCTGGCGCCGGGCCCCGCGCCCATCGCCCCTGCCCAGCCCTCCGCCCCCCCGGCCGCCGCCGGCGAACCGGCCGGTCCGGCCGCCACCGAGGCCATCGATTGCGCCGCCGCCTGCGTGAGCGGCTGTGTGCGGCCGGAGGCCTGCCCCAGTGCCGCCGCCCGGGCCGCCGTCGCCGCCCTGCTGGAGCAGCGCTCCCTCGATGAGCTGGTCACGATCGCCAGCGACTCCTTCGAATCCCGCACCCGGGCCCGGTTCGAGCGCGATGCCGGCTTCCCCGGATGAACCGGCGGGCCTGGCCCGCTATCTCGACACCTGCGCCACCACCCCGCCCTCCGCGGCGGTGCGGGCAGCGATGGAGGAGGCCTGGGCCACCGCCTGGGCGAACCCCTCCAGCCTTCACGGTCCCGGCCTGGCGGCGGCGGCTGCCCTGGAGCGAAGCCGCCAGCGGCTGGCCGATCTGCTTGAGCTGGGCGGCGGACGGCTGGTGTTCGTCTCCGGGGCCAGCGAAGCCATTCATCTGGCCCTGCTCGGAGCAAGCGCCGGCCTGCCGCCAGGCCGCCTGTTGATCTCCGCGGTGGAACATCCCGCCACCGTGGCCGCCGCCGAGCGGCTGCGGCGCAGCGGCTGGACCGTGATGGTGGTTCCCGTCGACCGGCGCGGTGTGGTCGACCTGGAGGCCCTCCTCCCGCTGCTGGCGCCGCCCACCCGGCTGGTGTCGCTGATCTGGGGCCAGAGCGAAGTCGGCACCCTGCAGCCGATCGAGGCGATCGGTGAGCTCTGCCGCGCCTCTGGGGTGCTCCTGCACGTGGACGCGGTGCAGGTGGTGGGCCATCGCCCGGTGGCGTTCGGGCGGCTGCCGGTGGATCTGCTCAGCTGCACCGCCCACAAGCTCGAGGGGCCACGCGGCATCGGCGCCCTGCTGGTGCGATCCGGCCTCACGCTCGAACCGCCCATCGCCGGCAGCCAGGAGGGCGGCCTGCGGGGCGGCACCGAGCCGGTGGCCCTGGCGGTGGGCTTCGCCACCGCCCTTGAGGAGGCCACGGCCCGCTGCTCCGGCGGCGAGGATCCCATCGCCGCCGTCCGCGACGAACTGCTGGAGCGGCTGCTGGCCCTGGAGGGAACCGCCCTGCTCGGCCCGTTACCGGCCCAATCGCCGGGTCGCCTGCCCCACCACATCGCCCTGGCGATGACGAGCTCCCGCGGCCGTCCCCTGCCCGGCCGGGACCTGGTGCGGGCCCTGGCCCGCCGGGGCTGGGCGGTGAGCAGCGGATCGGCCTGCCGCAGCGGCTCCGCTGCCGGCGCCAGTCCGATGCTGGCGGCGATGGGTTTCGATCCGGCGACGGCCGGCTCCGGCCTGCGGATCAGCCTCGGCTCCTGGCATACCCCCGCCGATCTGGAGCCCTTGCCGGCCGACCTGGCGGCGGCCCGCCGGGAGGTGGAGGAGCAGGGGTAGGGTCCGCTTCGGATTGCCACCTGCCCATGCTTCCCGCCGATCTGCACGCCGCCGAACAGCAACTGCGGCTGGCGCTGCGCTCGGCCCTGGCGGCGGATCCCAACGGCCGCTGGACCACGGAGCTGCGCTTCGAGGGGCTCCGGCTGCTGCCGGTCGCCCTGCGACTGGCCGAGGAGCTGCGGACGGACCGTCCGGCGCTGCGCCTGCTGTTCCCCGACGCCGGCGCGGCGGCCCTGGCCCGGCGGGACGCGCCCCAGCTGGCTGAAGCTCTCGGCAGCTACGGCGACGAACGCCGCCGCCAGGCCCAGGGACCGGACGCGGCCACAGCCGATCTGCTGATCCTGGTGGCTCCCGCCCAGACCGAGTACGAGCAGGTGGAGGCACTCTGTGAGGGGCACCGGGGGCCGGTGGTGCTGCTCAATCCCTCCCTCGAGGATGCGGCGGTGGGGATCGGCAGCGTGGCCCGGCAGCGGCGCCGTGGCTTCCTCTCCCAGTGGCAGAGCGCCTATGCCCTGGTGCCCCAGGGGGGCAGCGCCCTCCGCCGCGCGCATCCGGGCGAATGGGAGCTCTACCGGCTGGATCCCGACGGGTTCCGCCCGGTGGCCAGCTTCGAGCGGCGCCCCGACGGCGAGGAGCAGGAACGCGCCCTGGCGGGGGGAGCGGAACCCGGGCTGGGGGCCAACCTCCGCGCCCTGGGCGATCTGATCGAGGGCCTGCAGAAGTAGGGCGCGGGGCTGGTGCAGCCGGGTTCTCCTGCGTACACTTCGCGGACCTTGGTTGACCTATGGCGAAACCTGCCTCCCCCTCTCGCTCCTGGAGCCTGGTGGATCTCGGCGCTGCCGCTGCCGTGGTTCTGGCGTTCGGTGGGGTGATCTGGTCGCCGAAACTCAGCGGCGCCGTGGCCCGTGCCACCGGTGCCCTGCAGCCCGTCACCGTCACGGTCGACGTGCGCGGAGTGCCCTCGGCCGATTCGGCGGGCCTGCTGCGCAGTGCCGAAGCCGACGGCAAGGTGCAGATCGTGATCCGCAACCAGCCCCACGGCTCGGTCGCAATCCGGCGGATCCTCCCCCTCGAGCGCCGCATCTCCACCCTCACCCCCGATGGCAGGGTGGTGAGCGCTCCCGACCCCAACCAGAAGACTTTCGGCAGCTTCGATGCCCGCTTCATCCTCGAGGGTCAGGGCCGCAAGACCAAGGAGGGCCTGGTGTTCGGCAACCAGGCGATCAAGATCGGCGCTCCGGTGGAACTCGAGGGTTCCACCTACCGCTTTGGCGGCAGCGTCACCGACCTCAAGCTCGGAGCCATCTGACCCATGCGCCTCTCGTCCCCCGCCCGGCTGGCTTCGTTGCTCCTGGGTGGCAGCCTGACCCTGGTGCCGGTGGCGGCGCTGACCTCCCCGGCCCCCGTCCTGGGAGCTCCGGCCCTGCCCCCCAGTCGCGGCCTGCGGCCGGTGCCGCTGGCGGCCCTGCCGGAGCTGCCGGCCCCGAACGCCCTGCCCAGGTTGCAGAGCCAGATCAGCTGCCCTGCCCTTCAGCAGCGGGTTGCCAGTGTAGTGGGCGACGAGAGCTTTGCCTGGAGCATCTCGGTGGCCGACCCCAGCGGCCGACTTCTGGCCGATCTGAACGGCACGCGGCCGCGGGTTCCCGCTTCGAACCAGAAGCTGGTGAGCACCGCCTTCGCCCTCGACCGCCTCGGCCCTGACCATCGCCTGGCCACCCAGCTGTGGCGCCTCCCTGACGGCACCCTGCGGCTCACCGGCCAGGGGGACCCCGACCTGGCTCTTCCCCATCTGCAGCGTTTCGCCCGCCTGGCCCTGAACTCGGGTGGCAGCAGCGGCGCGATCGGCACCGCGGTTCAGATGGAACTGGCGGAGGAACCGGCCCAGGCCTGGTGGCCCCAGGGCTGGAACTACGCCGACCGCGCCTATTCCTACGGAGCTCCGATCACCCGTCTCGCCGTCACCAGCAACGCGATCGAGGAGGCGGTGAGCAATCCCCCCTCACGCCTCCAGACCCTGATGAAGCGTGCCATCAGCCAGCAGGGTGGCAACGCCCAGCTGCGGCTGGTGTCGTCGCGTACCCCGCTGCCGCCCGATGCGCTGCTGCTGCACGAGGAGCCCTCGATTTCGATGCACGGGCTGCTGAGCCTGGCCAACACCGAGAGCCACAATTTCACTGCTGAGGTATTGCTGCGCACCGCAGCCGACTCCTGGGATCTGAGCGAAGCCACCCGGCGTGAGTGGAGCTGGCTCAACAGCCAGGGGCTTCCGCTCGATGGGGTGGTGATCCACGACGGCAGCGGCCTCGATCGCGGCAATCGGCTCACCAGCCGCTTCCTCACCGCCCTCCTGCTGCGGATGGATCAACATCCCTACAGGCGGAACTATGTGGGGTCGATGGCGATCGCCGGCCAGCGCGGCACCCTGCGCAACCTGTTCAAGGGCACCAGCCTCGACGGCCAGGTGTACGCGAAAACAGGCACCCTCACCGGTGTGCGCTCCATCAGCGGCCTGGTCCTCACCAGCGACGGTCCCCGGTACTTCAGTGCGATCTCGAATGGTGCCGCCGCCCCCAATGCCACCATCGGCCGGGTGCTGCGCCAGGTGCAGGATGTGTCCCTCTGTGCCGGCGCCCAGGCCTACTGAACAGGCCCAGGCAACCTGAACGCAAAAGCATCACAACAAAGCCCCCGGAACCGAACAATTCCGGGGGCTTTGGCTTGGATCGGCCGGGGAAGGCCTGCGGATCAGCTGGCAAGACCGCGGGTGGCACGACGCAGCCGTCCGGCGGCCCGGCGCGCCCGGTTCATCGGCTCGATCTGGGGAAGACCGTTGGCGGCGGCCTCACCGAGGGGCACGACGGCGGCGTTGGGAGCCTCAGGGTTCTGCATCCGCACCAGCTCGCGGCGGCCCCCCAGCACCACCTGGCTGAGCTCCTTGAGACGGCCCTCGAGTTCACCGAGCACCTGCTCGGCATAGCGGTTGGCTCCTTCCTGTACCGCCGCCGCCTCCTGACGGCTGCGGGCGATCAGGGCATCGCACTGCTGCTGGGTCTGCTGGCGGAACTGGAGGGCGTCGTTGTGCAGGCGCTCGGCTTCCACCTGGCTGTCGCGCTGCACCCGCAGACCCTCCTGGCGGATGGTTTCCAGCTCCTGCATCGCCTGCTGCCGACTGCGCTCGTGTTGCTCCACCAGCACCCGGTTGCGCTCGGCCGCCTCGGCCTCCAGCTGCTGGCGCCTGGTCTGGGCTTCCTGCTCGAGCTGCTGACGACGCACGGCGAACTGCTGCTCGAGCTGGGCCATGCGGCTTTGCAGCTCCTGCTCTGTCTGGGCGGCCTGCTGACGCGCCTGGCCGATCATCTGCTCGCACTGCAGGCGGGTCTGCTCCCGCATCTCGGCCACATGCCGCTCCGCTTCATGGCGGATCGAGGCGGTGGCGATCAGTTGCTCGCGCTCACGACGGGCGGCGGAAACGATCTCGTCGGCCTGCTGGCGGGCCTTCTCCACGAAGCTGTCGCGCTGGCGGATCAGCTCGTCAGCCTGGGTGATCTGGCTCGGCAGCGACTCCCTCAGCGCATCCATCACCTCGATGGCGTCCTGCTCGTTGACGAGGCGCCCGCCGCTGAACGGGATGCGACTGCCGTCCAGGACGATGTCCTCGAGCTGGTCCAGCTGGTCGAGAACGGTGATGCGTACCTCTGACATGTCAGATGGGAGGGGATGAACGATTAAAGAGCCTCTCCAGGTCGCGCGCCACTCCCGCCGGCACCATGTGTGTGACATCACCACCGAAGCGCGCCACCTCCTTCACCACCGAGCTGCTGAGGAAGCTGTGGTGGACCGCCGTGGCCAGGAAGAGGGTTTCCAGGCCAGGCGCCAGGCTCTTGTTGGTGTGGGCGATCTGGAGTTCGAACTCGAAGTCGGAGAGGGCCCGCAGACCCCTCAGGATCACCGCGGCGCCGCAGGCACCGGCGAACTCCACGGTGAGCCCGTCGAAGCTGGCCACCTCCACCTCCTCCAGGTGGGCGGTGGCGCCGCGGATCTGCTCCAGCCGTCGCTCCAGGGAGAAGGCGGGCTGTTTGCCGGGGTTCTGCAGCACCGCCACCACAACGCCGTCGAACAGCCGGCTGGCGCGCTCGATCAGGTCGAGGTGGCCGAGGGTGAGGGGATCGAAACTGCCCGGATAGAGCGCGCGCATGGAACCGTGCTGCAGGCACGGAGGGTAGGGGGCGACGCCCCCGCCCCGCATCCGCCGTCTTCCTAGAGTCGCCCGGCGACCGCATCCCCTCCCGCACCCCTCCATGGCCGAAGTCAGCCTCGACGCCGCTGCCAAGAAGACCCTGCTGCGCAAGATCCCCCACGGGGTGTTCATCTGCGGCGTGGCCGAGGGCGAGGAGGTGAACGGCTTCACGGCCAGCTGGGTGACCCAGGGCTCCTTCGAGCCGCCCCTGGTGGTGATGGCCGTGCGGGCCGACAGCACCAGCAACGGCGTGATCCAGCGGACGGCCCGCTTTTCGCTCAACGTGCTGGCGGCCGATCAGAAGGATCTTGCCGCCGTGTTCTTCAAGCCGCAGAAGGCACTCGGCGGCCGCTTCGATGCTGCCCCGTTCCAGCTCGGCGCCCTCGGACTGCCGATTCTCGACGATGCCCTCGGGGCGGTGGAGTGCGAGCTGGTGGGCCAGGTGGCCGTCGGTGACCACACCGTGTTCGTGGGCGAGGTGAAGAGTGCCGTGCTGCACCGCGATGGGGCAGCCCTGGAACTCGGCCCCACCGGCTGGCAGTACGGCGGCTGAGGGGGCAGGGCCGATCGACCGTCCCACCCATGCCGATCCGGCCGGTGCCGCCGCCCGGCCGCTGCTGCTCCAGCCGGAGCGCCTGCGCCAGCGCCTGAAGGACGTGCCCGCAGAGCCGGGCTGCTACCTGATGCGCGACGCCGACGACCGCATCCTCTACATCGGCAAGGCCAAGGTGCTGCGCCACCGCGTGCGCAGCTACTTCCAGAGCGGCTCCGGCCACGGCCACAGCCCGCGCATCGCCCTGATGGTGCGGCAGGTGTGCGAGATCGAGTTCATCGTCACCGACAGCGAAGCCGAGGCGCTGGCGCTGGAGTCGAACCTGATCAAGAACCATCAGCCGCATTTCAACGTGCTGCTGAAGGACGACAAGAAATACCCCTATCTCTGCATCACCTGGAGCGAGGCCTACCCGCGCATCTTCATCACCCGCCGCCGCCGCTTCCGCTCCCCCCTCGATCGCTTCTACGGTCCCTACGTGGATGTGGGCCTGCTGCGCCGCACCCTGGGCCTGGTGAAGCGGGTGTTCCCGCTACGCCAGCGGCCCCTGCCGCTCCATCGCGACCGCACCTGCCTCAACTACGACATCGGCCGCTGTCCCGGGGTGTGCCAGGAGAAGATCTCCTCGGACGACTACCACCGCACCCTGCGCCAGGTGGCGATGGTGTTCCAGGGGCGCAACGAGGAGCTGATCGAGCTGCTGCGCGAGCAGATGGGGCGGTATGCGGAGCGGCTCGATTTCGAGGCGGCGGCCCGGGTGCGCGACCAGCTCCAGGGTCTCGACGCACTCACCGCCGACCAGAAGATGAGCCTGGGCGACAGCTCGGTGAGCCGCGATGTGATCGCGCTCGCCAGCGACGGTCGCCTGGCGGCGGTGCAGCTGTTCCAGATGCGGGCCGGCAAGCTCGTGGGCCGGCTGGGCTTCACCGCCGATGCCGTGGCCGGGGAGGGGGTGGCGGAGGATCCCGGCCGCATCCTCCAGCGGGTGGTGGAGGAGCACTACAGCCAGGTGGAGCCGGTGGAGGTCCCGCCGGAGCTGCTGCTGCAGCACTCCCTGCCCCAGCAGGAGCTGATCGGCGAGTGGCTGGCGGAGCGGCGGGGCCGCAAGGTGAAGATCGCGGTGCCCCGCCGGCAGCAGAAGGCGGAGCTGATCGACCTGGTGGAGCGCAATGCCGGCTACGAGCTGCAGCGGGCCCAGCGCACGGCTGAGCAACACCAGCTGGCCACGGAGGATCTGGCCCAGATCCTGGAACTGGTGCAGCCCCCACGGCGGATCGAGGGCTACGACATCAGTCACATCCAGGGCAGTGACGCCGTGGCGTCCCAGGTGGTCTTCGTCGACGGCCTGCCCGCCAAGCAGCATTACCGCAAGTACAGGATCCGCAGCAGCGCGATCCAGGCCGGCCACTCCGACGACTTCATGGCGATGGCCGAGGTGATCCGCCGCCGCTTCCGCCGCTGGGCCCAGGCCAAGGCCAGCGGGGTGGATCTGGGCGAGGTGCGCCGCGCCGCCGGCAGCACCCTGCACACCGGCGGCCTGAACGACTGGCCGGATGTGGTGATGATCGATGGAGGCAAGGGTCAGCTTTCGGCGGTGATGGAGGCCCTGCGGGAGCTGAACCTTCACGAGGAGCTGGTGGTGTGCTCCCTGGCCAAGCAGCGGGAGGAGGTGTTCCTGCCGGGAGCGAAGCAGCCGCTCGACACCGAAGCCGACCAGCTGGGGGTGCAGCTGCTGCGGCGGCTGCGCGACGAGGCCCACCGCTTTGCCGTGAGCTTCCACCGCCAGCAGCGGGGCGAGCGGATGAAGCGCTCGCGGCTCAGCGAGATCCCCGGCCTGGGGCCCAAGCGGGTGCGCGACCTGCTCGCCCATTTCCGCTCGATCGACGCGATCCAGCTGGCGAGCGTGGAGCGGATCGCCGAGGCCCCCGGCATGGGCCCGGCCCTGGCCCGCCAGGTGTGGGAGTACTTCCATCCCGAGGCGGATGGGGAGAGCGAGGCCTCGGCCGACGTGCTGGTGGGGGCCGGAGCAGACTGAGTCCCATCGCTGCCGGGGATTGATGGGAGTGTGCGTCGACACATCCGCCCGTGCGGCCGTGATCGGGGAGGATGCGAGGGCGATGCAGCCCGCGCGGCCGTGCTCCCTCCAGTCCCCCTTCGCCGCCGGCCACGGCTGGCTGCCCTCTTCGGGTCGCTGGCGCTGATGGCGATGGCCTGGCTGCCGGTTCTGCCGGCGGTGGCGGCCCCGGGGCTGTGCGTGGGACCGGTGTGCGCCGATGGCATTCAGCGCAGCACCGAGCATGCCTGGCAGCTGCGCCTGCGGATCGAGGATCAGCTGGGCCACCGCGAGCGGATCACGGTGGATTGCCGCGACGGCCGCATCAGTCCCCTCTCCGGCACTGTGGAGCGCGGCTACGCGGCCGCCCTGGCACGGCGGGCCTGCCGACTCGCGACCTAATTTGAACGTCATCGTTCGTCCGGGGAGCGGATGTCGGTTCCGGTCGCTGCCCTTACCTTCCCCGCCGCAGGCTGGCCCCCGGAGGCCTACCTCTGGTTCAAGACCCTCCACATCGTGGGCGTGGTGGTGTGGTTTGCGGGCCTCTTCTATCTGGTGCGGCTGTTCATCTACCACCGCGAGGCCGAGGACCTGGCCCCGCCCCTGCGGGAGGCCTTTCAGCAGCAGTACCAGCTGATGGAGCGGCGCCTGGCCAACATCATCACCACCCCCGGCATGGTGGTGGCGGTGACGATGGCGGTGGGTCTGCTGGTGGTGAATCCCGCCTGGCTGCACCAGGGATGGATGCACGCCAAGCTGGCCCTGGTGGTGCTGCTGCTGGCCTACCACGCCTTCTGCTACCGGCTGATGGGCCAGCTGGCGGCGGGAAGCTGCCGCTGGAGTCCCAAGCAGCTGCGGGCCCTCAACGAACTGCCCACCCTGCTGCTGGTGGCGGTGGTGATGCTGGTGGTGTTCAAAGGCCAGTTCCCGACCGGCGCGGCCACCTGGTTCCTGGTGGCGCTCGTGGTGTTCATGGCCGCCTCGATCCAGTTCTATGCCCGCTGGCGGCGGCTGCGGGGCGAGCGGCTGGCGGCAACGGCTGGCACCGCGGGGGGCACGGACGGTGCTGCGGCCTGAAGCCCGGGCCCATCCTCTGGCCCATGTGCTGGCTGGAGTGGGGCGTGGCAGCTGCCCGGGTCAGCTCAACTTCCACTGCCACACCACCGCCAGCGACGGCAGCCTCACACCCGAACGGATGGCGGAGCAGGCCCTGGCTATCGGGCTGGAGCACCTTGCCGTGACCGATCACCACAGCCTGGCCTCCTACGCGCCCGTGCAACAGGCGTTCGAGCAGGCAGCCGCAGCAGGACACCCCGTGCCGATGCTCTGGCGGGGGGTGGAGATCAGTGCCCTGCTGGAGGGCTGCCTGGTGCATGTGCTGGCGCTTGGCTTCAACGCGGACCATCCGACCCTGCTGCCGTATCTGCGGGGCCATTCCCTGTTCGGTCCCGGCCTCCTGGCCGAAGCCGTGGTGGCGGCGATCCGCCGGGCGGGAGGCCTGGCCCTGCTCGCCCACCCCGCCCGCTACCGCCTCTCCCATGCCCGCCTGATCGCCGCGGCGGCAGCGCTGGGGTTCGACGGCGCCGAAGCGTGGTACGACTACGACATGAACGACCGCTGGCAGCCCACGCCGCTGGTGTGCGAGGCGATCGCCGCCGATCTCGCTGATCGTGGACTTCTGATGAGTTGCGGTACCGATACCCATGGATTGGCCCTCAGCGGCCGCTAGGGTTCGCTGACACATTCCTCTCCGCTCCGATGGGTCTGTTCGATCGCCTGCTGGGTTCCCGTTCTTCCTCGGTGAAGGTGTCCGGCCAGACGCCCGACGCCAAGCCGAAAAAGGACGAAGCCACCTTCTTCCTCGACCCCGACGCCTCCAGCAGCCTCGGCGATGTGAAGTTCATGCGCCGCTCGAACACCATTCGCCGCACCTTCCCCGGCAACGCCGACAGCCCCGGCGACAAGGAGATGGTGGCCGAGGTGGCTTCGATGGAGGCCAAGCTCGAGAAGATGTCGCCGGGTCTGGCCGGCACCAGCGTCAGCGAGGACGTGACCGTGGACCTCACCGGTGGGGTGCCCAAGCCGGTGAAGAAAACGTTTGCCCAGCAGATCTCCCAGGCGGTGCTCGACCAGCGCAAGAAGGGCAGCGCCGTTGCCACGAACGTGCCGTCCCAGGCTGGCCCCGCCCGCAAGGCAAGCAGCGAAGAGTCGGAGACCCCCTCGGTGAGCGGCCAGGCCGCCAAGCCCGGGGCGATCGATCCCTGGAAGGCGATCGCCAAGGATCTGCGCGGCTGATCCGCCTCCTGGCCCTGGCCTGAGCCCTGGCCCTGGTGGAGCCGCTCAGCGCTGCTCCACCAGGGCCTCGCTCTCCAGCACCAGGCCCCGCAGCCGCTCCAGCTCAGCCGGGTCGGCCCCCTGCCAGAGGCCCCGGTGGTGCGCTTCCAGCAGGCGCTCGGCCATGTCCCGCAGGGCCCAGGGATTGCTGCGGCGCAGGAAGGCCAGCACAGCAGCATCCGCCAGCCAGCCCTCCGCCAGAGCTCCGTAGCTCCAGTCCGGCACCCGGTCAGTGGCGGCGTCGTAGGCGAACAGGTAATCGAGGCTGGCCGCCATCTCGAAGCCTCCTTTGTAGCCGTGGCCCTGCATGCCCTCGATCCAGCGGGGGTTGAGCAGGCGCGAGCGCAACACCTTGTCGAGCTCCCGCTCGAGCCGGTGCACCCGTGGCCGGGCGGCACGGGAATGGTCGCCGAACCACAGGGCCGGCGCCTCGCCCCGCAGCTGTTCCACCGCGGCGCTCAAACCGCCATGGAACTGGTAATAATCGTCGGAATCGAGTAGATCGTGCTCACGGTTGTCCTGGTTGTGCAGCACCACCTGCACCGCCGCCAGGCGACGCTCCAGGCCCGCCCGGTCGGGTTCCGCCCGGATCCCCTCGGGGGCCTCGGCGTCGCCGTCGTAGCGCCAGGCGCTCCAGGCGAGGAACGCCTCCCCCAGCTCCTCGCGCCGTTCCCACTGGCCGCTGTCGATCAGGGCCTGCAGCCCGGCGCCGTAGCCCCCCGGCGCCGAGCCATACACCCGACCCACGGCGCCGTCGGCGCGAGCGGCGGCCGCCAGTGGGTTCAAGGCCTCCGGCTCCTCGGCGGCGGCCACCAGGCGGCAGGCCCGGTTGAACCAGCCCACCAGCTGGGGGAAGGCGTCGCGGAACAGGCCGGAGATGCGCAGGGTCACATCCACCCGCGGGCGACCCAGCACCGCCGGGGGGATCAGCTCCACGTTCAGCATGCGGCGGGTCGGGCCATCCCACACCGGTTGCACCCCCATCAGCGCCAGGGCCTGGGCGATGTCCTCGCCGCCGTTGCGCATCGTGGCCGTGCCCCACACCGACAGCGCCAGGGTGCGCAGATCCTCCCCCTGCTCCTGCAGGTGGAGATCCAGCAGCAGCTCGGCGCTGCGACGGCCCAGGTCCCAGGCGGCCTCGCTGGGCAGGCCGCGCAGATCCACGCTGTAGAAGTTGCGGCCGGTGGGCAGCAGATCGGGACGGCCGCGGGTGGGGGCCCCGGAGGGGCCTGCGGCGATGCGTCCGCCGGCCAGGCCCTTCAGGAGCGCTTCGCGTTCGGCAACGCCGCAGGCCAGCAGAGGCGGCAGCAGGCGCTGGCGCACCCGCTCCAGGGCGGCGCCCGTCGAGGGGCCCGGCAGCGCCTGATCCTCCACCGGCAGCTCCGGTGACGCCAGCAGGCCGCTCACCAGGGCCAGGGCCCTCCCCTCCAGCAGGGCAACGCCATCGCCCACCCGCCGCAGGCCGGTGGCAGCGGCGGCCGCAACAGACTCCAGGCGCTGCCGGTCGTTCAGGCTGAGGGGGGCGTCCTCCGGATCGGCCCAGGGGTCGAGGTCGAGCTCCAGATCACGGGCCAGGGCCTGGGTGAGGCCGGGTTGCCCCTCCTGGGGTGCGCGGGCCAGGCAGAGCAGCAGTTCCGCCAGCCGTTCGGTCGGCGGCAGGCTGCCGTACTGGTGCAGCCCCAGGCGGATCTGGGCCTCCTTGAGCTCGCACAGGTAGCCGTCGGCGGCCTCGATCCGAGCCTCCACGCCCGCGCCCGCGACCCGGGCAGCCGCACCAGGGGCGGGCAGCTCCAGCGCGGCCAGCCGTTCGTCCAGCTGCCGCGCCAGCGTCGCCGCCCGCTCGCCGCCGAGTTCGCTCGCCTGCCAGTACTCATCAAGCAGGCTCTCCAGCTCCAGCAGCTCTCCGTGCAGCCCGGCCCTCCCCAGGGGCGGGGTGAGGTGATCGAGGATCACCGCCTGGGCCCGGCGCTTGGCCTGGCTGCCCTCGCCGGGGTCGTTGACGATGAACGGATAGAGATGGGGCAGGGGCCCCAGGGCCCACTCCGGGAAGCACGCGGCGGAGAGCCCCACCCCCTTGCCCGGCAGCCATTCGAGGTTGCCGTGCTTGCCCACATGCACCACCACATGGGCCCCGAAGCACTGGCGCAGCCAGAGATAGCGGGCGAGATAGGCGTGGGTGGGGGGCAGGTCGGGGCAGTGGTAGGTGCGCGACGGATCCCGGTCCACGCCGCGGTCGGGTTGGATCAGCACCGCCACCTGGCCGAAGCGCAGGCCCTGCACCGGGAATCCGTCGCTCTCCAGATCGGCGTCGTGCTCGGGGGGCCCCCACTGCGCCTCCAGCCGAGCCCGCCCCGCCAGCGGCAGCTGGTCGTACCAGCTGCGGTAGTCGGCCAGGGGAAGGTGGGCCAGGGCGGGCCGATACCCGCTGGCCGGGTCGTTGCTGCGGCCGGCGAGCAGCTGCTGGATCAGGGCGTCGCCATCGGGCGGCAGCTCACCCGCGAGGCCGTAGCCCGCCTCCTGCAGCCAGCCCAGCAGGGCGGCGACGCTGGCGGGGGTATCGAGGCCCACGCCGTTGGCCAGGCGGCTGTCGCGGGTGGGGTAGTTGGCAAGCACCAGAGCCACCCGCCGCTCGGCAGCCGGGGTGGAGCGCAGGCGGCACCAGGCGGCGGCGAGCGCGGCGATCCAGTCGAGCCGCTCGTTGTCGGGCTCGTAGGTGCTGAGGGCGGAGGCCAGTGTGGCGCTGCTGCCGGTCGTCTCACGGAAGGCCCCCACCCGGGTGGTGAGACGCCCGTCGAGTTCCGGCAGGGCGATCTGGAGGCTGAGGTCGAGGGGCGCGAGACCCACGGCGCTGGCGGCCCAGGCCGCTCGCGGCCGGCCGCTGGTGAGCAGCTGCAGCACCGGCACGCCGAGGCGCTCCCACAGGGGCGCCCCCAGCCCGGCAGCCTCCTGCCGCACCGAGGCGAAGCCGGTGCTGCAGAGCACCGCCTGCACCCCTTCCCGCTCCAGCAGATCGGCCACGCCCCGCTGGATCGCCTCCTCCCGCAGGCTGCTGACCCAGAGGGCTCGCGGCGCCAGTCCCTGGCGGCGCAGCGCCGCGCCGATGGCCTCCACCAGCGCCAGATCGCCGGCCTGGCGCAGGGCCCGGTAGAGGATCACTCCCACCCGCGGCCCCGGCTCCTCCCGCCAGTCGTGGGGGAAGGGGTCGGGGGCGGGGAGCACCGCCGGGGGATCGGGGGTGCTCCCCGCCCGCAGCTGCCGCAAGGCCAGCAGCAACGCGCGCAGGTTGGCTTCGCCCCCTTCCCGCAGCGCCCCGGCGAGGGCGATCGCCAGGGGCGACGGCACGCTGCCCAGGGAGGCCAGGCTTTCGTCTTCGTCAGCGGTGCCCGCCAGCACCAGCAGCTCACGCCCGCTGCCCTCCCGCTGCCAGCCCCGCAGGCGCTCGAGGCCGTAGCTCCAATGGCCCCGGCCGCCCAGCAGGCGCACCACCACGAGCTTCGCCTGGCTCAGGGTGGCAGCCAGGTAGTGGTCGAGCACGGCCGGATGGGCGAGAGCCGCCAGATGGAGAGCCCGCAGCTCCTCGCCGAGCAGACCAGGCTCTCCCGCCAGCAGACCGGCCACGGCAGCCAGGTCGGTGGCGGCGCTGCTGAGGAACACCACCGGCGCCGGCGGCTGCTCCACGAATGTCACGCCCTCGTCACTTCCCTCGCCGGGGACCGCCGCCAGTCGATGCATCACTCCATCCTGCAGCCTGCAGTGAGAAGATCGGGCGATCGTCACCGCCGCGCATGCACCAGTTCCTCCCCTTCGCCTGGTTCGGCGGTGCCTGCGTTCCCTTCGCTGAGGCCACCCTTTCCGTGGCCACCCACGCCCTCCATTACGGCACCGGCGCCTTCGGCGGGATGCGGGGCCTCCCCAATCCTGATGACCCGGGGGAGATCCTGCTGTTCCGTGCCGACCGCCATGCCCGCCGCCTGAGTCAGAGCGCCCGGCTGCTGCTGGCCGAGCTGCCGGAGGAGACGGTCCACAGCGCGATCGACGCTTTCCTCAAGGCGAACCGCCCCTCTACGCCGATCTACCTGCGGCCGTTCGTCTACACCAGTGATCTGGGCATCGCCCCGCGGCTGCACAACATCCAGACCGACTTCCTGATCTACGGCATCGAGATGGGCGACTACCTCTCGCCGGAGGGGGTGAGCTGCCGCATCAGCAGCTGGTGCCGCCAGGAGGACCGCTCCCTGCCGCTGCGCGGCAAGATCAGCGGCGCCTACATCACCAGCTCGCTCGCCAAGACGGAGGCGGTGAAGAGCGGCTTCGACGAAGCCCTGCTGCTCAACAGCCGCGGCAAGGTGAGTGAAGCCAGCGGCATGAATCTCTTCCTGGTGCGCGACGGGGTGCTGATCACCCCCGGCGTGGATCAGGACATCCTCGAGGGCATCACCCGCGCCAGCATCCTTGAGCTGGCCCGTGACCTGGGCATCCCCACCCTGGAGCGGGCGGTCGACAAGACCGAGCTGTTCGTGGCCGATGAGGTGTTCCTCAGCGGCACCGCTGCCAGGGTGACGCCGGTGAGGCGGATCGAAACCACCGATCTTCCCGGCGAGCGACCGGTGATGGAACGGCTGCGCGAACGGCTCACCGCGATCACGGAAGGCCGCGATCCCGCCTATGAACACTGGGTGACACGGATCCGCATCGACGGCTGACCCATGGTTGCCACCGCCCCCAAGGCTGCTCCCACCCGGATCGGCTTCCTTGAACGCCTCCACGACCCCCAGCGGCCGGTGCTCGTGTTCGACGGCGCCACCGGCACCTCGCTCCAGCAGATGAATCTCAGCGCCGCCGACTTCGGCGGGCCGGCCCTGGAGGGCTGCAACGAGAACCTGGTGTTCACCCGCCCCGATGCCGTACAGGCGGTGCATCGCCAGTTCCTTGAGGTGGGAGCCGATGTGATCGAGACCGACACCTTCGGGGCGGCTTCGATCGTGCTGGCCGAATACGACCTGCAGGATCAGGCCTTCGCCATCAACAAGCGGGCCGCTGAACTGGCCCGCGAAATGGCCGATGCCTTTTCCACGCCGGAGAAGCCCCGCTTCGTGGCCGGCTCGATGGGCCCCACCACCAAGCTGCCCACCCTGGGCCACATCGACTTCGACACGATGAAGGCCTCCTTCGCCGAGCAGGCGGAGGGACTGATCGCCGGCGATGTGGACCTGTTCATCGTCGAGACCTGCCAGGACGTGCTGCAGATCAAGGCGGCCCTGCAGGGTATTGAGGCCGCCTTCGCCACGACCGGCCAGCGCCGCCCGCTGATGGTGAGCGTGACCATGGAGACGACCGGCACCATGCTGGTGGGCTCGGACATCGCCGCGGTGGTGGCGATCCTGGAGCCATTCCCGATCGATGTGCTGGGCCTGAACTGCGCCACAGGGCCCGAGCAGATGAAGGAGCACATCCGCTACCTGAGCGAGCACAGTCCGTTTGTGGTGAGCTGCATCCCCAACGCCGGCCTGCCGGAGAACATCGGCGGGGTGGCCCACTACCGACTCACGCCGGTGGAGATGAAGATGCAGCTGCTGCACTTCGTGGAGGATCTCGGCGTGCAGGTGATCGGCGGCTGCTGCGGCACCACCCCGGCCCATATCGGCGCGCTGGTGGAGCTGGCCCGTGAGATGAAGGCGGCACCGCGCGCCGTGCGCACCCCCCGGAGCCAGCACGAGCGTCCCCTGCTGCAGGTGGAGCCCTCGGCCGCCTCGATCTACGGCACCACGCCCTATCTCCAGGACAACTCCTTCCTGATCATCGGCGAGCGGCTGAACGCCAGCGGCTCGAAGAAGGTGCGCGAGTTGCTGGCCGAGGAAGACTGGGACGGCCTGGTGGCCGTGGCCCGCAGCCAGGTGAAGGAAAACGCCCACGTGCTCGATGTGAACGTCGACTATGTGGGGCGCGATGGTGAGCGCGACATGCGCGAGCTGGTGAGCCGGCTGGTCACCAACGTGAACCTGCCGCTGATGCTTGATTCCACCGAGTGGCAGAAGATGGAGGCCGGACTGAAGGTGGCCGGCGGCAAGTGCCTGCTCAACTCCACCAACTATGAAGACGGCCCGGAGCGCTTTTTCAAGGTGCTGGAACTGGCCCGGGATTATGGCGCCGGCGTGGTGATCGGCACCATCGACGAAGAGGGCATGGCCCGCACGGCAGAGAAGAAATTCGCCATTGCCCAACGGGCCTACCGCGATGCCCTGGAATTCGGTATCCCGGCCCACGAACTGTTCTACGACCCCCTGGCCCTGCCGATCTCCACCGGCATTGAGGAGGATCGCAACAACGGTGCCGCCACGGTGAAGGCGATCGGCATGATCCGGGAGCGCCTGCCCGGCGTGCACGTGGTGCTCGGAGTGAGCAATGTGAGCTTCGGTCTGTCTCCTGCGGCCCGGATCGTGCTCAATTCAGTGTTTCTGCACGAGTGCTGCCAGGCAGGCATGGATGCGGCCATCGTGAGTCCGGCCAAGATCCTCCCCCTGGCCAAGATCAGCGAGGAGCACCAGCAGGTGTGCCGGGATCTGATCTATGACCGCCGTCGCTTTGACAACGAGGCGCCGGGCGCGATCTGCACCTACGACCCGCTCACCGCCCTCACCACCCTGTTTGAAGGTGTCAGCGCCAAGGAGGCTCGGGCCTCAGGGCCATCGCTGGCCGATCTGCCGATCGAGGAGCGACTCAAGCAGCACATCATCGATGGAGAGCGCATCGGCCTGGAGCCCGCGCTTAACGAGGCCCTGCAGAGCTACCCACCGCTGCAGATCATCAACACCTTTCTGCTCGATGGCATGAAGGTGGTTGGAGAACTGTTCGGCTCTGGGCAGATGCAGCTTCCCTTCGTTCTCCAGAGCGCGGAAACGATGAAGGCGGCGGTAGCCCAACTCGAGCCGCACATGGAGAAGGTGGAAGGCGAATCCAACAGCAAGGGCAAGTTCCTGATCGCCACGGTCAAGGGCGATGTGCACGACATCGGCAAGAACCTCGTGGATATCATCCTCACCAACAATGGCTACGAGGTGGTGAATCTTGGGATCAAGCAGAGTGTGGAAGCGATCGTGGAGGCACAGAAGCAGCACCAAGCTGACTGCATTGCCATGAGCGGTCTGTTGGTTAAATCCACCGCCTTCATGAAGGATAATCTTGAAACCTTCAACCGCGAGGGCATCACCGCGCCTGTGATCCTCGGCGGTGCCGCCCTCACCCCGCGGTTCGTGCATGGTGACTGCCGCTCCGCCTACCGGGGCCAGGTGGTGTACGGCCGCGATGCCTTCGCCGATCTGCGCTTCATGGATGCGCTGATGGCGGCCAAGACCACCGGCCGCTGGAGCGATCTCGAGGGGTTCCTGGATGGTCCGCCGCCTGGCTCGGGCCTTGAAGGCAGCGACACCGATCCAGCGGCCGGCGTCATCGCAGAGTCAGAGGCTGCTGTTGCCGAACCGGCCCCATCGGCCAGCGGCGCCGACGAAGCCGGCTCCAGCGAAGAGCGTTCCGCGGCCGTGCCGGAGGCCCCGTCGATTTCCCCTCCCTTCCTGGGCAGCCAGGTGCTGACGGAGGAGGCCATCCCCCTGCACGAGGTGTTCGCCTACCTCGATCGCAACGCCCTGTTCGCCGGCCAGTGGCAGCTGCGCAAGGCCCAGCAGCAGAGCCGCGAGGCCTACGAGGCGATGCTGGCCGAGAAGGCCGAGCCGATCCTGCAGGAGTGGCTCGGTCGCTGCACGGCCGAGCAGCTGCTCACCCCGCGGGTGGCCTACGGCTACTTCCCCTGCGGCCGCCAGGGCAACGCGGTGGTGGTGTTCGACCCACAGGATCCCATCCGCGAGCTCGGCCGCTTCCTGTTGCCCCGCCAGCGGGGGGGGAACCGCTACTGCATCGCCGACTTCTACCGGGATCTGGTGCCATCCGCCGATGGCGGCGTCGCCGCCACCGACGTGCTGCCGATGCAGGCGGTGACGATGGGCGAGAGGGCCACAGCCTTCGCCCGCGAGCTGTTCGCCGCCGATCGTTACACCGACTACCTGTACTTCCACGGGCTCGGCGTGCAGATGGCCGAGGCCCTGGCCGAGTGGACGCATGCGCGCATCCGCGCCGAATGCGGCTTCGCCGATCCGCCGGCGATGCCGCTGCGCGATGTGCTGGCCCAGCGCTACCGCGGCAGTCGCTACTCCTTCGGCTATCCGGCCTGCCCCAATGTGGCCGACTCCCGCCAGCAGCTGGCCTGGCTGGGGGCCGAACGCATCGGCCTGTCGATGGATGAGAGCGACCAGCTGGAGCCCGAGCAGAGCACCACCGCCCTGGTGGCCCTGCACGAGAAGGCCCGCTATTTCAGTGCCTGAGACGGAGCTCGCCGCCATGACCCCGCCCGTGGCAGGCTCGCCGGGTCCCCCGCTCCCTGCCCCATGGCCATCGCCGGACCCGGCGGCGTCGACGACGCCATCGCCGCAGGCTTCGACCTCGACGGCTCCCCGATCCCTCCTGCCATGCTCGCCCTCTACAACGAGGTGATGGAGCTGGAGAGCCAGCGGGCCCGCAGCGGCGTGAAGAAATCGATGCGCAACAGGATCGTGCGCACCGGCGCCAAGCACCTCGATCAGGCCACACTCGACCGGCGGCTGCAGGAAGCGGGTTGGGAAGGGCTCAAGCCGAAGGAAGTCGCCTTCTTCTACGGCTGAACCCTCAGCTGCACATCTCCTCGAGGGTGTCGATCACTTCCTGCTGGAACTCCTCGAGATCCTCAGAGTCGCTGAGATCGATGCCCTCGCCTGCGGCGTTCTGGGACAGTTCCTGGAAATGGAAGGCACCCTCACCATGGGCCAGGAACTCCATCGCGGAGGGTTCACCGCTTTCCTTGTAGGCGTCGCACAGGGCCAGGAAGGCCGCATCCTCGGTGAAATCCCAGCTCATGAAGGGGTGTCGTGCGGAACGAAGAAGGATCGGATGTCCTGACGTCTAACGCCTCCCCCCCGGAATCCGTCAACCTCCCGGACGCACTTTGTGCCGGTCCATGGCCAGACTCGGACGCCGAACCGCGTCTGCCGGCCCCGTGTCCAGCATCGATCCCGCTGTCACCGCCACCGTCACCTCCCCCCGCAATGTTCTCGGCGAACCCCTGCAGGAATGCAGCTGTCAGCCTCTGACCGGCTGGTTCCGCGACGGTCACTGCCGCACCGATCCTGCGGACCTCGGTCGTCACACGGTGTGCTGCGTGGTGACGGAGGCCTTTCTCTCCTACAGCCGCGCCCAGGGCAATGACCTCAGCAGCCCGGCCCCGGCCTGGGGCTTTCCCGGCCTGCGCGCCGGCGACCACTGGTGCGTGTGCGCCGGCCGCTGGCTGGAGGCCTACGAGGACGGCATGGCGCCGCCCGTACGGCTGGAAGCCAGCGAGCTCTCCACCCTGGAGGTGATTCCGCTGGAGGTGCTCCAGGCCCACCGCGCCTGAGGCCCCTACCCGGGGTTCGGGCGCGATCACCAGGGGATCGGGGTGCCATCCCAGGCCAGGAAAGCGCCGCTGTCTTCAGGGGTGCGCTGCGGCAGCCGATCGAGCAGGTGGGCGGCGGCGCGCTGGGGGCTGAACAGCCCCTGCGGGGCCACCCCGCTGCGGAAGGGTGCCGAGAGGCCGGTGGCCGTGGTTCCCGGATGCCAGAGGGTGACGCACGCCTGCGGGCGGGTGCGACGCCACTCCAGGGCCAGGGTGCGCAGCAGCTGGTTCTGGGCGGCCTTGGCGGCCCGATAGGCGTACCAGCCGCCGCTGCGGTTGTCGCCGATGCTCCCCACCCGCGCCGAGAAGCTGGCGAAATGGCTGGGTTGATCGCGGGGCAGGGCCGCCTCGAGCGCCTGGGCCAGCAGCAGGGGGCCCCAGGCGTTCACCGCGAAACTGCGCTCCAGCTGGGCCCGCCGCACCCGGGCCAGCCGCTTCTCCGGCTGCAGGTCGCCGTCGTGCAGGAGCCCTGCGCTGCAGATCAGCAGGCGCAGAGGCGTCAGCTCGGCCGCCCGCGCCGCCAGGGCCTCCAGGCTGGCGTCGTCGCTGAGATCCAGCGCCAGGTGCCGGCGATCGCTCCGGGGCCGGCGGCCCGCGGACCAGAGGGTGAGGCCGGGGGCGCGTGCCGGGAGTGCCTCCAGCAGGGCCTGGCCGATGCCGCCCACGCCCACCACCAGGGCATGGCCCTGCCAGTCGGTCCAGGGTGAGGGAGGGGAGCCGGCCATGGCCACCGCAGGGGGATGGCGCATGATGGCAGGTATGACTCTGCGCATCGGCGTTCTGGGGCGGGGAGCCTGGGGCGGCACGCTGGCCGGTCTCTGGCAGCGGGGCGGTCACACGGTGACGCTCTGGTCCCGCCGTGACGGAGGCAGCGCCATCCCCCTGCTGGCCTGCTCTGATCTTGTGGTGGTGGCGATCTCGATGGCGGGCGTGGAGCCGCTGGCGCGTTCCCTGGCGCCCCACTGGCCGGAGGAGCTGCCTCTGCTGAGCTGCAGCAAGGGCATCGATCTCGATGGCCTCTGCACCGCCAGCCGCCTCTGGCAGCGCTGGCTGCCGGCGGTGCCGATCGCCGTGCTCAGCGGGCCGAACCTGGCCCAGGAGCTGGCCAGCGGCTTGCCGGCCGCTTCGGTGGTCGCCAGCGACGACGGCCCTCTGGCCACCCGCCTCCAGCGGCAGCTGCGGGTGCCGAACCTGCGGCTTTACACCAATGGCGATCCGATCGGCACGGAGGCCGCCGGGGCTCTCAAGAACGTGATGGCGGTGGCCGCCGGCATCAGTGATGGCCTGGGGTTGGGGGCCAACGCCAAGGCGTCGCTGCTCTGCCGTGGCCTGGCGGAGATGGGCACCGTGCTCGAGGCGCTCGGGGGTCAGAGCTCCACCCTCTACGGCCTGGCGGGCCTCGGGGATCTGCTCGCCACCGCCAACAGCGTGCTCAGCCGCAACTACCGCTTCGGCAGCCTGCTGGCTGAAGGCTGCGACGAAGCCCTGGCCCTGGCCCGCATCGACGCCACCGTGGAAGGGCCCCGCACCGCCCGCGCAGCCCTGGCGCTGGCGGCCCGCCATGGCTGGCGGTTGCCGATCTGTGAGCAGGTGGTGGCCCTGCTGGAGGGCCGCATCGACGCTCCCCAGGCGGTGCGCGCTCTGATGGAACGCGACCCGAAGCCGGAGAGCGTGGGATGAGCAACCGGTCGCGAGCGCCTGAAGGTCTGCCGGCGGTGCTGGTGGAGGCCTTCGCCGATCGGCCCTTCCACGGCAACGGCGCCGCCGTGGTGAGGCTCGACGCTCCAGCTGACGACCATTGGCTGCAGGGCCTGGCCCGCAGCCTGCGCCAGTCGGAAACCGCCTTCCTGCTCCCCAGGGGGGATCAGTGGCTGCTGCGCTGGTTCACCCCTCACTGCGAGGTGCCGCTCTGCGGCCACGCCACCCTGGGGGCCCTGCTGGCTCTCGGCCACTGGGGGGAGGTGACGGCAGGCCAGCCGTTCTGCTTCCACACCCGCAGCGGCCCCCTGTCGGTGGAGCTCGGCGCCGCTGCCGCTGGTCGCGCTTCCCTGGACCTGCCCAGCTCCGGCCTGCGGCGGGAACCGGTACCCGACGCACTCGAGGCACTGCTCGCCCAGCATCTGACCACGGCCGCCGAGGCGTTCTGGACGTCGCCCCTGGGCTATGCGGTGGTCCTGCTGCCAGCCACCGCCCCCCTGGCGGCCCCCCTGCGGCTTGCGCCCCTGCTGCCGGGCGACCTGCGCAAGGGCCTGGTGCTGATGCAGGCCGCAGCTTTCTCCGCAGCCGGCGAGCAGGTGGGTGGAGAGATCCCCGACTACCGTCTGCGCTTCTTCGCTCCGGATCTGGGGATCGACGAAGACCCGGTCACCGGGTCAGCCCATGCTCTGGTCGCTCCCTGGTGGATGGAGCGCCTCGGGCGCACCCGCGTGGTCGGCTGGCAATGCTCCGACCGTCCGGGGGGGATGGTGTGCAGGGCGGCTTCTTCAGGCATGATCCGCCTGATCGGTACGGGTCATCTGCTGTGGGACGGTTTTCTGCAAACAGCGCCGCCTCCCTGGGACGCCTCCTCCTCGCCCGACTCCGGCACGGCCGAACGGGCCCTCCAGGCCTGGGGCTGCCTGCTGCCTCATCCCTGAGGCTGCCGGCAGCCCTTCGTGAACTGCGTCGCCATCCGGTCCTGCTCACGGCACCCCTGGCGTTCCTGGCGGTGGGTGCGGGCTTTGCTGCGCAGGGGCTGCTGCAGCCCGCGGTGCCGAAGGCCGAAGCCGACCTGCTTGATGCCCTGATCGCCCAACCGCATGCGCCCAGCGGCAGCGGCGGAACCACGATCAGCCAGGGCCGGGCCGATGCCCCCCAGGACGTCCGGGGTCTGCAGGCCCAGCGAGCACCAGGCGGCAACGGCATGGCTGACCCGGGGGCTGGACCGGAGGTGCCGCTCGAGATCCGGGTGGCCCTGCTCAAGCTCTCCCCCTCGCCTCGGTTCAGCGCCAGCGGCCCGTGGCAGCTGAGCGACCGCGACGGCCGTGTGTTGCAGCGCGGCGCTGGCGGCGAGACCGCCGACGTGGGCAGCCAGCTCGCCAGCGCCGCCGAGGTGTGGCTGGAAACCGGCAGCGAGGGCCACCTGCTGGCCGACGGCCGGCCCTACGCGGGCCGCTTCCGCGTGCTGCGGGCAGCAGACGGGGTGCAGGTGGTCAACCACCTGCCGCTCGAGAGCTACATCGCCTCGGTGGTGGGTGGTGAGATGCCGAGCTCCTGGAACATCGAGGCCCTGCGGGCTCAGGCGGTGGCCGCCCGCTCCTATGCCATGGCCCACATGGCCCGCCCAGCCGATGCCCATTGGCACCTTGGCGACACCACCCGCTGGCAGAACTACACCGGCCTGGAGGCCGTGAGCGCTCCCACCCGCGAGGCCACCGCCAGCACCGCCGGCGTGATCCTCAGTTACCAGGGCGGAATCGTTGAGAGCCTTTATGCGGCCACCCAGCAGATCGTGGATGAGGCCCATGGTCACCTTGGTGCCAGCATGAGCCAGACCGGGGCCCAGGAGCTGGCCCAGCAAGGTCTCCGCTACAACGAGATCCTCGGCCGGTACTACCAGGGAGCATCGCTGGCCCGTCTGCAGGCCGGTGCGGGCTGAACGCACCTGGCAGCGTGCACGCCAGGTCTCGCAGCGGGCCCTGGACGTCGGGGCGCTCGTTCCGCTGAGCACCGAGCCTGTGAACCCGCCGGAGTTCGCTCCCTTTGTGCTGCGGCGGCTGCTGTCGACCACCCCGCGCCATCTGCGGGCCGGCGGTCCCCGCCCCAATCCCTTCCTGCCCTGGGATCGGCCGCTGGAAGTGGAGCGTATGCCCACCGGCCACGTGGTGCTGCTCAACAAGTACCCAGTGCAGCAGTGCCATCTGCTGGTGATCAGCGAGGGCTGGCAGCCCCAGAGCGGCTGGCTGCAGGAGGCCGACTGGCAGGCGGTGGCCCGGGTGGCCGCGGACACCGGTGGGCTGTGGTTCTTCAACAGCAGTGGCGTGGCCGGAGCGAGCCAGCCCCATCGCCATCTGCAGCTTCTGCCGCGGCAGGGGGCCGAAGAGAGCTGCCCCCTGGCCCCGCTGCTCCTCGCCCAGCTCGCGGGGGAGCGGCCAGCGCCCCCCTGGCGCCACGCCCTCAGTGCCCGCCGGGATCCCCTGGGAGGCTCGGATCTGCCGGCCCTCTACCGCGAGCACTGTCGGCAGCTGGGCCTCGGCCAGCCGGAGAGCGATCCTGCTCCCCTGGCGGCTTACAACCTGCTGTTCGACGACGAGTGGTTCCTGACCGTGGTGCGCGTGCGCGAACACGGGGCCGGCTTCAGCGTGAACGGCCTCGGGTTCGCCGGCTACCTGCTCTGCACCGCGGAGTCCAACCTGCCATGGCTGCGCCAGCACGGCGCCTGGGAGTTGCTGCGCAGCGTGGCAGCCGAACCCTGAGGCCCTGCACGGCCACGATTCCGTGAATTCACGGTTGCACCACACCTCAGGCACAGGTCTCCCTGGAGAGAGGCAGCCCGCTCTGCCCGGCGTCCCGACAGGGCGCTCCCATCCCTCTCTTCCAGTCACCTCTCCATCGTCATGTCCTGTTCCCTCCTGGCGGCCGCCCCTGCCCAGCCCGGCCCCACTGCGCCATCCCGGACCCGCAACGGCCCTTCCCGCACCGTTCTACGCCGCAACCGCCGGGTGGAGGCCCACCGGGATCTGGTCCGCCCTCTGGCCATCCATTACGCCCGCTGCACCGGTGAGGCGAGCGACGATCTGATGCAGGTGGGGCTTCTGGGTCTGATCCGGGCCGCCGAGCTTTACCGCGCTGCGGCAGCCACCCCATTCGAGGCCTTCGCCCGGCCGCACGTGCGCGGTGCCATCCTTCATTACCTGCGGGATCTGGCACCGCGGGTGCGGCTGCCGCGTCGCCAGGCCGAGCGGCTCGAGCAACTGCAGCGCCTGGAGCGCAGCACCGCCGGACAGCCCGGCAGGCTGGTGGCTGAACTGGAGCGCATCGGCCTCGACCAGGAGCACTGCCGGCTGCTGCTCAGGCAGCGCCAGCTCTGCCGGGCCACGGCGCTCACCCCTCAACAGCTGGAGGAGGTGGCCGCGGAGGGGGATCGGCCCGCAGAGGTGGAACCCAGGGCCCAAGGGCGTGCCCAGGCCATGCTGGCCCTGCTCCCAGAGGATCAACGCCTGGTGGTGCGCAGGATCGTGTTGCAGGGGTTCAGCTGCCGGCGTCTGGCCGCTGAACTGGGCGTGAGCCCGATGACTGTGCAGCGCCGTCTGCAGCGCGGGCTGGAGAGCCTCCGCACGGGGCTGACGGCTGCTGATGGCAGCCCCTCACCGATCAGCTGCCGGGCTCAGGCTGATCGCGTTCCATCTGCCGTTCCAGGGTGCTGATCGCCGCGTTCACGGCCGCCAGCTGACGCTCGAGGCCATCACGCATGAACGCGAGCATCTGCCACTTGCGTTCCTGGTAGCGCCGCCGTCCCGTGCGGCCATCCTCAGGGCCGACACAGCAGAAGAGGGGGGGAAGCATGGCAGGATCGATCAGTCGCCCAGGTTCTAGCCAGCACGAGGGGGGGATCGAGAGTGCTCCGCACCCCCCCGACCCGGCCCGGATGCCGCCAGGATTCGCGGCCGATCCACCGGGTCCGGTTCGTGGTCCCGCTTCACCCGACGTCCTCCTGTTTCCTTGCACCAGGTCCGCTCCCTCACCCCGCGACCCTGGGCCCTGCTGTTTTCGCTAGGCCTGGTTCTGCTCGACCCCCTGAGGCCGGCCCAGGCCTGGGTGGCCCTGATGGCCGGCCAGCGGGCACGACCGCTCGACGGCATCTTCAATCGCCTGCCGGTTCTTCATTCCAACCAGCCGGAGGAGGTGGAGGGGCCAGGAATCCTGATCAGCACAGCTCCCGGCTATGCCTACGCAACGGAGACCGGCCAGCCGCTGCGCAACGCCGAATTCACCTTCCAGGGTCCGTTCGGCATGCATCTGCACCACAAATACTTCCCGCCCTACCGGCGCTCGATTGCGCCGGGGCAACGCCGTACCGAGCTCACCCTGGCCGCGATCCTGATCAATCCAGGAATCCGCCCGGTCCACATCCGCTTCGATGCCGGTGCCGTGCGCAACAGCTTCGAGGCTCCCTATCTGGCGAACAACCTGATGGGGGTGAAACCTCTCGGGCCCCGGCCCTGGAACACCGGACCCGGTGACGCCACAGCGATTCAGATGCTGCGCGGCAGACTCGATCGCAGGCTTGAAGACGAGATCACGATCCCGGCTCGCAGCCGCCTGGTTCTGTTCCAGACTGCTCTGCCCGCCCTCGGCATTGCCAATGCCCTGCTGCGCGGGCACAGTGATGGGCCCTTCCAGATCGCCGTCGTGGCGGCCAGCAACCCCACCTCCGACGCCGATGTGCTGGCGGTTCTCGACTCCGGCAGGCTCGCGCCGGGACGGGTTTATCTCAATCAGCTGCAGCAGATCCGCGACCGTACGGTGTTTTCCAGAGTGGGAGGGGTGGCCCTGGGAGACAGCTACAAGGCCCGCCTCAGCCACGACCTCTCCCGCCAGGGCCCCTTGCACGTTCCCTTCACCAGCACCGCTCGCCATACGTTCGGCACCGGTGAAGTGCAGGTCAACGCCCTGGCCAGCCGGATGATCGACTCCTCCCTGGATAACGTCGGCACCTACGGCGTACGTTTCGACGTCGACCTCGATCTCAAAGGCAGCGGGCCCTACGACCTGGTGATGAGTCACCCGTCACCCACCGGCGGCCGCCCGTTCACCGCCTTCCGCGGCTCGCTCCAGATCCAGATGCCGGAAGGGCTGCGCGAGGTGCATGTGGGGCTGCGCTCTGGTGAAAGCCTTTCGCTGGCTTCGCTGAACCTGGTCCCCGGGGTTCCCCATCCGATCCGGGTCAGCATGGTGTACCCCGCCGACGCCACCCCTGGCCACCTCCTCAGCGTGGTGCCCTCGTCCCAGCTGGCGCGGTTGCAGGAGGAGGAACGGCAACTGGCGATTGCCCGGCAGAGGGCGCGGCCGGCTGCGGCACCGGCGGTGCCGCCACCGGCTCTGGGGGTGGACACCGCTCCGGCTCCCCAGGCTCCCGCTCCCCGGACAGTTCCTGCACCGCCGCCGATCCAACGGTTTCAGCCGTCACCGCCGCCTCTGGTGCCACCGCTCAGCATCCAGCAGAGTCGCGACCAGCCGGCGATCGAGGTGCAGCGCCAGCTCCTGCGGACCTGGCAGACGCCGTGAGCGACCCCTCAGCTCTGTCGTCCCCCCTCGAACCGCGTGAGCCGGAGGGACGACGACGCCTGAGCGTCGAGCTCTCCCATAACCGCATCGCCCATATCGATGCGCTCAAGAAGGAGTGGGGGCTGCGCAACCGCGGCGATGTGCTCGAGCGACTGCTCGACAATCTCTTCGCTCTGGCTGAAGACGAGACCAGCGAGCAGGAAGACCAGGAGGGGCGCGGATCGCATGCGGCCGAGGAAGACGACGACCTCGATGAGAACGCTGCCCTGGTTCTTGTGGGTCCAGGCGCCCTCGAGCAGCTGGAGGTGGAGTTCGATCGGGGGCCGACCCTGCCCAGGGAGCGCGATGCGAACCGTTCGGCTGGATCGGCTGGAGGCGGCGGGATCGACCTGCCGGGGTTCGTCCGCAAGAACACCCGCCAGCTCCGCCGTAGCCTGCGCACGCCGGTTCCCGGTCGGCCGAGGCCGCCGGCATCGGTGGGGCCCCTTCCCCCTCTGTCAGCGGAACGGGTGGCGGAGGCGATCGAGGTGGTGCGGGAGCACTGGCAGGGTCTTTACGGCAAGCCGGCCAACGAGGCGGTGCTGGAAGCCGCGATGGTGTGGCTGGCCCAGGACATCTGGCCCAGTTCCGATGCCAGCGAGGGCCGAACGTTCACCTGGTCGGCCGCCTGCCGCCTGATGACCGAACTGGTGCCCCAGTGGGGAGATGGGCCTCCGAGTTTCGAGCGGGTGATGGTGACCGCCGGGTTGCTCGAAGATCCGTTCAGTGGCTCCACCCTCAGCCTGCGCATCCCCACCCTGGTGCGACGTTTCGTGCAGCGCTTCCGCCGGCGGCGTCGGGGAACCTCCTTCCAGACGCTCGAGCACACGATGACCCTGCAGGGAGCCTTGCGGCTGCTGCAGCTTCCCACCGATCCAGGACAGCGACTCACGCTTGCCCAGATCCGGGAGGCCTATAGGCAGATGGCCCTGAGCCACCATCCGGATTCCGGTGGCTCCGAGGAGGCGATGCGGCGGGTGAACGAGGCCTACCAACTGCTCAAGGAGCTGTACCGGCAGAAGGAGCGGAACTAGCGAGCACTTATCGCATCTGGCTCCCATTGCTGGACCATTCCTGCGTCTTGGATGAGATAGACGGATGGTGGCCCACGGCCCCGCCTTCACCGCTGTTCACCGATTCGCTGCAGCAGGATCCGTGGCCCGAAGATCCGCCCGGCGCCCGTGCGCTCCTCCCATCTGTGTCCAGGTCCAGGACTACATCTGTGTCCTGAATGAGACTTACGAGAGTTCAAAGTCCTCCAAAATTTGCAATCTCAGCGGTGACGTCAGGGGAAAGGTCCCTTCAGGTCACCTGTGAATCAACAATCGGCGCAGACGAACGCCTGGTTGATCACCCAGAGCGCAGGATCCAGCCCCGCAAAGGCTGTCCATCAAGGATCCTGGGTTTGTCCAGGGGCGCTGCATGCCCATGAAAATGCGCGCCCAGTCTGGGCCGCTCAAACTTGCGTACCTGCTTTAGACACAGGTACGCAAGGCGATGCAGGCAGCGGCGCGGAGCGATGACGGCTTGGACGTTCCGGTTCCGAGCCCCCCGATGCACCTCCAGGCAGACCGTCGACCAGAAATGGGAGGCCCGGCGACAGCCAGGCCGCCAGAACAATCAGTCATTCAGTCGTCTCAGCTGATTCGCACACCGGGACCTGGGCTGAGACTGATTTGGGACAGCTGCATCTGCGTACGACCATCATGGAGCCTCGCCTCGAGTCCAGGGGGGCGAAAATCAAGCGGCGCGCCCCGCCGCGCATCCCAACAGAGACTCCAGCGAGCACCCGACGCAGCCAGGCCTAATCGCGTTTCTCATCCGGGACACATGCTGAGACCCATGACTGGGATCTTCTGAGATGAGTGGGACAGGATCGCTCCTGGGCCGGGCGGCCTTGCCCAGTCGTTACAGCCCCGGCCTGGCCAACAAAAAAACCCGATCACCTCGGTGATCGGGTCCTCGGGCTTCAGGTTGGATCGAGCCAGCAACAGCCTGGGCGGGTGATCGCCTCAGGTGGTGGTCTGCATGCCCTGGATCAGGAAGTCGAAGTAGGGGGCGGCAAGGGCCGCCTGCTCGCCGCCGAGCAGCGCGAGCGACGCTTCCTTGAGCGTGCGCATGGCCTCCACCATGCCGGGCATCGGCACGCCCAGGCTGTTGTACATCTCGCGAGCACCCACCAGGCCGATCTGCTGGATCATCTCGGTGCTCCCGGCCAGCACGCCGTAGGTGACCAACCGCAGATACCAGCTGTAGTCACGCAGACACTGGGCCCGCTGCTTCTGACCGAAGGCGTTGCCTCCCGGGGCCACGTATTCGGGCTTGCGGGTGAACAACTGCTTGGCAGCCTCATCCACGATCTTCTTCTCATTTTCCGTGAGGGCCTTCACCACGGACAGACGACGGGATCCTCCGCTGAGAAACTCCACCATCGAGCGCAGCTCGCCGCCGGTGGGATACCGAAGCTGATCATCGGCCTGGAGGATCAGATCGCGAACGACGCTCATGGAAGCGACCACAGACCTGCGCATCCTATCGAGCCTCTCCAGGCAACACCCGCCCGTCCCCGCCAAGGTGTAACGCCCCTTTGCACGATCCCACGGGCGATAGGGTCCGGAGACGGCGGCGGAGCGTGGATGGCGGCGGTGGGTGAACGGCTCGATCTGCGGATCGACGACCTCAGCCATGACGGGCGGGGGATCGGCCGCATCGACGGCCAGGTGGTGTTCGTGGCCGGGGGCCTCCCGGGCGATCAGCTGCGGGTGCGGCTCAGCCGCCAGGCACGCGGGCACTGGCACGGGGAGCTGCTGGCGGTCGCCGACCCCTCCCCCCAGCGGCGCCGGCCTCCGTGCATCCTTTCCGATCAC
Source organism: Cyanobium sp. FGCU6 (assembly GCA_024958655.1). Taxonomy (GTDB): domain Bacteria; phylum Cyanobacteriota; class Cyanobacteriia; order PCC-6307; family Cyanobiaceae; genus Cyanobium. The sequence continues at coordinate 289,602 of JANWUR010000001.1, read as the reverse complement.
TGCGGCGGCTGCAGCCTGCAGGCCTTCGACGACGGCGCCGAGGCCGCCTGGAAGCAGGCCGCGGTGGCCGCTGCCCTGCAGCGCATCGCCGGCCTCGACCCGGGCCTGATGCGGCCCTTCGCCCTCTCCGTTCCCGCCCTGGGCACCCGCAACCGGGCCCTGATTCCCCTCGAGCGCACCGAGGAGGGGGTGCTGCGGGCCGGCTACTACCGCCGCGGCACCCACCGGATCGTGAACATGAACCAGTGTCCGGTGCTCGATCCGCGGATCGATCGGCTGATCCAGCCGATCAAGGACGATCTGGAGGCCAGCGGCTGGCCGGTGGACCGGCATGGCCACAGCGGCGGCCTGCGCCACCTCGGGCTGCGGGTGGGCCACCACAGCGGCGAAGTGCTGATCACCCTGATCGCCAGCCAGCGGGAACTGCCGGGGATCGAGGAGCTGGCCCAGGAGTGGTACCGCCGCTGGGACGAGGTGGTGGGGGTGGGCCTCAACCTGCAGCCTGAGCCCACCAACCAGCTGATGGGAGCCAGCACCGACACGCTGGCGGGCCGGGGCTGGCTGAACGAATCCTTCGCCGGTCTGCAGGTCCGCATCGCCGCCGACACCTTCTTCCAGGTCCACACGCTGCAGGCCGAACGGGTGGTGCCGTGGCTGATCGAGGCCTTCGGCCCCGCCGAAGGCCGGCTGGTGGATGCCTACTGCGGCATCGGCACCTACTCGCTGCCCCTGGCCGCCGCCGGCTGGCGGGTGCAGGGGGTGGAGCAGCATCCGGGCGCCGTGGAGCTGGCCCGCCACAACGCCGCCGCCAATGGCCTGGCGGACCGGGCCGGCTTCGAATGCCACGACGTGGCCCAGGTGCTCGCCGAACGGCTGAGCGACGCCACCGCCCTGTTCGTGGACCCGCCCCGCAAGGGCCTCGATGCCGCCACGGTGGCCGCGATCCTGGCGGGCCGTCCGCAGCGGCTGGCCTACCTCAGCTGCGATCCGGCCACCCTCGCCCGCGATCTCGGTCGTCTCTGCTCAGAGGGGGCGTATGACCTGCGCTGGGTGCAGGCCCTGGACCTCTTCCCCAACACCAGTCATGTGGAGACGCTGGCGGTGCTCAGCTGCGCAGCTGGGCCTTGAACTGCTTCTCCAGCGCCTGCCGCACCTTCTGGTGGGCCCCCTCCACCATCTCGTCGGTGAGGGTGCGGGCCGGGTCGCGGTAACGCAGACGGAAGGCCTGGCTGCACAGGCCCTCGCCCACCTGACTGCCCTCGAAGCGATCCACCAGTTCGGCCTGCTCCAGCAGCGGCTTGCCAGCCTTGCGGATAGCGCTCAGCAGGCTGGCGGCGCTCACGGTGCTGGGCACCACCAGGGCCAGATCCCGCTCGGAGGCGGGAACGGTGGCGAAGGGGGCGAAGGCCGGCTGCCAGCGGTTGCGGCGGGTGGCGGCCGTGAGCAGCGGCGGCAGGTCGAGCTGGAACAGGTAGGTGGCCGCCGGCAGATCCAGCTGCTCCGCCAGGGCGGGATGGAGCTGGCCGAACCAGCCGGCCGGGCGGCCCTCGATCGCCAGCTCCGCCGCTCGACCGGGATGGAGCAGCCCGTTGGCCGTGGAGGGCCGATCCTCCACAGGGAGTCGCAGGGGATCGAGGGCGGCCTGCAGCACCCCACGGGCTTCGTGGTAGTCGGGATGGCGGGGCTTGCCGCTGCTGGTCCAGCGCTCGCCGCGGCGTTCCCCGCCGATCACCCCCACCAGCAGCGGACGCTCCGTGGGGGCGCCTCCATCGCTGGCAGCCTGGAACACCCGCCCGATCTCAAAGCCCCAGAACCCGGGCTGGGAAGCCTGCAGGTTGCGGCGGGCGGCCTGCAGCAGTTCCTCGTGCAGGTTGTCGCGCAGGTGGCCGTAGTCGGCCAGCAGAGGGTTGGCCAGAGGAACCCGGCCATCGCCCTGTTCCACCAGCGAAAAGTGGCAGGTCTCCTGCAGACCCGCCGCGCAAAGCGCGCGCCGCAGCCGCCGCTCGGCCTGCTGCGCCGGCTCCAGTCCGCCCGGCACGAGGGGATCAGGCAGATGGGCGGCGAAGTGGTCGTAGCCCACCAGGCGGGCCACCTCCTCGATCAGATCCACCTCCCGCTGCAGATCCATCGCCCGCGACGGCGGCACGGTCACCCACCAGCCCTCCAGCTCGTCGTCGGACTCCAACCGACAGCCCAGGGCCTCAAGGGTGGCCACCACCCGCTCGTCGCCCAGGTCCGCCTCCTCGCCGTCGATCAGCACCGGGCCGAGCAGGTTGTGAAGCGCATCGCGGCGCAGGGGCAGGGGCTCGCGCTGCGCGCCCGGCCGGAGATGGCACCAGCGGCCCTCCACCTGAGCACCGGCCAGTTCCACCAGCAGGGCCACCGCCCGGTCGGAAGCGGCCAGGGTGGCCTCGGGGGGCAGACCCTTCTCGAAGCGGCTGCTGGCTTCGGTGCGCAGGGCCACGCTGCGGGCTGACCGGCGCACCGCCTGGGGGGCGAACACAGCGGCTTCCAACCAGATGGAGCTGGTGGACTCATTCACCGCCTCCCCCTGCCCGCCCATCACCCCGGCCAGGGCGATCGGCTGGTCGGCGTAGGTGACCACAAGGGCCTCTGGATCCAGGAGGCGCTCCTCGCCGTCGAGGGTGATGAGCCGTTCGCCGCTGCGGGCCTGGCGCAGGCCCAGGCGGACGGGATCGGGGGCGCCACCGCCGAGCTGGGCCAGGGCCTGCCGATCGAAGGCGTGGAGCGGCTGGCCGGTTTCCAGCATCACCAGGTTGGTGATGTCCACCACGTTGTTGATCGCCCGCACCCCGGCCCGCTCCAGCCGCTGCCGCAGCCAGGCGGGGGAAGGCCCCACCTGCAGACCGCTCAGGGCCGTGACGCTGAACAGCCCGCCGGCCTCGATCGCTGCCCTGGATTCAGGGCTCACCTCCAGCGGCGCGGCCGGCACGGCCTCGCGCACGGCCGCAAAGCGGGTGCGGCCGCCGCTGAGGGCCGCCACCTCGCGGGCAATCCCCTGCATCGAGAGCCCGTCGGGGCGATTGGCGGTGATCGCCAGCTCCAGCACCTGGTCATCCAGCCCGAAACCGGGCCCCACCGGGGCACCGAGCGGCGGCACCGCCTCCAGCAGTTCGTCGAGGATGGCGATGCCCTCGGAACTCTCGGCGAGGCCCAGTTCCTGAAGGGAGCAGATCATGCCGCTGCTGGCTACGCCGCGCAGTTCGGCCGGCTTGATCGTGAGGCCCACCGCCGGCAGGGTGGTGCCCACCAGCGCCACCGGCACGTGGATGCCCTCTTTCACGTTGGCGGCACCGCAAACGATCTGCAGGGGGTCGGCCGCTCCCACGTCCACCCGGCAGACGCTCAGCTTGTCGGCATCGGGATGGGGATCCCGCTGCTGTACGAAACCCACCACCACGCCGGCCGCCCTGGCCGAGAGATCCTCGATCGCCTCCACCTCGAAGCCGGCGATCGACAGCCGCTCCGCGAGCGCTTCGGGCTCCAGGGCCGGTGCCTCGACCTGCACCAGCTCCTCGAGCCATCGGAGCGAGACCCGCATCGATCCAGACCAGAACAGCGGCTGATCCTAGTTTTCCAGGGTTCAGTTCCCCGGCGGCTGCGCCAGAGCCCCGCCGGCTGGGGGTAAGGCTGCCAGGTATGGTGGGCGATTGTCCCCTCGCTTCGCTTTCGCGGCGCAACGTCCTTCCATGGCAAAGAACAAGGGCGTCCGGCTCGTTATCACTCTCGAGTGCACCGAATGCCGGTCCAACCCCGCCAAGCGGTCTCCTGGCGTGTCTCGCTACACCACCCAGAAGAACCGCCGCAACACCACCGAACGGCTGGAACTGAAGAAGTTCTGCCCCCACTGCAACTCCTCCACGGTTCACAAGGAGATCAAGTGAGCGCGGCGGCCTGAGGCCCTTCGTTCGCTTCCGCAGTCGCAGAACCATTCTTCGTTTCCCACCGTTTTCCCATGGCCAGCTCCTTTTTCAAGAAGCGTCTCTCGCCGATCAAACCCGGTGATCCGATCGACTACAAAGACGTCGATCTGCTCAAGAAATTCATCACCGAGCGCGGCAAGATCCTGCCCCGTCGTCTCACCGGCCTCACCGCCAGGCAGCAGCGCGACCTCACCAACGCCGTCAAGCGTGCCCGCATCGTGGCCCTGCTTCCCTTCGTGAACCCCGAAGGCTGACGTTGCCGCCCGCGGCTGCCGCAGCGATCGGCCCCGGCGATCTCGTCGGTGTGGCTGAATCCCGCGGCCCGCGGCTGGCGGTGGTGCTCGCCCTGAAGGGCAGCCGGGCCAGCCTGGCGGTGGGCTTCGAGGCCCGCCCGCAGCAGCTCCCCCTGCGGGAGCTCACGCTGCTGGCCAGCCTGCCGGCTGATCGGGCCTGTCCCTCCCGGCTCGACCAGGATCCCTGGCGCCTCGACGCCGCCCGCATCACCGCAGCCGCCTTCCCCGCGCGCGAGTACGGGGCGGCCTGGCTGCTGCTCCAGGCCGATCCCACTGCCGCCGCCCTCTCCCTGCCCGCTTTCGTTGATCTGATCGGCGATGGCGCTGATCCCGCCCAGCGGGCCGCCGTCTGGTTGTGGCTGGCGGGCCCCCAGCCCCTGTTCCGCTTCCGCCACGGCCTGCTGGAGCCCCGCCCCCTGGCGGAGGTGCGTCGCCTGCGACGGGAACGGCGCCTCAGGGAGCTGGCGGAGCAGCGCCAGCAGGCCTGGCATCGGGCCCTGCGGGAGCGCCGGCCGCTGAGCCCCGCGTCGCTCGCTCCGGTGGAGCGTCAGGAGCTGGCCCTGCTGCGCCGCCATGCCGCCGGCGACGACCAGGTGCCGCTGCCCCCCGCGCTCAGGCAGGCGCTGCAGGCCGCCCACTGCAGCGGCGATCCGGCGGACCTCCGCCACCTGCTGGTGGATCTGGGCCAGTGGGAGCGCCACCACCTGCCCTCCCTGGAGGCCACCACCTGGGAGCAGGGGTTCTCTGGGGCCCTGGAAGCCGAAGCCCAGTCCCTGGCGGCCGCCGCCGACGATCCCTGCGCCGGTGACGCGGAGCGGGTGGATCGCACCGGCCTGCACACGGTCACGATCGATGACGACGACACCGCCGACATCGACGACGGCCTGGCGCTCGAGAGCCTCGCCGATGGCCGCCAGCGGATCTGGATCCACATCGCCGATCCGAACCGGCTGATCGAGGTTGACAGCCCCCTGGACCTTGAGGCCCGCCGCCGCGCCTCGAGCCTCTACCTCGCCCGGGGCACCCTGCCGATGTTCCCGCTGGTGCTCAGCACCGGCCCCCTCAGCCTGCGCAGCGGCCGCCGCTGCGCCGCCTGGAGCCTGGGCGTGGTGCTCGACGAGCAGGGCGCGGTGGCCGAGGCCGCGCTGGAGCGCACCTGGGTAAGGCCGGCCTACCGCCTCTCCTACGCCGACGCCGACGAGCTGATCGAGCTGGCCCCGCCCCAGGAGGCCGATCTGCTGAGCCTGCACCGGCTGCTGCTGCTCCGCCGCAACTGGCGGCTGCGGCAGGGTGCCCTGCAGCTCGATCAGCCCGAGGGCCGCATCCGCTGCCGCGAGGGCGGCGAGGGGGAGGAGCCGCAGGCCGAGCTGGAGATCAACGAACCCTCCGCCTCCCGCCAGCTGGTGGCCGAGGCGATGATCCTGGCCGGGGCGGTGGTGGCGGACCACGGCCGCCGCCATGGGCTTGCCCTTCCCTACCGCAGCCAGCCCGCCGCCGTCCTGCCCTCGGAGCAGGAGCTCGAGCCCCTGCCCCCCGGTCCGGTGCGCCAGGCCGCCATCCGCCGCTGCCTCAGCCGCGGGCACATGGGCTTTCGCCCGGCTCCCCACTTCAGCCTGGGGCTGGAGGCCTACGTCCAGGCCACTTCGCCGATTCGCCGCTACGGCGATCTGGTGGTATGGCGCCAGATCCTGGGCCAGCGGGGCGGAGGGGCTCTGCTGAGCGAGGCGGAGCTGGAGCCGCTGCTGGCGGAGCTGGAAGGCCCGCTGCGCCAGGGCATCCAGATCTCCCGCGACGATCAGCGCCACTGGCAGCAGGTGTGGTTCCAGCAGCAGCAGGCTCCCCAGTGGAACGGCCTGTTCCTGCGCTGGTTGCGGGAGCAGGACCGCCTGGGCCTGGTGCATCTGGAGGATCTGGCCCTCGATCTCCCCGCCCTCTGCCCGCCCCGCAGCGCCCCCGGTGATGCGCTGCTGGTGCGGGTGCGGGAGGTGGATCCGCTGCGCGACCGGCTGCGGCTGGAGGCGGGGGCCTAAGCCGCCAGCCGCGAGACCCGCAGCCAGGGGCCCCAGGGATTGGCGCAACCGATCAGCCGCACGGGCCGATCCGCCTCCTGGCTCGCCAACCACTGATGCAGGGCCGGCTCCAGGGTGATCAGCGGCCAGGCCTCCCCATCCGGCGCGCCTGGAGCGGCGAGCCGATAGCCGCCGCTGCCGTCCACCAGCAGCTCCCCTGCCCACAGCTGCTCGTGCGGCTCCGCCGGGGCGCGGAAGGGATCCTCCACGCTGGCGCCCATGGGCACTCCAGAGGGATCCAGCCAGGCAGGATCGGCGAGCACCGCCCGCAGCCGCTCCCGCCAGTGGGGATGGTGCCAGGGCGTGCTCCAGAGAGGCACCGGCGCGGCGGGAGCCAGCGGGTCGTCGATCAGGGCCTGCTGCAGACGGCGCACCGGCAGCTGGGCCGGCAGCAGGCCATCCCGCAGGCAGAGGGCCGCCGCCAGACCGGCCACCTGGCCGAGGTTGAGCACCAGCGGCTGGAGCCGGGTGGCGCCGTTGGCCATGTGGCTCACGCTCAGGCACTTATCAGCCGCCAGGAGGTTCACCACGGTGCGGCTCACCAGGGCGCCGTAGGGGACGGTGAAGGGCGTGCCGCTCCAGCGACCGCCCCAGCGGCAGCTCTTTGGCGCCAGGGGCCAGTCAGGGCCGGGGTAGTGGTGATCGTTGGCGTAGTTGCCCACGGCGATGGCGGTGGTGGCGCCCTCCGGGGCGAGCGGCAGCGGCGCGATCCTGGCGCCGGGGCCGCTGGGCAGCAGCTGCTGCTCCACCACCCGCTCCAGCCCCACCAGCCGCCGGCCCTCTCGCCAGTAGGGCATCAGGGCGAAGGGTTCGCCGCCCTCCAGGGCGCCGGCGGCCGCCTCGTCGGCGCTGGGGAAGGCGGATCCGCGCTGCAGCCAGCCATGGCTGGCCTGCTCGAGGGCACGGGCGAAGGCCTGGCTGTGGTCGCGCATCTCCCGCCCCAGGGCCTCCTCGGCCTGGCGATCGCCGGCGAAGGCGCGCTCCAGGCCGTCGTGCCAGTCGTTGCCGCGCAGGGGCCAGTTCAGCATCACCAGCCCGCCGGGCAGGCGGCCGTAGGTGAGGGTGCGCGGCAGGCCGAAGGCATCGGCGGCGCCGGTGAAGGGGGCGGGCAGAACCGGGTGTGCATCGGCGGGGAAGGCGGGCGTCTCCTCCGCCAGCTGCCCCATCACCACCCAGGTGGGCGACTGCACCGCCTGACGGCGGAAGAAGGGATCGCCGGCGAGATCGGCCGCCGGCGGGGCCGAGGGTTCGCCGTAACGCTCGCGGGCTTCCCAGCCCAGGTCGAAGGCCGCCTCGGCCAGGGGGAACAGGTCCCCCCGGTCGCTGCCGTCGATCACCAGCTGCGGCCGCAGGATCCAGGGCTCGCCCCCCCGCTCCACCGTGAGGGCCGTGAGCCGGTCGCCGCTGCGCCGGGCCTCCCGCAACCGGCAGAGCGGCCACCACTGCAGCCGCGCTTCCGCGGCCAGCCACTGCCGCAGGATCGTTTCGGCCGTGGCGGGCCGGTAGCCGAAGCAGCTCACCCAGTTCTGATCGAGCCCGGTGGGCTCAGCGGCGGCCAGGGACCGCAGCAGGGCCCCCCAGAGGCCCGTCTGCCAGGGGGTGAGCTCGTTGCCATCGGGGGCGCAGACCCCCGCGGCGCTGACCATGCCGCCCAGCCAGGGTCCCGGGGTGAGCAACAGGGTGTCCGCGCCGGAGCGTGCCGCCTGCAGGGCCGCCGCCACCCCGCCGCTGCCGCCCCCCCACACCAGAACGCCGGGAGTTGCCTCGTTGGGAACGGCCATCGGGGAGTGAGCGACGGCCCCAGGATCGCCCGCCACCAGCGCCGGTCGGCGGCCCGGGCTTCAGCTCCCTGGGCTCTCCTCCATCTCCGCGAGCCGGCAGAGGCAGCGGAAGCGCAGGGCCACCAGCTGTTCATACAGCGGATTGATCTTGCACATCGGCGGAATGTGCACCACCTTCCGGCCGAACAGCGTCACATCGCGCTCGAAGGGGCACTGGGCCGGGATCAGCCGCACCAGGAAGCGGGCCACGGCCGGATCCGTGGGATCGATCTCGTCGAGCCAGCGCCGCAGTCCGTTCAGCAGGCCTGGCTCGCTCTCGGTGTCACAGCCCAGACGCTGGGGGTGGAGATCGGCCAGGGCCTCCTGGCCCACCTGCAGCACCGCGCTCCAGTGCTGCAGGAGTTCCCGTTCGATCGGGCTGATGCAGCCATCGGCGAGGGCCACCACGACGGCCGTGCGCAGGAACTCCTCCGCCAGGGGACTGCCGGGCACAAAGCGGTGGGCCAGGGCCTCGGCACCCGGCAGGTGCAGGTCGTCCCAGTCGATGCCGGGGAGCTCGCGCCGCAGTTCCTCCTCCAGCAGGGCCACTTCCGGAGTGGAGAAGTCGCCGTCGGCGATCGCCAGATGATGGAGAGCGGCCAGCCAGAGGCGGCGACGGCGCAGGTCGTTGGATGGCATGGCGATAGGCGGCCCATGGGTAGGATCCGGCCCCCGGGGCAGGGCCGACAGGCACCCGAAAGAGCCCTTCACCCGCGCCCTGATCGAGAGCCTTGACCACCACGCTCACGACTCCGCTCTATTACGTCAACGACCGCCCGCATCTCGGCAGCACGTACACCACGCTGGCCTGCGATGCGATCGCCCGTCATCGGCGGCTGCGCGGCGAATCGGTGCTGTTCATCACCGGCTGTGACGAGCACGGGCTGAAGATCCAGCGCACGGCTGAGGCGGCCGGCCTCACCCCCCAGGCCCACTGCGACCGGGTGAGCGCCCAGTACCGCGATCTCTGGCGGCGCTGGCAAATCGGCCACGACCGCTTCATCCGCACCACCGATCCCCGCCACGCCGCGATCGTCGCCCAGTTCTTCGAGCGGGTGCGCGCCAGCGGCGATGTGGTGGAGGGACGACAGCAGGGCTGGTACTGCGTGGCCTGCGAGGAATTCAAGGACGACCCGCACGAGGCCGACGATCCGGAATGTCCGATCCACCGCAGGCCGCTGGAATGGCGCGACGAGCTGAACCTGTTCTTCCGCCTCTCCCGCTACCAGAGCGCCATCGAGGAGCTGGTGGCCCGGCCCGGGTTCATCGCACCGGCCTCGCGGCGACGGGAGGTGGAGAACTTCGTCGCCAGCGGCCTGCGCGACTTCTCGATCTCCCGCGTCGACCTGCCCTGGGGCATCGCCGTGCCGGGGTATCCGGGCCACACCTTCTACGTGTGGTTCGACGCTCTGCTCGGCTACATCTCGGCGCTGCTCGAACCGGAGGATCCAGCCGATCTCGACCGGGCGGTGGTGCGGGGATGGCCCGCCAGCCTGCACGTGATCGGCAAGGACATCCTGCGTTTCCATGCGGTGTTCTGGCCGGCGATGCTGCTTTCGGCGGGGCTGCCGTTGCCCGAGCGGGTGTTTGGCCATGGCTTTCTTACCCGCGAAGGCCAGAAGATGGGCAAGTCGCTCGGCAACGTGCTCGATCCGGAGCGCCTGCTCGATCTCTGCGGCCGTGATGCCGTGCGCTGGTACCTGCTGCGCGACATCCCCTTCGGCGACGACGGCGATTTCCAGCAGCAGCGCTTCGTGGATCTGGTCAACAACGACCTCGCCAACACGATCGGCAACCTCCTGAACCGCACATCGTCGATGGCCCGCAAATGGTTCGAGGCCTCCGTGCCTCCGGCCGGCGACGCGGCCGAGCTGCGGCATCCTCTGGCGCAGCTGGCCCAGGAGGCTGATGCCCTCTACGACGCGGCGATGCAGTCACTCGATTTCCGCGCCGCCGCCGAGGCAGCGCTGCAGCTGGCCATCAGCGCCAACGGTTTCCTCAACGATCAGGCCCCCTGGAAAGCGATGAAGCGCGAAGGCATGGCCGGCCCTGTGGGGGCCGATCTCTACGCCGTGCTGGAGGCGACCCGGCGGGTGGCGGTGCTGCTCGCTCCGCTGCTGCCCGACCTGTCGGCACGGATGCTGCAACAACTGGGCCAGGAGCCGCTGAGCTCCGGCCCCGGCGAGGACGGCAATGGCTCCCGCTGGCAGGACGCCCGCGGCTGGGGGCGTCTGGCGGTCGGGGCGCCCTTGCCGCCACCGGAGCCGGTGATGCAGCGCCTCGAGCTCGACGGACCCCTGTGAACCGGACGCCCTGCCGCACGGCCGCCGCTCTCCTGCTGCCGGTTCTGCTGCTCGCGGCCGGTTGCCAGCGGGAAACGAAAACGGTCGAGGAACCCTCGCCCCCCTTCGTCTTCCGCTCCCTCGACCTGCGGCAGCAGGATCGCCAGGGTCGACCCGCCTGGCAGCTGCGCAGCCCGGAAGCGCGCTACGACCTGCGCCGCCGCGTGGCCCAGGCCCGCGATCCGGAAGGGGTGATCTACGCCAACGGCCAACCGCTCTACCGGCTGTCCGCCACCCGCGGCACCGTGATCAACGACGGCGAGGCGATTCTGCTGGAGGGGCAGATCCGGGTGGACCGCCTCGGCGATCAGCCCCTGCAGATCCGGGCCTCCCGCGCCCGCTGGCTGCCACGCCGGGACCGGCTGATCATCGATCGCGCTCCGGAGGCCTTCGACCGCCAGAACCGCCTCTCGGCCCGCCGCGCCATCTTCAAGTTCGACAAGGGCCTCCTGGAAATGAGAGGCCGGCCGCGCCTGCAGCACTGGGCACGCTCCTTCGATCCCCGCCATGCCCTGCCGGCGGGGCCGCCGGAAACCCTGCTCACCGTGGACAGGGCCGACTGGTACCCGGGCACCGGCGTCCTCGAGACCCGCGGCCTGGTGCGCGGCACCCGCCGCCCCGCCGGCCGGCCGGCCGACCGCCCGGCCCAGACCCTGATCGCCGGGTCGCTCTCGGGCAACACGATCCAGCAGCGCTACACCCTGGGGTCGCCCGTGCGCTTCGAGGATCCCGTCGAGGGGAACGCCCTCACCACCGGATCGGTGGCCATCGATCTTCCCGCCCAGCGGGCCAGCACGGATGCGGCCTTCCAGGGCCGTCGCGGCAGCCTGCAGGCCAGCGGGGTTGGGCTCGATGTGGATGGGAAGCAGCAGCAGGCCACCATTGCCGCCGGTTGCCGGATCGAGCAGCCGGGAGAAAATCTGCGGGCGGAGCGCTGTCAGTGGAACTGGAGCACCCAGGACGTGGAAGCCGATGGGCCGCTGGAGCTGCGCCGCAGCAGCAACGACCAGCTCACCCGGGGCACACGGTTGCGCGGCCGCCTCGGCAACGACGGCACGATCGAGGTGTCCGCGCCCGGCGGGCGGGTGGTCAGCCGCTTCCGGGCGCGTCCGGCCCGGTCGGCCAGTCCTCGCTGAGGCGGCGGCTCCACCCCTCCACCCAGAGCAGGTCGGCGCGGCTGAAACAGCGGGCCGACCAGCCGCCCAGCAGCAGCAGGCCCCGCTCGCCGATCGGCTGCACCAGCACGGAGGGCAGTCCGGCGAGCAGCCCGTCGAACTCGTCACGGCCTGGATAGAGACGCAGATCCACCAGCGAGATCGCCCGCCCCGTGGCCAGGGCCCGATCGGCGATCGGGCCGGGCACGTAGGCCGTGTCCGCCAGCAGCCCCCGCCGCAACACCGCCCGGCCGTTCCACAGCACCAGCACAACGGCGGCGGGGGTGGCCGTGAGCAGCAGGGTGCTGCCCCAGCCCAGCTCCCGCGCCAGTTCCGGAGGAAGCCCCTCGCTGAGCTCCAGCCCCTCACGGCCCGTCAGGGCCGCCCGTTCCGCCTCCAGCGGCAGCACCCGCTCGCCGAGCACGCCCACCAGCATCAACAGCACCGAGAGAATGCCCGCGAGCACGGCGGCGCGCTCCAGAGGGGGCTCGAGGGCGGGCGCGGTGGCCTGGTTCACCACCGTGAGGATCAGCCCCAGAGCCCCCAGCCCCACAACGATGCGGGCGGGTGCAGTCATGGCCATCGGAGCCGGCGATGTCGTTCATCAGCGTCCAGGATGCCGGAAGGGCCCGGTGCTGCTGCAATGGGCCCAGTGTTCTCCCGTTCCCATGACTCCCCGAGAGGCCTTCGCCGCCATCGCCCTGGTCGCCGTGGCCTGCGACGGAACCCTCGACCGCCAGGAGGCCCACGCCCTGCGCCAGCAGCTGGAAGACCGCAGCCCCTATCGCCAGGCCACCGAGGAGGAGATGGGCAGCCTGTTCGATGGGTTGCTGCAGCGGCTGCGCAGCCATGGCTGGCAGCCGCTCCTGGCCGAGGCTCTGGCGGCCCTGAATGCCCCCCAGCAGGAAACCGCCCTGGCGATGGCGGCCCAGCTCGTTCACTGCGACCGTGTGGTGCAGCCCCAGGAGCAGGAGCTGCTGGCGGCGATGGCCGGGCAGCTGGTGGTGGGGGCCGAGCGGGCCGGGCAGATCCTGGAGGTCATCGCCATCCTTCATCGCGACAGCCTGGCGAGCTGACGTCAGACTGGAAAGACCTGCGCTCCGTCCTTGGCCTTTCCGTCCCAGCTCCGGCCGGTCCGCCATGCCCTGCTGCTGGCCGTTCTGATCCTCACCCTCGTGGTTCCGGCCCGGTCGGCCCAGGCGCTCGCCCTGGCCGACCTGCCCGCCTCCCCGCCTGCGGAGCGGGTGATCGACACGGCGGATGTGCTGAGCAGGGCCGGTCGCAGCGAGATTGAGCAGAAGCTGGAGCGTTTCGCCGCCGACCACGTTGACGCCCGGCTGATCACCGTCAAACGGCTCGACTACGGCGTGAGCCTGGACAGCCTGGGGCGGCAGCTGCTGCAGCGCTGGACTCCCGACCCGGCGGAGGGCCGTCTCAGCGGTGATCCGCTGCTGTTCCTGCTGATCGACGCTCAGACCCGGGGCACGGCGATCGTGGCCTCACCACCCCTGGAGCGCCAGCTGCCGCCTGAACTGCTGCGCAGCACGGCGCGCACCACCATGGCCCAGCCCCTGAAGGAGGGGGATCGCTATCGCCAGGCCACCCTCGATGCCCTGGCCCGACTGGACGTGGTGATCGACGGGGGCGAAGATCCAGGAGAACCGGACGTCCCCGAGGCCCCTGCGGTGGTGACCAACATCCCCAGCCAGGAGGACACCGCCTCCAGCAACGCCTTCACCTGGGTGGTGGTGCTGCTGGTGGTGGGATCGGTGGTGCCGATGCTGACCTGGTGGGTCTTCTCCCGCTGACGCGCACCCTGCTTTCTCCATGGGTCTTACCGACTGGATGGGTGCCCTCGGCCGCGCCCGCACCCTCGACCTCAGCAACGACCTGGAGCGGGGGTATGAATCGGCTCTGCTGATCCAGAGCATCGAGCTCGAGCACTACAACGACCGGCCGGTTCGGCCGGAGCTGGAGCTGCGCCTTCCCAAGGGCATGCAGGCCCAGGTGCTGCGGCGCTTCCGGGCCGCCCTGCAGGTCTGCCGCCAGGCGCTGGAGCATGTGGAGCCCTACCGCAAGGAGCTGGCGGGGCAGGAGTTGCGCCAGCTTCAGCTGGTCGAATCCGTGGTCGACCGCTACGAGCAGAACCGCCAGCCCCTTCCCAGCATCAGCCGCTCACCCGAGGTGCTGCCCCGCAGCCTGCTGGGCGTGGTCGACCAGGTGCGCCGGCAGCTCGACCCGGAAGCGGAAGCGAACATGGTGGCGGGTTTCCGTCGGCGCCGCGATTCCACGCTGGTGTCACTGCGGATTCTGCTGCTGCTGATCCTGGTGCCGATCCTGGTGCAGCAGGTGAGCCGCAGCTACCTGGTGGGGCCGCTGGTCGACCGCTTCTCGCCCCACGCGCCGATCCTTGCCTATCCCAAACCCCAGCTCGAGGAACGGGCGATCCAGAAGCTGCGGGCCTATCAGGCGGAGATCGAATTCGATGCCCTGCTCAAGGACGAGGCCCTGCCCAGCCGCGAGGAGCTGCATGCCCGGCTCACGGAGAGAGCCCGCGAACTCAAGGCAGAAGCCGATGAGGAGAGCACCGAGGCGATCAAGAACGTACTTGCCGATCTCTGCGGCCTGATCGGCTTCGCTTTCGTCTGTGTGTTCGGCCAGCGGGATCTGCAGGTGCTGCGCGGCTTCATCGATGAGCTCGTTTATGGGCTGAGCGACAGCGCCAAGGCCTTCGCCATCATCCTGTTCACCGACATCTTCGTGGGCTTCCACAGCCCGGAGGGCTGGACCGTTCTGCTCGATGGCGTGGCTGAGCACCTGGGATTGCCCGCTCGCGAGAACTTCATCATGTTGTTCATCGCCACCTTCCCGGTGGTACTGGCCACGATCTTCAAGTACTGGATCTTCCGTTATCTCAACCGCGTTTCCCCCTCCTCGGTGGCCACGCTGCGCAACATGAACGGTGGCGGCTGAGGGCGGCGGCGATCCCGTTCCCAGGCTGAGCCTGGTGAGCGGCCCGGCCCGCAGCGGCAAGAGCCGCTGGGCCGAGCATCTGGCTCTTCAGTCGGCACGGCCCGTGGTGTATCTGGCCACGGGTCCCCTGCTGCCGGACGACGCGGCCTGGCAGCGGCGACTGGAGCGCCACCGGCGTCGCCGACCGGCCAGCTGGGACTGCCGCGAGGTGGAAGGTGCCCTTGTCGACGCCCTCGATCGTCTGGATCCAGGCTGCCTGGGGCTTGTCGATTCCCTGGGCACCTGGGTGGCGGCCCATCTGGAACTGGAGGAGGAGCTCTGGAGCCGGCAACGGGAGGCGCTGGTGGGGGCGCTGACCTCCTGCCAGGCGCCGCTGGTGGTGGTCAGTGAGGAGACGGGCTGGGGCGTGGTGCCCACCACGGCGGCGGGCGGGCGTTTCCGCGACCGGCTCGGCCGGCTGCAGCAGGTGCTCACCGCGCGCTGTGACAGGGCGTGGCTGGTGGTGCAGGGCCGGGTGATCGATCTGCTGGCGATCAGTCAGCCCCTGCCGGCGGAACCCTGCTGAGCCGCCATGCCCCGGATCGTGCTCTTCCAGCCGGAGATTCCGCCCAACACCGGCAACGTGGCCCGCACCTGCGCGGCCACCGGCAGTGAGCTGCACCTGATCGAACCCCTGGGCTTCGAAATCAGTGACCGCCAGCTCAGGCGGGCCGGGCTCGACTACTGGCCGTGGGTGCGGCTTCACCGCCACGCGAGCCTCGCTGCCTTTCTGCTGGCCCGGCAGCAGCAGGGCGGGCGGCTGCTGGCCCTCAGCAGCCGGGCCAGCCGCAGCTACACGGGCTACGCCTTCGCCCTTGACGACTGGCTGCTGTTCGGCCGCGAGAGTGACGGTCTGACTCCGGAAGCGCTGGCCGCCGCCGAGGAGCGGCTCACGATCCCGATGCCCTGCTCCGTGAGCTCGGGGCGAGGCGGCGTGCGCAGCCTCAATCTGTCGGTGTCGGTGGGGGTGGTGCTGTTCGAAGCCCTGCGCCAGCTGGAGTACAGCAGTCTGTAGTCCCAGTCACACAAAAAACCGTCACAGCATGCCCGACGGTGGGGAGGGGACGACCTACGCGATGGCACGCCAGACCTTGCTGCCTCCGAATTCGGACGCTACTGTCTGCCGGACCCGCGGATGTGCGGCTTCTCCGCCGGTTTTGTTCTTTGCTTGTTTTGCATGAAGCCTTGCCACTGGATCCTGCCCGCACTGCTCACCGCCCCCGCTGCCGCCCTTCCTCTTGTGGCCGCCCTTGCCGATGACGATGCTGGCGCTTCCGGGACGGGCACGCTCATCGCCTCTTTGCCCACCGGATCGCGCAGCGTCTGGGTGCAGGTCAAGCAGCCGGTGAGCATCGAGGAACTCTCCTCCGGCCTCCAGGTCGACGAGACCCGTCTGGCTCGCCTCAACGACGTCGACGAAGACCATCAGTTCGTCGACGGTGATTGGCTGAGCGTGCCAAAGGAACGCTCCGAGAAGCTTCAGGCGGTCGCTGCTCTCGATGTCCGGGCCCTGCGGCCCGAACCCCCGGCTCAGATCGCCGCCGCCGGCGGTGTTTCCGGCGTGGTGCGCTTCGGCGACACGCTGCTGAAGATCGCCGAACGCTATGGCCTCACCCTGGCCGAGCTGCTCCGCCTCAACCCCGGTCTGGAAACGGCCCGGCTGGTGGTGGGCAGCCAGGTGCGTCTGGCCCAGTCGGCACCGGTGCGCACCCGCAGCCTGTTCGCCGCACGTCCCACCGGCAGCGGTGGTCTCAGCTGGCCGGAGCTCCCCGGTTTCCGCCAGCAGCCCGAGGGTTCCCGCTTCGGCGGCCGCGATTCCACAACCATGGTGTGGCCCGCTCAGGGCGTCTTCACCTCCGGCTATGGCTGGCGCTGGGGTCGCATGCACAGGGGCATCGACATTGCCAACAGTGTCGGCACGCCGATCATCGCAGCCCAGAGCGGCCGGGTCACCTTCTCCGGCTGGCACGACGGCGGCTACGGCTATCTCGTGGAGATCACCCACGAAGACGGCAGCCTCACCCGCTACGCCCACAACAGCGCCCTGCTGGTGCGCGCCGGCGATGAGGTGCAGCAGGGCCAGACGATCAGCCGCATGGGCAGCACCGGCCGAAGCACTGGTCCCCACCTGCACTTCGAGGTGCTGCCGCCGGGACGGGGTGCCGTGAACCCGCTGCAGCTGCTCCCACCGAGAGCCTGAAGCCGCTGCCGAGCCCGATTCGGTGATCGATTACACTTTGATCACCGCGGCTCGGTAGCTCAGCTGGTTAGAGCGTGGGATTCATAACCCCAAGGTCGGGAGTTCAAGTCTCCCCCGAGCCATCTCACCATGCCCCTGCATCCAGGGGCTTTTTTTGGTCTCCCTGGGTTCTCGGACTGTCGCGCAGCCATCTCAGGTTGCGCCACTTGTCGCAGGTTGGAGCCAGTAGGAGCGTCAGCAAGTGAACGAGTTCACCTGTAAGCGCTGGTCAGCCGAGCTGGGGATGGGCAAACTGCCGCGAGGCTTCCATCGACTGAGATGGCGCAGGGCAACGTCCGCAAGCTGACCAGTGCGTCCATGAGCTGCGGGTCAAGGGGTGCCGCTTTCGGATCCGCTGCATCCCTCGGAGCGACTGCATCTATGTCCGGGAGTACCTCGGCGGCCGCGTGGTCCGGGACTTCAGCGTGTCGCCCTACCGCCACGACGACGACGCCCATGTGGCGCTGGTCCGTGACCGCTGCCTCAAGGCCCATGAGAGCGCACCCTGGCCCACCGCTCGTTCACCGAGGAGAAGGCCGGCACCCTGGCCAGCCCGGAGCAGGCGGCACGGTTGGAGCGGGCGAGATCCGCGATCGCCGCCGCATCAGGCTCACCCACCTTCCCGACGCCAGGGCCCTCAGCCCGCAGCAGCGCCGCCGCGGCAATGACGGCCGTTTCCGCGCCTGGCCGCTGCAGCTTCTGTTTCACAACATCAGCTGGTATCTCGCCTTTGAAACCTTCCACTTCGCCCGCCCCGGTGACCCTGGCCTGATCCGCGTGCTGCGCGTGGATCGTCCGGTGATGCCCAACGAAGACGGCAACGCCCGCCGCGGCCAGGAGTCTGAGCACGAGGCCGCCCTGCAGCGGCTGGAGCGGCTGCTGCATGTCTGCGGCGGCCTCTATTTCGGCGAGTCGATCGACGAGCAGCTGGCGGTGCTGACACCATCAACCGGGCGCAGACCCCAGCCCCCGTGGAGCCTGCTGCGCTTCTCCTGCACCCCCAGGGTGTTCGAGCTGATCCGCGAGGAGCCGCATCGCTTCCCCGCCGAGCACACCACCTACCCGGAGCCCAACCCCAAGGGCGACAGCCACCCATTCCCGGTGGAGATCCGCCTTCCCCACTGGAAGATCGATAACGACTGGGACCTGCGCAACTGGCTGTTCCGCTGGGGCGCCGGCATCCGCATTGAGCAGCCCACCGGCCTCCGCGATCTGCAGCTTGAGCAGGCGCGGGAGGTGATGGCGCTCTACGGCAGCACGCCATAGCTGCCACCCCTGAGCGGACTCAGATCTCCGGCTCCAGCCCCAGATACAGGCAGAGGCCACTGTCGATCGCCTCCAGCTCCGCCGCCGACACCCGGCCATAACGCCTGAGGACGCGTTGCTTGTCAATCGAACGCACCTGATCCACCAGGGCCGTGGAGGGTTTGGTGAGCCCGCTGGCGCCGGGTGCGAGCGCTGGGTACAGCGCCCCCTGCGCTGGCGTGCCCGTGACCGGTACGACAGCAATCAATGGAAAACGCTGGTTGCTGTTCACAGCCGCATCGCTCACCACGACGCAGGGCCTGGTTCCCTGCTGCTCGTGGCCCAGGGTGGGCTCCAGATCCACCAGCACCACCGAGCCTCTGGCCAGGCTCATGGCTCCGGCTCCTTCCATCCCTGCTCCGCACTCCAATGCAGAGGCACCCCGCCCTCGGGGTCGAGCAGGTTGCTGTCATCCGCCGGCAAGCCCCGATCCCAGCTCTCCAGCCCCAGGGCGGCGGTGACAAGGCTGTCGGGATGGGGCGCCTCCAGCGAGCGCAGCAACTCGATTCGCCGCCTTCGCCTGAGCTCCTGGCGCACGGCTTCTGCGATGAAGCGGCTTCGGTTGCGCTCAATCCGATCAATCCCCGCTACCAGCTCCGCCGGCATGGTCACCGTGACGCGCTCGGCAGGGGAGGAGGCCCGGCCCATGAAAATATGCAGATTCATAAGATCATACTCCTCGCGCTTTTGATCCGCACCGGAGCGTGCGGCCCAGCGGGATGGTCCGTGCTGCGCAACCGATGCCGCCCCCAGCTCCGCCGCCGACGAGCCCGGCAGGCCCAGCGGCCGCTACCGCTACCAGGGCAGCCGCCGGCTCGATCCCGACACCGGCCTCCATCCCGAGATCGCCGGTGATCAGCTCGCCGAGCCGGTGTGCGCCGGCATCCCCAACACGCCCCAGGAATTGATCGCCATGCAGCAAAGCAAGCCCGAGCGCCCCGAGAAGCCCGAACGGCGCAAGAGCGAAAAGGTGGAGCAGGTGCTTGATCTGATCGGCAACCTCGACAGCAGCGACGGGGAAGACCTGGAGATCGCCCTGGTGATCGTGGGTCACCTCGAGCGGATGCACGATGAGGTGGTGGCGGAGATGCGGGACGACGACAACGCCAGGCACACCCAGATCATCCGCTGGGCCGTCGATGCCGATCGCCTCTATCGCGCGCGGCTGCTGCTCGAGTCGGTCGATCTGGAGTGATCTGATGAGCACCTACACCGAGGGCTGGCTGGCGATCAGCACCGAGGGCTTCGCGGCGATGAACGCAGCCCGCCCGCCCGAACATCTGATCAAGGAACTCGTGCAGAACTCGCCGACACCTACACCGAGCTGGCCGAGAAACGGGTCGACATGCTGGCCAAAGCCACCAAGGACGCCCGCAGCCGCGCCCGCGCCATCGCCAGGGAGGCCGGCGCCCGTGTGGGCGCGATCACCAAGGTCGACAGCGGCAGCTACGACACCCGCACGATCGACAAGGACAACACCGCTGTGATGGGCGTGACCTTCCGGGTGGAGTGAGGTCTCTGCCACCGCTCGATCCAGCATGAGCAAGGGCCGTCGCAGCCGCTGCTGGTGCTTCATCAAACCCATAAGCAATGCGTCGGACTGGTCCCTGCACCAGCCACTGCCCTCCCCAGCACTGCTCCGCACCCGGCCCCCTCCAGGCTCGCCCCCGGTCAAGGGCTACGCGAGTCGGCGGATGCTGGAGTGGTTCCTGCGCACCCACCTGAGCCGGCCGATCCGCCGCTGCTGGATCGATGCGGTCTACACAGAAGAGGAGATCACCCTGCTGGAGGAGGAGGTGCTGCCGGCGATGGCGGCATTCCTGGGCCGGGTCTCGGAGATCGAGCGGCATCTGGAGGCCGAGTGCGGGCAGCATCGTCGTTGGCAGCCTTGTCGTCGGGATCGAGGTCGCCCCAGTCGCCTGAGGCATGGCGATCAGGCAGGGCGGTGAGTTGTGCATGGGGGATGGTGGCGGCGACGGCAGCAGTGGCCACGACGCGGCCGAGGTTGTGGCGCATGGGAACAGCAGCGATGGAGCAAAGGCAGCGGGGCCGGTGAGGGCCCCGCGCAGGTGCAGGGAGTCTGGGGAGATCAGGCCGGCTGGGCGTGCTCCCCGCTGAGATAGGTCTGAATCCAGCGCTGGTGGCGCTGCTCGGTGATCAGTCCGGCGACCGTGGGGATGGAGTCGGGCACCTGGAAGGCGCGGGAGAAGGCCGCCAGCTGCGGCGGGAGCAGCGATCGGATGCGCTCCTGGAGGGAGCGGATGGTGGGCGGATCCAGCGGGGCATGGGGCGCTGCCGCTAGGGCGGGAGCTTGGGGCGCCGCTGCTTGCGCTGCAGGCTGGGCCGAGGGGCGCTGGGTGGCCGGGCTGTTGCTGTTGCTGCCGCGGTTCTGCGCGCCATTGGCTGCCATCGCAGCCGGATCCCCGCTCACCTGCCGCTGGCTCTTGTCATACAGCGCCAGGCCGAACGGATTCCCGAAGGTCACCAGGGCGCGCTACCGCTTCGCGGGCCTTCGGCTACATGGCGTCGGTTTCGGCTTCCTTGATGGCCGATTCATGGGCCAGACCGAGATCGACGTCGATGCCATGGCCGGCGCCGGTGCCCTCACGGACGAGGGGGCCGTGGGCCCCGGCGTGGATGGTGATGCGCACGCGGGCGATGTAGGTGCCACCCCAGCCGGGCTTCTGGTCGCGGCCGATGCGGCGCTCCGCCACGGTGACGCAGCGGGAGAAGAGGGTCTGGCGTTGCCAGCCATCAAAGCCAAAGATGCGGTTGGCCTCCTCAGCCAGGGTCGTCGTTCGCCCCGCGTGCGCTCACTGTCGCTGCGGTCAAACGAGCCTGGAAGGGGCGAGCCGAACCGATCGATTCGGGCCCCATCACAAGGGTTTCGAGCACCGAAACGCTCTGGCATGGCAACCGAATCAGAGCGGCTGCAGTGACAGACCCGCGTCCAAGTCCCTCTCCCCAGGCCGTGCTCACCCTTGAGAGAGGAGGCGGCCACTGGAGGAATGCCTACGCTGAGAGGGTCCTGGTCAGGCGCCTGGTCATGGCAACACAAGCCGATCTCGGCTGGACAGGCTGCCCTGCTGTGGAGCGGGACCCTCAGCGGGTCAGTGGCGCCTGGGTGTTCCGCGGGACCCGCATCCCAGTGGCGGCACTGTTCGAGAACCTGGAAGACGGCGTCTCCCTGAGTGAATTCGTCGAGCTGTTCCCCGGCGTCACCGACCAGCAGGCACGGCAGGTGTTGGAGCACGTCGCCCGGAGCACGGCGGCAGTTGTGGCCTGAATGCGGATCCTGTTCGACCAGGGAACGCCCGTTCCCTTGCGGCGCTTCCTGACAGACCATGTGGTAGCGACGGCCTATGAGCGCGGCTGGTCTGCGTGACCAATGGCGATCTGATCCGCCTGGCCGAGCAGGAAGGGTTTGACCTGCTGATCACCACTGACACGAACCTGCGGTATCAGCAGAACCTACAGGGCCGCAGTCTGGCTATCCTGGTGCTCATGACCACCAGCTGGCCACCGATTCGTCAGGCCACAGAGAGCATCACGGCCGTCATCACGCAGATTGAGGGTGGCGGCTATCAGGAGCTGGTGATTCCTTGACCAGAAGGGCTCATGCCCCCAGTTGATCGTCATCTCACCTGTGGCAGCAAGCGAGGTGGTCATTCCTCTGCACTTGACCCACCAGCCATGCCTGGCAGCTAGGTTTTTCCTATCACCCAAACCCCAGCATCATGCTCACAGGCTCAGAACTGCTCGCGAAGGTCAAGGAACTCGGCGATGTCTCCAAATCCGATCTGGTGCGCAGCTGTGGCTACGTCTCCACCAAGAAGGACGGCACGGAGCGCCTGAACTTCACCGCCTTCTATGAGGCGCTGCTGGAGGCCAAGGGTATGTCCATCGGCGGTGGGGGCAATGGCAAGCGCCCCGGCCGCCAGCTGAGCTACATCGCCACGGTCCAGGGCAACGGCAACCTGCTCGTCGGCATGGCCTACACCGCCCAGCTGGGGCTCAAGCCCGGCGATGAGTTTGAGATCAAGCTGGGCAAGAAGCAGATCAAGCTCATCCCCCAGGGGGCTGCGGAGGAGGAGTGAGGCTCCTGGCCACACCCGCCCCTGCCAACCCGTGCTAGTACAGGTGTACGCCTGGGGATGGATCATGGGTCTGCATCTGCGCCGCACCACCGCACCGGCCGAGGGCGCTGGCGATCTGCCCATCGAGGAGTGGCCCTACCTGGATCAGGAGGTGCTGCTGCAGGCCCGCAGCCGCAAGGTCTGCATGACCTGCCACTGGTTCAGGCACCACGCCGGCGTCAACTGCATTCCCCTGCTCACCTGCCAGCTGCACCAGGGCCTGATCGCCCAGGGCGAGCACCTCACCCACCGCTGCCAGGGCTGGACCGACGACATGGTGCGCCAGCGGGGCTGGGCGCCGGAGGTGGCGTGAATGGTGCGCCCCGGAACCGGCCGCCGCTGTCGCCCCGTGAGGCCTGGATCAGCGATGGCCGCCAGGTGCTCCACTTCCAGCCCCACCGCTACGACCGCTGGAGCCAGAACCTTGCGGTGACCTTCGGGGAGGTGATGCCCGCTGGGGAGCCGCCGCTGCTCAAGAGGCGCAGGCAGCTGACCCGCCAGCAGGCGATCAAGCTCTGGGCTGACAAGCGCCAGCAGGGCTGGAAGCCCTGTGCCCCCCAGTGGTTGCCGCCTCCCTCTCCCGCAGATCGCTGAGGAGCAGCCACGGGGGCGCCACGGTTTCGGCCCTGGAGGTGGCCTGTGTCTACTACGTGGGCGTGCAGTTGTTGCTGCCTGGGCAGGATGCGGGGATTGACTTGGCGAGGGAGAACGAGCTGGCGAAGGGGATAGCGGGCGGGGCCAAGGGGGAGGGCGATTGAGCCTGCTGGAGGGGAGTTGGGGATGGGATCTATGCATTTGGTGCACAGAAACCTCCGTCCGGAGATGTCCGCCGTAGGGGTAGCCCTGCAACAGGCCCCTCGGCAAGCCACACTATTGAAAGAAGCCCGTTCTGCTGGTGACCAGAGTCCGAGGAACCAGATCTCAGCAGAGATCGTCGGAAACCCAACCAGTAGTCGTGGAAGGTGAGCCGAGCTGATGGACGTTTTCTCCTTCCGCGACCGGGTCGTCGAGGACTACGGGCAGTTCAGCAGGAGCTTCACCACGATCCGGGCGGACGACATCCGCGAGTTCGTGGATGGCCGCTATGGGGACGAGGAGTACTGGCCCTCACCGCTGATCCAGCTCAATCCCAGTTTCGTGGGTGGGGGGAGCATCGGTCAGCTGGTGGAGCAGGGCCTGTTGCACCCCGAGTGCCGCCAGATCTTCCGCTGGGGAAAGGAGAACGGCGAAGGCCAGGAGCTGCAGCTGCACCTCCATCAGCTGGAGTCCCTCAAGATCGTGCTGGCTGGCGGTTGCGTGGTCATCACCACCGGCACCAGCTCAGGCAAATCGATCGGCTACATCCTGCCGATGGTGCAGCGCATCATCGAAGCCAAGGAGGCCGGTGATACCAGAAAGCGGATTCGGGCGATTGTCATCTACCCTATGAATGCCCTGTGCAACAGCCAGTTCAAAGAGCTGAAGAAGTACCTCTGTCTGGGCTACCCCAAGGGCTCTGAGCGAGTCACCTTTGCTCGCTACACAGGGCAGGAGTCGCAGGCAGAAAAGGAGATGATCCAGAACAGCCCTCCTGATATCCTGCTCACGAACTATGTGATGCTGGAATATATCCTTACGCGCCAGAATCCTCAGGATCAGCAGGTTATCCGGGCGGCACAGGGCTTGGAGTTCCTGGTTCTTGATGAGCTGCACACCTACCGGGGCCGGCAGGGCGCGGATGTGGCGATGTTGGTGCGCCGGGTCCGGCAACGCCTGGCACCGGACAGCAAGCTGATCTGCATCGGCACCTCGGCCACGATGGCCAGTGAGGGCAGCGCGGAAGAGCGCAACACCTTGGTGGCATCGGTGGCGAGCAAGTTGTTCGGCACCACAATTCCGGCGGATAACGTGGTCACCGAGACGCTGGAGCGGGTCACAGAAGGCGATCTACCCAGCGCCGAAGAGCTGCGCCAGGCCCTTGCGGGAGACGTTGCTGCTGGGGAAGGGGAGAGCCTGCGTCGCCATCCCCTGGCTCGCTGGCTGGAGCTTCGGCTGGGGCTGCGGCGAGAAGACGACAAGGCCGATGGCAAATGGGTGCGCTCCAACCCCAAGGCATTCCGGGTGGCGGCGGAAGAGCTCGCGCAGCTCAGCGGGATCGATCCCCAGCAGGCTCGCAATCGTCTGCGGGAGTTCTTGCTGGCGGCCTATCAGGTGGAGGTAGCGCCAAACCGGAGGTTCTTCGCATTCCGTCTACACCAGTTCGTCTCGGCCGGTGGCGACATCTACTGCACCCTGGAGCCGCCGGGGTCACGCCATCCCACGCTCAAGGGTCAGATCTACCGGCCGGGCAGCGACCGCCAGGCTCTTCTGTTTCCGCTGGTGTTCTGCCGCAACTGCGGCCAGGAATTCCACCCGGTGTGGGCCCATCTGCAGAGCAAGCGGCCGGCAAGGCTGGAGCCACGCGACTTCGGCGACCAGGCCAGCGCCAGCGACAAAGCGGTGATCCATGGCTACTTCATGCCCGATGCAGCGGGGGCCTATTGCATCGATGAGCCCGAGAAGGCCAACTTCCCTGATGGCTGGTTGGAACCGGGCAAAGACGGCGAGATGGTTCTGCGCCAGCACTTCCGCAAAGCAGCGCCTGTGCCCTGTCGCTTCCGTGCCGATGGGCTGGCCAGCACCGACGGGCTGCCGGGCTGGTTCCTGAGCGGCAGCTTCCGGTTCTGCCCCACCTGCGGGGTGGAGCACAGCGCGCGGGGAAGCGATTTCCGCAAGCTGGTGGGCCTGAGCTCCGAGGGCCGCAGTTCCGCCACCACCACCTTGAGCCTGTCGGTGCTGCGGCAGCTGCTCAACTTCCCGGCCAACGAGCTCCCCGACAACGCCCGCAAGTTGCTGGCCTTCAGCGACAACCGCCAGGACGCCTCCCTCCAGGCGGGACACTTCAACGACTTCATGCGGGTGCTGCAGCTGCGCGCCGGCCTGGTGGCCGCGCTGCAGGCCCAGCCGGAGCAGGAGCTGAGCCTGGAAACCCTGGCCCAGGAAACTGAAAAAGCCCTGCGGCTGGAGGCCGACGACTTCATCGAGCAGAAAGGCACCGTACCGGCGGCGGAGGGCAGGTTCCGCAAGGCCCTGCGCGAGGTGCTCGAGTACCGGCTGGTGGTGGACCTGCGCCGCGGCTGGCGGCTCACCAACCCCAACCTGGAGCAGCTGCAACTGCTGGAGGTCGACTACGCCGAGCTGGTGAACTGCGTGGAAGACCACGGCCAGTGGGCGGATCAGCATCCCCTGTTGGCCCAGTGCTCAGCCATCGAGCGCTATCTGATCTGCCACCGCCTGCTCGAGGAGCTTCGGGAGCGGCTGGCAATCGAAACCAATGTGCTGTTTGCCGAAGAGTTCGAGCGGCGGCGCCGTGCCGCCTCCGAGCTGGAGGAGGTGTGGGCGATCGGTGCTGATGAGAAGGGCGAACTGGCGCGCAGTGTTGTGTTTGAAACGGTGCCACGCGATGCCCGGGGCCGCGAGTTCCGCGGTCTGGAGGGGCTGTCGCTGCGGGGTGAATTCGGCCGCTGGCTCAAGGCCAGTCAGCGTTGGCGTTCACTGC
Organism: Cyanobium sp. FGCU6; assembly: GCA_024958655.1. GTDB lineage: Bacteria > Cyanobacteriota > Cyanobacteriia > PCC-6307 > Cyanobiaceae > Cyanobium. The sequence continues at coordinate 263,711 of JANWUR010000001.1, read as the reverse complement.
AAGAGCTGCATGCCGGCCTGAAATGGGATGAGGCGTTGTACCAGGAGATAACTGGCGGGCTGGTCACCGTGCTGGGGCGCTACCACCTGGTCAAGCAGGTGGATCTGCGCTTGAGCCGTCGTGGCAGTGGCGAGAGCAAGAGCGGCTGGCGCCTCAGCAGCAGTCGCCTGCGCTGGACGCTGTGCAATCCAGAAGCAGCGCCTCAGGACGAGTACCACGCAGCGCTGGTGAAACAACGCCAGGGCTCCGGTCGTCGTGGGCCGGTGAACGACTACTTCCGCAACCTCTACAACGATCTGGCCACCACCTTGAGCGAGCAGGGCCGCCCCTTTCTGCAGACCCTGCTGGCTCGCGAGCACACCGCCCAGGTGGATGCGCTGGAGCGGGAGAAGCGGGAGGAAGCGTTCCGTGAGGCGCAGCTGCGGCTGCTCTATTGCTCGCCAACGATGGAGCTGGGCGTGGACATCTCCTCGCTCAACACCGTGTACATGCGCAACGTGCCGCCCACGCCGGCCAATTACGCCCAGCGCAGTGGCCGGGCAGGGCGCAGCGGTCAGCCAGCCCTCGTATTGAGCTACTGCGGGGCCACTTCACCGCACGACCAATACTTCTTCTCGGCTCCCACCCGTATGGTGTCCGGCGCCGTGAGTGCACCCACGCTGGAGTTGGCCAATGAAGAGCTGCTGATCGCCCACTTCCGCGCTCTGTGGCTGGCCGCCACGGGCAAGGCCCTCCCCAGCAAGGTGAAGGAGCTGGTGGGGCTGGAGTCCGAGCTCAAACCTGTGGTGAACGAGATCGCAGAAGCGCTCGACCACCCCAAGGCACGGGATCAGGCGCTGCGGGCCTGCCAGGCCATCGTTGATGACCTCAAGCGCCACAACTGGCTGGGGGCCACTCCCCCACCCTGGCTTACTGAGAGCTGGCTGGAGGGGCTGATCCATGGCACAGCGCGCGATTTCGATCGCTCACTCAACCGCTGGCGTGGTCTAATTGATGCAGTGGATAGCCAGATAGTTGCGGCTGAGAGAGATGCTCGCAACTTGGCACTTCCTGAGCGGGAGCGACTGAACGCTGACCAGCGTAGAAATGCCGCCCGCATCCAGCAGCGGCTGCTATTGGCGGAAGCGACAGGATCTTCCTACTCCGCCAACGGCGACTTCACCACCTACCGCTACCTGGCCAGCCAGGGCTTCATGCCGGGGTACAACTTCCCGCGGCTGCCGCTGCTGGCCTTCATCCCCGGCAGCCGCGAGCAGGTGAATGGCGGCACCTATATCAGCAGGCCGCGGTTTGTGGGCATCAGCGAATTCGGCCCCCATTCGCTGATCTATCACGAGGGCAACACCTACAAAGTGCGTGGGGCGATTCTCAACCTGCAGGAACAGGCAAGCACCAGCACCACCAAAACCCTCGCCACCCGCGATGCGCTGGTGTGCGGCAGTTGCGGCCATGCCCACCTGGGTGAGGACGCCGAGCTGGAGGTGTGCTGCCATTGCGGCGCAGCCCTCAAACTCCAGCCCGACGGCAACGCCCTGCGCATCCCGCACCTGTATCAGATCGAGCAGGTCACAACGCGCCGGGCGGAGCGGATCACCTCCGACGACGAAGAACGGCAGCGGCTGGGCTACGAGCTGCTCACCACCTATGAGTTCCCCAAGGAGAACAACCAGGTGCGAGTGGCGATCGCCGAGGTGAGTGTGGCGGGCCGGCCGCTGCTGACCCTCAGCTATGGCGCCGCCACCCAGATCAGCCGCATCAACCTGGGCCGGCGGCGGCGGGAGAATCCGGGCAACATCGGCTTCCCCATCCATCCCACCAAGGGCACCTGGGGCAAGGAGTCGGATCTGGTCGCCGGCGGCGACGAGGAGGACGGCGAATCAGAAGAGGGCTACGTGAAGATCACGCCCTACGTGCAGGACCGCAAGAACGCCCTGCTGGTGCGGTTCCGCCAGGAATGGACGGCCCGTGATCTGATCTCAGTGCGCTATGCCCTCAAGCGCGCGATCGAGGTGGCCTTCCAGCTCGACCCCAGCGAGCTGGCAGCCGAGTTGATGCCCAACGAAGCCAACGCCTCGGCGCTGTTGATCTATGAGGCCGCCGAGGGTGGTGCCGGGGTGCTGAGCCGCCTGGTGGAGAGCCCCACGGCGATGCAGCTGCTGGGTCGCCAGGCCTTGGAGATCTGCCACTGGAAGTGGGAGGGCCTGCTGCCCCAGCAGGCGATCGACCTCAACGACACCGATGAGGACTGCGAAGCCGGCTGCTACCGCTGCCTGCTCAGCTACAACAACCAGCGGGACCACGAGCTGATCGATCGCCGCCTCCCCTCCCTGAAGCAGTTCCTGCTCGATCTGGCCCGCGCCGATGTGGTGGCCCAGGGGGGCACGACGGGGCGCAGCGAGCGGCTCGATCAGCTGCTGGATCTCTGCCAGAGCGGTCTGGAACGGCTCTGGCTGCAGACCCTGCAGCAGCGGGGCTATCTGCTGCCGGATAAAGCGCAGTCGCCGGTGCCCGATCACTACGTGGTGCCCGACTTCACCTACGTGGAAGCCGCCGCGCTGGTGTTTGTGGACGGTCCGCACCACAAGCAGCCGCTGCAGCAGCAGCTCGATGAGCGCAAGCGCTCGGCCCTCGATGCCGCCGGCCTCAACGTGGTGGTGTTTGCCGACGACCCGCGCCAGTGGGATGCGGTGTTCGACGAATACCGCTGGCTGTTTGGCGAGGGCCATGGCGAAAACCCGCCCGCGGCTGCCCCAAGCAGTGCCGCTGCAGCCGGGGATCTGGGTGCGCAGATCGCGGCGGTGTTCGCCCAGCACGCTGACAAGCTCGCTGGAGGCCAGCCGTCATGACCAGCACCCCCATGGCACCAACGGCACCCACCACCCCGGGCTCGATTGTCCGTGCCCGAGGAAGGGAGTGGGTGGTGCTGCCCAACCCGGCCCCCAACACCCTCAAGCTGCGGCCCCTGGGCGGCGGCGACCAGCAGATCGCCACCCTGTTCCTGCCGCTGGAGGGGCACCAGGTCACCCCGGCAACCTTCCCCTGGCCGGATGCCAGCCAGAGCGGTTCGCAGAGCTCGGCGCTGCTGATGCGCGATGCCCTGCTGCTCAAGCTCCGCGCCGGCGCGGGTCCATTCCGCAGCCTCGGCAACCTGGCCCTGGAGCCGCGGGCATACCAGCTGGTGCCGCTGCTGATGGCGCTCAAGCAGCGCGTCACGCGGCTGCTGATCGCCGATGAGGTGGGCCTGGGCAAGACGGTGGAGGCGCTGCTGATCGCCCGCGAACTGCTCGATCGCGGCGAGATCCGCACCATCACCGTGATCTGCCCGCCGCACCTGTGTGAGAAGTGGCGCAGCGATATGGCCCAGCAATTCCAGCTGGATGCGGAAGTGGTGCGGCCCGGAACCGTTGGGAGGCTGAGCAAGGACCTGCCGGTGGGGCACTCGCTGTTTGAAGCCTACCCGTTCACGGTGGTGAGCCTCGATACCATCAAGCGCGACGACTACCGCGACGGCTTCATCCGCGGCTGCGGCGACTTTGTGATCGTGGATGAGGCCCACACCTGCACCGCCGGCAAGGGGCGGGGCCGCCACCAGCGCTATGAGCTGCTGCGGGGGTTGGCGGCACGGCCTGATCGCCATGTGGTGCTGCTCACCGCCACTCCCCACAGCGGCGACAGCGAGGGCTTCAATCACCTGCTGGGGCTGCTGGATGCGAAATTTGCCGAGCTGGGCACGATGCCCGAGGGAGCCCGCCGCGATGCCCTGCGCGATGAGCTGGGGGATCACTTCGTGCAGCGGCGGCGCCAGGACATCCGGGCGGAGTGGGGCAGCGACGGCTCCGACTTCCCCGACCGCGAAACCCGCGAGGCCACCTATGAACTCACCGGCGCCTGGGGTGCACTGTTCCACGACGTACTCGAGTACGCGCGCACGCTGATCAAGCGCAGCGCCGGCCAGAGCCGCCTGCGGCAGCGCATGAGCTGGTGGGCGGCGTTGGCCTTGCTGCGTTGCATCAGCAGCAGCCCCGCGGCGGCGGCCGTGTCGCTGCGCACGAAGTTGGCCGGCCTGGAGCAGGGCGATAACGGCCAGGGCCTCAGCGAGGAGCAGCAGCTCAGCGAGCTGGAGGTCCTCGCCAGCCAGGGCGTGCTCGATGGCCTGGATGAGGCGATGTCAGAAGAGGAGTCCGCACCCGGCGGCGACCTGGCGGTGGAGGCTGATCGCGCCCATCTCGAAGCGTTGATCGAAACGGCCGAGGGTCTGCGGGGCCCCAGCAAGGACCCCAAGCTGCGGCAGCTGGTGCGGCAGGTGCAGGAGTTGCTGGACGAGGGCTACCGGCCGGTGATCTTCTGCCGCTTCCGCCCCACCGCCCACTACCTGGCGGAAGAGCTCACCGCTTCCCTGCCCAAGCGCAGCACCGTGGTGCGGGCCGTCACCGGCGAACTGCCTCCCGAGGAGCGGGTGGAGCGGATTGCGGCGCTGGAGGCAGAAGCGTTCGATCCGGAGAAACCGAAAACACCGGTGCTGGTGGCCACCGATTGCCTTTCGGAGGGGATCGACCTGCAGCGCAGTTTCGATGCGGTGATCCACTACGACCTCTGCTGGAACCCCACGCGCCATGAGCAGCGCGAGGGCCGGGTGGACCGCTTTGGCCAGGCCCGCAACACCGTGCGGGCCCTGATGCTGCATGGGGCCTGCAAAGACCCCAATCGCCGCAACCCGGTGGATGAGCGGGTGCTGGCGGTGATCCTCAACAAGGAGAAGGTGATCCGCAAGGAGCTGGGCGTGAGCGTGCCGGTGCCGGGCGACATGAACTCGATCACCCAGGCGGTGCTCGCCGATGTGCTGGGCGAATCGGTGCAGCAGTTGGGGCTGGATCTGGGGCTGGCGACGCCCCCGGGCATGCCTGAGGTGCTGCCGCTGTTGGGCTGGGAGGCCACCCTCGATCAGCAATGGCAGAGCGCCAAGGAGAACGCCAAGCGCACGCAAACGATTTTTGCCCAGCGGCGCCTCAAGCCCGAGGAGGTGCTGCCGGAGTGGCAGCGCAGCAAGGAAGCCCTGGGCGACCACGCCGCGGTGGAACGGCTGCTGATGGAGGCCTGCGCCCGCCTGCGGCTGCCGGCCCCAGCAGCGGCCAGTGGGGCATGGCAGTTCAACCTGGCCGAGATTCCGCCTGAGCGGCGCGCCTTGCGGGAACGGCTGGAGAGCCAGGGGCTGGAGGGACGGCTGAGCCTCTGCACAAGCCCGCCCTGCCGTGATGGCGCCCAGCTGCTCAGCCGCTCCCATCCGCTGGTGGTGGAACTGGCGGAGTTTGTGGCTGAGCGGGCCCTGAGCGGGGAAGAGCCGGAGCTGGCGGCCCGCAGCGCCGTGATCCGCACCAACGGAGTGAAGGAGCGCACCACCCTGCTGCTGCTGCGCCTGCGGCACCAGATCAACCAGGAGCGCCGAACCAACGCCGGCTTTGAAGCGATGCCGCCGCTGCTGGTGGAGGAGTGCCTCACCGTGCACTGCGCGGCCGATGGGATGCGGGTGCTGGCGGAGGCAGAGGCCCTGGCCCTGCTCCAGCAGCCCGCAGTGGGCAATGTGCAACCGGGCCAGCGGCAGATGGAACTGGAGCGGGCGCTCCAGCGGCTGCCTGGCCTGGACGCCGACCTGCGCACCCTGGCCCTGGATCGCGCCACTCAGGCAGAAGACGATCACCGCCGGGTGCGGCAGGCGGCAGTGGGCACGGGTGGGGCGCTGCGGATGCGCTTCCGCTGTGAACCCAGCCTGCCGGTGGATGTGATCGGCCTGTTCGTGCTGCTGCCGGCACCGCAGCTGTGATCACTCATCACTCTTACCGTGGAACCAATGCCCCATCCAGCCCCATGAGCACCATGATCAAACTCGACCCCGACATCGACGCCCGGCTGGAAGAGCTGGCCAGGGCTACAGGACGCAGCAAGGATTTCTACGTCACGGAGATGATCAAGCAGGGGATGGAAGAACTGGAGGATGCCTACCTGGGCGCCCTGGAGGCCGAGAAGGTTCGCCGAGGTGAATCGAGCACCCGTTCTCTCGATGCCGTGATGCACGATCTTGGGCTGGACAGTTGAATTCTCCAGTGGAGCCGAACGGCAGCTGCGCAGGCTTGATCCCACCACCGCCAGGCGGCTTGGTGGCTACCTCAGAAGGCTGGTGACTGAAACCAGCGATCCGCGTGAACGGGGCAAGGCGCTCACAGGAGCGAGGACGGGGCTGTGGCGTTACCGGGTGGGGGACTACAGGCTGATTTGCCAACTGCTCGACCAGCGACTTGTGGTGTTGGTGGTACGGCTCGGACATCGCAGCCGCATCTACGAGTGATGCACCCCTGACCCCCATGCCCCGCCGCCGCAGCGCCACCCTGCAGTTCAACGCCATCCAGCTGGTGGGTGGGCTGCTGCCGGCGTCGCTGATCGAGCAGATCGCGCTGCAGCAGGCGCCGCAGCAGAAGGCCAGCGACTACGACCTGCAGAAGAACCAGCGGCTGCAGGTGGCGGTGGATCAGGCCTGGAACCGTGCCAAGGCCCTGTGGCAGGAAGCCCAGGAGCTGCGCCGGAGGGGGGAAGCCATGCCCTGGGCGGCGTGGTTCAGCCAGCGGCTGCTGGAGCAGGTGTTCGGCTGGGCCGACCTGAAGCCCTGCCCGCCCCGCCAGATCGCAGAGGCCATCTTCCCGATCACGCACCAGGCTTTCTCAGGGGAGGTGCCGCTGGTGTTCACCAGCCTGGGCAACGTCGAGCTGGATAAGGGGCACAAGCAGTTCGGGCAAGACGGCCGCCGCCGTTCGCCCCACAGCTGCCTGCAGGAGTGCCTCAATGCCGACGACAACTCCAACTGGGGTCTGCTCTGCAACGGCACCAGCCTGCGGCTGGTGCACGACAACCCCGCCCTGGTGAAGCCTGCCTACGTGGCAGTGGCGCTGGATCAGATCTTTGACGGCGGGCTGTTTGATGAGTTTGCGGTGGTGTGGCTGCTGCTGCACGCCAGCCGCTTCCAGCGCCGTGACGACGGCCGCTGTGTGCTGGATGGCTGGAAGCAGGAAGGGCAGCAGAGCGGCGAGCGCGCGCTCAACAAGCTGCGCGATGGCGTGCAGGCCGCCCTGGAGGCGGCGGGCCAGGGGCTGCTGCAGCACCCGGCCAATGGCGAGCTGGTGGCCAGGTTGCAGAGCGGTGAGCTCAGCACCCAGGCCTTTTCCCGGCAGCTGCTGCGGCTGGTGTACCGGCTGCTGTTCCTGTGTGTGGCGGAAGACCGCAACCTGTTGTTTGCCGCAGACGTGCCACTGGAGCTGCGGCAGATCTATCGCGAGGGCTACAGCCTCAGCCGGCTGCGCGATCTGGCAATCAGGAGCGGAGCGCATGAGCAGCTGCACGGTGATCTGTGGCTGGTGCAGAAGCTGGTGTTCGAGCAGCTCCGGAACCCGGAGGGTTCCAGTCTCGGGCTGCCGGCGCTGGGGGGCCTCTTTGAAGAGGATCGCTGCCCCGATCTCAACACGGCGCAACTCAGCAATGCGGCGCTGCTGGAAGCGGTGCGGGCGATCGGCTGGTTCTACGACGAACAGTCCCAGAGCCGCACCCGCATCAACTACCAGGCGCTGAACACCGAGGAGTTCGGCAGTGTCTACGAAAGCCTGCTGGAGTTGCATCCGCAGATCAGGGGCAGCGGCGCCAGCCTGCGCTTCTCCCTCGGCGGGGTGGCCGGCAGCGAACGCAAGACCAGCGGCAGCTACTACACCCCGGAAGACCTGGTGCGGCTGCTGATCCTCTCGGCCCTGCTGCCGGTGATCCGTGATCGCCTCAGCACGGCCACCACAGCAGAGGAGAAGGAGGCGGCGCTGCTGGCGATCCGGGTGCTCGACCCCGCCTGCGGCAGCGGCCACTTTCTGTTGGCGGCGGCCCGCAGGCTGGCTCTGGAGTTAGCACGGATCAAGGCCGGAGACGAAGAGCCCAGCGAGGAGCTGCGGCGGGAATGCCTGCGCAAGGTGGTGGCCCGCTGCATCTACGGGGTGGATAAGAACCCGATGGCGGTGGAGCTGTGCAAGGTGGCCCTGTGGATGGAGGCGATCGAACCCGGCAAGCCCCTGGGGTTCCTCGATGCCCACATCCAGTGCGGCGATTCACTGGTTGGCGTGTTCGATCCGAAGGTGCTTGATGAGGGGATTCCAGATGGGGCCTACAAGGCTCTGACAGGTGATGACAAGAAGATCTGCGCCAGCCTGAAGAAGAAGAACCAGGCCTTCGTCGTCAAGGGGCAAGCGGATCTGTTCACGTTTGATGCCATGGGCCAAACGATGCCCAGCGCCAATGCCTTTGAAGACATTGCGGAAGAGGATCTGCAGGCGGTGCGACGCAAGGAGAAGGCTTATCAGGCCTGGCGAAAGGATCCGGCGATCCAGCAGGAACTGCAGCGAGCCGACGCCTACACCGCGGCATTCTTTCTGCCGAAGAAAGAAGACACAGAAGATCTGGTGCCGCTTTCTCAGAATCTGGAGGCCATCAAGGGGGGCGCAAGTCTTTCACCGGTGATGGCGAATGCTGTGGCCAAGGCCGCTGAAGAATTTCGCTTTCTGCATTGGCATCTGGCCTTCTCTGAGGCCATGCATGCTGGGGGATTCGACTGTGTTCTCGGCAATCCTCCGTGGGAACGAATCAAGCTGCAGGAGAAAGAGTTCTTTGCTGCTCGATCAGAAGCCATCGCAACTGCAGCAAACAAGGCTGCCCGTGAGCGGCTGATTCAGGACCTGAGATCAGAAACTGCTTCCCAAGCCGATCGACTGTTGGTGCAGGAGTTTGAGCTGGCCAAGCGTGAGGCGGAGGGGAGTGGCGAGTTCATCCGCAGTAGTGGACGCTTCTCACTTACAGCCGTAGGTGACTTGAATACCTATGCCCTGTTCGCAGAACATTTTCGGAACCTGACTGCTCCAGGTGGGCGGGCAGGAATCATCGTGCCAACCGGCATTGCCACCGACAACAGCACAAAGTCGTATTTCGAGGCAATCACGAGTGGTGAGCTTGTGGTGAGCCTCTACGACTTCCGTACAGGACCTGGATTGTTCTCTGAGATTGGTCATCAGACATTCAAGTTCTGCCTGCTCACACTTGGGACATCGGATAGGACCGATTTTGTTTTTTCCGCGCTACAGGTCAATGAGCTGAGCGACCATCGACGACACTTCACTCTTGATAGTGGAGACTTCTCTCTGCTGAACCCAAATACCCGCACCTGCCCGGTGTTCCGTAGCCAGATGGATGCGGAGCTAACCAAGAAGATTTACTCACGCGTCCCAGTCTTGATTGATGAGACAGCTAGAGATCCGAGAAATCCCTGGGGCGTCAGGTTTATGACAATGTTTCACATGTCAAATGATAGCCATCTTTTCTTCGACGAACCTGCGCCCGATCGACTTCCCCTTTACGAGGCCAAGCTGATCCATCACTACGATCACTGTTGGGCAACCTACGACCTCGATGGGTCATGCCGGGATGTGGCGTTGGGAGAAAGGCAGGATCCAAGCTTTCAGATCCGGCCTCGTTACTGGGTGGATAGAGGCGATGTGGTGGCGCGGCTTAATGCCCAAGGCTGGAATCGGCAATGGCTAATGGGCTGGCGAGATATCACTAAACCCCAGAACGAGCGGACAGTGATTGCCTCAATAGCGCCGATTGCAGGTGCTGGCAACAAGTTCCCCTTAATGATATTCCCCTTTGTTGGAGACAAGGAGATAGGCTCTGTTCACCTTCTGATCGCCAATCTCTCTTCGTTGGTGTACGACTTTTGCTCCAGGCAAAAGATTGGCGGAACGACACTAAACTTCTTTATCTACAAACAGCTTCCCGTCCTGCCCCCAGGCGCCTACAGCAAGGCAGACATCAACTTTATCCAACCTCGCGTCCTCGAACTGACCTATACCGCCCACGCGCTCAAGCCCTGGGCCGAAGACCTCGGCTACGACGGCCCACCCTTCCGCTTCGATCCAGAACGCCGAGCCCTGCTGCGGGCCGAACTCGATGCCTTCTACGCCCACCTCTACGGCCTCAATCGCGATGAGCTGCGCTATGTCCTTGATCCCGCCGATGTGATGGGCCCCGATTACCCCAGCGAAACCTTCCGCGTGCTCAAGACCAACGAGATCCGTCAGTTCGGCGAGTACCGCACCCAGCGGCTGGTGCTGGAGGCGTGGGATCGGTTGTTTGGGGGTGGTTGAAATGGAGTTTGCGTTCTTGATCCCCGATCGTCCTGTGTCCGTTCAGGCACGAAGACGCCAGCGCTTGCGGGACTGGCAACAGTTTGTAGCGGATGAAGCTGCAAAGACCTGGAGAAATGCGCCGATTGCTGACCAAGATCTGCAATTGACCTTGATCTATCTTTGCGGCAGCGATCCTGTTGACGCAGATAACATTATCAAGCCCATCCTGGATGCTCTCAAGGGTCTGGTCTATGAAGATGACATCCTGATTACAGATGTTGAATCACGGCGCCGCACTCTTTCCTCGCTTTTTGACTACACTGCTGAGATATGGCCCGATCAGCTGCTTCAAGGCTTGCTGAGCGGCAGTGAGTGTGTCTACGTACGCATTTCCAGCCAACCCTTCTTGGAGGACAAACTGTGAACCTGAATGCAGATGGCGCTCTCGATCAACAAAAGCTTCCTAGTGAGCTGGAGTCAAGAGTTGCCGAAAAATATCATCAACAAGGATTTTCTGTCATCGCCAATCCTGACTTGAGCAGGCTTCCCTTCGACCTTGGAGGGTACAGGCCAGACATCATTGCTCAGAAGGAACCTGATCAGAATTACATCATTGAGATCAAAAGCTCCTCTCGCCCAATCTCAGTAGATCGGTTCAGATCGATTGCTGAGAGTGTCCAGGCCCATCCAGGCTGGCGCTTCTTGCTGGTGACTGAAGACGACGATCTGCCGGTCGGTTGCGAGCGCGATCTCCTCCATGTCGACGAAGCTCTCCAACGAGCCAGCCAAGCCGAGACGCTGATTGCAGGTGGGGCACCTGAGGCGGCCTTCTTGCTTCTATGGAGCACCCTGGAGGGGATGATGCGGCGGCACTCGATTCATGCCGCCATTCCGATCGACAGATTGACGCCCCTGGCACTGACCAATCATTTGTATTCGCAAGGAGAGCTTTCTCGCCAGCAGTTTCACCGGATCAAAGACCTTACCTCCAGCCGCAACCGTGTCGCCCATGGCTACCACGATTCACAACTGAACGAAAAGACAGACGATCTGCTGGCTCTCGTGCGCGAACTTTCTGATGAATGGAGCGAGATCTAATTCCTTCTATGCCCACCTCTACGGGCTCAGCCGCGATGAGCTGCGCACCATCCTCGATCCCGCCGATGTGATGGGCCCCGATTATCCCAGCGAATCCTTCCGCGTGCTCAAGACCAACGAGATCCGTCCGTTCGGCGAGTACCGCACTCGGCGGCTGGTGCTGGAAGCGTGGGATCGGTTGTTTGGAGGAGGGTGACTTCCTCCAGGTGAGCCTCGTCGCGAGCATGCCCTTGGATCGGCAGAAAAGACGAGAAAAAGACGCTAAGACTGGACGATTCGTCAGAGATGGCGAGATGCCGCCCATCTGCTCCATGCCCCTCCAGCGTTTGATGAGCGACGAAGCCCTCCTCCAGGAGCTGGGGCATCGCATTGCCCGCCTGCGCCTGGAACGCAACCTCAGCCAGGCCCAGCTGGCCGAGCAGGCCGGCATCTCCAAGCGCACCCTGGAGCGGCTGGAGGCGGGTGCCGCCGCCACCCAGCTTTCGCTGTTCCTGCGGGTGCTGCGTCAGCTGGATCTGCTGGAGCGATTGGAGCTGCTGCTTCCCGAGCCCCAGCCCTCACCCCTGGCCCTGCTGGAGCAGCAGAAGCCCACGCGCCAGCGCGCCAGCCGCCGCCGCGTCGCCAAGCCCGCCACCTCCTGGAGCTGGGGGCAGCCATGACCGTTGCGGCCGTTGAACTCTGGGGCACGCGCATCGGTGCCGTGGCCCTTACCGATTCCAGCGGTGTCGCCGCCTTCGAATACGACCCCGCGTTCCTGGCCAGTGGCATTCAGTTGGCTCCCCTGATGATGCCGCTGGCGGAGCGGGAAGAAGCCCTGCAAACGATCTTGCGGGTGGGTACCACCGCCGGGGGCGCCAGTGCCAAGGCGTTGATCGCCTGGAACCCCAGCACCGGTGAGGTGCGCTCCGGCCAACTGGAGGCTCCGCCGGGATTCAGCCACTGGTTGCTGATGTTCGATGGCGTGAGCGGCAACAAAGATAAGGAACTGGATGATCCTCAGGGCTATGGCGTGATTGAACTCGCTTACAGCCGTATGGCCCGGGCTGCAGGGATCTCCATGAGCGACTGCCGCTTGCTGGAGGAGAACGGCCGGAGCCATTTCATGACACGACGCTTCGATCGCGATGACGCCGGCAACAAGCTACACATGCAGTCGCTCGGTGCACTAGCCCACTTCGATTACAACGAACCAGGCAGCTACAGCTATGAACAGGCGTTTCTGGTCATGCGGCAACTCCAGTTGCCGATGCGAGAATTGGAAGAGCAGGTCCGGCGCATGGTGTTCAATCTCGTGGCCCGCAATCAGGATGATCACGTCAAGAACATCGCCTTTCTGATGGATCGCAATGGCCAGTGGTCGCTGTCCCCTGCCTTCGACATCACCTGGAGCTTCAATCCCGCTGGCGACTGGACAGCCACCCATCAGATGTCCGTGAATGGCAAGCGGGATCAGTTCACGCGGGCCGATCTCCTGGCCGCGGGCCGCTCCGCCCAGCTGAAACGCGGCCGAGCCGAGGCCATCGCTGAGGAGGTCATCGCCGCCGTTCGCGATTGGCCGCGCCACGCGGCTGAAGCCGGGGTGCCAGAGGATCGCTATCGCCAGATTCAGGCCAGCCACCGCCTTGATCTGCTGCAGCTCCCACCAACCGAGCCGCAGTCATGACCTGCCAGATTCGACGAAAAACCGAGCGCATGGATCACATCTCGCCTTCTCTGACGAGTAAAAGCAAGGGCTTGGTGTGGTTTACGAAGGCAGCCTGCTGCCCTGCGGGAGCCGCCCCATGCTGAGCCAGAACTCGCCCCTCACGGGGCAATCGTCCGGTCCCTGCTGGTTCGTCGGCGCCATGACCGGTGGCGTCGATCAGACCCATCGCTTCATCGACGAGGGCCTCTGGGAGCACGACTTCGACGACAACAGCAGGGTGCTGGCCCAGGTGCGCTCGATGCAGACCGGCGAGCGCATCGCCATCAAGGCGGCCTACATCAAGAAGCACGGCCTGGATTTTGAAACCGGCGGCAACACCGTGTCGGTGATGGCGATCAAGGCCACCGGTGTGATCGCTGAAAATATGGGGGATGGCCGCCGCCTACGCGTGCATTGGCAACGCGTTAGCCCTCCCCGCGAGTGGTATTTCTACACCTACCAGCCCACGATCTGGAAGGTCATCCCCGGCGATTGGAAAACCGACGCCCTGATCGATTTCGCCTTCCAGAACAAACCGCAAGACGTCAACCGCTTCCGCAACGACCCTTACTGGCGGGAACGCTTCGGCACCGATCCCAAAGAGCACAAGCGCTTCCGTTGGGCGCGTTTCTACCAAGCGATTGCCGATGGGTTGGTCACTCACGCTGCCGATCGCAGCAGGCTGATTGCCTTTCTGCAGGAGCTCCAACCCAGCGTGGAGAATCTCGGCCTGCTCAGCGGGGATCAGTTCGCCGATGGCAGCAAGGGCTTCATCCAGGACATCGACCCCTTCACCCTGTTCGGCCTGTTCAACCGGGGCATCAAAGACAGCAATCGCCGCGCCATCGCTGCCGCCCTTGCCCAGTTCCTGGGCGTGGAAGAAGCGCTCCCCGAGAGCTTCGAGGGCATCCCGGTGCTCAACAACCAGAAGTCGTGGTTCTTCCCCTACGCCAAAAATCGCGAGCCCGCCCAGATCGACGCCCTCTGGCAGGTCTTTCAGAGTGGCCTGTTGCTCGCCGATGCCGACACCGAGCAGGCGATCGAGCGCTTCAGCCGCGACTTCGATGCGGCGATGGGCTACTTCGGTGTGGCCTGGAACCTCACCTTCGGGCTCTACTGGTGCCGCCCCTGGAGCTTCCTCAGCCTTGATGAGCGCTCCCGCAACTACATCAGCGAAAAGCTGCGCCTCACCATCGGCCGCCATGGCCCCAAGAATCGCTGCAACGCTGCCGACTATCTCCAGCTGATCGAATCGCTCCGGCAGCGCTTCGAGGAGCCCGACTTCAGTGTGCACTCCTTCCCCGAGCTCTCCCTGGAGGCCTGGACCTACACCGCCAGCGGCACAGACACGGAAGGCGACGAATCAGCAGACGACGAGGCGGCCGTCAATGACGTCGACGACACCCCAGTGGTGGAGCCGGTCATCCCGCTCACGCCCTACGGCATCGATGACATCCTGGCTGATGGCTGCTTCCTGGCCCGCAGCGAGCTGGAGCGCATCCTGCGCCGCCTGCGCGACAAGAAGAACCTGATCCTCCAGGGCCCGCCCGGCACCGGCAAAACCTGGCTGGCCAAACGCCTCGGCATGGCCCTGGTGGGCCATCTGGTGCAGGAGCCGCAGCTGCGCTCCGTGCAGTTCCACCCCAACCTCTCCTACGAAGACTTTGTGCGCGGCTGGCGGCCCAACACCAATGGCGGCCTGGCCCTGCATGAGGGGGTGTTCATGCAGATGGTGAAGGGCGCCCTGCAGCACCCCAGCCAGACCCATGTGCTCGTGATCGAAGAGATCAACCGCGGCAACCCAGCCCAGATCTTCGGGGAGCTGCTCACGTTGCTGGAGGCCGGCAAACGAACGCCCCGCGATGCCATGCAGCTCTGCTATCCCGACCCCGATGGCGTGCACCGACCGGTGCATGTGCCGGGCAACCTCTACGTGATCGGCACCATGAACATCGCCGATCGCTCCCTGGCGCTGGTGGACATGGCCTTTCGCCGCCGCTTCGCCTTCGTCGATCTGGAGCCATCCCTGGGCGCTGCCTGGCGCGAATGGGTGGCAAGGATGCAGCTGGAGGCGAACGCAGCCGCCACGATCCAGCAGCGGCTGGAGCAGCTCAACAGCACCATCAGCGCCGATAGCCGCCTCGGCAAGGCCTTCCGCATCGGCCACAGCTACGTCACTCCCAGTCAGAGCCTGGAGGGTCGCTCCAGCCGCGACTGGTTCGCCGAGGTGGTGGCCACCGAGCTCCGTCCCCTGCTGCACGAGTACTGGTTCGACGCACCTGATGTGGCCGATCGGGAAGCGGATCGCTTGCTGGAGGGGTGGTGAGCATCCCCATCCGCAACATCTGGTGGCTGATGCTCTACGCCTCTGATCTGGGCAGGAGCACCGACCCAGCTCAGCTTGCGGCAGAGGGCCTTCCAGAGGAGATCCCCGATCTGGTTGCGGAAATCCTGGCCCGCTCTGTTGAACAGCGACAGCGTCGCCAGCTCTCCACTGCCTTCCGCCAGCGGGAGGCGGTGCTCACTCGCGTCCGTGGCCGCATCGACCACCTCACCACCAGCCGCCGGCAGCTTCTCGCCAAAGGCCAGGTGGCCTGCCGCTTCGAGGAGCTGACGATCGACAGCCCCCGCAACCGCTTCGTGCGAGCTGCGCTTGAAACCGTGGCCCGCTTGGTCAGGCAGCCGGCACTATCCCATCGTTGCCGGAGCCTGGCCCATGGCCTTCGCCTTCAGGGTGTGGTGGGTGAACCGCCCACCCGAAAGCAAATCAGCAATGAACGCTTCTCCAGGCACGATGCGATCGACCAACAGATGCTGGCGGCCGCTCGCCTCGCCATGGATCTGGCGCTCCCCACGGAGGAAGCCGGCCCCAACTCCCTGCTTGATCCGCAGCGCTGCGTTCACTGGCTGAGGCGCCTCTACGAGAAGGCGATCGGCGGCTTCTTCCGCCTGCATCTCAATCAGGCCGAGTGGGTGGTGAGCACCGGCAGGCCGCTGAGCTGGCCCCTGGCTGGGGCCACCACCGGCATTGCTCAGGTGTTCCCCTCGATGCGCACCGACATCGTGATCGATCGCCGCGACCGGCCCCAGCGCCTGGTGATCGACACCAAGTTCACAGGCGTCTTTTCTCGGGGCTGGTACCGCGAGCAATCGCTGCGCGCCGGCACCATCTACCAGCTCTACGCCTACCTCCGCTCCCAGGAAGGGCGCGATGACCCAGCTGCTCCCTGGGCTGATTCAGCCGCCGGCTTGCTGCTCCATCCAGCCATCGACACGGAAGTGGATGAATCGGTGTCGATCCAGGGGCATCGCCTCCGCTTTGCCACCGTGGATCTCACCGCCAGCCACGCCGTCCTCAGGGCCCGGTTGCTGCAGTTCGCATCCCAGGAGTGACCCGTGTCCGCCTCTTCTCTGCCATCGCCATCGTCCACCGAGCAAGCCTCAACACCAGCAGCGGCTGAGCCAGCGGCTGCCGCCGCTGCCCGTTCGCCCGCTCGGATCCTTCGGGGCACGGATCAGCCTGGCCCACCGCCTCGGGCTGATCGAAACGCCGGTGGAGGGGGCCCATGCAGCCCGCCTGGCCCAGGCCTACCAGGACGCTCGCGTCAATCCGCTCTGGGAAACCCTGAAAAAGGTGCTCGCCAAGACCAGTGACACCGGAGGGCCATCCGTGAATCCCGCCCTGCGGGATTACATCCTGCTGATCACGATCATGGTGGCGTTCCTGGAGGCTGCCGCACAGAAGCTCACGCCTCAGCCTCCTCAGTTGGTGATGGGTTTTGGCGGGATCCAGGTACCCAACTCAAGCCCGATGAGCCGACCTGAACCCCTGCCCCCCTGGCGCCCTCTGCTGCGCGGCGCCCGCGAGCGCGAGGGACGATCGCCCCAGCCCCGCTGGCTGCAGCTGGCCACTGTGGCGAGCGATGACATCCCTCGGGTACGCACGCTGGTGTTCCGCAGCTGGGCGGGAGCGGCGGCGCTGGATCTGCTCACCGATGGCCGCAGCGCCAAGCCTGCGGAACTGGCCCGTCAGCCGGCGGTCGAGGAAGCTCTCAACCCATGAGCATCGCTACGGACCTCGTGATCCGCCAGGAGCAACGCGTTGATGGAGCGGCGATCACCTCCCTGTTGGAGACCTGTTTCCCCACCGCTGCAGAGGCCCAGCTGGTGGAGGCCCTACGGCAGGCGGGCCACCTGCCCATTTCGCTGGTGGCCGAGCGTGACGGGCAGCTCGTGGGCCACCTCGCCTTCTCCCCGGTTGACATCGAGCGGGCTTCGGCGGGCATCCCCGGGGAGTCGGGCCCTGGGCTTGGCCTGGCGCCGCTGGCGGTCCCCACGGAGCACCGACGGCAGGGGATCGCCACACGGCTGGTGGAGGCGGGTCTTGAGCAAGCCCGCCGGCTGGGCTACCGCTGGGTCGTGGTGCTGGGGGAGCCTGATTACTACGGGCGCTTCGGGTTCCAAGCGGCGTCCGCCTTTGGCCTTCGTGATGCCTATGGCGGCGGAGACGCCTTCCAGGTAATCGCTCTTCAACCTGGTGGCATCCCACAGGGATCTGGACTGGTGAGCTTCTGCCCGGAGTTCGCCCTGGTGGGCTGAGAGAACGCCGCGCAGGGATCCTCAGCGTGCTTCGGGTCCTGCGCTTGCCATCGATGGCTGCCGTTCCGCCCACCCCGGATTCGTCCCGCCGTTCGTCCTCTCGTCGCCGTGCCGAGGGCCCCAGCGCCGAGGAGAAGCTCGTCGCCTCCCTGATCGCGCTCATGGAAGCAGGCACCACCCCCTGGCGGCGGGAGTGGGTGCTGGCACTGCAGGAGGCAGTCATTTGGACGAGGCCCCCAAGGGAAAGTCCGCAGCAACAAGCAGCCGCCCATGGCATAAAGGGACGCCCGCCGCTACTGTGTAGGCAAGTGTTAAACCATGACGCTGGCCTCTCTACTTCAGTCTTCCCGCAAAAAGACCAACGACAAACCCATGACTCCAGCACTAGAGTGCATGAATAAACTCAACGACAATCAGAGCAAATCCATCACGCTCGACAGAAATCAAGTCCCCACCCGGATAATCCACTTCTGGAAGCGCAACCTTCAATCCCTCTCTACCCCCTCGCGTCATCAATTCCGAAAGAAGGTTGTCCCACTTCTCAAATCGCGGCCGTTGGACGTTATAAGCCTGCTTCCACTCTTTGCTGTTGTCTTCTCTGCACTGCTTGAACCGAAGCCCGCCAATGCTCTTGATCTGATAGATCCAGGCATTATTTCTTTTGAACGCAGTCCCATCTCCTCTACTGTCCCCTTTGAGGGAACTGTAGGCTGGAGTTTTATTGTCAATGAGCCCCGCAACATTAGTCTTTTGGGTGTCTATGACGCCGATGCTGATGGATTGGCGGTAGCTACCGAAGTGGGGCTCTGGGAAAGGGACTTTCTTGGCACTGGCTCTCTCCTCGCTTCCGCCACCGTGCCCGCAGGAACAGCAGGCAAGCTTTTCGGCCAGTTCCGTTACACAGATATTCCAGAGCTGACACTTCAACCTGGGGTTGAATACACCTTGGGCGCCCTGTATATTCAGCCCTACACTAGTGATCGCTATCAAGGATATGCGAGCATTGCATACAATGCAAGCTCCGACCCCCTGTTTGCTAGCTGGATCATTCAATACTCCTCAAATTTTAGTTATCAGTGTGGGTCTGCCCCTACTCTGTGCAGCCAAAATCTATCATTTCCGAATCTAGTTGGAAATTTCTCCGCTGATGGCTACTACGGTCCAAACATCGCCGGAGTGCTTGGCACAGTTGCCGAAGTCCCCGGCCCACTGCCAATTTTGGGCGTGGGTGCAGCATTCCGCTTCTCTCGCAAGCTTCGTCGACGCACAAGAGCGCTGACTTAATTTGAATGAGTCCACATGCCCTCAGCGACCCTCCCCAGCGGTCAGCCCTGGCTCTGATCCTCTGATCCACGGCTCGACTTCAGCGGCGATCTCTCCTGTGCGTTCTGACTCTGGCTGGCAACACCAGCCAGCGTCAGAATGCAGATCCTTGCTCAGCAGCAGGAGATTCAGGCTTGCAAGCAGGAGAATGCTGAGCTCCGCAGCCAACTCCCCGCCCCGGCGATCGGCTGATCCTCAGCCTTCGCCCCTGTGACCAAGTGTTTGCACCAAAGCCCCTGCTCAGGCGGGGGATATTCGCCTGGGCAACTGCCATCCAATAATGATCAGCTGGAGGCATAAGCGTCGGCCTTGCAGTTCCGTTCAGCGGCTGGGTGGAGTGGCCTGCTGCTGATCACGCTTGAGATGGAGATACAGCTGCTCTGGTTCGCGGTAGTGCCGCGGCAGGCAGTGATTCAAGATCTCCAGCTTCTGCCAGCACACTGTGCGACGTGCCTGATTGATGCTGACGCCATCCCGCACCAGGATGCGCATCGCCTTGCAGTACAGGGGGTACTGGGCTTCCAGCTCCCCAACGCTCAGGACCTCACCGGCCATCACAAATCAGAGAGCAGGCATTCACTATCCAAAAGGCTGCAGATCCCATAGCGCCAGTCATGCTGACAAGACGTCACACTCCTGGGCAGCTCAACCCAACACAGGGGATCATCAAAGATCTGGTGCCAGGGGCGGCAGCAGCGGGTTTCCGGCAAATCCTTACCGGGATGGCGCTGTGAGCCTGCCCGCAATGGTCGATCAGAGCCTCGCGGGCTTCTAGATGCAGGGTGTGACGGGGGAGCGGCTTTCAGCCTTCGGATCGCTGGCCAGGTCCTGTTGGCCGGCAGCGGCCTGGCAGCTTCTGTCCCAGACGCCACAGTGCGTTGCTGTGCTCAGCAGGTTCGACGTGCCGCAAGCGGCAGACCAGGGCGAACAGATCCGGTGCAGCCAGCTCGCCATCCTCCTGCCATTGCAGAGCAGCCGGTGCAGGGGAACGCCAGACAGCCATCCATCACGCAAATTCAGAACGTGAACCTACGGGGATCACCGTCCACCGCTGGAGATCCTGGCCGAACTGCGGACGATCGAGCAGGAGATCCTGCAGGGGATTGAGGAGCTGGAGGGGATGCTGCGATGAGCGTTACGCAAGCGCGATCAACGGGCCAGGCCCAGAAACACGAGCAACGAGCGGTTGAGGCGCAGCAGGTCGTCATCCGCAAGGTGGCCGATGCACTGGCCGAGGCCGCTCTTGGGCACGGTGGTGACCTTGTCGATCATGAGGCGACTGGGAGCTCGCAGGCCGTTCTCGGGCGTTGGATCGATCAGGATGCGCAGGATCGGAGCTTCAATCGGTTGACTTGTCAGCGGACAAACGGCGATCGAGAGGGTTTCGGGGAAGCAGTCATCCTGAATAATCACAGCCGGGCGAGGTTTACCGGCATAGCCTGAGCCACCTGCCATGGTCCAGATCTCACCACGCTTCATTGGCTGTACTCGTCGTCGGGCCACTCATACACCGAATCAATGAAGGCCTGGATTTCGGCCTCCTCGGGGCTCTGCGCCACCAACAGCGACTGCCGCCGCGCTTCGGCGGCGAACTCGGGTGAATGCACATCCGGCACCCAGATCTGGATCGGCCGCATCCCCTGGGCCCGCAGCCGCTGGCGGTGCTCCCTCACTTTGCGGCGATTGGCCGCACGGCGCGCCTCCTGGGCGGAGGCCTCTGAGGCTCTGGCCTCCTGGGCGGCTTCAGGTCCCATGGCAACTCCCGCATCGGTTACATGTCACCCTAGCTGGGGCTTGCGCTGCTGGCCTGGTCTGATCCACGACGAGGTGGTTCATCGTGAGGAGATGCCGCGATGAACGGCGCTAGCATTCCGCTAGCAATGGGCGTTGGGGCGATGAACACCCTGGTGCTACGGCAGGTGCCCGATGGGCTCTACCGCCGCCTCAAGGCGGTGGCGGCGGCGCACCGGCGCTCGATGAATCAGGAGGCGATCCTCGCTCTGGAGGCGGGGCTGCCGGAGTCGCCAATTCCAAAGCGGCCCACGCTCCAGGAGAGCAGGCTCTGGCTGGAGCAGCAGGTGTGGAGCCTGCCGGTGCTGGATCAGCGCAGCGCCGAGGAGATCCTGGGGTATGGCGATGACGGTCTCTGCGGCTGAAGGCAGCCTGGTGATCGACCTCGCCGTCGATACCAGCGCCGTCATGGCGGTTCTGCTGCGGGAGCCCGTCGCAGAAGACGTGCTGGAGAGGCTCTGCCGGGCCGTGCAGCCGGCGGTGGCTGCCCCCACGCGCACGGAGATCCTGCTGGTGGCGCTGGTGAAGCTGGGAGTGATCGGCCAGGAGCGCGCCCGCGAGTTTCTCGATCAGCAAGCAGGCCTTTCTCACGGTGGCCTGGGATCGGGAACTGGCCGATCAGGCCGCTGATGCCTTTGCACGCTTCGGGAAGGGCCGCCATGCCAGTGGCCTGAACTTCGGCGACTGCTTCTCCTATGCCCTGTCGGAGCGCTTGAAGGTGCCGCTGCTGTTTGTGGGCAACGATTTCAGCCGCACCGATCAAGAGGCTGCGTTGGCATGACACAGGCCGAGCTTGAGGCGTTGATCTCCACCGGAGAATCCGAACAGCTGGTGTTCAAACGCTCCACCAGCCAGCTGCGCTCCGGCTGCGACACGCTCTGCGCCTTTCTCAATGGACAGGGCGGCACGGTGCTGTTCTGAGTGAGCGACAGCGGGCGGATCTTGGGGCAACACTGCAGCGATGCCAGCCGCCGTGAACTGGCGGAGGCCCTGCGGAAGATCGAACCTTCCGCCCAAGCCACGATTCACGAAGTGCCGCTGCCTGGTGATGCCGAGAAGCGAGTGCTTGTTGTGCGGGTGCCACCGGGGCATGGACTGAGGCCCTTCTTTCACGACGGCCGCGCCTTCCAGCGGATCGCCTGAGGCGGCGCTCAGCGATCAGGCCGGTGCCCTGGAACGGCTGCAGCTGTTGCGCGATGGCGAGCTCACCCTGGCGGCGCCGGTGCTGTTCGGCCAAGGCGTGGCGGTGTTGCCCCAGTGCCAGCTGCGGCTGGCCCGCTTCCGCGGCACCGACAAGCGGGAGTTCCTGGATCAGCGCCAACTGAACGGCCATGCCTTCCAGCTGCGGGAGGAGACGATCCTGTTCTGCCAGCGCCACCTCAGCACCGCGGCACGCATTCCCAGAGATCGGCTGGAGCGCGAAGAGCAGCTGGCGATTCCGTTGCCGGCGTTGCGCGAAGCGCTGGTGAATGCCCTCTGCCACCGCGACTACAGCCTGCAGGGAGCGGCGATCAGCCTGGCGATCTTCAACGACCGGCTGGAGCTCTGGAGTGAAGGCGGCCTGCCCTTCGGCCTGGAACCCGAGGCGTTGAAGCGGGAGCATGCCTCACGGCCGCGCAACCTGCTGATCGCCGATGTGTTCTGATGAAGGCGATCCTGCGGGATCCCTTCAGCGGCATCGGCAAACCGGAACCTCTGAAATACCTCGGCTCCGGCGTATGGTCGCGGCGAATCACACAGGAACATCGCTGCGTCTATCTTGTCAAGGCTGACCGCGTGGTGTTTCTGCAGGGGCGCTACCACTATTGATGCAACAGATGAGTCAGAGCTGCAGGGATGGTTCAGCATTTTGCAGATCGTGATGACAACTCGAGGTCCGCTCCGACACAATGGGGCCATGACCCAAGCCACTCCTGCTGTTGCCCCTGGGGCGCAAGGCCAGGCCTGGGCTGTCACAGCCGCCAAGCTCGAAGACGTGGTGAACCGCCTGGTGGCGGCAGCATCTCCGCTGCGGCTGATCGCGTTTGGCTCGGCCGCCCATGTGAGCTTGCCGCTAGGCACGGCTGCTGGATCACGCCAGCGTGAACAGTGACCAGAATGCCGCGATGACAGCTCCCCACGCGGCCCCGATCGCCATCCCCATCGATCCGCGGATCAGCACCGTGGTAGCCGGGATCGCAGCGGCCATCCCCGAGGCCCAGGTGCGCCTGTTCGGATCGCGGGCGAAGGGCACAGCCCGCCCGGACTCCGACGTGGCTCTGTTGATCACCGTGCCGGATCCCTGGCTCACAACCCATGACCGGACAAGTCGTGGACCAAAGCTGTCCTGCTTGGTCATGCTGAATCTTTCAATAACGTAGCTTTTTAACAGCGTGCTGGTGGGGATCGGGCCGATTCACCCGGTCATTCCTGATCTCAGCACTTTCACGATCCTCTCGGCGGTGGTGGCCGGCGAGGAGCGCAGGAAAGAGGCCTTGAACTGTTGGCCGTGCTCCCGGTCGTTCACCCACGTGCCACTCACCGTGTCCCACTTGCCGGCGCTGATCTCAGCGGTATGGCCCACCACCGTCACCAGGTCGCGGTGGCCGCGGGTCTTGATTCGCAGCACGAAGACGCCGAGGACGGGTTGGCCATCGGCGAGGTGCAGCGTCAGGGGTGAACGCCCTCACCAGATCCGCGCAACACCCACCGCATCCCTCGGCCGGTGCTCACGCCGCGCCAAGGATCGGGCCATGCGCCCCTGCGGGGCGTCCTTGCCACAGCGCTGTGGCCGGCCGGTGGGGGTGGGGTTCTCCGCCGTCCTGCCGATGGCCTCCCCCGCTTCCCCCTCCCGCCGCCAGCAGCATTCCCAGGCTCTCAACCGCTCTGCCCTGCAGGCCCGTGATGCTTTCTGGCGCTGGAGCAGCTGGTCGAGCAGCTGCCCGCCGCCCAGGCCACGGCCCTGCGTCAGCGGCTGGCGGGGGCTGCTTCAGCCTCGGCCAGGAGCTGCGCCATGGTGCCGTCTGAAAAGCGGGGCAAGGGTGGAAGGCTCCTGCACCGCGCAAACAGCGAGCGCCTGATCCGCCTGGAACCCGGCTGACGGCCGGCTGCAGCCATGGCAATGTTGAAGATCCACGCAGGCAACTGACCCAAGAGCGCTTCGTGACCACTCCCTGAGCCCAGCCACCGATGACCCGCTACCTCCCCACCGACGCCCAGCAGTGGCAGCCCATCGAAGTGCGGGGGATCCCCATGCAGGCCTGCCTGCTCTGGGAAGGCGAGCACAACGTGGAATCCGGCCTCTACCGACTGCCGCAGGGCCTCACGATTCCACGTCACCACCATCCCGTCTGGTGCCAGGTGTACGTGGTGAGTGGCGCGATGCAGGTGCAGGCCGATGGCGACGACGTGCACACCATCGATGCCGGCGGCTACTACTTCGTGGAGCCCGGCGACACCCATACCGAAACCGCGCTGCTGGATACCCAGCTGCTGGTGATCTGTGAGGAGGGCCTTCCGAGCCGGAAGCAACCTTTGTGAGGGCATGAACGATGGCGTCATCCCGTGGCCAGCCGTCGCGACCCGGACATCCCTGGGTTGGTGATTGCCCTGTTTCCATCGGCACAGGCCAGCCATGCCCAGTCCTGTCGCCCTGGCCGACTGCGGCGGCAGCGGCGACAGCCTGCGCCGCCAGCGTCCGGGAGGGCCGATCCTGCGCGGGGCCAGCGAGGCGGGACAGCGCACACTGGCCCGTTCCCAGCTGTTCGTGGGCGGCGCGGGCCGGGGCTCACGCCTGAGCCGCCCCTATGGCGGCCCGGGGGTGGATGTGGCCGGCGGCCGGCCCCTCGGCCTGCGCCTCACACCCCTGGTGGCGGAGAAGCTGGAGGGCGCCTGGCGGCATTACAACCTGGAGACGATTCAGGGGGGAGCGGGCTGGCTCGGAGGTTGATCCAGGAGCCTCTACAACCTGGGCATGGGTCCAGCGACCGCATGCAGCTCGGAAAGGCGCGCCAAGGGCAAGCGCACTCCTCGGTCATGCTGACGGCTTCATGGCCCCGCACCTTCCACGCGGTCCTGGCTCTGCTTCCCTGAGGCTGTGTCTCCTTCGCCTGTTTCGATGGCCGTCATCGCTGACCTCGTCAACGACCTGATCGCCCTGATCCCGGAGGACGGCAGCCGGATCACGAACGACCAGATCCGGGCGGCTCTTGCGCAGGAGGCCGGGGAGCCCATCAGCGATTCCCTCCTTGATGTGGTGAAAAAACGAGTCAAGGCACTGGGCCTCGCACAAGGCGCCCAAGGCGCCGGTGGTGGTCTGAAGGCCGTTGCCACCCGTTCTCCAGCACAGCCCTCTGATCCTGCTGCCGTCCGTCCGCGCCGCTACGGCAACGGCTCCAACGGCCGAACGTCCACAGAAACAGCGCCAGCCCCGGCCGGCCCCCACCGGAACCCGCTGATCCCAGTCGCGGCTTCACCGGCTGGGTGGCGCCGCCGGAGCGCGACCTGGGCAAGGCGGCGATGGAGAAGAGCCTGTGGGAGGCGGCCGATCAGTTCCGTGCCAACTCCGGCCTCAAGGCCCAGGAGTATTCCGCCCCGATCCTGGGACTGATCTTTTTGCGCTTCGCCGATGCCCGCTTCCTGCCGCAGTGGCAGAAGCTCAAGGCCGCCGGCGGCAGCGAGCGGCGCGGCAGCCGTGAGGAAGACCCCAACGCCTACCAGAGCGAAGGGCTGCTCTACCTGCCCCCCGGATCCCGCTATGAGGAGCTGCTGGAACTGCCCGAGGGGGCGGATGTGGGTGCCCGGCTGAACGAGGCGATGGGCCTGATCGAGCAGCACAACAGCAAGCTCGCCGGGGTGCTGCCGCGCAGCTACAACCTGTTCACGTCGCAACTGCTTAAGGAATTGCTCAAGCGCATCTCCGAGATCCCCACCGATCTGGAGTTCGATGCCTTCGGGCGCATTTATGAGTACTTCCTGGGGGAGTTCGCGCGCAGCGAGGGACAGAAGGGCGGTGAGTTCTTCACGCCGTCGTCGCTGGTGGTGCTGATCACGGAGATCGTGGAGCCCTTCGCCGGGCGTCTGCTGGATCCGGCCTGCGGTTCGGGCGGCATGTTCGTGCAGAGTGCCCGCTTCGTGAAAGCTCACCGTGGCAACCCAGCCGGCGACCTGGCGATCGGCGGCGTGGAGAAAACCGATGACACCGGCCGACTGTGCCGCATGAACCTGGCGGTGCATGGCCTGGAGGGGCGTATTGCCCACGGTGGTGATAGCAACAGCTACTACCTGGACCCGCACGATGCCGTGGGCGCCTTCGACTATGTGATGGCCAATCCGCCGTTCAACGTGAACGCGGTGGACATGAAGAAGCTGAGCGCCGCCACCGGCTCCGGCCGGCGCTTTCCGTTCGGCACGCCGAGCGTGGATAACGCCAACTACCTGTGGATCCAGCTGTTCTATTCGTCGCTGAATGAGAAAGGCAGGGCCGGCTTCGTGATGGCCAACTCCGCCTCCGACGCGCGGGGGTCGGAGCAGGCGATCCGCCAGAAGCTGATCGAGGCGAAGGCCGTCGATGTGATGGTGGCGGTGGGGCCGAACATGTTCTACGCGGTGACCTTGCCGTGCACGTTGTGGTTCTTCGATCGCGGCAAGATCGGCACGCAGCGGGAGAACACGGTGCTGTTCGTGGATGCCCGCCACATCCATCGCCAGATCGACCGGGCCCATCGCGACTGGAGCGAAGCCCAGATCGGCTTCCTGGCTAATCTTGCGCGCCTTTATCGCGGCGAAGCGGTGGACGTGACCCTCGGCGGTGAGGAGGCCCAGCGCTGGATCGAGGCCTATTTCGGAGCTGAGCCCGCCTATCGCGACATCGCCGGCCTGTGCAAGGCGGCCACGCTGGAGGCAATCGAAGCCCAGGGCTGGAGCCTCAACCCCGGCCGCTATGTGGGCGTGGCCGCGGGCGAAGACCTCAGCGATGAAGACTTCAAGGAGCAGCTGGAACAGCTGCAGGAGGAACTGGAGGGCCTGAATGCCCAGGCCAGGGAGTTGGAGGCGACGATTGCCGCCAATGTGGCGGGGATTCTGGGGGGCGGGTGAAGCGAGTGAGCTGTCAAGGATTCCTTGACGACTGCCTGGATTCAGGGCGGATCCCGACGGACCCCGCGCACCCGCCTAGGCTGCTAGCAGTGAGCAAGCAACCGCCGCCTGTGTCGCGCACCCTCTACATCCGCCACGTGCCCGACGACGTGGCCGAACGCCTGGAGCGGCTGGCCAGCCGCGCCGGAGTGCCGTTGAGCACCTTTGCCCTGCAGGAGCTCAGCGAAGCCGCCCGCCGTGCCGACAATGCCGAGCTGCTCCAGGCGCTGCCGTCGGCGGAGCTCAGGCCGGGCGAGATTCTCGAAGCCCTGCGCCAGAGCCGCGCTGACGAGAACCGCGCTGAACACTGATGGTGGTGGTGGATGCCTCCGTGCTGGTGGATGCGCTGTTGATCGATGGCGCCGCCCGCGCGCGGATTGCTGAGGCCAACCTGCAGGCGCCCGATCTGATTGATGCCGAGCTGCTCTCGGTGTTGCGCCGCCTGGTGCTGGCTGAGCGATTGCCTGAGCAGCACGCCCTGCAGGCTCTGGCCACCAGCCAGCGGTTGGGCCTGCGCCGGCATGCCAGCCGCCATCTCTGGCCGCGGGCCTGGGAGCTGCGCGCCAACCTCACGGCCTACGACGCGCTGTACGTGGCCCTGGCCGAACAGCTGGGCGCCACCTTGCTCACCGCCGATGCCCGTGCCGCACGGGCACCCGGCCTGCGCTGCGGCGTGGAGCTGCTGGCCCCATGAGCGTTAACCTGGGCGTTGGCTTCGATTAGGGATCGATCAGCAACAGCGTCTCGCCTCCGCCAACAACGGCCGCGCTGTTGAGGCGTCGATCCAGCGTCACAAGCTGTCCGCCGTGATGCACGGCAAGGGCAAGCAGGTAGGAGTCGGTGAGCTGGCCAGCCTCGAGCAACCGCTCGGAAGCCACGAGCGATGGTTCCAGCAGGCTCACGGCATCAGGCCAGAAGTGATGGCGCGGATGGCGGATCAAGGCCGTCACCAGAGGCGCCACAACGGCTGGAGGACCGGGGCTGTTGGGGTAGCGGGGCTGGCCCAGGATGCGCAACACAGCGTTCTGGGTGAGTGGGCACGTGGCCCACGGGCCGCTGCTGCCGGCAAACCAGCGATGGGCCGGCTCGTGGTGCACGTGGCGCCGATCGAGCAGGGCGATCAACACGTTCACGTCGAGCAGAGCCGCGCTCATGGCGCGTCGTCGCGCAGACGGTTTACCAGCTCCAGATCCACCGGCGCCCCCGCGGGCGTCCACGGCAGGAGAGGGAGGCCGTTGCGTTCCTCGGATTGCTCGCCAGCGCAGGCTTCGAGGCCTTGGGGGGGCGCCACCAGGGCTCGGCGGGCCAGTTCGCTGATCACGGCACCCAGGCTCACCCGCCGCTGCCGTGCCAGCACGCGCGCGGCGGCGAGCACGTCATCGTCGAGCTGGAGCGTGGTGCGCATCGGATGCGTTCGCATCAAGCATCAATTTATCCGCCCTGGTGGGTGAGATGGGCCACCGTGTGGCGCAACGAGCGGCCGTGGGATCTGACACGCTGGCCAAGGGATTGGAGGTCCCGCCCTTCCAGTCGTTACGCGTGCCGCCCGGCAACCGCATCAACGCCAGTCCCATGAACCGCCTTGCTCCCATCACCCCCGGTGAACTGCTTCAGGAAGAGTTCCTCAAACCCCTGGGCATCAGTCAGGTCCGCCTGGCCATGGCCATCGACGTGCCCGCCTCCCGCATCAGCGAGATCATCAGCGGCCAGCGGGCGATCACGGCCGACACCGATCTGCGCCTCTGTCGGGTGCTGGGGCTCAGTCCGGGGTATTGGTTGCGTGCGCAGGCCGCGCGCGACACGGAGGTCGCCAGTGATGAGCTGGCGGACGCACTGGAACGGATCCAGCCGTTGGTGCAGCGCTGAGGACCGAATTGCCCCATGACCTCCGCCACCCTCGCCGACTGGACCACGCCCCAGCCCTTTGCCCTGCCCGATCTGGGCCCGGGCCTCGATGCAGAGCGGCGCGAGGCGGTGGAGGCGGCCCTGCAAACCATCTCCGCCGACCCCACGGTGCAGGCCCTGGTGATTTTCGGTTCCCGCGCCAGGGGCAACGCCCGGCCCGAGTCGGACCTCGTCCGCTGGTGGTGGAGCGCACGCCGCACCTGGAGGGGCAGGCGAAGGTGGCCAGCTGGTGGCGCCATTTCGAACCGCTGAAAGCGGCGCGGCTGGAGGTGGACCTGATCGTGAGCGGCAGCGCCGACGCCGCCCGCCTGGCAGGCTCCCGCTGGCACGTGATCAGCGAAGCGGCCCGCCATGGGCGGGTGGTGGTGGTGCAGCCATGACGCCCCAGGAGGACGCCCGCGTGCTGCTGGCCCTGGTGGATCGCCACCTGCGGGCGTTGCGGCTCAACCTGGATCCGGCCTATCCGGATGAGGAATGGGGCTTCACGGCCCAGCAGGCGGTGGAGAAGCTGATCAAGGTTCGCATCGTGCTGCGCGATGAACGGCCACCGTTCAGCCCCATGCTGCATGAGCTGGCGGCGTTGGCGGATGTGAAGCTGGATCCAGTGCTGTTGGCGCTGCAGCCCTATGCCGTGGAGGCGCGCCATGAGGAGGGGCCGTTTCCCTTGCCAGGCACGCGTGTGGGGATTCTGGAGGCGATTGGGGGGGTTGCGGGATGATGTCGTGCGCGGGATTGGGGAGGGCTGAGATGGGGGCTTGGATGGAGAAGCTGCAGGAGGGCCGGCAGGGGCTGAATGCCCAGGCCAGGAAGGCCTGCATAGCCTCAAATATGGCGGGAATTTAGTGACGTAACCATGGCAATCCTGTCCCAACCCAGAAGACTTGGCGAGTTGGTCACATTTAAAACCGGAAAGCTTGACTCCAATGCAGCTGTTCCTAACGGCAAATATCCATTTTTCACGTGCTCCCAAGAAACACTCCGCACAAACACGTTCAGCTTTGATACTGAATGCGTATTACTTGCCGGCAACAACGCAAATGGCATCTTCCCCCTGAAGTTCTTCAAGGGAAAATTTGACGCTTACCAGCGGACTTATGTAGTCAGACCTCTTAATGTGGATGGACTTGCAACCAAGTATCTTTACTACGCTCTTCGTCCCAAACTCGATGAGCTTCGCAGCTTTTCTACGGGAGCCGCGACTAAGTTTCTTACATTAACAATCCTTAATGAGACGGAGATAGCGGTACCACCGCTCCCCATCCAACGCCGCATCGCCGCCATCCTCTCCGCCTACGACGACCTGATCGAGAACAGCCAGCGGCGCATCAAGATCCTGGAGGAGATGGCCCGCCGGCTCTACCGCGAGTGGTTCGTCCACTTCCGCTTCCCCGGCCATGAGGACTGCCGATTTGTGGACTCGCCGCTGGGGGAGATTCCGGAGGGGTGGGAGGTGAAAACCGTGGACGATTCATTTGAGATCCTGGGCGGTGGTACACCTTCGCGGAAAGAAGATGCGTACTGGGTCGAAGTCTCGATTAATTGGTTCTCGCCGACTGACCTAACCGGTGCAGGCACAATGTTCATGGATGACTCCAGGGACCACATCACGCCCCTGGGTCTGTCTGAAAGTTCTGCGCGTCTCTTCCCGCCCTTTTGCGTGATGCTGACAAGTCGTGCCACTATCGGTGCTATTGCGATCAACACGACAGAAGCCTGCACGAATCAAGGGTTTATTACCTGTCTACCTAGTCGAGAGGTGCCTCTCTACTTTCTTCATTCCTGGCTGAAGGAGAATGTCCCCACGTTTGTGCGGATGGCCTCGGGATCCACCTTTAAGGAGATTAGTCGCGGAGTGTTTAAGCCGATTTGCTTTCTCCATCCCCAGGCCGATCTGGTGCAAATGTTTGAGTCTTTTGCAGCGCCCATCGGAGAAGAGATGCTCGGCCTGCAGCGCCAAATCCAAATCCTCCGCCGCACCCGCGACCTGCTCCTGCCCCGGCTGCTCTCCAGCCAGATCGATGTGGAGGCGCTCGACCATGCCTGAGTTCATCCCGCGGCCCGCCGACTACACCCAACTCCTTGCTGAGGTGAAGGAGCGCATCCGTTCCGCCCAGGTTGCCGCGCTGAGGGCGGTCAACACCGAGTTGGTGGGGCTGTATTGGGATCTGGGCCGGATGATCGTGGAGCGGCAGATCGGGGAGACCTGGGGCAAGTCTGTTGTTGAGAAACTCTCCGCCGACCTGCGGCGCGAGTTCCCCGCGGTCGGGGGATTCTCGGCCTCTAACCTCTGGAGGATGAAGGCTTTCTTTGAACTTTACCGGCAGCATGAAAAACTCGCACCACTGGTGCGAGAAATCGCTTGGGCGCACAATCTGGTCATCATGGGCAAGTGCAAAGACCCTTTGGAGCGGGAGTTCTACCTGCGCATGACTCGCAAGTTCGGCTGGTCCAAGAATGTGCTGATCCACCAGATCGAGAACCAGAGCTACGAAAAGTCCCTGCTGGGTCAGACCAATTTCGACCAGACACTATCGCCCGCGCTACGGGAACAAGCAAAGCTCGCCGTGAAGGACGACTACACCTTTGATTTCCTGGAACTGGGCACCGCCCACAGCGAACGGGAGCTGGAGCGGGCGCTGATCACCAAGGTCGAGGAGTTCCTACGGGCCATGGGTGGCCTGTTTGCCTTCATGGGCAGCCAATATCGGCTGGAGGTGGACGGCAGAGAATTCTTCGTGGATTTGTTGTTGTTTCATCGGCGCCTGCGTTGTCTGGTGGCCATCGAGCTGAAAGTGGGCGAGTTTCAACCCGAATTCGTGGGCAAGGTGCAGTTCTATCTGACAGCGCTGGATCGGCAGGTACGGCAGGAGGATGAGAACCCGTCCATCGGCATCATCCTCTGCAAGGAAAAGAGCCGGACCATCGTCGAGTACGCCCTGCACGATGCCAACAAGCCCATCGGCGTGGCGACTTACGAGATCACCCGAACACTGCCCAAGGAACTGAAAGGGCAACTCCCACGGCCCGAGGAGATCGCGGCGTTGCTTGAGGGGTTGGAGCCATGAGCCTGGCTTGGCTGCTGCAGATTGGCAGCCGCCAGGGAGGGCTCACTCCCGCTCGGGTTGCCTTCCTCCCAGCCCTTGCTCCTGCGCCACGGCTGCAAGGCGCCGGTCCTGAGTCCACAGCCAGCAGTGGCTCAGCCGGGCCGAAGCGAGCAGATGGGCATCCACGTAGCCGATGCCCCGGCCCATCAGCTGGTCGCGCTCGATCAGCAGCAGCACTTCCGCATCGCTGGCCACCGTCGCCGCCGGCAGGCCCTGCAGCAGCTCCAAGACCTCGCGCCGGTTGCTCAGAGTCCCGCAGGCCAGCTCGCCGATCACCCAGAGATGGATCAGCACCTCGCCCTCCTGCAGGAGTGTGGCGAGCCGGGGCAGGCCACGGCGCAGGTGCTCCACCCACACCGAGGTGTCGACCAGGATCACACCGCGCTCTGGCGACGGGGGATCGGCTCCAGCGCGGGCTCACTGCCGCCCAGCGCCGCCAGGCGTTTGGCGCTCTCGCGCTGCACAAGGGCCCGCAGCGCCTCCTTGAGCAGGGCACTGCGCTCCAGATCACCGCACAGCTGCTCGGCCCTGGCCAGCAGCTCGTCGTCGAGCGTCACGGTGGTGCGCATGGCTTCGAGTGGGGCTGGCATCAGCTTAGGCATCATCTGATGACGGGCCCGATGCGTTACATGATGATCCAAGGCATCAGGTCATTCACGCCATGCGCAGCACGATCACCGCCCGTGGCCAGACCGTGGTGCCCGCCCCCATCCGCGAGCGCTTCGGGCTCGGCCCTTCCACACGCCTCGAATGGATCGTCGACAGCGACGGATCCATCCGTGTGGTGCCGGTTGACCTCAACCCCATCCGCGCCTTCCGGGGCTCCGGCGCCGGTGGCGGCACCGCTTGGTTGCTGGAGGAGCGCAGGCTTGATCGGACCAAGCAGGAGCGATGACGCGACGCTGGCTGCTCGATACCTCCGCCCTGCTCGCCCTGCACGGATGAGCTTCGGCCCAGGTGTGCGAGGAGTGGATGGCTTGACCCCGCCAAAACGGCCAGAGGCTGTCCTCCGTTTCCCTGATTGTGCAAGGGCTGCTTGCACAAAGGCCCAGACCGCCATTCGTCCAACAGCCTGTTGGACATTTCCGCTCCGGATCAGCCGCCTCGCAATTCCGACTTGGCCGCCCTCAGATTCCGAGTTGGCCGCCACCAGA
This sequence comes from Cyanobium sp. FGCU6, assembly GCA_024958655.1. Classification (GTDB taxonomy): domain Bacteria; phylum Cyanobacteriota; class Cyanobacteriia; order PCC-6307; family Cyanobiaceae; genus Cyanobium. Next base: position 230,740 of record JANWUR010000001.1, on the reverse strand, counting down.
TTCCGGATCAGACGCTGCGGATCCATGCTCTCGCAGCCGTTCTGTCCCCGTGCCATCGCCTCCGTGGACAACCTGCCAGTACGAATCGGTGCGCCTTCGCTCCAGCACTGGAGTGTCATGTTGATGCCGAATTGCTACTTGTAGGCATGGAGGTGCCGGCTGCGTCGCCTCGCCAGCCCCTGGCACCCCCCCGCTGCCATGACCCCCAACCCCTACAACGAAGACCACTTGGTGGAGCAGCCCGCCCTGGCGCTGCTGGCCGAACTGGGTTGGGCCACCGCCTGCGGCCTGGAGGAAACCTTCGCACCCGATGGTGGCAGCCTCGGGCGCCGTGACCGCCGCGAGGTGGTGCTGCTGCCGCGGCTGCGGGCCGCATTGGAACATCTCAATCCCGGCCAACCGCCCGAGGCGATCAGCGCCGCCATCGAGGAGCTCAGCCGCAGCCGCACCGCCATGGGCCTGGTGGCCGCAAATCGGTAAGTCAACCGCCTGCTCAAGGACGGCGTGCTGGTGTCGGTGCCCGACCGCGAACGGGGCGGCCAGAGCAAGGTGCGGCTGCGGGTGATCGACTGGGACCAGCCGGCGGAAAACGACTGGTTGGCTGTGAACCAGTTCAATGTCAAGGGCGATCTCTATAGCTGCATTCCCGATCTGGTGGGCTTCGTGAATGGCCTGCCGCTGGTGGTGATCGAGTTCAAGAAGCCCGGCGTCTCGGCCCGCGTTGCCTTCACAGGCAACCTCACCCACTACAAGGCCGCCATCCCCCAGCTGTTCTGGAGCAATGCCTTCCTGATCGCCTCCAATGGCACCGACAGCCGCATCGGTTCGCTCAGCGCCGACTGGGAGCGGTTCTTTGAATGGAAGCGCATCGAAAGCGAGAACGAACCCCGGCACGTGTCGCTGGAGGTGTTGCTGCGCGGCACCTGTCAGCCCAAGCGCTGTCTCGATTACGTGGAAAACTTCGCCCTGTTCACAGGCAGCAAGGGCGGGCTGGTGAAGATCATCGCCCAGAACCATCAGGTGATCGGCGTCAACAACGCCATCGCCGCCACCCTGGAGGCCCGCCGCCGGGGCCACGGCCGGGCGGGCGTGTTCTGGCAAACCCAGGGCAGCGGCAAGAGCTATTCGATGGCCTTCTACAGCCAGAAGATCCAGCGCAAGCTCCCCGGCGACTGGACCTTTGTGATCGTCACCGATCGCACCGATCTCGATGAGCAGATCGCCGGCACCTTCAAGGCTGCCGGCGTGGTGAGCGTTGCCGAAGGCGATCAGTGCCATGCCGGCAGCGGCGCCCAGCTGGCCGAGTTGCTGCGCGGCAATCACCGCTACGTGTTCACCCTGATCCAGAAGTTCCGCATCCCCCAGCTGCTCTGCGATCGCAGCGATGTGGTGGTGATCACCGATGAAGCCCACCGCAGCCAGTACGACACCCTGGCCCTCAACATGCGCACAGCCCTGCCAAGGGCCCTGTTCACCGCCTTCACCGGCACGCCGCTGATCGATGGCGAGGAGCGCACCCGTGAAGTGTTCGGCGATTACGTGTCGATCTACGACTTCCAGCAGGCGGTGGAAGACGGGGCCACCGTGCCGCTGTTCTACGAGAACCGCTCACCCGAACTGCAGCTGGTCAATCCCGATCTCAACGACGACATCTACGCCGTGATCGAAGCGGCCGATCTCGATGGCGAGCAGGAGCAGAAACTCGAGCGCGAACTCGGCCGCCAATACCACATCATCACCAGAGACGACCGCCTCGACACGATCGCCCGCGACATCGTGCGCCATTTCCTCGGCAGGGGCTTCATGGGCAAGGCGATCGCGATCTCGATCGACAAAGCCACCACCCTGCGCATGTACATCAAGGTGCAGCGCTATTGGCAGGCGGAAACCGCAAGGGTGCGCGCCCTGGTGGAGCAGCTGTCGCCCGATCCCAGCGAGGAAGCCGAGCAGCTGCGCCAGCGGCTGCACATCCTCACCACCACCGAGATGGCGGTGATCGTGTCGCCCGCGCAGAACGAAATCGCCGACATGGCGGCCCTGGGCCTCGACATCGAACCGCACCGCCGCTTGCTCACCACATCAGAGCCGCCGCTCGATCAGCGCTTCAAGGAGCCCTCCGATCCATTGCGGCTGGTGTTCGTCTGCGCCATGTGGCTCACCGGCTTCGATGCGCCGAGCTGCTCGACGCTCTATCTCGACAAGCCGATGCGCAATCACACCCTGATGCAGACGATCGCCCGGGCCAATCGCGTCTTCCCCGGCAAGCACAGCGGCCTGATCGTTGACTACGCCAATGTCTTCGCCTCCCTCGAAAAGGCGCTGGCCCTCTACGGCGGTCGCAGCGGTGGCGGCTCCAAACCCATCCAGGACAAATCGGTGCTGGTGGGTCAACTGCGGCAGAGGCTCACAGACGCCCTTGGCTTCTGCGCGGAGCACGGGGTGGACATTGCCGCGATCCATGCCCAGACGGGCGGGATGCAGCGCCTGCAGCTGATCAACGATGCCGTCGAGGCCCTGATCGCACCGGAGGATCGGCGCAAACGCTTCCAGGAGCAGCAGCGGCTCGTGCAACTGCTGCAGGCCGCGATCAAGCCCGATCCCGCCGCCCAGGAGTTCGCCGCCTCAGTGGGCGCGCTCAACACGATTGCCGCATCCATTCGCGAAACCCTCAACCCCCGTCCGCCCGACATCAGCGCCGTGCTGGGCCAGATCGGCCAGGTGCTGGATCAATCGATCACCGGCATCGCCATCCGCGACCAGGGGCCCGCCAGCATCGATCTCTCCAGGATCGACTTCCAGGCCCTGGCGGAGAAGTTCAAGCAGAAGAAGAACAAGAAGACCGAGCTGGAAGAACTGAAGGCCCTGATTGCCGCCCACCTCGCCCAGCTGGTGCAGCTCAACCCCACCCGTGCCGATTTCCGCGAAACGTTCGAGGCGCTGATCGCCAGCTACAACGCCGGCAGCCGCTCCGTGGAGGAGATCTACAAACAGCTGCTGCAGCTGAGCATGCAGCTCAGCGCCGAGCAGCAACGCCACATCCGCGAGAACCTCAGCGAGGAGGAACTGGCGATGTTCGATATCCTGCTGCAGTCCGCCCCGGATCTCTCAGACAGCGATCGCGCCAAGGTGAAGCAGTCGGCCCGTGCGCTGGTAGAGCGGATCAAGGAATTGCTGGTGCTCAACTGGCAGCAGAAGTTCGACGCCAGAGCCAAGCTCAAGGTGGTCATTGAAGAAGCGCTCGACATCGGCCTGCCCCGCGCCTACACGCCGGAGCTGTACCAGCAGAAGTGCGAGGCCGTCTTCGCCCACATCGAGCAGGCCTACCCCGAGAGGGATCGCAGCGTCTACAGCGTGCATGGATGAGGCCATCAGCGACGCGGCAGGCCGGGTTCACTCTCTCAGTACAGCAGCCGGTTGCCCTCGTAGCGGGCCTGCAGCAGCTCCAGCCGGTGGATCAATTTCTGCTGCCTCTGCACCTGGCGGACGCGGGTGCTGGGGCTGCCCTCGAAGTGGGTGAGCTCATTGCGCAGAAGGTAGTCCACGAAGTCCTTCGGTTCGCAGGGGCGGTTGCCCATCCACTTGTGGAAGTTGCGGTGCAGGGCCGAGCTGATCACCAGCAGGTTCTCCTCCAGCGCCGCCAGATCCGGCCGTGAGGCGGCATCGAAGAGGTGATGGGCCTGCAGCTCAATGGGATTGCGGTCGGCGGCGTTGGCTTTCTGTTGGGTCACCGCACAGCACCTGGCTTTCTTCCGCGCCCTCTCCATGGCGGCCTTCACGCGCGCTTCGTGGCTTACGAGCACCTTGCGCTGCACCTCGAAGCAATCCTCCGCCACATCGGCCACGGCCTTCACCCATGCCTTGCGGGCCTTGGTGATCCGCCCCCGTTCGTGCATTGTGCGGGCCAGGCGGGCGATTCCGCGCTGGCTCCAGTGCCGGCCTTCGCAGTCATCAAAGTCGGCGAAGTGCACATCGATCTCCAGGCCCTCAGCACCATCAAGCCCGGCGCTCTCCTCCTCAATCCGCCGCAGGGTGCCGCTCATCCCCTTGCCGTTGGTGCCCAGCACCCGCACCACCGAGCGCTGCTGCAGAAACACCAGATCGCCGCGGATCACCAGAGCCGTTCGGTCCTGTGTCACCTGGATGATGCGACGCTGCACCAAGGCCCGGGTGACACGGACACGGTGATGGGTGAAGAACTCCTTGAGCTTCGCCAGGAAGCTGCCGCCCTCGGTTTCCTCCAGGTACTTGGCGATCGCCATCACACCTTCTTCGTAGAAGCGACGCTTGCGGGCCTGCCCGGGTTCGTACTCAAAAAAGTCGCCCTCGCTCAGGTCCCAGGAATCCTCGGGGTCGGAATCGAAGAAGTCACAGATCCGGTACAGCTTCGTCACCGGGATGCTGAGCATCCTGGCGGCTTCCTTATCAGTGAAGGAATCACGATCGCGGCGACGGCGGGATCCCGGTTCGCTGGCAGCAGGTGGTGTCGTGGTCATCAGCGGAAGGCCAGCAGCGAGTCGCGCATCTTCTGCAGACGCTCCATCACACGGGGATCACCGCCCACATCGGGATGGTGCTCCTTGGCGAGGCGCCGAAATGCCTCCTTGATCTGGTCGGCGGTGGCGGTTGCCGGCTCCAGGCCGAACACGTGCCAGGGCCGGAAGTTCTCCAGCACATCGATGCCATTGATGCTGGTGGGCCCGCTGCGATTGCGCTCTGCCGGGGGGACCCCCACCCATTCCCGATAGAGCTTCAGCCAGTCGGCTTTGGTCTTGAGATTGATGCTGCGGTCGCTCATGGCGAGGTTGAATTCGTTCGACTTCCGCAGCTCCGTGGCACTGGTGCAGCCGAAGGCACGGCAGACCTCAGCCTTCAGCTGGCTGAGCGTCAGCACAGGCTCAGGGAAGGGCTTGCCATGGATGAACTCAGCAAAGGCCAGCAAGGCCGCTGCATCGGCAGGCCCTGCCGCCAGCAGCTCCATGATGCGTTGCTGCACAGCAACACGGTCGAGCTTCCTGCGTGGAGCGCTCCTGGCGGGTGGCTTTGCGGGGCTACGGGCTGACACAGGCGATGACGGCCGATTTCTGTGCCTCCAGAGATAGCTCAGAAGGAGCCCACTGGCCTAATCATTCAGGCTCTCTTCATGAAGGGAAGCTAGGCCAGCCTCTGAATGTATGCAGCCAGTGCATAATTTTCTCACGGCGCATCCTTGCGGCCGGCCCGCGGCGACGTTGCTTCAATGCACAGCGATGACCCGTCCTGACTCCCTGCCCCCCTGGCGCCCCCTGCTGCGCGGCGCCCGCGAGCGCGAGGGGCGGTCGCCCCAGAGCCGCTGGCTGCAACTGGCCACGGTGGCGCCCGATGGCACTCCCCGGGTGCGCACCCTCGTCTTCCGGGGCTGGGCCCAGGGCGCGGTGCTTGATCTGCTCACCGACAGCCGCAGCTCCAAGGTGGCCGAGTTGGAGCACCAGCCGGCCGTGGAGCTCTGCTGGCTGCTGCCCCGGGCCCGCTGTCAGTTCCGCCTGCGCGGGCAGCTGCAGTCCCTGCAGCCTGAGGTGGAGCAACGGGAGCGCGAGCGGCACTGGATGGTCCTCACGCCCGGTGGCCGTGCCCTGTGGGGTTGGCCACCACCGGGTGAACCCCTTGATCGGCAGGCGGCATTCCCCCAGGAGCTGGCCGAGGACACCCCGATGCCGGACCCTTTCAAGCTGCTGCGCATCGTTCTGGAGCAGGTGGAGCTGCTGGAGCTCGCGGACCATCCCCACCGGCGGCGCCGTTGGCGAGCAGATGCCGGCTGGAGCGAAGATGCTCTGAACCCCTGAATCCTCAGCCCGGCAGTCCGGCCAGGTCTTTCGTCGTCCCGGCCATGGCCACCTCGTCCCTGGCACTGATCCCCGTGGTCCTGCAGAATTCTTCTTCTCACAGGTCCGCCTCGCAGGGTGGCGAACCCAGAAGTGTGCGCAGCTTGCAGAAGCGGCCAATTCCTGCCTATCTTCCGCCTGCCAAGCCAGCTGCTGACGAGGCTTCGGAATCACCACAGCTTTACAGGCTCTGTTTCGTTATGCGACGCCGCGTTTCGGGCTTTCTGGCACATGTTTGCATTCTGTGCGCTTCTGTTAAAACCCCGGTGCGTCACGGTGTGCCACTTGCAAAATGATGACAACAAACCGCCTGGGCTCCGTTGCACCCGGCGCGTACGAAAGACAGCATGGAAAGCATCGCTGGGCCGCGGCAGGCCATTGACCTTGATCCCCTGAGTTGCACGAGCCCACTTCAGCTAGTGAGCGAAGCACTGCGGTATTTCAGGCTGCACTTCCGCGATCCGATCGAGATTCCCGATCTGGCACGTGTTCTGGGAACAAGTGTGAGTTGCCTTGATCTCAGCTTTGAGCGGATCCGTGGTGTCACAACCTTGCGGGCACTGCAGGAACACCGACTGAACAAACTGTTCGTCACCCTCACGGATCAGCCTCGCCAGGGTCTGGGCAGAGCGATCCGTGCCTGTGGCCTTGGCCAGACGGCGGGGGTTCTGACCCTGTTTGAACAGGAGTTCGGCATTGACATGACCCTGTTTTTGCTCACCTGCCGCCGAGCAGCCGATGACCGTCTGTTTCGCTTGCAGCATCCGGAAGCGGCAGCCCTTGTGCTGCCGATCTGAGCACGCGGCGGCCGGACGGGCCCGGTAGCCGTTGCGGTGGCCGAGACGCTCCTCGGTGCGCTCGTGCCAGTCGGCACCGAGGATGGCGGCGAGCTTCAGCCCATGGGGCTCGGCACAGGTGCATGGACCGCTGGCCACAGGAGCGGCTGCGCAGATCCCGGCCCGGGGCACCCACCTCAGATCCCATGCATCACATGTCCCACCGCCGCGTCCTTTCTCAGGCGTTTCGTTTCACGCACCATCGATCCGATCGTCGCAACCACCGGTGACGACGCGCTTGCCGGCAACAAGGAGATCCGGGCTGCAGTTTGATCTCCTACGCTGAATCCTTATTGCGCGTGATTCCGATGGCAACGGTTGTGGAAGCGCGGGCCCCTCAACAGCTTGAGGATCTCGATCTCACTCCCCGCGGGAGGGTGTATCCCAGTCCGATCCTGTGGCGCAATCATGTATTCTACCAGATCCTTCCGGATCGCTTCAGCGACGGCAGGGAACATGAGCGGCCTCGCTTCGACCGGGCCCATCCTGAGCACTACCGCGTGACCGACAAGGGCGCCTGGATGCGTGCCGGGCTCGGGTTCACCGGCGGCACCTTGCGGGGCATTCTCAGCAAGCTGGACTACCTCGAAGGGTTGGGGGTCACGGGCCTGTGGCTCAATCCTCCCTTCCGGCAGCGGGCCGACCTGCAGACCTACCACGGCTACGCCATCCAGAACTTTCTGGAGATCGATCCCCGCTTCGGCAGCCGCCAGGACCTGCGCGACCTGGTGGACGCGGCTCACGACCGGGGCATGGTGGTGGTGCTCGACGTGGTGATCGACCACACCGGCAACAACTGGTTCTACGGCCCCGATGTCACCGGACAGGCGGAGGACTCGCTTCCCTACCGCTACGACCCGCCCTACAGCTTCGGCGGCTGGCGATCGGGCAGCGGGGCCTGTGTGGCGGCGATCGACGGGCCTGAGGATGGCTGCTGGCCACGGGAGTTTCAGCGTCAGGAGGCCTACAACCGCCGTGGCGCGATCATGAACTGGTCGAATCCGGATCCGATGGATCCGAGCGCCGAATTCCGGCGTGGCGATTTCTTCGATCTCAAGAAGCTGAACGGCTATGACGCCGCCACGCTGGAGGCGGTGATCCTCTGCTTCCAGTACTGGATCGCCTTGAGCGACTGCGACGGCTTCCGCATCGATGCCGCCAAGCACATCCCCAAGGACATCTGCCAGCGCTTCAGCTACGGGATCAGTTCCTTCGCCCAGTCGATCGGCAAGGAGAACTTCCTGCTGGTCGGAGAGATCACCGATAACATGATTGCCAGCAACTACCTCTCGCTGTTCGGCAGCGTCTTCGACCGGGCCCTGACGGCCGTTCTCGATATCAACAACTCACCGCTGCTGCTGGCCGGTGCGGCGAAGGGAACGATCGACCCGCGCGCTTTCTTCAGCCGCTTCCGTCTCGATTCCGACCTTACCCGTTATGTGCAGACGGGCCGGATCCATGTGTCGATCCTCGATGATCACGACATGTCGTGCAAAGCTCGCAAGGAGCGCTTCGCCGCAGGCAACGACACGCCCCATCGCTACTGGCAGGTGGCGAATGCGGTGGCGATCCAGTTGCTCACCCCTGGCATCCCCTGCCTGTACTACGGAACGGAGCAGGCCTTCGACGGCAACGAGGGCTATCACGACTACAGCATTGAACCCAGCCGCTTCGGCGAGGACCGCTACGTGCGGGAGGACATGTTCGGCGGTCCTTTCGGCGCCTTCGCCACCAGTGGCTGCCACTTCTTCGACACCACCCATCCCACCTACCTGCGCATCGCGGCGATCGGCCGGCTGCGCAAGGGCGAGAACCTGATCGGCCGCACCCTGCGGCTGGGGCTCTGCTTCCCGCGGGAGACCTCCATCTGCAGCGGCCCCTTCGTGGTGCCCGGGGCCGGGGAGGTGTTCGCCTGGTCGCGGGTGCTGGCCAGCCATGAGGTGGTGGTGGCCTTCAACACTCACGGTCTCGAGCCCCGCGGCGCGGCGGTGACGGTGGACGCCTCGCTGCATCCCGCCGGCAGCGTGGCGGTGCTCTACCGGGCCGACTGGAGCGACGAGCAACTGGTCCGACCGCTCGACCCCGCCGACCCCGCCCTGGAGCGCCTCCCCCTCATCCGTCAGCCGGATGGTCGACTGACGGTACAGGTGGACCTGCCGCCGGCGGGGATGGTGATCCTGGGCTGAGGCGCAGGGCGGCGCCGGCCCAGGGGGCGAGCGTCAGGGTGCCGGCGACCGCCGCGATCGGCTCCGCAGGCGCCGTGAGCAGGACGGGTTCGGCCCCTCCCCAGGCCGTGGGGAACTCAACCGTGGCGGGCTGCTCGGCGTTGTTCATCACCACGGCCACAGCGCCGCAGCGCACCCCGAGCAGACCGCGGGAATCATCCAGCAGCCAGGCCTGGCGCGGTTCGCTGCGCAGGGCCGGATGGGCGTGCCGGAAGGCGATCAACTCCTGGAAGAACGCCAGAAGATCGGCGTCCTGATCCTCGCCCCAGAGCATCGGCAGGCGGGCCTCCTCGAGGCGCCCCACGCCGGCGCGCTGGCTGAGACCAACCTCGGTGCCGTAGTAAAGAATCGGCGGTTGGGGCAGGGTGAACTGGCACAGTGCCGCCAGGCGCAACCGCCGCCGATCTCCCCCCACCACCCACAGGAAGCGGTTCATGTCGTGGTTGTCGAGGAAGCTCGGCAGCACGAGGTCGGCGCCGAAGTAGCTGAGGTGCTGCTCGAGGGCGTGCTCGAAGGCGCTGGCGCTGAGGCTGCGGTGGGCGAAGAAGCCGCGCAGGAGTTCCAGCAGGCGGAAATCGAGGCAGCCGTCCATGCGGCCCGTGTAGGAGCGCATCACATCCGGGGGCTGGGTGATCTCGCCGAGGGTCACGGCATCGGCGCGGGTGGCCCGGGTGCCTTCGCGGAAGAGCGACCAGAAGGCATGGCTCACGTTGGCGGCGTAGTCGAGGCGGAAGCCGTCGCAGCCGCGGGTCAACCAGAAGCGGGCATGCTCGAGGAAGTAGGCGCGCACCTCGGGATGGTCGGAGCGGAGCTCCGGCTGGCCGGGCACGTCGAAGAAGCAGTCGTAGTCGTGGGGATGCTCGCGGAAGCGGAACCAGGCGCCGGCGGGGTCGGCGGCATCGGCCTGGGCGGCGCGGAAGCGGGGATGCTCGCTGGACACGTGGTTGACCACGTAGTCGAGCAGCAGGCGCATGCCGCGAGCGCGGGCGGCGGCCACCAGGGCATCCCAGTCGGCCTGGGTGCCGAGCCGGGGCTCCACAGCTCCGGGATCGACCGGGTCGTAGCCATGGTGGGAGGGGCTGGGAAAGATGGGGGTGAGCCACAGGCAGGTGACGCCCAGGGCCTGGAGGTGATCGAGCCGGGCGATCACCCCGCGCAGGCTGCCGCCGAAGAAGCCGGCCAGATCTCCGGGATCGCGGAAGCAGGTTCCGGGATCGGGGGCGAAGCGATCCACAAAGATCTGGTAGATCACCGCCTCGCGCAGCCAGTCCGGGATCGGCCGACGGCCCACCACGTAGGCGTAGGTGCGCGGTCCGGGCTCCGGTGGACGGCGCGAGAGGGCGTCGAGGTCGAGCTCCTCGGGTGCCAGCACGCTGCGTCGCAGCCGCTCCTGGTCGAGGAACGGACAGCCGAGGCGGTCACCATCGGAGGTGGTGGCCGTGATGGCGTAGGACACGGCGGTGCCGGTGGGCTGTCCTGGGATGGAGGCGGTCCATTCCTCCAGATAGCCCCAGGCGAGGTCGTCCCAGCGCAGGCGGCTGCGCGTCATCGCCAGGCAGCGCACCCCTTCGGCCGGCGCGCGGTCAGCCGAAGATCCGTCCGCGGCCGGATCAAGCCCGGGATCGATGCTGTAGCGGAGCTCCACGGCCGTCACCGCCAGTTCGGGCCCCACCTGGACGCGGATGACCACCGCCTCCCCGGGGGCAGGCGCCAGCACGACACGATTGACGACGTGCCGCAGACCCGTGCACTGCAGCCGGGCCTGACGCACCCGCCCCGCCGCCGTGGAGAGAGGACCGAAGATGAACTCCGGCAAGGTGTCGGCTGCCGCGGTGGAATCGTCCCCTGGCATGCACCGGTTGGCGTGGATCGGGCCAGGGTACGAGCCGCAGACTTCAGCCAGGAAGGACCGCGCAGGCCTGAGACCCGAGCGCCCGGAGCCCCGGCTCGGCACTCCGGCTGAACGAATCAGCCCATGCGTCACTGAGCCTGCCGCCACCAGAGCCAGCCTTCACGGTTGATCAGCAACCCCACCAGCACCAGCACCGCCATCAGGGCGATCTGATCGGCACGGCCGTCAGGCACCAGGATGTCGGCGATCAGGTGGGGCAGGTTGGTGACGGTGTAAACGACGCTGAACCAGAAATGAAAGCGCCGCCAGCCCCGCCAGCGCCCTGGCACGCCAGGCACGCTGGCCACCCAGGCGATCAGCACCAGGGCCGCGAGCGGCAGCACGAAGTACACCATCATTGCGCCGTAGAGCCAGGGCAGAGCCTGCGCCGGCACCTGGCCATGGATCTCGGCGGAACGGCCGTGAAACAGCGGCATCAGGCCGAGGTCCACATGGAACAGCATCGCCAGCAGCCACACCAGCCAGAGGGTGCGCAGCCGCAGGGCATGGTCGATCGCGAGGGTCATCGGTTTGGAGATCGTGCGGCGCCGGAATCGGAACCCCTCCCATTGTGTGGAGGCCGTCTGCCTGCCGAAAGGCGCCGCAGCGGATCGGCAGGCCGTGAACGATGGCCCATCGGCAGGTGGACTCGGTTCGCGGCCCGTTGACGATTTCCATCCCCCGCGAGTACGAGGGGCCGAGCGATTCAGCCTGCGGCGCCGCCGTACCGCCTCCTTGCCCCTCCCGTCCCGCCGCCGAGCTCAATCGCTGGTCCTCACGACCAGCCTGCTGGCCTTTGCCGGCAGCATCCTGACTGCGGTCACCACGGCGCCTGCCCCGGCCGTGGCCGCCGAGCGGGAGCCCCAGGAGCCCCTCGGCCGCTTCAGCGACCTCCAGCCCCAGGACTGGGCCTACCAGGCCCTGATGAGCCTGCGGCAGCGCTACGGCTGCGTGGCAGGGGTCCCGGGCGGACGGTTCGACGGCGGACGGCCGATCAGCCGCTACGAAGCCGCCGCCCTGCTGCTGGCCTGCCTCGATCGGGTCGAGACCATCACCGATGAACTGCAGCGGCTCGTGACGGAGTTCGGCCCGGAACTCGCTCGCCTTCGAGGCCGGGTCGACGGCCTCGAAGCTCGCGCGATCAGCCTGGAGGCCCAGGGCTTCTCCACCACCACCCGCCTCGGCGGCCAGGCGACCTTCGTGGTGGGGGGCAACGCCTTCGGCGGCAGCAATCGCCAGCTGCGGCAGGCCTTCCAGTCGCTGGAGGGGGGCACCACCTTCACCTACGACGTCCACCTCGATTTCGACACCAGCTTCAGCGGCAAGGATCTGCTGCGCACCCGATTGCGCGCGGGCAACTTCGCCACCTCGGCGTTCGGCAACGGCGTGCTGCCCAACGAGATGGAGATCGCCTTCGAGCAGGACTGCGGCCTGCCGAGCGACTGCGGCGATGTGGTGGCGATCGATCGCCTCTTCTATCAGTTCCCCCTCGGCTCCGCCCTCACCGCCACGGTGGGGGGCAGGGTCCGTCAGGACGACATGCTCGGACTCCTTCCCAGCCTCTATCCGGCCGAAACGATCCTCGACGTGCTCACCTATGCGGGCGCCCCCGGTACGTACAACTCCAACCTGGGTGCCGGTGGCGGTCTCACCTTCAGAAGCGGCAACGTCAGCCTCACGGCCCAGTACATCTCCGCCAATGCCGATGCCGCCACCACCGCTCTGGTGCCCGGCTGCCGGATCGACGCCGAGGTCAGCCCCAGCTGCGGCGGCGGCATCGGCAACCCCACCTCCGCGCAGACGGCCACGCTGCAGCTCGGCTACGCCGCAGACCAGTTCGGCCTGGCGCTCGCCTACACCTACACCTCCCGCTTCTTCGGCGACCTCTACGGCGGCGACGCCACCCAGCTGGCTTCGGTGCTGGCGCTGCTCACGAACACCAATTCCTTTGCCCTCAGCGGCTACTGGCAGCCGGCCGCCGGCGGCTGGATCCCTTCGATCAGCACCGGCTGGGGGATCAACACCGGCACCGGCAACCCGCTGATCCCCGGTCTGTCGGGCGTGCAGACCCAGTCGTGGTATGCGGGGATCCAGTGGGACGACGTGCTGATCCCGGGCAACACCCTGGGGATGGCCGTGGGGCAGCCCACCTTTGTGACCCACCTGCCCGGCACGCTCACCCTCCCTGACGGTCTGCAGGTGGGTCCGGGCGCCAACGACGGCAGCTACGTGTGGGAGGCCTGGTATCGCCTGCAGATCAGCGACCAGATCAGCGTCACCCCGGCCGTCTTCTATCTCAGTGCCCCCCTGGGCCAGCTGCAGAAGGGCGACGGGCGCAGCTTCAACAACCTCGGCGCCCTGATCAAAACCAGCTTCCGCTTCTGATCCATCCCTTGTCAGTCGGGCAGGGTCACGAATTCCTCCGCCAGGGTGGGATGCAGGGCCATCGTGCGATCGAAATCCGCCTTGGTGGCCCCCATCCCGATGGAAATCGCCGCCATCTGAATGATCTCGGCCGCGTGTTCGCCCACCATGTGGCAGCCGAGCACCCGCCCACCGTTCGCCTCCACGATCAGCTTGAGCAGCACCCGCGGGCCTCGGGCCGGCAGGGCCCGGCTCATGGGCCGGAAGCGGGCGCGGTGCACCCGGATGCCTTCGCTGCCGTGGCGCTCGATCGCCTGCTCCTCGGTGAGGCCCACGCCCGCCAGCTCGGGCTGGGAGAACACCGCCGAGGCCACCAGATCGTGGTTCACCCGCCGGGGCTTGCCGCCGTACACCGTGTCGGCGAAGGCCCGCCCCTCGTCGATCGCCACAGGCGTGAGACAGATCCGATCGGTCACATCACCCACCGCAAAGATGGTGGGCACGTTGGTGGTCTGGTCGCCGTCCACCGGGATGCGGCCCTCCTGCACGGCGATGCCCGCGGCCTCCAGATCCAGGCCCTCCAGGAAGGGACGGCGACCGGTGGCCAGCAGCACCCCGCCGCAGTCGATCGTGTCGCCATCGTCGAGGGCCACCACGAGATCGCCCGGGGTGCTGCCGGTGATCGAAAGGGGCCGGCAGCCGAAGCGGATGCCAATGCCTTCCTCGGCCATCGCCTCGCGCACCGCCTCGGCCGCTTCGCCGTCGAAGTCGCGCAGCAGGCGGTCACGGCGCACCAGCTGGGTCACCTTCACCCCCAGACCATGAAGAATGCCGGCGAACTCGCAGGCGATGAACCCGGCTCCCACCACCACCACGTGCTCCGGCAGCCGCTCCAGCAGGAACATGTCATCGCTCACCCAGGCCAGCTCGGCCCCGTGGATCTCCGGACGCTGGGGGCGTCCGCCCACCGCGATCAGGATGCGTTCCGCCGTGAGCTCACGCTGCTGACCGTCGGCTCCACTCACCGCCACCGCGTCCGGCCCGCTGAAGCGTCCCCAGCCCCGCACCAGCTCCACCCCCGCCTTCGCCAGCAGGCCGATGTGCAGGTGGTTGAGTCGATCCACTTCGGCGCGCACCGCCGCCAGCAGCACCGCCGGATCGTGCTCGATGGGCCCGATCTGCCAGCCGTAGCTGGCGGCATCGGCCAGCAGGTGCCGATAGGCCGAGCCGTAGACCAGCAGCTTCTTGGGAACGCAGCCGCGGATCACGCAGGTGCCGCCCACGCGGTCGCCCTCCACGATCGCGACGCGGGCGCCATGGGAGGCGGCGCGCTTGGCAGCGGCCAGGCCGCCGGAACCGGCGCCCAGCACGATGAGATCGAAGCGATCGGCCATGGGGGAGAAACGGGGTTAAGGCGCTGAATCCGATGGATCAGCGCATGTCGATGGCGTTCAGTCGATCGCGGAAGCTGTTGGCAGCGCTGTCGAAGCCGTTATCCGGACCGCTGCCGGAGCTGACATCGGCTGGCGCGGCATGGGGCAGGGGCGGCAGGGAAGGGGTCGGTGCCGGCGTGGCGGCGGCGAGGGAGGCGGTGGTGGTGACCACCACCGAGGGCGCGGCCCGGCGGGAGCGGGCGCCGGCACCGGCGGAAGCGCGCACTTCAAGAGCCCGGATCAGGCTGCGGCTGCGGTTGGCGGCACCCACGGTCTCACCATCCCTGGGCCGGATCAGGGGATTGCCCCGCAGTTCCGAGCGCACCTGGTTGAGCAGGCGGAAATGGCCCGTGGTGCTGTATTTGCGCAGGACGGCTGGGTCCCAACCCATGGATGCCTTCAAGCTGAGGGAGTGCAAGCAGCCTATGGCGCCGCCCCCGCACGCTCCGTTGCAATCCGTGATAGGTTGTCATGGTTCAACTGGAAGTCGATCCGACTTCGCCGAAGGCCGGTCGCTGCTGTTATCAGCAACATCACGAGTCGGCGTCGCCGCGTGCTTTCCCGTTGACCCTCTGCATTCGTTCTCTTTCTCCACGATGTCCAGGCTCGTTGGTCTGCAGGCTCCCGACTTCACCGCCACGGCCGTGGTGGATCAGGAATTCAAGGAAATCACCCTCTCCCAGTACCGCGGCAAGTACGTGGTGCTGTTCTTCTACCCGCTGGATTTCACCTTCGTCTGCCCCACCGAGATCACGGCCTTCAGTGATCGCTACACCGATTTCACCAGCCGCAACACCGAGGTGCTCGGCGTTTCGGTGGACAGCCAGTTCAGCCACCTCGCCTGGGTGCAGACCGAGCGTAAGAACGGTGGCCTCGGCGACATCGCCTATCCCCTCGTGGCCGACCTCAAGAAGGAGATTGCCCGCGCCTACGAAGTGCTCGACGAGGAGGCCGGCGTTGCCCTGCGCGGCCTGTTCATCATCGATCCCGATGGCGTGATCATGCACAGCACGATCAACAACCTGCCCGTGGGACGCAGCGTGGATGAGACCCTGCGGGTGCTCCAGGCCTTCCAGTACGTGCAGTCCCATCCCGATGAGGTCTGCCCCGCCAACTGGCAGCCCGGCGAGAAGACCATGAACCCCGATCCCGTGAAGAGCAAGGAGTTCTTCGCTGCCGTGAACTGATCCCCGGCGGGATGCATGAGCAGGGGCCCGATGGGCCCCTTTTTTTTGCAGCCCCCCTCATCGGAGGGCCTCGACCAACCTCAGGCGAAGGCCGCCAGTGCCGCTTCCAGCAGACGCCGGCCGTCGGTGCCGCCGGTGGCCGGATCACAGGCCCGCTCCGGATGGGGCATCAGCCCCAGCACGTTGCCGCGTTCGTTGCAGAGCCCCGCCACGTCGCCCACCGAACCGTTGGGATTGCGCAGGTAGCGCAGCACCACCTGTCCCTCCCCCTCCAGGCGCTTCAGCTCCTCCGCTTCGATCTGGTAGCGCCCCTCACCGTGAGCGATCGGCAGGGTGATGCGCTCGCCCGGTCCGTAGGCCGCCAGCCAGCCGCAGCGGCCTGGCTGCACCTGCAGGCCGGCGGGTTCGCAGAGGAAATGGAGATCGCGGTTGCGGGTGAGGGCTCCCGGCAGCAGACCCATCTCGGTGAGCACCTGAAAGCCGTTGCAGATGCCGAGCACCGGCCCCCCTCGCCCGGCGAAGTCGCGCACCTCCTCCAGCACCGGGGCGAAGCTGGCAATGGCGCCACAGCGCAGATAGTCGCCGTAGCTGAAGCCGCCGGGTAGCACCACGGCGTCAAGGCCGCCGAGATCCCGCTCCTCGTGCCAGAGGAAGCGGGTGGGGCGCCCGAGGCAGCCCTCAACAGCCCAGCGCACATCCCGGTCGCAGTTGGAGCCGGGGAAGACGACGATGCCGATGGTCATGGGTTCCTCAGCCGGCCTCGGAGATCTCGAGCGTCCAGTTCTCGATCACCGGATTGGCCAGCAGTCGGTCACTGAGCAGGTGGAGCTGGGCTTCGGCCGTGGCCCGATCCGGAGCCTCAAGATCCAGCTCGATCGCCTTGCCGATCCGCAGCCGCTGCACGCCATGCACCCCCAGGCGTCCGGCGGCGGCCCGGGTGGCCTCTCCGGCTGGGTCCAGGACGGAGGGGCGCAGGGAGACCTGCACACGGGCGTGGAAGACGGGCACCGGACGACGTGGCGTTTGTTAAATCTTGGCAGTCCACCTCCCCAGCCCCCCGGGGGGATCGCCAGCTTGAAAGGGCATCCACCTCCGGCGGGCCATGGCCCGGTCATCGGTGTGCCGCCCCCTGGTTCGCCTGGGGGCTGCGCTGCTGCTGGCGGGAAGCGGTGGGCCCCTGAGGGCCGTGCCCGCGTCCGTACCCCTGCAATGCCGGCAGCAGAACGGACCCTGGCGGGCCTGCACGATGGTGGTGGAGCAGGTGGGCCAGCACTGGTGGCTGGTGATCGACGACGATCGCGTCGAGTTCACACACGACGGCACCGGCCGGATGCGTCTGCGCCGGGAAGGCGGCGACTGGCGCGATGTGGAGAGCCGCTGGGCCGCTGACACCAGCCTCTGCTGGGACGGGATCTGCGCCAAGGGGCAGATCCCGCTCGACTGAGGCGAGGGTCGATCACAGCCGCTCGTCTCTTCCCATTGTGGGGTGGACGGCTCACCTTCGCTCAGCCGACCGCGCCTGGAGCCTTGAGAGGGAAATCAATTCGTGCGGCGGGTCAGACGATTCGGCTCCATTCCGTTTCCCCGCAAGGCACAGGAACCAGCCCGCGGGGCCCAGCTTCGCTGCGCTGCGGCTTGATGAAACAGGTTCCCACGAGCCCCCGCATCTCCTCGTCCACCAGGGTTCTGGGCCCCACCGTGTTGACGTTCAAATCGAGCGGCCGGGCATCGCAGCTGGCGATCAAGCGCACCAGGCTGGGAGGTCTTGAGGGTTGGAACCCGCCACTATGACAAGCCTGACAGACTTCACCCCGCTTCAGCCTCAGCTCTGCTCCCGGTTGGAAAGGGCATCAAGGGCCAGATCCCGGATCTCCTCCATCTCGGTGCGGTCGAGCCGGGCCGCCGAGACAGGAGCGGCGGTGGTCATCACTTTGGTGCGGCTCTGGGTCTTCCAGCAGTCGAAGCCGATCAGCGGCAGCGAGGATACGCGGCGGGCCATGGCCCAGAAAAACACGTAGGCGGCCAGCAGGCGGCGAAACGATCCGAAACGGGATTCCCGCAGCGTTTCGATCCCATCCCCGAAATGAGGATTGGCACCATCCTCGCAACCGGCATGGGCTTGGCTGGGCAGAAGCAGTGCCTCGCCGAACGCCTCCTGCCGCACCCTGGGATCGGAGCTGACGGCGACAATGTCCGGACCCACACCCAAGTGGCGGATGCCATCGGCCTGACGCCCTGTCAGGATTGCCGCCTGAGCCAGCGACCGCTGCCCCTCGCTGCAGCGTCCATCGGGCACCCCCAGGAACAGCAACGTGCCGCGCACAACCCGGTGGGCTTGGGTGTGCAGCAGGTGATCGCGGGGATCGGCGCCCTGGACGTCAATGGAAGTGATGCCCAAGCTGAGGCCAAATAACTTACTCAGATAGTTCACCAGCAGCTGGTGCACCCCCTCGGCTTCGCCGATCACCACGGTGCGGCGGCCGGTGCGGGCCAGCAGCGGACGGCCCTGGGCCAGCCGCAACGCCACGGTCCAGCACCAGGGACCGAACACATAGAGCGCCACATCGGCGGGCACGCTCACAGCCAGCAGCAGATCCATCAGCAACTCTCCCTCGCCCACCCCGACCAGCGGCAGCGCGATGCCGATCAAGGTGCGGAAGAGGGGCATCGAGAACGTAACGCTCACCAGGATGTAGAGCGCCTGGATCAGCCAGGCGAAGGGGGTTTCGAGTACGTGCAGGGCCCAGCGCCGGCCGCTGGTCCGCAGCTGCCGAGACAGCCTGGTGGGCCGTCGTTGCCCGCCGGGGTCGGCGCCAACGATCTTGACCACATCCTCAAGGAACAGGTGACCCTCCATGTTCTCCAGGGCCAGCAACTCTTCCGGTGGGAGACGCAGGCCCAGGGGACGCTGGTCTGGAAAGGCCTGCCGCACCTGGCGGCAGAGACAGAACAACAGTTCAGTGAGCGTCTGGTGCATGGCGGCCACGCTGGCGGTAGCCGGCTCGGCGATGCGGCGCCCGGCGCCGGAGGTGAACAGCCGGCGGCAGAAAGGTTCTCCTGGGGCCAGGGCCTCCAGCAACGGCGATCCCAGGAAGCTGGTGGGTTCACCGGTGAGGACAAACACTTCACGGATCACCTCCTGGCGCACCAGCAGGTCGCCGGTTTCCGCGACCTGGCGGCTCGCGAAAGTCTGGCCGGAATGGCTGAGCACCAACATGATCGACTGGCGGGCGAAGCCCAGCGTTTCGATGTCGTACTGCAGGTGCTGCAGCACAGCGTTTGCGGAGAGGGCTCGCACGTTCAGAAGTGGCATCAGGTTCTGCAGGTCGCGGGCGAACTGCTCCCCCAGCCAGAGGCTGTTTTCCACCCCGGTGATCAGCAAGTCCACATGACGCGATTTCGCCAGGGTCGGATCCAGTCCCATTCCGGTGAGCAGCGCCTGCTTCTGGGCCAGGTGGGCCGCCTTGGCAATAAGGAACTGGGCCAGATGGTCCGCGCTCTGTCGGTTGGCGGAACCGGGATCGATCCAGTCGTTGCGGATCTCAGCCAGCAGCGTGGGGATCGAACGCAGGTCATCGCCCACCGGGTCAGGGCGACGGCCAGCTGCACGAGGGCCGGAGGAGCTGGGTGCTCTGGCCGGGGCACTGGATCGATCCTGTCCATAGAAGTGGCGGCGCTCCAGCCGCTCCACCTCCGGCACCTCCCGCCCCAGCGTGAGGGAATGGAGGATGAGGTCGGTGCAGGTAAGCACCGCCACCTCACCCGCGTTCTGATCGAGGTCGATCCGGTAGGCACCATGAACTCCCGCCAGCACGGCATCGACCGCAGCCGGTTCAGAGGCGTACATCGCCAGAGTCGCCGCTGGGTCGAAGCCCAGGGTGATCGGCTGGCCGAGGCTGGCGAGCACCAGCCGATCCGGCCAGGTGGAGGACACCACCACCAGCCCGAAGCTGCCCCGGGCCAGCTCGATGAACTGAGTCACCGCACGGTACGGATCGTTGTGCAGAAACGCTTCGATGCTGGCGTCGATCCAGCGGCGCAAAAGCTCCGGGCCGTGGCGGCGCAGTCGAACGTCATCCGCCAGCCGCAGCAGGATCAGTTTCGCGAGCCGCTGAACAGCGGGATCGCCGGGATCCAAGGCGGTCCCGGGCTGCTCCGCCAGCACCGCCCCGAAGCCCGCCTCAAAGGCGCCCGACCAGCGTTCCAGCTCCAACGAAGCAGGCGCGGTGCCGTCGTGGGGGAACACCTGCTGGGACGCCAGCCTCACCGCCGCATACCAATCGCCCTGGGTGATCAGCAGATCCATCAGGCCGGCAATCTTGGGCGAGTCCCCCACCGCCGCATGGCCCTGGTGCAGCACCCGCTCCAACCAGCGGCCCACTGCGGTGAAATCCAGTTCGGCCGTTGCCAGCTTGAAGCGCTCGAAGTCGCCGTTGTGAGTGATGCGGTGCTCAACGGTGCGCCAGGCACTGATCCAGCGCCCCGCCTGTCGGCTCCAGAGAAGGCGCCGTTGGGTGGGACACCAGCCATGCCAGTGGGTCTCGATCACCTCCGGCGGACCGCTGGTACCGAAGCGGTAGTGGCACGCAGCCAGCATGCCGGCGGACAGGGGACGGTGGCCAGCCCGGACGGCCTCGCGGCGGCGGCGACCGAAACTGATCTCCAGGGCGGTAGTGAGCTGACCCCGCTTTGCGTTGACCAGTTTGTGGCCCACGAAGCGTGGATCCCCGTGGCGATCCCCGACCAGCACCAAAGCTCCAGCCGCTTGGGCGCCGCGGATCTCGGTCTGCAGGCCCATGGTGCGCAGGCGCTCGATGGCACAGGAGGGCAGGAGCTCGCCACGTGGGGATGGGGCCGGGCCACTGATGAAACCGAAGTTTCCGCAGTAGAACCGGCTGGCGCGACCACTGAGCATCGCGCGCCAATCGGATCCAGAGGCCAGCAGCATCACCGCGTTGATCACAATCGCACTGGTCAGCAAGACCGGGGACAGGCCAGCGGCGACCGGCCCCATCAGCACCACAATGGCCAGGGCATTGAACAGAGGGCCGCCGACCGCCTTGAGTCGTACCCGCCAACGGGCGGGAGATCCCACCTCAAGCCATGGCAGGGGGAGGGTTGCTTCATCGGCCAGACCGATCGGGGCCAGCGGCAGTAGCCCCCTGATCATCGCGGCCGTTGAGCGATGTTCCAGCAGATTCACCAGCCGCAGCGCCGAGGCGTCGCCGTCAACCACTGCCCGCACCAGGGCGTGGCCGGCGCCATGGAGCAGTTCGGCGGCACACCAGCTCAGACGAAGCCCACAGGAGAGAGCAAGGGGGGCCCACACCAGGGCAGCCTGATCCAGGCCAGAGCTGGCGGTACCGGCAAGGAAACTGCCGAAGGACACAGCCACGGACGACAGTTCCGGCCAGGCCCGCAGCAGCAAGACTCTGAGCGATTCGGACGGACGGGGAGATGGATGAAGATTGGAATTCATGGGTGAGCCTCCGGTGATTGAGGCAGAAGAGGACAGGCCCCCTCGACCGATGCCATCACTGTCCGTTGACCGTTGTGGTTAGGGGTAAATTCCACTGACACCTGGCCATCCAATCCCTGACTGCCCGTTGTCATGTCGGTGACAACGGGCAGTCAGGCTCCTGTACCTACACACTTGCGGGGTAGGTCTCTCCCCTCCCCGTCGTCCGCCCGCCAACGCCTCCTGGAATGGACAGCAACTTCGACACTGCGGAACTCCAGGTCTTTCCCCTGTTCACTGGACTGGAAGTCACCCAGCTGGAGCACCTGCTCCACCAGCACCGCAACCTCACGGTGCCGGCAGCTCACCAGTTGGTGTTTGAGGGCGACTGGGATGATGGTGTGTTTCTGATCCGTTCTGGTGTGGCCAAGGTGCGCCACATCACCCTGGGCGGTGAGGAGGTGGTGGTGAACCTGTTGGGCGTAGGAGAGATGGTGGGCGAACTGGCCATGTTGCTGGGCAATGGCCTCCGCTCCGCCGACGTGGTGGCGCTCACTCCGATGGAGGTGGTGAAGCTTCGCTGGTCGTCGGTGCAACAGGAGGTCGAACGCTGGCCCCGCTTCACCCTCAACCTGGCCCAACTGGAAGCGCGGCGCCTGGTGGCACTCGGTCATCGATTCCGGCTGCGCGGGGAGGATGCCACCACCAGGGTGCTGGCCACATTGGCAGAACTGGCCCGATGCACCAGCTACGAAGCTGATCCGCTCAGCCCCATCCCCGACATCACCCAAACGGAGCTCGCCAACATCGCGGGCCTGGCCAGGGGCACCACCTCGAAGGTGCTGAGTCAGCTGCGCGCCAGGTCCGTGCTGGTGGATGGACCCGAGGGGTTACAGATCGCGGCGCTTGAGCCGTTGCGCAAGCGGGGGTTGATTGAAAGGTAGGTTTAGTTGACAGGCCGGATCTCCCTGTTCCCCTGGTCCGCAGGGATGATTGAGTGTCCGCAACAAGATCGCAAGGTCCGCTCCTGGCTGGTGCAGCGACCCCGGTTTCCTATGCATCACACCCCCAACTACGCCTCATGCCCGTGTCAGGTGGAGCGCAGGGTAGGGGATCACCATGCAGGGATCCAGCCAGTGAGGCAGGTTCTCCAGTGCCATGGAGCTGATCACCGGAACTGAGCAGTTCGTGGCGGCCAACTGCAAGAGCTGTCAGCCTTCAGTTGGACCGCATCAGGGGACTCAATTCTGGAGACGATCCCGTGACTTTTCCAGAGAACAACGGCGAGAGGACCCTTGGGAAATCTTCAGCAGGGTCATTCCCGGGTGCGGCACCGGTCACCTACGCCGGGGTTCCGGCTGCGGGCGATCCGGGAGGCCAAAGCGTGGCGCTGGACTGTTCGATCCAGCCCCCATCCCCTGCGGCCACCAGCAGCACCAACTCCAGCGCCGGGGCACCGCTGTCGGGGGCCTCACCCTCGTACCAGCACTCCAGTCGACGGCCCACCGCCTGAATCTGCAGCGCCAGCCGCTTGCCCGGCTCCCTCAGCCGCCCCTTCAGGCGCAGCACCGGATGCTCCGCCAGCCACGCCCCCAGCCGGGACTCCACGTCCTGACGGGAGAGGGGGCCCTCGCGGCGGATCGTGAGCGAGGCCATCGCCACATGCGCATGGTCATGGGCGTGATGATCGTCGTGATGGTGGTGGCCATCCGCGTGGGGGTCGTCGTCGGGATGCAGCGGTCGGCTGGTGTCGATCAGCAAGGAAGGATCCACCTCCCCACGGGCCATCGGCAGCACCGGGGTACCGGCGCGCAGGGCCGTTCCCAGCCGGCTCCGCACCTCAGCGAGCTGACCAGGCGAGAGGCGATCGGCGCGGCTGACCAGCACCAGATCAGCGGCCTCGAGCTGCTCCTCGAACAGTTCCTCGATCGCGGTGAGGTGATCGAGGCTGGGGTCGGCCCGCCGCTGGGCCTCCACCGCCTCCGGATCCCCCACCACGTGGCCGGCAGCCAGGGCCTCGCCGTCCACCACAGTGACCACCCCATGCACACGGGTGCGGCGCCGGATCTCCGGCCAGCCGAAGGCGGCCACCAGGGGTTCGGGCAGGGCCAGACCACTGGTCTCCACCACGATCCCGTCGAGGCTGTCGACCCGCTCCAGCAGCTTCTGCATCGTGGGCAGGAACTCGTCCTGCACCGTGCAGCAGAGGCAGCCGTTGGCCAGTTCCACCAGACGGCTCTCCCGCTCCTCCTCGGGACAGAAGCCACAGGCGGCGATCAGATCGCCGTCGATGCCCACCTCTCCGAACTCATTCACCAGCACCGCCAGGCGCAGGTCACTGTTAAGGAGCAGATGGCGCAGCAGGGTGGTCTTGCCCGCGCCGAGGAAGCCGGTCACCACCGTGACCGGCAGGCGTGTTGTGAGAGTGGCGCCCATCTCAGCCCACCAGCCCCGACCAGGCCCAGGCGGCGCCGCATCCGAGCAGCGCGGCGGCCAGACCCTGCCGCAGCCCAGGTGCGAGGCGCGCCGCACCCCGGCGCAGCAGGGTGAGGGAGACCAACAGCAGCAGACCCTGGCTCACGAGCAGGCCCGCCAGGTAGGCGCCAACCGGGGCGTACGTCCAGCCGAGTACGGCCGCACTCAGCACATAGCCATGCAGGGCGAATGCCGGCAGCAGCCAGAGGCGGGGCAGTCGATCCAGCAAAACGAGCGCCACCACCACCAGAGTGGCCGCCACCAGGGCCTCAGCGCCGGGCAGACCAGGCAGCAGCAGACCGGCGGCACTGCCCGCCAGGCCGGTGGCCAGCAGCCCCAGCATCCACGACGCCCGATGGCGGAGGCCCACGAGCGACAGGGCCAGCAGGAACAGGAGATGATCGGGGCCCAGCAGGGGATGGGCCAGACCGCTCAACAGACCCACGGCCGGCGTGGGGGGGAGCTGCAGGATCTCCATCAAGTGGTGCGCCGAGGCGGGAAGCGCCAGCAGCGGCAGCGCCAGGGGCGCCAGAAGCAAGGACAGGCGACCGCCGGGCAGGCGGCCAACGCTGGAAGGATGGGGCATCACGGTGCCGGTCCGCGCCGGACGAGAAAGGGCAGGACCGGCGGGCGTTCTGACTCGGCCCCGAAGGACCTCACAGCTGCGGGACAGCGCCGGAATCGGGCCCGTGGGCCCTGCACCGGTCTTTCCCCGTTTCCACCGCGGGCTGATACCCCCGCAGTACCGATCGCCGGCAATCTAGGCGCCTTGCCGGCTCCGCACCCTTCAGCGACAGGCCAGGCTGGTGCGGGTCTCGACGCCGGTGCGCGGGTTGCGTCCGCTCGCCCTGCCGCAGAGCGCCTTCTGCTCCGGCAGGTCGAGCACCGCATCGCTGAAATCAGCCCCTTCGATCCGCGCCCCGGCGAAACGGCTCTGCATCAGCATGGCGTTGCGCAGCACGGCGCCGCTGAGATCGGCCTCCTCGAAGCGGGTGGCATAAGCCACCACATCCTCGAGGTCGGCGTCGTGCAGATCGGCCTGGCGCAGGTCGGAGGCGTTGAACACGGCCCCCCGCAGATCGCTGCCGTGCAGGTCGAAGCTGCGCATCGGTGCCTTGAGGAACTCCTGCTGGCGCAGGTTGCGGCCGTGCATGTCGGGGTCGAGCTCCTGCAGGCTGCGCTGGCCGCGCAATTCGGGCGCCGTGATCGCCGCCGCCGGGGCGGTGGGCAGCAGGGGGAGCAGGGCCAGCAGCCCGGCGGCCAGCCAGCCCCCGATCCGGCGCAGCCTCAACTGGGGGAAAGCCGGGAGGAAGAGCCTGATCGGGGGCATGGACACACCGGTACGCTGCGAACAAAAGTTATGGCAGGTATGGCCATGTCCCTGCGGGTGGTGGTTCCCCCCCACCCCCTGATCGCGAACTGGCTCACGCTGCTGCGCGATCGTCATACGCCGGATCCGCTGTTCGCCACGGCCATGGCGGAGCTGGGCCGCTGGCTCACCTACGAGGCGGTGCGCGACTGGCTGCCCCAGCGGGCCGTCGAGGTGGAAACGCCGCACGCGCGCACCGAGGGCACCGTCGTGGATCCTGAGGTGCCCGTGCTGGCGGTGCCGATCCTGCCGGCGGGGCTGGGCCTGTGGCAGGGCGGACAGCCGGTGTTGCCAGGCGCCCGCGTGGCCCTGCTGGCCCTGGCGGCGGGAGGCGAAGGCTGGGCACTCGACACCCTGCCCGCCGCGATCGGCGAACGGGTGGGGGTACTGATCTACGTGCCGGTCGTGGCCACCGGCCGCACCCTGCTTGCGGTGCTCGAGCGGCTGCGCACGATGGGGGTGGAAGGTGCTCGCCTGCGGGTGATCACCACTGTGGCGGCGGCACCGGGGCTCAAGCTCATCGGCGAGAGCGTCGGCGATCTCACCCTCTACTGCAGCTGCATCGACGCCGAGCTCGATGGCCAGGGCCGGCTTCTGCCGGGTTTCGGTGACCCGGAGCGGCGACTCCATGGGATCGGCGCGGCAGGCTGCCTAGGCTGAGACCTCCCGCCTCACCGCCCTCCGCGATGGCCGACCCCCGGGATCGTTCCCACAGTGGCAGCGCCGTGCTGCTCAGCGCCGTGGCCGGGGCCGCCCTCGGAGCCGCCGGCCTGGGCTGGTGGCTGCTGCGCGAGGCCGACCGCCGCCGCCGCGGCTCCCTGGGGCTGAGCCCCCGTCCGCGGGCCAACCTGCCGGAGGGCACGGCTCCGTTGATGGGTACCGACTCGGCCGACGGCCGCCTCCAGGACCGGGTGCAGCAGCTCAACCAGGCCATCGATGAGGTGCGACGGCAGCTCGAGCAGCTCCAGACCCACGGCTGAGGGGGGCGGTCGGACCCGCCGCTGGGTAGGTTGCCCAGCAACCGAATCCGCCGGCCATGCTGCGTTCCGCCGCCATCACCCAGGGCATCCAACGTTCGCCGAACCGGGCGATGCTGCGGGCCGTGGGCTTCGGCGACGCTGACTTCGACAAGCCGATCATCGGCATCGCCAACGGCTACAGCACGATCACACCCTGCAACCTGGGCCTCAACGACCTCACCCGTCGGGCGGAGGCTTCTGCCCTCGCCGCCGGCGCCATGCCCCAGACCTTCGGCACCATCACCGTGTCCGATGGCATCTCGATGGGCACCGAGGGGATGAAGTACTCCCTGGTGAGCCGCGAGGTGATCGCCGATTCGATCGAAACCGCCTGCAACGCCCAGAGCATGGACGGGCTGCTGGCGATCGGCGGCTGCGACAAGAACATGCCCGGCGCCATGCTGGCCATGGCCCGCATGAACATCCCATCGGTGTTCGTGTACGGCGGCACGATCAAGCCCGGCCGACTCGGGGCCTGCGATCTCACCGTGGTGAGCGCCTTCGAGGCGGTGGGCCAGTACTCCGGCGGTCGGATCGACGAAGCGGAACTGACCGCGATCGAGAAGAACGCCTGCCCCGGCGCCGGCAGCTGCGGTGGCATGTTCACCGCCAACACGATGAGCGCCGCCTTCGAGGTGCTGGGGCTGAGCCTGCCCTACTCCTCCACGATGGCCGCCGAAGACCATGAGAAATCCGACAGCGCCGCCCGCTCCGCCGAGGTGCTGGTGCAGGCGATCGAGCAGAACATCCGCCCGCGCGATCTGCTCACCCGCGAAGCCTTCGAGAACGCCATCAGCGTGATCATGGCCGTGGGCGGATCCACCAACTCGGTGCTGCACCTGCTGGCGATCGCCCGCACCGCCGGCGTTCCCCTCACCATCGACGACTTCGAGACCATCCGCCAGCGGGTGCCCGTGATCTGCGACCTCAAGCCCAGCGGCCGCTATGTCACCGTGCAGCTGCACCAGGCGGGAGGCATCCCCCAGGTGATGAAGCTGCTGCTCGACGCCGGGCTGCTCCACGGCGACTGCCGCAACGTGGAAGGCCGCACCCTCAGCGAGATCCTCGCGGGGGTGCCCTCCGAACCGCCGGCCGCTCAGGATGTGATCCGCCCCCTCAGCGATCCCCTCTACGCCAAGGGCCATCTGGCGATCCTGCGGGGCAACCTGGCCGAGGAGGGCTCGGTGGCCAAGATCAGCGGCGTCAAGAACCCCTCGATCACCGGGCCCGCCCGCGTATTCGAAAGCGAAGAGGAGGCCCTGGCCGCCATCCTCGCCAAGCAGATCCGCGAAGGCGATGTGGTGGTGATCCGCTACGAGGGGCCGGTGGGGGGGCCGGGCATGCGCGAGATGCTGGCCCCCACCGCCGCGATCATCGGCGAGGGGCTGGGCGACAAGGTGGCTCTGATCACCGATGGCCGCTTCTCCGGCGGCACCTACGGCATGGTGGTGGGCCACGTGGCCCCGGAAGCGGCTGTGGGCGGCACGATCGGCCTGGTGCAGGAAGGGGATTCGATCACGGTGGATGCCCACCAGCTGCGGATCCAGCTGAACGTGGACGAAGCCGAACTGGAGCGGCGCAGGGCCGCGTGGGTGAAGCCGGAACCCCGCTACCGCACCGGCGTGCTGGGCAAGTACGCCCGGCTGGTGAGCAGCAGCTCGAAGGGTGCGGTGACCGACCCGGTGTGTGATTGACCGGCCTCATCGATCAGCCCACCAGCAGGGCCCGCAGACGGCGGGCCAGCGCCTCGATGGGGGCGCCGTCAGCCGGCGCGGCGCAGCGCTGGCCATTGGCACCGTCCATCCACACCGGATGGCCGCCCTGCCAGAGCATCGGCCGGCTGTCGTCGGCGGCCCAGGCCAGGGTGAGGTGCAGGTCATCGCCGCTGGGGTAGAGCTCCAGTTCGAGATCCTGCTCCGGCAGGCGCAGCCCGGAAGGATCGCGGGCCTCGATCCGCAGACTGAGATCGAGGTGGCGCCCGTCCCACTCCTGCGGCACCAGCACCCCGTGGCGCAGGGGCTTGCGGCAGAGATCGGCCGCCGCCGCCACCAGTCGGCTGAGGTCGGTGTTGGCGCCGGGCCCGACCTCAGGCGACGGCATCGATCGCGCGCAGTTCCAGATGCAGAGGGCCGCTGCGGAATCCGGGGTTGGGCCCGCCGTCGTCGCCGAACTTCGAATGGAGGATCTGCAGCCTGGTGATGCGGGAAGCATCGAAGCGAAGCGGCAGCCCCAGTGGCAGAGCCTCCACCGGCTTGGCCCGCACCGACGCTCGCAGGTCGGCGAAGGCGATCTCCACCTGGCTGAGCCCCTCCGGCGCCCCGAATTCGGCCACCCAGCGCAGACCGCCGGGGATCAGCTCGGTGAGGCCGGCCACGCCGTCGGCGCAGGCCACCGCCAGCTTGTAGCGACGGCCGTCACCCAGCAGCTCGAACCGCAGGGCCCGGTAGGCGGAGAGGTCGAGCGGCGGCGAGAACAGGGGAGAGCGGACGCTCACGAATCCCCCGCCCTCCTCCACCACCGTGGCGTCGAGGACCAGCCCCTCACGGGTGACATGGCAACTGCCGGAGCTGCGCCCCCCCATGATCGTGTCGTTGAGCGGATGCCAGCCGCTGAAGCCGTCGCCGGAGACGATCCGCATCGCTTCCTCAGGCCACGGTCAGGGCGCCGGCGGCGGCCGCATCCGCCAGGATCTGCACCTCCACCTGCGGCTGCACCAGCCGGGCCGGCGTGCGCTCGCTGGATTCCTCGGGATCGAGCAGCCGCTGCAGGGCCGTGGCCTTGCCCGCTCCGCTCACCAGGAAGATCACCGTGCGCGCCGCGCACAGCACCGGAGCGGTAAGGGTGAGGCGGGGCAGCCCCTTACCCTCGCCCACCGTGACCCACTGATCGCGGACCGTGGTGGCCTGGGTGCCGGGGAACAGGGAGGCCGTGTGGCCGTCGTCGCCAAGGCCGAGCAGCATCAGATCGAAGCGGGGAGGATCACCCGGGCAGAGGGAGGCGATCAGCTCGGCATAGGCTGCCGCCCCGGCCGCCGGATCGACCCGGTCGGTGGGGGCGGGATGGAAGCGCGCCCTCCGGGCGGGCTCCTGGGCCAGAAGGGTTTCGCCCAACAGACGGGCGTTGCTGGCGGGATCCGTGGGCTCCACCCAGCGCTCGTCACCGAGCACCACATCCACCCGCTCCCAGGGGAGATGCTCGGCTCCCAGATGGCGGTAACTGGCAGCCGGCGTGCTGCCTCCGGCCAGGGCGATCTGGGCCCGGTCCCGCTGGGCCAGGGCCAGATCGATCGCCGAGGCCATGCGCTCGGCGGCCTGGCGCGCCAGGTCGTCCGCCGAAGACGCCACGGTGAGCTGGTAGCGGGTCAGGGGAGCCATTCGGTGTGGAAGCTGCCGGGACGGTCGGTGCGCTCGTAGGTGTGGGAGCCGAAGCAGTCGCGCATCGCCTGCACCAGATTCTGGGGCAGCCGGCCGGTGAAGATGCTGTTCACGTAATCGAGCGTGCTGCTGAAGCAAGGCACGGGGATGCCGGCCAGGGCCGCTCCGGCCACCACCTGGCGGAGCCCCGGCAACCGCTGGTTCACCTGCTCGAGGAACCAGGGATCCAGCATCAGGTTGGGCAGCGCCGGATCCAGGCGATAGGCGTCCTGAATGCGCTGGAGAAGCCGCGCACGAATGATGCACCCCCCCTTCCAGATCTGGCCGATGGCGGCCAGATCCAGGTGGTAGTCGTGCAGGTCGGAGGCGGCGCGCAGCAGATCCATCCCCTGCGCGTAGCTGGCGATCGCCGCCAGGATGCAGGCATCACGCAGGGGCGCCATGCCGTCGGCGGGGGTGCCGAGCGGGAAGCTGGTGGAGGCGGGCAGGGCGGTGAGTTTCGGCTCCGCCGCCAGCCTCAGGGGCCGCAGCGAGCTGAGCACCCGGGCGTTGAGCGCCGCGTAGATCGTTGGCACCGGAACGCCCATCTCCAGGGCGCTCTCCACCGTCCACAGGCCCGTGCCCTTCTGGCCGGCCGCATCCACGATCAGCTCCACCAGATCGCCGCCGGTTTCGGGATCGCGGGTGCGCAGGCACACCTCGGTGATCTCCACCAGGAAGGAGGAGAGTTCCTCGAGCTGATTCCAGCCGGCGAGCACGTCGGCCATGGCGATGCCGCCCAGACCCGCACAGCGCTTCATCAGGTCGTAGGCCTCGGCCAGGATCTGCTCGATGCCGTACTCGATGCCGTTGTGCACCGTCTTGACGAAGTGGCCGGCACCGCCGGGGCCGATGTAGGTGACGCAGGGGCCGTCATCCACCTGAGCAGCCATGCGCCGCACCAGCGGCTCGATCGCGTCGTAGGCGCTGCGGGTGCCGCCGGGCATCATGCTCGGACCCTCCAGAGCCCCCTTGGCGCCACCGGAGACCCCCATGCCGATGTATCCGAAACTGCGGCTTTCCAGCTCCTTGACCCGCCTCTCGGTGTCGGTGTAGAGCGAATTGCCCCCATCGATCAGCAGATCCCCCTCCTCGAGCAGCGGGGAGAGCGTGGCGATCATGTCGTCCACCGGCTGCCCCGCCTTCACCATCATCAGAATGCGTCGCGGACGCTCGAGAGCGGCGACGAACTCGGGCAGCGTCTCGGCGCCGGTGATGTCCTTGCCGGCTCCGCGGCCGGCAAGGAATTCGAGGGTCTTGGTGTAGGTGCGGTTGTAGACAACGCTGGAAAACCCGTTGCGTTCGGCATTGAGGACGAGGTTCTCCCCCATCACTCCGAGGCCGATGAGGCCGAAGTGCGCCTTAGCCATGCTGCCGCGAAGAAACAATGATGCTGCCGATCATTGTGGCGAGCGGCTGCCGAGGCTGGGAGCGGAGTCAGGCAATCGCCACAGCTTGCACGGATGGCTGAGCGCAGGTCCGCTCAGATCACGGTGCCGTCAGCAATGGTGCCATTCTTCACAATCACAACAATACCGTTGCGGATGTAAAAATTCAGCTCCGGCCGATCAGCCTCCTCCACGTGGTCCTTGTTCACGATCGTGACATTGCTGCCAATGCGCACATTCTTGTCAAGGATGGCGCGACGCACGGTGGTTCCCTTACCAACGCCGATCGGGATACCGCCCCGCTCGCGAAGCACCAGCCGCTCCTCCGACGACTCGAAGTAATCGGCGCCCATCACCAGGGTGTCCTGCAACACCACCTCGTTCTCAATCCGGCTGCGTACGCCCAGCACGCAGTGGTGGATGCTGCAGGCCTTGAGCAGAGAGCCCTCACCGATGATCGATTCGGTGACCTGGGCGTCCTGCAGCTTGCTGGGGGGCAGATAGCGAGGACGGGTGTAGATCGGAAACTTCTCGTCGTAGAAGGAGAATGCTGGATTGGGTTGTTCGGTGAGGGCGAGGTTGGCCTCATAGAAGGCGCCGATCGTTCCGATGTCTTCCCAGTAATCGTCGAAAAGAAAGCTCTGCAGGCGGTCGCCACGCTCGAGGGAGGCGGGAATGATCTCCTTGCCGAAATCGGTGGCAGCCGGGAGGCGATGGAGCAGGTCGAACAGGGTGTCGCGGCTGAAGACATAGATCCCCATCGAGGCCAGGAAAGGCTTCCTTTCCGCCTCCTCAGCCGAAAGCCCAAGTGCGGCGGTATCCACCCGCATCGCCTCGAGATCGGCCCCTTTGGGCTTCTCGCGGAACTCGCGGATCTGCCCCTCAGAGTCGGTGCGCATCAGGCCGAATCCCTCGGCCTGGGCGGCATCCACCGGCAGGGCACCCACCGTGAGCTGGGCTCCGGTGTCGATGTGGTGCTGCACAAACTTGCCGTAATCCATCCGGTAGAGCTGGTCTCCGGAGAGGATCAGGTAGTGGTCCACGTCCCACTCCTGGAACAGCCACTGATACTTGCGCACAGCATCGGCTGTGCCTTCGAACCAGCTGGGACTGTCGGGGGTCTGCTGGGCGGCGAGCACCTCGACGAACCCCTGACCGAAACCGGCGGAGAGGTTGTAGGTCATCGTGAGATGACGATTGAGCGAGGCGCTGTTGAACTGGGTCAACACGTAGATCTTGTTGATCTCGGAGTTGATACAGTTGCTGATGGGAATATCAATCAATCTATATTTACCCGCAAGCGGCACGGCCGGCTTGGCGCGCATTTTGGTGAGCGGATACAGGCGGGTGCCTGCACCTCCACCGAGAATGATGGCCAGAACGCGCTTCATTTCTTTCTCTCCATTGCCAGCAAGTGAGCGACAGTCAGTGGGGTGACCCTGGCACCGCGGCGAGGGTGATTGGGCAGCAGGGTCTGCCGCGTGGGGAGTCTTGCACGGCGGGTTAGTGGTCGGCGTGGGGCTCCTGCAGTTCGAACAGGTCCTGCAGCACCTTCATCGCCTGGTGACGTTGGAGACGGGGCTGGGGAGCCCGCAGGCGGGTGACGGGGGTGTGGAGGATCTTGTTGATGATCCCCTTGCTCAGAGCCTCCACCACCTTGCGCTCACGGGCCGAGAGATCCGGGCCCATCCGGCTGAGGGCCTTCTGAAGTTCCTGCTCGCGAATCTCTTCCAGCTGGGTGCGCAGCCTGTTCACCAGAGGCACGGCCTCAAGGCCGTCCCACCACTCGAGAAACAGCTGCGCCTCCTCCCGCAGCACTCCTTCGGCTTCCGCCGCCATCTCCCGGCGGGCCTCCTGGTTGCGGGCCACCACCTCCTGAAGATCGTCGACATCGAAGCTCTCCACACCGGCCAGCTGGCTGGCATCGGAGCTGATGTTGCGAGGCACCCCGATGTCGACGAGCATCAGGCTGGAACGGCGGTTGAGGCCCGCGAGCCGCTCGGCGGTGATGATGGGCTCCTCGGCCCCGGTGCTGGTGAACACCAGCGAGCAGGTGCTGAGGCAGTGGTCGAGCTCGGTGAGTGGCCGGCACTGCACGGGCAGCTGGGGGAAGTCGGCGGCGAGAGCCTCGGCCCGCGCCACGGTGCGGTTGAGCAGCACAGCGCCGCGGCAGCCCTTGGACTGCAGGTGCTGCAGCAGCAGACGAGCCATGCGACCCGCTCCCACCACCGCCACCTGCTCCTGGTCGAGGGGAACCAGTTCATCCACACCACGGGCCTGGCCGATCTTCAGCTGGGCCAGCTCCACAGCAGCCGAGCTGATCGACACCGCACCGGTGCCGAGATTGGTTTCGGTGCGCACCCGCTTGCCGGTGCTCACCGCCTGGTTGAGCAGGCGGTTGAGGATGGGACCCACGGAGCGATACTCCTGGCCCAGGCGCACCATCTTCTTCACCTGGGAGAGGATCTGACCCTCGCCGAGCACCAGGCTGTCGAGACCTGCCGCCACGCGCAGCAGATGGCCGATGGCGTCCTCGTGGTGGTAGGTGAAGAGGTGGGGGCTCAGATCCTCCACCGCCAGGCCCGACACCTGGGAGAGGAAGGAAGCCACCGCCTCGATCCCCTGATCCGGGTGGCGAAGCAGGGTGTAGATCTCGAGCCGGTTGCAGGTGCTGAGGATGGAAGCCTCGAGCACCTGCTCGTCGGCCCGCAGCTGCTGGAGCGAGACCTCCATGGTCTGCTCCGGGATGCTCAGGCGCTCCCGGATCTCGACCGGAGCCGTGCGATGGCTCAGACCGACGACGGCGATGTGCATGGGGCTCGGGCCTCGCTCGCTGGGGGACTCAGCGCAGAGCGATGCTCTGGGCGCCGGGCTTGATGTGCACCGTATTCGTGAATCGGGCGGTGTTGTCGAGGGTGCTGATCACCAGGGAGCTGGTGCGGACGCAATCCTTCTCGAACTTCACGCCGTGGAACAGCAGGCCATCGGTGATACCGCTGCCGGCGAAGACCACGTTCTCGCCGGAAGCCAGCTCCTCGGCCTCGTACACCTTGTCGGGGTCGCTGATGCCCATCTCCGCCAGACGGGCCAGGTTGCCTTCACGGGTGAGCCCCTCCCACTCCGAGGTCTGGGCCACGGCGGGGTCGTAGACGAGCTGGCCCTGGAAATGGCCGCCGAGGGCACGCATGGCCGCTGCGGAGATCACACCCTCAGGAGCGGCGCCGATCCCCATCAGGCAGTGGGTGCCGGTGCCGGCGAAACCACAGGCGATGGCGGCCTGCACGTCACCGTCGGAAATGGGCTGCACGCGGGCGCCGGTGGCGCGGATCTCGGCGATCAGATCCTTGTGGCGGGCCCGATCCATCACCACGATGGTCAGTTCACTGGGGGCCAGGCCCAGGGCCTCGCTGAGGATGGCGATGTTCTCAGTGGCCGACTTGCGGATGTCCACCTTGCCCTTGGCGGCCGGCGGCGCCGCCAGCTTCTTCATGTAGAAGTCGGGAGCGTTGAAAAGTCCGCCACGGTCGGAGGCGGCCAGCACAGCCATCGAGCCACGCTGGCTGTTGGCGCAGAGGTTGGTGCCTTCGCAGGGATCCACGGCGAAATCCACGCCCGGGCCGGTGCCGCTGCCCACCTCCTCGCCGATGTAGAGCATCGGGGCCTCGTCGCGCTCGCCCTCGCCGATCACGATGCGTCCCTGCATCGCGATCGTGCCCATCCGCTTGCGCATGGCCTCCACAGCCGCCGCGTCAGCTTCGTTCTTCAGGCCCAGACCGGTGAGTTCGGCGGAGGCGATGGCCGCCTGTTCAACGACCTCGAGAATTTCCTGGATGAGGGTGCGATCCACGGCGATCCGGCAGGGAGAAGGGACTTCCACACCGAACTGGGTCCGGGCGCGGGGCCCGGGCCGGGGAGGCATGAAGCCCGCCGCCGTTGAGGCACGACGAGGCCTCCCGGTCTGGAAGCGGGGCAATCGTATCAGTGCCTCTGCGGGGAGCCCGGCGGGGCGCGTCCTTACAATCAACCCACTTCTTTGCGCGGTGACCTGCCGATGAGCTCCAAGTCCCTGGTGGTCTCCCCCTCGATCCTCTCGGCCGATTTCGCCAGGCTGGGCGAGCAGGTGCGGGCCATCGACGAGGCCGGCGCCGACTGGATCCATGTGGACGTGATGGACGGCCGCTTCGTGCCGAACATCACCATCGGTCCGCTGATCGTGGAGGCCCTGCGGCCGGTCACGGCCAAGACGCTCGACGTGCACCTGATGATCGTCGAGCCCGAGAAGTATGTGGCCGACTTCGCCAGGGCCGGGGCTGACATCATCTCCGTGCAGGTCGAGGCCTGTCCCCACCTGCACCGCAACCTGGCCCAGATCAAGGAACTGGGCAAGCTGGCCGGCGCCGTTCTGAACCCCAGCACCCCGATCGACACCCTCGACTACTGCCTCGAGCTCTGCGACCTGGTGCTGATCATGAGCGTGAACCCCGGCTTCGGCGGCCAGAGCTTCATCGAGAACCAGGTGCAGAAGATCCGTGATCTGCGCCGGATGTGCGACGAGCGGGGCCTCGATCCCTGGATCGAGGTGGATGGCGGCGTCAAGCCCGCCAATGCCTGGAAGGTGATCGAGGCCGGCGCCAACGCGATCGTGTCCGGCTCAGGGGTGTTCGGCGCCGCTGATTACGCGGAGGCGATCCAGGGGATCCGCAACAGCCGGCGCCCTGAGCCGGCTCTGGTCTGAGGGGGTGCTCCGCAAGCTGTTGAACGGTTCCTGACAGGGTCTTGCCCTGCAGCGGCCTTCAGGGGTGAGTATGTAGCTCTTTATGACAAGGTTCGATGTCTCTGAAGCGCCGCCTGCCGGGCCTGGGTCTGCTGGCCGCCCTGGCCCTCAGTCCTCTGGCCCCGGTCCCTGCCTGGGCACGGATCAGCTCCCTGAGCCAGCTGTTCGTGTTCGGGGACAGCCTCTCCGACACCGGGAACAGCAAGGCGGTGAGCAACGCCTTCACGTCAGGAACCATTACTTTCCCGCCATTTCCCTACTTCGACGGCCGCTTCAGCAACGGCAAGGTGGCCGTCGAATACCTCTGGCAGGCCTTCAATTCAACAAGCCCTGGCTTCGCTCCATCCAAAGCGGGAGGCACGAATTACGCCATCGGTGGTGCCACCACGGGCAACGAGAACTTCGTATCGGTATGGCCCGTGGTGGATCAGGACCTCAGGCCTGCCTATTTCAATCTGGGAAACGCCTGGCAGCTCGATGCCTTCAGCGATTCCAACCCCAGCTTCGATCCGGCGTCCTCCCTGTTCCTGCTCTGGCTGTTCCCCAACGACGTCTTTTATGCCAACAACACGATGCCCCCTGCCGGCGTCGGTAGCTTCAGCGGTACCGAAGGCGCCCCGCTGACCGGGCAACCGGATAGTTTCGGCGGCCAGATCGTCGTCACGGCCGTCACCAACGTGATCGGCTCGATCCAGCAGCTGGCTACCGCCGGTGCCCGCCATTTCCTGGTCGTCAACGCACCGGATCTCGGAGAGATTCCCGAGTTCATCGACGATTCGGAGCAGCTGAGGCAGAACCTGAGCGACCTGAGCCAGGGGTTCAACCAGCTGCTGAACCTCCAGTTGAACGCCCTGGCTGCGAGTCGCCCGGATCTGTCGCTCACCAGCTTCGATGTCGAGGAGCTGTTCCGTGATGTCAGGGCCGATCCGGCGGCCTTTGGCTTCAGCAATGTGAGCGATGGCTGCATCCTTGTGCTGGCCTGCGTCACCGATCCCACGGCCCAGAGCAGCTATCTGTTCTGGGATGGGTCACACCCCACCACCGCCGGCCATGCCCTGATCGGCCAAAGGATGTACGAGGCGGTCCATGTGCCCGTACCAGGACCGTTGCCCGCCCTCGGGGCGGCGATGGCCATGGGCTGGAGTCGGCGGCTGCGGCGTCGGCTCCGAGACGCCGATCACAGGCCGGTCTGATCACCTGGACAGGCCTCTGACAGGATGCGTGTCAGGGGCCGTCCTGATCCAGGGGATCGCTGCCGATACAGGATCCCGGCATCCCTTCACCTGAGTTGATCGGGCGATCGCACGTCGTCATCAAGGAAGGATGATCTGCGGCGACTAAGCGCCGAAGAACCAGCCGTAGCTGTGCAATCCGATGCCCAGCAGGTTGACGCCGATGTAGCAGACCGCGATCACCACCAGGCCGGCGGATGCCACCAGAGCAGGCCGGCGGCCCTGCCAGCCTCGGATGAGGCGGGTGTGCAGATAGGCGGCGTAGACGAGCCAGCAGATCAGGGCCCAGGTTTCCTTCGGATCCCAGCTCCACCAACTGCCCCAGGCCTCATTGGCCCAGACGGCACCGCTCACCAGCCCCACGGAAAGAAGCAGAAAGCCCACCGTGATCGTGCGGTAGCTGAGGGCATCGAGTTGCTCACTGATCCTGAAGCTGCTGCTGCTGAGTGCCATGGCTCCTGGACCATCACTGGCCAGCTGGGCCTGGCGGTAACCACCGCTGCCGATGGAGCTGCCCCGCAGTTCCAGGGCCTCGTTGCGGTCGGTGAACAGGACCGCCACAGACAGCAGGGAGCCCACCAGCAGGGCGGCATAGCTGAGCATGATCACGCTGACGTGCATCACCAGCCAGCTGGAGCGAAGGGCCGGCACCAGTGGCGAGGCCTCCTGAAGGCGTTCCGGCAGGGCGAAGCTGGCGAAGGCCACACAACCGAGAGCCATGGGGGTGGCGGCAGCCGGAACGAGTGGGTTCGGCCAGGTCCGCTCCACCAGCAACTGGGTGAGGGTGCAGCCCCAGGCGAGAAAGCAAAGCGATTCGTAGAGATTGCTGATCGGGAAATGGCCCGAATCCCACCAGCGCAGCAGAAGCTGGGCCGTGAGGCAGAGATTGGCCGCTGCCACCAGCAGGCGTACGGCGGTGCTGCTGCGCCCCCCGCTCAGATACCAGAAGGAGAGGGGCAACACCAACAGCAGCAGGGCAAAGGCCACCAGGCCCAGGCCGACGACCGGATCGTTCAACGGAGACATTGCAGGCCGTGCCAGTCTGCCGCGCCGCGGTCCCGCCCTGTTGACCTCAGCGACTGGCTTGGCGCAGCAGCCAGAGGCCACCCCCCAGGCCGAGGGTCACAGGCAACCAGGCCGCCAGGAAGGGGGGCAGGGTTCCTGTGATGCCGAGAGAGCTGAAGATGAACGACATCAGGTAGTAGCCGAAGATCAGCAGCACGCTGATGCCGAAGCCCTGGCTGCGACTGGTGCGTGAGTGGGGGCGGACGCCGAGGCTGCTGCCGATCAGCCCGAACACAAGGCAGATCGCCGGGAAGGCGAACTTCTCCTGGATCCGCACCCGCATCCGTCGGGCTTCCTTGGCGTTTCCCGACTCCCGGAGCAGTCTCTCGGCCCGACGGGCCTGGCCCACCGTCATGGTTCCAGGGTCGGTGGGGAGCTTGGCCACCTCAAGGGGATCGCGGGAAAGGGGATAGAAGTAGCGATCGAAGTTGGCGGAGGTGGTGGTACCGGTTTTCTCGTCAAGGTTGATGATGCGGCCGTTGCGGAACTCCCACATCGACTTCTGATCATTCCAGCGTCCAGTCTCGGCGTTGAGCATCTGCCGTTGACCAACGCGCGAGAAGTCGATCAGCGTGACGTCAAGCATCTCGCCGGCAAGATATTTACGAGAATAGAAGATATGGGTGAGCTGCCGCACGGTTTCGCCCTCCAAGCTCTTGGCACGACCGAAGCGTGAATAGAGAACGTTGTTGCCCTTCTCGGTGGTGAGCGCTTTGCCAAGAGCCCGCTCCAGGCTGTTGGTCGCCTCCAGATTCGCCTGGGGCACGATCATGTCGTTGAAGACGAAAGTGAGCAGGGTCATCACCAGGGCGATCAGCAGCCCAGGCACCACCATGCGGCGGGTGCCCACACCGATGCTGCGCAGGGCCGTGAGTTCGCTGCTGCCCGAGAGTCGGCTATAGGCCAGCAGGGTGGCCATCAGGGTGGCCATCGGAAACGACAGCACCAGGAATCCAGGCAGGCGCAGCATCAGCACCTGCAGAGCAGAGAGCAGCGGCAGGCCGGATTCGGCAACCCGCCGCACCAGTTCGAACACCACCCCCACCGACAGGGAAACGGCGGTGAAGGCGGCGATGCCGAACAGCAGGGGACCCACCAGTTCCTGCACCAGCCAACGATCCAACAGGGGGATGCGGCGCCAGTGCAGCTGGCGAACCTGGGAGGCCCAGCGGGGCAGGGGGAGCACCGTCACAGTTGGAAGGCCTCCCCGAGGTAGTGGCGACGCACCAAAGGATCATGGGCCATCTCCTCGGAGGAGCCGGAGGCGAGGATGCGCCCATCGGTGAGGATGTAGGCCCGATCGGTGATGGCGAGGGTCTCGCGAACGTTGTGGTCGGTGATCAGCACACCCATGCCACGGCGCCGGAGGCCGCCGATCAGTTCCTGAAGGTCGGCCACCGCCATCGGGTCCACCCCGGCGAAGGGCTCATCGAGCAGCAGATAGCGAGGCCCCTGATCGCCCACCGCCAGAGCGCGCGCCACCTCACAGCGGCGCCGTTCGCCGCCGGAGAGCTGGAACCCCTTACGGAGCTGGAAGGGACCGAGGTGAAAGTCGGCGATCAGCTCCTCGAGCCGATCGCGGCGCCGTTCCGGTGAGGTGCCGCTTTGCTCAAGGGCCAGGCGCAGGTTATCGCGCACGCTGAGGTTGCGGAACACGCTGGCCTCCTGGGGCAGGTAGCCGATGCCGAGACGGGCCCGCCTGGGCATGGGCTGGTCAGCCACCGACGAGCCATCCAGCAGCACGTCGCCGTGATCGGGTCGCAGGAGACCGGTGACCAGGTTGAAGGTTGTGGTCTTGCCGGCGCCGTTGGGACCGAGCAGACCCACCACTTCGCCGGGATGCAGATCGAGGCTGACATCACTGACGAGGGGGCGGCCACCGAGGGTGATGGCCACCTGCCAGAGGGCCAGGCTCATGGAACGATCGGAGCAGGTGCCGCCGCCGGGCGTGTCTGCAGGCGCAGGCGGCTGAACACCTGCCGTCCCTCCGGCGGCTCAGCCACGAGTCGTTCATCGTCGAGGCGATACACCATCCGCTCGGCGCGGATCGTCTGCCCCTGGGCATCGACCACATCCACATCGCCGCTGAGCACCAGCCGGCCTTCCTTGGAGTAGTACTGGGCCTGGCGTGAGGTGGCCACCATGCCTCGGTCGGGATAGGTGATGCGCACGTTGCCGGTGGCCGTGACGATGCCGGTGCGATTGTCGGCCCGCTGGCTGTCGGACTCGATCGTCACCATGCCCGTGGGGGCCGGGGCGGGCGGGGCCTGGGCAGCCGAAGCCGCGGGAGGCTGGGGCGTGGCCGCGCTGGCGGCCGGCATCCACCCCCGGGCCACGGCGATGGCCAGAAGCGGCAGGCCACCGGCAAGGGCCATCGCCAACAAACGCGCCGGGGCGGTCAAGGCTCGGTTCAGACGAGGGGGCATTCGGCTCAATCTACCGGCGTTGTGTGGGGACTCTCTCCAGTCGCGGAGTGGGGAGCCAGCTGGGATCGCCACCCTGCTGGAGGGCAGTGAGCCGGGCCACCACCCCCTCACGGAGGGGGCAGAGGAGCAGCCCGAGGACCTCATCACCGCAGCCGACCAGACGACCCAACCCTTCGCCCATCAGCACGGTGGCACCCCGGAGGTTGCCCCGCTCGAGGTGGAGATGGGCCACGGCGATCTGGAGGATGCCCTGTAGAACCGGCCGCATCGGACCCTGGGTTTCATGCCAGAGCTCCTCGAAGCCGTCGTGGCAGGCATACCACTCGCCGCCATTGAAGAGGTCGATGGCCTGCTGCAGGCGTGGATCCGCCTGCAGCTGCTCCTCCTCTTCGAGCGCTCCGCTCAACGCTTGGCGGGCTTGCGGGCCGGCAGCTTGCGCAGCCGGATCGATTCCGGGGTGACCTCGAGCATCTCGTCCGGGCCGATGTACTCCAGAGCCCGCTCCAGGGTCATGGTGACCGGCGATTGCAGGGTGTCGAGTTCCTCGGCACCGGCCGAGCGCATGTTGGTGAGCTGCTTGGCCTTGCAGACGTTGATCTCGAGATCCTGGGGCCGGTTGTTCTCGCCGATGATCATCCCCTTGTACACCTTGGTACCCGGGGTGATGAAGAACTGGCCGCGGTCTTCGGCGTTCTTGAGGGCATAGAAGGTGGCGGTGCCCTCTTCGAAGGCGATCAGCACGCCGTTGCGGCGGGCGTCAAAGTCGCCCTGCATCGGGCGGTAGTCGAGGAAGGAGTGGCTCATGATCCCCTCGCCGCGGGTGGCGCGGATGAACTCGCCGCGGAAGCCGATCAGGCCACGGGAAGGCACCACGAACTCCAGCTGGGTACGTCCATCGTTGGTGTTCTCCATGTTCTGCATCTCCGCCTTGCGGATGCCGAGCTTTTCGATGCAGGCGCCCACCGATTCCTCAGGCACATCAAGCACGAGGGTTTCGTAGGGCTCGCTGGGGGTGCCGTCGATCGTGCGGAAGATCACCTGCGGCTGGCTCACCTGGAACTCGTAGCCCTCACGCCGCATCGTTTCGATCAGGATGCCGAGGTGCAGCTCACCGCGGCCGCTCACCGCCCAGCGGTCGGGCGAGTCGGTGTCCTCGACCCGCAGGGCCACGTTGGTGAGCAGTTCCTTCTGCAGGCGGTCGCGGATCTGGCGGCTGGTGACGAACTTGCCCTCCTTGCCAGCGAAGGGGGAATCGTTGACGACGAAGGTCATCTGCAATGTGGGCTCGTCCACCTTGATCAGCGGCAGGGCCTCCGGATGGTCCGGGCAGGCGATGGTCTCGCCGATGTTCACTTCGTCGAAGCCGGCCACGGCCACCAGGTCGCCCGCACGTGCCTCATCGATCTCGACGCGCTGCAGACCCTGGAAACCGAGCAGCTTGCTGATCCGGCTTCGCTTGATGCTGCCGTCGTCGCGGATCAGGGCCGCAGGCTGGCCGGCCTTGATCGTGCCGTTGTGGATACGGCCGATCATGATCCGGCCGAGGAAATCGCTGTAATCCAGCGTGGTGACCTGGAGCTGCAGCGGTTTGGTGGGATCGCCCACCGGCGGCGGAACATGGCGCAGGATCGCATCGAAGAGCGGCTTCATCGTGTCGCTCCCGGTGGCCATGTCCGGCTTGGCATAGCCGCCCATGCCGCTGCCGAAGAGGTAGGGGAAATCGCACTGGTCGTCGTCGGCGCCCAGTTCGAGGAAGAGGTCGAGCACCTTGTCGACAGCCTGCTCGGGATCGACGCGTGCGCGGTCGATCTTGTTCACGAACACGATCGGCCGCAGGCCTTTCTCCAGAGCCTTCTTGAGCACGAAGCGCGTCTGCGGCATCGGGCCCTCGTTGGCGTCGACGATCAGCAGGCAGCCATCCACCATGCCGAGCACCCGCTCCACCTCACCGCCGAAATCGGCGTGGCCGGGGGTGTCGACGATGTTGATGCGGACGCCCTCGTAATCGACAGCCGTGTTCTTGGAAAGGATGGTGATGCCACGCTCCCGCTCGAGGTCGTTGGAGTCGAGGATGCAGGTGGGCACGGCCTCACCTTCGCGGAAGATGCCGGACTGGCTGAGCAGGGCGTCGACGAGTGTGGTCTTGCCGTGGTCGACGTGGGCGATGATCGCAATGTTGCGAATCGGTGTGCCTTTGTGCTCGCCACTCATGGGCTGTCTGTCCTGGGTGATGGGGTCGGTCGTCGCTCGGCCCGGTACGGGGCGGGTCCGCGGGGAGCACCGAAGTGGTCGGCACCTTGAGGGCGCAGGAACATCGGGGCATAGGCGCCGGGCCCGGGCGCCGCAGGGGGCGCGAAAGGCTGGTGCGCAGGTTGCGGTTGGAGAAAGCGGCTCTGGCTTGCCGGCAGGCTGATGCGAATCTTGATCTTATCCCAGCACCCACCCGATCCCCCTCTGCGCGTCCGCTGAACGCTCAGCGCGTGAAGCGCTGGGCTGGCTCGAACAGCCGCAGGGCTGTGGTCGATCCCTCATAGCGCCAGTGCCAGGGCTCATAGCTCACCCCCTGGGGATTGCTGCGGGGGAAGGACATCTGGAAGTGGTAGCGGTGGGCGTTGGCCTTGAGCCAGCGGAAGGCTGCCGTAGCGTCGAAGTCAGGGTTGAGATGGAGATCCGGTCGGGTCGCATCGCCGAGATCGACCGCGTAGCCGGTGCTGTGCTCGGAATAGCCGGGGGGAGCACTCACCTGGGCTCGGGTCCGGGCGCTCTGGTTGCGCTCTGCCTTCACATCGAAGAAGAGTCTGCGCTGCAGCTCCACCGGCCGGAAGGCGCTGAGCACCTGGATGCGAACACCATCGGCCTGGGCATCGCGCTGCAGCGCCCGCAGGCTCTCGGCCGCCTCCGGCCGCAGCTGCAGGCCGGGAGCGATGGCGGCCAGTTGCTCGGGACGAGCTTCCGGATAGGGAAAGTGGCCGAGCAGACGCCCATCCTCGCTGGGTCGGGCGTCGAGGCCAGCCACCGGCGGCGAAGCGGTGCGACGGAGCGTTCCAAACACAACGAAGGCGGTGCCGAGCGCCAGCAGGCCCACGGCCAGGAGTGGCAGGCGCCATCGCGCGGGCCTGGCGGAACCGGATCTCCCCGACGGCTGGGAGCGCCGCGCCAGGGGGATGTCGTCGACAGGCGCCCGTGCCGCTGCCCGTGCGCCTCGCCGTCCGGAAGACCTGCTGGTGGAACGGGACGCCAAACCCCGGCGGCGACGAAGCCGGCTGATGGTATCCCGCCTGCCGAAAGATCCAGCGAAGCCCCGGTCTGCGGTGTTAGCGTCCGGCCGAGATCCCTTTGGTGGAGCAGGTTTCAAGATGTTGCGAGTCGCGGTTGTGGGTGGCGGCCCCAGCGGTTCCTGTGCTGCTGAAGTGCTCGCCAAGGCCGGCATCGAAACCTGGCTGTTCGAGCGCAAGCTCGACAACGCCAAGCCCTGTGGTGGCGCGATCCCTCTGTGCATGGTCGCCG
Source organism: Cyanobium sp. FGCU6 (assembly GCA_024958655.1). Lineage (GTDB taxonomy): Bacteria > Cyanobacteriota > Cyanobacteriia > PCC-6307 > Cyanobiaceae > Cyanobium. Next base: position 186,820 of record JANWUR010000001.1, on the reverse strand, counting down.
AATTCGACCTGCCCGAGTCGATCATCGACCGCAAGGTGAGGAACATGCGGATGATCTCCCCCTCCAACCGCGAGGTGGACATCCATCTCGACAACCAGGACGAGTACATCGGCATGTGCCGCCGGGAGGTGTTGGATGCCTTCCTGCGCAACCGGGCCGCCGACCTCGGCGCCCATCTGGTGAATGGTCTGGTGACAAAGATCGATACCGGCACCGCCCGCCAGGGTCCATACACCCTTCACTACACCGACTACAGCAGCGGTGAAGCCACCGGTGAGCCGCGCACTCTGGAGGTGGATCTGATCGTGGGAGCCGACGGTGCCAACAGCCGTGTGGCCAGGGCCATGGATGCCGGCGACTACAACGTGGCCATCGCTTTCCAGGAGCGCATCAAGCTGCCGCCTGAGGAGATGGCCTATTACGAAGATCTGGCGGAGATGTACGTCGGCACCGACGTCTCCCCCGACTTCTACGCCTGGGTGTTTCCCAAGTTCGACCACGTGGCCGTGGGAACCGGCACCATGCAGAAGAACCAGTCGCTGATCAAGGGGCTGCAGCAGGGCATCCGCGAGCGCGCCGCCAAACGCCTGCTCAAGGGTGAGGTGATCAAGGTGGAAGCCCACCCGATCCCCGAACATCCCCGCCCCCGCCGCGTCGTGGGCCGCATGGCCCTCGTGGGTGATGCGGCGGGCTATGTCACCAAGAGCTCCGGCGAAGGCATCTACTTCGCCGCCAAGAGCGGTCGGATGTGCGCCGAGCAGATCGTGGCCAGCAGCGCCGGCGGCAGCCGCATTCCCACTGAAGCCGATCTGAAGGTCTACATCAAGAAGTGGGACAAGCTCTACGGCCCCACCTACAAGGTGCTGGAGATCCTGCAGAACATCTTCTACAGCAACGACGCCGCACGCGAGGCGTTCGTCGAGATGTGCGACGACAAGGACGTGCAGCGGCTCACCTTCGACAGCTACCTCTACAAGCGGGTGGTGACGATGAACCCCTGGCAGCAGCTCAAGCTCACCTGCCTCACCCTCGGGGCGGTGCTTCGGGGTCAGGCCCTGGCACCCTCCGGCTACCGGCCGGTTCCCAGCGCAGTGCGCAGCGCAGCGGAAGTGGAGGCGATGGAGGCTGTGGGTGCCGCGATCAAGGGCGGCATTCGCACCCCCCAGACTGCCCGCCCCTCCGTTCCTGTGCCAGAAACGTCCTCGGTGACGATCGTCACCGGAACCCAGGAAGAGGAGCGGGAGCCGGCGCTCGCCGGCAAGTGATGCCGTAGGTGGCGATGGAGCCCGGAGGTTGGTCTTTCCGGGCTTTTTTCATGATCCCTGCGACCTGGTCGCCGCCTGCCCCTCCGCGAGGCGGGAGACCAGCAGCTTGTCGATGCGCTTGCCGTCCATGTCCACCACCTCGAAGCGCAGGCCGTTCCAGTCGAAATGCTCCCCGGCGTGGGGCACCCGCTCGAGGACGTGTAACACCAGGCCACCAAGCGTGTGATAGCCGGCACTGGCCTCACCGGGCAGCACACCGCAGCCGACCAGCTCCTTGAAATCGCCCACGTCAAGGGCGCCATCAAGCAGCCAGGAGCCGTCGTCGCGGCGGATGATCGGCGGATCCTCCTTCTCCTCCTGGGAGGGGAGGTCTCCCACGATTCCCTCCATCACGTCGTTGAGGGTCACCAGCCCCTCGATGCCGCCGAACTCATCGGTGACCAGAGCGATATGCACACCCGTGCGTTTGAAGCGCTCGATCACGTTCAGCGCCCGCGTGCTCTCGGTGACATAGAGGGGGGCCTGGATCAAGGCCTCAAGGTCGACCATGTCACCGGAGAGGCGTGCTGCCAGCAGGCTTCGACCGAGCACCACTCCCTGACAGTCATCGAGGGCACCCCTGGCCACCGGGAAGCGGGAGTGGGGGCTGGCCATCACCCGCTGCACGTTCTCCTCGAGCGGCGCCTCCAGATCCAGCCAGCACACTTCGGTGCGTGGGGTCATCAGCGAGCGGGTGGTGCGATCGCCCAGCCGCAGCACCCGTTGCACGATGTCGTGCTCCGCCTCCTCGAACACACCCGATTCGGCGCCCTGGCGGATCATCGCCTTGATCTCCTCCTCGGTGATGTCGGGCTCATCGGAGGCCTTGACCCCCAGCATGGCCAGCAGGGCATCGGTGGAGCCGCCGAGCAGCTGCACCAGCGGGGCCGCCCAGCGCGAGAGCAGGCGCATGGGCGGGGCCACCTGGCAGGCGATCGCCTCCGGGTTGTTGAGGGCGATTCGCTTGGGCACCAGCTCTCCGATCACCAGGGAGAGATAGGTGATCGCGCTCACCACGATCACCACGCTCAGCAGCTCGCTCCAGGGCTCCAGGGGCGGCACGGAGGCCAGCAGAGGTCGAAGGCGCTGAGCCACGGTGGCACCACCGACCGCACCGCTCAGAATCCCGATCAGGGTGATGCCGATCTGGACGGTGGAGAGAAAATCGTTGGGAGAAGAGGCCAGCCGCAGGGCCGTGGCAGCACGTCGATTGCCACGTGTGGCCAGCTGTTCCAGCCGCAATTTCCGAGCCGAAACGATCGCGATCTCCGAGCCGGAAAAGATTCCGTTGGCAACGATCAGCACCAGGATAAGAGCACTCTCAACCAGCAGAGATGTCACGCTCGAGCGGTGAATCGAATCCGGACGCTATCACGCGCCTCCTGCACCCTCGAGCCGTTCCTCAACCCTCGATGCGGCTGAAGTCGGCCAGAACGGAGGCCTGGTTGCGCAGCAGAGCCAGCAGATTAAGGCGGTTGCGCCGCACGGCCGGCTGCTCCGCCATCACCATCACACTGCCCTCACCGTCGAAGAAGGCTGCCAGGGCCTCGGCGCTGGCGCTCAGACCGCGGGCGAGCTCGCCGTAGCGCTCCGGTCCCTGTCCGGCGGCGATCGGCTCGAGCTGCTGCAGCACGGTGAGCATGGCCGCCTCCGAGGGCTTCTCGAACAGTGCCTGATCCACCAGCCCAACGGGGCTGAGAACCGCCGTGGCGAGATCACCCTTCTCCGCCAGCCGGGACGCCCGCTGGACCACCGCCTGCAGGGGCGCCAGCTCGCCGCTGCGTCGTAGCGATTCCAGCAGCGCCACACGCCGGCGCGCGTCGGCGGGATCCCGCAGCACCCTGGTGGCATCGAGCCCCTCACCGGCCACGGCCTGCACCAGGTCGGCATCGATCCCCTCCTCCTCCAACAGGCTCACCAGCCGCTGGCGCAGGAACTCGACCAGCTCGCCGGCGAGTTCAGCCGACTGCACAGCAAAGGCCGGGAAGAGATCGGCCCAGTGGCGGGTGGCCCGGTCGAGCACCGCCACCAGATCCAGGGCCCAGTTGCGATTCCAGAGGATCTGCAGCAGGCCGTTGCCGGCACGGCGCAGGGCATAGGGATCGGAGGAGCCGCTCGGACGCTCCCCCTTGGCGAAGATGCTCAGCAGCAGTTCCAGCCGCTCCGCCAGGGCCACCACCGCTCCGGCCTCCGAGCCGGGCAGCTGGTCGCCGGCGCCGCGGGGAAAATAGTGCTCCAGCACCGCCAGAGCCACTGCCCTGGGTTCGCCCTCGGCCAGCAGATACTTTCCTCCCATCACCCCCTGGAGCTCAGGGAACTCGCCCACCATCTGACTCACAAGATCGTGCTTGCAGAGGTGGGCCGCCCGCCGGGCTGCCGAAGCGGTGGGCTCCGCGAGATGGAGGGCCTCGATCAACACATCGGTGAACCACTCCAGACGCTCGCAACGGTCGCGCAGGCTGCCGAGTCCCTCGGCGAAGGTCACCCGCTCGAGCTGGTCGCGGCGATCGATGCTGGCCACGGCACGATCGGCGTCGACAAAGAACTCCGCATCGGCCAGCCGGGCCCGCAGGACCCGCTCGTTGCCGCGCCGGATGGTGTCCGCCGCCTCGGCCCGGCCGTTGCCGATGCAGAGGAAGCGGGGCAGCAGGGTGCTGCGGGCATCCAGAGTGAGCGGGTCGCTGTCGGCGTCGCGGCGCAGCAGGGGCACATAGCGCTGGTGGGCGCGCATCACGGTGCTCAGCACCTCGGGTGGCAGAGCGAGGAAACGCTCCTCCAGCCTCCCTTCAATCAGTTGGGGTGACTCCACCAGATCGACCAGCTCCTCGAACAGCTCCGCCGGCAGATCCACACCGGCACCGGCCTCCGCGGCGGCCTCACCCAGCTGACGCCGGATCCATTCGGCCCGGGCGCTGCGCTCCACCTGCACATCCACCGCTGCCAGGGTGGCGGCATAGAGGCCCGCATCCTCGATCGCCACCGGCTCGCTCTGCAGGCGGTGGCCACGGCTCAGGCGGTCGGCCGCCAGCGGGGGGTCGCAGTCGTCGAGCAGCACCGGCACCACCTGCTGATCCAGCAGGGCCACGAGCCAGCGCACGGGACGACTGAAACGGGCCTCGCCCTCACCCCAGCGCATGAAGCGCCGCCCCTGGAGGCCACCGATCCAGACAGGGATCAGCTCGCTGAGCACCGCCAGGGCGGGGCGACCCGGCTCGAGGATCGAGGCGAACACGAACGGACCCTTCGGGGTGTCCCGCACATGGAGGGCGGTGGGATCGACACCGCAGCGGCGGGCGAAGCCGACGGCGGCGCCGGTGGGCACACCGTCCCTGAAGGCCTGGGCCGCCGGTGGTCCCTTGCGCTCCTCGGCCCGGTCGCCCTGCTGCTCCAGCAGACCCTCCACACTGAGAGCGAGCCTCCGGGGCGTGCTGGTGGCATGGATGCCCGTGCAGGGGAGCCGGGCCGCCTGCAGATCGGCGGCCACCTTCCGTTCCAGCTGGGGCAGGGCCAGCCGGGCGAAATCCGCGGGCAGCTCCTCGGTGCCGATCTCCAGCAGAAAGGTGGCCATGGGGGAGCCGACGTGTGGGCGAATGCGCACGACTGTATGGAAACGGAGGTCCCCGTCCCGTTCGCTAGCTTCGGTGACTTCCCTTCGCTTCGTGCCGATGGCATCGCCGACCGTCGCCGGCCGTTCCACGCCCGCCAGGGAATCCGGGGACAGCGTTGGCTCCGGCGGCCAGGATGGGCGCAAGCCACCAACAAAGTTCGAGCAGCTCAAGGCGGCCAGCGGCCACCTCCGGGAACCCCTGGCCAGTGAACTGCTGAACGACCGACCGAATTTCACCGAAAGTGCGGTTCAGATCCTGAAGTTTCACGGCAGTTATCAACAGGACAACCGCGACAACCGGCGCAAGGGTGAGGAAAAGGACTGGCAGATGATGCTGCGACTGCGCAGCCCCGGAGGGCGCATTCCGGCCTCGCTGTATCTGGCCATCGATGAACTCGCCGACCGCCTCGGCAACGGCACGATGCGCGCCACCACCCGCCAGGCGTTCCAGCTGCACGGGGTGGCGAAGGCCGATCTGAAGGAGGTGATCGGCACGATCGTGCGCTCGCTGGGCTCCACGCTGGCCGCGTGCGGCGACATCAACCGCAACGTCATGGCCCCGGCCGCCCCGTTCGGCTCGGGGGGGTATCCCGAGGCCCGGCGGCTGGCCGATCGGATCGCCGATCTGCTCACGCCCGAGGCCGCCCAGGGCTCTTACCTCGATCTGTGGGTCGATGGCGACCTCAGCTACCGCATCAAGCCCGAAGCGGCGGTGCGGCGGGTGAAGCAACGGCAGAAGGAAGGGTCACTGTTCAGCGGCGATGCCGCCGAACCCCTCTACGGCACCACCTACTTACCTCGGAAGTTCAAGGTCGCGGTCACGGTGCCGGGCGACAACTCAGTGGATCTGCTCACCCAGGACATCGGCCTCGTTCTCTTCTGTGATGGCAGCGGCCGGCCCCAGGGCTGCAACGTGTACGTGGGTGGTGGCATGGGCCGTACCCACAACAAGGAAGACACCTTCGCCCGCACAGCCGACCCCCTCGGCTGGGTGGCGGCCGACCATGTGCTCGATCTGGTGCAGGCGATCGCCGCTCTTCAGCGCGACCACGGCGATCGGGAGCAACGGCGGCATGCCCGCATGAAGTACCTGATCCACGACCGCGGTGTGGACTGGTTCCGCCAGGAACTGGGCCGCTACTTCCCCCACCCGATCGGGCGGATGCGCCGCGAACCGAAGCCGAAGCTGCAGGATTACCTGGGTTGGCATCGCCAGGAGAACGGCCTCTGGTTCGTGGGACTGCCACTGCTCTGCGGGCGTCTGGAGGGCGAGTGCAAGGCGGGATTGCGTCGACTGGTCGAGACCTACCAGCTGGAGGTGCTGCTCACCCCCAACCAGGACCTGCTGCTGGCCAATGTCGGCAGCAACCAGCGACGGGGTCTGCGGGACGCCCTGGCGGCCCTGGGGTTCGATTCCCCCGAGGCGCCTGCCCCACTGGCCCGCCATGCGATCGCCTGTCCGGCGCTGCCCACCTGCGGGCTGGCGATCACCGAATCGGAGCGCATCCTGCCGTCGGTGCTGGAGCGGCTCGAGGCGCTGATGGCGCGGCTGGAGATCGAGAAGCCTGTGCTGGTGCGCATGACCGGTTGCCCCAATGGCTGCGCACGCCCCTACATGGCTGAGATCGGGCTGGTGGGCAGCGGCGTGGATCAGTACCAGCTCTGGCTGGGGGGCAGCCCTGGGCTGACCCGCCTGGCCCGCCCCTGGCTGGAGAAGATGCCGCTGGAATCGCTGGAATCCACCCTCGAACCCCTGTTGCTGGCCTGGAAGCACGAGGGTGGGGTCCGAAGCAGCTTCGGTGACTTCGTGGCCGGCCTCAAGGAGGATTGTCTGCGCGCCCTTCTGGAGGTGGCGTGAGCCGCGGAACCTTCCTCCCTCCCCTGGCCCTCCTGCTGGTCGTTGCAGCAGCCGCTCCTGCCCTCCGGGCCGACCCGGATCGGCCGGACCCCCCCCGCTCGCGGGTGAGGATCTACGACGCGGACCCGCTCACCTGCCGACCGGCGGTGATCGAGGCCGCCTTCCGCAGCCATCTGGCCCCCTGGGCCGATCAGCCCGAAGCGGTGCAGCTGCGCCTGCGCATCCTTCAGGGTGAACTGACGCGCAGCACCCTGGAGCGCTGCCGCCAGAAGGGCCTGATGAGCGCGGAGCAGGTGAAGGAGGTGGAGGTGCGCCTCGGCCTCAGCCCTGCCGGGCCGCCGACACCTCAGTCCAGCGGCTCTCCGGCCCGCCCGTAGCGGGCCGAGGGTTCGCCGCAGCTCCAGGCCCAGAGCTGGTCGCCGTGGCTGAAGTGCCACCACTCGTTGGGGTGGCGGACGAAACCGGCATGGGCCATCACGGCCGCGAGCCGATCACGCCGCCCCTGCCAGAGCGCGGCAGTGGAAGCCGGATCGGCTGCGGCGGCAGCGGCGTAGTGATTCGGCTCGGAGACCGGCCCGATCGCATCGATCGCCCCGCCCATCGCCAGCGGCCGGCCATCGGCATCGGCCAGGGTGAGGTCCACGGCCCCACCGGTGCTGTGGGGGGGCGGCGTGGCCGGATCGGTGCTCGGGGGCGCCCAGAACCTGGCGACGGCCTCCTTCACCTCCCGCAGGGCGGCGGCTGAGGCGCCGGCCGGATCGAATCCCCTGGCCCGGCATTCGGCCTCGATGCTGGCCGCCACCATGAAGCGCTGGACGGCCACCGGTCGCCACGCGTCGAAGATCGCCAGCCGCCAGCCGCCTTCCCCTCGTTGCAGCGCGTCCTGGGCCGCCAGCAGCCGGCGGATCACCCCGCTGCGGAGGCGGAAGGGGCTGGCGCCCTCGCCGTAGGGGGCTCCGAGGCTGGCGTAGGGATGGGGCTCCAGACGCAGCAGCTCGGGCGGCAACTCCACCAGCGGGTCGGCGGCGTCGTGGATCGGGATCGCACTCCAGGGGCGGGGGGCGGCCATAGCGGCGGACGCTGCAACGGACCCAGCCTGCTACGTCAGCGGCTCAGTTCAGCCGGGCCGCATCCACCTGACGGCGGCGCTGCTCTGCCAGCGCCTGGAGCAGACCTGGATGGCAGCTGAGATCCGGATCCTCCGCCAGCAGCTCCCGGGCCTGCTCCCGGGCCTCCTCCAGCACCGCCCCGTCATCGGCGAGGCTGGCGAGGGCCAGATCCGGCAGCCCCGACTGGCGGGTGCCCAGCACCTGGCCGGGCCCCCGCAGGCGCAGATCCATCTCAGCGATCTCGAAGCCGTCGCTGCTGCGGGCCAGCACCTCCAGCCGCTGGCGCGCCAGGGCGTTGTCGCCGTCGTGGAGGAGCAGGCAGTGGGAGGCGGCCGCGCCACGGCCCACCCGGCCGCGCAGCTGGTGCAGCTGGGCCAGCCCGAAGCGCTCAGCGTGCTCGATCACCATCACGCTCGCCTCCGGCACATCCACCCCCACCTCCACCACGGTGGTGCTCACCAGGATCTGGCTCTCCCCCCGGGCGAAGGCGCCGATGGCCCGCTGCTTCTGCTCACTGCTCAGCCGCCCGTGCAGCAGCCCCACCGCCAGCTCCGGAAACTCCTCCTCGGCCAGGTGGCGATGCACCTCCACGGCCGAATGCAGATCCAGCTTCTCCGACTCCTCCACCAGCGGCAGCACCACGTAGGCCCGCTGGCCCAGCGCCACCTGCTCGCGCACCAGCTGCCAGGCCCTGGCCCGCTCGGAGCCCCGCAGCAGCTCGGTGCGCACGGGCGTGCGGCCGGGGGGCAGCTCGTCGATCTGGCTGACATCCAGATCGCCATGGACCGAAAGGGCCAGGGTGCGGGGAATCGGTGTCGCGGTCATCGTGAGCAGATGGGGCTGCAGCCCCTTGGCCAGCAGGCGATTGCGCTGGCGCACGCCGAAGCGGTGCTGCTCGTCCACCACCACCAGCCCCAGCCGCTCGAACTGCACCGGGTCCTCCAGCAGGGCATGGGTACCCACCAGCAGTTGCAGCTGGCCGTTGGCCAGATCCTGCAGCAGTTCCCGGCGGCGCCGGGCGGGCGTGGAACCGGTGAGCAGGGCGCAGCTCACATGCAGCCGGGGCAGCCAGGCGGCGAGCTTGGCGAAGTGCTGCTCCGCCAGCACCTCGGTGGGAGCCATCAGGGCCCCCTGGCAGCCGGCGGCGATCGCCGTGAGCAGGGCCGCCAAGGCCACCACGGTCTTGCCGCTGCCCACGTCCCCCTGCACCAGTCGGGCCATCGGCTGGGGGCGGGCCAGGTCGGCGCGGATCTCCGCCAGCACCCGCTGCTGGGCCCCGGTGAGGGCGAAGGGGAGCAGGTCGAGGAAGCGGGCCACCAGGTCGTCGGCCTCACCGGCCAGGGTGAGGGGGGGCGCCGGCCGGCGCCGCAGCCGCTCGCGCCTCAGGCCCAGGGCCAGCTGCAGCAGCAGAAACTCGTCGAACACCAGGCGATGACGCCAGCGCTGCAGCCCCTCACGGTCGGCGGGCTGGTGGATGCCCACCAGAGCCTCAGCCCGCGATGGCAACCCCAACCGGGCCACCAGCGGAGCAGGCAGGGGGTCGGGCCAGTGGCGGACGGCGGGCAGCAGCGCCTGCACGGCCTGGCGCAGTCGGTCGGCGGTGAGGCCCTCGGTGAGGGCGTACACCGGCACCAGACGACCGATCTGCTGGGAGCGCACCGCCGCTCCCGGCGAATCGAGCACCTCGATCAGGGGGTCGCTGAAACCGGGGCCGTAGGGGCTCTCCTTCACCAGGCCGCTCACCGCCACCGTGGCGCCGAGGGGAAACTGGCGCTGCTGGGACTTCAGCCAGCCCGGGGAGGAGAAGCGGCGGCCGGCGAAGAAACGGCTGACCCGCAGGCGACCGGTGATGTCCTGGAGGTGCAGTTCGAGGATCGAGAGCTGGGGATTGCGCGGACTGGTGAACGCGTGGCAGCGGCGCACCGTGGCCACGATCGTGGCGGTGCGGCCCGGCTCCAGGGAGGCGATGCGCACACGATGGGCGTAGTCGAGGTAGTCGCGGGGGAAGTGGTGGAGCAGGTCGCGCACCACCAGCAGACCCAGCGCCGCCAGGCGGGTGGCGGTGCGCGGACCGATGCCGGGAACGGCACCCAGAGGATCGTCGGGCGCCAACCGGCCGGCCGCCGACCCCGATCCGGCCGGGGCGCCGACCGTGGTGTCGGCCAGCCGCAGGCGCGGTGGCGCCACCGGCTGCGGCGGCTCCTGGGCCCGGCGCACCCCGTGCAGGATCTGACGCAGGCTCTGCACCAGGCGCTGGCGTTGAGCCAGGGACTGCTGGGGGTAGGCAGCGAAGCCCGCCTGCAGGGCGGCCAGAGGCTGCCGCTGCTGCTCCGGCAGCCACGGCGGCAGATCCTCCAGGCTCCGGCTCACGAAGCGGCTGAAGGTCTCCCGCCGTCCAGCCAGGTCCACAAAGCCACGCTCCGCCTCCAGGCGAGCGGCCTGCTGCAGCGGGGTGCACCAGGCCTGCGGCGACGGGGCCGCCGGCGCAGGGGTCGGGCTCAGTCCGCCGGGAGGTGGGGAGGGGGCAGATCCTGCAGCCAAAGGCGTTCGGCCTGGTGGATGGCAAGCCGCCGCTGCAGGCGACGGAATTGGCCTGCCATTCTGCGCAGCTCCTGGCGATGCTGCTGCAGCCGGCGGCGGCAGGTGCGCAGCCTGGGCTCCTCGATCTCAAGGTCGCTGCGGCGTAGCAGCACGGCGATCGCCGGGAAACCAGGCGGCAGCCCCGGCAGGGAGCCGGGGAGGGGGAGCCGCAACAGATGGGGCGGGGCCGGGGCACTGTCCACGCGGCCATACAGGGCGGCATCCAGCAGGCTCACCGGCAGCAGGGTGGGACTGACACCGGCCCGCAGCAGCTCCACGTTCACGGCATGGGAGAGATTGCGCAGGCGCCGCTGCAGGGCATGATCCATGCCGTCGAGCCAGCGCAGCAACTCCACCGGATCGGTGGGCAGACTTCCCAGCTGCCAGGGAGCTGGATCACCGCCCTCGAAGTCGAACTCCTGCTGGTCGTCATCGTCGGCGGCCTCAAGCGCGGCTGAGGGCTGGAAAGCAGCGCCCTCACCGCCATCCGCCGGGCCGGTGGTTGGCCCCTCAGGCCCAGCGGACTCCGACGGTTCCTGGGGGGGATCCTGGCTGTCCCCGACGCTGAGGCTGAAGGGGAAGGCGAAGGGAAGCCTCGGGCTGCGATCGAGATGAACCGAACCCTGCGGTGCGGGAGGAATGGCAGCTTCAGCGAGCTCGGCGGCCCCCTCTGTGAGTCGTTCGAGCAGTCGGCGCTCGGCCTGTCGGCGGCGCCGGGCGGATTCGCGGGCCATCTGGGCAGCCAGCGCCGCAAGCTGCTCAACGGTGAGCAGGCTGCCGCAGCGCTGCCCCAGCACCGCCAGGCGCTGACGGAGATGGCGACGCTCGTGGGCCTCCAGGGCCACATAGCGGGGTGCATGGACCCGGGTGACCAGGTGGAAAACGGTCTGCTCGAGCCGGTGGATCAGCACCTCACGCAGCACCTGCAGGTAGAGGGCGACGTGGCGGTAGAGCTGGGGGTTGGAGGCAGCCACGCTCTGCGTGATCGCCTCGATGGCCCCGGGAAGGTCGGAACCGGGCTGGTCGGACACCGGCACCACGGAAGGGAAACGGGAGATCAGGCGGCCTTCATCGCCGCCACCTCGGCGGCGAAATCAGACTGCTCGACCTCAATGCCCTCACCGAGGGTGTAACGGGTGAAGCGACGCACCTGGATGTTCTCGCCAACCTTGCCGGCCACCTGCTTCACCAGTTCGGCCACGGTGACGGTGCTGTCCTTGATGAAGGGCTGATCCATCAGTGCCAGTTCCTTCAGCCGCTTGCCGATGCGTCCGGCCACGATCTTCTCCTTCATCTCCTCCTTCTTTCCGGCCAGGTCGTCGCGTCCCATCTCGATCTGCTTCTCGCGCTCGGCCACCGCAGCAGGAATCTGGTCCGTGCTCACATACTCCACCCCGGGGCAGGCGGCGATCTGCATGGCCACGTTGCGCAGCAGTTCCTGGAAGATCTCGCCGCGGGCCACGAAGTCGGTCTCGCAGTTCACCTCCACCAATACACCCACCCGGGCGCCGGTGTGGATGTAGCTGCCGATGGCTCCCTCCGCGGCGGTGCGACCGGCTTTCTTCTCGGCGCTGGCAATGCCCTTCTGCCGCAGCCACTCAATCGCCTTTTCAGTGTCGCCCTTGGCTTCGGTAAGGGCTTTCTTGCAATCCATCATGCCCGCGCCGGTCTTGTCGCGCAGGTCCTTGACGAGCTTGGCGGAGATCTCAGCCATCGGTCAGCGGGGGAGGGAGGGGGAAACGTCGGTGAGAACAAGCCGGTCGGCGCGAAGGCCGACCGGAGGGGTCAGGGGGAGGATCCCCATGAGGGGTGGGCTCAGCCCTCGTCGTCGGCCGGGCGATCCTGGGCGCCGTGGCGGCCTTCGTTGATGGCATCGGCCAGGCGACCCAGCACCAGTTGCACCGAGCGCACGGCGTCGTCATTGCAGGGGATGGGCACGTCGCAGAGGTCGGGATCGCAGTTGGTGTCGAGCATGGACACCAGGGGGATGTCGAGCTTGCGGGCTTCGAGCACGGCGTTGGTTTCGCGGCGCTGATCCACCAGGATCACCACATCCGGCAGGCGCCGCATGTTCTTGAGGCCGCCCAGGTACTTCTGCAGGCGATCGAGTTCACGGCGCAGCACGGCCGCTTCCTTCTTCGGGCGCATGGCAATGGCCCCGGAGGACTCCATCCGCTCGAGATCCTTGAGGCGGTCGATGCGGGCGCGCATCGTGGTCCAGTTGGTGAGCATGCCGCCCAGCCAGCGCTGGTTCACGTAGGAGGCGCCGCAGCGGGTGGCCTCGATGGCGATGACCTCGGAGGCCTGCTTCTTGGTGCCCACGAACAGGAAGCGCTTGCCGCTGCGGGCGGCGCTGCGCACCCACTTGTAGGCGTTGTTCATGCAGACAGCGGTCTGCACGAGGTCGATGATGTGAACGCCGTTGCGCGCGCAGTAGATGTAGCGCGACATCTTCGGGTTCCAGCGCCGGGTCTGGTGCCCGAAGTGGGCACCAGCCTCCATCATCTCGGCGAGAGTGACGACAGCCATGATTGTGTTGAGGGTTTCGGGTTTGCCTCCACCTGCCAGGGATCCGAGCCTCGCCGATCCTCCGGAGAAGGGGCGGGGTCACGAATCACCCGAAACGCGCAGGTGTGCGGTGTGGGTGAACCCTCCCAACCTATCAAATGGTGTTTCCCTGCTCAGCCCGGACACGCCTCAGCCGAGGCCCGCCTCAGGTGAGGCCCGCCTCCCGGGCTTCGGCGAACAGGGCGCGCACGCCGATGCGGTTCAGCGGCAGCCGCAGCACCTCCATCGCCAGGCCCGGACGGCCGCTGCGGATCAGCCAGCCGAGCAGGGGCCTCAGGCTGCGCTCATTCAGCAGGCCGCCCAGCGTCAGCAGCTCCCAGAGCAACCGGTGCAGCCAGGTGAACTGGATGATGAACCGCACCCGGCGGGTGGGGTGTTTGCGATAGAAGACCAGACCCATCTTGGCCCGCTCCCGCTCCACCCGCACCAGATCAGGGATCTGCTCGAGCCGCAGGGGGGGATGCCAGTGGTAGCCCACCGCTTCGGGACAGCGCAGCAGTTCCACACCCATCCGCCGCAGCCGCTCGCCCAGCTCCAGGTCTTCCCAGCCATAGAGCCGGAAGCCGGTGTCAAACAGACCGGCACGCTCGAGCACCTGGCGATCGATCGCCACGTTGCCGGTGGCGAAATAGGCCCAGGAGAGGTCGCGCAGCTTGTGGGGCTCGCTGGTGGGAGCCTCGAAATCAGCGGTGTTGATCACCGCCCCGTAGGTGAAGCAGAGGCGGTCGCCGCGCCGCCGCCAGCCGGCCTCCAGCGCCCGGGCATGGCACAGCAGGAAGGTGGGAGTCACCACCAGATCGCTGTCGATGAACACGATCACGTCGCCGTGGGCATGCTCCACCCCCCGGTTGCGGCCCTCAGCCGGTCCGCCGTGGTCCTGGCGGATCAGGCGCACGTGAGGGAAGGCGGTGGCGTGGGTGTCGAGCCAGTGCACCGTGTCGTCGGTGGAACCGTCATCGACCAGCACCACCTCATACCGCTCGATCGGGAGTTCCAGCTGCTGCTGCTCGAGGGCCTCGAGGCACTGGCGGAGGATCGGCAGCCGGTTGTAGGTGGGGATGACGACGGTGAGGAACATCCGGGGCGATCGGGCTGATGGGAAGCGGGCGGTCAGCAAAAAGGGGACCCCTCCAGGGTCCCCCGCAACGCCAGCAGGGTGGATCCTGCCTCAGTCGGCGGCGCCGCCATTGTTGGCCGTGCCGGTGACGCCATTGCCGGCGCCTTCACCGCGACCGTCGTTACGCAGCTTGCGCTTCTTGAACTTGCGGGCGTAGGCGCGGTTCCGCTCCTGTTTTTCCTTCTTGAGATTCCTGCGCTTGGCCATGCGAGAGGCGTTGAGGGAGAGTCGTGAGGATTCACCTTACTCAATCGCTGCTCACCAGGACCTGGCCGGTTTGCGCCCGCGGCACCGGGGCGTCCCAGAGGCGTCCATCCTCCATCTGCACGAGCCGGTCGGCCACATCGAGGATGCGGGGATCGTGGGTGACCATCAGCACGCTGCAGCCCTGTTCCCGAGCCAGCCGCTGCAGCAGCTCCACCACCTCGCGGCCGGTGGTCTTGTCGAGGGCGGCGGTGGGCTCATCGGCCAGCAGCAGGCGGGGCTCGGCCGCCAGAGCCCTGGCGATCGCCACCCGCTGCTTCTGGCCACCGGAAAGATCGTGGGGCAGCTTGCCCAGGTGGTCGGACAGCCCCACCGCCCTCAGCCACTCGCGGGCCAGATCGCGCCGGGCCCGGTAGCTCAGCCCCTCCAGAAGGTCGGCTCCCATCTGCACGTTCTGCTCGGCGGTGAGGCAGCGCAACAGGTTGTGGCCCTGGAAGATCATGCCGATGCTCCGCCGCAGCTGCTGGCGCTCGGCCCGGGTGGAGCCCGCCAGCTCGCGGCCGAACACCCGCACCGAGCCCTGCTGCACCTGGCGCAGGGCTCCCACCAGGGTGAGCAGGGTGGTCTTGCCGCAGCCGGAGGGCCCTGTCAGCAGCACCACCTCGCCCGGGCGGATCCCCAGGTCGATCCCCTGCAGCACCTGGCGCCGATTGATGCCGCTGCCATACCAATGGCAGAGGTCGAAGACAGCCACGCTGGCATCGGGATCGGCATGGGGGAGGGTCATGCCGTCAGAAAATCTCGGCGGGATCGGCGTCGGCCAACTTGCGCATGGCCATGAACGCCGAACCCATGCACATGGCGAAGATCATGGCGAACACCAGCAGGGAGCGCTGGCCGTCCATCGACACGGGCAGGCGTGTGCCGGAGCGCACCAGGGCGTAGAGCCCCTGCCCGGCCAGCCAGGCCGGCACGTAGCCGAGCACCGCCAGGATGAAGCCCTCACGGGCCACAACCCCCAGCAGGGTGAGTAAGCGATAGCCCATCGCCATCAGGGTGGCGTACTCCGGCAGGTGATCACTGACATCGGAGTAGAGGATCTGGTACACGATCACGCAGCCCACCACGAAGCCCATCGCGGCGCCGAGGGTGAAGATGAAACCGATGGCCGTGCTGCTGCGCCAGTAGTTCTTCTCAAACTCCTCAAAGCCCTTCTTGGTGTAGATGCTCACGTCGTCGGGCAACTGGCGCTTCAGACGTGCCGCCACCGCAGCGGGATCAGAGCCCGTTGTGAGCCGGATCAGGCCCAGTTCAATGCTGCCGGGAGGGGTATTCGGCATCAGCCGCAGGAAGGTTTCGCGGCTGGTGATGATGTTGCCATCAGCGCCGAAGGAGGGACCCAGCGCCACCAGCCCGGCCACCCGCACCCGCTTGCCGGCCACCTCGGTTTCCACCACCTTGCCCTGGCGGAACCATTCGGCGATCGGGCCGAACTCGGGGCGGGAGAGTTCATCGAACAGAACGCGGCCGCGCTGGTTGAGCACCTGCGCCTTGGCGGCCAGGCCGGGATCGATGAACAGGGGATCGCCAGGCTCGAATCCCAGCGCCAGAATCGAGCGCGTGGAACGCGTCTGGGGGTTGCGCCAGAGCAACAGGTTCCAGTGCACAGGCGTGGTGCCCTCCACCTGGGGATCAGCCATCGCCTGGATCAGACGGCGCCTCGGGAAGCCGGCCATGCCGATCGAGCTCATCGTGCGGGGGCTCATCAGCACCAGATCCGCATCGAAGAGCTTGTGGATCGTGACGCTGGCATCGAACAGCCCGTCGCGGAAGCCCAGCTGCATGAACATGAGGATGCCGGCGAAGGCGATGCCCGCGAGGGCCACCGCCAGGCGGGCCGGCTGGCGTGTGAGCAACAGCCAGGAGAGAGGGATGCGTCGCGACTGCCAGAAGGAGAGCATGGCCAGCCTCAGGGCTCCAGTTTGGCGATCACCTTCAGGCCCGTGAGCTCCTGGACCCGCCGGGCATCAGCGGCATCGAGCCGCACCCGCACCTCGACGATGCGAGCGTCGGCATCGCCGGTGGGGTCGGTGGAGAGCAGTTCCCGCTGGCGCACCTGGGGGCTGATGCGGCTGACCCGGCCGGTGAGGGTGCCGTCGAAGCCGCCGTTCTCGCTGGTGAGGCGTACGGTCTGGCCGAGGCGAACCCGGCCGATGTCGCTCTCGTACACCTCCACCAGGGCCTCCATCCGCTCGCTGTTGCCCAGCTCGAGGATGCCGTCATCCCCCGGCCGCTCGCCGGTGCGGGCATGGATGCGCAGCACGGTGCCATCGATCGGAGCCCGGAGCTCGGTGTTCACCAGATCGGTGCGCACGCGCGCCAGCTCGGCCCGGGACTCCTGCAGCTGACCCTGCAACTCAAGGGTGCGCTGCTCGAGGATGTCGAGTTCGCTGGCAGCGAAGGCGCCGGCCGCCGCCAGCCGGCGGTAGCGTTCGAGATCGCGCACCTGCAGGCGCAGCCGCCGATCCAGGTTGGCGATGCGTGTGAGCAGCAGCCGCTCCTCAGCCCGATGGTTGGGGGCGTTGTCGAACGTGGCCAGCAGCTGCCCCGCCTGCACACGGTCGCCCTCCCTCACCAGCAGACGGGTGATGCGCGGGCTGCCGCCGATGCCGGTGATCGGGGCCGCCAGCACGCGGATATCACCGGCGGGGTCGAGCCGCCCGAGGGCGGCCACGGCCTGCCGGGCGGGCTGGGCCTGAGGGGTTACCGCGGCACGTGGAGGGGTGACGGGCCGGCGCCAGGGTGCCCGCACCAGCACAACCCCGAGCCCCAGGGTGGCAAGGGCGGCGGCCCCGACCGCGAGAATCAGGGGGCGACGGGGTCGTCGAAAAGGAGCTCCTCGATGTAGCGATCCGCCCAGATGGGGTTGAACGCCTTCTCCAGCACCCGCCGGGTCTTGTCGTTCTGTTTCTGTTGCTTGCAATAGCGGAGCTGCCCCTCCAGGCGCATCACCGTAGCCGGGTCGTCGGGGGCCTGCGGTTGCGCCGCCGCCACCGCCGCCGCCAGAACCGCCAGGAAGGTATCCACCTGCTCGATGAAGGCCTGCTCCTCCTCCGCATCGGCGGGCCGCACGAACAGCACATGGCGGGAGAAGATCGATCCCCAGGCCGGCAGCTCGCGGCGCTGAGCGAAGGGCCCCACGTCGCGAGCCGCCAGGGCGGCCTCGATCGGGGCCGGCAGCTGCTCCGTCACCGGTGAGAGGTCGACGATCGCCGCCGACACCACCCCCCGGCCGGCGACGATGTCAGCCCCGAAGACCGGCAGGTCGTAGCGGGGGTCGGGGAAGAAGACACAGTGCAGGATCTGCAGCCCCGCCCCCAGCCGCGCGGTTTCCAGGTGCAGCTTGCGCAGCCCGCGGCAGCGGTGCACTTCATTGCGGATGAAGAGGTCTTCGCCGTCGAGGCTGCCGCAGATGGCTTCCAGCTCCGGATCGATCGCCAGGGGTTCCAGTTCCGGCAGCTCACTCCAGCGCTGGCGGATGCGCTGGGCGAGGGCATCCACCAGCGGATGGATGCCGCCGCTCACGGGAGGGGCAGGGGACGCGCTCGAACTCATCGCGGCCTTGGGGCCAGCAGAATGCAGATCCTGCCATGGGTGCATGAGCAAAACCGAGACCCGTTGTGAGCCGTTGCTGCCGGGGCTGGCCGAACCGCAGCGGCAGCGCCTCACCAATGGCGTGAACGTGGTGGCCCTGCCGATGGCCGAGGCACCGGTGGTGTGCATCGACTTCTGGTGCCGGGCCGGCAGCGTTTTCGAGTCGGCGTCGGAGAGCGGCATGGCCCACTTCCTTGAACACATGGTGTTCAAGGGCAGCGAGCGGCTGGAGGCGGGCGAGTTCGATCGGCGCATCGAGGCCCTTGGCGGCAACAGCAACGCCGCCACCGGCTTCGACGACGTTCACTACCACGTGCTGATTCCCCCCCAGGCGGCGGGCGAGGCCCTCGACCTGCTGCTGGATCTGGTGCTGGCCCCCCGCCTGGAGGCGGAGGCCTTCGCCATGGAGCGTCAGGTGGTGCTTGAGGAGCTGGCCCAGAGCGAGGACCAGCCCGAGGAGGTGGCCCTGCAGCGTCTGCTGGAGCGGGCCTGCCCGGATCACCCCTACGGCCTGCCGATCCTGGGCCGCCGCCCGGCGCTTCAGACCCACAATCCGGACGCCATGGCGGCCTTCCATCGCCGGCTCTATGCCGCCGACCGCTGCGTGCTCGCCCTCGGCGGTGCGATCGGCGACGGCAACCTGCTGCGCCGCGCCGCTGAAAGCCCGCTGGCCACACTCGCACCGGCCGAGGGGATCAACGATCCCCCGCTGCTGCAGATCGAGGCGGGGGAGGAACAGCTTGAACTCCCGCGGCTGGAGGCCGCCCGGCTGCTGATGGCCTGGTGGCTGCCGCCGGCCCGTGATCTGGAGGCGGTGATGGGGGCCGATCTGGCCACCACCCTGCTGGCTGAAGGCCGCCGCAGCCGGTTGGTGGAACGGCTGCGGGAACAGCTGCGGATCGTGGAGAGCATCGATCTCGATCTGCATGCCATGGAGTTCGGCAGCCTCGCCCTGCTGGAGGCCGTCTGCGAACCGGAGGAGCTCCCCCGGGTGCGGCACTCCGTGACGGAGGTGTGGGAGGAGCTGATGGCGGGCCCGATCGAGGCCAGCGAGTGGGAGCGCAGCCGGCGGCTGGTGGCCAACAGCTACCGCTTCGGCCTCGAATCCGCCGGCGCCGTCGCCGGTCTGATCGGCAACTGCCAGCTGTGGGGCCGCCATCACGCTCTGGAGCGCCCCCTGCAGCTGCTGGAACGCTGGGATCCGGGCCGGCTGAAGCGCGAAACCCTGAACCTGCTCGATCCGACGCGGGCCAGCGTGCTGGAGGCCCTGCCCGCATGAGCCTGCCGCACTCCCCCTCCGCGACCGAACGGCTGACCCTCGCCGGCGGGCTGCCCCTGGTGATCCATCCCCGCCGCGGCCCGGCGATCCTCGCCGCCCGCCTGGTGATCCGCGGGGGCAGCAGCCGCGATCCGGCCGGCGCCCGCGGCGCCCACCAGCTGCTGGCGGGCCTGATGACCCGCGGCTGCGGCGATCTCGACGCCGAGGCTCTGGCCGATCGCGTGGAGGGCGCCGGCGCCGCTCTGCGGGCCGAGGCCCATGAGGACGGCCTGGTGATCGGTCTCAAGTGCGCCGCCGCCGATGCGGCAGAGCTGCTGCCCCTGCTGCTGGAGATGGTGGTGCGGCCCACCCTCGCTTCCGATCAGGTGGAGCTGGAGCGACAGCTCAATCTCCAGACCCTGCAGCGCCAGCGGGAGGACCCCTTCCAACTGGCTCACGACCAGCTGCGCCACCAGCTCTATGGCCACGGGCCCTACGGCCACGACCCCCTGGGGGTGGAGGACGAGCTGGCCACGCTGGAGGCCACCGATCTCAGACCGCTGCAGCGCCGCCTGGGCCAGGACGGCGCCGTGCTGGTGCTGTGCGGTGAAGTGCCCTCCGGGGTGGAGCAGCTGCTGGTGACCGGCGCTGAAGCCGAGGCCTGGAGCACCCATCTGCCGGGGGCGCCCGAAGCCTGGGAGTCCTCAGCCCGCAGTGCCGCGCCGCCCCCGCACGGGCCACGCCTGGCGACGGAGGCGCAGGACACCGAGCAGCTGGTGCTGATGCTGGGCAGCGCCACCATTCCCATGGGCCACCCCGATGCCCTGGCCCTGCGACTGCTCCAGACCCATCTCGGCATGGGGATGTCGTGCCGGCTGTTCGTGGTGATGCGGGAGGAGCGGGGCCTGGCCTACGACGTGGGGGTCCATCTGCCGGCCCGCTGCGGAGCCGCCCCTTTCGTGCTGCACCTCTCCACCTCCGCCGATCGGGCCGCCGAGGCCACCACCTGTCTGCTCGACGAGTGGCAGAGACTGCAGGAGGAGCTCCTGACGGAGGAGGAACGGCAGCTGGCGCTGGCCAAGCTGGTGGGCCAGGAGGCGATGGGCCGCCAGACCTGCTCCCAGATCGCCGAGCGCGACGCCCTGGTGCTCAGCCACGGCCTGCCGGCCGACCATATGGAGCGGATGCTGGCCCAGGCGCCGGGCCTGGATGCAGGGGCCCTGCGGGCGGCGGCCCGTCGCTGCCTCGCGCCCCCCTGCCTGAGCCTGGTGGGCCCGCAGGCGGCCCTGGCTGCCGCCTGCGGGGCCTGGGAGCGTCACGCGCTCGGCGTCAGTCCCTAGGCCGTCGGCGTGGATCCGGTGACAGCGGAGCGAAGGTTGGCCGCGGCGATCAGAAAGGTGCCCCGCCGGAAGGCCACGGCGAACCACCCACGCGGGCGGATCTCCACCACCCGGCCCACCTCATCGGCAACCACCAGATCCGGGGGCCGCAACATCGGCATCGGATCGGCGGTTTTGAGATAAGGGAGGGATGCCGCCAGAACCACCGGATCGCCCACAGCGAAGCCGGGGGTCTGCCAGTCGTCGGCGCTTTCGCTCGCCACTGCCGTCATCGCCACCACAACATGAACAACACCGGTAACCCCACTGCACCCTTCTCAGCCGACCCTAGCTGCAGCAGGATGGTCGCCAGTCTGGACACTGCGGTTTGCGGGCCCTTGCCACCTGGAGCGGCGCCATCGCCGGTCTCTTGCTGATCGTGGTGGGTGGGCTGGTGCCCGCCGCCCTGCCCTTCCACGACGCCGCCGGCTGGTCGATCCGGCCCCTGGGCATCACCCTCCAGGTCCCGGCCCTGCTGCTCACGGCCCTGGTCTGCGGCCCCCGCAGCGCCATGCTCGCTGCCGTGGCCTACCTGAGCATCGGCCTGTTCCAGCTGCCTGTGTTCCATGAAGGGGGAGGGCTGGGCTACCTGCTCGACCCCGGCTTCGGCTACCTCGCGGGCTTCGTGCCGGCGGCATGGCTCACCGGGCGCCTGGCCCGCCAGGGCCGCCTCGACGATCCCCTCAGCCTGGCGGCGGCAGCGGCCGTGGGCCTGCTGGTCCTCCACCTCACGGGCCTTGTGAACCTGCTGCTGGGAGGCCTTGCCGGTCGATGGGGCACCGGTCTGCTGCCTCTGCTGCTGCGCTACAGCCTGGCCCTGTTGCCCCAGCTGCTGCTCTGCTGCGCGGTGGGAGTTCTGGCCTGGCTGATGCGGCGGTTGCTGCTGATCGAGTCGTGAGGGGCATCGCCAGTCGCCGGCGGCCGCTTCCTCCCCGCCGCCGCGAGCTGATGGCCTGGGCCGTGGCCATCGCCGTCGTGCTGCTGGATCAGGCCAGCAAGCTCTGGGCCAGCCGACACCTGGCGGACGGAGTGGTGCAACCCTTTCTGCCCGGACTGCTGCAGTTGCGCCGCGTGGCGAACACCGGAGCTGCCTTCAGTTTGCTCAGCGGCAACACCGCCCTGCTGGGGCTCGTCAGTGCCCTGGCGGCCATCGGGGTGGCGGCCTGGCTGCTGCTGCGCCCACCCGCCGGCCTGTGGCTGTCGCTGGGGGCGGGGTTTCTGCTCGGAGGCACCCTCGGCAACGGTCTCGATCGCTGGCGCCTCGGCTGGGTGGTGGATTTCCTCGAGTTCGTACCGGTGCACTTCCCGATCTTCAACCTCGCCGACGTGGCCATCAACATGGCCGTGCTCTGCTTCCTGGTCGACCTGCTCAGGCCCCAGCAGACCTCCGATGCTTGACAGTCTCGAGCGTCGGTTCCGGTCGGGGGGGGCGGTGGCCGAACCAGCCGAAGTGGTGGTGCACCAGCCGCAGGCGCCGGATCGCCGGCAGGCCCTGCCGGGAGCCTGCTACCGGATCGGCCGCGATCCCTCCAGCGACATCGTGATCGACCACGGGGCGGTGAGCCGTCGCCATGCCCTGCTGGAACGCCGCGGCGGCAGCTGGCTGCTGCGCGACAACGACTCGACCAACGGTCTCTGGTGGCAGGGCCGGCGGGTGAGGGAGCTGGTGCTGCGCGACGGCGACCGGGTGCGCTTCGGCCCCGAGGCCGAAGCCGGCGTGCCGGAGTTCAGCTTCGTGCAGCATCCGCGGCCCTGGCTGCCCCGGCTGCTGACGGTACCGGCCCTGGCCCTGGGAGGGATTTCGGCCGGGGGACTGCTGCTGCTGGCGCTTTCCTTGCTCAGCCTGCCGATCCGCGGCAGTCTCGCCACGGTGCGGGGTCCGCTGGTGCTCTACGACCGGCAGGACCGGCCGATCGCCTCGGCCGATGATCGCCGCCACCGGGAGCTGGCGCGTCTCGACGGCTACCCGAAGGTGTTGGTCGATGCCCTGCTGGCCAGCGAGGACAGCCGCTTCTGGCAGCATCCCGGAGTGGATCCGATCGGCACGGCCCGTGCCCTGGTGGTGAATCTGATGGGCGGACGGGTGCTGGAGGGCGGCAGCACGCTCACCCAGCAGCTGGCCCGGAGCCTCTATCCCGAGCAGGTGGGTCAGGGGGAGACCCTGGGCCGGAAATGGCGCGAGCTTCTGGTGGCCCTGCAATTGGAGGCGCGCTTCAGCAAGCACGACCTGTTGCTCAGCTACCTGAACCGCGCCTATCTCGGCGCCGGCTGGGGCTTCGAAGATGCCTCCCGGCGGCTGTTCGCCAAGCCTGCGGCACAACTCGATCTCGAGGAGGCGGCCCTGCTGGTGGGGCTGCTGCCCTCCCCCAACGGTTTCGACCCCTGCATCGCCCCTCAGGAGGCCCTGCGCTCACGCAATCAGGTGCTGGCGAAGATGGCCGATACCGGCCGCGTCTCCGCCGATGCCGCCCGCGCCGCCCGCCGCCGGCCGATCCGTCTGGCGGGCGGCGCCTGCCGCAGCAGCGAAAGGAAGGCCGCCCCCTTCTACAGCGATCAGGTGCGGCGGGATCTGGATGCCCTGGTGGGGCCGGATGTGGCGGCCGAGGGCAACTTCCTCGTCGATACCCACCTCGATCCCGCCCTGCAGGAGCTGGTGCAGCGGCTGCTGCGCCAGCGCATCGACCTCAACCGCGGCGCCGGCGTCAGCCAGGGAGCGGTGGTGGTGCTCGACAGCCGCACCGGCGGGGTGCTGGCGATCGCCGGCGGCCGCGACTACGGCAGCAGCCAGTTCAACCGGGCCACGATGGCGCTGCGCCAGCCCGGCAGCACCTTCAAGCTGATCCCCTATCTCGTGGCCCTGGAACGGGGAGCCAGGCCCACGGATCCGGTGAGCTGCGCTCCCCTGCGCTGGCAGGGCCAGTTCTTCGACAGCGGCTGCGGCGGCAGTCTCAGCCTGCGCCAGGCCCTGGCGATCAGCAGCAACACCGCCGCCCTGCGCACCGCCCGCCAGGTGGGCCTGGAGGCGGTGGTGCAGAAAGCCAGGGAGCTGGGGATCACCAGCCCGCTCAACCCCGTTCCGGGCCTGGCCCTGGGCCAGAGCGAGGTGACCCTGCTCGAACTGACCGCCGCCTACGGCGCCGTGGCGGCCGACGGGGTCTGGCATGCGCCCACCACCATCCGCCGGCTCACCGACGCCGAGAGCTGCGGCCGTCCAGGGGCAACCGCCGGCGGCCGTGGCGACTGCCGCCCGGGCCCTTCGGGGCAGCGCAGCGCCCTCGCACCCGGGCGCCGGGTGGTGAAGCCCACCTCCGCGAAGCAGATGCAGGCGATGCTCCAGGCGGTGGTGAACGGGGGCACAGGCACGGCGGCATGGATTCCCGGCGGCGCCGGCGGCAAGACGGGCACCACCAACGACGCCCGCGACCTGGTGTTCGTGGGTTTCGATCCCCGCAGCCACTGGGTGATGGGCATCTGGCTGGGGAATGACGACAACCGCCCCACCCAGGCCACCAGCGCCTTGGCGGCCTCCCTCTGGGGCGAGATCATGCGCTCCGCCCCGGCCGCCGACTGATGCCCGGCCGCCGCCTCTGGCTCTGGATCGGGCTGGCCCTCGCCGGCCTGCTGGCCGTGGGGCTGGTGCTGCAGGCGGTGAACCAGCTGCTCTGGCAGCTGAGCTACTGGTTGCCGGGGTGGCTGGTGGGCCCGCTGCTGCTGGCGGTGGTGGCCGCCCTGCTGGTGGCCCTGGTGCAGCTGGGTCTCCCCTGGTGGCAGGCCCTGCGGCGCGGCGGCAGGGCGGGCGGCAGCGCGGCGACAGCGATCCGGCCTCCCACCAGCCGGCGGGAGGCGGCCGCCCGCAATCTGGAGGCGATCGACCGCACCCTGGAGCGGGTGCGAGACGCCGTGGACGCCGAAGCCCTGCGCCAGGAACGGGAGCGGGTG
Source organism: Cyanobium sp. FGCU6 (assembly GCA_024958655.1). Classification (GTDB taxonomy): domain Bacteria; phylum Cyanobacteriota; class Cyanobacteriia; order PCC-6307; family Cyanobiaceae; genus Cyanobium. The sequence goes on along the minus strand of JANWUR010000001.1, from coordinate 162,243 downwards.
CAGGCGGAACTGGAGCGCGGTGATCTGCGGATCGTGGTCTTCGGCACCGGCTCTGCCGGCAAGACATCCCTGATCCGGGCCCTGCTCAACGAGCTGGTGGGCGAGGTGGGCGCACCCATGGGCTCCACGCGCAGCACCGCCCGCTACCGGCTGCGGCTCAGGGGCCTGGAGCGGGCGGTGCTCCTGGAGGACACCCCCGGCATCCTCGAGGCCGGCCAGGAGGGGCGGGAGCGGGAGGAACAGGCCCGCCGCCAGGCCGCCCGGGCCGACCTGCTGCTCCTGGTGGTGGACGGCGATCTGCGGGCCTCCGAACAGGAGGTGCTCGACACCCTGGCCTCGTTGGGCAAGCGGCTGCTGCTGGTGCTCAACAAGTGCGACCTGCGCGGCGAGCGGGAGGAGGAGCGCCTGCTGGCGCTGCTGCGGGGCCGTGGCGGCGCCCGCATCGCCGCCGAGGACGTGATCCCCGCCGCCGCCGCTCCCCAGAGCGTGCCGATGCCCGGGGGCCGTCCGCTGCAGCCGCCGGCCGAGGTGGAGGCCCTGGTGCGCAGAATGGCCGCGGTGCTGCATGCCGATGGGGAGGAGCTGATCGCCGACAACCTGCTGCTGCAGTGCCGGCGACTGGGGGAGGCGAGCCGGGAGCTGCTGGATCGGCAGCGCCGCAGCGATGCGGAGACGGTGGTGGAACGCTTCATGTGGATCGGCGCCGGCGTGGTGATGGTGACCCCCCTGCCCGGGGTCGACCTGCTCGGCACGGCGGCGGTGCATGCCCAGATGGTGCTCGAAATCGGCCGCATCTACGGCGTCACCCTCAGCCGCCCCGCCGCCCAGGATCTGGCGGTGTCCGTGGGGCGCACGCTGGCGGGGCTGGGGCTGATCAAGGGAGGTGTCGCCCTGCTCGGCAGTGCCCTGAGCCTGTCCCTGCCGGCGGTGGTGGTGGGCCGGGCGATCCAGGCGGTGAGCGTGGCCTGGCTCACCCGGGTGGCGGGCCGCAGCTTCATCACCTATTTCCGCCAGGACCAGGACTGGGGTGACGGCGGACTGGCGGAGGTGCTGCAGAAGGAGTACGAGCTCAACCGGCGCGAAGGGGCGCTGCAGGCCTTCCTGGCGGCAGCGCTCCAGCGGGTGGTGGAGCCCCTGCAGCGGGGTCGCGGGCTGCGGTTGCCGCCGAGACCGGCGGGCCCCCGGCGGCCGGTGCGCCCACCAGAGCCTCCGGAGGCGGGGGCAGCAGGGGGCCGGAGCGATCGAGCACGGTGACCAGGGCCAGATAGAGCAGGCCGATCAGGATCGAAAGAGCGCCCGTGAGGATCGCCACCCAACGGGAGCGGCGGCTGGGGGCCGAGGTTGGGGTTGTTGACGAGGTGGGATCGGGCATGGGCATGGATCAGGGCGATGGCAGGCTGCGGCCCACCACCTCGGCCACCGCTGCGAGCTCGGCCTGAGCGGTATGGGGATTGCCGAGCACGGCCTTGAGGTGGTGATGGCCGCGGTACAGGGGCCGCGAGAGCATCAGCTGGCGGGCCAGCAGGGCCTGGCGGGTGTCCTGGCTCCAGCGCTCGCTCACCTCGGGGGACAGGCCCGCCGGCCGGAAGGCCAGCAGGTGCAGCGATCCCTGAACCAGCTCCAGGTCGGCCAGCGGGCACAGCAGCCGCTCGAGGTGCCGACGCCGCTCGATCGCTCCCTGGATCAGCGCCGCGATGCCCGTCTCCCCGAGCTGGCGCAGGCCCAGCCAGAGCTTGAGGATCTCGGCCGGACGCGTGCCCTGCAGTCCGGTCTCACCGCCGTGGCCGCCGCCCCAGCTGAGCTCCATGTAGGGCAGACCGGTGTGGAAGGTGTCGAGCAGCAGGGCAGGCCGGGCCAGCAGCAGCAGGGAGGAGGTCTTGGTGATGCCCAGCAGCTTCTGGGGATTGACGGTGAGCGAATCCGCCAGCCCCAGACCCTCCACCCGCCCCGCGTGGGCGGGGGCCAGGGCGAACACCGCCCCGATCGCCCCGTCGACATGCAGCCAGTGGCCGTGGCGGCGGCAGAGGGTGGCGACCTCGGGCAGCGGATCGACCGCGCCGCGCACCGTGGTGCCGGCGGTGGCCACCACGGCGATCACGGGCCGCCCGGCCCGCTCCAGATCGGAGAGCACGAGATCCAGGGCAGCGGCATCGAGACGGCCGCCGGCGTCGGTGGGGACCGCGACCAGGGCGGAGGGGGGCAGACCCATCACCACCAGCGCCTTGGCCAGCGACACATGGGCCTCCTCACTGGCCACCACCACCGCGTCACGCCGCTCGAGCAGGCCGCGGTGATGGCGGGCGACCACCAGGGCCATCAGGTTGCTGAGGCTGCCGCCGCTGGCGGCCACGCCGCCGGCGCCGGCGGGGAGACCCAGCCGCTCCGCCAGCCAGCCGCAGAGGCTCCGCTCCAGACGGCTGAGGGAGGGCGAGAGCTCCTCCGCCAGCAGGTTGTTGTTCAGGCCCGCGCAGATCAGGTCGGCCGCCACAGAAGCTGCCAGCGGCGGCGGATCCAGGTGGGCGATCGCACCGGGATGGCCCGGGTTGTAAGCACCCTCCATCACCAGCTGGAGATCGGCGAGCAGGCGATCGGGCGTGAGGCCGGTCGGTTCGGGCTCCACGGCCGGCAGCACGCTCAGGCCGGGCAGGGGGCTGGTTGCCGACGCGGATCCCAGCCAGCGGCAGAGCTGGGAGGAGGCGTCATGCAGGAAGCGCTCCAGCTCTGGATCGTGGCGATGGGGATCGGGGAAGGGCGCCAGGGGCTCCGCACCCAGCACACCCTGAGTTGCAGGGAAGGAGGTGGCCAACGGCGAGAGCGGCATCGTCGCATTCTGCCCGCCGATGTCGCACGGCCCCCAGGTCTGCGAGGGTGGAATCTGCTCCCCGGCCGCCGGTGCAGCCCCCTCCTCTGCCGCCGGATGCGGTGCTCCACACCTGGATGGACCGTCTGCTGCGCCGGGCAGCGCGTGTGGGAGAGGGCGGTGAGATCCCGGTGGCGGCGGTGCTGCTCGACGGACGGGGCCGGGCCCTCGGCTGGGGCAGCAACCGGCGGGAACGGGCCTCAGACCCGCTTGGCCATGCCGAACTGGTGGCCCTTCGTCAGGCCGCCGCCTTGCGTGGCGACTGGCGCTTCAACGACTGCATCCTGCTGGTGACCCTGGAGCCGTGCCCGATGTGTGCCGGCGCCCTGATCCAGGCCCGCGTGGGCACGGTGGTGTTCGGCGCACCTGACCTCAAGCGAGGCGCCCTGGGGGGATGCCTGGATCTCGCGGCGAACCCGAGCGCCCATCACCGTTTGCAGGTGTTGGGCGGGGTGCGGGAAGCCGAAGCACGCCGCCAGCTGGAGGCATGGTTCCGCCGGCGGCGCGAGCAGCTCAGCCGACGGCGGCAGCCACGGGAGCTGAAGGACGGAAGGCCGGAAGCTCGGTGGCGAACAGATTGAGCAGCCGCTCAACGTTCTCGGGGGTGCTGTTGTAGCCCATCAGACCGATGCGCCACACCTTGCCGGCCAGAGCCCCGAGGCCGCCGCCCACCTCGATGCCGTGGCGGTCGAGCAGGTGAAGGCTGAAGGCCTTGCCGTCCACCCCCTCCGGGATGCGCACGGTGGTGAGGGTGGGCAGGCGCAGCTCTTCGGGAACGTGCAGCTCCAGCCCCAGGCTCTCCAGGCCGCTCCAGAGGGCCTCGGCGTTGCGGCGATGGCGGGCCCAGGCGTTCTCCAGACCTTCCTCGGCCAGCAGGCGCAGGGCCTCACGCATGCCGAAGTTCATATTCACCGGAGCTGTGTGGTGGTACACGCGGTCACTGCCCCAGTACTGGTTGAGCAAGGTGACATCCAGATACCAGTTGGGCACCTTGTCCTGGCGCGCCATCATCTTGGCCTCGGCCCGTGGACCCATGGTGAAGGGGCCCAGGCCCGGAGGGCAGCTCAGGCCCTTCTGGCTGCAGCTGTAGGCAAGATCCACCTTCCAGTCATCGAGGAAGAGGGGAACGGCCCCCAGGGAGGTGACGGTATCGAGCAGCAGCAGGCAGTCGTGGAGGCGGCAGAGCTCGCCGATACCCTCCATCGGCTGAAGCACCCCGGTGGAGGTTTCGGCGTGCACGATCGCCAGGATGGTCGGCCGATGTGTGATCAGGGCCTCCTCGATCTCCTGCAGCGAGAAGGCCTCGCCCCAGGGGCGCTCGATCGTGACCACCTCAGCCCGGTAGCGGCCGGCCATGTCCACCAGGCGGTGGCCGAAGTAGCCCTTCACCGCCACCAGCACCTTGTCGCCCGGTTCGATGGTGTTGGCCAGGGTGGCCTCCATCGCGGCGCTGCCGGTGCCGCTCATCGGGATGGTGAGCCGGTTGTCGGTCTGCCAGGTGTACCGCAGGAGCTCCTGCACCTCGCCCATCAGCTCCACGTACAGCGGATCGAGGTGACCGATCGGCGTGCGGGCCAGGGCCTGCAGCACCGTGGGGTGGGCATTGGAAGGCCCGGGTCCGAGCAGCAGCCGATCCGGCGTGGCGATGGGGTCCAGCCCGAGGCGATGGGTGGTGGAAACGGTGGGCGGGACGGGAGCGGACAAGGGCGGGGCGGCGGTGCTGGAGCTGAGATTAGGGAACGGGGTTGGGCCGACGTGTCGCAGGAGGAGCCCCGGGGCGGGAGCCTCCGGCAGTCAGCGGGCGCGGACGTTGGTGGCGGCCAGACCGCGGCAGAGATGGTCAAAGGGCACCCTCACCACGGCGGTGTCGCCGATGCCCTCTTCAGCAAGCTTGTCGCTGATCACCTCCGCCATGAGGGCGATGCTGCGCACGGTGGGGCCTGTCGGTACCCCCAGACTCTTGTAGGTGTCGTCGAGTCCGTTCAGCACCCGCTCATCGAGGATCGTCAGATCGTCGGCGAGCAGGGCGTAGCTGGCGTAGCGCAGGAAGTAATCCATGTCGCGCAGGCAGGCCGCCAGGCGACGGGTGGTGTAGGCGTTGCCGCCGGGAAGGATCAGTTCGGGATCCTCGAGCCAGAGCAACTGAGAGGCTTCGCGCACGATCGCGGCCGCCTCGCGGTTGATCAGCTCCACCGCCGCCAGCCGCACGGCGGACTGGGCGTAGTAGGTGTCGATCCGGTCGATCGCTGCCCGATCGAGATAGCGGCCGAGCTGGTCGTACCGGCCGATCAGGCCGGTGATGGCATCGCGCATGGAAGGGTCGGATCGACGCACCTGAACGGGAAGGTAGCACTTGTGAACCTTCAGATTCCTGTCCCCAGCGTGGATTCCGGCGATCTGACAGAAACGGTTACGCACGCTCATCACCGCCGTTCCACCGGCGGGAGCAGAGGCCAGCGGTGCCGGGACTCCCGGGGCCAACCGGCGGATCTGTTGCAACCGCTACAAAGTAGGGTCGGTATCGCTCCGTACCTTCCCGCCTGACGCGTCCCCTCCGCGGCGGCGCACCCCCGACCCCTTCTGTCATGCCCAAGACCGCCCAGGACGTCCTGCGTCAGATCCAGGACGACGGCATCGAACTGATCGACCTCAAGTTCGTCGATCTGCACGGCAAGTGGCAGCACCTCACAGTCTGCAGGGACCTGATCGACGCCGACGCCTTCTCCGACGGCGTGGCCTTCGACGGTTCCTCGATCCGCGGCTGGAAGGCGATCAACGAATCCGACATGGCCATGGTGCCGGATCCGGCCACCGCCTGGATCGACCCTTTCTACAGCCACAAGACCCTCAGCCTGATCTGCTCGATCCAGGAGCCCCGCAGCGGCCAGCCCTACGGCCGCTGCCCCCGCGCCCTCGCCCAGAAGGCCCTCGACTATCTCTCCACCACCGGCATCGCCGATACGGCCTACTTCGGACCGGAGCCAGAGTTCTTCGTCTTTGACGACGTGCGCTACAACAGTGGCAACGGGGGCTGCTTCTATCAGGTGGATTCGGTGGAAGCCCCCTGGAACACCGATCGGGTGGAGCACGGTGGCAACCTCGCCTACAAGATCCAGCTGAAGGAAGGCTATTTCCCTGTGGCGCCGAACGACACGCTGCAGGACATGCGCACCGAGATGATCCTCACCATGGCCTCCCTCGGGGTGCCGATCGAGAAGCATCACCACGAGGTGGCCACCGCCCAGCACGAACTCGGCATGAAGTTCGCCGAGCTGATCAGCGCGGCCGACAACGTGATGATTTACAAGTACGTGGTGCGCAATATCGCTCGCAAATACGGCAAAACCGCCACGTTCATGCCCAAGCCCGTCTTCGGCGACAACGGCACTGGCATGCACGTGCACCAGAGCCTCTGGAAGGGCGGAGCTCCCCTGTTCTTCGGCGAGGGCACCTACGCCAACCTCTCCCAGACCGCCCGCTGGTACATCGGCGGCCTGCTGAAGCACGCCCCCAGCTTTCTGGCTTTCACCAACCCCACGACCAACAGCTATAAGCGGCTGGTGCCGGGCTTTGAAGCACCGGTGAACCTGGTGTATTCCCAGGGCAACCGTTCGGCCGCCGTGCGTATCCCGCTCACGGGCCCGAGCCCGAAGGCCAAGCGTCTGGAGTTCCGCTCCGGCGACGCCCTCTCCAACCCTTACCTCGGCTTCGCGGCGATGCTGATGGCCGGCATCGACGGCATCCACAACCAGATCGATCCTGGCGACGGCACCGACGTCGACCTGTTTGAACTGTCAGCGGAGGAACTGGCCAGGATCTCCACCGTGCCGGCCTCTCTCAACGGAGCCCTCGAGGCCCTCGATGCCGACAAGGACTACCTGCTTGCCGGCGGGGTGTTCACTGAGGACTTCATCAGCAACTGGATCGCCATGAAGTACGAGGAGGTGCAGCAGCTGCGCCAGCGGCCCCATCCGCACGAGTTCACGATGTACTACGACGCCTGATGGCAGTGAATCCGCAGGCCTGATCGCTCGGGCCCCGGGAAGCCCGGGGCCGGAGCGATCAGGGGCCGGTGGGCGGCTGGGGCTTCATCTGGGCAATGGCGCTGTCGTGCAGGCGCTTCTCGTGCTCCTGCCGGCGGGCCCAGGCCTGCTGCTGGCCGATCGCGTCGTGGGTGGGATCGGGATCGGGATGCTCGGTGATCTGGGCCAGCTCCGCCGCATGCAGACGCTGCTCCCGCTGGTGCTCGGCAGCCCAGGCAACGAATTCGTGAGCCGCGGGCTCCGGAGTGGCGGAAGCGGGAGCGGGCAGGGAGGGATCGGACATGGCACCGGGAGCGACGAACGCGGCCGGACCGCTGGCACACGGACCGGACTCCGTCATTCTGAGACTGGGGTGCGTGGGTTCAGTGGGGGAACAGAACCCGGTTCACAGCTCTTCAGACGAGGGTCAACGGCTGAGCCACCAGGCGATCAGCAGGCCCAGTCCACCCCAGCGCAAGGCATGCCAGAACCGCTCCGCGCCCTCGTTGGCCGGGCGGAGGGCTGGGGGCAGCGGATCGAACAGCTGCTGGGCCAGAGCCAGCCGCTGGCGGCGTCGCCGCTGGGGGGCCGAGCGTTCGGCGTCGGACCGCTGCCGGCCCGCCAGATCCAGCACTGCCACCATGTGGTGAAGCAGCGAAGGCCGGGAACTCAGCGGCAGATGCTGCACCAGCGGTCCGGAGCCGGCGGCCGGCGAACGCGGAGCCAGGCGGCGGGAAGGCCGGGGGGAGCTGCTGCGGCGCGCCATGGGGGAAAGGGCGTGCTCCGGTGGCCCGGAGGGGGGTTGGTTGTCGCCAGGATGGGCCCGACCGCAGCCGAACGTCCAGTGGAGGCCCCTTCCCCATCGACCTCTCCCCAGGCCATCGCACCCTCCTCATCGAACGGGCGGGAGTGGCCGGCAGGAGCACGGGAGCAGGCGGAGGCCCTGCAGCGCGCCCTGGTGATCGGTGACCGGGAGTGGCATCGGCTCAAGAACCAGCGCCCGCGCCGGGCGGCGGAGCAGCTGGCGGCGGCCCTGGTGCAGCTGCTGGCCGCCGACCAGCCGGGCCAGGTGGCCGCCACCGCGGCGCGGGAACGGGCGATCGCCCTCACCGAGCATGCCCTGGGCTGGCTGCGGGCCGACCTCAGCGCCCCGGCCTGCCCGGATCACGGCCGTTGAGGCGCCGCCCGCCGAGCCGCCAGTTGCAGCCGGTTGCCGCGGGAACTCCAGCGCACGTCATCGAAGCAGTGATGGATCAGGAACAGACCCCGGCCCGAGATCGCGTCCTGGCGCTCGGGCAGACAGCGGCCTCGGGCATGGCTCGGCACTCCGGGGCCTTCATCCTGCACCTGCCACACCACCCAGCGCGGCGTCACGATGCGACGAACCCGCAGACACTTGCCGGGATCGCAGCCGTTGCCATGGCGCACCGCGTTCACCAGCGCCTCGTGCAGGCCCAGCTGCAGTTCCGCCTGGCGGAGGGCACAGTCGATCGGCTCCAGCAGCACCTCCAGAAGCGGAGCGAGCTGCAGGGTGGACGGGGTGATGAAGTCGGCCCAGCGAAGCGTCATGCTGCGAAGCGTCATCCCGTGGTGGTCCCTTGGTTTGGTCTTGCCCTGGCCTTGTCGTGGCAGATCCCGGGGCGCCGACCGTTTGAATTCAACCTAGACCGCCGCTGGCGATGCGGGCAGCCAGGGCAGGATGGTGCAGCAGGGCATCCATCAGGCGCACGCCGCGGAGCTGGTTGATCAGGGGCATGTGCCCCTCGGGAGCTTCCAGGCTCCAGGTGAAGGAGCCGGGGTAGCGGGTCCAGATGCCGTCCTGCTTCCAGCCCAGCCGTGGCCAGAGGCGCTCCCACTGGCCGCCGCAGGCCTCCAGCAGGCGTCCCTGCACCGAGAAGCCGAAGCGGCCACGGGAAAAGCACACCCAGAGCCGATCGAGGGTCTCCAGATCCACCGCCGGCATCACCGCCACCTCGCTGTAGTACACATAGCCGCGTTTCTCGGCATCAGCACCGGCCAGACGACGCAGCAGGGAGCTGGTGAGCCGGTCGGCCTGCTCGTACTCCTGCAGGATCAGGTGCCGCTGCAACGGCGCGTAGTCGATCGCTGCGCCGCTGCTGGTGGCCAGCCAGCCCCCCGGGTAGCGTTGCAGCAGGGCTTGGCGCTGGGTTCCGTCAGGCGAAGCGGCGAGCAGCTGAATCAGACAACCGGCCCCCCAGTCGTCGCCGGTGGCGTCGAGAGCGTCGAGGCGGTCGGGGATCAGGGGGATCAGATCCTCGACCCGCTGATCGATCTGTCGCAGCAGCGGACGACGCTGGCGGGGGGGAGCAGCGAGGAAGCGATCAAGCAGCTGGTCGGGTGCCAGGGTGCCGGTGACCGGAGGGCCGGAGAGCATGGACAAGCCGCCGCAGCAGTCAGCTTCGGCCCACTATGTCAGGCAGGACAGGGCCGGAGGCGGGCCTGCGGACCGGGAAGCGGGCTCTGCCTAGGATCCGGCTTTCGAGGATCGCCATGGCCGCCGCCATCCAGTTCTTCCGCGGCACCGACGAGCCGGTCGTGCCCGACATCCGTCTCACCCGTTCCCGCGACGGCCGCACCGGCCAGGCGATGTTCGTATTCGAGGAGCCCGATGCCCTGGCCCCCGAGGCGATGGGCGACATCACCGGCATGTTCATGGTCGATGAGGAGGGCGAGCTGGTGACGCGGGAGGTGAAAGCACGCTTTGTGAACGGCAAGGCCTCGGCACTGGAGGCCACCTACACCTGGAAGAGCACGGCGGATTTCGAGCGCTTCATGCGCTTCGCCCAGCGGTACGCCGACAGCCACGACCTCGGCTTCGCGGGCAAGGAGGAGGAGGACACCGACGAAGCGACGGAAGGGTGACCTTCGGACGCTGGCTGGGTCTGCTCGCCCTCGTCGCCGCGCTGCTGCTGCTGTGGAGCCTGCGCGAGACGGTGGTGCTGCTGTTCGCCGCCGTGGTGCTGGCGATGGCGCTCTGCACCCTGGTGGGCACGGTGCGGCGGCGGCTCGACTGCCCCCGGCCCCTGGCCCTGCTGCTGTCGCTGCTTGCGGTGCTGGTGGTGGTGCTGGTGGCGGCCACCGCGATCGTTCCCCCCTTCATCGACCAGTTCGGCCAGCTCCTGCAGAAGCTGCCGGAGGCGGGGGCGTTGGTGCTGAAGCTGCTGCGGCAGGCGCTGGAGGCGGGCTCGCGCATGCTGTACGGCAGCAGCGACGGCGGCCTCGACTGGCTGCGCAGCAACCTCAGCCCGAGCAGCCTCGGGGATGAACGAGGCGCCCTGGCCACCAGCCTCGGCGAAGGTGCGCTGCGGCTGGTGGGCTGGGCCGGCAACCTCGGCACCGCCCTGTTGCAGACCCTGTTTGTGGTGGCGGTGGCGCTGATGATCGCCGTGCAGCCCACCGACTACCGGGAGGTGCTGCTGCTGCTGCTGCCCTCGTTCTATCGCCGCCGGGCCCGCCAGGTGCTGCTGCAGTGCGGCGAGGCCCTCAGCGCCTGGATGGGCGGCGTGCTGATCAGTTCGCTCTGCGTCGGCACCCTGGCGGCGATCGGCCTGTCGCTGCTGGGGGTCAAACTGGTGGCGGCCAATGCGGTGCTGGCAGGGCTGCTGAATGTGATCCCCAACGTGGGCCCCACCCTCAGCACCCTGTTCCCGATGTCGGTGGCTCTGCTGGATGCCCCCTGGAAGGCGGGCGCCGTCCTGGTGCTCTACGTGGTGGTGCAGAACCTCGAGAGCTACCTGATCACCCCCTCGGTGATGCATCACCAGCTGAAGCTGCTACCAGGACTCACCCTCTCGGCCCAGTTGCTGTTCACGCTCCTGTTCGGACCTCTCGGGCTGCTCCTTGCCCTCCCCCTGGCGGTGTGTCTGCAGGTGATCGTGCGCGAGCTGCTGATCCACGACATTCTCGATCGCTGGAAACCTCGGCGGTTGTCGCGATGAGCGCCCGCACCCTGCTGGGCACCCTGGCCCTGGTGGTGCTTGGGCTGTTGGTGTGGGAGCTGCGCTGGGTGCTGCTGGTGCTCTTCGGAGCCGTGGTCCTGGCGGTGGCACTCGACGTGCCGATCAGCCTGGTGCGTCGACTGCTGCCTTTCAACCGTCCCAGCGCTCTGCTGCTGGTGCTCAGCGTGCTGGTGGTGCTGGGGGGCTGGCTGGGCAGTCTGCTGCTGCCCGAGGTGGTGGAACAGGCCCGGCAGTTCTCCCTGCTGCTGCCGATCCTCGGCCACCGGCTCACCGACCTGCTCGGATCGTTGCCTGGGCTGCCGAAGATCGACAGTCGCCTGCTCAACGAGCAGCCCTGGGAGCGGCTCCAGCCCCTGGGCAGTCAGCTGCTCGGGGTGGCCGGCGGTGCGGCGAACAGCACGGTGCAGCTGCTGCTGATGGTGTTGCTGGCGATCCTGCTGGCCCTCGATCCCCGCAGCCACCAGCGACTGGTGATCGCCGCCACTCCCCGCTTCTACCGGCCGCGGATGCAGACGCTGCTCACGGAATGCCGCGAGGCCCTGGGAGGCTGGCTGGCCGGAATGACCCTCTCGGCCGTGGTGGTCTTTCTCAGCACCTGGGCGGGCCTCGCCCTGCTGAAGGTGCCCCTGGCCCTGCTCAGCGCGCTGGTCTGCGGCGTGCTCACCTTCGTCCCCACGATCGGGCCCACAGCCGCCACGCTCCTGCCCCTGGCGGTGGCGCTGCTGGTGTCCCCCGCCAAGGTGCTGCAGGTGCTGGTGCTGCGGCTGGTGCTGCAGAACGGCGAGGCCTTCCTGCTCACGCCGATGCTGTTGAGCCGCACGGTGAATCTGCTGCCCACGGTGGCCCTGATGTCGCAGTTGTGCCTGGGGGCGCTGCTGGGGCTGCCGGGGATCCTTCTGGCCCTGCCGCTGGTGGTGGTGCTGCAGGTGATCGGACAGGAGGTGCTGGTCCGCGACGTCATGGATCGCTGGGAACACTGAGCAAGCCAAGGGCGGAATGCAGTGCAGGAGCACCCCGCGGCTTCAGGGCTGCTGCGGACGCGGTTGCCGGCGCCGGGCGGTGCGGTAGCGCCGCCAGAGGGAGGGTTGGGCGACCAGAACGGCGATCGCCAGCGGATGGGTGCGCAGGGCCTCGACCAACGACGTGATGGTGAAACGATCGGCCAGAAGCTGGAACTCCACCCGCAGATCCCCGAGGGCCAGGAACAGGAGCAGCAGGGGAACCAGCGGCCAGGGGCTGGAACGGGAAGCTTCAGACGCCGCGGCATCCTGCGATGGGCTGGGTGAACTCATCGGCGGGACAGCACCGGCAGCAGGGTGGGTGCCAGACCGATGCTCGACCAGCTGCCGACCCCGATGCCCACGGTGAGGGCCACCGCGAACCAGAACAGGCTCGAACCACCGAAGAAGATCAGGCCCAGCAGCGGCAGCAGGGTGGTGAGGGAGGTGTAAAGAGAGCGGGTGAGCGTGGCATCCACCGCCACATCCACCTGGTCGGCAAGGGGGAGATCCACCAGGTGCTTGCGCTGTTCGCGGATGCGGTCGTAGACCACGACCGTGTCTGTGACCGAATAGCCAGCCACGGTGATCAGAGAAACGGCGAAGAGGCTGTCCACCTCGATCCCGAACAGAAGGCCCAGCCAGGCGAACACCCCGCAGGTGATCAGCACATCGTGGGCGAGGGCCACCAGGGCCAGCACGGCGAAGACGCCGTTGTAGGAGAAGCTGATGTAGGCGGCGATCGCCGCGAAGCTCACGATCAGCGAAAGGATGCTGCTGCGCAGGAGCTGGGAGCCGAGGGTGGGTCCGATGGTGGATACGGAGGTGCCCGAGGGCTCAAGGGGGCCAATCGCGCCGGAGAGAGCCTGAACCACGGCCGCACTCTCATCGGGATCGAGAGCCGGCAGCCTCATGGTGAGGGAGCGTCCGCCATCCAGCACCTGCACGGAGGCGCCGGACAGGTTGGGAGCAGGCCCGCTCTCAGGCGCAGGCAGCCGGATCGCGGCCACCTTCTCCTGAACCTGGGGAGCGGTGAGGGTGCCGCAGTCGGCCGCGCAGCGGCGCTCGAGCTGGATCTGGGTACCGCCGGTGAAGTCGAGGCCGGGCTTGAGCGGCAGGCCGATGGAGGGATTCAACCAGGACAGCACCAGACCGAGCACGCTGAGGGAACAGGCCAGGCCCGAGCCGATCCAGGCAAGCCGGCGGTACCGGTTGATGCGAAGGAAGCGGATGGAGGGAAGGGAAGTGGGAGTCACGGTCTGGGGAAAAGGAGCTCAGGCCGCCGGGGAGGGGATGGAGGAGGGCAGCTCGCGGGCCGGCAGGAAGTAGGTGACGCGACGCAGGGCCGGGTAGCTCATCAGCAGCCGCAGCAGGGAGCGGGTGCAGGTGAGCGCAGTGAAGAGGCTCAGCAGCAGGCCGATCGCCAGGGTGACGGCGAAGCCCTTCACCAGGCCCGTGCCGAGGAAGAAGAGGGCGGCGCAGCTGATCAGGCCGGTGACGTGGCCATCGATGATGGAGGAGAAGGCCAGGGAGAAGCCGGTGTCGATCGAGCGGATCAGGGTGTTGCCTGAACGCAGTTCTTCCTTCACCCGCTCGAAAATCAGCACGTTGGCATCCACCGCCATGCCCACCGAGAGGATGAAGCCGGCGATCCCCGGCAGGGTGAGGGTGACGGGGATCAGGGAATAGAGGGCGAGGTTGAAGAGCGCGTAGAGGCTGAGTGCCAGCACCGCCACCATCCCTGGCAGGCGGTAGACCAGCACCATGAAGACGGCCACCAGGGCCAGGCCGGCCAGAGCGGCCGCCAGGCTGCGGCGGATGTTCTCGGCCCCGAGCGACGGACCAACGGTGCGCTGCTCGATGATCTTCACCGGCAACGGCAGGGAGCCACCGCGCAGCTGCACCTCGAGATCGCGAGCCTCCTCGGCGGTGAAGCGGCCGGAGATCGTCGCCGCCCCGCCGGTGATGCCCGCCGCCTTGAACTCAGGGCCCACCGTGGCCTCGCTGATGCTGCGGCCATCCAGCACGATCCCGAGCACGCGCCCGGTGCCGGCGATGCCCTGGGTGAGGGCGGCGAACTTCTCACCGCCGGCGCGGGTGAAGTTGAGGGTCACCTCCCAGTCCTGACCGCTCTGCTGCTGTTGACGCCCGGCCGTGACCAGATCCTTGCCGGTGATCAGGGTGGGACCGAACAGGGCAACGACCCGCCGGTTCACCTCGTTGCTGAGGGCCTCGAGCTGGGTGGCTTCGTTGCTGCCTTCCGGGATCGAGAGGCCAAGGGCCCGGAAGGCCTTACCCCGCTCCTCGTCGGAGAAGGTGGGCTTGGGGGGCTTGGCCTGGCCGGTCGGGGTGGCGGCGTCCTCGGCCGCCGCCGCGGCATGGGCGGGATCGCGGGAGGCGATCACAGCCTCCAGCTGGCGCTTGAGCGGCAGCAGGCCCTCCATCTCCTTCTCGGTTCCCGGACGCTGGGAGCGGAACTCAAGCAGCGCAGTGCTGCCGAGCACCTTCGCCGCCCGGGCGGGATCCTGCTCACCGGGAAGCTGGAGGACCAGTTGGTCGTCGCCCACGGTCTGGAGGGTGGACTCGGCGACCCCGAGGCCGTTGATCCTGCGTTCGAGCACTTCCTTCACAGCCTCGAGCTGCTCGCGGCCCACCGAGCGGATCTCGGCATTCGGCAGCACCTGCAGGGTGAGCTGGCTGCCGCCGCGCAGGTCGAGGCCGAGTTGGAGGCCGTAGGTGGCCAGCAGGGCGCCAGCGGCGATCGCCAGGGCCAGGATCAGGGCGAACCACCCCTGTTGACGTGCCATTTCAGAGCTGCCCGGCCTTGATCTTGAGGGCGGCGTCCACGATCTGATGGGGCTGGATGATTGTGAGGTTCTCCAGGTTGCCGTTGTAGGGCGTGGGGATGTCCTGGGAGGAGAGGCGCACGGGCCGTGCGTCGAGATCGTCGAAGCATTCCTCGGTGATCAGAGCGATGAGTTCGGCGCCGATGCCGCCGGTCTTCATGCATTCCTCCACGACGATCACCCGGTGGGTCTTACGGATCGAGCGGCGGATGGTGTCCATGTCGAACGGCTTGAGGCTGATCAGGTCGATCAGCTCCACATCCACACCCTGCTGCTCAAGCTGCTGCACGGCCTTGAGGCAGTGGTGGCGCATGCGCGAATAGGTGAGGATCGTGACATCGCTGCCTTCACGCACCACCTCAGCCTGATCGAGGGCACAGATGTAGTCGCCTTCGGGGATGTCTTCAGTGAGGTTGTAGAGCAGAACATGCTCGAAGAACAGCACAGGGTTGTTATCGCGGATGGCAGCCTTCATCAGGCCTTTGGCGTTGGTGGGGGTGCTGACCGCCACGATCTTGATGCCGGGCACCGCATGGAAGTAGGCCTCGAGGCGCTGGCTGTGCTCCGCCCCCAGCTGCCGGCCCACACCACCGGGGCCGCGAACCACCGCGGGGATGGTGTAGTTGCCACCGCTGGTGTAGCGAAGCATCCCCATGTTGTTGGAGATCTGGTTGAAGGCCAGCAGCAGAAAGCCCATGTTCATGCCTTCGACGATCGGCCGCAGGCCGGTCATCGCCGCGCCCACCGCCATGCCGGTGAAACTGTTCTCCGCGATCGGGGTATCGAGAACGCGGAGCTCGCCATACTTCTCGTAGAGATCCTTGGTGACCTTGTAGGACCCGCCGTACTGCCCCACGTCCTCTCCCATCACGCAGACGTGCGGATCGCGAGCCATCTCTTCATCGATGGCATCGCGCAGAGCGTTGAACAGCAGGGTTTCGGCCACGTCGTAGGGCGTAAGAGGGCGTCGCGGGACTCGGATCGGCGGAACCGCACAGACCGCCGCGCGGCCAACCTATCTCAGCCCCCGGCGGCGAAGGTGCTGAGCAGCAGCACCGAGAGCAGCATCCCCGGCAGGAGCAGGGTGACCAGCAGGCCCAGGTCGTGGGGAGTCATCGCCAAGGGGGATGGGCGCCCATGTTAGGGCGGGTCGGTGGGCCGTGCCCGCAGCAGGCTGCGGAAGAAGGTGAGCAGCAGCCCGAGGCCGATGAAAGCGAAGCTGAAGGTGGCCAGAAAGCACATGCCCACGACCAGCGTCTTCACCGCCGTGGCGATGCTCTGGGCCACCTGGGAGCTGTAGTGGGGCGGATGCAGGGCGTAGTGGTGCACCACCCGCCCGCTCATGCCGAAGCACAGCCAGGCCAGCAGGCCGCTGGTGAGGGCACCGCTGAGGAAGCTGAGAGGCCCCTTGCGGGGGGCTTCAATCTGGGCGGCGGTGGTTCCGGCATCCCCGCCGAGGCTCGGCAGGTCGCTGGGGCTCGAGGCGTCGCTCACGGCTGCGGGGCATCTGGCAGCAGGCTGGCACCGGAGCCGCTGCAGCGGCAGCACCAGGCCTCGAATCCTGCTGCATTGAGCTCGGCCACCAGCTGCCGCTGTGCCGCTGCCGCCGCCGCGGGATCGGCGAAGAGGGCGAACAGGCTCGGCCCCGAGCCGCTCATCGCCACCGCCAGGGCCCCATCAGCGCGGTGCAGCAGGAGCAGCCCTTCGCGCACGCTCGCCACCTCCGACTCCACCACCGCCTGCAGGTCGTTGCGCAGACTCGGCAGCGATCCATGGCCCCGCAGGGCCGCCGCCAGGGGGCCGGCGCGCAGGGCGTCGCGGCGCTGGGCGAAGTCGGCCTCGCTCTCGAGGTAGAAGTCGCTGCGCAGCTCGCGGCAGCGGCCATAGGCCCAGGGGGTGGAGACACTGGCCTGAGGATGCTTGATCAGCAACACGCCCAGGCCTGGGGTCTCACCAGGAGCGGCCCCCGGCAGCGGCTCGAGGATCTCGCCCCGCCCGAAGCACAGCCGAGGACCGCCCTCCAGGCAGTAGGGCACGTCGGAGCCCAGGGAGGCGGCGATGGCGTGCAGCTCGGCCGCCTCCAGGCCGCAACCCCAGAGTTCGTTGAGGCCCACCAGGGCGGCGGCGGCGTCGCTGGAGCCGCCGGCCAGGCCAGCGCCGATGGGAATGCGCTTCTCGAGCTGAATCGCGGCACCGAGCTCGGGCAGGCCCACACGCTGCCGCAGCTGCTCGGCCGCCCGCACGATCAGGTTCTCGGCACCCGTGGGCAGGTCGGGAGCGTCGGTGCGGAGGCTGATGGCGCCGTCGGCCGTGGGCGCCATCACGAGGGTGTCGGCCAGATCGAGGGTCTGCATCACCATCGCCAGCTCATGGAAGCCGTCGGGACGCAGGCCGAGCACCTCGAGGTGGAGGTTGATCTTGGCGGGGGCGGTGACGCGCAGATCAGGCATGGGGAAGGGCGGAGGCCGCCGCCGGGGCGGTGGCGGCAGAAGTGGCCCGATTCAAGCCGGCCGCCAGGGCCAGCCAGCGCTCCGGCGCCAGCTCCTGGGGCCGCTGCTCCAGCTGCACCCCGGCGGCCTCTGCCACCAGCAGCAGCTCAGAGGTGGGCAGAAGGCCCGCCAGGGTGTTGCGCAGCATCTTGCGGCGGGCGGCAAAGCAGCGGCGCAGCAGTTGCTCCACCGTGCGGGCCAGCTCCGGCTCAGGCCGCTCGTGGGGGGGCAGCGGATCGAGCCGCACCACCTCCGACATCACCTTCGGCGGCGGCTGGAAGCAGCGGGGAGGGACGGCGCACACCGGGGTGCAGCGGGCCAGCAGCTGCAGGCGCACGCTCAGGGCCGAGAAGGAGCTGCTGCCCGGCCGGGCCCGGATCCGCTCCCCCACCTCCTGTTGCACCAGCAGCACCAGCCGCCGGTAGGGAGGGTCGTGGGGCCGGTCGAGGCGGCCCACCAGGCGCTCCAGCAGCGGGCCGGTGATGTTGTACGGGATGTTGGCCACCACGGTGCGGGGGACGGGCCCTTGCTCCGGGATCAGCGGAACCTCCAGGGCGTCTCCCTCCACCAGAGTGAAGCGGGGATCGCCGCCGAAACGGGCCCGCAGCCCCGGCACCAGGTCGCGGTCGAGCTCCACGGCCCGCAGAGCGCCGATCGGCGCCGCCAGGAGGCGCTCGGTGAGGGCCCCCCGGCCGGGGCCCACTTCCAGCACCCGCTCGCCCTCCGCCAGCTCGGCGGCCGCCACGATCCGATCCAGCACGGCGGCATCGGTGAGCCAGTGCTGACCGAAGCGCTTGCGCGCCCGATGACCCTGGAACGCCATTTACGGCCTTCGACTGGCTCCAGATTGCAGGTCCGTGGCAATGGCGGCCGCCCTGGCCAGCATGGACACGGATCTGTGCTCTGCCGCCATGGGTGCTTCGTTGCCTTCCTTGCATCGCTGCGCCCGGGCTGCGATCCTGGCGCCTCTGCTGACCCTGGCACTGACGGCCGGAGCCGCGCGGGCGGGGAGTTCCACAGCTGAATCCACCTGGGACCGCAACGCTGCCCAGCAGCGAGCCATGGAAGGAGTCCCGAAGGGTGCCACGGTCACCCGCACCATGTGCGAGGACATCGGGATGTCGGGCAATAACGACCGCTACCGCTGCACGGTCTTTTTCGACACCGCCCCGGCGGCGACGCCCCCCGCAGCGGCTCCCGCCGGCTCCCCCTGATCCCAGAGGCTCAGCCCATGAGGCGGATCCAGCGCACCGGGCCGCTCTGCGGTGGCAGGGGCACCAGTGCCGCCACCAGTTCCACCGGCCGTTCCGCCCAGTCGGGATGGGCGGCACACCAGCAGGCCCAGGCCCGAGCGATCCGCAGGCCCTTACGACGATCGAGACCATCGCTGCCCCAGCCGCCCCGGCGCGGGCGGCGCCCCTTCACCTCCACCACCAGCAGCCTTCCCGGCTTGGCCATCACCAGATCGAGTTCGCCCCAGCGGCAGCGCCACTGCCGCGAGAGCAGCCGCCAGCCCCGCTGCTGCAGCAGGCGCAGGGCCCGCTGTTCGGCGAAGTCGCCGCTGCGCTGCTGGGGAGTGCGCGGCACCGAAGCGTGGCGAGGACCCGCCTCAGCCTTCCCCCAGCCTGACGCGACCTGCGGCATCGGCGCGCCAGCGGCCGGAGGGTTCGGCCATGGACGCCTCCATCTCCGCCACGCTCAGCGGAGGAGCCAGGTGGAAGCCCTGGCCATAGCGGCAGCCCAGGCTCTGGAGCATCTGCAGCTGGCGTGAACGTTCGATGCCCTCCGCCACCAGTTCCACGCCGCTGCCGGCGGCGGTGGTGACCAGCGCCAGCAGCATCGCCTGCTGCATCGGGTCGTAGTCGATGGCGGCGATCAGGCTGCGATCCACCTTCACCTGGGCGAACGGCAGCTGGCTGAGGCGCTTGAGCCCGGAATAGCCGGTACCGAAATCATCCATCGCCAGCCGGAAGCCCTGGTGATGCAGATCCCTGAGGTGGTCACCGGCTCGCGCACTGAGGGCGATCACGTCGGCCTCCGCCAGCTCCAGCACCACCCGGTCGGCAAGGAGACCGTGTCGCACCAGCGCCTGCCGCAGGAAGGGCATGCCCTGCGGATCCTCCAGCTGGAGGGCAGAGATATTGATGCCGATCTGC
Organism: Cyanobium sp. FGCU6; assembly: GCA_024958655.1. Taxonomy (GTDB): domain Bacteria; phylum Cyanobacteriota; class Cyanobacteriia; order PCC-6307; family Cyanobiaceae; genus Cyanobium. The sequence goes on along the minus strand of JANWUR010000001.1, from coordinate 142,892 downwards.
TCCAGGTGGTGACCGGCCCGATCCCAGGCGGCGAGGGTGGCCAGGGCCGCCTCCACCACCCAACGCCCCAGGGCGGAGATCTGCTCGGTGGCCACGGCCACGTTGATGAAGTCGCTGGGAACCTGGCGCCCCAGCACAGGGTCGTCCCATCGGCAGAGCACCTCGGCCCCCACCAGCCTGGAGGTTTCGAGCTCCAGGATCGGCTGGAAAGCCAACTCCAGCCCCTCCCCCGCCAGGGCGATGGCCAGGGGGCCAGCGAGCCGCTCCCTCAGCTGCATCCCCCGCTCGGGCGGTTCCGCCAGGCGGCAGGCGCTCACCGGAGGCTGATGGCTGAGCTCAAGCGCGCGGGTGGCGGCGCGGTGGAGCGCAGCGAAGGCGGTGCCATCCGCGGGCGAACGGGCCACCCCCACGTGGAAGGCGGGCTCGAGGACGTGCTGCGTGAGCGTGAGCGGTTGCTCGAGGCCGGCGAGCAGCCCGTCAACCGCCTGGAGCACCGCCTCCCGACTCCAACGGCCGGGCAGGAGCGCCAGGAAGCGATCGCCACCCTCCCGGCAGAACAGGCCGGCGGGGGGCAGGCAACCGGCGAGGCGATGGGCCAGAACCTCCAGCAGGGCCTCGCCGGCCTCCAGACCGAGCTTGCCCTGCACCAGATCCAGCTGCTGCAGATGCAGATGCAGCAGGGCCACGGCACCGCCGTGCTCGCGCAGCAACTCCTCAAAGGCACGGCGCTCGAGACGGCGTTCAGGCAGCTCCAGCAGCAGCCAGGAGGCAGGAGCGCCATCGGCCTCCTGGAGCCAGGCCAACCGCAGAGCCGGCGCTTCGGCATCGATCGGCAGCTTCAGCTCCGGGAGCTGGCCCTGGAGGAACTCCTGCAGCAGCCCGTCCAGCTCCTGCCGCCGAGCCAGCGGGATCAGTTCGGCGATCGCCAGGCCCCTGAGCTCAGCCGTGGAATGGCCGAGGCGGCGAGCGAAGGCCTCACTCACCACCTGGAGATCGCCCTGTCGGTCGGCCAGAGCAGCCGGGCGACCCTGTTGCTCCAGCAGGCTCAGCCATGGGCCCGGAGGGAGGTCAGCGGGCTCAGTGGAGGGAAGGTGCGCCGACATGGGAGCCCTCCGCCGGGACGCAAATCTGAAGGCTAGGCGGCCTGACCGGTGACCCCAACCCCGTTTCTAGGTTGGGACCCCATGCCGCGCCGCCGATGCACCGTCCCCGCCCCTCCGCCCTCACCCGCCTGAGGGCCATCTCCTGGGACCGTCTGGGGACCGCCCTGATGCTCCTGCTGGCGGTGCTCGGCCTGCCCCTGGCGGCACCGCAGCCGGCCGTGGCCGCGATGGACTACGCCAAACAGGTGCTGATCGGCGCCGACTTCCACGGCGCCGACCTGCGGGGCGTGACCTTCAACCTCACCAACCTGCGCGACGCCGATCTCTCCGGAGCCGATCTGCGCGGCGCCAGCCTGTTCGGCGCCAAGCTTCAGGACGCCGACCTGCATGGCGCCGACCTGCGGGAGGCCACCCTCGACGGCGCTGTCTTCGATGGCACCGACCTGCGCGACGCCCGGCTGGAGGATGCCTTCGCCTTCAACACCCGTTTCGAGGGCGAGCTGCGGATCGAAGGAGCCGACTTCAGCAACGTGCCCGTGCGGGCCGACGCCCACAAGCGCCTCTGCGCCCTGGCCGGCGGCACCAATCCCGCCACGGGCCGCAGCACGCGTGAGACCCTCGTCTGTGACGGAACCCTGAGCCGCCCATGAGCTTCGACGCCCGCAGCCGTGAACGACTGGAAGCCCTCGGCCGCACCCTGCCGAGCAAGCTGCCCATGCCCACCCCCGCCGAAGCCGCACCACCACCGCGGGCGGTCGACCGGCGCCATCGGGTGGAAACCGAGCAGGACCCCGGGCGGCTGTTCCACGACCTGATGGATGCCAGCCGCGACGGCACTGTGCCCGCGCATCTGATGGATCGCCTCAAGGGGCTGGAGCAGCAACCAAACCCTGCCGGCCCGAGCGCCCCCCCCCGAGGCGCCAACCCCGGCAAGCGCCGGCGCAACGGCCGCGGAGGCAGCGACGCCGATCCCGACGCCCGCCTGCGCGATGCGTTTTACACCGCCTTCACCCAGCTGTTGCTGGAAGACGACGAGGACAGCTGAGGCGAACCGAGCCGGCCTTCATCCCCGGCTGCCGAACCGTTGGAGCTGGATCCCCCCGCGTGAGGCCAGGTCAGCCGGCCTCCTCTCCCCTCCCCAGCGGCAGCTGCACCTCCAGGCTGCAGCGGCCGGACCGCCCGTCGGCCACCCTCAGATCGCCATCGTGGGCATGGGCGATGGCCCTGGCGATCGCCAACCCCAGGCCGGCGCTGCCTTCGCGCGAGGCGCCGCCTCCCTGCCAGAAGCGCTCGAACACCTTCTCCTTCAGAGCGGCGGGAATGCCGGGACCCTGATCCATCACCTCCACCTTCACCCGCGTGCCCTGCACCTCCACGGCCAGTCGCACCACCCCGCCGGCAGGACTGTGGCGCAGGGCATTGCTCAGCAGGTTGGTGAACAGCCGCTCCAGCTGATCGGGCTGGCCCTCCACCGGCACCGCCGTCAGTCCCGGCGCCTCCAGCACGAGCTGCAGCTGCCGCTCCGCGGCGGCGGCGGCATGGAGGGTGCGCAGGTCGTCGAGCAGGTCGAGCAGGTCGAAGCGGCGCCAGCGGCCGCGAAGCACCCGACCCTCGCCCGCGCCCTGCTCATGGCGGGCCAGCAGCAGCAGGTCGTCGAGCAGGCATCCCATGCGGGCGGCCACCGCATCGATGCGGCCCAGCGCCTCCCCACTCGTCGACTCCGGCAACGTGGTGGCCACCAGGGTGCGCATCATGGTGAGCGGATGGCGCAGTTCGTGGGAGGCATCGGCTGTGAACCGCTGCATCGCCACCACCTGGGCCTGCAGGGGCGCCAGGGCGCTGCGCAGGATGCGCCGCCCCAGCGCCAACGCCACCAGGGCAGCACCGATGGTGCCCAGCAGCAACCCCCGCCGCATGCGGGCCAGCTCGGTCTGCAGTTCCTGATCGGAGAGGCCCACCTCCAGGTAGCCGCTGTGGCGCAGCACCCCACCGGCGGCGCCGGAGCGCGTGCGCACCGGCTGCCACAGCCGCAGCCCCCCGGGCCAGCGCCGCCACTGCACCTGCTGGCGGAGTTCCGGTGGCGGTGGCGGCGGCAGCGGCAGATCGCCCTGCTGGCGCACCAGCTGGCCCTGCCCGTCGAACCAGCGCACCCGCTGGTGAGAGGAGCCCACCGCCTCCACCACCACGCCGTCGCCCTGGAACTTGTTGGCGTTGCTCTGCTCGTGAAACTCGTGCACCAGCAACGGCAGCTGGCCGCTGGCCACGGTCGCGAGCTGCTCCACCCGATGGTGCAGGTCCTCCTCCCGATCGGCGGCGATCCCCCAGTACATGGCCCCGGCGAAGGCCAGCAACAGCAGCAGGGCGAAGCCGCCGCCCCGGGCCAGCAGCCGGGGCCGCAGCCGCAGGGGATCAGGTGCTGTGGGCGGGGTTGAGGCGATAGCCAATGCCGTAGACGGTCTCGATCAGATCGGGGGGTGCGCCGGCGGCGGCCAGCTTGACGCGCAGGTTGCGCATGTGCGCCTTGATCGTCTCCTCCCCCACGTCGCGCGTGCCGGCGGCACTGGCCTCGAGCAGCTCGGCCTTGCTGCAGCTCCGGCCGGCAGCGCGCAGCAGCGTTTCCAGCAGCAGCGCCTCCTTGCGGGTGAGCTCAAGCTCTCCATCGCCCAGGCTAAGGCGGGTGTCTCCGGGAGTCAGCCTCACGCTGCCCCAGTTCAGCTCGGTGGTGAGGGGCCGGCTGGAACGGCGCAGCAGCGCCCGCACCCGGGCGCGCAGCACGTCGGGGTCGAAGGGCTTCACCACATAGTCGTCGGCCCCCTCGTCCAGACCCGTCACCCTGTCGGCGCTGGAGTCCCAGGCGGTGAGCATCAGGATCAGCGGCTGGGGTCCGCGGGCGCTGCGGAGCGTGCGGCACACCTCCAGGCCATCGCAGCCCGGCAGTCCCAGATCGAGGATCACCAGGTCGAAGGGCTCCCGCTCGCACCAGTTGAGGGCTGCGGGTCCGTCGGCGGCAAGCTCGACGGCATAGCCCCACTGGCGCAGCAGCCGGCCGAGGGCCTGGCACAGGGGGGCGTCGTCCTCCACCAACAGCAGCCGCACGCCGACCTCCGATCTGCATCACCTCCGAATCCTGGCCTCACCCGATCCCTGCGCATCAATACATATGTACTAGCCTGACAGGGAGTCGTCGTTGCGCCGTGGCCCCCTGCGGACTGAACCTGCATGCCGCCCTCGTGTCACGGCCCGCCCATACCGTGCTCCTGCGGGTCTGGGGTGACTCGATGGTCGGCGCCGGCATCCACCACGGCGACCTGCTCGTGGTCGACCGCTCGCTCGAACCCCGCCACGGCCGGATCGTGGTGGCCCGCCTCGATGACGGCTTCACCCTCAAGCGGCTGATGCACCGTCCCCACGGCTGGATGCTGGAAGCGGCCCATCCGGCCTGGCCGCCCCTGCCCCTGGGCGACGGGCTGGCCTGGGGCGTGGCCCTGCACGCCATCCGCACCCTGCCGGGCGGAACCCTGCCAGGCGGGACACTGCCAGGCGGGACACTGCCGGGTCGGCGATGAGCACGGCACTGGTGCTGATCGACGGCAACAACTTCTATGCCTCCTGCGAGGCCGTGGTGGATCCGGCCGTGCGCGGCCGGCCGCTGGTGGTGCTCTCCAACAACGATGGCTGCATCGTGTCGCGCAGCGCCGAGGCCCGGGCCCTGGGCCTGCCGATGGGCAGCCCCTTCTTCCAGGTGCGCCATCTGCTGGAGCGCCACGGAGTGATCGTGCGCAGCTCCAACTACGGCCTCTACGCCGACATGAGCCAGCGGCTGATGGCCGTGATCGAGCCGTGGGTGGAGGAGCTGGAGGTCTACTCGGTCGACGAGGCCTTCGGCCGCCTGCACCGCCCCGCAAGTGGGGATCTGCTCGCCTGGGGCAGGCGGCTGCGGCAGGAGGTGCGCCGCCAGCTGGGCCTGCCGGTGGCGGTGGGCATCGCCCCCAGCAAGGTGCTGGCCAAGATCGCCAACCGCATCGCCAAGCGCGATCCCGGCCACGGCGGCGTGTTCGACCTCGGCGCCGTGGCCGATCCCGCCCCCTGGCTGGAGGGCATCGCCGTGGAGGACGTCTGGGGCATCGGCCGGCGCCTGTCGCGCTGGTGCCGCCTGCGGGGCATCGGCAACGCCCGCCAGCTGCGCGACCGGCCGGCGGGGGAACTGCGGGTGCGCTGCGGCGTGGTGGGGCTGCGGCTCCAGCAGGAACTGCGCGGCCATGCCGTGCTGCCGCTGGTGCGGCAGCCGCCGGCGAAGCGGGAAACCTGCGTGAGCCGCAGCTTCGGTGAACCCGTCACCAGCCGCGAGGCCCTGCGCGAGGCGGTGGCCACCTACCTCAGCCGCGCCGCCGAGAAGCTGCGGCGGCAGCGGCAGCGGGCCGGCGCGATCACGGTGTTCGTGCGCAGCAGCCCGTTCAACGGAACCCGCTTCTACGCCAATGCCGCCACGGTGGCCCTGCCCGTGGCCAGCAGCGACACCGCCGTGCTGCTGGCCGCCGCCCTGCCGCTGGTGGAGCGGCTGTTCCTTCCCCACAAGCCGCTGCAGAAGGCCGGGGTGCTGCTGCAGGACCTGCAGCCGGAGGGGATGCTGCAGCACCATCTGCTGGTGCCGCTGCCGGAGGAGCAGCAGCGGCGGCGCGAGCGGCTGATGGCCGCCGTCGACGCCCTCAACCATCGCTTCGGACGCGACACCGTGCAGTGGGCGGCCTGCGGCCTGCGGCCGGGCTGGACGATGCGCCGCTCCCGCCTCTCGCGGGCGGCCACCACCCGGATCGAGGACATCCCGATCGTGCTCACCTGAGCCAGGCGCGCCTGGCTCAGGCGGCGGCCAGGGCGGCGATGATCATCGCCGCCGACACCGGGATCGTCTCCAGGGCGTCGGCGTTGTCGAGGTAAGCGTCGAAGGAGGAGTAGCGCAGCAGATGGGGATCGGAGCCCGGCGCGGCGCAGGCGGCGGGCCAGTCGCCGTCCTCGGGACGCACCGCCCGGTAGGCGGTGAGGGCCTCGTCGGCGTCGCCGCCGTCGCCGATGCTCTCGCCGTGCCAGAGGGCTTCGTAGAAGGTCATGGAGGAAAGGGGGAAGGGCCGCCAGCGGGGGCGGGGGGCAGGGGCCAGCCAAGCGGGCCTCAGCGGCCGTCGAACAGGCAGGCGATCTGGTCGCGGCCGTTAGCCTTGGCCAGCTGCAGGGCGCGGTCGGCGCGGCTCAGCAGATCCGAGAAGCTGCGATCCGAAAGGCCCAGGCTGGTGAGGCCGCCGCTGATGTGCAGCGCCACATCGGAGTGGCGATGGGGTCCGGGCAGCACCCCAACCTCGCGCCGCAGCCGCTCCGCCAGCGCCAGCGCCCGCTCGTCGTCGAGGCCGGGCAGCAGCAGGGCGAACTCGCCATCGCCGAGCCGGCCGGCGAAATCCTGCTCGCGGCGGAGGCGATCGAGGAGCTGGCGCAGACGCACCAGCAGCTCATCGCCCACGTGGTGGCCCCAGCGGTCGTTGATGCGCCGGAACTGGTCGAGGTCGAAGCAGAACAGAGCCAGTGGCCGACCTTCGCGGCGGGCGGTGGTGAACTCCCGATCGCCGATCGCCAGAAAGGTGCGGCGGCTGGAGAGGCCGGTGATCGGATCGAGATGCGACAGGCGGCGCAGCTCCAGCTCCCGCATCACCAGATCCGCCAGCCACTGCAACTGGCGCTGCTGGGCAGGCTCCAGCCGGCGCGGATCGCGGTCGATCACGCACAGGGTGCCGAGGCTGTGACCGGCCGGACTCACCAGCGGAGCACCGGCGTAGAAGCGGATGTGGGGGTCGCCCCGCACGAGGGGGTTATCGCGGAAGCGCTGATCGTCGAGGGCGTCGGGCACCACCATCACCCCCTCGCCGGCGATGGCGTGGGCGCAGAAGGCCACATCGCGCGGGGTCTCGCTTACCTCCAGCCCCCGGCGGCCGAGAAACCACTGGCGATCCCGCTCCACCAGGGAGATAAGCACGATCGGGGTGCCGAAGATCGAGCTGGCCAGATCAAGGATGCGCTCGAAGTGCTCGTCGCTTTCCATCGCCGACACGCCCAGCCGCTCGAGCTCGCGCAGGCGCTGCTCCTCGTCGGCAGGGATGGGATAAGGCGGCGGGGCAGCCGCCGCTCCCGCGACCGGGGCGAACGATTCAGGGTCCTGGGCCAAAGCATCCCCCTGCTTCTCTTCCGACCCTAGGGACCTGGGCCAGGAATAGGCACCCCAACCTCCCAGGGATCAACCCCGCATGGGCTCGAAGTCGGGTGCGAAGCGATGGCTGCCAATCCTGTGATGCTTTCGAATCATTGGCACGACACCGTCAAATGATCAGCAGGATCGAAGACCAGGATCAACCCGTGTGGATCCCGCACCTGATGGAGCCGCGCCTGCGGCAGCTGGCCGCCACCCGTCCGGTGGTGGTTGCTCACGGGCGCCCGCCAGCCCGGTAAGTCGGCTCTCACAAGGCGGCTGTTTCCGGACCATCACCTGGTCACGCCCGATCTGCCCGGCGAAGCGGCCCTGGCCGAGGGAGATCCCCAGGCCTTTCTTTCCCGACATCCGGCGCTGCTGATCATTGATGAGGTGCAGGACGCGCCGGGGTGGTTCCGCCATCTCACGCTGGAGGTGGATCGGCAGCGGATGTGCTGCTCGAGCGCGGAGGCGACGTCTGGCTCGGCGATGCCAAATGGTGCGCACTGCCCCGACCGGCGGATGCGGGATGCCTCCACCCGGTGGCGACGCTGTTGCCGGCTGGCAGCGTGACTGGCCTGGCCCTGTTCTGCCGGGCGCCCCACCGCTTTCCCCTCGGCGACGGGGTCGATGCCCTGCCCTTGGAAGACCTTGCGAGCCGGTGGGAGCTTGTGGACTCACCCTCCCTCTGAAAGACCCTCGTCCGGCGATGTCCGCATCCTTCAGCCCCTCAGTTCAGGCGGCCGGGTGAATCACCAGCTCGTCGATGGCGGCGCAGCGCCGGCGGTCGAGCTCCCCCAGGTAGCGACGCTCGCTGTAGTAGGCGTCCTGGAAGCGCAGGGCGTCGCCGTTGAGCGCGGCGAACAGGGCGTCGACGCGGGCTTCCATCGCCAGCCCGGCGGTGGTGAGGGGGCCGCCAGCCCCGGGATCGGCAGGCCTGGGATCGGGGGTGGCGGGATCGGCTTCCTCCTCCAGCAGCCGGGCGATGCAGGTTTCCAGGGTGTCGAGCCGCTGGGCGCTCCAGGCGTCGAGCAGGTGGCGGCAGCGGCGCAGGGTGCGCTGGCGCTCGAGCACGGCGGCCGCACCCCGCAGCTGCAGCAGCGGCTGCTGCAGGGCCAGCTGCTGCACCTCGCTGGGATGGAGAAGGGGGGTGAGCCGCTGGTGCAGATCGCTGCGCTCCAGCAGCAGGCGATCGCCGAGCAGGCGGGGCAGATCGAGGCCGGCCAGATCGTGGCCGGGATCGCTGCCGCGGGCGATCGCCTCCAGCCGGCCGGCGCCGAGGTTGTCCTCCTCCAGCTCGCTGACGATCGCCCACAGCAGGCGGTGGTGCTGGAGGGCGAAGTCCTCCAGCTCCCGGGTTCGCAGCTCCTGACGCACGGCGCCCCGGTGCTCGGGGCAGTGGAGGTAGAGGCGCAGCAGGTCGGCCTCGGCGCGCTCGCGCAGGCCGGCGTCGCCGGGCTGCTCCCAGCGGGTGGAGCGCCCGTGCCAGCGCTGGCCCTTCACCTGCTGGCGCAGGTCGTCTTCGAGCTGCAGCGCCAGCCGGGCCTGGCCGCCGGAGAGGCGCTCGGCCACCCGCTGCAGATAGTGGCTGCGTATGGCGCTCTGGGGCAGCTTGCCCAGCAGCGCCACCAGGCCGGAAACGGCCTGCTGGAACTGGTCGGCGCGGGCCAGATCGCGGCCGACCAGCACCTGCTCGATCTGCCAGTCGAGCCAGAGGGGCGCGCCGTCGAGCAGGGCGCGGTACTCGCCGCTGCCGTGCTCCTGCAGGAACTCGTCGGGATCCTTGCCGGCGGGCAGCTGCAGCACCCGCAGCTCCAGCTGGCCCTGGAGCGCCAGCTGCTCCACCTCGCCGATCGCCCGCTGGGCGGCCCGCACGCCGGCGGCATCGGCGTCGAAGTTGAGCACCAGCCGCTTGCCGTCACAGCAGCGGCACAGCTGGGTGATCTGGCGGCTGCTGAGGGCGGTGCCCAGGGCCGCCACCGCGTGGGTGATGCCGGCGGCGTGCAGGGCGATCACATCGAAGTAGCCCTCCACCACCACCGCGCGGTCCTCGCGGCGGATGGCGTCGGCGGCGCGGTCGAGGCCGAACAGATGGCGGCCCTTCTCGAACACCTCGGTTTCCGGTGAGTTGAGGTATTTGGGCTCGGCGCCGTCGAGGCTGCGGCCGCCGAAGCCGATCACCCGCCCCTGCCGGTCGCGGATCGGCACGATCAGCCGGTGGCGGAAGCGGTCGTAGTGGCCGCTGCCGCCCTTGCGGGGCACCACCAGGCCGGCCGCCTCCAGCAGCTCGGGCGTGAAGCCCTCCACCTGCTGGAGATGGGCGAGCAGGCCATCCCAGCGGTCGGGGGCGTAGCCGAGGGCGAAAGCATCGATCGTGCTCTCGCTCAGCCGCCGGCTCTGGCGCAGGTAGGCCAGGGCCTCGGCTCCCTCGGGCGAGCGCAGCTGGGCCTGGAACCAGCCGGTGGCCAGGGCCAGCACGCGGTGGAGCCGCTCGCGGCGGCCGAGCTGCTGGCGCAGCCTCTCCTGCTGGGGGGCGTCGAGGGTCTCGACGGGCAGCTGATAGCGGCGCGCCAGCTCCAGCACCACGTCGGAGAAGCTGGCGCGCTGGTGTTCCATCAGGAACTTGATCGCGTTGCCGCCGGCGCCGCAGGAGAAGCAGTAATAGAACTGCTTGGCCGGCGACACCGTCATCGACGGCGAGCGGTCGTCGTGGAAGGGGCAGAGGCCCACGAACTCGCGGCCCTTCTTCTTCAGCACCACGTGCTCGCCCACCACCTCGACGATGTCGGCCCGCTCCTTGACGGCCTCGATCGTGCGGGGGTGGAGGCGGGGCGTGCTCAACGCGGCGGGGGAGACAGAAAAGGGAAGGGCGGGGAGCACACCAGCAGTGGGGCCCCTTTGACCCCCATTGTGGTGCATGGCACCAGGGCTGGGGGAGAGAAGCGGCCGGATCCACCGCCTGCCAGGGTGAACGCGCCCGCCGATCGGTCCGTGAGCCGCAGTCCCGCCACCGCAATCGGCGTCACCGCCGCCGCCGAGGAGCGGAGCGCCGTGCTGGCCCTGCTGCTGGGCGCCCTGGCCTTCAGCCTGATGGCGGTGTGCGTGAAGCGGGTGGTGCAGCGCATCCCGGTGGCGGAGATCGTGCTGGCCCGCGCCCTGCTCAACGTGGCGATGAGCGGCTGGATGCTGCGGGCCGCCGGCGTGAGCCCCTGGGGGGTGCGGCGGGGCCTGCTGGCGTTGCGGGGGATCACCGGCAGCGTGGCGCTGTTCTGCGTGTTCGCCGCCCTGGCGGTGCTGCCGCTGGCCACCGCCACCCTGTTGCAATACCTGTATCCCACGCTCACGGCACTGCTCGCCTGGCGCTGGCTGGGGGAGCCGATCGGCAGGCGGATGGCGCTGGCCCTGGCCCTCGGCTGGCTGGGGGTGGTGCTGGTGCTGCAACCGGTGGGCGGTGGCGACAGCCACGCCGCCGGGGTGGTGCTGGCCCTGGCTGGCGCCCTGCTCACCGCGGTGGCCTACGTGAGTGTGCGCCAGCTGGGCCGCAGCGAACACCCGCTGGTGATCGTGCTCTGGTTCCCGCTCATGGCGGTGCCGCTGAGCCTGCCGCTGGTGCTGTTCGATCCGGTGCTGCCTACCGCCAGCGAGCTGCTGTGGCTGCTGGGGGTGGGCCTGTTCACCCAGCTGGGCCAGCTGGGGCTCACCCACGGCCTCACCCGCCTGCCGGCCGGGCGGGCCACGGCCCTGGGCTACATCCAGGTGGGCTTCGCCGCGCTGTGGGGCTGGAGCCTGTTCGGAGAGAGCCTGGCGCCGGCCACGCTGCTGGGCGGAGCGCTGATCCTTGGAGCGGCGGCGCTGTGCCACCGGTAGCACCCCAGAACTGGGGATTTCCGCCGCGTGGCAGTTGCAGGACGATGGCGCGATGCCGCATTCCGGCCCCAGACCGCAGCACACGTCAAAGGATTGCCCCATGACCGCCCACGTCCTTCGCGCCCCCCGCCGCGTGAGCATCACGATCCCCTACCGCATCGATCAGGAGCTGGTGCAACGCAGTGACGAGCAGGGCCGGTCCCTCAGCGATCTCGCCGCCTACCTGCTCGAATCGGCCCTGCTGGAGGACCCGGGTTCGAGGGGACCCGCCCAGCGTTAGCAGCGGATCGGAGCCTGATCGGTTCCGAGGTGCCGCTTCAGTCAGCAGGGCCAATCCTCCGCATCAGGATGAGGGTCTCCGACGTGGGGCTGTGAGGTTCCACCAGGAGACGTCGGCAACCGTGCCAGCGAGGGTGCGATGAACAGCGACTGGCAGAGCCTCACCCATCCCGATGATCTCGCCCTCTCGCTGAAGACACACTCCAGGCTGCTGGAGGGAGCGTGCGACCACTACCGCCTCACCAAGCGCTACCGCCACGCCGACGGCAGCGTGATCTGGGGCGATCTCACGGTGTCGTCGGTGAAGGATCCCGAGGGACAGCTCTGGGGCGCCCTGTTCCAGTTGGTGGATGCCACCGAGAGGGTGCGCGCACGGCAGGAGTTGGCGAACGAGCGCGAGCGCCTCCGCCTGCTGGTCGAACTGGGCAGCGACCTGGTGGTGATGCTTGACACCAACCTGCGGGCCGTCTGGATGAGCGCCGACAGCGAAGGCCGCAACACCCTCGGCTGGACGTTCGACGCCGAGATGGGGGTCTGCCTCGATCAACGGGTCCATCCCGACGACCGGCGGAGGGTGGCGGAGCTCACCACCGCTCTGCTGGCCAGCGGGGAGTGGCCCAGGGATTGCCGGCTGCGGATGCGCACCGCCTCCGGGGGCTACCGCTGGATGGCGGTGACGGCGGCGCCGCCTCGGGAGCCGACAGCCTGATCAGCGGCTACGTCTACGCCCTCCGGGACGTGGACGAACTGGTCCGCAGCCGCCAGCGGGAGACGGCCGAGCGGCAGCGGCTGCAGGCCACCCTCGATTCCCTGCTCGATCCCCACGTGGTGATCGAGGCCGTGCGCGATCCCCAGGGCGGGGTGGTGGACTTCCGCTATCTGGCCGCGAACGCGACGGCCTGCCGGGCCATCGGGTTGCCGCTGGAGCGGCTGCTGGGGGCACGGATGCTGCCATTGGCTCCGGCCATGCACGATCAGGAGCTGTTCGGGCGCTTCCTGCATACCCTGGAAAGCGGCGAGCCGCTGGCGATCGACAACCTGGTGATCGCCGAGGCCCTGGGCCAGCCGCTGCGCCACTACGACCTGCGGCTGGTGAAGCTGGGCGACGGCCTGGTCGTCACCTGGCGTGACATGACTGAACGGAGAGATGAGCGAAACGATCGATCTGCTCACCCGCAGCAGTGGCTGGGGCGGCGCGGCACCGACGTCCTCGAACACGGCGGCACCTGTCCCGGCTATCAGGAAACCCGGCCCCACCTCCTGGCCGGCCAGACGCTGCATTGCGAAGAGCGGATCCGGGCGACGGACGGCTCCCTGCACTGGCTGGAGAGCCATGTCACGCCCCATATCGGCCGCCGAGGGACCGTTGAAGGCCTGGTGCTTTCCTGCCGCCTGATCGACGACCGCCGGGCGGCGCAGGAGGCGCTGGAGCGCAAGGGGGAGGAACTGGAGCGCAAGCTGCACACCAGCCTGGCGGCGGCGGCGATCGCCCATGAGATCAAGAAGCCCCTGAGCCTGCTGCTGCTGCACAGCAGGCTGGCCCAGCGGCAGCTGGCGGAAACCTCGGCACCCCCCGCGGCGCTGGCGTCGCTGATCCCCACCATCGAGCAGAACGCCCGCACGGTGGTGGACACGATCGAGCGTATGAACGCCCTGCTGCGCTGCGTGCCCACCGAACCCGTGCCCCTGGATCTGGGCAGTGTGGTGCGCAGCACCCTGCTCTAGCAGCGGCCCCGGCTGGAGGGCCGGGGCATCCGCCTGGAAACGGCCGCTCTGGAGGCTGAATGGCCGGTGCAGGGGGATGGCCCCCAGCTGCAGATCGCCCTCAACAACCTGAACAACAACGCCAGCGAGGCCATGGGCGAGGTGCCCACCGGGCAGGCTCGGCTGCGGGTGAGCGCGATCAGGCGGGCGGCAGCTCGGCTCCGCCGGACGGGGGAAGGATGGAGAGGTTGTGAAGCACCGCCAGCCGGATCAGCTCGGCGCCGCTCACCCCGAGCTTGGCGGCGATGTTGCGCCGGTGGCTCTCCACGGTGCTCACGCTGAGGTCGAGATGCCTGGCGATCGTCTTGGTGGCCTCACCCAGCCCGAGCCGGCCCAGAACCTCACGCTCCCGGCCGATGAGGCCATTCAGCCTGTCGGGGGTGAACACCAGATGGGGGACGGTACCGATGCTCTCGACGTAGGCCGCTACCTGTGCAAGCAGCACATCCATGGCCTGGGTCCTGTCCACGACGGCGATCACGATCGGCTGCAGCGCCGCGGGCAGACGAACTGGGCAAACATGCCTTGATCCTCAACAATCAGGGTACGCAGGGGCAAAAACAGGGTGGGGTAAAGGGTCGGCAGTGATCGGCCATCACACAGACAGTTTCCACGATTCCTCTTGTGCTCGCCCCTACCCCGGCAGGGGCAGCGGATGGGTGATCCACTGCTGCCGCTCATCCGCCGCCGCGCCGCTGGGCAGCGCCAGCCTCCAGCTCTCGCCCCGTTCCCCCTGGGCCAGCCACAGCTCGAACGGGCTGTCGACCCGGATCGGATCGCCCGCCAGCCGCCAGTCGAAGCGGCCGCGCAGATGCAGGCCCCGGGCCTCGCCGATCCGCACCGGCTCCTGCTCCTCCACCCGCACCCGGCTCACCTGGGGCAGCCCCACCGTCTCGAGCTCCAGCGCCCGGGCGATCGCCCCCTGGGTGAGCTGGATCTGCAGAGCCAGGGCATCGAGCAGCACCCGCTGGGGCGGCTGGCTGCGCAGCAGCCCGCAGCCGCCCAGCAGGCCCAGGGGCAGCGCCAGCACCAGGGCCAGCGCCAGGGCAGGGAGCGCACGGCGCAGCACAGGGGGGGTTGGCAGGGCAGGCAGCATGGGGAACGGCGCGCGTGACCCCATGATCGGCTGGCTGCAGGGAACGGTGGCCGAACCCTGGCAGGCGCGTCCCCGCTGCGGCCTGCTGTTGATCTGCGGCGGTGTGGGTTACGAGGTGCAGCTGGGCCGCCGCCAGTGGGAGGCCCTGCCGGCGGCCGGCGGCACGATCGGCCTGCACATCCACCACAGCGTGCGCGAGGACGCCTGGACCCTGTTCGGTTTCCCCCGGCGCGAGGAGCGGGAGCTGTTCCGCGAGCTGGTGGCCGTGAGCGGGGTGGGACCGCAGATGGCCCTTGGCTTGCTGGGCGAACTGGAGAGTGCCGAGCTGGTGCGCGCGATCGTGCAGGCCGACCTGCGGCGGCTCAGCCAGGCCCCGGGGGTGGGCAAGCGCACCGCCGAGCGGCTGGCGGTGGAGCTCCGCACCCGCCTGCAGGAGCGCTACCCCGCCGCCGCGGCCGTGAGCGCCGAGGTGATCGCCCTCGAGAGCGGCGTTGCCGGCGGCGAAGGCCCCGGCGAAGAGGGGCGGGCCGAGGTGCAGATCACCCTGGAGGCCCTGGGCTACGAGATCCTGGAGGTGCACCGCGCCCTGCGGGCGGTGGCGGCCGCGGGTCTGGCCGCCGACGCCCCGGTCGATGACTGGATCCGCGAGGGCCTGCGCTGGCTGTCGCGCCCCGCGGCCTGAGGGGGGGAACCCCAGGCGGTAGGCTCTCCGTTTGACCACAAGGGCCAAGGGGCCGTCCATGCCGCTCACCACCACCAAAAAGCAGGAACTGATCAATTCCCACCAGACCCACGGCACCGACACCGGTTCAGTGGAGGTGCAGGTGGCGATGCTGAGCGAGCGGATCAACCAGCTGAGCGGCCACCTGCAGAAGAACATCCACGATTTCTCCTCCCGCCAGGGGCTGCTGAAGATGATCGGCCGCCGCAAGCGCCTGCTTGGCTATCTGCGCG
The DNA here is from genome assembly GCA_024958655.1 of Cyanobium sp. FGCU6. Lineage (GTDB taxonomy): Bacteria > Cyanobacteriota > Cyanobacteriia > PCC-6307 > Cyanobiaceae > Cyanobium. The sequence goes on along the minus strand of JANWUR010000001.1, from coordinate 127,603 downwards.
CCCAGAGCCAGGAGCGCTACGCCGCCCTGATCGAGAAGCTCGGCATCCGCGGCTGAGACCGGCCGATGGCTCGCCCGCCCAAGCCGAAGGCCTTCGGGTCAGTGCCACCGGCGCCTCCTCCGCGCCCGAAGGCCGGCAGGACCCGCGCCCGCGTGATCCCTGAGGCGGTGGCCCAGCGGATGGCCCGCCGCATCGCCATCGCCACCGGAATACCCAGCCTGATGGGCATGGCAGTGTTTGTGGGCAGCTATCTGTTGGTGAGCCGGGGCCTGCTCGACATCCCCCCGGTGGTCACCCTGCTGGCCTCCGGCACCTGTTTCCTGCTCGGCCTGCTGGGCCTGAGCTACGGCGTGCTCTCCGCCAGCTGGGAGGATTCGCCCGGCAGCCTGATCGGCACCGAGCAGATCGTGCTCAACATCGGCCGCCTGCGCCAGTCGGTGCGCGAGATGCGCAGCGGCTGAGGACAAGCCTCCTGCCTATCGCCTATCCGTCCAGCGTCCCGAGACTGTCGTCGCCGGATGACAGCCGTCCCGCCATGGCCAGGATGCCGGAGCCGGTCTGAGGATAGGCGCATCAGCCCTCGCGCAGCCTGCATTCGATGCTTCAGGCCGCAGCCAGGGGCGAACGCAGGCTGGCGGCGAAGTCGGCCGAGGCCAGGGTGGCCACGGCGGCCGGTGCATCAGCCACGCAGAACTGATGGCCCAGGCGCACGAAGCACCCCCCGGCCGGGCCCTTCACCCGGGCCACCACCGGCACCCGCACGCCCACCTCGTCCTGGGCGGGGCGATGGCGGGTGAGGCATTCCCTGAGGCGATGCTGCACGGCGATGTCGCCCGCCTGCTCCGGCGCCAGATCCACCAGCACGAGCTCCAGGTCGTCGAGGCTGCGGCAGTCATCCACGATCAGCTGCACCCGATCGTCGCGGCGATCCACCGAGGCCCAGAGCATGAGCCGCGCATCCACCATCAGGTGATCGGCCAGGCGCGCGTAGGCCTTGGGGAACACCACCGCCTCACACGACCCGGTGAGGTCCTCGAGCTGCAGCACAGCCATGCGGTCGCCCTTGCGGGTGCTCACCTGGCGCAGCTCCGGCACCATCACCACCGCGCTCACCCTGGCCTTGTCGGCCTGCTCCTCGAGGCTCGCCAGGGCGATCGGCGAGAGCAGCCGCACCGAACCGGCCAGCTGGCGCAGGGGGTGATCGGAGAGATAGAAGCCCAGCAGCTCCTTCTCCAGCTTCAGCTTTTCCGCCGGCGGGTAGTCGGCCACCGCCGCCGCCCGCGGGGCGGTGGAGAGATCGGCGGGCCCCGCCTCCGCGCCCGCGGCGACCGGAGCCGCCAGCAGATCGAACAGGTTCCCCTGGCCGCTGGCCCGGTCCTTGGCCCGTGATCCGGCCCAGTCGAGCACCAGATCGAGGTCGGCCATCAGCTGGGCCCGGTTGGCGCCGGGCTCGAGGGCATCGAGAGCGCCGCAGTGGATCAGCGATTCCAGCGCCCGACGGTTGAGCGCCTGGGAGGGGATGCGGTCGCACAGATCGGCGAGCGAGCGGAACGGTCCATCGCTGCCGCGGGCCTCGATCAACTGGCGGATCGCCCCCTCGCCGAGGTTGCGCACCGCCGAGAGGCCGAACAGGATCCGCTCACCCACCGGCGTGAAATCGATGCCGGAGGCATTCACATCCGGGGGCAGCACCTCGATCCCCATGGCGTTGCAGTTGGCGATATAGCGCTGCACCCGGTCGGTCTGGCCCGCATTCACCGTGAGCAGGGCCGCCATGTAGGCCACCGGGTAATGGGCCTTGAGATAAGCCGTCTGATAGGTGACGGCCCCGTAGGCGGTGGAGTGGCTCTTGTTGAAGCAGTATTCGGCGAACAGCACCATCTGCTCGAACAGCGCCTCGGCGATCTTCGGGTCCACGCCCCGTTCGCTGGCCCCCTTCACGAACACGCTCTGGTGCTTCTCCATCTCACTCTTCTTCTTCTTGCCCATCGCCCGCCGCAGCAGATCAGCCTCACCGAGGGAATAACCGGCAAGATCCTGGGCGATCTTCATGATCTGCTCCTGATACACCATGATTCCGTAGGTTTCCCGCAGGATCGGCTCCAGCTTGGCGTGGGCGAAATCGATCGCCTCGCGGCCGTGTTTGCGGTTGATGAACTTCGGGATCAGGCCCGCATCGAGTGGCCCCGGCCGGTAGAGCGCCAGGATCGAGGAGATGTCCTCCAGGGAGGAGGGTTTCAGGTCGCGCACGATCTGGCGCATGCCACTCGATTCCAGCTGGAAGATGCCCTCCAGATCGCCGCGGGCCAGCAGGCCATAGGTGGCCGGATCGTTCTCGGGCAGGCGGTCGGGATCGATGCGCTCACCAGCGCTGCGCTCCACCAGATCAATGGTCTTCTCGATCATCGTGAGGTTCTTGAGGCCGAGGAAATCCATCTTCAGCAGCCCCATCGACTCCACGTCCTCCATGAAGTACTGGGTGATCACCTGGCCGTCATTGTTGCGCTGAAGCGGCACCAGTTCATCGAGCGGCTCGGCGGCGATCACCACGCCGGCGGCATGAACGCCGAAGGTTTTGTTGGTGCCCTCGATCCGCATCGCCAGATCCACCCAGTGCTTCACCTTCGGATCGTTCTGGTATTTCTCGCGGAACTCAGGGACGGGCGACTCCTCGCCGATCATCTCCTTCAGCTTCGCCGGCTTGCCGCGCACCACCGGGATCAGCTTCGCCAGCCGGTCGGCCTCGCCGTAGGGGATATCGAGCACCCGCGCCACGTCTTTGAGCACCGCCTTGGAGGTCATGCGGTTGAAGGTGATGATCTGGGCCACCTTGTCGTCGCCGTAGCGCTGGGTCACGTAGTCGATCACCTCCCCGCGGCGCTCGATGCAGAAGTCGGTGTCGATGTCAGGCATCGACTTGCGCTCGGGATTGAGGAAGCGCTCAAACAGCAGGCCGTGGCGCACCGGATCGATGTTGGTGATCCCCAGGGCATAGGCCACCACCGACCCGGCCGCCGATCCCCGCCCCGGCCCCACCGGGATGCCGTTCTCGCGGGCGAAGCGGATGTAGTCCCACACCACCAGGAAGTAGGTGGGGAAGCCCATCTGCTCCATCACCTCCAGCTCGAACGCCATGCGCTCGCCGTACTCGCCCTCGATCGGCGCCCCCTCCGCCAACGCCAGCCGCGCCCTGAGCCCCTGCTCGGTCACCTCGCGCAGGTAGCTCACCGGCGTGTGCCCGTCGGGGATCGGGAAGCGCGGCATCTGGTAGCGGCCGAGGATGTCGTAGTCCTCCACCTTCTCGGCCACCCGGGCGGTGTTGGCCACCGCCTCGGCGATCACCTCCGCCGGCAGGTGGTCGGCGAACAGGCCGAGCATCTCCTGCTCGCTCCTGATGTATTCGGTGCCGGTGTAACGCAGGCGCTTCTCGTCGCTGATCAGCTTGCCGGTGAGCACGCACAGCAGCGCGTCGTGGGCCTCCACGTCGTTCCTGCTGAGGTAGTGGGCGTCATTGGTGGCGATCAGCGGAATACCCAGCTCGGCGCCGATGCGGGCGATCTCCACGTTCACGATCCGGTCTTCCAGACCGCCATGGTCCTGGATCTCAAGGTAGAAGTCTTCGCCGAACACCCCGCGGTACCAGGTGGCCACCTCCCGGGCCACCTCGGGACGGCCGCGCAGGATCGCCTGGGGGATCTCGCCGCCGAGGCAGGCGGTGGCTACGAGCAGCCCCTCGCTGTACTGCTTCAGCAGCGCTTTATCGATGCAGGCCCGGGCGAAGATGCCCCGCCCGCGCATACCGCGCAGGTGGCTGATGCTGGTGAGCTTCACCAGGTTGCGGTAGCCGGTGGCGTTCTTGGCCAGCACCACCAGGTGGTAGCGGCGCTCCTTCTTCGGCTGCGGATCGTCGATCGAGCCGTTGATCACATACATCTCGTTGCCGATGATCGGCTTGATGCCGGCCTTGGTGCACAGCTTCAGCAGCTCGATCGCGCCATACATCACCCCGTGATCGGTGAGCGCCAGCGCCGGCATGCCCAGCTCCACCGCCCGCTCCACCATCGCCGGCAGCTGGCTGGCGCCATCCAGCAGGCTGTAGTCGCTGTGGTTGTGAAGGGGAACGAAGGCCAAGACGCGCGGCTGCTGAGGCCCGGGGGCCAGACTGTTCCAGGCTAGGGCGGCAACGCAAGACCCAGCGTTCCGCCGGCGCCAGGGGGGCCATCGGCCACCACCTGTGGTGTGGTGAGGGAGGCTTGGAGCCCCGGGCTCAGGGCACCAGCGCCGCCGCGGGCCGCCCCTCCATCACCCGGGCCGCCTGCTCGTACTGGTGGGCCACCTGCAGCAGCCGCGGCTCCTCGAGCACCCCGGTGATCAGCTGCAGGCCGATCGGCAGGCCCTGGTCGTCGAAGCCGCAGGGCACATTGATCGCCGGCAGGCCCGCCAGGTTGGCCGGGATCGTGAGCAGATCGGCCAGGTACATCGCCAGCGGATCCTCGGTGTGGGCGCCGAAGCGGAAGGCGGTTGTCGGTGAGGTGGGGGTGAGCAGCACGTCCACCGCCTCGAAGGCGCGGTCGAAGTCGCGCCGGATCAGGGTGCGCACCTGCTGGGCCTTCCTGTAGTAGGCATCCACATAACCGGCGGAGAGGGCATAGGTGCCGATGAGGATGCGGCGCTGCACCTCGGCGCCGAAGCCCTCGGCCCGGCTGCGGGCGGTCATCGCCGCCAGTCCCAGCCCCTGACCGCCCTCGCTCGCCTCGCTGCGGTAGCCGTACTTCACGCCGTCGTAGCGGGCCAGATTGGCCGAAGCCTCCGACGGCGCGATCACGTAGTAGGTGGCGATGCCATCGTCGAAGCGCGGGCAGCTCACCTCCACCAGTTCGCAGCCCAGACCCGCCAGCTGATCGGCGGCGGCCCGCACCGAGGCCTTCACCTGCGGATCGAGCCCCTTGGCCTCGAAGCACTCGCGGATCAGGCCCACCCGCAGGCCCTTGAGCGGCTGCTCCAGGGCGGCCCGGTAGTCGGGCACCGGAGCGGTGAGGCAGGTGGCATCGCGGGGATCGGCGCCGGCGATCACCTGCAGCAGCTCGGCCGCATCGGCCACGGAGGTGGTGAACGGGCCCACCTGGTCGAGGGAGCTGGCGAAGGCCACCAGGCCCCAGCGGCTCACGCGGCCGTAGGTGGGCTTGAGCCCCACCACGCCACAGAAGGCGGCCGGCTGGCGGATCGAGCCGCCGGTGTCGGAACCCAGCGAGGCCAGGCACTCGCCGGCGGCCACGGCGGCGGCGCTGCCGCCGGAGCTGCCCCCCGGCACCCGCTCGGGATCCCAGGGGTTGCGGCTGGGGCCGAAGGCGGAGGTTTCGGTCGAGCTGCCCATGGCGAACTCGTCGAGGTTGGTCTTGCCCAGCAGCACCGCGCCCGCCTGCCACAGCCGATCGGTGACGGTGGACTCATAGGGGGGCACGAAGGTCTCCAGCATGCGGCTGGAGCAGGTGGTGCGGATCCCGCGGGTGCAGAGGTTGTCCTTGATCGCCAGCGGGATGCCGGCCAGGGGCGGCAGGGGATCGCCGGCGGCCAGGGCAGCATCGATGCGATCGGCATCGGCCCTGGCCCGCTCAGCCGTCACCTCGAGGAAGGCGTGAACCTCGGGCTCCACCGCCGCGATGCGCGCCAGCTGCTGATCGGTGAGCTCGCGGGCGGACACGTCGCCTCTGTGCAGTCGCTCACGCCACTCGGCGATCCCCATCCACCCGTCTGCCGGTTGGGGGCGACGCTATCAGCCGACCACCCGGAGGGACCTCAGGCTGCGCCCTGGTCCAGGTCGGGCGCCTCGGTGAGGGGCTCGCCGCGACGGGTCTGCAGGGAGTGGACTTCCAGCGAGGCCGGACCCTCCGCCCGCAGATCATCGAGGAAGGCCGGCAGAGCCGCCTCCAGGGTGTGGCGCCGCACGAACGGCCCGAACCAGTAGACGGCGTCGGGCGAGCGTGTCTCCACCCGCGCCCACCACGCCAGTCCGAGCCCGTTGGCAACGCTGCGGGCGGGCCAGAGCAGGGGGTTCATGGGCGCGGAAAGTTACTGGTGGGCATTCTGAAGGGCGGACGGACGGCCGACGCCCTGGGTGAGCATCCGACCGCCGGAGCGCATGGGAATCAGAGCCGGATGTCGCTCTCGAAGGCCTCGGTCCCGGCCGCGGCGGCGGCGGTGGCCCAGGGAGCGGGTGGGGTCACGTCGGCGGCTGGCTCGGCCGCCGACCCATCGGCTGCCGGGGCTCCGGCTGCAGCTTCGCTGTCAGCCTCGTCATGAGCGGCGTCCTGCGGCTGGGGTTCCGGCTCGACGAGGGAGCCCAGTTCCTCAAGGGTGGGCTGGTCGGCAACGATCGGACGGTTCTGGTCGTGGGACTCCTCGACGGCCTCCAGGGCCACGTCCTCCACCCCGATCTCCTCCACCCCAACCGCCTCCACGGCCGGCGGTTCCTCGTCAGGCTGCGGCTCCGTCATCGCCATCGGCTCCGGGGTGGGCAGCGAGGGCCGCACCAGGCGCGGAGCGGGGGCGTTGCCGCTCAGGCCGTGCATCCAGCCGCGACGGGCGATCTCGTACAGCAGCAGGGCGGTGGCCACCGAGGCGTTGAGGCTGGGAGTGGAGCCCCGCAGGGGGATGCGCACCAGCTGGTCGCAGCTTCGGCGCGTGAGCATCGACAGGCCGTCACCCTCCGAGCCGGTCACCACCACCAGCGGCCCGGAGAGATCGGCCTCCTCCAGGCTCACCGTGCCCTCGGCCGCCAGGCCCACCACCCGGTAGCCCTCCTGCTTGAGAGCCTCGAGCGAGCGGTTCAGATTCACCACCCGCGCCACCGGCAGGTGTTCGAGGGCACCGGCCGCCACCTTCGCCACCGAGCCCGTGAGGCCGGCGTTCCGCCGCTGAGGCAGCACCATGCCATGGGCGCCGAGAGCCTCGGCGCTGCGCACGATCGCCCCCAGGTTCTGGGGATCGGTGAGGCCGTCCACGGCGATCAGCAGCGGCGATTCGCCCACCGCCCGGCAGCCCTCGATCAGGCTGGGGAGGTCGAGGGTTTCGGCGGCGGCGGGCTGCAGCACGATCCCCTGGTGCACAGCGCCGCCGCTGATCTGGCCCAGCCGCGCCCAGGTCACCTCCTCCACCAGCACGCCGGAGGCCTTGGCCTCGCGCAGCAGCTGCAGGAAGCGGGGGCTGAAGCGCATCTCCGGGGTGCACCAGATGCGGTGCACCGGCCGGCCGCTCTCCAGCACCGCCTGGGCGGAGTGGCGGCCCCAGATCAGATCCGAGGGGGCCGCGCCGGCGAAGGAATCGCCTTCGCCCGGCTGGCTGCCGGCCCGCTCGCCGGAGCCCTGCCCAGCAGCGGGCGGCGCGGCGAAGGGCCGGGGTCCGGGTCGATCGCCGCTGCGGAAGCGACCGGACGGCCGTTCATCCCGGCGGCCCTCGCCGCTGCGGGACGCCGGGAAGCGACCACCACCGAAGCGATCACGATCCCCCTCAGCGGCACCGCCGCCGAAGCGCCCCGAGCCGGGGCGGCTGGGGCCATTGCGGGAAGGTCCGAAGCGGGAGGGAGCGAAGCGTGCGGGTCCGCGCCGATCGGTGGGGCCCCGTCCAGCGGCACCGCCGCGCTCATCTCCGGGCCGATCGAAGGAGCGTCCCCCGAAGGCGGGTTTCTCAAAGGGCCGGCGGCCGTAGCTGCCCCGCTCCGATGGCCCCCGATCGCCACGGCCTCGCTCGTAGGGGCGCCCCTCGCCGCCGGGCTCCCGCTCCCGCCAGCCGCCACCTTCCTCAGCAGCCTCGCGGCGGCGCGGCGGCCCGAAACGGCTGGGCGGTCGTCCCCCGGGCCGGGCGCCAGGGCGGCTGCCGGATGGACCACCCGGTCGGCGGGATCCACGGTCCGGCCTCGAATCAGGACGGCGATCGGGACGGGGGCTCATGGTCGGGAGGCGGTGAGAACGGTCGGCTCGAGTCGAGTTGGTCCAGCAGTTCCGCCAGACGCTCAGGATCCCGAAGGAAGAGCCATCCCAGCATCGTCTCAAATCCCGTGGCCTGCCCATAGATCACCGCCTCCCCACGACGGGGACCGCGACCGGCGCGGTTGCGCCCCCGCCGCACTAGATCCCGCTCGCCAGCGCTGAGCAGCGGCTCCAGGCGGGCCAGCGCGGCCGCCTGGGCCTCGGCCCTCACCTCCGCGACCACCGCCCGGTGCAGATCGCCGGAGCGGCCGGCCTGGCGGCAGTGGCGCAACCGCTGGTGCAGCTCCCACACCGCATCGCCCAGCCAGGCCAGCTGCAGCGGGCCTGGCTCCGGACCCGCCGAAGCCGCCGCCGCTGAAGCCTGTCCCCCCAGCCAGGAGGAGGGACGCTGGCGCGGCTCAGGCGGCGGTGATGTGGCCAAGGGCCGTGGCCAGATCCGGCTGCAGATGCAGAAAATCCTCCAGGCGCACCAGCTTCACCGTCTGCACCACCCGGGCATTGCCCACCACCACGAAGCGCACACCATGGTCGTTGCAGTGTTTCGCCAGTTGCACCAGGGCCCCCAGCCCCGAGGAGTCGAGGAAGTCGATCTTGCTGAGATCGATCACCAGCGGGAGCTTCGTCCGGTTCTCGTGCTCGGTGATGAAGGTGGTGAACTGCTTGTCGGAGTAGGCATCCAGCTGGCCGGTGAAGCTGAACAGCAGGCACTGCTCCTGACGTTCACAGCCCCCACGCAGGGAGACGGTCAGTCGCTGCAGGTCGGTGATGGCTCGAACCCTCGTCGGCGGTCGCGTGGAGTGTAGAGAGGGCGGAGAGGACTGGCAGATCCGCAACGAATCGTGGTGGCGTCGGCCGATCCGCTGCAGCCTGCCTCCTGCGTCAGCGGCGCTCCTCCATCAGGGAGGTGAAGCGACCGAAGTGGTGGTCGGCATCGTGCGGGCCGGGGCTGGCCTCCGGGTGGTACTGCACGCCGAACACAGGCTGGTCGCGCAGGGCCAGCGCCGCCACGGTGCGGTCGTTGAGGTTGAGATGGGTGATCGCGACCCGCCCGGCCGGAAGGCTGGCGGCGTCAATGGCGAAGCCATGGTTCTGGCTGGTGATCTCCACCTCGCCGGGGGAGCCGCAGGGATGGTTCAGGCCGCGGTGCCCATACGCCAGCTTGAAGGTGCGTCCACCCAGGGCCAGACCAAGAATCTGGTGACCCAGGCAGATGCCGAACACGGGCAAATCGGGGCGTTGAAGCAGATCGCGGGCCAGGGCGATGCCCCTGGTCACAGCCGCCGGATCGCCAGGCCCGTTGGAGAGAAACACCCCCTCGGGCCGATGCTCGAGCACCTGCTCGCTGGTGCTGTCGGCCGGCAGCACCGTGACCTCGCAGCCGTGGGCCACGAGCCGCTCGAGGATCGCCCGCTTGATGCCGAAGTCGATCGCCACCACCCGGTAGGGATGCTCGGGCTGATGACGCACCCGCGCATCGAAGCCTGCGGGACAGAGGCTGCTCCAGCTGTAGCTGGAAGGTGTGCTCACCTGCTCGGCCAGGTTCAGGCCCGCCATCGAGGGGGCGCTGCGCACCCGCTCCAGCAGGTCCGCGGGTGAGCTGCCGTCGCTGCTGATCGCCCCGTTGATCGCTCCGCCCTCGCGCAGGTGGCGCACCAGGGCACGGGTGTCCACCCCCTGGATGCCCACCACCCCATGGCGCTGCAGCCAGCGACCCAGTTCCTCCTCCGCCCGCCAGCTGCTGGCGCAGGGCGAGAGCTGGCGGGCGATCACACCGCGCACGTGGGGCTTGGAGGCCTCCTGGTCGTGGCTGTTGACGCCGGTGTTGCCGAGCTCCGGGTAGGTGAAGGAGACCAGCTGCCCCTCGTAGCTGGGGTCGGTCATCACTTCCTGATAGCCGCTCATGCCGGTGTTGAACACCACCTCACCCACGGCGGTGCCGCGGGCGCCGCAGGCCCGGCCGCGCAGCACCGTGCCATCGGCGAGCACCAGCAGGGCGGGATCCGGCAGCGTGGTGGTGGGCGGGGTCACTGATGGGCCTCGGCTGTTGGGATCATCCTCCCGCGTCGCCCGTGGATGGGGCGGCCAGAGCCCGCCGCAGCCTGTCGAGCCGTACCCAGGGGGCACCGGAGGCCAGAGCTTCGGCGGCCTGCTCCAGACCCGCCGCCACACTCGCGGCCTGTCCGGCGGCCCACAGCACGAGGGCGGTGTTGAGCGCCACCACATCGCGCTGGGCATCGCTGCCCTGTCCCCGCAGCACCTGCTCGAGGATGCGGGCGTTCGTGGCCACGTCGCCTCCCCGCAGGTCTTCGGCGCCGGCCGGGGTGAGCCCCAGCTCCCAGGGGTCGACGAACTCGGTGCGCACCTCGCCGTTCTCCACCAGCCGCAGCTCGTTGGGCCCGGAGAGGGCCGCCTCGTCGAGGCCGCCATGGCCGTACACCACCACCGCCCTCGTCAGGCCGAGGCGGCGGAGGGCATCGGCCATCGGATCCAGCAGCTCGGCCCGCGCCACCCCCAGCACCTGGTACTCGGGGCTGAGCGGGTTCACCAGCGGACCGAGCAGGTTGAACACGGTGCGGATGCCGAGGGTGCGGCGCAGCGGCGCGAGCCCCACCAGGGCCGGGTGCCATCCCGGGGCGAACAGGAAGGTGACCCCGGCATGGGGCAGGGCCTCCACCACCTGGACCAGGGGGGCCTGCAGACGGACCCCCAGGCTCTCGAGCACATCGGCGGAGCCGACGCTGCCGCTGGCGCTGCGGTTGCCGTGCTTGGCCACATGGGCGCCGCAGGCCGCCGCCACGAAGGCGGTGGCGGTGGAGATGTTGAAGCTGCCGGCGCCATCGCCGCCGGTGCCGCAGGTATCCACCAGCGGCAGGGAGGGCCTCGGGGCCGGCAGGGGACAGGCCTGGCGCAGCACGAGCGCCATCGCCGCCAGTTCTTCGCCGGTGACCCCCCGGGCCCGCATGGCGGTGAGCAGCGCCCCGGTGAGCACCGGATCGATCCGCTCCTCCAGCCAGCCGCGCATCAGGGCGCCGGCGTCCTCCCCGCGCAGATCGCCGCCGCTGAGAAGCTGCTCCAGCAGCATCGGCCAGGCGGGCGTGGGCGGCGGTGGTGGCGTCATCGGCCGTTGTCACGGGATCGCGGGCCACGGTAGAAGGGGCGGCCGGCGGCATCCCCCGCCAGCAAGCCAAGAAAAAAGCCCGGGTGCAGGGCACACCGGGCCGGGTGATGGGGACTCCCCCACTATCACCCGAAGAGGGTGAATCTGGCGAATCGCTCCTCGATTCCGCCATCGGCTTGGTGGCAAGCCGCTTCAGGGTCCGTCGGCATCGGCGGTGTCGAATCCCGATCCGACCGCCTCAGCCGGGGCGGTGGGACCAGGCCGGAAGCCCCGGGCCCAGATCGCCCGGGTGCGTTCATGCAGGCCGTCGCGATCGAAGCCCCAGAGCCGCAGGGCCCTCGCCAGGTCGTCGCGCAGGTCGGCGGCACCTGGAAAGGTGTCGTAGCGCATCAACAGCCGGGCGGCATCCACGAGGTCGGCGTCAGCCGGCTCCTGAGCCGCCAGCAACCTGGTCACCACCTCGCGGTCGCCGGCGTGGAGCGGATGGCTCTGCTCGTCCATCGTTGGATCCACGGTCATGGCGATCGAGGGACGGGAGCCCGGAGAGGCTGCGTAGGTTAGGGCCCATCCCCCGTTCCCTCGCCCATGGCCGCTCTGCGGCTCGATCTGATCAGCCGCTACCTGCGACCGCACAGGCGCACCGTTCTGCTCGGCGCCATCGCCCTGGTGGTGGTCAATCTGCTGAGTGTGGCGATCCCGCTGCAGGTGCGCAACGTCGTCGATGATCTCCACGACGGTTTCACCTACAGCGCCGTGCTCGGCCAGGCGGGCCGGATCGTGCTGCTGGCCACGGTGATGGCAGCAGTGCGGCTGCTTTCGCGCATGCTCGTGTTCGGCGTGGGCCGCCAGGTGGAGGCGGATCTCAAGCAGCGGATCTTCGACCATGTGCTCACCCAGGAGCCGTCCTGGCTGCAGGGCATCGGCAGCGGCGAGGTGATCAGCCGGGCGACCAGCGACGTGGAGAACGTGCGGCGGCTGCTGGGCTTCGCCATCCTCAGCCTCACCAACACGCTGCTCGCCTACGCGCTCACGCTGCCGGCGATGCTGATGATCGATGCGCCGCTCACCGTGGCGGCGATCGGCCTCTACCCGCTGATGCTGATCACGGTGCGCCTGTTCGGCGGCCGGATGATGCGTCAGCAGCGCCGTCAGCAGGAAGCCCTTGCGTCGCTGAGCGATCTGATCCAGGAAGACCTCTCCGGCATCAGCGCGATCAAGATCTATGGACAGGAGCGCACCGAGCGCGAGGCCTTCTCCAGCCGCAACCGCCTGTACCGCGACGCGGCCCTCGGCCTGGCGCGCACCCGCAGCACCCTCTTCCCGCTGCTGGAGGGCATCTCCTCCCTCAGCCTGCTGTTGCTGCTGGCGATCGGCAGCGGCCAGATCGAATCGGGTCGGCTCAGCATCGGCGACCTGGTGGCGCTGATCCTCTATGTGGAGCGGCTGGTCTTCCCCACCGCTCTGCTGGGCTTCACCCTCAACACCTTCCAGACCGGCCAGGTGAGCCTGGAGCGTGTCGAGACCCTGCTGGAACGGCGGCCGCTGGTGGTGTCGCCGCCCCATCCCCAGCCCGCCGCCGTTCCGGCCCGGGGGACTGTGGAGGCCCGTGACCTGGTGGTGCGCTACGCGGGTGCACCCAGGCCCGCCCTCGACGGTCTCAGCTTCCGGCTGAATCCCGGCGAACTGGTGGCGGTGGTGGGACCGGTGGGCTGCGGCAAGACCACCCTGGCCCGCGCCCTCGGGCGCATGGTGGAGGTGCCGGCCGGCCAGCTGTTCCTCGACGGCGTCGACATCACGGCGATGGCCCTGCCGGATCTGCGCGGCCAGGTGGCTCTCGTGCCCCAGGAGGGCTACCTGTTCACCGCCACCCTCGCCGACAACCTGCGCTACGGCAAACCCGACGCGCCGATGGAGCGAGTGGAGGAGGCGGCACGCCAGGCCCGGCTGGAAGGCGACATCAAGGGCTTCCCCGACGGCTATTCCACCCTGGTGGGGGAGCGGGGCATCACCCTCAGCGGCGGGCAGCGCCAGCGGGCCGCCCTCGGGCGGGCCCTGCTGGTGGAGGCCCCCCTGCTCGTGCTCGACGATGCCCTGGCCAGCGTCGACAACACCACCGCCGCCGGCATCCTGCGGTCGGTGCGCCAGCAGCAGGGACGCACGGTGCTGATGATCAGCCACCAGCTCTCGGCGGCGGCCGCCTGCGACCGCATCCTGGTGCTGGAGGAGGGGAGGCTGGTGCAGCAGGGCCCTCACCATGAGCTGGTGGAGCAACCCGGCGTCTATCGCCGCCTGTGGGAGAGGGAGCGGGCTTCCGAGCAGCTGCAGACAGCCTGAACACCTCAACAAAGGTCAAGATTCCTTGTCGGCCTGCGCCGACGCCGCTTGGCTGGAGGGGGCGTCAGCTCCATCCCCCGGCCCATCCGCGTGCCGGTTCACCCGCCCGAAGGATCGATGGACACGAACCGGACCCTGAACCTGCGCTGCACCCTCACCTTCGGCGACATCTACGGCCAGATCCTGATCTGGATGGCTGTGATCTTCGTGAGTCTGGCGGCGGGCCTGGCCCTGATGGGCGCCAGCAAACCCCTGTTCGCCCTGCTGGGCGTGGGCCTGATCCTCGTGCTCTCCCTTCCCTTTCTGCTGTTCGCCTTCACCACCACCCTGCTCAACCACATCGCCCTGGTGCCGGACGCGGAGGCCTGAGCCCCCCCTAGGCTCAATCCATCCGCAGATCAGGTGTGTTCGGGCTGTTCGGATCCTCCGCCACCAACGCCACGGGCGGCACCATCGCCGCGATGGTGCAGAACCTTCCCCACGCCGTCCTCGGCACCCCGATCGATGCCGAACCCGGGCCGGGTGAGGCGGAAGCCCTGTTCGGCTGTGGCTGCTTCTGGGGAGCGGAGAAAGGCTTCTGGCGTCTGCCGGGGGTGATCACCACCGCCGTGGGCTACGCCGGCGGCTCCCTGGCGGATCCCACGTACAACCAGGTGTGCAGCGGCCGCACCGGCCATGCCGAGGTGGTGCGGGTGGTGTGGGAGGCGAACCGGATCAGCTTTGCCGATCTGCTCAAGCTGTTCTGGGAATGCCACGACCCCACCCAGGGCGACCGCCAGGGGAACGACCGCGGCAGCCAGTACCGCTCAGCCATCTATGTGAACGACCCAGCCCTGCTGGACCTGGCCGAAGCGAGCCGGTCCACCTACCAGGCCGCGCTCGCGGAGGCCGGCTACGGACGGATCACCACCGAACTCCGCGCCGACGTCCCCTTCCATTTCGCCGAGCCCTACCACCAGCAGTACCTCGCCAAGCCGGGCAGCCGGCCCTACTGTTCCGCCCAGCCCTCCGGGGTTCGCCTGGGGGCTTTCCCAGGCGCCACCTACCTTCTGCCGGCCCATATCTGGGACTCCTACGACTGGTCGGTCTCCCATTGCGTGCTGCGGGGTGACAACGCCCCGATCGCCCTGTGTTGATTCCCTCGCACCACTCCTTCGCCTCCCTCCGCCGATGACCCCCTTCCTCGCGGGCCTGGGGCTGCTTCCTTTTCTGGCCATGGGCTCCCCCTGGTGGGAGGACTACGAGCAGCGCGACAGCTACCGCTGCGACGACCGGGGCACCGTGGTGGTGGAGCGCAACGACTCCCAGGCCTCACTGATCGCCGGCCGCTATCGCTCCACCCTGTTCCGCGAAGCCTCCGACGCACCGGGTCTGCGCTACCGCAATGAGGAGATGCGCCTGATCGTTCGGGGTGACGAACTCACCGTGGAACGGCTGCCGATGCGCTTCACCTGCACCCGCACCGACCAGGGATGACGCCACTGCCGGACCGGATCGTGATCCTCGGCCTTGTGCTGGCGGTGGGCCTCTGCTTCGCCCTCGCCGCCTGGACGGCTCGCCTGACGCCGTCGACCGATCCGCCGCTGCAGTGGCGCAGCCCTGAAGCGCTTCCCGCCGCACCCGGCCGCGGGGGCGCTGTGATCTGATGGTCGAACCCGAACCGGAGGAGCGCCAGCCCCGCCCCCTCCATCCCCTGCCGCGGGGCCTGGTTGAGCTGTACGGGCTGCTGGCGGTGCTGTTCGTCCTGATCCCGGAGTGGATGGCCGGCGGGGCGCTGGCGGGCTTTCGCGACAGCCGCGAGGGAGCCGAACTGCCGCCACCCTCCGGGGCCTGGCAGCGACTGCCGGAGCTGCGGCTGGCCACCATGGCCATGGCCGACCTGCGCCGGCTGGCCCGCGTCCGGGGCCTGCGGGGCTATGCGAGGCTGAACCGCGACCGGCTCACAGCGCGGCTGCTGAAGCAGCTGAAACGGGCCGCCGCCAGAGGGAAGTCACTGTGATAGCTTCTTCCTCGCCGGGGCGTAGCGCAGCTTGGTAGCGCACCACTTTGGGGTAGTGGGGGTCGTGGGTTCAAATCCCGCCGCTCCGATTCCGTAAGGATCCGGCATCCTTCTCACAGTGCCGCTTCTCCAAGAGAGGCGGCTTTTCTGTATCTGGCCTGGCGCTGGTCCTTCGGCATGGGCGCTGATGATCCGCTCCCTGCTTCAACACCGCGATTCGATCAGCCTGCTGAGCTGATCGCCACAACCTGATCGCGGCCCTGCTTCTTGGCGGTGTACATCGCCGTATCGGCGCGGGCGATCAGCTCGTCAAGAGATTCACCGGCGCAGGCCAGGGCCACCCCCACACTGATGCTGATCTGCACCTGCCCCTGAGGGATCGGCACCGGTTCACGGGCCTGGCGGCGCAGCTTCTCCGCGATGGCGAGCGCATCCGGGAGACCCTGCAGACCAGGCAGAATCACCATGAGCTCATCGCCACCGATGCGCGCGGCCAGATCCGAGCCCCGCAGACAGGAGCGGATCCGGGCCGCCATCGCCTGCAGCACCGCATCGCCGGCCTGGTGGCCGTAGTTGTCGTTCACCTCTTTGAAGCGATCGAGATCGCAGAAGAGCACAGCCACCTCTCCGCCCCGGCGCCGCTCACCGGCGAGCATCCGTTCCAGCTGGGTGAACACCTCCTCGCGGTTCAGCAGGGTGGTGAGGCTGTCGGTGGCGGCCCGCTGTTGCAGCGCCTGCTCCATCGCGATGCGCTCGGTCACATCGCTCCAGGTGACGCTCAGCTCCTCGCCCACCTTCACAGCACGGAGATCGTAGTACCGCGTACCGGTTAGACACTCCTGATTGCGGTACTGAAAGTTGTCGATAGACAAAGGCTCGCCGGTTTTGAGAACATCGAGAAAGCGATGAAATAATCCCTGTGAGACGTATCCCGGGAATAACTTTCCCATCGTGCTCCCCTGGAACATCTCAATTGGCTTGAGATTGTATGCTGCCGCGACAGGGTTGGCCCGCTGGATGAGGAAGTCCACGACTGAGCCTGCCTGATCACGCACCGGGCCAAGCATTATGTGAGGTTCCAGCAGGGAGTCGAGAATAGTGATCAGCCGTTGCTGTTCGGCCTGCAGCCGCTCCTGGGTCTGCACCAGTTCCGTGACGTCGTAGTTGACGCCGAGCATCCGTGTGGCGCAGCCCCCGGCATCGAAGAACGTGCGCGACCTTGCCTGCACGTGGTGCACGGAGCCGTCGGGCCAGACCACCCGGAAGCGCGGGGCGTACTCCCGCTCACCCCGCAGGCCCGCCTGGATCTCCGCCTCCGCATAGGCCCGATCATCCGGATGCACCGCATCGGCCCAGGCCTGGTAGGCGCCGGCGAAGTCGCCCTGAACACGGCCGTAGAGGCCATACATCACCGGATCCCAGGTGAGCACGTTCGCCGGCACATCCCAGTCCCAGATGCCCACCACCCCCGAGGCGGCAGCGGTCTTGAGGTACTCGGTCTGGGCCACGACATCGGTGATGTCGCTGAGCTCCAGCAGGACATCCAAGACGGCACCGCTGGCATCGCGGAGGTTGCTGAGCTGCAGCTCACCCCAGCCCTTCAGGAAGCCGGCCCGCACCAGCCTCACCCGTGCCCCGTAGGCATCAATCTCGCCGCGCAGCAGGGACTCCAGCGGCGCCTGATCCATCGGGCTGAGCACCTGAGCATCCTCCGCCGACACCTGCTCCAGGGCACCGATCACCTCGATCAGGCTCCTGCCGATCAGGGCCGCTGGGGTCTGGTTGAGTCCGGAGCAGAGCTGCGTATTGGCCCGCTGGATGGTTCCTGTGCCCGGAGCGCACAGCGCCAGGCCGGTGCTGCAGTGATCCATGGTGCGGCGCAGCGTTTCCTCCGATGTGGCCAGGGCGTGCTGGGCCGCCTTCTGGGCAGTGATGTCGGCGACCTGGCCGATGAAGAACTCCGGGCGCCCATCGGGGCCACGCACACACGACACGGACAGATCCACCCAGATGGTGCTGCCATCGCCGCGCCGATACCGCTTCCTGAGCCGGTAGCTGTCGCGTCGATTGGCCTGCATCTCCTCAAACAGCGGCAGCTCCCGGGCGATGTCGTCGGGATGGGTGATCTCAGGCCAGGAGAGCTGGAGCGCGGTTTCGGCATCGCGGCCGAGCATGGCGCAGAAGGCAGCATTCACGCGGATCAGCCGGCCGCTGGCATCCCCCAGAACCACTCCGGCAGCGGCGTTATCGAGCGTGAGGTTGAGGGTCTGCTCGCTGCGGCGCCGCAGAGCCGTTTCCCGGCAGCGCTGGGCCGAGAGCCACACCGCCGACAGCGGCCACCAGCCGCAGCGGCAGCTGAAGATGCCGCAAACCGATTCGTGAGGACCCACGCCTGGCGCCCATGCCAGGCCGCGGGCGTGTGACCATGCGGACCCTCCCCAGATGCACGCATGGCCCCCCTGCTGGATGGTCGCAACCTTCTCATGGGGTGCACGGCCACCCTGTTGCTGGCTACCCAGGCCACCAGAGCCGCCGAAGCCTCGCCGGAACCGTTCGGAGCAGGTTTCGACGGCAGAGCTGTGATCCTCGCGGAAGCTCCCGCAGCCCAACCCGCAGGGGCGAGCGTGGTGGAGCCGCTGGAGGATCAGCCTCCCATGGACCCCGATTCACAACCTGTCCTGGAACAGGAAGCGCGGGAGGGAAACACGGAAGCTCTCGCCAAGGAAGCTCAGAACCCGGTTGCAAATCTGATCAGCCTGCCGATTCAGTGGAACTCCACACCATCGAGCCAGTGGGCGCCTAGGGCGGTGGATCCAGACGCGGAGGCCAACCGCACGCTGAATGTCTGGAATGTGCAGCCTGTTGTTCCCATTCGACTGAACAACGATTTTTTCCTGATCAGCCGCACAATCGTGCCCGTGATCCAGCGGCCATTGGCTGGCAGTACGGACACCATCGGCATCGGCGATATCAATCCGACCGTGTTTCTGGTGCCCCGGAGCACCAGCCGCTTCCAGTTCGGCTTCGGCCCCACCCTGGTGATTCCTTCGGCCACCGATGTGAAACTGAGTACGCAACGTTGGAGTGGTGGCCCAGCGGGGGTTGCGGTTTATACACGAGGGGCTGTTGTGGCCGGAATTCTGGCGAACAACATCTGGTCCTTTGCAGGAGAAGGCGGACGCCAGGTCAACTCCCTGCTCATTCAGCCCTTCCTTAACGTCAACCTTGCCAATGGCTGGTATATCGCCAGCTCCCCGATCATCACGGCGGACTGGACCGCCAGCCATGGCAGAGGCTGGACCGTTCCGATCGGAGGTGGATTCGGGCGGATCTTCCGCGTCGGCAGCCAGCCCTTCAATGCCTCCCTGCAGGGGTTCTGGAACGTGGCCCGACCGGAGCAGCTGGGCGACAGGCTGCTGGGCCCGGTCACCATCCGTTTCCAGATCCAGGCGCTGTTCCCAACCGGCGGGTAGGACGCTTGTCAGCCGCCGGCCGTACTGGAAGGTTCAGGCTGTTCGAAGAGATCGCGATCGCCTGCCTTGGGTGGCATGGCTGGCAGAGTGCCGGGCATGATTTCGAACTCGGGGCTGAATTGCACGAGCAGATCTTGCAGCTGTTGAACGAGGGAGGCATCGCCTTCCAGCTTCACCTTTCCTTCGCCCACCAGGGCAGGGAATGTGGTTTGACCCGACATGATCAGCTCCAGATCACTGCGGTTCATCTCGATGGAGAGATCTGCCGCGGGACTTTGAAAACCCTTGCAGTTGGAGAGGGTGGAGTTGCGCAGCTCAAGGATGAACTGCTCGCCGTTGTCTGGTGTGAGGAGATTGATCGTGAAGGCCATTCCTGCGGCTTTGCGGCTATCGAGGCGGATGCCGAGATAGTCGAGCAGCAGGTCGGTGGTCATGGCTTTCACCGTATCGGGACTGACAGGCTGAGCGGTGACGCCACTGGGAAAGCCTTGGCGCAATTCGAAAGCTGCGGCGAGGAAGCTATTGCGAACACTCGGGCTTTCCTTTTGATAGCCCACCTGCTCAAAGGCATCGGCGAGGAGATCCTTGGCGCTCTGGTTGCGGGGTTCGGCGTAGACCAGCTTGTTGAGAATCTCGATAGCACTTAAATACTTGGCTTGCTCAAAGAGCTCCTGGCCCTTGGCGATGATCCGCTCGGCTCCGCCCATCATCTCTACGTAGAGCGGAGCCGATTCTGCGGGTGAGAGTGGAATCAAGGTTGCTGGATTGGCATCCCAATAGCCGAGATAGCGATTGATCACCGCTCGGCTGTTGTGCTCCTCTGAGCCATGGTAGCTCCTTGCGGCCCATTGCTTTTTGAGGCTTTCAGGTTGTTGATAGATGTTGTGAATTTCATTGATCGTCACACCTTTGTTGGCTTGGTGCAGCACCTCGTTGTGCAGGTGTGCGTAGGCATCACGCTGGGTGCGCATCACCTCCTGGATGCGCTCATTCCCCCAACGGGGCCAGCTGTGGGAGGCGAACATCACCTCGGCCTCCTGGCCAAAGAGGTAGAGGGCTTCGCTGATCTTTTTTGACCACTCCAGGGCATCCCTGACGAGTGCACCCCTGAGGGTATAAATATTGTGGATCGTGCCACAGATGTTTTCCGCCGCCCAGAAGGCTTTCCAGTCGGGGAAATAGGTGTTCATCTCCGCTGGGGCTTCGGTGCCAGGAGTGTTCTGGAACACCATCCGCACACCATCGATGGTGATCTCTTCAATCTCCTGGGTGATGCTTGTGCTGGGTTCAATCAGGCCAGTCTTCCCTGCAGCGGCATTTTTCCCGATCGACTGATCGACATGACCGTAAGGACTGCGCGGCAGCAACAGCCCGTATTGATAGAAGGCACGCCGGGTCATGGCGGTACCGGTGTAGATGTTTTCCGCGATGGCGTGCTTCATGAATTCCGCAGGAGCCAGGATTCGCACTTTGCCGCATTTCACATCCTCTTCTGTGGTGACACCACGGACACCGCCGAAATGATCGACATGGCTGTGGGAATACACCACCGCCACAACCGACCTCTCGCCAAGCTGCTGGTTGACAAAATCGAGCGCGGCCCGTGCGGTCTCCTTGCAGGTGAGCACATCAAAGAGGATCCAACCCGTCTCGCCCTTGATGATGGTCATGTTGGCGAGATCAAAGCCCCTTATCTGATAGATCCTCTCGGGCAGTACTTCATAGAGCCCGTAGGCCATATTCAAGACGGCCTGCCGCTGCAGCGACGGGTGAATGCTGTCGAAAACGCTGTCGAAACCACGCAGCAAAAAGTTGTAGCAGCCCATATCCCAGGCCACATTGCCGGCCTCCGCCATGATCTGCCTGTAGTCCGGTGCAGCGATGAAACCGCGCTGGGCTTCTTCGAAGTCACGCTGATCTT
Organism: Cyanobium sp. FGCU6; assembly: GCA_024958655.1. Classification (GTDB taxonomy): domain Bacteria; phylum Cyanobacteriota; class Cyanobacteriia; order PCC-6307; family Cyanobiaceae; genus Cyanobium. The sequence continues at coordinate 106,773 of JANWUR010000001.1, read as the reverse complement.
CAAATGGCAGGCTACGGCGCAGCGCCTTCTGAAACTCGATCGTGGCTGACGAGGGAAGCTTCCCCTTTGCATCAAAGTGTTGCATTACCGTGGCTGCCTGATCAGCGTCGGTCATGGGATTCAGTCCTGTGGTGAGCGTTGCTTTGTGCTGGTCAACAGGATGGTCAGACTCGGCCGGTCCGTCATCGCCTGGGGACTCAAGCCCGACACCGGCCCGGCGCCGAAGGACACCGAGCCTCAGGGGATCACTGCGCTGCGAGGCTGTTCCGTGTCAGCGCGGGAGAAACAACTGCTTGGGCTTTTGAATCTCATCCACCCGCTGCGGCCACTGCTTCAGCACCGCTTCCGCGAGGCCGCGATCGGTTCATGGCATCAGCCAGGCTGAACATGCCCTCTCCGCTGCCGATCGATGCGCCTCCGGTTCCTGCAACAGCCCCTGCTGGCCTGCCTGCTGACGCTGGTCGTGCTGCTGGGGCAGGCGCCAGCCGCCCGGGCCGCGTTCACACTGCCGCCGCTCCCCTATCCCGCCGATGCACTGGAGCCGGTGATCGACGGCATCACGATGACGATCCACCACGACCGCCATCACAGTGCCTATGTGAGCAACCTCAACGGCCAGATCAAGGCCAACCCAGCCCTGGCCGGGCTCAGCCTGGATGCCCTGCAGAGCAGGATCGCGGGCTTCCCTGAGGCGGTGCGCAACAACGGCGGCGGGCACTGGAACCACAGCCAGTTCTGGGCCGTGATGGCTCCCCAGGGTCAGGGCGGTGCACCCTCGTCGGAGCTGGTGGCGGCGATCGACAGCGCGTTCGGGTCGATGGAGGCGATGCAGGCCCAGTTCAACCAGGCCGCGGCGGCCCGTTTTGGATCGGGCTGGGCCTGGCTGATCCGCAGGCCCAGCGGCGAACTCGCGATCACCAGCACCGCCAACCAGGACAACCCGCTGATGGACCTCCCCGGCATCGAGCGGGGCACGCCGCTGCTGGGCCTGGATGTGTGGGAGCACGCCTACTACCTCAACTACCAGAACCGCCGGCCCGACTACATCAAGGCCTGGTGGTCGCTGGTGAACTGGAACGAGGTGAACCGCCGCTACCTGCAGGCGGCGCCGCCATCGCCGGCTTGAACGCTCGCCGCTCAATGCAGCCGGGTACTCACCCGGAAGCGCTCCAGCCAGAGATTCACCCGCCCCCGCAGCCGGGGCGGCACCTCCTGCACCAGCTGCACCAGCTCCTGGGCCGCCAGACGGTGCAGGGCCCGTACGTCGACATGCCAGAGAGCCTCGGCCTCACGGATCAGCCGGGCCCAGGAGCGCACCGACTGCCAGCGGCGCAGCCGCGACGGCAGATCCTCCGAGTGGACGGGAGAGCGGGCAACAGAGCGGGAGGACGGCCGGCTGGTCACACGAGCGCGTCGAACTGCCTCCAGCGTGGCCACCAGGATCGCCGGGCGGGCGGGATTGCCGGAAGGGTACGGAATTGGGCGGAAGCCTTCAGGCCGCCACCGCCTCCACCGGGAAGGGCAGAGCTGCCACCTCCCGTTCGCTGAGGCGGCGGGTCCAGGCCTTGGGCACCGGGTCGTTCCAGCGGAACCCGGCCTCCCGGGCCCGATGGCGTTCGTCGTAGGAGAGGCAGGCGCGGTAGAGACGCCGGGGCTCGAGGGCTGCCGCCAGCAGTTCCTCGAGGTCGTCGCAGCGCTCGAACACCTGGGCCAGGTAGATGCAGTCGGTGAGGGCGCGATGGGCCGCCCACACCGGCACGGCGTGGGCCAGGGCCAGATCGCGTACCGAAGGGGTGGCCCGCAGGTGGCGGTCGGCCGGCCAGCGGATGTCGTCCATCGAGCAGATCCAGGGCCGTTCCAGGGCCGGCAGCTCGCCATGGCCGAACCACTGGCGATCGAAGGCGGCGTTGTGGGCCACCACCGCCTCGCAGGCATCGGCCATCGCCCGGAAGCAGGCCAGCCCGGCCCTCCAGGGCTGGTGCAGGCGGGTGGTGGCTGGCTCAATGCCGTTGATCGCCACCGCCGGATTGCTGCGGCAGGGCAGCAGGAACGACACCTGCATCAGCACCGCCCGCTGGGGCACGGCGAACAGCACCGCCCCCACCTCGATGCAGCTGCCGTCGGCAGGGGAGAGGCCGGTGGTCTCGGTGTCGAGGATCAGCAGGTGGGAGGGGACGGTGGGTCGGGCGATCGGCTCCAGCGCCTGCGGGGCCTCCTCCCCCTGGAACTCCGGCAGCGCGGGCGCACGGATCGGGGTGAGGTCCCCGGCCGTGCCAGGCACCGGATGGGGCTGCGACCCGGGCAGCAGATCAGGCTGTTCCCACAGCAGGGCAGGCTCCCGCATCGGTCTCCACCTCCAGGGCTCCATGGTCTCAGCCCGCGGCGCCCAGGCAAGGGGGGAGATCGCCACCGCAGCAGCCCACGGCAGCCCCGGGCCTCCTGCTTAGGGTTGCGGCCTGCCATCCTCACCTCACCATGGGCCTCAGCACCGGCGACCGCATGCCGTCCTTCGCCCTGCGCGATGCCGACGGCGTCGAGCGCCGCAGCGACGATCTCGCCGGCAAATCCCTGGTGCTCTTCTTCTATCCCAAGGACGAAACCCCCGGCTGCACCGCCGAGGCCTGCGCCTTCCGCGATGCCTACGGCGATCTGCAGGCCCTCGGCGCCGAGGTGTGGGGCGTCAGCGGCGACGATGCCGCCAGCCACCGCCGCTTCCGCGATCGCCATTCCCTCCCCTATCCCCTGCTGGTGGATGAGGGCAACCGGCTGCGCAAGGCCTTCGGTGTGCCCAACGCCCTGCTGCTGCTGCCCGGCCGCGTCACCTACGTGATCGATGGGCAGGGGGTGATCCGCCACCGCTTCGACGATCTGCTCAACGGTCCGGCCCACCTGCGGGAGGCGAAGGCTGCCCTGCAGGCGCTTGCGGGCAGCGGAGGCTGAGATGGCCGCCTGGCGCCAGGACGGCCCGTTGTGGACGCTGCCGCTGGAGCGGCCGGGCCCGCCGGCCGGCACCGTGGAGTTCATCGGTGGCAGCTACCTGGCCGCCACCCCCCAGCTCAGTTACCGCCGACTGCTGGAGAGCCTCGCCCGCCGGGGCTGGCGCGTACGCGCATGGAGCTACGTGCCCGGCTTCGACCACCAGGCCCAGGCCAACGAGGCCTGGCGCTGCTTCCGAGCTGCGCGCGCCCAGACGGCCGAGGCAGGGGAGGCCACCCGGCCGATCCGGCTCGGCCACAGCCTCGGCTGCAAACTGCATCTGCTGGCCCCGGATGCCGGCCGGGGCGCGCGGGGCCTGGTGGCCCTGAGCTTCAACAACTTCTCCGCCGAGCGCTCCGTGCCCCTGCTGGCGGAAATGGGCCAGCAGTTCGGCTTCCGCAGCGAATTCAGCCCCTCCCCCGAGCAGACCCTCGCCCAGATCGCCAGCGACTACCGCCAGCCCCGCAACCTGCTGGTGCGGTTCCGGCGCGACGAGCTCGACCAGAGCCGCCGCCTGCTGGGGGTGCTGAACCGCCGGGAGGGCGATGCCAGCGAGCTGCTGGAACTGCCGGGGGACCACCTCACCCCCGCCAGTGCCGGCCTGCGCCGCAACCTGCTGGGCGACTGGGCCGACGATCCCGCGCGCCAGCGGCAGATCGATCGCCTGACGGAGATGATCACCACGTGGTGATCTGATCCATTCGTAGTCATCAACACAAAAGGTTGACAACATCACGGCGGTCCCGCAGGTTGGGGCCAATCCATTGCCGTTGATGCCAACGATGGGCGAAAAGATCATCGCCGCCTTCCAGAGCGCCTGGAGCCGTTCGTTCGATTACACCGGCCGCTCGAACCGCGGTGACTACTGGTGGTTCGCCCTGGCGAACGTGATCATCAGCCTGGTGCTGCTGCTGCTCAGCAATCTCGCTGATTTCTTTGGTTGGCTTTACAGCATCTACACCGTGGTGCTGATTGTTCCCTGCCTGCCGCTGGCGATCCGCCGCCTGCGCGATGCCGGCAAGCACTGGGCCTGGATCTTCATCACCCTCGTTCCGCTGATCGGTGCCGTCTGGCTGATCGTTCTGCTGGTGCAGCCCTCGGTGGGCTGACGCCGCCTCGCCGATTTGCCAACATGGACAGGCGGCAGCGGCGCTCCTCCCCCCGATGGAGCCCAGCCGCCCCTGAATGGCCGAACCGCAGAGCTGGGTGAGGGTGGGTTCTTCCACCGCGACCGACACCACAAGCGCACTCAAGGAAGCCCAGGCCCAGCTCGATCTTCCGGGGCCCCCGAAGCTGCTGGTGGTGATGGCGGCCCCGCGCTACGACCTGCAGGTGCTGGCGGAAGGCCTCCAGCCCAGCCTTGCGGACTGCCCCCGGATCGGCTGCTCGACTTCCGGCGAAATCGCCCCCTCCGGCACCCTCACCCAGTCCCTGGTGCTCTGGACGCTCGGAGGTCCTGGGATCCGGGTGAGCACCGGCTGGGGGGAGACCGACGGCAGCATGGGTCTGCGGCAGGCGGCGAGCCGGGCCGCCCAGTGCCTCCACCAGCTCGAGCGCCGCGATCACACCGTGCTGATGCTGCTCTCCGATGGCCTCTGCGGCGACCAGATGGAGGTGGTGCGCGGGGCCTACGACGTGGCCCATGTGGATGTACCCCTGGTGGGCGGCTGCGCCGGCGATTACCTGGCGATGCATCGCACCCACCAGCTGCACGGATCCCGGGTGATGAGCGGAGCCGTGGTGGCGGCGGCGATCAGCTCCGATCGTCCCCTGGGAGTGGGGGTGAGCCATGGCTGGACCCCGATGAGCGAGCCCATGCTGGTGACCGGCAGCAAGGGGACACGGCTGAGTTCCCTCGATGAACGGCCAGCGTTGCGGGTGTATCTCGAATTCTTCCAGCCGCCGCCCCCGGTGTGGAGCGACCCGGAGGCGTTCGCCGATTTCGCCGCCACCCATCCGATCGGCATCCGCCGGCGCGACAAGATCGAGATGCGCCACATCGCCGGCTTCGATGCGGAGCGCGGCGAGCTGATCACCGTGGCCGAGGTGCCGCAGGGGGCCCTGGCGTTCCTCACCGAAGGCAACCTCGACTCGGTGCTGGAGGCCGCCAGCCACTCGTGTCGATCGGCGATCGAGGCCCTCGGTGGCGCTCCGGCGGCCGGTGTGCTGCTGTTCGACTGTGTAGCACGCCGTTCACTGCTCGAGGCGGAGCGGATGCAGGAGGAAGCCGAGCTGATCCGCCGTTGCAGCGGCGGGGCGCCGATGGGCGGCTTTTACACCTACGGCGAGATCGGGCGCACCAAGGGAGCGGGAGGCTTCCACAACCAGACCCTGGTCACCCTGGCGATCGGGTGATGGAACCCTCGTGGTCGTTGCACCTGCTCTCGGAAGTCCTCTCAGCCTTCTCCGCCGATGCCCCTGAAGATCTGCGCAATGTGCTCAACCGGGTGGCCGAATCGGTGGACGCCGAGGTGGCGGCGGTGGTCTGCGGTGGGAGGCTCGACTGCTGCATCGGCCTGGCCGAGGAGGAGCAGCATCTCCTGCTGCAGCAGGTCGCCGCTGAACCGCGCGAGCTGCGGATCAGTGCGGGCCAGCTCCACACCACCTGGCCGCCGCTGGGGGAGAACGACCGGCTGGTGGTGGGGCGGCTGGGGGAACCGTTCGACCTGGAGGAGCGCTCACTCCTGCGGGCCATGGCCCGCAGCATCCAGCTCAGCCTGAGGCTGCTGCAGGCCATCTCGGCCGAGCGCCAGGCCCGGCTCGATGCGTCGTACCAGGCCAGCCACGACCCCCTCACCCACCTGCCCAACCGCACCCTGGTGCTGGAGGATCTCACCCGTCGGATTCAGGCCCCCGGCGGCGGCGATGGTGACACGGCCGTGCTGTTCATCGACATTGATCGCTTCAAGTGGGTGAACGATGCCCACGGCCACGCCGCCGGTGACGAGCTGCTGGTGCATGTGAGCCGGATCCTGCGGCGTTCGGTGCGGCAGGGCGACCTGGTGGGGCGGCTCTCGGGCGATGAGTTCATCGTGATCACCCAGGCGGCCAGCGAGGAAGCGGCCGCCGCTCTCGCCCGCCGGATCATCGAGGCGATCCGGCAGCCCTTCCAGGTAGGCGGCGGCGAACTCAGTCACACGGCCTCGGTGGGCATCAGCTTCGCCGGGCCCCACGACACTCCCTCCTCGCTGATCGAGAACGCCGACATGGCGATGTATCAGGCCAAGGCGCTGGGCCGGGGCCGCTTCGCCCTGTTCGCCGCGAGCCTGCGCGAGCAGGCCCAGCAGCGGCTGGCCCTGGAGGAAGCGCTGCGCCATGCGGTGGCCTGCGGCGAGATCGAGCCCCACCTCCAGCCCATCCATGCGCTCGGCAACGGCAAGCTGGTGGGTTTCGAGGCCCTGGCCCGCTGGCGCCATCCGCAGCAGGGCGTCCTGATGCCCGACACCTTCATCAAGGCAGCCGAGGACAGCGGCCTGATCGAAAGTATCGACCTGGCGGTGCTGGAAGCCGCCTGCGGGGCGATGGGCCGCTGGCAGCAACGGCCGCAGTTGGAACATCTGCGGATCTCCGCCAACGTGTCGGCGCGCACCCTGGGGGCCGTGGATCTGGTGGAGAGGATCGAGCCGATCCTTGTGGCCAGTGGCACCCGACGCGCCCAGGTGTTTCTGGAGATCACCGAAACATCGCTGGTGGATGACATCCTCTCCACCGCCAGCACCATCGCCGGACTGCGGCAGCTGGGGGTGCGGCTGGCGATCGACGATTTCGGCACGGGCTACTCCTCGCTTCTCTACCTCAAACGCTTCCCGGTGGGCCTGCTCAAGATCGACCGCTCCTTCGTGGCCAACCTCGGCCGCGATCCCGAGGACGAGGCGATCGCCAGCGCCATCCTCTCCCTGGCCAAGGCGCTGAGGGTGCAGGTGGTGGCCGAGGGAGTGGAGACTGCCGCCCAGCTGCGCTGGCTGGCCGATCTCGGCTGCGCCTTCGGCCAGGGGTATCTCTACGGCAGGGCGAAGCCGATCGCGGCGATCGAACGGGAACTGCTCCAGGCCTGAGCGCGACCGGCCGGCCTCACACCCGCAGGGCATCCAGCACCGAGCGGTCTTCGAGGGTGCTGGTGTCGCCGCTCACCTCCTGGCCGGCGGCCAGGGCGCGCAGGATGCGGCGCATGATCTTGCCGCTGCGGGTCTTGGGCAGGGCGTCGGTGAACTTGATCACATCGGGCCGGGCGATCGGACCGATCTCGTGCCCCACGTGCTTCTTCAGTGCGGCCATCAGGGCCTCGTCGCCTTCGCGGCCGGCCTCCAGGGTCACGAACGCCACGATGCCCTCGCCCTTGAGATCATCCGGGCGGCCCACCACGGCGGCCTCCGCCACGGCGGGATGGCTCACCAAGGCCGATTCGATCTCCATCGTTCCGAGCCGGTGGCCCGACACGTTGATCACGTCGTCGACCCGGCCCATCACCCAGAAATAGCCATCGGCGTCGCGGCGGGCGCCGTCGCCGGCGAAATAAAGATGGCTGCCGTCGGCCGGACGGATGTGCTCCCAGTAGCTCCGGCGGAAGCGATCGGGATCGCCGTGCACGGTGCGCATCATCCCCGGCCAGGGGCGCCGCACCGCCAGGTAGCCACCCTGGTCGGCCGGCACGCTGTTGCCCTCCAGATCCACCACGTCGGCGGCGATGCCGGGCAGGGGCAGGGTGCAGGAGCCTGGCTTGGTGGGGGTGGCCCCGGGCAGGGGGCTGATCATCACGCCGCCGGTCTCGGTCTGCCACCAGGTGTCCACCACCGGGCAGCGGTCGCCGCCGATCACATCCCGATACCACATCCAGGCCTCGGGATTGATCGGCTCACCCACGGTGCCGAGGATGCGCAGCGAGCTCATGTCGTACTGATCGGGCACCTCGCGGCCGCTCTTCATGAAGGCGCGGATCGCCGTGGGCGCGGTGTAGAAGATCGTGCAGCGATGCTTCTGAATCACCTCCCAGAAGGCACCGGGCTTGGAGGGCCGCGGTGCCCCCTCGTACATCACGGTGGTGGCGCCGTTGGAGAGCGGGCCATAGACGATGTAGCTGTGGCCGGTGATCCAGCCGACATCAGCGGTGCACCAGTGGATGTCGTCGTCGCGGATGTCGAAGATCCACTGGAAGGTGAGATGGGCCCAGAGGTTGTAGCCGGCGGTGGTGTGCACCACCCCCTTGGGCTTGCCCGTGGAACCGGAGGTGTAGAGCACGAACAGGCGGTCCTCGCTGGCCATCGGCTCGGCCGGGCAGTCGGCGGCCTGGGCGGGCACCAGCTCGTGCCACCACACGTCGCGCCCCTCCTCCATGGCGGTGGGTTCAGCGGTGCGCTTCACCACCAGCACCTTCCGCACGCTGGGGCAGCCCTCCGCCAGAGCCTCGTCGACCGCGGGCTTGAGGGCCACGGCCTTGTCCTTGCGGAAGCCGCCGTCGGCGGTGATCACCAGCTTCGCTTCGCCGTCGATCAGCCGGTCCCGCAGGGCCTCGGCCGAGAAACCGCCGAACACCACCGAATGGGGCGCCCCGATGCGGGCGCAGGCCAGCATGGCGATGGCGGCCTCAGGCACCATCGGCATATAAAGCCCCACCAGGTCGCCCCTGCCGATGCCCAGGGCCTTGAGGGCGTTGGCGGCGCGGCACACCTCGGCGTGCAGTTCGCGGTAGGTGAAGGTGCGCACATCACCCGGCTCTCCCTCCCAGATCAGGGCGGTCTTCTCCGCCCGGGGACCCTCGAGGTGCCGGTCGAGGCAGTTGAAGGAGAGGTTGGTGGTGCCGCCCTCGAACCAGCGGGCGAAGGGGGGATGGCTCCAGTCGAGCACCGTGTGGAAGGGCTCGAACCAGTGCAGGTGCTGCCTGGCCTGCTCGCCCCAGAAGGCGTCGGGATCGGCCTCCACCCGCGCCACCAGCTCCTGGTAGGCCGCCAGCGAACCGAAGCGGGCCGTGGCTGCCAGATCCGCCGGCGGCTCGAAGCAGCGCCCCTCGTTGAGCACTGATTCGATCGTGGGGGAACTGGCCTGGGTCATGGCGGACGCGGGAGGCGGGAGGACGACCGCTGGCCATTCAACCGCAGCCGCGCCGGCCCTGCCCGGAGGCTGAAGCGGTCGGGAGTGAAGCGTCACGGGCCGCCGCTCACCATCGTTCAGTTCTGCTGATCAATGCCGACGAGCCGCCGCCATCGGAGCGCGGCGTTGCCAGCGTGAGAGGAGTGCGCAGGTGGGACCTCGTGGAGAGGGAACAGGAGCCGGTCACTCCCCACGCCGGGCCGATCATCAACGCCGACGGCGAACTCACCTACATCGGCGACGACGGCCGGCGCTACGTGGTGGGGCTGCCTCCCGACATCGATGAGGACAGCGTGGAGCGGGTGATGGCCACCCTGCGCGCCGGCAGCGCCCTGTTCCACAACATCGAGGATCTCTGCGACGCGTGGCTGCGCACCGTGAGCGGCGACGACCTGGAGCCCCGGGCCGCCCTGGTGCTGCTGCTCACCACTCTGGAGACGGCCCTTGAGGATCGCTATCCGGAAAGCCCCGGCGATCCCTGAACCGCCAGCGGCGGTCGTCCGTTCCGGCAGGCTGGGGGAATGGTCCGTCCTGCCGCCTGCCTGTTCGATCTCGATGGTCTGCTGCTCGACACCGAGCCGCTGCACGCCAGGGCCTGGCGCGAAGCCGCCGCCCACTTCGGTCGCCAGCTGAGCGCTGCCGAGCTGATGCAGCTGCGGGGCCGTCGCCGCCTCGACTGTGCCCAACAGGTGCGGCGCTGGATCGCGGGGGCATCCGAGCCTGCGGGTGCGCTGGCCAGCTGCGATCCCCCGAGCATCGAGGCCCTGCTGGCTGTGCGTCAGCCGATCGCCGAAGCCCTGCTGGTGCACGCCCAGCCGATGGCAGGGGCACCCGAGCTGGTACGGCGCTGCGCCGAGCTGGCGATCCCGATGGCCCTGGCTACCAGCAGTTCCCGAGCCGCCGTGGCCCTCAAGGCCGAGCCCCACCCCTGGCTGGAGCTGATCACCACCCGCGTCCACGGCGACGATCCGGAGCTGCGGGCGGGCAAGCCGGCGCCGGATGTCTTCCTGCTGGCGGCGGCGAGGCTGGGGGTGCCACCGCGGGATTGCTGGGCGTTCGAGGATTCACCCGCCGGTGCCCAGGCGGCCGATGCGGCCGGCTGCCTCCTGCATGTGCTCCCTCCTCCAGGAGAGACCTGCGCGGTCTACCCCCCGGGCGCGTTGTGCCTCCGCTCCCTCCACGAGGTGGCCGAATCCCTTTGAGCGCCCCTGGGGTGGCCCTTGCCCTGGGGATCCTTCCCCGTCAGGGTGATCACTGCTCCGGCCGCTCGATGGAACAGCCCGCCTTTCCCGTGCTGCAGAGAAGCGGAGCCCTGTTCAGCACCCACCACGAACGGACCAGTCGCGGGTGTTCCCTGGGCTACTGGTACCTGCAGCACAGCAAGAAGGTGTGGTTCCGACTCCCCAGCACCCACCGCACCCGGGCCCTGCAGCCGGTGTTTTCCTTCAGGCGTCAGCCGATCCTGCACGTGAGTGAGCGCCATCGCCTGGAGCAGGTGCCCCTCTACGCCAACCGGGCCCCTGTGCTCTGGGGCGACTACGTGGGCAGTGGCTGGAAAGCGGGTCCGGAAGGCACCACTCTCTTCCTTGAGCTCTGGACCCGATGGACCTGGCTCCACCCGGAGGCCTGCGGCCACCCGGAGCAGTTCGGGGTCGCTCTCTACGAAGCTCCGACCGGCCCCTCCCGCAGCAACAGGTTCCACCCCTCAACCAACAGCTTGCAGCGGATCGACCAGCCCCAGTCCCGCTGAAGCCTCCAGAGGAGATGCCGACCCCAGTGGGCCTCTCGCTCAGACAGGCCGTCCGGTCCGAGAGGCTCCTCCCTCAGCAGCGGAACTGGGCCAGGCAGCCTTGGCCGGTTCCTGACCGTGAGCGGCCGGGGGAAGAATCGCCCTCAGTACAGCCGACCGAGCACGAATTCCGGCAAGGCTCGCAGGGCACTGCGGGGATCGGAGGGGGTGAGCCAGGCGATCGCCTCGTGGGCCTCTCGTGCGAACCCCTCGGCCAGAGCCCGTGATCGGGGAATTGCCTCGCAGCCGCGCACCAGGGAGAGGGCCTGCTCCAGATCGCCGGGTTCGCAGAACTCCCGCTCGATCAGGCCGGTCAGGGCTGGCCGCTCCTCAAGCGCGTAGAGCACCGGCGCCGTGAGATAGCCGGAGGCCAGATCGCTGGCGGCGGGCTTGCCCAGCTGCTGGTCGCTGGCAGTGAAATCGAGAATGTCGTCGACCACCTGGAACGCCAGGCCCAGCTGGCGGCCGAAGCGGTAGAGGTCGCTGAGGTGCTCTTCGGGCAGGCCGGAGAGCACGCCGGCGGCGCGGGCGCTGTTGGCGATCAGGGAGGCGGTCTTGCAGTAGCTCTTCTCGAGATACGTCTCGAAGCTCTGGCCCGTGTCGTAGCGGAACAGGCCCTGCTTCACCTCGCCATCGGCGAGATCCATGATCACGCGGCTGAGCAGCTTCACCACCTCGAGGTCGTCGAGGTTGGCCAGGTGCCAGCTGGCCTGGGCAAAGAGAAAATCGCCCGCCAGCACCGCCACGCGGTGATTGAAGCGGCTGTGCACCGTGGCCACGCCCCGCCGGGTGGCCGCCTCGTCGACGACGTCGTCGTGCACGAGCGAGGCCGTGTGGATCATCTCGGTGATCTCGGCCAGGCGCCGGTGGCGCGGGCTGAGACCGCCATCGGGGCTGATGGCGCGGGAGAGCAGCAGCACGATGCCCGGACGCAGCCGCTTGCCACCAGCGGCGAACAGATGCTCGGCGGCGGCCTGAAGGATCGGATGACCCGCGCCGATCAGACTGCGCAGATCAGCGAGGAGGGCATCGAGGTCGGCCTCGACCGGCTGGAGCAACTCTGCAACCGTGGCCACGACACCTCCGCTGTGGCGTGATCCTAGAAGGCGCGTGCCGGCGACTGCAGGCTGACAGTGCGCACCGTGGGCCGGGTGCCGAGCCAGGCGGTGGCGGCCTCGGCGAAGGCATCGGCCGGGCCGGTGACGCAGATGTGAGAGCGCTCCAGCGGCGGGGACTCGGGCTCAGCCGGCATCTCCACCTCCGGCAGGTCGCCGAGGCTGGCCAGCAGGGGGCCGAGGCGCTGGGCCGTGGCCACCGCCGGATCCACCAGCTGCACATCCGGCGGCACCAGCTCCGCCAGCAGCGGCCGCAGCAGGGGGTAGTGGGTGCAGCCCAGCACGATCGCCTCCACACGGGCCTCCAGCAGCGGCGCCAGGTAGTCCTGCGCCGCTTCCCGCAGGGCCGGCGCCTCCAGATCCCCGGCTTCGATGAGGGGCACGAAGCGGGGGCAGCCCACCTCGTTCACCCTGGCCGAGGGGCGGCAGGCATGGATGGCCCGCCGGTAAGCGCCGCTGGCGGCCGTGGCGGGGGTGGCGAGCACGCCGATGCGATCCACAACCAGTTCGGCGGCCACGCTGTCGATCAGCCCCACCACCGGCACACCGGCCTCGGCCACGGCCACATCCAGGGCCAGGGCATTGGAGGTGTTGCAGGCCATCACCAGCACCCCCACCCCCTGACGGCGCAGCCACTGCACCACTTCGGCGGCGATCGAGCGGATCTCGTCGGTGGTGCGCTGGCCGTAGGGCACCCGGGCCGTATCCCCGAGGTACAGGCAGCTGGAATGGGGGTAGAGCGCATGCACCTGACGCAGAACCGTCAGGCCGCCGAGACCGCTGTCGAAGAGACCAACCAGAAGGGGCAAGGGAACTTACTGGAGATAGGACAGGATGCCATTGGCCACGGCCTGGGCCAGGCGTCGACGGAACTCGGGATCGGCCAGCCGGGGCGCATCGATCTCCCCGGTCACAAAACCCATCTCGGTGAGCACCGACGGCATCACCGTGCGGCGGATCACGTAGAAGCGACCCGGCCGGGCACCGCGGTCGGGGGTGCCGGGGGAAATCGCCATGATCTGCTCCTGGATGCTGCGGGCGAGCTCGAAGGAGCGGCCGCCGGAGAAATAGAAGGTTTCGACGCCGTTGACATCGGGCCGGTCCATGCTCAGAGCGTTGGCATGGAGACTGACGAACACGTGGGCTCCACTGCTGTTCGCCAGGGACACCCGCGGCGGAAGGTCCACATCCACCTCGGAGGTACGGGTCATCAGCACCTGCACGCCGCGCGACTGAAGCAGGCGGGCCACCTGCAGACCCACATCGAGAACCACGTCGGTCTCGCGCAGACCGCCGATGCCCACGGCGCCCGGATCGGGGCCGCCGTGGCCGGGATCGATCACCACCCGGAAACGGCCGCGGGGCACCACCGGCAACCCCTGGGTGCTCAGCGGCGTGCGGGCGGTGCTGCGGCCCCGCGACGACCAGTCGTCGGAGCCGCCGTACCTGCCGCCGGCGGGCAACCGGGCGGCGGTGCGCCCGGACCAGGCGCCGGGACTGGCGTCCATGTCGCCCTCCCCCAGCTGGGCGATCCGCCGTGCCGGCACTCCCCGGAGCTCCATGCGCCAGCGATCGCGGGCGGTACCCACCAGCCGCAGCTGCCGGGGATCGAGGCGGGTGCCGGGCTGGAACTCGAGCACCAGGCGAGTGGTGTAGGGGTCGGGCTTGCCGATCCGCACCTCCTGCAGGGCGCCGGTGGCCCGCAGGCTGCGGGTGCGCAGCGGCGCGCCCGGGATATCGACCCACACCCGCGGCCCCCGGCCCGCAGCCCCTTCTTCGAAGTAGGCCTGCAGCCGCACCCCCGGAGACGTCCGCAGCTCGAGGGCACCATCGCGGCTGATCGCCCAGGCGGAGAGGGCACCGGCACGGGCGGCGGTCGCACTGAGCACCACGGCGACGGCCAGCAGACAGCGCAGCCCGGTCGAACGGATCCCCATCGACCGTCAGAACAGGGCGGGATGGCGATGCTGCAGGCTGGGCATCTGGGCCCGGACCCTCCGGCCGTGGGCCGTGTCCACCGGGGCCATCGCCAGGCCCGGGCTCAGTCCTGCGTCGGCCATCACCGTGCCCCAGGGGTCGATCACCAGGGCGTGGCCATGGGTCTGGCGGCGGCCGTAGTGGAGGCCTGTCTGGGCTGGCGCCACGACGTAGGCGGTGTTCTCGATCGCCCGGGCCTGCAGCAGCACCTGCCAGTGGTCCTTGCCGGTGTAGGCGGTGAAGGCGGCGGGCACCATCAGCAGTTCGGCGCCGGCGCCGGCGAGATGGCGGTAGAGCTCGGGGAAGCGCACGTCGTAGCAGATCGACAGGCCGATGCGGCACAGCCCCGGCACGTCGACCACAGGGGGCAGGTCGTGCCCCGGGGTGACGGTGGCCGACTCCCGGTAGGTGATGCCGTCAGGGATGTCGACATCGAAAAGATGGATCTTGTCGTAACGGGCCAGGAGCTGGCCCTCGGTGCCCACCAGTTCGGCGCGGTTGAAGGTGCGGCCCTCACCGGCGGGAGCGGGGAAGCCGCCCCCCAGCAGGATCACCTGATAGCGGCGCGCCATCGTGACGAGGAAGCGGCTGCAACGCTCCGCCAGCGAGGGGGCAAGGGTGAGGCGCAGCTCGTCGTCGCCCATGAAGGCAAAGTTTTCCGGCAGACCCACCAGCTCGGCACCCCGCCGGGCGGCCAGCTCGATCTGCTCCTCCGCAGCCGCGAAGTTGGCGTCCGGATCCGGAGTGCTGGTGAGTTGAACGGCGGCTGCCAGGAAACTGCTCACCGACTCCTCGGCCAGGACGGCCGAACTGTAAGGGCTGCCGCGGGCCGTGCCAGGGGGGCGGCGGGATCCGGGGCGGGGGGCCTCAGCTGGCCCGCAGCACGCCGGGCTCGGCCTGCACCGGCACGATCGTGAGGCTGTCGACGGCGGCGCAGCAGGCGAAATCGGCGTCGTGATCGCCGAGGCGGATCAGGCGCTGGCCATGGCTGGCGGCCCGCAGGCAGGTCTCGGTGTCATGGCGCCATTGCTGCCAGAGCGCCAGGGCGGCCAGCATCTCGTCGTTGCCGCAGCTCACGCCCCGGTGGGGCGCCACCGCCAGCTCGATGGCGGCGGAGGCCACCGCCCCGGCCGCCAGGCTGTCCTCGAGCGAGTAGTCGCCCTCCCAGCCGCTGCCCACGATCCACACCACGCGCGCATCACGCTCGATCAGCCGGCGGGCCACGGCGGTGCGGTTGGGCAGGCAGGCCGTCAGCAGCAGGGGCACCTCACGCACGGCCGCCAGCGAACGGGTGCCGTTGGTGGTGCTCATGAAGATGCGCTTGCCCCCCACCAGCTCGTGGGTGACCGCGAGGGGGGAATTGCCCAGGTCGTAGCCCTCCACCCGCTGGCCGCCCCGCTCTCCCGCCTTCAGGCGCTGCTCGGCGGGCCAGGCGGCGGCCGCCGCCTCCAGGGAGTCGAGGTCGGCGAAGGCCTGGATCGCCTCCGCCCCGTTCTCGAGCGACCAGGCGATCGTCGTGGTGGCCCGCAGCACGTCGATCACCACGGCGGCATCGGGGCCCCCCTCGGCGACGGGCTGCACGGGGGGGACGGCCTCGGAGGTGTGGAAGTAGGAGATCTGCACAGCGGCACTGCGGCACTGGCGTCAGTGTGTCAGTCCCACCAGCCGGTCCGGCCTGGTGCAGCCGTAGGAGGGCGGTGGGCAAGGGCTGGCGAGCCGCTGGCTGCCGCAGGCGCGTTGATCGCCTCACCGTTCAGGCTTCCGGGTCAGGCTTCCGGTTCGGCTTCAGGGTCCACCATCGCCTCACCCTCGCCCGCCTCGCGGCCGAGGGCGGCGAACAGGCTCTCGACCAGATCGCGGCTGCGCTCGAGCTGATGGCTGGCGAGCCGCTGAGTGCCGGCATCGTTCACCACCAGCTGCTCCTGCCTGCCGCTGCTGGTCTCGCAGGCGGTGACGGTGAGAATGCCATTGAGATCAAAGCTGAACTGCACTTCGATCGCCACATCTCCCGCCGGTTTCGCTGGCAGACCTGCCACCTCAAAGTTGCCCAGGGGAATGTTGTCTTCGGCATTGAGATTCTCCCCCTGCGAAACCTCGATACGCACCAGCTTCTGGTTGTCGTGCATCGTGTAGTAGAGCCTGGAGCGGCTGGCGGGAATCACCGTGTTCCGCGGCAGGATTGTGCTGAAGATGTTGGGGATCAGCCCCTGTTCGGTTTGCATCGCCGTGGCGACACCCAGGGAATGGGGGGTCACATCCACCAGGAAGGTCTCCACCTCCTGTCCATCCAGCACCGCCGCCTGCAGCGCCGCCCCGAGCGCCACGCAGCGATCCGGCTCGAAGCTGTTCACCGCCACGCCCGGCAGATGGGCCTCCACCAGCTCCTGCACCAGGGGGATGCGGGTGGAGCCCCCCACCAGGATCGCCCGGTCGAGATCCGCCGCCTGCAGACCGGCATCGGCCAGGGCACGGTCGATGGCCATGAGGGTCTCAGCCAGCAGCGGCTGAATCAGGGCCTCGAACTCCTCCCGCACCAGCTCGGTCTCGAGATGCAGCGGCGTGTCGCCCTGGCTGTGCAGAAAGGCCTCCCGCAGCGTCACCCGGGTGCGTTCGCTCAGCTGGATCTTCGCCCGTTCGGCCGCCTGCAGCAGCCGCGCCTCCAGCACAGCCTCAGCCGGCAGGGAAAGACCATGGGCCTGCTCGAAGCGTTCCACCAGCAGGCGCTGCAGGCGCCGGTCGAAGTCATCGCCGCCGAGACGGTTGTTGCCATGGCTGGCCAGCACCTCCGTCACCGGTCCGGTGATCTCCACGATCGAGACGTCGAAGGTGCCGCCGCCCAGGTCGTAGACCAGCAGCCGCTGGCCGTTGTCGTCGCGACGGTCGAACACGAGCGCCGCCGCGGTGGGCTCATTGAGGATCTGCAGCACCTCCAGGCCGGCGATCTCCCCCGCCTCCTTGGTGGCCTGCCGCTGGGCGTCGGTGAAGTAGGCCGGCACCGTGATCACCGCCTGCTCCACCGGCTCCCCGAGCGCCTCCTCCGCCCGCTGCTTCAGGGTGCGCAGGATCAGGGCGGAGATCTCCTGGGGGCGGTAGGGCTTCTCAGCCATCGCCACCGTGCCCTCGCTGCCCATCTGGCGCTTGATCGAACGCACGGTGCGCTCCGGGGCCGCCGCCGCCTGGCGCCGGGCCGCCGCCCCCACCAGCAGGTCTCCGCCGGGGCCGATCCCCACCACCGAGGGCAGCAGCAGCTCGCCCTCCTCATCCGGGATCACCCAGGGCTGGCCGTCCTCCAGGGCCGCCACGAGCGAATGGGTGGTGCCGAGATCGATGCCGACGACGGTGGCCATGGGGTGTGGTGCAGGGAACGGGGTGAGAACAGGGAGCGCGGGGAGCGGGCGCCGGCGTCAGGGGCCCGCCACCAGCACCTGGGCTTCGCGCAGCAGCTTCCCCTGCCAGCGGTACCCGCGCAGGGCTTCCTCCACCACCACCCCCGGGGTCTCGCCCGGCCGGGCCTGGCGCTGGCCGAGGGCCTGCATCGACTGCGGATCCAGGGGTTGTCCAAGTGTCTCGATCGGCTCCAGGCCATGGGCCTCCAGGGCCTCGAGCAGCTGGGCGCGGATCAGGCCGATGCCTTCGCCGGCACCCTGGGCCAGCGCCTGCGGTGAGTCCGGCGGAGCGATGGCTGCGGGCGTCGACGAGCGCTGAGCTCGCCGCCACCAGCGGCGCCACCAGCGTTGCCAGCGGGGCCAGGCGCCCGGGACCAAGGCCGGGGCCGGGGCCGGACCCTGGCTGGTGGGCGCCGGCAAGGACTGCCGCCAGTGGCTCTCAGCCCGGTCGAGGGCATCGAGCACCGGCAGCAGATCCCGCACCAGCGCCTGCTGTTGCTGACGCAGGGCGAGCTGCTGCTGGGCCCGTTCGCGGGGGGAGGTCATCGCAGGCGCTGCAGGGATGGGGCGGGAAACAGGCTGGGACTGCGTCCGGTGTGGCGGCGGTTCACAGGGTGAGGCGCAGCAGCGTGGCGAGATCGATCCGACAGGAGCCGCGCACCCGTGCCTCCAGGGCGTCGAGGGCTTCGGCATCCAGCTGCTGAAGCAGGGGGCCGGGCTGGAGCGGATCCCCCCGCTGCGTGGCGGCGGCGCGCAGTTGCTCGTAGGCGGCGCGGATCCGCTGGAACTCCTGGGGATGGCTGTGGGCCGGAAACCGGCGCAGCTGAAGGTGGTAGGCGGCCTTGAGGTCCGCCGCCGAAGCCTCGGGCGTGAGACCCAGCAGGGTGTAGGGATCTGCCATGGCTAGAGGTCCATGAAGGTGCGGCGACGGCGGGCCGGGCGCGGCGGCGGTGGCGGTGGATCCGGGGGCGCCCAGGCCTCGTGGCGCGGCGCCCCCGCCAGCTCGCGCACCTGCCGATCGAACGCCTCCGGGCCCATGCGGGCGAAGGCCTCGCGCAGCTCACGCTCAAATTCCGGCAGCAGCCGCTCGAGCTCCGCCTCGCTGGGCGGATCTCCCCCCTGCTGCAGGACAGAGCGCCGCAACAGGGCCCTGAGATCCACCCCGGCGATGCACTTCCTCCAGAGGGGATGATCGGCGAGGCTGCGGGCGCGGCGCCGGGCCTGCTCGCGATCGAAGGCCGCCTCGATCCAGGCCTGCTCGCGCCGGCAGGCGGCCAGGGCCTCGCGGTCCTGCTGGGTGCGGGCCTGCTCGAAGGCCCGCTCGCTGAGCCGGCTGTAGGGGGACGTGAAGCTGCGTTCCATCGTCGCCAGGGCGAGGCTGAGCAGCGGATGGTCGGGGGCGTGTCGCTGCAGCTCCTGCACCATCGCCTGCCAGGGGCGGGTGGAGCCGAGCAGGCGCAGATCGAGCAGGGCCAGGGGCAGCTGCCGCTCCGGTTGGGCGCAGTCGCGCAGCAGGCGCTGGGCCGGCTCGTCAGGAGATTCGCCGCGCTTGAGGCGCAGGCCGAGCAGCAGCAGCAGACCCCGCCGGGCCCGCTCCGCCGTGGCAGCCTCGCCGCTGGCGAGCCGCTCCTCCAGCTGGAGCAGGCGGGCGCTGATCTCGGCGGCGAGGGCCTTGCCGCTGCGTCGGCAGTAGCGGTGGACCGCCGCCACCATGGCGATCAGTGCCTCCACCTGCTGCTGAGGCGGCAGCGAGGCGAGCAGGGCATCCCAGGCGGCGCTGGCCGGCGCCAGCTGCAGATCCAGCCTGCGGAGGTTGACGGGGGCATCGCCGCCGGATCCCCTGCCAGCGGAGGCGGTGAGATGGTCGTTGAAGATCCTCAGGGCCGCGAGGCCGCCACCCCCGCCGCCGGGAAGGGCGCTGAGGGTGTTGGCCATCGCCAGGGCGTCGGCCTCGCTGAGCGCCACCAACCACAGGGGCGGGCCTTCATCGGGCTCCGCGTCCGCTGAAGCCGACACGCCGAAGCGCGGTCCGTGCTCGCGCAGCAACCGCTGCCGCTCCTCCAGGTGGCCCTCGGCTTCCAGGATCTCCTCCAGCACAGGGAAGACGGCGGTGTTGCTGCAGCCGCCTTCGAGCGCCTGCCAGAGCTGGGCAATGGCGGCGTCCGTGGCGCCGTTCATGGCCGCCAGCAGGCCGCGGCAACCGCAGACATCGGCATGGTCGGGCGCCAGCTGACGGGCCTGCTCGACGCTGCGGCCAGCCTGCTGGCGCATCCCCAGCCGCATCTGGGCATCGGCCTGCCAGCAGTGCAGCCGCGCCAGGGTGGTGGAGAGCAGCGGTTCGGGCCAGTCCGCGGGCGCAGCGCGGGCAGCGCGGCGCAGCCAGCTCAGCAACAGGGCGGCGAGCCGTTCCGCCTCCTGCAGATCGTCCTCGTCATCGGAGTCGATCAGCAGCGGATAGAGGCGCAGGGCCAGATCGGGATCCAGCATGGGGCGATCGACGATCGGTCGCCAGCAGCGGATGGCCTCGCTGGGAGCCTCCTGTTCCAGGGCCTGCTGGCCGGCCAGCAGCAGCAGGGGCCGCCGCAGGGTCTCCAGCTCCGGCCACGCGCTGACCAGAGCGCGTTCCTGGCGGAGCAGCCGTTCAGCGGCCTGCAGCAGGCGCCCCTGGCGCAGCTGCTGGAGCAGCTCCAGCGCCTGCAGCTGCTGTGGCGGCGGTGGATGACGGCGCGGGCCCTCGAACAGGCTGGCGGGGTGCTGCTCGACGGCGGCCGCCAGATCGAGCGCCAGGGCAGCGCCGGCGGGATGGTCGATCCCCTGCAGCGCAGCGGCAGCCGCCTGAGTGTCTCCCGCTTCCCGCAGAGCCCAGGCTCGCCACACGCCGGCGTGATCGCCGGGAGTGGCCGGGGCGGCCATCCGCTCGAACTGGCGCCTGGCATGGGTGGGGTTGCCCTCCAGCAGGGCGAGCACACCGGCGGCCCAGTGCAGGTGCTGGCTCTGAAAGCGTTGCGGCTGCTCCCGCAGCAGCCGCCGCACCGTCGACTCCTGGCCCTGCAGCAGCAGCAGCTTGAGGTAGGCCCCGACCAGCTCCGGGGCCAGCTCACCGGCCTGGAAGGCGTGCTCCAGCAGGGCCAGCGCCCGCTGCGGCTGCTGTTGCTGCAGCTGCAGCTGCGCCAGGCCCAGCAACGCCTCACCGCCGGGGA
This sequence comes from Cyanobium sp. FGCU6, assembly GCA_024958655.1. Classification (GTDB taxonomy): domain Bacteria; phylum Cyanobacteriota; class Cyanobacteriia; order PCC-6307; family Cyanobiaceae; genus Cyanobium. The sequence goes on along the minus strand of JANWUR010000001.1, from coordinate 86,246 downwards.
CCAGGGCGAGGGCGCGGTTGAAGGCGGCTTCGGCGCGTTTGGGTTGCTGCTGCTCCAGGGCCTGGCGGCCCTCCAGGCAGCAGAGCTGCGCTTCGCCGGGGCTGAGGCTCCAGTCGGGATGGCGGCGGAGGGCCTGCTCGCGCACCCGCAGGGCCTGGCTGTAGTGGCGCCGTGCCACCAGCTCGGTCAACTTGCGCTGCGTGGGAGCGGAGTCGGCAGGAGGGGAGGGCCGGACGTCATCGCCGTGTGCCTTGCCGCGGGCGGCGGGTGCGGCTGGGCGGCGGCGGGCCATCGAGGTGGCGAGGGTGAGGGCATTCAAGCCCAAACCTGAGAGCTGTTCCCAACCCAGCGCCTCACCACACCGTCTTCAGGCCCTCCAGCGCCCGCAACCTGGCGTCCGCCGTGATCAGGGGCGCCCCCAGCTGCAGGGCGGTGGCACCGATCAGGCGATCGGCCGGATCGCCGTGCTGGAAGAGTGCACGGCGCGAGAGCAGGGCGATCTCCGGTGTGATCGGCAGCACCTCCAGGCGCAGCGCCGCCAGCAGTTGCTTGAGGTAGAAGGCGGGGGCCACCTCAGCGGGGAGCTGCAGCCGGCCGCGCTCCTGCAGCAGGGCCAGCTCCCACAGCGTGATGTCAGCGATGGCCAGCTCGGCCTGGCTGCGGCCCTGCTCAAGGGCCTGGCGTGCCGTCGCTGAGAGCCGCTCGGGCTCGTGGGCCCAGAACAGCAACACGTGGGTGTCACAGATGGTCGGCATCGCCGCTCCAGGCGTCGTCCGCCGACTCCGGATCCAGGGGCGCCAACACATCCACCAGCGTCACGCGCCCCTGCAGCCCCTCGAGCCATTGGCGGGCTGCTTCGGCGGGATCCTGTTCGGCCTGCAGCCGGGCGATCACGCGGCCGCGGGAGGTGATCTGGATGGCCTCCCCCTCCTGCACCCGCTTGAGATAGGAGGGCAGGTGCTGGCGCAGATGGGACACCGAAACGCGCGTCACAGCTTGTACATCAGATTTGTACACTCTAGGCCTGGCTGGCTGGGCTGCGTCCCCACCCGAGGCCTGCGGCACAATCGCCCGAACGGCCCCCTCCAGCGGCCCTGTCCTGTCCGTTTCCATGGCCATCCGCAAGTCGGAGCTGTATTCGAGCCTCTGGGCCAGCTGCGACGCCCTGCGCGGCGGCATGGATGCCAGCCAGTACAAGGACTATGTGCTGGTGTTGCTGTTCCTCAAATACATCAGCGACAAGTACGCCGGCCAGCCCTATGCGCCGCTGACGATCCCCGAGGGCTCCGGCTTTGCCGACATGGTGGCCCTCAAGGGCAAGGCGGAGATCGGCGATCGCATCAACAAACAGATCATTGCGCCGCTGGTGGCCGCCAACCAGCAGCTGAGCCAGAGCGATTTCCCCGATTTCAACGCTCAGGACAAGCTGGGCAGCGGCAAGGAGCTCATTGATCGCCTCACCGATCTGATCGCCATCTTCGAGGCACCGGCGCTCAACTTCTCCCGCAACCGGGCCGATGACGACGACATCCTTGGCGATGCCTACGAATATCTGATGCGCCACTTCGCCGTGGAGAGCGGCAAGAGCAAGGGGCAGTTCCTCACGCCGGCCGAGGTGAGCCGCGTCAAGGCACAGGTGCTGCAGATCAACAGCGACGATGTGAAGGCCTCCACCACGGTGTGCGATCCGTTCTGCGGTTCGGGGTCGTTGCTGCTGAAGGTGGCGGCCCAGGCGGGCCGGCCGGTGACGCTCTACGGCCAGGAGAAGGACGCCGCCACCAGCGGCCTGGCGCGGATGAACATGATCCTGCACGGCAACCCCACAGCGATCATCTGGCAGGGCAACACCCTGGCCGATCCAAAGCTGAAGGAAGCCGAGCAGCTCAAGCAGTTCGACTATGTGGTGGCCAATCCACCGTTTTCAGACAAGCGCTGGAGCACCGGGCTGGATGCGGCCAAGGATGCCTACGGGCGCTTCGACGGCTTCGGCATCCCGCCGGCCAAGCAGGGCGACTATGCCTATCTGCTGCACATCGTGCGCACGCTCAAGAGCACCGGCAAGGGCAGCTGCATCCTTCCCCATGGCGTGCTGTTCCGCGGCAACGCCGAAGCCGAGATCCGCAAGAACCTGATCCTGAGGGGCTTGATCCAGGGGATCATCGGCCTGCCGGCCAACCTCTTCTATGGCACCGGCATTCCCGCCTGCATCGTGGTGATCGACAAGCGCGAGGCCGGCAACCGCGAAGGGATCTTCCTGGTGGATGCCAGCAAGGGTTTCATGAAGGACGGCCCCAAGAACCGCCTGCGCGAACGCGACATCCACAAGATCGTCGATGTGTTCACCCGCCAGCTGGAGCTGCCCGGCTATTCGCGCTTTGTGCGCAACGAGGAGATCGCCGGGCACGACTACAACCTCAACTTGCCCCGCTACATCGACAGCTCTGAGGCGGAAGACCTGCAGGACATCGAGGCCCACCTGCGCGGCGGCATCCCCGAGCGCGACATCGACGCCCTGCAGGCCTATTGGCAGGTGTGCCCGCAGCTTCGCGAAGCCTTGTTCCGGCCGCTGCGGTCCGGCTATCTGGAGCTGGCGGTGGATCCGGCGGAGCTGAAGGCCACGATCACGGCCCATCCCCAGTTCGCCGGCTTCCTGGATGGGATGGCCAAGCACTTTGAGGCCTGGCGCCAGCAGGCGGCGGCCCAGCTGATCGCCCTGGAGCCGGGCTGCCACCCCAAGGCCGTGATCCGCGAGCTGAGCGAGGGCCTGCTGGCCCACTACAAGGGCCAGCCCCTGATCGATGCCTACGCCGTGTACCAGCTGCTGCTCGACCAGTGGGCCGAGACGATGCAGGACGACGTGTATGCGATCAGCGCCGAGGGCTGGCGCGCTGAGCCCTACCGGGTGCTGGAAACCGACAAGAAGGGCAAGACCAAGGACAAAGGCTGGGCCTGCGACCTGGTGCCCAAGGAGCTGCTGGTGCGCCAGCTGTTCGCCGGTGATCTGGAGCTGATCGAAGCCCTGCGCGCCCAGTTGGAGGAGGCCAGCAGCCGCCTGGCGGAACTGGAGGAGGAGCACGGCGGCGACGAGGGCGCCTTCAGCGAGTTGGACAAGATCACCAAGGCCGCCGTCAACGCTCGCATCAAGGAGATCCGCAAGGATCCCGAAGCCGCGGAGGAGCTGGCCGTGCTGCGGGAATGGCTGGAGCTGAGCGACGAGGAGGCCGCTACCAAGAAGGCCCTCAAAGCCGCCGAAGCCGAACTCGACGACCAGGCCTACGGCCGCTACGACAGCCTCACGGAAGCCGAGGTGCGCGAGCTGGTGGTGCAAGGCAAGTGGCTGGACTCCCTGGAGCAGTCCGTGTCCGCCGAGGTGGAACGCGTGAGCCAGGCCCTCACCAGCCGCCTCAAACAGCTGGGCGAGCGCTACGGAGAGCCCCTACCTGCGATCAGCACGCGGGTGGAAGAACTGGAAGCACGCGTAGCCAGCCACCTGGAGCGGATGGGGTTCGCATGGAACTGAAGCCGGGCTACAAGCAGACCGAGGTGGGGGTGATCCCAGAGGATTGGGATGTGGCGCCGATCACCTCCCTGCTTCAGCCTGGTAGTGGCATTACGTATGGAGTGGTACAACCTGGCCCAGTCGTCGCTGATGGAGTTCTCTTTATTCGCGGCGGCGATATCTATGACGGTTCAATAGCAGAGGACAATCTTAGAACAATATCGGCAAAGGTTTCTAGGCAATACGAGCGAACGATCCTGAGAGGTGGAGAACTGCTTGTGAGCCTGGTTGGCTACCCAGGAGAAGCAGCCATTGTCCCGCCTCATCTTGCGGGAGGGAATATCGCACGGCAAGTCGCAATCGCTCGGCTTGATCGCTCTAATGATGAAGTTGCCAGTTATATCTGCTGGTTTCTGCGGTCAGATATGGGCAAGAAACTTTTGCTAAAAGAAGCAATTGGGTCCGCCCAGAAGGTCATTAATCTTCGCGACATATCGCGGATTTCGCTACCGGTGCCGGAAAAGGAGGAGAGGCGCAAGGTTGTCTCCCTACTAGACGACATGGATGCGCTATTGGCTTCGCACGAACAGCTTTTAGACAAAAAGCGAAACATCAAGCAGGCCGCCATGCAGGATCTGCTCACCGGCAAGCGGCGGCTGCCGGGGTTTGAGGGGGAGTGGCAGGTGAAGAGGTTGGGGGATGAAATCCGGGATCTTGAAGCCGGCGTTAGTGTGCGATCGACTACTGATAAAGACCAGCTGAGCACTGGCCGCTACATCCTGAAGACATCAGCAGTCAGTCAAGGTCAGTTTTCGCCAACCGAAAGGAAGGAGATCATCTCTTGCGACATCAGTCGAGCCAAAACACCAATCAAGCAAGGTGACTTGATTATCAGCAGAATGAACACCCCAGCCTTGGTCGGAGAGTGTGGGTACTCGCAATTAGATCATCCCAATTTATTCCTGCCTGATCGGCTGTGGCGCACAGCCTACCGTGATCCTCATGCAGTCAGTTCCCGCTGGCTTGCATACACGCTCTCGACGCAGCACAATCGTGCTCGTATCAAGGAGCTAGCCACGGGCACCAGTGGGAGCATGAAGAATATTTCCAAGCGTGCACTCCTGAACCTCGAGATCAAATGGCCAAGCATGGAGGAGCAGATTGCAATAGCGGAGATGCTCTCCGAAATGGATTCCGACATAGACTCACTAAATGATCAGCTTCAGAAGGCTCAGGGAATCAAGCAAGGAATGATGCAGCAGCTCCTCACCGGCAAGATCCGCCTCAAATGAAGGCCCCAAACCTCCTACCATGCTGATCCGCGAGCTTCACATCCAGAACTTCCGTCGCTTCGAAGACCTGAAGGTGACGTTTGAGGACGACTTAACGGTGCTGGTGGCTCGTAATGGGCAAGGGAAAAGCAGCATCCTGGATGCGATCACCGTGCTGCTGGGACCGTTTGTCGGGGCATTTGATCTGGGCCGTTCCAAGGGATTCGCTCCGGCTGATGCACGACAAGAGCTGTACCAAGATACCGAAACATTCAGGATGAGTGCTCATTGGCCGATTCGCGTCGAGGGGACAGTGGCTTTCCCATTCACAGACACCAACGAGCTAAGCCATATTCTCCAGGATCACAAGATTGCCAGGCAACTCTCAAGCTATAAAGGATCAACAACCGTTGGCGAAGCCGCCTGCCTGAGACGCTACGGCCAGGTCCTGCAGGACAACATCAATCACGTTGCAGACAATATCTTGCCTATTCTTGTCTACTATGGCAACGGACGCCTCTGGAAAACAAATAAGAATCTGAGCCGCAAGAAGATTCTCAGTGAGAATCGTACGATTGGCTACGAAGACTGCTTCTCGTCCAGCTCGAACTATCTGCAAGTCCAGCAATGGATAGCCAAAGCTACATTGCTAAAGCTGCAGCAAGAGGATCCATTGCTTGTGCCCCATGGCGTGATGATGGCCTCACGCTTGGAGGCGATCCAGCAGGCTGTTGATTCCGTCCTTAAGGACGAAGGATGGTCGCGTTTCGGCTACTACCTGGGTATGGAAGAGCTGGCTATGTTTCACAACGATCTCGGCCTTCTCCCCGTCAGCCAATTAAGTGACGGCATCTGCGGAGTGGTGGCCTTGGTCGCCGATTTGGCCTTTCGTTGTGTGCGCTTGAATAGTCTCTATGGACAGTTTGCGCCTGAGAAAAGCAACGGCATTGTCCTCATTGATGAGATTGAGCAGCATCTCCACCCAGGCTGGCAGCAGCGCATCTTGCCGGCGCTGCGCGAGGCCTTCCCAGAGATTCAATTCATTGTCACCACCCATAGCCCAGAGGTGCTGAGCACGGTGAATTCACAGCAGATTCGGATTCTTCAGGATGGGAAATGCTTTGCAGCACCACCCGGTGCCTTAGGTGCCGAGAGTCACCGTCTACTGCATGACGTTTTGGGCCTAAAGGATCCACGTCCACCGATCCCGGCGGTGGATGAACTCAAAGAATATCTCGCTCTGGTTGATCAAGAGCAGTGGGATAGCATCCGTGCCAAGGAATTGAGGACTACCCTCGATGAGCGCTACCAGGGTTACGAGCCAAAGTTGCTTGAAGCTGATCTCCATATTGAAAACCGGATATGGGAGAAAGATATGTCATGAAGCGAGTTGCAAAGTCGGATGAGCCCCAAGAGTTACTTGCCTACCGCCAAGCCCATCCTTTGAGCGCCTGGGAAGGGATGCGGAACGATGCCTTGAGCGGTGGCATGCAGGCTTATGACGCGATTGTGGACTCGCTGGAAGCTGATCAAGGCGGGATCTGCGCCTACTGCGAAATCAAGATTAGCCGATCCGACAACACCACTCGTGTTGAGCATTTTATTCCCAAGGCGCTGCCTGACCCCGGCATGAACTGGGCCCTTAACTGGGACAATCTGCTGGCTACTTGCATGGGCGGCAGTCAGAGAAGAAACGATCCTCGCCACTTCCTTGAGCCCCCCATTGAAAATCTGAGTTGCGATGCTCACAAGGAACGAGCACTAGGCACCATCAATTGCCATGGAGTGCTTCTTAATCCCCTCTTTCTTCCTGCAATGCCGTTTCCAATGCGGCTAGAGCACGGCACCGGACATTGGCATGTACATGAAGCGAATGCGAACACCATCAGCATGCCTGGAAACACGTACGAAACCGTGGGAGAACTGGTAAACGAAAGCATTCGTATCCTAAATTTGAACTGCACAAGGCTTGCGCGTAATCGCCTGGCGATTCTTCACCACCTAGAGCGAGAGATCCAGCAGGCTCGCAAAGCTGGATTAGACAAATCTGTTTTTATGATCAACCTCTGCAGGAGATATCTTGGCCCCCGTTATCGCGAGTTCTTCTCGGTATACCGATTTCGTCTTGGTGATTTTGCAGAAGAATATCTACAGAGCATCGGTTACAATGGCTGAGCCATGAAGATCTCCACCATCCTCGACCACATCGACAGCGGCCACATGGCCCTGCCCGAGTTCCAGCGGGGCTACGTGTGGAATCGCGACCAGGTGCGAGGGTTGTTCGACTCCCTTTACAAGCGCCATCCCGTCGGCGGTCTGCTGGTGTGGGCCACGGAGTCGCAGACCGCCACCCATCGGGGGGATGGCCCGCTGGCGGCAGGTGTGGTGAAGCTGCTGCTCGATGGCCAGCAACGCATGACCTCCCTCTATGGGGTTGTGCGCGGCAAGCCTCCCAAGTTCTTCGATGGCAACGCCCAGGCCTTCTCCGGGCTCCGCTTCCATCTCGGAGAGGAGGTGTTTGCCTTCTACCAGCCGGTGAAGATGAAGGACGATCCGCTCTGGATCGATGTGACCAACCTGCTCGGCACGGGCAGCGCCGGCCTCGGCCAGCTGGCTGCCGAGTTTGGTCAGAACCCTGAGCTGGCCCCTCGCGTTGGCGAGTTCATCGGCCGTCTCAGCCAACTGCTGGGAATCACAGAGATCGATCTCCACATCGAAGAAGTCACCGGCGCCGACAAGACGCTCGACGTGGTGGTGGACATCTTCAACCGCGTCAACAGTGGCGGCACCAAGCTCTCCAAGGGCGACCTGGCCCTCGCCAAGATCTGCGCCGACTGGCCGGAGGGTCGTGATGCGATGAAGGTCAAGCTCAAGGAATGGAGCGACCACGGTTACAGCTTCAACCTCGACTGGCTGCTGCGCTCGGTGAACACGGTGCTTACCGGTGAGGCCAAGTTCCTCTACCTGCACGACAAGAGCACCCCCGAAATCCAGGACGCGCTCAAACGCGCCACCAGGCACATCGACACCTGCCTCAACCTGATCGCGGGACGACTCGGCCTTGATCACGACCAGGTGTTCTTCGGGCGGTTCGGCATCCCCGTGATGGTGCGCTACCTCGATCAGCGCAGCGGGCCCATGGATGAGGTGGAACGCGACCGGCTGCTGTTCTGGTTCGTACAGGCCGGCATGTGGGGCCGCTTTTCCGGTTCCACCGAATCGTTCATCGATCAGGACCTCGCCGCCCTCGAAGGCGAAGGTGCCGGGCTGGAGCGCCTACTGGAGCAGCTGCGCCTCTGGCATGGCGGGTTGCGGGTGGAACCCGGGCACTTCACCGGCTGGAGCCTCGGCGCCCGCTTCTACCCTGTGCTCTACCTCCTCACCCGGATGGGCGCAGCCCGCGACTGGGGCACCGGACTTCCGCTTAAGGCCAGCATGCTCGGCAAGATGAGCCGCCTAGAGGTGCATCACATCTTCCCCAAGGCCCAGCTCTACAAGTCCGGCTACCGCAGGCCAGAGGTCAACGCCCTAGCCAACTTCTGCTTCCTCACCAAAGACACCAACATCAAGATCACCGATCGCCTGCCAGAGGCGTACTTCCCCGAGATCGAGGCCGCCCATCCGGGTGCCCTGGCCTCCCAGTGGATTCCCCAGGATCCTGAGCTCTGGAAGCTGGGGAACTTCCGCTCTTTCCTGGAGGCCCGCAAGGGGCTACTGGCAGCTGAGGTCAACGCCCGGCTGGAGGAACTGCTCCATGGCGACACCCGCTGGCTCTCCGGCCCAGCAGCAGCCGTTCCCCAACAAGCCAGCGAAACAGTTGGCGGCATCACCAGCGAGGAGGAAGAAGCCGAGCTGATCGGTCTCAATACGTGGATGGGTGAGCAGTCCCTCCCCCTTGGCACCCTCGCCTACGACTTCGCCGATCCGGCCACCGGCGAGCAGCAAGCCGTGTTCGATCTGGCCTGGCCCGCAGGCATCCAGGAGGAGCTCAGCCAGCCCGTGGCCGTGCTGCTCAACGAAGAGCCCGCCACCCTGGCCCTGGCCAGCGCCGCCGGGTTTCGCTGCTTCACCTCTCCCTCGGCCTTCCGGGCCTATGTGGAGCGGGAGATCCTGAGCCTTGATCCCGTGGCTGCATGACCCGCCACCAGATCTTCCTCAGCAGCGTGCAGAAGGAGTTCGCGGCCGAACGCCTGGCCCTGCGCGATTTCCTGCAGGGAGATCCATTGCTGCGCCGTTTCTTCGAGCCGGTGCTGTTCGAAGACCTGCCCGCCAGCGACCGCCGCGCCGACGATCTCTACCTGCATCTGGTGGATCAGTGCGAGCTCTATGTGGGCCTGTTTGGCAGTGAAGTCGGCAGCGTCGATGCCGATGGGCTCTCCCCCACCGAGCGGGAATTTCAACGGGCCGGCGAACGCGGCAAGACGCGCCTGATCTTTCTCAAGGCCGCCGACGACACCAGCCGCGATCCGCGCATGCTCGCCCTGATCCGCCAGGCCGAGGCCTCCCTGGTGCGGCGCCGCTTCGCCACCAGCGCCGAACTGATCGCCGGGCTCTATGCCGCCCTGGTGCAGTGGCTCGACGATCGCCAGCTGATCCGCAGCGGCCCCTTCGACGCCTCCCCTTGCCCCCAGTCCGCAGTTGCAGATCTCGATCCCGAGCGCATGGCCTGGTTCATCGACCGGGCCCGCCAGGTGCGCGGCTTCCCTCTGCCGCCCAACGCCTCCCCATCCGAGCTGCTCACCCACCTCAACCTGCTCGCCAACGGCCAGCCCGTGCATGCCGCCGTGCTGCTGTTTGGCCGTCAGCCCCAGCGCTTCCTGCTCAGCAGTGAAGTGAAGGCCGCCCACTTTCACGGCACCGCCGTTGCCAAGCCGATTCCGTCGTATCAGGTGTTCAAGGGCAACGTGTTCGAGCTGGTGGATCAGGCGGTCGATTTCGTGCTCGCTCGCCTCAGCTTCGCCGTCGGCACCCGCGCCGCTTCCAGCCAGGTCCCCGCCGCCTATGAGATTCCGCCGGAGGTGATCCGCGAAGCGATCGTCAACGCCGTTGCCCACCGCGACTACACCAGCAACGGCTCGGTGCAGGTGATGGTGTTCGCCGATCGAGTGGAGATCTGGAACCCCGGCAACCTGCCGCCTTCCCTCAGCCTCGCCCAGCTACGCCAGCCCCACGGCTCGATCCCCGCCAATCCCCTGCTCGCCGAACCCCTCTACCTCACCCAGTACATCGAACGCCTGGGCACGGGCACCGGCGACATGATCCGCCGCTGCCGCGAAGCGGGCCTGAGCGAGCCGGTGTTTGCCATGGAGGATGGCTTTCGGATCAGCCTTGGGAGACCTCCAACCTCAGCCCTTACCCAAGAACCCACCCAAGAAGCCACGGAGACTACCCAAGAAACTACAGAAGAAACCACCCAAGAAAAGTCTGCGGCTCCCTTGCTGGCCGGCAAGACCCGCGAGCGGATCCTGGCCTTGATGCGGCAGCAGCCGGCGATCACCACCAGAGAACTGGCCGAGTCCCTGCAACTCAGCGTGGATGGGATCAGCTATCACCTCAAGAAATTACGTGCCGAGGGCCGGATCCAGCACCGCGGGCCTACCAAGAGCGGCAGGTGGGAGGTGAATTCATGACACCGGCAGGGGAGCGACAACGACAAGCAGGCGCCTTCGCCGCTGCACTGCTCGTATCCTCTAGTTTGCAGATGGCACCTTGGGGGAAGATGACCTGATGAGCTCAGCCCTTCCCCCTGGTGTTCAGCAGATTCTGGAGGCCCTCCAGCAGGCGGTGACTGCCGAGTTAGAACGCAAGCGGCGTCTTGGTCACTACACCGTCACCTGGGAAGACGGCCGGGCTGTTTTTGAAGGCCCCGATGCCCCGCAACCCGAGCCGTGAGCGGCCTCGGCTTCGAACGGGCCACCCAGGACCGGGTGCTGAAGTTGTTCCAGGAGCAGCTGGGCTACCGCTATCTCGGCGACTGGAAGGATCGACCGGGCAACAGCAACATCGAGGAAGGGATCCTCACCACCTATCTGCAGCGGCGCGGCACCAGCCCAGCGGAGATCAGCGGGGCCCTCTATCAGCTGCGCAGTGACGCCGACGTCAGTCAGGCCGGCCTCTATGAGGCCAACCGCCGCGTCTACTCCCTGCTGCGCTACGGCGTGCAGGTGAAGGCCGCCGCCGATCAGCCCACCAGCACCGTGGCCCTGATCGACTGGGAGCACCCCGACGCCAACGACTTCGCCATCGCCGAGGAGGTGACCCTGAAGGGCCCCCGTGAGCGGCGGCCGGATCTGGTGCTGTATGTGAACGGCATCGCCATCGGCGTACTCGAACTCAAGCGCAGCCGCGTGAGCCTCGCTGAAGGCATCCGCCAGAACCTCTCCAACCAGCAGGCAGACTTCAACGCCTGGTTCTTTGCCACCAACCAGCTGGTGCTGGCTGGCAACGATTCCGAAGGCCTGCGCTACGGCGCCATCCACACGCCTGAGAAGTATTTCCTCCGCTGGAAGGAAGACGAAGCCGACAACAGCCGGCTCAAACTCGATAAGGTCCTGCTCAAGATCTGCCGCAAGGACCGGCTGATCGAATTGCTGCGCGACTTCGTGCTGTTCGATGGCGGCATCAAGAAGCTGCCAAGGGTTCACCAGTACTTCGGCATCAAGGCGGCCCAACAACACGTTCACGAACGTCGCGGCGGCATCATCTGGCACACCCAGGGCAGTGGCAAAAGCATCGTGATGGTGCTGCTGGCCCGCTGGATCCTGGCTACCAATCCCAACGCCCGCGTGGTGATCATCACCGACCGCGACGAGCTCGACAAACAGATCGAAAGCGTGTTCGGAGCCGCGGGCGAAACGATTCAGCGCAGCAGCAGCGGCAAGGATCTGATGCAGGCCCTGGCTCAGCCAACCCCACGGCTGCTCTGCTCTCTGGTGCATAAGTTCAGCGTGCGCGGTGTCGACGACTTCGAAACCTATCTCGAACAGCTGCAGGCGCAGCCCAGCCCTGCGGTGGGTGAACTGTTCATCTTCGTGGATGAATGCCACCGCACCCAGAGCGGCAAGCTGCACCGGGTGATGAAGGCGCTGCTGCCCCAGGCCGTGTTCATCGGCTTCACCGGCACGCCCCTGCTCAAGAAGGACAAAGCCACCAGCCTGGAGGTTTTTGGCGGCTACATCCACACCTACAAGTTCAGCGAAGGCGTCGACGACCAGGTGGTGCTCGATCTGGTGTATGAGGCCCGCGACATCGACCAGCGCCTCAGCTCCCAGGAGCGGGTGGATCAGTGGTTCGACACCAAGACCGCCACACTCAATCCCTGGCAGCAACGGGAGCTCAAGCGCCAGTGGGGCACCCTGCAGAACGTGCTCAGTTCCCGCTCAAGGATGGAGCGCATCGTGTTCGACATCATCCACGATTTTGCGGTCAACATCCCGCGGCTGGCGAGCGAACGCGGCAACGCGATCCTGGTGGCCTCCAGCATCTATGAGGCCTGCCGCTACTTCGAGCTGTTCCAGCGCACCGAACTCAAGGGCAAGTGCGCCGTGATCACCTCCTACGACCCGAAGGCCGCGGATGTGAGCAAGGAAGAGGTGGGCGCCAACACCGAAACCGATAAGCAGGTGATCTTCAACACCTACGAGCAGCTCCTCGCAGGCATCGCCCCGCAGCCAGGCCTGAGCCGCACCGAAACCTATGAAGAGCAGGCCAAACAGCTCTTCATCGGCCAGCCGGCCCAGATGAAGCTGCTGATCGTGGTGGATAAGCTGCTCACCGGCTTTGATGCCCCCTCCTGCAGCGTGCTCTACATCGACAAATCGATGCAGGATCACGGCCTGTTCCAGGCGGTCTGCCGCACCAACCGCCTCGACGGCGACGACAAGCCCTATGGCCTGATCGTTGACTACAAGGACCTGTTCAACAAGGTGGAAAACGCCATCTCGGTGTACTCCAAAGACGATCTGGATCACTCCGCCGGTGGCCCTGATCCCGCTGTGCTGCTGCAGGATCGGCTGAGTAAAGCCAAGGGGCGATTGGACGCGGCCTCTGAACAGGAACATCTCCTGGCGGAGTCGGTGGCGCCGCCGCAGGATGAGCTGGCGATTCTGCGCCACTTCTGCGGCAACACCGAAAACCCTGACGACCTGCAGGAGCGTGAGCCTCTGCGCATGGCCTACTACAAAGCGGTGGCCGAGCTGACCCGAGCCCACGCCGCCCTGGCCCATGAACTCACCGATGCCGGTTACAGCACCAATGAGGCCGCCCGCATCACCCAGCAGCGCGACAAGGGCCTCGACTGGCGCCAGGTGATCCGGCTGGCAGCAGGGGAAAACCTCGACCTCAAGGCCTATGAGGCCGACATGCGCTTCCTGATCGATGCCTACATCGAGGCCGAGGCCTCACGCAAGATCTCCGCGTTCGATGACATCGGCCTCTTGGAATTGATCGTCAAGACAGGTGTCGCCCAGGCGATCAACGCCTCGTTCGGCAAGGGGGCCAGCAACCGCAAGGCGGTGCAGGAGACGATCGAGAACAACATGCGCCGCACGATCATCAGCGAGCGCGCCAACGACCCTGCCTTCTACGACCGCATGTCCCAGGTGCTCGATGAGATCATCCGCTTCCGCAAGCAACAGGCTGACGCCTACGAGGAGTACCTCCGTCGAGTCGCCGACCTGGCTCGCCAGCTGCAGCAACAAACGGCCGACACCACCCCATCTGAGCTGGATAGCCCTGGCAAGCGAGCCCTCTGGAGCAACCTTGACGGCGATCTCGATCTGGCCCTGCGCATCGATCGGACCGTGCGCCAGGTGAGGCCCGATGGCTGGAAGGGTGTCCAAGCCAAGGAGCAGGTGATCAAGGCTGCGTTGTTTGGGCTGTTGCAGGACCAGGCCCAGGTGGAACGGTTGTTTGCGGTCCTCATGGCCCAGAGCGAATACTGATGCCCGAGCCCTGCCCGAGCCATCAGCTCCTGATTGGTTCGATGGCGGTGGAAGTCACCGTCAAACCCATCAAGCACCTGCACCTGTCGGTGCTGCCACCTCGGGGCGCTGTGCGCATCTCAGCGCCCGAAGGAATGGGCGAGGCTCAGGTGCGGGCCTACACGATCGGCAAGCTCGGCTGGATCCGTCGCCAGCAATCCCGGTTCGAGCGCCAGGAAAGGCTCAGCCCCCGTCAGGTGGTGGAACGCGAAAGCCACTACGTCTGGGGCCGGCGGATTCTCTTGCATATCGAGGAGGTGGACAAGCCACCGAGGATTGAATTGCGCCCGAACCATCTCCACCTGGTCATCCGGCCCGGCAGCAGCAGCGCCAAACGCCGGAACCTGTTGGCTGCCTGGTATCGCGAGCAACTTCGCGCAGCCGCCACGCCGCTGATTCAGCGATGGCAGGAGGCCCTGGGGGTGGAGTGCAACAGGCTGTTCATCCAGGCCATGCGCTGCCAATGGGGAAGCTGCAATCCCGCCAGCGGCAACATCCGCCTCAACACCCAGCTGGCCAGCAGGCCCAGGGCCTGCCTGGACTATGTGGTGCTCCATGAACTCGCCCATCTGCGGGTGCCCCGCCATGACGAGGCCTTCCGCAGCCTGCTGGATCAACACCTCCCCGATTGGCCGGAGCGGCGCCGGCTGCTCCATACCCTGCCGCTGGCCGATCCCGGCTGATAGCCAGGGCGCTCGCCCACCACCAGCACCCACGCTCAGGGCCGCGACCGCACTGCCGCACCCTTCGGCAACCCGGTAGCGGGCAGGAAGGCAAAGGCGGGGGTCGGCTCGAAGCGGGCGGCCGTCTCGCCGCCGTAGATCCGGCCTCCGGCCACGGGCAGCCGACGCACGGGGGCGCCGGCGCTGAGGTTGATCTGATCGAGCGACACCCAGAAGACGCTGGGGGCGGTGACGGAATCGAAGTAGAGCACCCGGCGCTTCTGATCGCTCGCCACCCGCCAGAGGGTGGAGGCGACGTTGGGAACTCCCGGGGTGCTGATGCCGAGGGGAACACTGACGGCGCGCACCACGCCGAGCACCCCGGCAAGGGACTGGAGCGCAAAGCTCCGCTCGGGCACGGCGGTGATCACGGCGGGATCGGCCTGGCGGGGGAGACTGGCGAGCAGGAAGGAGGCCCGCACGAAGCGATCGGCGGCCCGGATCGTGCCCGGCAGGAAGCTGTTGCCACCCACGGTCTGCCAGTAGCTGTTGAGGGCCAGCTGCTGATCGAAGCTGGGTGAGTTGGTCATCACGGTGTACTGGCGGCCGTGGTGAACCACGAGCCTGCCGCCGATGTACTCGAAGATCGCCGAATCGCCCGTGGCGTCGGAGAGGGACAGGTGCAGCTGGGCACGCTTGCCGTTGGGCAGCAGGGGGGCCACCACCCGGAAGGGCTCGCGGCGGAGCACGGCCACCGCTTCGGCCACGGTGGCGAACTGATCGAGGGCGTACTGGGCCCAGAGCGAGATGGAGAGCACGGGCTTGCCATCGGGCTTGCCGTAATCCGATTCCGCCAGATAGAGGAGATTGGCCACCAATCCTTTCTCATTCATGCCCTCGGCGCTGCCCACGTCGTAGCCGCTCACCACGACACTGCCGTAGCGGGAACGCCAGCGGGGCGTGCTGGCGCCGCCGGCGCCGTTGCGCTCGATGCCGCGGGGGAAGGCCCAGAGATTGGAGCGCATGTCCTCCGCCCAGTCCATGCTGCGGCCGGTGATCACGGTGCCATCGGGGGCGGTGTAAAGCACGCGGGTGCAGGCCTCCGCCGGGCGGGGGCCCAGCGGCAGGGCGCAGGCGGCCAGGCCCAGGGCGAGCAGCCAGGCAGGGCAGCGGCGAACAGACAGGGACCGGGGGCAGCCAGCAGGAGAAACAGCGGGGCGCGGCATGGCTGGATGGCCAGGGCCTTCCACTCTCGCCCGGCCCTGAGCGGCCCGGCCAGGAAGGGCCGCCGGCAAAGTGATGCATGCGTCAGAGTGCAACGCTCTAGCCGCAGCGCCGCGTGACTGGTGGGATGAACCGGCAGACCCGCGACCTGCGCGGCTTTCTGCGCCTGCTGGAACAGCGCGGCCAGCTGCGGCGGATCACGGCGCCGGTGGATCCGGATCTGGAGCTGGCAGCGATCGCCGACCGGGTGCTGGCCCTCGGCGGGCCGGCCCTGTTGTTCGAGAACGTCATCGGCTCCCCCATGCCTGTGGCGGTGAACCTGCTGGGCACGGTGGAGCGGGTGTTGTGGAGCATGGGCATGGAGCGCCCCGAGGAGCTGGAGGCCCTGGGCGAGCGGCTGGCCCTGCTGCAGCAGCCCCGGCCGCCCAAGGGGATGGGGGAGCTGAAGCGCTACGGCCGCGTGTTCTGGGATCTGGTGAAGGCGCGGCCCGACCGCGACCTCACCCCCCCCTGCCACCAGCGGGTGCTGAAGGGCGATCAGGTGAACCTGAACGATCTGCCGCTGCTGCGCCCCTGGCCCGGTGATGCCGGCGGTGTGATCACCCTCGGGCTGGTGATCACCAAGGACCCGGAAACCGGCGTCCCCAACGTCGGGGTGTACCGGCTGCAGCGCCAGTCGGTGAACTCAATGACAGTGCACTGGCTGAGCGTGCGCGGCGGCGCCCGCCACCTGCGCAAGGCGGCGGCGCTGGGCCGCAGGCTGGAGGTGGCGGTGGCGATCGGCGTTCACCCGCTGCTGGTGATGGCGGCCGCCACACCGATCCCGGTGCAGCTGAGCGAATGGCTGTTCGCCGGCCTCTATGGCGGCGAGGGGGTGCGGCTGGTGAAGTGCCGCACCCTCGACCTCGATGTGCCTTCGCACAGCGAGGTGGTGCTCGAGGGCACGATCACCCCGGGCGAGCAGCTGCCGGACGGCCCCTGCGGCGATCACATGGGCTTCTACGGCAACGTGGAGGACTCCCCCCTGGTGCGCTTCCACTGCGTGACGCACCGCAAGGATCCGATCTTCCTCACCACCTTCAGCGGCCGGCCGCCGAAGGAGGAGGCGATGCTGGCGATCGCCCTCAACCGCATCTACACGCCGATCCTGCGCCAGCAGATCCCCGAGATCGTGGATTTCTTCCTGCCGATGGAGGGGCTGAGCTACAAGCTGGCGGTGATCGCCATCGACAAGGCCTACCCCGGCCAGGCGAAGCGGGCGGCGATGGCCTTCTGGAGCGCCCTGCCCCAGTTCACCTACACCAAGTTCGTGGTGGTAGTGGACCGGGAGATCGCCATCCGCGATCCACGGCAGGTGATCTGGGCGATCGCGGCCAAGGTGGATCCGCAGCGGGATCTGTTTGTGCTGGAGGACACCCCCTTCGATTCGCTCGATTTCGCCAGCGAACGGCTGGGGCTGGGCGGCCGGCTGGCGATCGATGCCACCACCAAGATCGGCCCGGAGAAGCGGCACGACTGGGGGGAACCCCTGCGGCGCGATGCGGAGCTGGAGGGGCGAGTGGATCGCCGCTGGGCGGAGCTGGGGCTGGCGGATCTGGGCGGGGGCGAACCCGATCCCGCCCTGTTCGGCTACACCCTCGAGCACGTGCTCGAGCGGCTGGCCAGCCGCTGATGCTGCGGCGCCGCGGGCTGCAGGCGATCAAGGCCCTGCTGGAGCTGGCCCTCGCGCCCACCGTCTGGCATTCGGTCAACGATCTCGCCCGGGCCCAGGAGCTGCCGGCCCCGATGCTGGAGCAGCTGATGCTGCGGCTACGGCGGGCCGAGCTGGTGGAGGCCCGCCGGGGGCGCCACGGGGGCTACCGCCTGGTGCGGCCGCCCGCAGCGATCCCCCTGGCGGAGATCCTGCAAGCCGTGGAGGCCGCCCCCACCACCACAACGGCGCTGGAGCCGGAGGCCGAGGCCGACGATCCACGGGAGGAGGCCGCCGCCGACCGGGTCACCGCTGCCCTGGAGCGCCGCCTGCAGCGGGCCCTGGTGCGCGAACTGGCGCACATCAGCCTCGAAGACCTCCTCTACGACCTCCACAGCGCCCGCGCCCTGCTGAGCGAGGACGGCGGCCTGCTGCTGGGCTGAGGCCAGGGGCGCCGCGGCGGGCCAAGGCCCGTCCCCGCCGGTTCCCCGCCCCTGGCCACTGCGGAGGGATCCCTAGGGTTTCAGCATGGACTTCGGCCTCCCGCCCATCCCCGACGACGCCGGCGAGCTGCTCGATCGGGTGCTGGCGCCGCTGCTCCAGGATTACGAGGATTCGTTCGTCCGCGGCCTGGTGCTGGTGCAGCACTGCCCCGATCGGGTGATGGACGCCCCCGGCCGCGAACGGTTCCGGCAGCGGCTGGAGGAGGCCAGCGCCCAGCTGGCGGCGGCCCGTGCTCTGCGGGCAGCGGCGCCGACGCCGATGGCCCTGGACATGGACCTGATCCGCCCCTGGCACGAGCTGGTGGTGGAGGTGTGGGGGCTGTCGGCGGCGCTGCGAGCCGCCGGCATCCGCCCCTGAAGCACAGCCGGAGGCGACCGGCGGAGGGCTCCATAGGATCGGCACCCGATGCGCCGCGCCCGTGAGTTCCAGCCTCTCCTCCGCCCCCGCCAGCCCCGCGGCAGCCCTGACGCTGCCGGGCGGCGGCAGCCTGCGGGGCAGGGTGCGGGTGCCGGGCGACAAGTCGATCTCCCACCGCGCGCTGCTGTTCGGCGCCATCGCCGAGGGCGAGACGGTGATCGATGGGCTGCTGCCGGCGGAGGATCCCCTCAGCACCGCCGCCTGCCTGCGGGCCATGGGGGTGGCGGTCTCACCGATCGGGGCGGGTGAGGTGGTGCGCGTGAGCGGTGTGGGCCTCGACGGCCTGCGGGAACCGGAAGCGGTCCTCGACTGCGGCAACTCCGGCACCACCATGCGGCTGATGCTGGGGCTGCTGGCGGGGCGGGCCGGCCGCCACTTCGTGCTCACCGGCGACGCCTCCCTGCGGCGGCGGCCGATGCGACGCGTGGCCGGGCCGCTCAGCGAGATGGGCGCCGAGATTCACGGCCGGCAGGACGGCAACCTGGCACCGCTGGCGGTGCAGGGGCGCCGGCTTCATGGCGCCACGATCCGCACGCCGGTGGCCTCCGCCCAGGTGAAGAGCGCCCTGCTGCTGGCGGCCCTCACCGCCGAGGGACCCACCACGGTGATCGAGCCCGCCCACTCCCGCGACCACAGCGAGCGCATGCTGCGGGCCTTCGGCGCCGATCTCTCCGTGGCGGGGCCGGCCGGCACGGACGTGACCGTGCGCCCGGGTGCGGTGCTGCGCGGCCAGCCGGTCACGGTGCCCGGCGACATCAGCTCGGCCGCCTTCTGGCTGGTGGCCGGTGCCATCACCCCCGGCGCCGAGCTCACGGTGGAGAACGTGGGCCTCAATCCCAGCCGCACCGGCATCCTCGAGGTGCTGGAGGCGATGGGGGCCCGGATCGAGGTGCTGGAGCGCCGCGACGTGGCCGGCGAGCCGGTGGGCGATCTGCGGGTGAGTCACGGGCCCCTGCGCCCGTTCCGGATCGGCGGCGACCTCATCCCCCGCCTCGTGGATGAGATTCCCGTGCTGGCGGTGGCCGCCTGCTGCGCCGAAGGCACCAGCCGGATCGTGGATGCCGAGGAGCTGCGGGTGAAGGAGACCGACCGGCTGGCGGTGATGGCCCGCCAGCTCGGCGCCATGGGCGCCCGGATCGAGGAACACCCCGGCGGCCTCACGATCGAGGGCGTCACGCCCCTGCGGGGAGCGGCGGTGGACAGCGAGACCGACCACCGGGTGGCGATGAGCCTGGCGGTGGCCGCCCTGATAGCCAGCGGCGAGACCACCCTCGGCCAGGCGGAGGCGGCGGCGGTGTCGTATCCCGGCTTCTGGGACGACCTGGCCCGGCTGCGTGCCTGAGGGCGACCTGCAGCGGAGGCGCACGGCCGACGGCAGCTTCAGCCTGTTCAGCGGCGAGGTGGGCGAGGGTTTCCACAGCGCCGATGGGGCCCTGGCCGAAGCCCGGGCCAAGTTCGTGGCACCGGCCGGCCTCGGGCGCTTCGCCGCCGGCCGGGCGCTGCAGGTGGTGGAGGTGGCGGTGGGCACCGGCACCAACACGGCCGCCCTGCTGGAGGCCACACACCGGCATGGGCTGGAACTGAACTGGTGGGGGCTGGAACGCGATCCCGCCCCCCTGCGCCTCGCCCTGGCCGACGCCGGCTTCCGCCGCCAGTGGCCGGCGGCAGTGCTCAGCGATGCCGAGGCCCTGTGGGCGAGCGAGCGGCTGCTCTGGGGCGACGCCCGCAACCGGCTGGCCGACCTCTCCGCTGCGCTCACGGGAGCCTGCGATCTGGTGCTGCTCGACGCCTTCTCGCCCCGGCGCTCGCCGGAGCTGTGGACCCAGGAGTTCCTCGGCGCGCTGGCCCGGCTGCTGGCTCCCCAGGGGCGTCTGCTCACCTACTGCTCGGCCGCCGCGGTGCGGCGGGCCCTGGCCGAGGCGGGCCTGCAGCTGGCGGCGATCCGCGCCATCGCGCCCCAGGAGGAAGGTTCCTGGAGCGACGGCACCGTCGCCTCCCCCTCCCCCCTGCCTCCCGAGCGGGTGCTGCGCGACCTCAGCCCGATGGAGCGGGAGCACATCGCCTCCCGGGCCGGAGAGCCTTACCGCGACCCCGACGGACGGGCCGGCGCCGACGAGATCCGGGCGGGCCGGGCGCTGGCCCAGGCCGTCAGCAGTGCCGAGAGCGGGTCAGCCTGGCAGCGCCGCTGGGGCGGCCGGCGCCACCATCCACGCCCCCGCGAAGGAGGGATGGGAGGCCCGGGGCAGGACCGGTAGATTCCCGCCCAGATGCCCTCCCTGCCGATGCTCGCCGTTGCCGTTCTGGCTGCCGGGAAGGGAACCCGCATGAAGAGCGACCTCCCCAAGGTGCTGCAGCCACTGGCGGGAGCGACCCTGGTGGAGCGGGTGCTGGCCAGCTGCGAGCGGCTGGTTCCCCAGCGCAGGCTGCTGATCGTGGGCCACCAGGCGAAACGGGTGGAGCAGTCGCTCAGCCGACATGAAGGTCTGGAGTTCGTGCTGCAGGAGCCCCAGAACGGCACGGGCCATGCCGTCCAGCAGCTCCTGGGCCCCCTGGCAGGTTTCCAAGGGCAGCTGCTGGTGCTCAACGGCGACGTGCCGCTGCTGCGCAGCGAAACCCTCGAGCACCTGCTGGAGCGCCACCGCAGCAGCGGCGCCGCGGTGACCCTGCTCACCGCCCGCCTGGCCGATCCCAGCGGCTATGGCCGCGTCTTCGCCGACGAGTCCGGCGCGGTCAGTGCAATCGTCGAACACCGCGACTGCAGCGCGGAGCAGCGCGCCAACCCGCTGATCAACGCCGGCATCTACGTCTTCGACTGGCAGCGCCTGGCCGAGGTGCTGCCTCACCTCACCAGCGACAACGACCAGGGCGAGCTCTACCTCACCGACACCGTGGCCCTGCTGCAGCCGGCCATGCACCTGGAGGTGGAGGACGCCGACGAGATCAACGGCATCAACGACCGCCTGCAGCTGGCCCAGTGCGAGGGCGTGCTGCAGGATCGCCTGCGCCGGCACTGGATGCGCGAGGGCGTGACCTTCGTGGATCCCGCCAGCTGCACCCTCAGCGACGGCACCCGCTTCGGCCGCGACGTGATCGTGGAGCCCCAGTGCCATTTCCGCGGCGGGGTGAAGGTGGGGGAGGGTTGCCGCATCGGACCGGGCTGCCTGATCGAGAACAGCGCGATCGGCAACCGCGTGGAGGTCACCTACTCCGTGCTCAGCGACGTCACGGTGGAGGATGGCGTCGCCGTCGGACCCTTCGCCCAGCTGCGGGCCGGCGCCCACATCGGCGCCGAGGCCCGCATCGGCAACTTCGTGGAGGTGAAGAACAGCCATGTGGGCGCCGGCGTCAAGGCCAACCACCTCACCTACCTCGGCGACGCCGATCTGGGCGCCAACGTGAACGTGGGCGCCGGCACGATCACCGCCAACTACGACGGGGTGCGCAAGCACCGCACGGTGATCGGGGCCGATAGCAAGACCGGAGCCAACTCTGTGCTGGTGGCACCGATCACCCTCGGTGAACGGGTGACCGTGGCGGCCGGGTCCGCCCTCACCGAGAACGTCCCCAGCGGAGCCCTTGCGCTGGGGCGGGCGCGGCAGGTGAACAAGCTCGACTGGAGCGGACCGACCGCCGAGACAGCCGCGGAGCGCTGATCAGAGCGGGCCGCGGCGCTGGCGCAGCCGCAGGGCCACGAACGTGCCTGCCCCACCGCCCAGCACCAGCAGGGGCACCAGCCAGGCGGCCGGCCCGAGAGAGGTGGTGGCCGTTGGCTTGGGCGCCTGCTGAAGCGGCGGAGGTGGCCCGGGCGGCAGGGGAGGCAGGGGACCTCCGGCCGCCAACGGCGGCCGGGACTGCCGCATGGCCGGCGGCGGCATCATCCCCGGCGGCATTGCCCCGGGAGGGCCGGGAGGCCGTACCCCGGGAGGCAGAGCCCCGGGAGGCAGGACCCCGGCGGGCATCGCACCGGGGGGCGGCGGCATCGGCATGCCCGCGGACACGCCGGGCGGCGGGGACGTGAGCACGGGGATGCGCTGGCTCCCGCCACCGGAAACCGCTCCCGGCCTCGGCAGGCCGCTGGGGGCGATGGCCTCCTCCGGGGGCCTGGTCTTGGGCGGCGGCGGTGCGTTCGGGTCCACCGGCTCCCAGAACACCACCGGAGGGTCGGTACCAGGGGCTCCCGCCTGCGCGCTCCCGGGGCGGCCCTGCGGCGGGCTGGGGGATGCAGCGGCCGCCGGAGCAGAGACGGAAGGCTGGGGTGCGGACCAGGCCGGGGCCAGGCCGGGGCTGGCGACAAGCAGCGGCAGGGCCAGCACGAGAAGGGAGCCGCGCACCGTCGAAGCCATCAGCGCCGGACGAGAGAAAGCACGAACCTAGCCGCGCTCCCCACCGGCTTCCGCGGGATCGAGCAGCGGCAACACCCGTTCGAGGGCAACCCCCCGGCTGGCCTTGAGCAGCAGCCGGTCCCCCGCTGCCAGCCAGGAGCGCAGAACAGGGGCGGCCTCCTCCGGCGTCGCCACCTGCTCCAGCCGCTTCACCCCCGCCCGGGCGGCCTCGGCCATCGCCCGGCCCTCCGGGCCGTCCGCCACCACCACCAGCCCGTCAAGCCCCAGGGCCGCCGCCCGGGCCCCCACCGCGCGGTGCAGCTCCAGGCTGCGCTCACCGAGCTCAAGCATCGTTCCGAGCACAGCGACGCGGCGGCCGCCGGTGGCTGATCCCTGCGCCGGAGCGACCAGCAGATCCAGGGCAGCGAGCATCGCTTCCGGCGAAGCGTTGTAGGTCTCATCGAGCACCTCAACACCCCCCAGGCACAGGCGCCGGTTCCGGCCCCCCGGCACCTCCACCGCCAACCCGCACAGCGCTGTGGCCTCCACCCCCAGTTCCTCGGCCACCGCCAGCGCCAGCAGCAGGTTGCGGGCGTTGTGGCGGCCGGGCAGGGGCAGGCTCAACACCAGGGGGGAGCCGTCTTCATCCAGCCTGTCCTGCAGCGTGATCGCATTCGCCACCGCATCGAAGGCCGCCACCCGGTCGGCAGGCGGCAGCTCCACCGGGAAGCTGGGCAGCTCGTCCGCCAGGGCCACCCGCTGCACCCGGCCGCTCCAGCCCGCCGCCAGGGCCGCCTCCAGCAGGGGATCCCCGGCCGGCACCACCAGCAGCCCCCCGGGCGCCAGTGAGACGGTGATCTCGCACTTGGCGGCAGCGATCGCCTCCCGGCTCCCCAGACGGCCGATGTGGGCGGTGCCGATGTTGGTGATCACGGCCACATCGGGCTCGGCGCAGCGGCTGAGTCGATCGATCTCCCCCGATCCGCGCATGCCCATCTCCACCACCAGCGCCGCGGTGCCGGGAGCAGCGCGCAGCAGGGTGAGCGGAGCGCCGATGTCGTTGTTCTCGTTGCCGCGGCTGGCCACCACCGGCCCCAGGGGTGCCAGGGCGGCACGGATCAGCTCGCGGGTGGTTGTCTTACCGGCCGAGCCGGTCACGGCCACCACCGGCACCGCCAGCGACCGGCGCCACAGCCGGCCCAGCTGCTGATAAGCCTCGAGGGTGTCGTCCACCTGCCAGATCGGGCGGCGGCAAGCCTGCGCCAGGGCCCGGGCCTCCGCGTCCGGCAGCCGGTCCCGCTGGGCCAGGGCCGCGGCAGCCCCTCCCTGCCGCAGGGCGCTCTCCAGGAAGCGGTGCCCGTCGTAGCGCTCACCCACCAACGGAACGAACAGGGCCCCGCTGAGATCGGCCCGGCTGTCAGTGGCCACCGCCTCGAGCGGGCCCGTTGGCACGGGCCCCAGCGGCTCTCCCCAGAGGGCAAGGAGCTGCTCGAGGGGCAGGACCATTGGAGGAGAGCGCTGGGATCGAGCAGGATCATCACCCAGCCCATCCACCGGATCAGAGCGGCGCCGGCGGCAGGGGGAAGGCGAGCACCACCAGGCCGCCGCCCACCGCCGCTGGCCGGGCCCACAGGCGCCCGCGGTCATCCACCACCTCCAGCCGCTCGTAGCCCCGTTCGAAGGCCAGCACCCGCCAGTCCTCCGCCAGCTCCCGCCGCCGGCTGGGCTCCAGCCGGGCGAATGCGTCGGCCACCTCCAGCTGCAGGGTGGCCGTCGCCGGATCGGGCCGGGCCGACTGGATCAGGTCTGGGGGTGCGAGGGCCGCGAACGCCTGTTTCAGCACCTCCTCGGGACCCGGCAGCGGCAGCGGTGCGGGCAGGGACTCCAGGCCGGGCGCCGGCGCCGGCTCGGGCTCGGCAGCAGGAGCGGCTTCCAGTTGCGGCTCCTCGGCAGGAACGGGCAGGGAGAGCGGATCCTCCTCCAGCAGGGAGGGGGCAGCCGGCGGGGCCACGGCGGTGGCCGTCGGCCTCCCCTGGTCCTGGACCGGGAAGCGCAGCTCAGGCGCCAACGGCCGCAAGCGGCCCACCAGTCCCACGCCCCCTGCTGCCAGCACAAGCGCCGCCAGCAGAATCAGCGGCCAGAACCACGCTGCCCAGGAGCTGGGCCAGAAGCCTGGACGCCAGAGGTTTCCCTCGCCGTTGCGGCGCCGGAGCTCGCGGGCCCGCAGCACCAGGTCGGCTCCCACCGCCTCAAAGTCCGCAGCCAGGCGTTTCCAGGGGCTGCGGTAGGGGGCAGGGAGACCGGAGGGCGGGGTGATGCGACGCCCGTCCGGCTCAGCCCTCACCCCGACGCAGCAACTGGGCGAAGGGGTTGCGGGAGCGGGCCGGAGCCGATGGCGAGGGCTCCACCGCCATCACATCCTCCGGCGCCCCGAGGCTGGTCGGCTCGAGCGGCTCGCCATCGCGGCGCCGACTGGGGTCGGCCCCCTGGCCCTGGGAGAAGCGCTCCACCTGCTCGGCATCGGGGGTCGGTTCCTTCACCCCGCACACCTCCCGGTACATGGCGTCGTAGGCCCGGGCCGAGCGCTCCCAGCTGTAGTCCTGGGTCATGGCGCGGTGCTGCAGCTCGCGCCAGCTGTCGAGATGGCGGAAGGCCTCCCAGCTGCGCACGATCGCCGTGTAGAAGTCCACCGGCTCGTAGCGATCGAAGCAGAAGCCCGTGCCGCTGTGGGCGCGGGGATCGTGGGGAGGAACGGTGTCCACGAGTCCCCCCACCTTGCGCACCACCGGGATCGAGCCGTAGCGCATCGCCAGCAGCTGGCTGATGCCGCATGGCTCGAACAGGCTCGGCATCAGGAAGGCGTCGCTGCCCGCATAGATCAGACGCGAGAGGGCGTCGTCGTAGGTGAGAAACACGGCAAACCGGCCCGGATGGCGGGCCGCCATCTGCCACAGGCCTGATTCGTAACCCCGATCGCCCGTGCCCAGCACCACGAACTGGCTGTCGGTGTAGGCCAGCACACGGTCGGCCACCTGCAGCAGCAGATCGACCCCCTTCTGATCCACCAGCCGGCTCACCATGCCCATCAGGTAGGTGTCGGGATTGACGGCCAGGCCCATCCGTTCCTGCAGGGCTTGCTTGTTGGCGGCACGGCCGCTGAGGTCGTCGGCCGAGAACGGAGCCACCAGCGCCGGATCGTGGGCGGGATCCCATTCCTTGTTATCGATGCCGTTGAGGATGCCGCGCAGCTTGCCGCTGATGAAGTTGAGCAGGCCTTCCAGCTTCTCGCCGTACTGCGGCGTGCGGATCTCCTGGGCGTAGGTGGGCGACACGGCGTTGACGCAGTCGGCATAGAGCAACGCCGCCGCCATCGTGTGATCCCCCTGCATGTACCAGGGGCACCAGGTCATGCGGTCGAGCTTCCAGCGCCAGGGTCCCTGGTAGCGGAGGTTGTGGATGGTGAACACCGTGCTGATTTCCGGGTCCTGGTGCATCCACACCGGGATCATGCCCGTGTGCCAGTCATGGCAGTGCAGCACCTGAGGCTTCCAGACGTTCCAGGCGAATTCCGCCGCCGCGCTGGCGAAGAAGGTGAAGCGCCAGTCTTCGTCTTCGCCGCCGTAGATGCGCTCGGGATCGAACACCGGATGGCCCACCAGGTAGATCGGCAGACCGTTGCTGGGATGGCGCGTTTCGTAGATCGCGAAGTCGGTGCCCATCGTGTGACCGCGCCAGATGGGCTCGGCGGGAATCTGCAGCCGGCTCCACAACTTGCCGTAGCCCGGCATGATGATGCGCACGTCGTGGCCGAGGGCGGCGAGGGCCGGTGGCAGGGAGCCCACCACATCGCCCATGCCCCCCACCTTCACCATCGGGGCACATTCGGCGGCGGCAAACAGGATGCGCATCCCGGGGATCGTGCAGGTGGCGGCAACTCTACGGGGCCTCCCAGAACGCCCCATTGGCTCCGATCCGCGCCCTCAGGGCAGCACGGTCACCGGTGTACCCAGCTGCACCAGGTCGAACAGATCGCGGGCGTGCTCATCGAACAGCCGCACGCAGCCATGGGACACCGCCTGGCCGATGCTGGCTCGGTTGGGGGTCCCATGGAACCCGGCGGTGACACAGCCCTTCACCTCCAGGTGCTCCTGGCCGTTGAAACCGCGGCGGCCATGGCAGTCGCGGTGGAAGCCGATCCAGCGGCTGCCGAGGGGGTTATCAGGGCCGGGGGGATAGAAGCGGCCGTTGGCGGGGTGCTCCCAGGTGGGATCGGCCGTCTTCTCGATCACGGTGAAGCGGCCCTGCGGGGTTTCCCAGCCGGGCATCCCCACCGCCACCGGGAAACGGCGCAGCTCCTTGCCGTCCTGCAGCACCTGCAGCAACTTCCGGCGGCGATCGAGGATCAGTTCCCGGCCCGGCAGCGGCGCCACCGAGGCGGCCGGGGGCAGCAGGGCGGTGGAGGCTGGATTGGGCGCCGCTGCCGGGGTGGTGGCCGCTGCGGGGGTGGTGTCCGGGGGAGCGGGAGTGGGCTGGCTGATAGCGGCCGCCGGAGCTGACCGATCCGGCTGGGGAGCCGCCGGACCCTGAGGTTCCGCAGCAGGAGCGGCTGTGGGCTGGCCGGTCTCGGGCAGGAGAGGGTTGCGATCCTCCAGCAGCAGGGGGCGATCCCCAAGCAGCGCCGCCTCCGGCAGGGGCTGGGCAGTGGGCCGTGTCACCGGCGGTGTCACCGCACTTGTCACCCCAGTGGAGCGGGGCGCAGCCAGCAGCGGCCCGCACGCGAATGACCCGAGCCCAAGCCCGAGGAACAGCGTCACCGCCGCGAACCGGGAAGATCCGACGCTCACGCGGACCGACGGACAGGCCCGAAACGGCCAGGGGTCGGACGGGGAAGGCACGGCGATGGCGAGTGGAAACGGCTGCAGCACTCCCGTCAGGGTAGCCAGGGGCTCTCCCGGAAGTCGGGCTCCCGCTTTTCCAGGAAGGCGTTGCGGCCCTCCTGCCCCTCCGCGGTCCGATAGAAGAGGTGGGTCGCCTGTCCCGCGAGTTCCTGGAGCCCGGCCAGCCCGTCGGTTTCGGCGTTGAAAGCCGCCTTCAGGCAACGGATGGCGGTGGGGCTGTGGCGCAGCACCTCCCGCGCCCAGGCCACCCCTTCCTCCTGGAGCTGCTCCAGGGGCACCACCCGGTTCACCAGGCCCATCGCCAGGGCCTCCTGGGCGGAGTAGCGGCGGCAGAGAAACCAGATTTCGCGTGCCTTTCGCTGGCCCACCACCCGGGCCAGGTACCCGGCGCCGAAGCCGCCATCGAAACTCCCCACCCGTGGCCCGGTCTGGCCGAACACGGCATTCTCCGCCGCCAGGCTGAGGTCGCAGAGCAGGTGCAGCACCTGGCCGCCGCCGATGGCGTAGCCCGCCACCAGGGCGATCACCACCTTGGGCAGGCTGCGGATGATCCGCTGAAGATCGAGAACGTTGAGCCGGGGCAGCCCGTCGTCATCCAGGTAGCCGCCATCGCCGCGAACGCTCTGGTCGCCGCCTGCGCAGAACGCCCAGCCGCCGTCGGGCGCGGGACCGGCGCCGGTGAACAGCACCACCCCGATCGTCGGATCCTCCCGCACCCGCGTGAAGGCATCGCAGAGCTCCTGCACCGTGCGGGGCCGGAAGGCGTTGCGCTTCTCCGGACGGTCGATCGTGATCCGGGCGATCCCCTCGGCGCTGGTCTCGAAGCGGATGTCGTCGTAGCGGCCGACGGGGCGCCAGTCGACCGGAACCGGCGGGGCGGAGGAGGGGCTCATGGCAGGGCGCACTCGCGTGCGGCCATTGTGCGCAGCCGCCGGCGACGCTCGGCATCCGCCGTCCGGTTGCTGGGCAGCTCCAGCAGGGCGCAGGACTGGCCCAGGGCCCAGGCCAGATCGGCCTCCAGATCCGCGGGCCGCGCCACCCGGCGTCCCGCCACCCCGTGCACCGCCGCCAGCGCCAGGGGGGAGACCGGCTGGGGCATGGCGAACAGCCGCTCGAAATCCAGGGCGGCCGGGGGATCGGTGCGGATCGGCAGCTGCTCGAAGATGCCGCCGCCGCCGTTGGCGATCACCAGCACCGTGAGCCGCCCCGCCAGCCGCGGCAGCCACAGCCAGCCATTGGCGTCGTGGAGCAGGGCCAGGTCGCCGGTGATCAGCACCACATGTCCGAGGGCCTCCGCCAGCCCGGCGGCGATCGAGAGGGTGCCGTCGATGCCGGAGGCTCCGCGGAAGCTGAACACGGGCCGAGCAGGGGCATCCGCCGCCGCGAAGCTTTCCCAGTCGCGCACCGGGCTGCTGTTGGCGAGCATCAGCGGCAGCCCGGGGGGGAGCATCCGGGAGAGACGGCGCGCAAGGAAGGGCTCCTCGAACAGGGCTCCCGCCGGCGCGGCTTCCGGGCCATCGAGCAGGGCCTGCACGCGGGTCTCGGCGGCCTGCCACTGATCCGCGTATGCCAGGGACCCGGCGGCGGGCTGGCCCGGTGGCGCAGCCATCGCCTGCCGCCAGAGCGCCAGACCGCCGCTCCACTGGGCCCTCACGCGGCCGAGGGGGTCCAGCGGGCGGGGATCGGCCTCGCTTACCAGCACCTGGGGGCCCGCACATCCTTCCAGCCAGGCCTGCAGACGCCGGCTGGCGGGCAGGCTGCCCAGCCGCAGCACCTGCGGGGCCGCCAGCTGCGGCGGTGGCGACTCGAGGATCAGGTCGTAGCCGGCAAGCGAGTCGAGCCCGGGCTGGCCCCGAAGTCCGGACAGGGCATCGGCCAGCACGGGCCAGCCCGTGCGGCGTTGCCACTCCCGCAGGGCCTCGGCGAAGGCCGGCCAGCTCTGGGGCCGCCCGCGCCAGGGTCCGGCCACCACCACCCCCGGAAGGTCCGGATCCAGCCGGGCGGACTCCGGCAGAGGGAGGGGCGATCCGGGGGGTCGTGCGCCGGGGACGGGAGCAGCACCCAGGTGCCGCTCACGCACGCCGGCCGCCAGGGCCAGCAACTCAGGCCCCTCCGGGTGGAGAGGGTCCTCGAAGGGCAGATTGAGGTGGACGGGCCCCGGTGGAGCCAGGCCGCCATCGCCGAGGCAGTGGCTCAGCGCCAGGGCCGCCAGCTCGGCAAGGTCTCCGGAGCCCATCCTGGCCAGACCACGCCCGTCCCCCTGGCCCAGCCAGCGGCAGCTCGCCCGCAGGAAGTCCTCCTGGTTCACGCTCTGGTTGGCACCGCAGCCCTTGAGACGGTCGGGACGGTCGGCCGTCAGCAGCAGCAGGGGAATGGTGCCGGTGTCGGCCTCCACGGCCGCCGGCAGCAGATGGGCCACGGCACTGCCGGAGGTGGTGATCACCGCCGCCGGCAGGCCGAGGGCACGCCCAAGCCCGAGGGCGAAGAAGGCGGCCGAACGCTCGTCGAGGGCGGTATGCAACCGCAGGCCAGGCCCCTCCAGCAGGCCGGCGGCCGCAGCCAGTGGGGCCGAGCGGCTGCCGGGGCAGACGATCACCTGGCTCAGGCCTCCACGCTGCAGGGCAGCCAGCAGCTCCAGAGCCGCCGCGACCCCGGAGCGGCTGTCGGCGGGCTGGGCACCCATCGCCATCGCAGCGGTCCCTGTTCAGGATGGTGGGCCCATCCTGCGAGACGATCGGCCCATGGCTCCGTCCGAACCCCTGGCCCCGCCCAACCGGGAATGGGGCCGATCGTTGCTCTCGCTGCTGGCCTGGGTGCTGCTGGCCCTGGTGCTGCGCTGGCTGGTGCTGGAGCCCCGCTGGATCCCCTCCGGCTCGATGCTCCCCACCCTCCAGCTCCAGGACCGGGTGCTGGTGGAGAAGGTCAGTCGCCGCCTGCACCGGCCCCAGGCCCCTGGCGCCGTCGTGGTGTTTCACCCGCCGCCGGCCCTGCAGGCGGCCGGCTACGACCCGGATGCCGCCCTGATCAAGCGCGTGGTGGCCGTCGCCGGCGACAGCGTGGAGGTGAGCGGCGGCCGGCTCCTGCGGAACGGCGAGGTGGCAGACCCTGACTGGGCCGGCGCCCCGATGGACTACGACTTCGGACCCGTCACCGTTCCCGCCCACCATCTGCTGGTCCTGGGCGACAACCGCAACGCCAGCCTCGATTCCCATCTCTGGGGCCCCCTGCCGGAGACCGAGGTGATCGGCAGGGCGTTCTGGCGCTACTGGCCCCTGCAGCGGTTCGGCCCGATTCGGTTCTCCCAACCGGTCGCAGGCCTGTGAGCGGCTGAAGAGCTGCGGTAGTGTTCACGCCAGTCCGTGGTCAGCCAGGCCCGGATCCTGGGATGTGCAGGAGGCGCATGTTCAATCCGGAGTTCCTGACCAGCGACAACGAGGCGATCAGCGGCAACTCCCTGATCCAGTATCTCCAGGAGCAGTCGCCCGATGTCCTCCAGCGGGTGGCCCGCTCCGCCAGCGGCGAGATCCAGGACATCATCCGCCACAACGTCAACGGGCTGCTGGGCATGCTTCCCGGTGAGCAGTTTGAAGTGAAGATCCAGACCAGCCGCGAGAACCTGGCCGGCCTGCTCGCCTCCGCCATGATGACGGGCTATTTTCTGCGCCAGATGGAGCAGCGGATGGAGTTGGAGGACGCCATGCTTGGAAGTGGTGATCCCGTCCATCTCGGAGAAGACCCTGGGGAACTGCGTCTCTGATCTGAAGACCCAACGTGGGGTAGATATATCTTTATGCTTGCCACGAGATACGTTCAACTTTGCTGAAATCACCAAGAGCTTAGGCCTGTCTTTCGCCTGGAGCTCCCGTGGAGTCCTTGGCCACACTGGCTCTGGACTTTTGCCTTAGGATTGGCAAACGATCACGCCAACCAACTAGCCCCGCCCTTCGTATGAACCTGCATTCAAACGGTAGCGCCTCCTTCACCACGACACTCAAGAAAGCCGTTCCTGTCCCACTGAAACATGGGATCAAGCGGCTGATCGGCATTCAACCGGACCCTCCCGAGAAGAAAGCAAAGCCGGTGGAATACTGGATTGATGTAGTCAGCGGCTGCAATCTTCGCTGTACTGCCTGTCCCGTTGGCATGCCGGAATTTACCAACAGCATCGGCCAGCGGCTGCGGGAGATGGATCTTGAGCTGTTTGAACAGATCTGCATCAAAGCAAAGAACGATACGGGTGGAAATCTAAGGATCGGACTCTACAACTGGACAGAGCCAACTCTGCATTCAAGACTTGATGAGATAATTGCGATTTCCGTCAAACATGGCATCCCCTGTGGCATTTCTTCCAACCTTAATCACAACTACGACTGGACAAAGCTGAAGCCATTTCCACTGTGGAATTTCACGATCACCGTTTCAGGCTTCACCCAGAAAGTCTATGCCATCAACCACCGTGGTGGAAGAATTGAACCCGTGTTGGCCAATCTGATCCGGATCTCAGAAACCCTCTCGGACTGGCCCAGCTACAAGGATATTGATGTTCGCTACCTGGTGCATCGAGACAACAAGCATGAAGTTCACCTGTTCAAACACTTCTGCGACAAGCTGGGACTCAAGTTCACGCCCTATCACGCCTATTACATGCCGATCGAGCGAATGTTCGAAGGTCTTGAAGGGGTGCCCGATGGATTTGACTATATTGAATATTCTCCTCAGATGGTCAGTAAAGCCATTGGCGACCATCGCTCGCAGCGTTGTTTCATGCGCGATTCCCAGGTGACTCTGGATATGGATGGTAATTACTCTGTGTGCTGCGTCGAATCTCCTTCATCGCCACGTCTGGGGAACTACCTCGAGGATAGTTACACCACCATGCAGAAACGACGGGTGTCCAGTGAACTGTGCGCCAAGTGTACGGCCAAGGGCGTCAATATCTTTGCAACCTACGGCTATGAGGAGCCGCAGGAGATCCAGGACGCCATCCGGGCTTCCCTCCCGTTTGACTTGACTGCTCTCACGGCGCCGCCACAAGCAGAAGCCCCAGAAACCAAGCAAGAGAACAACTCGCCACCAAGCCTGTAGTGCGTGAAACGACCATGCACGATCCAAACCAACTGGTCAAACCTAGCTTCATCGCCAGGAACGAACTCTTGGATCGGCACGAAAGGTTGTTAGGATTTGCCATTGTTGTTCTTTCAACTAGAAGTTAACTGCGGCTTGAGACTTCACTAGTGGTGAGATGATCAGCCATGCAAATCCAAAGCCATTCAGGCTAGGGTGGTCTAGAAGCGCGAGCAGGTGAGAACATACGCTGTGTCTAATCCCACCAATTTTTCTGTCGGCTGAGACACCATCATGACGAGTCGCTTTAAAAGTAGTTTTTAACGATCTATCCTCGAGATCTGGGTGATCTTTCTTGCGCCTGTACTGAGCCGTTGAACGTTGAGAGCCAAGGTCTTTGATCTAATGAATAGGAGCAAGCTGATACCAGGCAAGCAGCGCAAGTGCAACCGACTCAGCAAACCCCTAAGTGTACACCGAGTCACGCAGGTGATGCTGTATCCTGTACTCAGAGCTCTTCGACCATCTGAATCCACAAAGTTATCTTGGTTAACCCAATGGGTTCAGCACTCATCATGCTGAGGCAGGCTCCGTCAGCATAAGATATCCACACAAGGCAAGTTCCAGACTCCATGAAAATCACCAGAATCGGCAAGGAGACGAAGGGGAGAAGGCAATGTGTGATCAGCTTAGGAATTGGCAAGGATACATACACCGCATGCCTGCGAAGACTGGAAGAGAGCCTTAGGCGTGTAAGATTTGATGGTGACTTCATTTATTGGAACGAGATTTATCCAGAAAACAGCCCTGAGCATTTCTCAGCACCCTTTGGCTTTAAGCCCTACTGCTTCTTTGCAGCAAGGCAACTTGGCTATGATCAGATCCTTTGGATTGACTCCCCATGTATTGCGATTAGATCTCTGGAACCAGTATTCAAGGACATGGAAAGCCATGGTTATATTCTCTTTAACAACAACTATGGTCAGACCATGGGACAATGGTCCAGTGACGAAGCATTGGCAAAGAATGGATTGACCCGAGAGCAAGCACTCAGAATTCCTGAGATACCATGCTCAGTTTTAGGCTTAG
The DNA here is from genome assembly GCA_024958655.1 of Cyanobium sp. FGCU6. Lineage (GTDB taxonomy): Bacteria > Cyanobacteriota > Cyanobacteriia > PCC-6307 > Cyanobiaceae > Cyanobium. The sequence goes on along the minus strand of JANWUR010000001.1, from coordinate 52,625 downwards.
ATCTTCGGTCTTCAATTGCACAACAGTTCCTCCATGACTGGAACTGCATCATGTCTGATGGCGTAACAGCCAAAGGCACGAGAGATACGATCACGGACTGGGAAGACTATCAAGCAATAGCATGGAATCGCAACAGCAGAGTGTCTAGTGACAGGCGAGTACGAGGGCATCGACATGATCAGACTGCCGCTGGGATTGTTGCCCATCGACTTGGGATGAGCCCCTATGCCGACTATCTTCGCGACATTCATTATGAAGCAAAACCGATAGACTTCAGCACTTCAATTCTTCACCACAGAGAATTTGGCGACAGGATAGCCACCCTTGACGAGATCTACTACTCAATCTTTTTCTACAAGCCGTTTCTCCGGGGTCCACTGAGCCTTGTTCGCAAGGTGGCTGGCAAAATGCGAAGCATCATGTCTCGTTACTCAGGCTTCTGAGCGGAATACATGTTATGATTGCGACTGTGCCAAGTATTGCTTAATGTTTATAGTCTGCGCTACTGACGGAAGCTATTTGCGGCATTGCGTTGCGATGCTCCAGTCTTTATGGGAGCACAACCCTGCTCCAAGCTTAAGCGTTTTTCTCATTGTGGATCATGTTGATGCAGCTACTTTGGCAGCAACAGTCAGCCATCTTCACCAACTTCTGCCATCACTATCCATTCTTCGGGCTTCAGCAGAACCACTGCTGGGATTTCCGGTCAGTGGTCATGCAACAATTGCCACCTACTTCCGCCTTCTTCTACCCAGCTTGCTCCCGCAGTCGGTTGAACGAGTGCTCTTTATTGATTCGGACACTACTGTGACGGCCAGTCTGACGCCGTTGTGGAATCTTGATCTTCAAGGAAAAGCCCTTGCAGCAGTTCCGGAGCATCGCATATCTTGCCTTGATCATGGCTACAACTATCCCGATTATTTCAATGCCGGCGTTATGGTCGCTGACTTGACTCGCTGGAGAGAGTCCAACCTGCTTGAGCGTGGGCGTCAGTATGCCATCGAGCATCCCGATCGCTTAAGACATTGGGACCAGGATATTTTGAATCATGTGTTCAAGGGTGATTGGCTGCCCCTTGAAGACCGCTGGAATGCCTGTCCGCATTTGTTTGGACTCAATGCGGACTATGATCTGTCCAGAGAGAGCTTGAATGAGTCAGAATCTGAGGCCATTGCCAATCCGGCCATCGTTCATTTCGCCGGACCTGGGCCAATAAAGCCCTGGAATGCACGCTGTCGTCACCCCCTCAAAGATCGTTATCTCCAGGCCAAAAAGCAGACACCATGGGCGAGTACGCCACTGGATGACCTTCCCCTCCCAGCCTGGAAACAGAAATTCGACAACACAGTGTTTCAAACAAAATGCATTCTCCGCCGTTGCTTTGCCAAGAAGCTGGATTGAGGCCAGAACCTCATGAAGATGGGGGATGATCCTCAGACGAAGGATGTGGCACGATCCCAAGGCGGATCAGCGAATTGTCGATCGAGGCAAGAACTTGCCACGATCCCTCAGATAAAGCCCAACACCTGTGCTCAATTCCAGCTATAAGCTGCTTGAAAGTAAGCGCACACACCTCAACTGGCGCTGCGTAGTGAGCTGATATCAGCTTGCTGAGTCCATCCTGACTTCCAAGGTGGCGCAGCCATTCGAGATAAGCCCGCTTCGAGCGTGGAAACACAAGCCGCTCCAGCACGGGAGCGATTCCGATGCCGTTCATCCCATTTCCGGCGGCGAGAAGCTCACCCGCCTGCTGCTCCCAATCGGCACTCCATCGAAACGGATAGAAGCCAAAGTGGTTGCGGTTGCTCCGATGGCGAGCAGCCATGGCTTCGGAGAAGATCTCGGGAAGAGCAGGGATACTCACCGAAGCAGGGCGAAAGAAGTTGGCGAATAAAACAATCCGTTTCCAGCCCCTGAGTCGGTTGGCTGAGGTATCAATCAGCAGCTCAGAGCCACGCTCACGAGCATGAAACAACAAAGGAGTTGGGTCAAGATCAAAGACCGCTGGCGGTACCGCTGGAATTGATACAAGCGCATCGATGACCAACAGACACCCCGTAGCCAGATCGAGACAAGCGAGCTCGAGAAAGGTGCCAAGGCCAAGGTCCAGAGGCCCAAGGGGAAACCAGCGGAGCTGATCGCCACCGGGATAGCCATCACGCCCCAGCACCCTGGTGCGCTCGGCGGGGAATCCGAGCCAGGCGCCGGGCAGGCGCAAGGGGAAACTCCACTGACAATCACTCACCCACACCGTGGCCGAGGGAAACGCCCGGGCCATCGCAGGTACCGGCAGCTTGTGCTCCAGGCCGGAGGAGGTGGCCAGCACGATCGAGCGCACCGGACCATGCTGGCGTTCCAGTTGGTGCAGCGCCTGGAGAACCTCGCCCGTGGGAGGGATCGGGGAATAGAGCATCAGCCCCTCCTCCACCTGCACCACCGTCATGCGGATCGGCACCGCCACGTACCACACCCCATGCAGCTGTTCGAAGCTCCAGATCCGGCCGGGAACCAGCTCCCGCACGAGGGTGGGACGTCGTCCATAGGGATAGAGCGGCAGCAGAGGCCACCAGGGCCAGTGCTGATCGGCAGGGGCGGTGACGGTGGCGGTCATCGGACCGGAGGGGAGACACGCCGATGCTGGCGGGCGAGCAGGCCGTGGCGTGGGGCCAGCACCGCCGCCAACAGGAACAGGGCGGTCTGCACCAGCACGATGCAACCGGCGGTGGAGGCATCCAGCCAGTAGCTGAGCAGGACACCGGTGAAGGTGGCAAGCACCGCCGACAGCACCGCCAGCAGGGTCATCGGGCCGAAGCGATCGCTGAGGAGATAGGCGGTTGCTCCCGGGGTCACCAGCATCGCCACCACCAGCAGGATGCCCACGGCCTGCAGCCCTGCCACCGCCGCCAGGCTCAGCAGGGTGAGCAGCAGGTAGTGAAGACGACCGGTGCGCAGGCCGATCGAGCGGGCATGGCCGGGATCGAAGCAGAACAGCAGGAGGTCGCGGCCCCGCACCAGCAGCAGCACCAGCACCACCAGGCTGATCGCCACCGTCTGGGCCACATCGGCATCGGTGATGCCCAGGAGGTTGCCGAACAGGATATGGCTGAGGTCCACGCCGCTGGGCAGGCGTGAGATCAGCACCAGGCCGAGAGCAAAGAATCCGGTGAACACAAGCCCGATCACCGTGTCCTCCTTCACTCGGGTGTGCTGGCGGATCCAGCCCATCAGGCCCACAGAGCCCACCCCGAAGAGGAAAGCCCCGAGGGCGTAGGGCAGGCCGAGGGCATAGGCGAGCACGACTCCCGGCAACACCGCATGGGAGACGGCATCGCCCATCAGCGCCCAGCCCTTGAGGGTCATGTAGCAGGACAGCACGGCACAGACCACCGCCACCAGCGACCCCAGCAGCAGGGCCCGCAGCAGGAATCCCTGCTGCAGGGGTTCGAGCAGCCAGCGCCCCAGCGACAGGGGGACCAGAGAAACCAGCGGAATCGCGTTGCCGAAGGGCGTGGACATGGTCAGGGGAGGACGGGGGCGGCACCGAAGGTGCGCAGCAGATTGGCCTGGGTGAACACCTCGCCGGTGGGACCGAAGGCGAGCAGCCGGCGATTCAGCAGCAGCACCCGGTCGCAGAAGTCGGGGATGGCCTCCAGATCATGGGTGGCCAGCAGCGCCGCGGCACCGGCGGCACAGAGCTCGCGCAGCACGGCGATGATCAACCGCTCGGTGGGTCGGTCGACGCCGGTGAAGGGCTCGTCGAGCAGCAGCACCGTGGCCTCCTGGGCCAGGGCCCGGGCCAGGAAGACCCGCTTGCGCTGGCCGCCGGAGAGGGCCCCGATGGGACGCTCGGCCAGATCGCTGAGATCCACGCGTTGAAGGGCCCGCTCCACGGCCCGGCGATCACTGGCGGCGGGCCAGCGCAACAGATTCATCCGCCCGTAGCGCCCCTGCAGCACCACGTCCCGGACGCGGATCGGGAAGTCCCAGTCGACCTGCTCGCTCTGGGGCACGTAGGCCAGGCGCTGCTGGCGCTGGGCGCGGGCAGGGGGAAGACCATCGAGGCGCACGCTCCCGGCGGCAGGGGAGACGAAGCCCCCAAGGGCCTTGAGCAGAGTGGACTTGCCGGCTCCGTTCATGCCCACCAGGCCGCACAGGCATCCGGCAGGAAGGCTGAGCGTGACATCGACCACGGCCGGTACACCGTCGTAGGCCACGGTCAGATCATGGGCCGTGAGACGGTCGGGCGGCGGCGGACCGGACTGCTGCATGGCCCCATTCAAAGGGGCGACCCACCCCCGGGCGCGCCGTTGCCATCCAGGCCGCGCACCAGGGTGTCCACATTGCGACGCATCAGGTCGATGTAGGTGGGCGCAGCTCCGCCCGGCAGCGAGAGCGAATCCACGTAGAAGATGCCACCGAAACGGGCGCCGCTCTCCCGGGCCACCCGCTGCTGGGCCCGGGCATCCACGGTGCTTTCACAGAACACAGCCGGCACACGCCGTCGGCGCACGGTGTCGATCAGCCGCTCCATCCGCTGAGGCGTCACCTCCCGTTCACTGTTCACCGGCCAGAGCCAGGCCTCATCGAGGCCGTAGTCGCGGGTGAGGTAGCTGAAGGCGCCCTCACAGCTCACCAGCAGCCGGTGCCTGGGGGGAAGGCCGGCCAGTCGGGCCGCCAGCTCCCGGTCGAGGGCGCGGATCCGGGCCGCATAGGCATCGGCGCAGCGGCGATAGGTGGCAGCCCGAGGCGGGTCGAGCTGCACGAACGCATCGCGGATGTTGGCCACGTAGGTGAGGGCCGCCCTGGGAGACATCCAGGCATGGGGATTGACCGCATCCGGTTGGCTGCCGCCCACGATCGGCAGGGTGGCCACCCCCTGGCTCACCACCACCCGGGGCACGTTGCCGAGGCCGGCGGTGAAGCGATGGGTCCAGCGATCCAGCCCCAGACCGTTCTCGAGCACCAGATCGGCGTCCCGGGCCCGGCGCAGATCGGAGGGGGTGATCTCGTAGCCATGGATCTCAGCCCCGGGCTTGGTGATCGATTCCACCTGGAGCTGGCCGCAGGCCACCTCCCTCGCCATGTCCGCCACCACGGTGAAGCTGGCGAGCACCTTGGGCCGCTGCAGCGGCGCCGCCGGTGAAACCACGTCTGATCGTCCGCAGGCCATGGGCAGCAGCAGCAGCGGCAGCACCAGGAACAGGCCGTGGATGGGGCCGCGGAGCACTCAGGACAGGCGGATTCTGACCACGCTAAGCAAGCGCCAGGAGCGGCTCGGCAGCCTCGGATGACGGTTTACAGCCCAGCAGAAAGCCCCCTCCGTGGAGGGGGCTGAGACCTGGGCACGGGACCCGCGAACATGCCGGGAAACTAACCGATGGGCGGAGCGTTGAGGGCCACCGGGGTGACCTCGATGCTGGCCAGATCGAGGGGGAAGTTGTGGGCGTTGCGCTCGTGCATCACTTCCATGCCCAGACCGGCACGGTTGAGAACATCGGCCCAGGTGGGCAGCACCCTGCCCTGGGCATCCAGGATCGACTGGTTGAAGTTGAAGCCGTTCAGGTTGAAGGCCATGGTGCTGACGCCCATGGAGGTGAACCAGATGCCCACCACCGGCCAGGCGGCCAGGAAGAAGTGCAGGCTGCGGCTGTTGTTGAAGCTGGCGTACTGGAAGATCAGGCGACCGAAGTAACCGTGGGCAGCCACGATGTTGTAGGTCTCTTCTTCCTGGCCGAACTTGTAGCCGTAGTTCTGGCTCTCGCTCTCGGTGGTCTCACGCACCAGGCTGCTGGTCACCAGCGAACCGTGCATGGCGGAGAACAGGCTGCCGCCGAACACACCGGCCACACCCAGCATGTGGAAGGGGTGCATCAGGATGTTGTGCTCGGCCTGAAACACCAGCATGAAGTTGAAGGTGCCGCTGATGCCGAGGGGCATGCCGTCGGAAAAGGAGCCCTGACCGAAGGGATAGATCAGGAAGACGGCGAAGGCGGCGGACAGGGGCGCGCTGTAGGCGACACAGATCCAGGGCCGCATGCCCAGGCGGTAGGAGAGTTCCCACTGACGGCCCATGTAGGCCGAGATGCCGATCAGGAAGTGGAAGACGATCAGCTGGTAAGGACCCCCGTTGTACAGCCACTCATCCAGGCTGGCGGCTTCCCAGATGGGGTAGAAGTGCAGACCGATGGCGTTGCTGCTGGGAATGACAGCGCCGGAGATGATGTTGTTGCCGTAGAGGAAGGAACCGGCGACCGGCTCACGGATACCGTCGATGTCGACGGGGGGAGCGGCGATGAAGGCCACGATGAAGCAGACGGTCGCCGCCAGCAGGCAGGGGATCATCAGCACACCGAACCAACCCACATAGATGCGGTTGTTGGTGGAGGACACCCATTGACAGAAGCTTTCCCAGCTTCCGGACCGGCCGCTGCGAAGGGCAGTGGTCATGAGGACGTAGGGGGGAAATCCGGAGACGGAACGGCTGGAAACCTCGCGCCACCGGCAGGAAGCCTCCGGGCGCTCGGCAAACCGAGGCACAGGGAGGTTGGATCACGCTAAGCAGCAGGCTTCGCAGGAAATCGAGGCAAAAGAAAACGTTCCGATTCTTCGCCCGGCTTCATAAAGATGCGTGAAGCACAGGCTGTCCCTGTTGCTCCAGCCAGCGCTTCCCCTGCCGGAGGAATCCGCTCCAGTCGAGCCGGCCCTGCTCGGCCGCCCGCGCCACCAGCAGCGGCGCCTGCCGGCGGATCTCCGCCAGGTCGGGCTCGGCCACCCCCGCCGAGAGGGCCATCAGATCCGCCATCGCCAGACCCACCACCCGCGTCAGGTAAGCGGCACTGAGGGCCTGCAGGGCTCCCCCCACGATCCAGGTGGCGCCATGCAGCCGGATGGCCCCGCTGAGGGCCTGGGTACTCCACTCCACCACCCCCTGGACGAGGGCCACTCGCGCAACCTCCCGGGCCGCCTCTCTCAGCTGGGGCAGGGTCCAGGGGCAATCCCAGAGCCGGGCCATCTCCTGCAACATCAGACCATTGGCGGCGGCCAGCACCAGCAGGTCCACGCTGGGCAGGGGTGAGGCGAACACGCCGGCTGCCACCAGCCACTGGGTGCGCTGCTGCAGCTGCTGCCACTGCCGCCGCCGCAGAAGCTCCAGATCCGCCTGCCAGGCCCGGTGCAGGGTCTCCAGACCTCGCAGGGGGGTGGCGGCCCGCAGGCGCGGAGCCTCCCTCTCGATCCACTCGGCCAGGGGACGCAGCACCGCCGGCAGGCTGACGGGCTCGCCATCCCAGACCAGGCATCGCGACAGGTCGGCCTGGGGCCACTGGCTGCGGAGGTCGTCGAGCCCTCCTTCCCCCACACCCAAGGGATCCGCCTGCACCAGCAGCCACACCGGCAGGCCAGGGGGAACCGCCTCGAGCCAGCGGAGATCGGCCGCGCCCAGAGGCAGGTGCAGGTGATGCAGGAACACATCGCTGCGGCGGAAGGACTCGGGCCAGTCCCACTGGTCGCTGCGACGGGGCAGGGGATGGCCCCACTCGAGTTGAAGGCCGGCCCGGCCGCTCAGGGCCCTGAGGAAGGCCGATCGCAGAGGGTCGGCCGGGGGGCGGCAGCCCACCAGGGCAAGCCTGGGAGAGCGCTCCTCGGTTTCGCAGCGCCAGCGAGCAAGGGAATCCCTTCGCCGGGACTGGGCCTCGCTGGCGTCGGGTGCGAGCCGATCGAACTGGGCCAGAACCTGGTCGCAGCGTGCCACCCAGTCCGACAGATCGGTCGGCGCCTGGAAGCCCTGGGAGGGCCGCCGCCGCGACAACAGCCAGGCACCTCCCGCCAGGGCCGCCACGCCGACCAGACCACCGCCGGCACCGTGGAGCAGATGGCTGAGGGCGTCGGTGGCGATGATCCCCCCGCCGAGCATGAGGGCAGGGCGTCGCCACCCCTGCGGCAGGAACGGAGAGGGGGCAGGGGACATGCGGTCGGTCTCCGGTGCGTTCACGGCGGGCTGGAGAGGTACTGCATCTTTAGCTCAGGCCACACGGGCGGCCCCGGGGAGCCTTGGCGCCAGTGAGAGTGTCCGGGCAACGGAACCCGGCGTCGGGGGGGACACCAAGGTGCGGCGCCGATCCCCATACCCTGGTGAACGGCATCCCTGCCCCGGCACCTTTCCTGCAATGACGGATCCCGTGCCTGCCCCCCGCCCCACCCGCTCCCGCAACCGAGCCGCGTCCCGTTGGGCCGATGCCCTGCTGGCTCCCCTCTCGCTCACGCCGCGGCAATGGCTGGAGGTCGACCGTCGCCTGCAGGAGGTGGCGGCGGCTCCGGCCTGGCACGGCGCTCTGCCGGTGCTGCTGCTGGAGCGCTGCTGGCTGCGGCTGAGCTGCGTGGGGGTGGAGCAGTTGCTGGAACGGTTACCCCCCGACGGCAGCCGCGACGCCCCCGAACTGCTGCGCTGGCGGGAGCTCACCGCCCAGGGATTGCCCGCCCACGCGGCCCAGCAGCAGTGCTGGCAGGAATTCGGAGCCGAAGACTGCCAGGCGGCCCTTCATCGCTTCTGGCGCGTGCAGGAGCGGGGCGACCATGGCTGGAATCACGACAGCTATCTGCGGCTTCTGAACGATTACCGCAGGCGGTTCGCCCTGCCCCGTCCCCGCAGCCTGCCCCTGCTGGTCCTGGCCCGGGCAGACGAGCGCGATCGCCACGAACCGCATCGCCTCCACTGGTTCACGGCAACCCAGGGGGGGAGCGAGGGGCCGATGCGCCACACTTGCGCCTGATCACTGGCAGCGGCGATGGCTGACGACACCACCACCTCCCATCCCTCGGATCGCGACAGGGGAGCGGACCGGGGAGCCCGGAGCGGGGGGCCCCGCGAGGGCGGTGGCTTCCGCATCCGTCTGAGCGACAACGAAATGCAGGCCGCCCGCGCCCTGCAGGAGGCCTTCGGGCTGCGCTCGACCGTGGCGGTGCTGGGGTTCTCCCTGCGCACCCTGGCCCAGCAGCTGGAGAACGGCGAACTCGATGAGCTGGTGGCCCGCCAGAAGGCCCTGGGAGGCGACCGCCCACCCGCTCCCCGAGGCGGAGAGCGTCGCCGGGAACGGGGTGAAGGAGGCGGCCGCAGCGAGGGTGGCGGCCGCCCCGCCCGGGTGGATCCTTTCGCACGCCCCAGCCGTCCTGCCGCGCCCACCCCAGCCGCTGAACCCGCCGCCGAGTTCAACGCGCCGGAGTCCGTCGACGACGTCAACACGGCGGAGGGCACCGCTGCTGAGGCTGGCGAGGCCTCCGTGGAGGCCCCCCCGACCGACGCCGAGACCGTGGTGGCCGAGGTCTGATCCAAGCCCCATGAGCGAACAACGGCCGAGGGTCCTCTCCGGCGTCCAGCCCACCGGGGCCCTGCACCTGGGCAACTGGCTCGGGGCGATCCGCAACTGGGTCGCTCTCCAGGACAGCCACGACACCTTCTTCTGCGTCGTCGACCTGCACGCCATCACCGTGCCCCACGACCCTGCCCGTCTGGCGGAGGACACCCTCACCACCGCGGCGCTGTACCTGGCCTGCGGCATCGACCCGGGCCGATCGACGGTGTTCGTGCAGAGCCACGTGGCGGCCCACAGCGAGCTCTGCTGGCTGCTGAACTGCGTCACCCCGCTCAACTGGCTGGAGCGGATGATCCAGTTCAAGGAGAAGGCCCGCAAACAGGGAGCCGACGTGTCGGCCGGGCTGCTCGACTACCCGGTGCTGATGGCAGCCGACATCCTTCTTTACGACGCCGACCGTGTGCCGGTGGGCGAAGACCAGAAGCAGCATCTGGAGCTGGCCCGCGACATCGCCCAGCAGCGGATCAATGCCCGTTTCGCTCCCCGCGGCGCTGATGGCGAACCGCTGGCCCTGCTGAAGGTGCCTGAACCCCTGATCCTGGGGGAGGGGGCTCGGGTGATGAGCCTCACGGACGGCCGCAGCAAAATGAGCAAGAGCGACCCGAACGAGGCCTCGCGCATCACCCTGCTCGATACGCCCGAGCTGATCGTGCGCAAGATCAAGCGGGCCAAGACCGATCCGGTGATGGGCCTGGAGTTGGGCAACCCGGAGCGGCCCGAGGCCGACAATCTGCTGGGCCTCTACGCCCTGCTCAGCGGTCTGGGTCGGGAGCGGGCCGTTCAGGAGTGCGCCGCCATGGGCTGGGGTGCGTTCAAGCCCCTGCTGGCCGAGGTTGTGGTGGAGGCTCTCCGCCCGATCCAGCAGCGCTATGCCGAACTGCGACGCGATCCCGCCACCCTCAACGCCGTGCTGGAGGCTGGTCGGGAACGGGCGTCGGCGGTAGCCGAGGGCACTCTGGCCCGGGTGCGCCAGGCTCTGGGATTCCTGCGGGCGCGCTGAATCGGCGGCCAGAAGCCCTGAACCATGGCCCGGGCATTGATCAGCAGGGCTGATCGGATTGCGACGGTGTGTGAACCCACACTGTCTCACCCTCCCCAGGGGCGACGTCCACTGCCGTCACTGGCGTCTCAGCTCGGACCCGACCTGCGGGAAGGTTGTGAAACACGCTGCGTCCCATTTGTCCAGACCGGCACGCGTGGGGGTGGTCCGCCACCGGGCCCAGGGAGCAGGGTCTTGGGCGCTCCTTTGTTGATCTTCGCCTTTGCGTCGCCTTTCTCTCACAGCTCTCCGTCACCGGTCCTCGGGGCTGCGCGCCTCTGCCGTGCTGCTGCTGTCGCTGCCCCTGGTGGCCGGTGCCGTGCCCCTGCCGTCTGAGTTCTCGGTCTTTCCAGGAGTTTCGACGCCGTCGGCCCTGCAGGCCAGGCGAGCCGGCAGGGCCGCCAGCCCTGGGGAGGGATCGACCTATCGCATCACGCCCGAGCGGCGTGCGCTGCTGAACACGATCCGCTTTGCGGAGGGAACCTGGCTGGGAGGATCGCCCGAGGGCTACCGCACGATCTACGGAGGCGGCCGGGTGACCAGCCTGGAGCGCCATCCGGAGATCACCGTCAGCCGCGGCTACGTGAGCGCCGCCGCCGGGGCTTATCAGTTCCTGCCCCGCACCTGGGACGCGGCCGCCAGGCGCCTGGGCCTCGACGACTTCAGCCCCGAAGCGCAGGACCAGGCCGCCCTCCACCTGATCGAGGAACGGGGCGCCCTGGACCGCTTCGATCAGAACGGCCTCTGCGCCGAAGTGCTGGCGCGCCTGGCGCCTGAGTGGGCCTCCCTGCCGAGTCGTGGGGGCGGCAGCTACTACGGCCAGCCAGTGAAGGGCGTGGCGGAGCTGCTGGCCTTCTACCGCCAGGAACTGGATCGTCAGCGCGATCTTGCCCGCACGGGCGTCTCCAGCGGACATGCCCAGGCCTGAGTCTCAGGGCTCGGTGTAGACGACGCGACCCCGTTCGTCGTTGCCCACATCCAGAAGATGGGCATGGAGCAGTCGCTCGATCTCGGAGCGCACCGCGCCGCTGTCCTCCCCCGCTGCCAGCTGCAGCTCCAGCAGGGCATCGTTGAGTGTGAACCCCTGAGGACCGCTGCGGCGAGCCAGCGAGAGCAACTGCCGCTCCAGCGACGGCACCGAGGCCGCAGTGGCCGCCGCCACAGCCTCAGCCAGCAGCAGCGGCTGGTTGGCCTGCTGAACCAGATCGGGGATCAGGAAAAGGTCGATGAGCTGGCCGAGACCGCAGATGCCGAAGGTGAACAGCCACAAGGTGCCGCTCAGGGGCTTGCGGTTGTAGAAGCGCTGCAGCCCGCAGAGCCCCACCAGCGACAGGCACCACAACAGGTAGCTCACGGCCACGGTCCGTCGTTCCTGGAGCGGCGAGGGCAGCCTCGCGGAAAGGACGGAACGGGTGCGGATCACGGGGCGAGCACAGGCATGGGCAGGATTCTCGTGCGTAGGATCCCGGTTTCGCAGCATCGGATTCCCGTGCCCGCCACCGCCGCCAGCCTCAGCAATCCTGCCGGGGCCGTCAACGGCACCACCGGGGAGCAGGCGGCGACCGGCGCGCCCATCCCCCTGCCCCGGACCAGCGAGAGCGAGCCGCTGCTGCGGATCCGGCACTCGATGAGCCACGTGCTGGCGATGGCGGTGCAGAAGCTGTTCCCCAAGGCCCAGGTGACGATCGGGCCCTGGACCGAGACCGGCTTCTACTACGACTTCGACAACCCCGAGCCCTTCACCGAGGTCGACCTCAAGGCCATCAAGAAGGAGATGGCCAGGATCATCGGGCGCAGGTTGCCGCTGGAGAGGATCGAGGTGAGCCGTCAGGAGGCAGAGGCCAGGATCCGGGCGCAGAACGAGCCCTACAAGCTGGAGATCCTGGAGGGCCTCACTGAGCCCATCACTCTCTACACCCTCGGTGAGGAGTGGTGGGATCTGTGCGCCGGCCCCCACGTGGCCAACACCAGCGAGCTCAATCCCAAGGCCTTCGACCTGGAGAGCGTGGCCGGGTCCTACTGGCGTGGCGACGAGAAGAACGCCCAGTTGCAGCGCATCTACGGCACCGCCTGGGAAACCCCCGAGCAGCTGGCGGAGTACAGGCGTCGCAAGGAGGAGGCCCTCCGCCGCGACCATCGCCGCCTGGGAACCGACCTCGGTCTGTTCTCGATTGAGGACGAGGCCGGCGCCGGCCTGGTGTTCTGGCACCCGCGCGGAGCGCGCATGCGCCTGATGATCGAGGATTTCTGGCGACAGGCCCACTTCGAGGACGGCTACGAGCTGCTCTACACGCCGCATGTGGCGGACATCGGCCTGTGGAAGACCTCCGGGCACCTCGACTTCTACAGCGAGAGCATGTTCGGGCCGATGCAGGTGGATGAGCGGGAATACCAGCTCAAGCCGATGAACTGCCCGTTCCACGTGCTCACCTACGCCAGCACCCTGCGCAGCTACCGCGAGCTGCCGATCCGCTGGGCCGAGCTGGGCACCGTGTACCGCTACGAGCGTCCGGGTGTGATGCACGGACTGATGCGGGTGCGCGGCTTCACCCAGGACGACGCCCACGTGTTCTGCCTGCCGGAGCAGATCGGTGATGAGATCCTGCGGGTGCTGAACCTCACCGAGAGGATCCTCTCAACCTTTGATTTCCGCAGCTACGAGATCAACCTCTCCACCAGGCCCGACAAATCGATCGGCGACGACGCCGTGTGGGATCTGGCCACCCGGGGCCTGATCGAGGCCCTGGAGCGCAAGGGCTGGGCCTACAGGATCGATGAGGGTGGCGGGGCGTTCTACGGCCCCAAGATCGACCTCAAGATTGAGGATGCGATCGGCCGGATGTGGCAGTGCTCCACCATCCAGCTCGACTTCAACCTGCCGGAGCGCTTCAATCTCGAGTACGTGGCTGCCGATGGATCACGGCAGCGCCCGATCATGATCCACCGCGCCATCTTCGGTTCGCTGGAGCGTTTCTTCGGGATCATGACCGAGAACTACGCCGGCGATTTCCCCTTCTGGCTCGCGGCCGAACAGATCCGTCTGCTGCCGGTCACCGACGAGGTGCGGCCCTATGCCCAGGAGCTGCAGAGCCAGCTGAGGGCCGTTGGGGTGCGTGCCGCGATCGACAGCAGCGGCGATCGCCTGGGCAAACTGATCCGCAACGGCGAACAGCAGAAGATCCCGGTGCTGGCGGTGATCGGAGCCAAGGAAGCCGAGGGAGGAACGGTGAGCCTGCGCAGCCGCCTGGATGGGGATCTGGGCACCGTGGCGGCGTCGAGCCTGCTGGCGGCTGCCGAAACCGCCAACAGGGAGCGGGCCCGGGGCCTCGAGCTCGGCCGATGACCACCCTGCTCGCCGGCGACATCGGCGGCACCAAGACGCTGCTCTCCCTCTACCGCTGCGAGGGGGAGCTGCTTCAGCCTCTGGCGGTCAAGCGCTATCCCTCGGCCGACTGGGACGCTCTCGCGCCGATAGCCCTTCACTTCCTCGCGACCACCGAGGCAGCCGGCCATCCCCTGCCTGCCGCCGCCTGCCTGGCGGTGGCCGGTCCCGTGCGCGCCGGTTGTTCTCGCCTCACCAACCTTCCCTGGCGCCTTGATGCCGCTGCCCTGGCGGCCGATCTGGGCATCCTGCGACTGGAGCTGGTGAACGACTTCGCGGTGCTGATCTATGGCCTGCCCCATGTGCCCCCTGCTGGCAGCGACGAGGTGCGCCCCGGCAGCGCCGATCCCGGTGAACCGCTGCTGGTGCTCGGGGCGGGCACCGGTCTCGGCGTGGCGCTGGGGGTGCCGGTGGCCGGGGGGCTGCAGGCGGTGGCCAGTGAAGCGGCCCATGGCGAATTCGCCCCCCGCAGCGAAGCGGAATGGCAACTGCGGGAATGGCTGCGGGCCGACCTGGGCCTGGAGCGCCTGTCGATCGAGCGGGTGGTGAGCGGCACCGGGCTGGGGCACGTGGCCCGCTGGCTGCTGGCCGTCGATCCAGGCGGGGCCGCCCACCCACTGGCGCCTGAGGCTGAGCGCTGGCGTGCCCAGAGCGAAGGGACAGGCCCGGAGGAGGGCCCGCGTGCCGATCTGCCGGCAGCCGTGGCCGCCGCTGCAGCCCAGGGCGATCGTCTGGCCCGCTCCGCCCTCGACCTCTGGCTGGGCGCCTACGGAGCCGTCGCCGGAGATCTGGCCCTGGCCTGCCTGGCGCGGGGCGGTGTCTGGCTGGCAGGGGGCACCGCGGCCAAGTTGCTGAACGAGCTGCGGGGGCCCAGCTTCCAGGAGGCCTTCGTCGCGAAGGGACGGTTGCGGCCGGTGCTGGACCCCGTGCCGATCCGGGCCCTGCTCGATCCGGAGGCGGGCAGCTTCAGCGCCGCCTGCCGGGCCCGCATGCTGCTGGCCTGAAACGCCGCAACGCCGCACGCGGGAGCCGGCGCCAGTCGGGTGGGACACTGTGCCGAGACACGAGCATGACCTTCGCGATGGTGCGACCCCAGCTCGGGCAGGGGGTCGTGGTGGACGTTCCAGCCACCACGGCGAACCTGGGCCCCGGATTCGACTGCCTCGGGGCGGCCCTCGATCTAGGCAACAGCTTCGAACTGCGGGTGGTGGAAGGCGGCGCCGAACGCTTCGATCTGATCATTGAAGGCAGCGAAGGCTCCCACCTGCGCGGAGGACCCGAGAACCTCATCTACCGCTCTGCCCAGAGGGTCTGGCGGGAAGCGGGTGAGGAGCCGGTGGGGCTGGAGGCGCGGGTGCGGCTGGCGGTGCCGCCGGCCCGCGGGCTCGGCAGCAGCGCCACAGCGATCGTCGCGGGCCTGATCGGTGCCAACGCCCTGGTGGGCGAACCCCTGAGCAAGGAGAAACTGCTGGAGCTGGCCATCGACATCGAAGGCCACCCCGACAACGTGGTGCCCTCCCTGGTGGGCGGCCTCTGCCTGACCGCCCGGGCCGCCTCCCATCGTTGGCGGGTGCTGCGCTGTGAATGGGACCCCGCCGTGCGGGCCGTGGTGGCGATCCCTGGCATCCGGCTCAGCACCAGCGAAGCCCGCCGGGCGATGCCGCGCAGCATCCCGATCCCCGATGCGGTGATCAACCTGGGCGCCCTGACCCTGCTGCTGCAGGGCCTGCGCAGCGGCAACGGCGATCTGATCGCCGACGGCATGCACGACCGCATCCATGAGCCCTACCGCTGGGGCCTGATCCAGGGGGGCCGGTCCGTGCGGGAGGCCGCCCTGGCGGCGGGAGCCTGGGGCTGCGTGATCAGCGGTGCCGGCCCCAGCCTTCTGGCCCTCGCTCCGGACAGCAGCGCCGCCGCCGTGGGCGAGGCGATGGTGAAGCGCTGGGAGGAGGAGGGCGTGAGCAGCCGGGCTGCCGTGCTCGGCCTGCAGGAGCGGGGCAGCAGCTGGAAGGATCTGCCCACCAGTCGGCCCCGGTGACGCGTCGTTATGCTCACTCCCCGTCGGGACCTATCCCCAGGCACGTGACCATCCAGACGGGATCCACTCAGTTGGATGGTTTGCTGCGGGACCCCGCCATCCACCTCAGCCCAGCTCGCCGATGGACGCCAGCCTGTCACCAACGCTTGCGTCCGCAGTGAATTCTGCAACCTTTCCCTGGCTGAGCCTGATCGTGCTGCTGCCCTCGGCCGCAGCCCTGCTGATGCCGGTGCTTCCGGGCGATCCCGACGATCCCCGGCTGCCACGCAGCATCGCCCTGGTCGCCCTGGCCCTGGACCTCGGCCTGATGCTCTGGGTCTTCTCCCGCCATTTTGATGGATCGCTCACCTCCCTGCAGCTGGTGGAGCGCGTTCCCTGGGTGCCGGCCCTCGGTCTGGAATGGTCGCTGGCCGCGGATGGTCTCTCGGCCCCTCTTGTTGTTCTGAGCGGCCTGGTCACCCTGCTGTCGGTCGCGGCGAGCTGGAACATCTCCCGCAAAACCCGCCTGTATTTCGGCCTGATGCTGCTGCAGGCCTCAGCCCAGGGTCTGGTGTTCCTGTCTCAGGATTTCCTCCTCTTCTTCCTGGCCTGGGAACTTGAACTGGTTCCGGTCTACCTGCTCATCGCCATCTGGGGCGGCAAACAGCGTCAGTACGCCGCCACCAAGTTCATTCTCTACACCGCCACCGCTTCCCTGCTGATCCTGATCAGCGGCCTGGCCCTGGCTCTGAACGGTCCCTTCACCCTCAATCTGTCCGAGCTCGCCGCTCGCAGCCCCGGCGGCAGCTTCGGCCTGCTCTGCTATCTGGGCTTCCTGGTGGGCTTTGGCGTCAAGCTGCCGATGTTCCCCCTGCACACCTGGCTGCCGGATGCCCACGGCGAGGCGAACGCCCCGGTGTCGATGCTTCTGGCCGGGGTGCTTCTGAAGATGGGTGGCTACGCCCTGTTGCGCTTCAACGTGCAACTGCTGCCTGACATCCATCTGCAGCTGGCTCCTGCCCTGATCGTGCTGGGGATCGTCAATATCGTCTACGGCGCTCTCAACGCCTTCGCCCAGGACAACGTCAAACGGCGGATCGCCTGCAGTTCCGTGAGCCACATGGGTTTCGTGCTGCTCGGCATCGGCGCCGTCGATGCCCTGGGGCTCAGCGGGGCGATGCTGCAGATGATCAGCCACGGCCTGATCGCCGCCGCCATGTTCTTCGTCACCGGGGTCTTCTACGAGCGCACCGAGACCCTCTCGATCCCGAACATGGGAGGGCTGGCGAAGGTGCTGCCGATCACCTTCGCCTTCTTCCTGGCCAGTTCGCTCGCCTCGCTCGCACTGCCTGGCATGAGCGGCTTCGTGAGCGAGATCACGGTCTTCCTCGGCGTCACCGCCAACGACGGCTTCACCACAGGCTTCCGCGTGATCACAGTGGTGCTGGCGGCCATCGGTCTGGTGCTCACCCCGGTTTACCTGCTCTCCCTTTGCCGCCGGGTGTTCTTCGGCCCCAGGATCCCTGCCCTGGCGGTGGTGGGCGACATGAACTCCCGCGAACTGCTGATCGGCCTTTGCCTGCTGGTGCCCACCCTGGTGATCGGGTTCTGGCCGCGGGTGGCCATTGACCTCTATGAGGCCAGCACCAACGGACTTGCCACCGAGCTGGCCGGCCATGCCACCGTGGCCCTTGCCCAGCTGCCCGTCCTGGGCTGATCGGATCCGGCCGGTTGGAATGATCCAGGAGGTTCAGGCCAGGGCCGCCATCACCTGATCCACCACCACCTGCCGGCAGATGGTCGAGAAGGGCCCCCGACTGCCGTTGTGGGCCATTCCACCCACAACATGCCGCCGCACCACCCCCTGCTGTCGGGCGCGGTTCCAGGAGGAGCGTCGGAACCAGGGGAGCCGCCCGGGGTAGAGCAGCCGACCCAATGCAGCCACCGGATCGGCGCTGCCCACCACCGTGAGGATCGCACCGACCTCGTCGAGGATCTGATTGGCGCTGAACACCCCGCAGACGGTGATGATCCGCACCGGGGCTCGCGTGAGCCGGCGGAGGTAGTCCGCCACCCCCATGGCCATCTCGCCGCCGCCGCTGTATCCCAGCAGCACCAGCTCGGCCCCGGCTTCCGGCCGGTACCCTGCCTCGGAGAGTCGCAGAGCGATCTTGAGGGCCAGCTCGTAGTTGAGGATCGGCCCGTAGCGCGGGTCGGACGAGATCCCCACCTTGATCACATTGTTGGCCTGCACCAGGGCGGCGCAGAGCCCCTGCACCACAGGGCTGGGATGGCTCTCCTGCAGGGCGAACAGCCGCTGCCAGAACCAGCGGCTGCCCTTGTCTTCCTGCAGCGAGACCGGCATCACGGTGTAGGTCTCGAGGCCCCGCAGCAGTTCGGTATCCTGCGGCAGGCGACTTTGCAGCAGGTCGAGGAACTCCGTGATGCGGGGGGGATGATCGCTGGCGCTCTGATGGATGCCGTCGAGATAGATCAGATAACGGCGGGTCGGCGGCGCTGCACCCTCCACGGCCTCGCCGCCAGCGTCGGCCGCCGGAGCGAACAGCTGATCCGGCGCAGGCAGGCCGTCGAGCCAGCCCTCCCAGAAGGCGTATTGGCTGATCAGCGAGTAGATGCCCGCGATCGGGATCAGCAGGAGCAGCAGCATCCCGCCCAGCCGCAGCAGCACGGCAAGATCCCCCGAAGCCAGCCCCTGGCGCAGCGGGAGGGGCAGCGCGCCGATCCCCGCCAGGCCCAGGCCGATGGCCACCACCACCGCCAGCCGCAGGGCGGTGCGACGCAGGTGGCGCTGCTGCAGCCCCACGGCCGCCGCATTGCCCGGTCGAGGCCACCTGCGAAGGATCCTTCTCATGGCCTGCCTCCCGGTGTGCAGGGTTCGAGCTGGGAGGCCAGCCGGTCGTACCCCGCGCGCCAGCTCTGGCGGAACTGCAGCCCCACCAGCAGCAAGGCCACCAGGTACCCCGGGCTGAGCAGCAGCAGGGCCTCTCCAAAGGGAATCCCGAAGCGCACGTGCACCAGCGACACCAGGTTGAGCAGGATCAGCCCCCAGATCGTGATCGCGATGGCGTGGCTGAGATAGGGCGCGGCCGCCAGCACGTAGAACAGGCCGGGCAGGAAACAGGCCGCGATCCCGTCGAGGAAGGCGCTGGCCGAGACGGCTCTGCTGGCCAGCCCCATCAGCAGCACCAGGTCGATGGTGCTGCCGATCAGGAACGCCAGGCTCAGCACCAGGGCATCGAGCAGCAGGCGGACCAGGATCTGGCGAGACGTGAGGCGGTTGGCGAGCAGGGCAAAGCCCTGGGAGAGGGCCATCGACAGCCCCACCAGCGCCAGCAGGCCCATGCCGAGGTCGGCCCGCACCAGCCAGCCGCCGAGTGCCGCGAGCCCACGTTCCACACCATCGCCCCAACCAGGCGTCACGCCAACACCAGTCGCAGAGGGCGGGAAGGATGGAACGACACGGGGCCCTGCTGGATTCCCCTCCAGCCTGGCCCTCGGGGCAGCACCGGACAACCCCACCACGGGGGGGCGTCATCCCTGGTGATGATGGACGCTGCGTTGCAGCCCCCAGGCCATGACTCCCATCGCCCCGGCGTCCTCCCCAGCTCTGCTCGCCGGTGAGGGGCTACCGGACTTCGCGGCGATCACCCCCGAGCAGGTGGACCGGCACGTGCCTGAGCTGATCGCTGCTCTGGAGGGGGAACTGGAGGCCCTGGAGGCTGCCCTGGCCGAGGCCCTCGCGGCCAACCGTCCGCTCGACTGGCATCAGGTGATGGATCCTCTCCATCGCCTGGGGGAGCGCCTGCGCTGGAGCTGGGGGGTGGTGAGCCACCTCACGGGCGTGTGCAACACTCCCGAGCTGCGCGCCGCCCATGCCAACCAGCAGGCGGCGGTGGTGGCCTTCGGCAACCGGGCGGGCCAGAGCCGCACCCTCTACGACGCCCTCTGCCGCCTGCGCGATCAGGGCGGGCTGGATGCGACCCAGGAACGGATCCTGGCGGCTGAACAGCGCGACATGGAACTGCGCGGCGTGGGGCTGCAGGGGGAGGCGCGGGAGGCCTTCAACGCCGCCAGCCAGGAGCTGGCCGAGCTCTCCACCCGCTTCGGCAACCACCTGCTCGATGCCACCCAGAACTGGACCCTTTCGCTCACCAGCCCGGAGGAGGTGGAGGGGCTGCCGGGGAGCCTGAAGGAGCTGCTGGCGGATGCGGCGCGCCAGGCCGGTGAGAACGGCGCCATCGCCGAAGCCGGACCCTGGCTGCTGGGCCTGGATGCCCCCCGCAGCGGACCCTTCCTTCAGTACAGCCGGCGGCGGGATCTGCGCGAGCGCCTCTACAAGGCCCTGGTGAGCCGGGCCTCCGGCGACGACCTGGACAACCGGCCTGTGATCGAGCGGATCCTCATCCTGCGGGGCGAGCAGGCCCGCCGCCTCGGCTACGCCAACTGGGCGGAGGTGAGCCTGGCGTCGAAGATGGCTCGCTCCGAGGCGGAGGTGGAGCGGCTGCTGGAGGATCTGCGGGCCGCGGCCCTGCCCACGGCCCGGCAGGAGCTTGACGAGCTCCGGGAGTGCGCGGCCCGCCAGGGCGCTCCCGAGGCCACGGATCTGCGTCCCTGGGATGTGGGGTTCTGGGCCGAAAAGCTGCGGCGGGAACGGTTCGATCTGGATGCCGAGGCCCTCCGTCCCTGGTTCTCCCTTCCGCGGGTGCTCGACGGTCTGTTCGCCCTCTGCGACCGACTGTTCGGCATCCGCATCGAGGCCGCCGATCGCGAGGCCCCGCTCTGGCACCCCGACGTGCGCTTCTTCCGCGTCCTCGATGGGGGCAGCGGCGAACCCCTGGCGGCCTTCTACCTCGATCCCTACAGCCGCCCGGGCAGCAAGCGCGGCGGGGCCTGGATGGATGAGTGCCTGGTGCGCTCGCTGCGGCCCGATGGCAAGCCGGTGCTGCCGGTGGCCTATCTGGTCTGCAACCAGAGCCCGCCGGTGGGCGACACCCCGAGCCTGATGACCTTCCAGGAGGTGGAGACCCTGTTCCACGAATTCGGCCATGGGCTCCACCACATGCTCACCACCGTGGAGCGGCCCCAGGCGGCGGGCATCAACAACGTGGAATGGGATGCGGTGGAGCTGCCGAGCCAGTTCATGGAGAACTGGTGCTACGACCGGCCCACCCTGATGGGCATGGCCCGCCACTGGCAGAACGGTGAGCCCCTGCCGGAGGCCGAGTACCGGAAGCTGCTGGCCGCCCGCACCTTCATGGCCGGCTCGGCCACCCTGCGCCAGGTGCACTTCGCCCTCACCGATCTGCGGCTCCACAGCCACTGGACCCCCGATGGCGGCCTGACCCCCGACGAACTGCGCCGCCAGATCGCCGCCACCACCACCGTGCTGGAGCCGATCGAGGAGGACGCCTTCCTCTGCTCCTTCGGGCACATCTTCGCTGGCGGCTATTCCGCCGGCTACTACTCCTACAAGTGGGCCGAGGTGCTGAGCGCCGATGCCTTCGGCGCCTTCGAGGAGGTGGGGCTGGAGAACGAGGAGGCGATCCGGGCCACCGGTCGCCGCTTCCGCGAGACGGTGCTCAGCCTGGGCGGGAGCCGCCATCCGGCGGAGGTGTTCGAGGCCTTCCGCGGCCGTGAACCCTCCACCGAGGCGCTGATCCGCCACAGCGGGCTGGCGGCGGTCTGAGATCTGCAGGCCTGGGCGCCCCGCTCAGGGGCGCAGCAGCTCCTCGGCCACCGGATCAAGCGAGCCGGGTTCTGCCATCAGCCGGTTGTGCCAGAACACCGGCAGGGGATGGCGGGGGCCGAAGGGCAGCACCGCCTCCCAGCCCGGGAATACGGTGAGGTCGGTGGGGCAGTAGAAGCTGCAGCACTCCACCGGCCGCAGGGCGTCCACGTCCTGATCGAGGCGGCGCAGCAGGCCGCTGCCAGGCTTCATGTCCGCCAGGCCGGGCAACCAGCCACGGGGCCAGGGCACCGCCGCCAGCGTTCCCCGGTGGGGACTGGCCACGGTGGTCAGCCGCCTGGTGCGGCGGTGCCCGCCCTCCAGCTGCACCCAGGTGCGGGCGATCACGCCGCCCATGGAGAAGCCGAGCACGTCCACCGGCTGGTCGGGCCCGAAGGCCGCCTCGATGTGCTGCCCCAGCAACTGGGCCAGCTCCTCCAGCGGCACCCAGCCCAGGCCATGGGGAAGGTGGGGGATCAGCAGGGGCCAGCGGCCACCAGCCAGCCGCCGCTTGAGCCCGTCGAAGATGCGCGGCGTGTCGAACAACCCGTGCACCAGCACCAGCGGCGGAGTGTTCATGCCGTTCCTCCAGTGGCCAGACCGATCGCCCGGGAAAGGGTGAGGGCGATCAGGTTGAGCATCACCACCCCGTGCAGCACGAACAGCGACTTCATCAGGCGAGTGGTGGCTATGGCCCCCGCCGGCTCGAGCTGCAGCAGGCTGCGCACGGACAGCAGCAGGTAATCGAACACGCCCACCTCCTCCGACGGCTCCTCGAAGCGCAGATGGTTGCGGCCCAGGCGGCGGGCACCGGTATCGAGCCGCCAGTACAGCCAGCCGAAGGCCACGGTGATCACCGGCAGGAACAGCACCAGCTGGATCAGCAGCAGGCCGCCGGAGCGCAGGGGCGCCAGCAGCAGCAGATTCAGCAGCACGAACTGCAGGGCGCAGCGCAGGCAGAGCAGAACGCCGAGCCCATCGATCGCCCAGGCCAGCGGCCTTGCGCGCAGGCTCCGCCACAGCACCACGGCAAGGGCCACCCCCACCAGCGGCCGCACCAGGGGGTTGTTCACCACCAGCAGGCTGAACAGCCCATACACACCCTGGGAAAAACGGCGCAGGGCAGGTTCCTCGATCTGAGCAAGGCCGTGATCCAGGTTCACCAGGAACAGCCCGGCGGCGGCATGGCCGGCAAGCAGCAGCAGCGGCATCGAAAGGCGCGAGAGCACCTGAGCCAGCCGCGCGAGGGTCCCCATCTCAGGCCCAGCGCCGCCGGCGCACCACCCCCACCGCGCCGGTGAAGCCAGGGATCGGGGCGGCGCACTTGATCAGTTCCAGCTCGATCGGCACCGGTCCGTAGCAGCGCTCGAGGCAGTCGAGGATCTGCTCGGCGTAGCGCTCAAGGGTATGGCAGCAGAGCGAGCGGGCCTGGCGCTGCAGTGCCGCCACGCCGGTGGCGTAGTTGAGGCCGGCCGCCAGGTCATCGTCGCGGGCGGGAGCGGAGAGATCCGCCCCCAGGCGGTAGGAGAGCTCGAACCACTGGCCGTCGCGCCGCTCGTGCTCGAACACGCCGACATGGGCCCACAGCCGCAGACCCCGCACCAGCACCTGCTCAGGCGAGGGGGTCACAGCGGCAGGGAGCGGTGCGTGAAACGCCTGGCACTGCTGGCGTAGTCGGCGGCGATGTGCCCCTCGCCCCGCAGGCGGTAGCGGTAGGTGACGAGCCCCTCCAGTCCCACCGGACCGCGCGGCGGCAGGGTCTGGGTGCTGATGCCCACCTCGGCGCCGAAGCCGTAGCGGAAGCCATCAGCGAAACGCGTGGAGGCGTTCCAGTACACGCCGGCGCTGTCCACCGCCGCCAGGAAGCGATCGGCGGCCGCCGGGTCGGCGGTGGCGATGGCATCGGTATGGCGGGAGCCGTAGCGGGCGATGTGGGCCAGGGCCTCCGCCAGATCCTCCACCACCTTCACGCTCAGGATCAGGTCGGAGTACTCGGTGCTCCAGTCGGCCTCTCCGGCCGCGGCCGCCACCCCGAGGGCCCGGGCAGCCGGATCGCCCCGCAGCTCCACACCGGCGGCGGCGAAGGCCGGCACGGCCGCCGCCAGGAAGGCGGGGGCGATGGCCTTGTGCACCAGCAGGGTCTCGATGGCGTTGCAGGCGGCCGGGTACTGGGTCTTGCTGTCGATCGCCAGCCGCAGAGCCTGCGGCGGATCGGCCGCCGCATCCACGTAGAGATGGCAGATGCCGTCGGCATGGCCCAGAACCGGGATGCGGGTGTGGTCCTGGATGAAGCGCACCAGCTCGTTCGAGCCGCGGGGGATGATCAGATCCACCAGCCCGTCGAGCTTCAGCAACCCCAGGCTCTCCTCCCGGCTGGTGAGCAGCTCCAGCACCTGGGGCTCCACCGCCGTGCCGGCGAGCCCCTCGCGCAGGGCCTGGTGGATGGCGGCGCAGCTGCGCACCGCCTCCCGGCCTCCCTTGAGCAGGGCGCCGTTGCCGGAGCGCACCGCCAGGGAGGCGATCTGCATCACGGCATCGGGGCGGGCCTCGAAGATCACCCCCAGCACCCCCAGGGGCACGGTGATCCGCTCGAGCACCAGGCCTTCGTCGAGCTCGGTATGCAGCAGGCGCCGGCCGAGCGGATCGGCCAGCTCCGCCACCTGGCGCACCCCCTCGATGGCGGCGGCCAGCTTGGGGCCATCCAGCCTGAGGCGCGCCACCAGCGACGGGGCCAGGCCGGCGGCGGTGGCGGCCTCCAGGTCCTCCCGGTTGGCGGCTTCGATCCGCGGGGTGGCGCGCTCCAGCGCGTCGGCCATCGCCCGCACGGCACCCCGGCGCGCATCGTCGCCGCACTGGCCGAGGGCCATGGCGGCGCGGCGTACGGCGGCCGCCCGGGCCAGGAGATCGGGGCTGGGATCCGGAACCGCCGCGGCGGCGGAGGGAAGGGTCTGGGTCATGGCTCCATCATCCCAAGCGGTCCCGGGCCAGCCAGGCCGCGCCCAACCGGCCGGCGCCGTTGCCCAGCTCACCGCGGCGGATCTCCAGACCCTCCCTGCTCACCGCCAGAACCCGGCGCTCCACTTCCTCCCAGGCCGCCGGCAGGAAGTGGTGCGTGGCAGCGCTCAGGCCGCCTCCGATCAGCACCAGCCGGGGCGTGAACAGGTACAGCAGCGAGCTCAGGCCCACCCCCAGCCGCTGCCCATAAGCCCCCCAGATCGCCAGGGCTTCGGCATCGCCGGCGTTGGCCCGCCGCAGCAGCTCCCGCGGATCCAGCGGGCTCAGCCGGGCCAGCCCCGCAAGGCTGCAGTACGACTCCAGCGACCCCCGGTTGCCGCTGTTGCAGGGCGGACCGTCTGGATCGACCCCGATCAGACCGGGCTCGGCGGCGGCACCGCCGTGGCCGCGGAACAGCCGCCCGCCGAGCAGCACGGCCCCGCCCACGCCGGTGCCGAGGGTGAGCAGCAGCACGTCGTCGACGCCCTGGGCTGCACCGAGCCAGGCCTCACCCAGGGCGGCGCAGTTGCCGTCGTTCTCGCAGGTGACCGGCCGGTCCAGCTGGGGCTCGAGCCAGTCGGCCAAGGGCACCTCCCGCCAGCCCGGCAGGTTGATGGCGATGCGGGCCACCCTGCCCGCCCGGTCGGCCGGCCCCGGATGGCCGATGCCGATCCGGTCGGCCCGGCGCTCGGGATCGAGGCGCTCAATCGCCTCCACCAGCGCCATCGTCACTGCGCCAGGCACCGCCGGCCGGGGCGTGGGCACCTCCAGCTCCGCCAGGCTTTCGCCCTCGGTGGTGCAGCGCAGCAGCTTGATGGCGGTGCCGCCGAGATCCACGCCGATCAGTTCGCGGGCGGACCCGGGCACGTGGTGGGAAGCGGACAGGGACAAGACGGCGATCAGAAGCGGAAGAACACCTGCAGCAGGCCCTGCCAGGCCCCCTGGGAGTCCACGGAGCCTTCCAGGTTGAACGATTCCGAGGCCTTGTACTTCAGGTTGATCTGGGGCGGGATATCGGAGCGGTTCGGAGCCGCCAGCACCGAGAGATTCAGGCGGTCGCTGATGTCGAGGCCGATCTCCGAGCCGAACACCAGCTGGGGCGGCAGCCGGCGGGAGCGGATCTCCCTCTCACTGCTGACCTCCGGGCTCACGTAGGTGGGGTAAAGGGCGAGGCTGACGCGGCGGCCGAAGGCGTCGCTCAGGGTGCCCAGCAGAGGCGAGAGCAGCGACTGGCCCACCACCGTGGCCAGGGCGGTGCCGGCGGCTCCGCCGCTGAGGCCGGCCAGGGAGTTGCCGCCGATCAGGGCCACCAGCCGCGACTCCGGCAGGGGCGGGCTGCTGCGCAGGCTGATGTTCTCGGCGATCCGATCCGCCGGGCCGCTCACGCTCACCGTCACCAGGATCAGCTTGAGGGGGTTGAAGGCCGAGAGCCCCTGCATCGACTCCAAAGCGTTGAGGGTGGCGGGGTCGGCGCCCTCGGCGCCGCCGTTGCCGCCCACCCGCAGGCTGTCGGAGACCCGGGTGCGCATGGCGATGTCGAGATAGGGCACCAGGCCGAGGGAGGGGGTGAAGATCGCCACGTTGGGCGCATCGGGATCGAGGCTGAAACTGGTGGTGAACAGGTTCAGCCGGCCGCCCAGCAGCCGCACCACCCCCGAGGCCTGCAGGCTCGAATCCAGCCGGCCGCCGATCCGCAGGGCGCCGCCGATGCGGAAGTTGGCCACCCTCGGCAGCACCACCCGCAGGTCGGGGCCGAAGGTGAGGCGCATGCCCTCGAAGGCCAGCCAGGGAACCCGGGGAATGGCCTGGCGCAGGGACTCAGCAGCGGGGGATTCCACGTCCGGGCCCATCAGCACCAGCGGCTCGCGGAAATCCCAGTTGCTCTCCAGCAGCTGGTTCATGCTCACCGGCTTCACCGCCTGGTCCGACCCAGGGGCGCTGCCGGCAGGCGGGCGCGCCAGCTGGCCGGGCTGGGCATCGATGTCGCCGCGGCTGATCGCCAGCTCCCCGCCCATCTCCGGCGAGCGCAGGCTGCCGCCGAAGCTGATGCGACCGTCTCCCATGGCCTTGATCCGGGGGAGCACGAAGGGCACGTCCCGCAGCACCACGGCCAGGGTCTGGTCCGGGGAAAGGGGGCGCACCAGTCCGATCCTTCCCTGGCCGCTGATCCGCCCGCCGCGGCCCACCCGGGCCTTGAGCTCCTGCACCAGCATCTGCTCGAAGTCGAACAGCACGGTGGCTTCGATGCCCTGCAGGGTCTGCCCGATGAAGCGGCACTCACCGCCCCGCAGGCGCAGGAAGCCGTTGGCGATCGGATCCACCACGCTGCCGCGCACCAGCAGCTGCAGGTCGGCGCTGCCCTTGCGCCACTCCACCGCCTGGCCGGTGAGGTCGGTGAGGAAGCGCAGCCCATCGCCGCGGCTGGCCAGGCGCAGTTCCAGTCCGTCACGCCGTCGATCGAGGGGCAGGGTGCCGGCAAGATCGACGCTGTTGAAGGCATCCCCTCCCCGCAGCGCCAGATCGACGGCCAGGCCTTCGCCCTGCAGCTCCACCCGACCCCGTTCGAGCACAAGACGGTGGCGACCAAGGCTGGCCTGTTCGAGGGCCAGATCCATCGCCAGCTGAGGACGGCGGCCCCCGAGGCGGTACCGGCCCCGGGCGGCCAGGCTGCCCCGCAGACTTTCAGGCACGGGGGTGAGCAGCGTGAGCAGCGCCAGGGACAGGCCCGAGACGGCGAAGCTGCCGGACCCAACCCCCAGCGGACCCTCCAGCCGGATCACGATCGGCTCCAGGGACAGGGCCTGATCCTGGTCGTCCTGCTGCTCCCACAGATGGCCGCGGGCATCCAGTTCGGCCTGGACGCGACCGAAATCCGGTCCCGTGAGCTTGAGATCGGCGTCGAAGCGCGCCTGAAGGCGGGCCAGCCGCTGCCCACGGTCGGCCTCCCTCAGGTCGCGATCGTGGGCGGCCAGCTGCTCCCTGGCCGCATCAAGGGCCTGGAGCTGGCCGGCGACGGTGCCGCCGAAGGTATCAATCACCAGGCCCGCCAGATCCTGGGCCCGGCCCATCGGCGGCAGGGGCTCCCCACGCCAGGAGGGCAGGGAGCCGAGCAGCTGGCGAAACAGGCTGTTGTCCAGACCGCGGCCCTGGAAACGGGCCTGGAAGGGGCCCTCCCAACGGCCGTGGAGATCGGCAGCGATCCGAGTCCCGGCCAGGGTCTCGACATCACCCTTCAGGCGGTAGTCGCGATCGCGGTAATGAATGGTCGCGGCCACCCGGCGACCGGCGATGCCCAGCAGCAGGGGATCACGGACTTCCGCCCGACCGGCGAACGCCAGGGGCTGGAGGCTCATCGTGCCCTCCCCCGCCAGACGCCCCTCCAGGGGGCGGAAGCGTCGGGGCTTGCCCAGCAGCACCTCAAGCCCCCGCAGGGGGAACCGGCGGGCCTGCCAGCGGTAGGCCGCCGGACGCCCATTCAGCCGGAGCTCACCACCCTCGCGGTCGAGCGCCACCGCCACCGGCTGCCAGCGGGGATCGAAACGTGCCTCCAGATGGCCCGAGGGGGCAGGACTGCGGGCGGTGAGACTCAAACGGCCTCCGCCACCGCTGGCGAGCAGGGGGTCGCCGAGGAAGCGTCCCTCCCAGGTCTCTTGCAGGCGCAGGGGGCCGGCGGCAGGCTGCTCCACCCGCAGCGCCAGGTCGGGGCGCAGGGCATTCAGGGGGCCGGCCAGCCGTCCCTCGGCATCGAGACTTCCCTGGAGGCTGGTGCCCAGGGCCGGGCCCAGGCGCTCCAGCGGGAAGCGGCTCAGGGCGAGCCGGGCCTCGAGCTCCCCGTTCACCAGACCCCGCCCGGCCACCCAGGCCAGGGGCAGCCGGGCGCTCGCCGCGAAGCGGGGCGCCTGCAGGCGCTCCAGCTCGAGCATGCCGTCACGCCAGAGCAAAGCGGCCTGCCAGGGTCCGCCCAGCAGGGGCAGGGAGCCGCCATCGCTGGTGCTCACCCGCAACTCCGGATCCGCCGGTGTGCCGCTGAGCAGGATCGGTCCGCTGAGAGGGGGCTGCTGCAGCCAGGAGGGCAGGCGGGCGGTGGCAGGCAGATCGCGGGGGTCGAAACGCCAGTCGCCGCGCAGATCGAGCCGGGAGCCCAGACGGCCGGCCAGCTGCACCCGGGAACCGCCCAGCCTGCCGTCGAGGCTCTGCACCTGCAGGCCGTCCGCCGACCAGCCCCCCCGCAGCAGGGCGACCAGGGGGGCGGCACCGAGGGGATGACCCGGCGGCGGCAGGGCCTCGAGCCTGGCCACCAGGCTCCGGTCGCTCGCCACCTGCCCCCGGGCAACGCCCCGCCAGGGGCCATAGCGCCAGTCGGCGGAAGGCACCGCCAGCTCCTGGCCCCGACACTGCAGCGGCAGGGTGTCCACCCCCAGGGGCGTAGCTCCGCTGCGGGGACGCCAACGCACACCGAGGACCCGCAGGCTGCCGCTGCAGGAGGGGCGACCGCGCACGAGGTCGAGGGCGAAGCGGCCCTCGGCCCGCCCCTCCAGCTGGCCGCTCGCGAGGGATCCGAAGGGACCGACCCGGGGCAATAAGGGCTGGAAGGCCGCCACCGGCAGGCCACGGGGGGTGAGCATGGCCCGCCAGCGGCGCTCGCGCCAGCGACCGCGGCCGTCGAAGCGGAGCGAACCCTCCCGACCCGGCAGCCGAACGAGGGCACCGGCATCGATCGCCCGCTCGTGGGGCCGGAGACGGGCTTCGCCCGTGGCCTGGAGCGGGAAGGGTGCCGTGGCGGCCCCCAGGCCATGCAGCCGCACGGCGGCAGGCTCCAGCAGGCGGAAGGTGAGGTCGAGCCGGGGGGGTTCCGGGCCCGGCGGCAGCGTCCCGAGCTCCCACCACCTGCCGCGATCGTTGCGCCGCAGGTCCACCTGGGCGCCACGGAAGCTCAGATCGAGCACCAGCGTGCGCAGGCGCCAGCTGGTGATGGGATCAATCGTGGCCCGCACCTCTTCGACGCTGGCGGTGGAGGCATCGCGTTCACCGACAAGAAAGCGACTGGGTCCCACCACCAGTCCGTCGGCACCGAAGCCGCGGTAGGGGCCGAGTCGCAGGGGATGGCCCATCACCCGTCCCACCTGCCGCTCGATCTGAGGCCGCAGGCGCTCGTAGGCGAGCCGCAGCAGCCGGTCGGACGCCAGCACCAGAACCGTGCCGGCGGCAAGGCCGGTGGCGCCGGCAACCAGCCCGCCCCCAACCAGAAAACGCCTCCGGGGAGACCATGACTCCGGCAGCAAGCCCATCCGTCTGGACCGTCACCGCCCGGGTCGGCCGCAATATAAGGAGCATGTCCCCTGTTACCCAGCCCCCATGGCCATGGCCGCCGATCCGATCCTGTTCGTGGCCGGCGAGTGGCTTGGGGCGGCCAGCGGCGTGCTGGCCCTGCTCACCGGCGCCGGCTTCCTGGCCCGCTGGGGGATCCGCTTCCGCCTGGTGGGCATCACCAGCTTCACGGCGCTTCTGGCCCTCTCCTGCCTGGCGTTCGCGGTCAGCTACACCCCCAGGGTCTCGGTGCCAGGCGCGATGACGGTGCCGGTGGTCTACGACAACGGCGCCGACCTGGTGGTGGCGGCCGCGCCGGAAGGCCTGCCAGTCGAGGCGATCGCCCCGACCCTCGAGCAGGTGGCCCGCAACCTGCGGGGCAGTGGCCGCAGCAGCGCCGGTGGTCAGGTGCGCGTGCGGCTCCGCCGCCTCGAACCCGCGACAGGGGATGCCTCCAGGCCTGTCGTTCTCGGGGAAGTCAGTCGTGATTTCGCCACCGGCGCGGTGGTGGCCACGCCCTGACCGCGTCCTGTCTCCACCCTTCGACCCTTGTCCCGCTCCGGCTGGCTCCCCCCCCACTTCCGCAGCGAGGAGCGCGTGCTCAGCCGCCGAGGCCTCCACGACTGGGAGGCGGTGGCGGCCATGGCGGACCCGATGCTGCGGGAACTGGCCGCCGATGGCCGCTGCAGCGAGGCCCGGCTGCTGCGGCTGCGCGGTCAGGCCCGGCTGATGGCCGACCTCAACCTGGCGCCCGAGGAGGCTGCGCTGCTGCTGCACGCCGGCATCGCCGACCGGCGGGGACTGGCCCGCTGCGATCCCCAGGCGGTCCATCGCCAGCTGGGACGCCTGCAACGCAGCCTCGCTGGGTCCGCCCTCGCCCCGGTACCCCTGCCCCGCCTGCTGGAGTGGATCCAGCGCGCCCGCAGCGGATCCGGTCGCTCCTGGAACTGACCCCGACCGAACCTCCCCGCCGCCGCCCGATCCCTGGAATGGATACAACCTGTCCGGCCGTCATGGCCCGTTCCTCCCTCCTGCGCTCCCTTCCGCTGGCCCTGGCCGCAGGTGTGGCCTGGGGCATCATCACCGCGCCGATCGAACCGTCAGCGGCGAGCGCAGCCTCGGCTCTGCTCGAATCGGTGAAACAGAACCCCGAGCTGGCCAGGCAGCTCTGCCGCCAGTTCAAGGCTCTCAATGCCGAGGGCCAATCCGCCACCTCCAAGGCCTCGATCGCCCGGGTGGCCGAAAGCCAGGGGCTGAGCCCGATGGATGCCGAGGTTCTGGCCACCTACGTGATCGGCCTTCACTGCCCCGACGTGCGCTGAGCCGTCCCATGGCCCGAAGCCATGACGTGTGGATGCGCTGCCCCGACGGGGTGAGGCTGGCCACCCGGATCTGGCATCCCGATCCTGCCTGCCCGGCAGGCAAGGGCCCCTGGCCCGTCCTGCTGATGCGCCAGCCCTACGGACGGGCGATCGCCTCCACACCCACCTATGCCGATCCGTCGTGGTACGCGGCCCAGGGCTTCCTGGTGGCCATCCAGGACGTGCGCGGCCGCGGCGATTCGGAGGGCAGCTTCGGGGGGTTTGCCCAGGAAGCCGCCGATGGAGCCACGGCGGTGCGCTGGGCCCGGGGCCTCCCCGGCGGCGATGGCCGGGTGGCCACCTACGGCTTCTCTTACCAGGGGGCGACCCAACTGCTCAACAGCGGCGGCGGTGGCCCGGCCGCTGCCGGCGACCCGGACCCCTTCCCTGACTGCCTGGTGCCGGCGATGACCGGCCTCGACGAGCGTGGCCACTGGGCCAGCGAGGGCGGTGCTCATTGGTGGGCGCTGGGTCTGGGGTGGGCGCTGCAGCTGGCCGCTGAAGGTTGCCGGCGCCGGGACGATGGCAGCGGCTGGCTGGAGATCCGTCGTCAGCTCGAGCAGGGAACCTTCCTGCGCGAGGGCGCGGCCCTGCTGGAGCGCCTCGACCCGGCCGGCATGGGCTGGCAGTGGCTGCGCAACGACCCTGCCAGCAGCGAGGGCTGGCAGGTCCACCCGGTGGCGGAGCCCCTGCTTCGCCGGCCGATGCTGCTGGTGGGTGGATGGCACGATCCCCACCTGCGGGGGGTGCTCGATCTCCTGCGGCGGGCGCGGCGGGCCGGGGGGCGCCCATCGCTGGTGATCGGCGCCTGGACCCATCTCGACTGGCGCGGAGGCATCGATGACCTCCAGTTGGCCTTTCTGCGCCGCCACCTCCCCGCTGCCGGCGCCCCCCCGGCGAACGCAGAGCGGGGAAGCGTGCCAGACCCTGGAGAGGGGCGGATCGCCCTGCAATTCCCGGATGGCTGCTGGGCCCTCCACAGCCACGATCCTCCCCAGCCGGAGCTGGCGTCCAGGGGCTGGTCGCTGGCCAGCGGTGGGTTGGCGGCGATCCGCAGCGACGAAGGACGGCTGGTGGCCCCTGTCGATGGCGGAGGGAACCTGCGGATCGTCCACGATCCGTGGCGTCCGGCCCCGGGGCGGGGTGGCCATCTCGGCCTGGATGCGGGGCTGGCGGAGCGGGGCGATCTGGATGGGCGTGCCGATGTGGCCTGCTTCACCACCGCGCCGCTGACAGGGCCCCTGGAACTGGTGGGCATCCCCCGCCTGGAGCTGGTGGTGGCGGCCGACCAGGACGGCTTCGACCTCTGCGCCGCCCTCTCCCACCTGCCCCGGCAGGGCGGCGGCGTGCAACAGATCACCACCGGCGTGGCCCGTTTCCGGGGTGAAGGCTGCCGCTCTCCCCGCCTGCGGCGGCTCAACCTCCAGCCCCTGGCCCTGCGTCTGGAGGAGGGAGATCGGCTGCGCCTGTCGCTGGCGGGCGCCGCCTGGCCCCAGATCGCCGTCAACCCCGGCGACGGCAGCATGCCCCTCGAGGCGCCCGGCCCCCGGCACCGGGTGATCGGCCTCGACCTGCAGCTGGCCGTCAGCCGCCTCTGGCTCACTCCGCTGACTGGGGCAGACTGAGCCGGCCCGAACCGCCTGCGCGATGCTCCCCCCAAACCCGTTCCAGCCCCTGGTCCTGCGGCGCGCCGGCCTGTGGGGACTGGCTCTGGCCGCCGGCATGGCAGGAGCGGCAGTGGCGATGCCGGCGGGGCCCATTCCCGCTGTGGCGGTACCGGCAATGCCAGCAAGCCGCACCAGCTCGGCGGTGGTGGAGGCGCGGGCCCGGGCGGCGGCGGAGCGCATCCTGCGCAGCCTGCGCGATGGCGATGCCAACGCGCGCTACGCCATGTTCGCCCCCACCCTGCAGCGCATCTCCAGCCCGGCGCTGGTGGCCGCCAACATGAAGCGCCAGCCGAAGCTGCTGAACTGGAGCATCACCACCGTGGTGCCCGCCTACGACGCCAGCACCGTGCAGGCCACCCTGCAGACCAGTGCGGGCACCCGCAAGCTGCTGATGGTGATCAACGCCGACGGGCTGCTGGAGGGCTATCACCTGGATCTTTCGGATCAGGCCGCTGAACGGGTGGCGCGCGACTTCGTTCAGGCCGTGGTGGACGGCCGCTTCATAGCGGCGGACAGCTTCCTGAGCCCCGATCTGCAGAGCGAGATTCCGCCGGCAAGCCTGCAGCGCAAGTGGCTCAACCTCCAGACCCGCACGGGCAATGTCGTGCGGGTGCGGGACGTTCTGCCCTCGGAGCAGAGCGGTGAGATGAAGCTCGTGATGGTCACGATCGAATTCACCCGTCTCACCGACAACCTCTACGTGATCCTCGATCGCAGCAACGCGATCATCGGCGTCGATTTCCCCACCGAACCGGCCGCGCCGAAGCCGGTGCCCGGCCGCTGAGACAAGGAAGCGCCTAAGCCGGCGTAAGCTCCCGGCGCCAGCCCCCTCCCTCCATGCTTCTGCCCAGCCTCGATTGGATGGTCGACGATGCCGTCCGGCTGGCCGAGTGCCGCCACGACCATCCCTTCGCGCTGCTGGGGCCCCAACCCCTGCCGGAAGGCGGCTGGGTGGTGCGGATCTGGATGCCGGAGGCCGAGCAGGTGGACCTGCTGCTCGCCGACGGCGCCCCAGCGCTGCCGATGGTCACGCCCCACCATCCCTGGATCTTCGAGGCGCGCGTGGCCGGTGATCCCGGCCGCACCTACCGGGTGCGGGTGCAGCGGGGTGGCATCGAGCACGAGCAGCACGATCCCTGGGCCTTCCGCGATGAGTGGATGGGCGAACTTGACCGCCATCTGTTCGCTGAGGGCAACCACCACCACATCTGGCACCGGATGGGGGCCCATGTGCGCGAACAGGACGGCGTGGCCGGTGTGCAGTTCTGTCTGTGGGCACCGAATGCGCGCAGCGTGGCGGTGCTGGGCGATTTCAACGGCTGGGATGGCCGCCATCACCCGATGCAGTCGCGGGTCGGCGGCAGCTGGGAACTGTTCATCCCAGGCCTGAAGCCGGGGGACGTCTACAAGTATGAGGTCCGCTCCGAGGCGGGTCACTGCTATCCGAAGAGCGACCCCTACGGCTTCCGCCACGAGGTGCGCCCCAACCACGCTTCCGTGGTGGCCGAACTGGGCCGCTACCACTGGAACGACGCGGCCTGGATGGAGGAGCGCGACAGCAGCAACCCCCTCGATCGGCCGATCGCGGTCTACGAGATGCACCTGGGCAGCTGGATGCATGCCGCCGCCGACGAGCCCTTCCGGGAGAGCGACGGCAGCGTGCGGCCTCCGGTTCCGGCGGCCGATCTCAAGCCCGGTGCCCGCCTGCTCACCTACCCCGAACTTGGCGATCGGTTGATTCCCTACGTGAAGCAGCGTGGCTTCACCCACATCGAGCTCCTGCCGATCTCCGAGCATCCGTTCGACGGCTCCTGGGGCTACCAGGTCACCGGCTGGTACGCGCCCACCAGCCGCTACGGCACCCCCGAGGAGTTCCGCGCCTTCGTGGATCGCTGCCATGCCGAAGGCATCGGCGTGATCCTCGACTGGGTGCCCGGCCACTTCCCCAAGGACGCCCACGGTCTGGCCTTCTTCGACGGCGCCCACGTGTACGAGCACGCCGATCCCCGCATCGGCGAGCACAAGGAATGGGGAACGCTGATCTTCAACTACAGCCGCAACGAGGTTCGCAATTTCCTCGTGGCCAACCTTGTGTACTGGTTCGAGGAGTTCCATATCGACGGCATCCGCGTGGATGCGGTGGCCTCAATGCTCTACCGCGATTACCTGCGGCCGGATGGGGAATGGATCCCCAATGAGCACGGCGGCCGGGAGAACACCGAAGCCGTTCGCTTCCTGCAGCAGGCCAACCACGTGCTGTTCCAGCACTTCCCGGGTGCACTCTCCATTGCTGAGGAATCCACCACCTGGCCGATGGTGACCCAACCTACCGACATCGGCGGGCTGGGCTTCAACCTGAAGTGGAACATGGGCTGGATGCACGACATGCTCGACTACTTCGAGCTCGATCCCTGGTTCCGCCAGTTCCACCAGAACAACGTTACGTTCTCGATCTGGTATGCCTACACCGAGAACTTCATGCTGGCCCTCAGCCACGATGAAGTGGTGCACGGCAAGAGCAACCTTCTCCACAAGATGCCCGGCGACGACTGGCAGAAGTTCGCCAACGTGCGGGCACTGCTGGCCTACATGTGGACCCATCCAGGCAAGAAGACCATCTTCATGGGCATGGAGTTCGGTCAGCGGGCAGAATGGAATGTCTGGGGCGATCTGCAATGGGAGTTGCTGCAGCACGAGCCCCATCAGGGCCTGCTGCAGCTTGTGGACGATCTCAACGCCTACTACCGGTCCGAGCGAGCCCTCTGGGGCGACGACTTCGATCAATATGGCTTTCAGTGGATCGACTGCAATGACAATCGCCATTCGGTGATCAGCTTCATGCGCCGGGAAAGCACCACCGGCCGCTGGGTGGTGGTGGTGGCGAACTTCACGCCTCAGAGCCATTCCCACTACCGGGTCGGGGTCCCCCTGGCGGGCTTCTACGAGGAGGCCTTCAACACCGACAGCAGTCGCTACGGCGGCAGCAATCTGGGCAACCTCGGCGGCAAGTTCACCGACGAATGGGGCATTCACGGCTATGAGAATTCCCTCGACCTCTGCCTACCGCCCCTGAGCGTGCTGGTGTTCCGACGCGACGAGGCTCGCAGCCAGGCCCTTCCGGCCGAGGAAGCCGTTCCTTCCGGCGACAACGCCACGGCGGGCTGATCCGGCCATGGCCCCGGAGCAGGGCCAGGCCGGCCGACAGCTGCGTCTCCATCGCGGTTTCTATCGCCACCTGCTGCTGGTGTGCTTGGCGGTGACGCTCGGCTTCAGCCTGCCCGGCCCGATGGTGCGGTTCAGCTGGGTGGCCTTCATCGTCCTCACCCTCCTGCTTGCCTGGCGCCTCGGGTCCCAGAGTCTCAGCGGTCGCCGGGCCGGTTCCGGTGGAGCTCCCCCTGCCGATGTGCTGTTCCGCCTGCTGGGGTTGGCCACCGCGATCGCCCAGATCGTCTGGCTGTTCAGCCCCGCCAGCCTGCGTCTCAGCGGCGTGCCTCTGTTGGCGCTCTACACCCTGTTCATCGCCTGGAGCATGGTGCGGCTGGTGGGGGCGCTGGCGAGGGAGCGTCGCATCGACGGGCGGCTGTTGAGCGGCGCGACAGCCGGCTATCTGCTGCTGGGGATCAGCGGCGGGCTGTGTCTCACGGTGCTGGCCACCCTGCAGCCCGGCGGCTTCCGCGACAACCTCACGGGGCAGATCCTGGCGTTGCCAGCGATCGGGGCGCCGGTCGAGGACAGCAGTTCCTGGGACCTGGATTTCGGCCGTCTGAACTACTTCGCCTTCGTGAGTCTGACGACGGTGGGCTACGGCGACATCACGCCCATGACCCCTCTCACCCGAATGGCGAGCCTTTGCCTGAGTGTGCTCGGCCCGCTCTACATCGCCGTGGTGCTGGGGATGCTGATCAGCCGCCTCACCGGCGCCCAGGATTCGCCAACGCCGCCTGGGAACGGGGAGCCTCCTCCACCAGGCCGGTCTCCCGCTCCAACAGAGCCCGGTCCAGAGCCTGACGGGTGAGGGCCGCGAGCAGGGAGGCCCGGGCCACCTGCAGGTCCCGCTGCACCAACAGCACTTCGGTGAGCGGTTCCACCATGGCCCGGTAGCGCAGCTGCGCGTCCCGCAGGGACCGCTCCCCGGCCGCCACCGCCTCCCGGGCCGCCGAGACAGAGGTTGCCGTGGCGGCCAGGCTGCTCCAGGCCCGGCTCACCTCCTCCCGGATGCCGAGACGGGCCTGGTCCTCCTGGGCCTCCAGCAGCGAGCGCTGGCGATCGGCCACAACGGCGGCCGAACCCGCCCGGCCGCCGTCGTACAGGGTCTGGCGGAGCAGCAGGGCCGCACCCCAGTTGTAGAAGGAACCCGAGGCCGTGGCGCTCTGGTTCAGCTCCGGCAGGGGAACGGATGCCGGGCCGCCGCTGAGGGAACCGCCCTGATCGAGCACCGGCAGCGCCAGATGGTTGGCGCTCAGGCCCCCTCCCACCACGAGGCTCAGGGAAGGCAGCAGGGCCAGCCGGGCTGCCCGCGCCTGCTGGCGCTGGGCCCGTTGCTGCGCTTGCAGGGAGGCCAGCAGGGGCCGATCCTGCCAGGCCCGATCCAGGGTCTGCCGGAGCGGCAGGGGCCAGGGGGCGGAGTCGAGGATCGGATCAGCGGCGATCGGTACCGCCTCCGGCGGCAGAGCCAGCAACGCCGCCAGCTGTTGACGGCTGTTCTCGAGGTCAGCCTGGGCCTGGGCCAGCCCCTGCCCGTCCTGAGCGCGCAGCACCCTGGCCCGCAGGACGTCGATGCGGGCCGCCAGACCCTGGCGCTCGATGGCCACCACATCCCGCTCCAGCGAGATGGAGGCCCCCAGGGCCTCCTGCCACACGGGCACCAGGGCCTGATGGAGCTGCAACTGGCGATAGGCCCGCACCAGATCGAAGCGGATCTGGCGCTCCCGCTCCCTGGCCTCGGCGCGGCTGGCTTCGAGCACCTGCCGGCTGGCGGCCACCTCCGCCCCCTGGCGCAGGGGCAGCAGGTTCACATCCAATACAAGGCCGAGGTTGCCGAAGCTGTTCTGCAGAAGCGCATAGCCGTTCTGCTGCAGGCCGAGACTGATGTCCCCCAGGGTGGGAAGGTTGGTGAGCACACCCACCGAGGTGCCCACCTGGGTGAAGCTGCCGCTGCCGATGAAGGCGAGCTGGGGCAGTCGGGTGGCGGCGGCCAGATCCACAAGGGCCGCGTCCCGGGCGACACGCCGGCGACTCTCCTCCAGATTCACGGAGGAGGGGATGCCGAGCCGAAGGACCTGCTCAAGGGTGAAGGGTTCGGCGTTCACCGGGCCGGAAGCCGTGATGGCCAGCAGAGCAGCCAACAGCCGGGGGGTGGAACGGACCGCGGAGCGTAGAGCCGTGAACAATCCGCAGATCACTGGGGGAACCCCAGGCAGTCCCAAACCTCGTGACTTTAGGGGAGGCTGCCGGTGCAGCAAAGGCCCGGCGGCTGCTCCCTGCCGATGTCACCGGTAACATCCGCCCAGATCGGCTCCGCCATGGGCTCCTCTCCGGCATCACTGTTCTGGCGGCTTTACCCCTGTCTGCCGGTGGGCCTGGTGGCCTTCCTCACCGTCGTCTGGGCCTCCAGCCCCTCGGTCCCCGTGCAGGTGCGGGGCATGGCTCTGCTGACTCCACCCGAATCCAGGCGAGGGTTCTATGCCCGCGGCCCCGGAGAGGTTCAGGCCGTGCTGGTGTCGGTGGGGGATCAGGTGAGCCAGGGGCAACGGCTGCTCACCCTCGATCGGGTGGGTCAGAACGCCACCGGCCCCACCGGCAGTGCCCCCCTGACCTCTCCGCAGACCACCAGCGCCCGCCTGGCGGCGGTGGCGCAGCAGCAGCGGGTTCTGGGGGAACAGGGCGCGGCCCTGGACGAACAGCGGCAGGCCCTGCTGGCCCGGCGGGCCCAGATCGCCACCAGCAATCGGCCGGTGCGCAGCCAGCTCTCCGCCCTGGAGGAGCTGCGCCGGGAGAAGGTGATCGCCCGGTACAGCCCCCTGTGGGTCGGGGCCCAGGATCTGTGGATGCGCAATCAGGCGGACCTTGCCGCGATCGACGCCCAGCTAGCGGAGTTGCGGGCCGAGCGGGCCGGTCTGCGGGCCCAGGGGGCCGAGCTCCAGGCCCAGCTTGCCGCGCTCCGCAGCGACACCCTCAGCCAGAGCGTGTTCAGCCCGGCCGAGGGAAGGGTTCTGGATCTGGCCGTCCAACCCGGACAGCCCGTGGCGCCGGGCCAGAAACTGGGCAGCCTCGCCGTGGCCTCCGACCTGAAGCAGCGCCAGGCCGTGGCCCTGTTCACCGCGGCTGATGCCAGCAGGCTGGCGGTAGGCGATGAGGTGCGTCTCAATCCCCAGCTCCTCAGCCGCGACAGCTTCGGGGGGACCGAGCAGCGATTCGGCCTGGTGCCCGGTCGGATTATGCGTCTCTCGATGACCAGTGTCGAGCTGGCTGACGTGAGCGCCCAGGTGGGCAGTGAGGAGGAGGCCGCCAACCTGATGGCGAGCGCCCGCTCCCGCTCCTATGGGGAAGGCGGCGATCTCACCGCCCAGCTGCCTGGCCGCACCGGGGCGCCGCTGGTGCTGGCGGTGGTGGAGCTGGAGCAGGCCGCCACCCCCTCGGGCCTGGCCTGGACGCGCGGGTCCGGTCCGGCCCAGCCCCTGCCGCAGCGCACCCCCGCTGAGGTCGAGGCTGAAGTGGAGATGCGCTCAGTCCTCAACTACGTGGCACCCTTCTGGCGCTGGATCAGCGGCGCCCGCCCATGACCTCCCCCTCCGACGCCCCCCGTCCTTCCCAAACACTGGCAACGCGCCTCATGGCCCCCTGGCGCCGACCCTGGCCCTGGCTCAGCCTGGTGCTGCTGCTGGTCTGCAGCCGCAGTGAGCCGCCTCGGCTGTGGTTCTGGTTCTCCCTGCTGCTGATCAGCCTGGTGGTGGGTCTGCTGCAGAGCCTGGCTCGGCGGCCTTGAACGATTGCAGCCTGCGTGACCTGAGGCTGGTCCTGGGGGTGAGCGCCGCCTGTGGGCTGACCTGGGCCATTTGCCAGAGCATCGGGCTGGCTTCGGCCGCACCCTATGGCGTCGTGGTGGCGGCGGTGCTGATGCGGCCCGATTTCAAGCCCTGGCCCCGGCCCCTCCTGGTGCTGCTGCCGGTGCTGGTGATGGTGGGGCTGAGTCTTGGCACGTTCCTCAAGCCGCTGCTGGAGGCTCCCGAGGTGTGGCAGTTCGCCGTGGTGACCGCGACCGCCCAGTGCCTGGGCCAGGCACTTCCAGACCGGTTGATGCAGGTGCGCAACCTGCTGGCGGTGCTCGCGGTCTTGCCACTGCTCAGCAGCAATGCCACCTGGCTGTCGTCCTGGCACCAACTGCTGGCGGTGCTCGTGGGCATGGGGACAGCCACGCTGGTGCAGGCCGGCCTGCGGCTGCCAGCCGACAGCCTGGGAGCGGCGAGCGAGGGGCACGGCAGATCCGCAGAAAGCCAACCGGAGACAGAGGGAGGACGCAGCCTCGCCCAGCGCTTCGCCGATCCCTTCTTCTGGCGCAAACTCCTCGTGTCCACCCTGGCTCTGAGCATCGGGAAGGGGGTCGGCGCCGTCACCCCCAAGTATCTGTACTTCGGGGTGGTGCTCCTGCTGAACGACAGCCTGGGCGCCACCCTGCTGCGGGTGAGGGATCGGATGGTGGGCGTCAGTGTGGGCGTGCTGATGCCTCTGCTTGTGTTCGCCACCTTTCCGATCCATGCCCTCAGTGTGGCCGCTGTGATGGGTGGCACCACCGCCATGATCGTGGGGCTGAGGTTGCAGCCACAGTTGCGGACGGCCCTGATCTCAAGCGGTGTCACCTACGTGGGCTACGGAGCCCTGACCGACTGGTACGTCCCCCACCGCTGGCTCGACTACCTTCTCGGATCCGGCCTTGCCCTGCTCGTCTGCCTGCTGGTGCGTCCCTATTCGGCTCTGCTCAGGTTCCGGCGGCTGGCCGGTGCCGGGGAAGGGTTGACGGGGGCCTTGCAGGCGCTCCTGCCCAGTGCCCTTGAGGAAGCCCGGGTGCTCGGTCAGGAGGAGGAGTTCCGGGAGCTGCTGCGGGAACTGGGCTCAAGCCGTTCCCGCTGAAGCCGACCCCCCGCTCCCAGGCAGGCCGGCAGACGGCAGCAGTCAGAGGAAGCGGCGCCAGAACCAGCGGCCGGAACCCTGGACCCGCCCATCACGCCCACGCATCAGAGTGTTGCGATCGGCGTCGTCCTCCCGAAGGCACCCCGCGACAGCCAGTGCCTCCGCCCCTGCATGGCAGGGGATCCCAAGTGACCCGAAGGGCTTGCCCAAAGCTCATGGACGGGCTGAGGGAGCTCACTGTGACGTGGGGTGTCGTCATCGGCAGGGCGCGGGTCGGGGAGGCGCTGATCCGATCAGCCAGCCCAGGCGTCCTGTCGGGAGCGGGAGATCAGAGGCCGAAATGGACTCGGCTAAGTTGCCCAATCTCAAGTCCTCACCCTTCATGGCCGACACCCTCCCCCTGCTGCTGCGCGCCGCCCGAGGTGAGCAGGTGGAGCGGCCGCCGGTGTGGATGATGCGTCAGGCCGGCCGCTATATGAAGGTCTACCGCGATCTGCGCGACCGCCATCCCGGTTTCCGCGAACGCTCCGAGAACCCCGATCTCTCCTACGAGATCTCAATGCAGCCGTTCCACGCCTTTCAGCCCGATGGCGTGATCCTCTTCTCCGACATCCTCACGCCCCTGCCGGGGATGGGTATCGACTT
Source organism: Cyanobium sp. FGCU6 (assembly GCA_024958655.1). Taxonomy (GTDB): domain Bacteria; phylum Cyanobacteriota; class Cyanobacteriia; order PCC-6307; family Cyanobiaceae; genus Cyanobium. Next base: position 10,972 of record JANWUR010000001.1, on the reverse strand, counting down.
CGACATCATCGAGAGCAGGGGGCCGATCATCGAGCCCGCCATCCGCACCCAGGCCCAGGTGGATGCCCTGCGGCCCCTGAACCCTGCCGAAGCGCTGCCGTTCGTGGGCGAAGTGCTCGGCCGCCTGCGCAGCAGTGTCGGCAACCAGGCCGCGGTGCTCGGCTTCGTCGGCGCCCCCTGGACCCTGGCCGCCTACGCGGTGGAAGGCAAGAGCAGCAAGAGCTATGCGGTGATCAAGGCCATGGCCTTCCGCGAGCCGGCACTGCTGCATCAGCTGCTCGGCCATCTCGCCGATTCGATCGCCACCTACGTCCGTTACCAGATCGACTCCGGCGCCCAGGTGGTGCAGCTGTTCGACTCCTGGGCAGGGCAGCTCAGTCCGATCGACTACGACACCTTTGCTGCTCCTTATCAGAAGCGGGTGATCGACCAGGTGAAGGCCACCCATCCCGACACCCCCCTGATCCTTTACATCTCCGGCAGCGCCGGCGTGCTCGAGCGCATGGGCCGCACCGGCGTCGACATCGTGTCCCTCGACTGGACCGTGGACATGGCCGACGGCATCGCCCGTCTGCCCGAGCAGGTGGGCGTTCAGGGCAATGTGGACCCTGGCCTGCTGTTCGGCACCCCCGAGGGCATCCGCGAGCGCATCTTCGACACCGTGCGCAAGGCCCGCGGCCGCCGCCACATCCTCAACCTCGGTCACGGCATCCTGCCCGGCACTCCCGAGGAGAACGCCCGGGTGTTCTTCGAAACCGGCAAGGCGGTGAACGAGCTGCTGGGAGCCGCCGTTTGAGCCGGCCGGCCCGCATCCTGATCACCGGGGCCAGCGGCTGCGTCGGTCAGGCGATCGCCGAACGGCTCTACAACACCAGCGACGCCCAGCTGCTGCTGCTGCTGCGCGACCCGTCCAAGCTCAGGACGGTGCCGGCGGACGATCCGCGCATCACGCTGCTGGTGGGCGATCTGCGCCAGCTAGGCCCCCACGCCGGCGCCATCGCCAGCGCCCAGCGCATCATCCACACCGCCACCGCCTGGGGCGATCCGGAGCGCGCCCACCAGGTGAACGTGGTGGCGGTGAAGGAGATGCTGCGGCTCACCGATCCGGCCGTGCTGGAGCAGGTGATCTACTTCTCTACGGCCAGCATCCTGGATCGCCGGCTGCAGCTGCTGCCGGAGGCGGAGGCCTACGGCACCGAGTACATCCGCACCAAGGCCGAATGCCTGCGCCAGCTGGAGCGGCATCCCCTCGCGGAGCGGATCGTGGCCGTGTTCCCCACTCTGGTGTTCGGCGGCCGCGTCACCCCGGGGGATCCTCACCCCACCAGCTACCTCACCGCCGGCCTGGGGGAAGCCGTGCGCTGGCTGTGGCTGGCGAAGTGGCTGCGGGCCGACGCCAGCTTCCACTTCATCCATGCGGCGGACATCGCCATCGTCTGCGCCCACCTGGCCACCCATCCCCACCAACCCAACCCGGAAGCGGGGCAGGGGGCGGTTCGGCGGCTGGTGCTGGGACAGCCGCCGATCACGGTGAACGACACGGTGGCCCGGCTCTGTCGCTGGCGGCGCAGCTGGCGCCCCCCCTTCGGCATCGACCTGCGCGGCTGGCTGATTGAGGGGCTGATCAAGCTGCTGCGGATCGAGGTGAATGCCTGGGATCGGTTCTCGATCCGCCAGCGCCACTTCGTCCACGACCCGATCAGCCCACCCGAGCGCTTCGGGCTGGTCAGCGTCGCCCCCACCCTGGAGGCGGTGCTCGAAAGTGCGGGAGTGCCGCATCGCGGCCCGCTGCCGCCGCTTGAGCCCCCGAGCTGAAGGGTCTCAGCGGCCGGCCGATCCGTCCCCGCAGCAGATCCGTCCGAGCGTGAATTGTTGCGAATCCGCCAGGCGGCTCCCGTAGATCACAGGCCGATCCCTATTTTGGTGCCGTTGACTGTGCCCTCAGGCACCCCCTCACGCACCCTCCCATGCGTCGTCTTCTTTCCCTGTTCGCTCTCTGCCTGGCGCTGGTGCTCGGTGCCGCTCCGAGCTTCGCTGCCGACTCCGCCCACGGCGCCCAGATCTTCTCGGCGAACTGCGCCGCCTGCCACATGGGCGGCGGCAATGTGGTGAACGCCGAGCGCACCCTCAAGCAGGATGCTCTGGAGGCTTATCTGGCGAACTACTCCGCCGGCCATGAGGCCGCCATCCAGACCCAGGTCACCAACGGCAAGAACGCCATGCCCGCCTTCGGCGGCAAGCTGAGCCCCTCCGATATCGCGGATGTCGCTGCCTACGTCGAGGACATGGCCTCCAAAGGCTGGGCCTGATCCAGCACCCCATCAACCTAAGGCCCCGGGAAACCGGGGCTTTTTTCATGGCGGCTCCCGCTCAGGGGGAGGCATCGAGATCGAGGGCGCGGCGCTCCGCCAGCACCGCCAGGTAGAGCGGTTCGGGCACGTCGCGGATGTCGTACTCCGAAGGCAGCACACCGTGCACGTGCCGGTGAACGACCATCCAGCAGTTGCGCTCCGCATCGGCGGCGGTGACATCGAAGCTGCGCGACTCCGCCGCCAGGCGCCGGCAGAGATCAGGATCGGGGGAGGAATCGGTCAATGCACAACGCTTGAGGACGGAAAGGGCGGCTGGCCTCAGGGCGTTTCCGGGCGATGGCCGTTCCCGCCACCAGACTGGAATCCAGCTGCCCGCCCATCATGGCGATCCGGTTCCGCTGGCCGGTGTTCCGCCGTCAGGCCCCGAGCCGGAGGGATCGGCCCCTGGGGGTTGTGCACCTCGCCGCCCTCGCTCTGGTGCTGAGCGGCCCAGACCATGGAGGGGCCCTGGCCCAGCGAGCCTCCCCCAACCAGCCGGAGAGCATCCCCACCGACCGGTTGCCGCCGCAGCCCTGCCCCCTGGTTGTGCCCGCCGATCTGCCGGCCCTGCAGCCGCTGCGCATCCACCCCTCGCAGGTGGCCCGCAAGAACAGGCGCGGCTGCCTGTCGCCGGCCGATGCCCTCTATGGCCCTGACGGCTGTCCGGTGAAGCTGTGCACCAAGGGCGGCGCCTTCGATCTCCCTCCAGACCCCAAGCTCTACAGGCCCGGTCCGTAGGCCACCTGACACACGGCATTGAGCAACTGGGCCTGAGCCGCGCTGGCAGGCACCTGGCCGTTGAGCAGACCGGCCTGGCAGTTGGCCGCCCCGATCAGGTTCTCGCCGCCGCCGAGGCTGTAGTTGAAGCTCACGCCTGCCGTTCCCACCGACTCCACCGACCCGTAGTTGAGCTGGTAAGTGGTCTGCGGCACCACGATCACCGTCGACTGACTTGCGGCCGCCTGGTTCACCAGCGAGGTGATCGCCACACCGGTGGCCAGGCCCGCCACACCCCAGGCGGCGGCGCTGCCACCCCACCAGCCCCACGATGAAGGTGCCCAGCGATACCAGCCGGCATTCCAGGGACGGCTGCCCCAGTAGCCGCCGTTGGCCCAGGTGCCGTTCCAGCCGTGGTAATCGCGGTTATAGAAGTTATTATTCACATTCACGTTCGTGTTGCGGTTGAACGTGTCGTTGTTCCAGCTCGGCCGCGCATCCGGCCCGTAGGCGGGGTGATAACCGTCGTAGCCCTGACGCCAGCCATCTGTGCCGGAGTGGTAGGCGCCGCCGCCGAAGTTGTAGTGGCCGCCTCCGTCGAACCCCCCCCGGCCGCCGAATCCCCCGCCACCCCCACCGCCGCCACGGGCACTGGCGGGGACAGGCACAAGGGGCGTCAGCAGAACCGCGGCCAGCAGGGCGGCAAGCGGACGACGCCAGCCTGCGCAAGGGCGGCGGCCTGGCAGAGGAGGCAGGGGGAACATCACGAACTCCAGCGGGAACCCCTTGGTAGCGACGATCACAGGCGGCCGCCGCTGCCGCGGACTGCGGCGATTTGGACGGTTCCCTCGCCAATCAGGTTCGGCGTCCCCATCCTGAGGGAGGAGGACCGACCCTGCCGGTTCGGTCGCCCCGCTGGGCCCCTGACCGCCGGGCTCCATACGGTGCTCTCAACCCCCTGATCAGCGCTTCCGAGAGGAGGTATCGCCCATGCATCCCACCGCCGAACAGTTCACCGAGAATGCCTGGGGCGCCGTCGTCGCCGCCCAACAGCTGACCCAGCAGAAGCGCCAGCAGCAGATGGAGAGTGAGCACCTGCTCGCCGCCCTGCTGGGCCAGCAGGGGCTGGCGGGCCGGATCCTGGAGAAGGCCGGCGTGGATGTCGGCACCCTCTCCCAGCGGGTCGATGCGTTCATCGCCCAACAGCCGAGCCTGGGCGCCCCCCCCGAAAGCGTGTATCTCGGCAAGGCTCTCAACACGCTGCTGGATCGGGCCGACGCCCTCAAGAAGGAGATGGGCGACAGCTACATCGCGATCGAACACCTGCTGCTCGCTCTGGCGGACGACGACCGCTGCGGCCGCCAGCTTCTGTCTCAGGTGGGCACCAGCGCCGCCAAGCTCAAGGAGGCGGTGCAGGCCGTGCGCGGCAGCCAGAAGGTGACCGACCAGAACCCCGAAGGCACCTACGAATCGCTGGAGAAATACGGCCGTGATCTCACCGCCGCCGCCCGCGACGGCAAGCTGGATCCGGTGATCGGCCGCGACGAGGAGATCCGCCGCACGATCCAGATTCTTTCGCGGCGCACCAAGAACAACCCGGTGCTGATCGGTGAGCCCGGCGTGGGCAAAACCGCCATCGTGGAGGGGCTGGCCCAGCGGATCGTCAACGGCGACGTGCCGCAGGCCCTCCAGAACCGCCAGCTGATCGCCCTCGACATGGGCGCCCTGATCGCCGGCGCCAAGTACAGGGGCGAGTTTGAGGAGCGGCTCAAGGCCGTGCTCAAGGAGGTGACGGCCTCCGAGGGGCAGATCGTGCTGTTCATCGACGAGATCCACACCGTGGTGGGGGCCGGCGCCGCCGGCGGCGCCATGGACGCCAGCAACCTGCTCAAGCCGATGTTGGCCCGCGGCGAGCTGCGCTGCATCGGCGCCACCACCCTCGATGAGCACCGCCAGCACATCGAGAAGGATCCCGCCCTCGAGCGCCGTTTCCAGCAGGTGTTCGTGGATCAGCCCACGGTGGAGGACACGATCTCGATCCTGCGCGGCCTCAAGGAGCGCTACGAGGTGCACCATGGCGTGCGCATCGCCGACAATTCTCTGGTGGCGGCCGCCGTGCTCTCCAGCCGCTACATCGCCGATCGCTTCCTGCCCGACAAAGCCATCGACCTGATGGACGAGGCCGCCGCTCGCCTGAAGATGGAGATCACCTCCAAGCCCGAGGAGATCGACGAACTCGATCGCCGCATCCTTCAGCTGGAGATGGAGAAGCTCTCGCTCGGCCGCGAATCCGATGTCGCCAGCCGCGACCGGCTGGAGCGCCTCGAGAAGGAGCTCGCCGAACTCTCTGAGCAGCAGAGCGCCCTCAATGCCCAGTGGCAACAGGAGAAGGGCGCCATCGATGAGCTCAGCGCCATCAAGGAGGAGATCGAGCAGGTGCAGCTGCAGATCGAGCAGGCCAAGCGCAGCTACGACCTCAACAAGGCAGCCGAACTGGAGTACGGCACCCTGGGCGAGCTCAACCGCAAGCTGGCCGAGAAGGAGGCCGAACTCAGCGGCGCCCACAAGGGCAAGACGCTGCTGCGGGAGGAGGTCACCGAGGACGACATCGCCGAGGTGATCGCCAAGTGGACCGGCATTCCGGTGGCCAAGCTGGTGCAGAGCGAGATGGAGAAGCTGCTCCACCTCGAGGACGAACTGCACCAGCGGGTGATCGGCCAGCAGCAGGCGGTGCGGGCGGTGGCCGATGCCATCCAGCGCTCCCGCGCCGGTCTCAGCGACCCCAACCGGCCGATCGCCAGCTTCCTGTTCCTCGGCCCCACGGGCGTGGGCAAGACCGAGCTCAGCAAGGCCCTGGCCTCGCAGCTGTTCGATTCCGAGGAGGCGATGGTGCGCATCGACATGAGCGAATACATGGAGAAGCACGCCGTCAGCCGCCTGATCGGAGCGCCTCCGGGCTACGTGGGCTACGAGGAGGGCGGTCAGCTCACCGAGGCCGTCCGCCGCAGGCCCTACGCGGTGATCCTGTTCGATGAGGTGGAGAAAGCCCACCCCGATGTGTTCAACGTCATGCTGCAGATCCTCGATGACGGCCGCGTCACCGATGGCCAAGGCCGCACGGTGGATTTCACCAACACCATCCTGATCCTCACCAGCAACATCGGCAGCTCCTCAATTCTCGATCTCGCCGGTGACCCGGCACGCCATCACGAGATGGAACAGCGGGTGAACGAGGCCCTGCGCGCCCACTTCCGCCCCGAGTTCCTCAACCGGCTCGATGAATCGATCATCTTCCACAGCCTCAAGGCCGAGGAACTGCGCCAGATCGTGGAGCTGCAGGTGAAGCGGCTGGCCCACCGCCTCGAGGAGAAGAAGCTGGGCCTGGAGCTTGAGCCCTCCGCCCTCGACTGGCTGGCCGGTGTGGGCTACGACCCGGTCTACGGCGCCCGGCCGCTCAAGCGTGCCATCCAGCGGGAGCTGGAGACACCGATCGCAAAGGCGATCCTGGCGGGTACCTACGCCCCCGGCGCCACAATCGCCGTGGACGTGGAGAACGAGCGGCTGCGCTTCCGCCCCGCCGAACCGGCCCGCCTGCCGGCCCTGGTCTGAGAACGCCGCTCGACACCCAGACCCCGCCCCGTCCCTGCGGGTCGGGGTTTTTTCCTTGGTGCTCAGGCCGCCAGCGCCGCGCTGAGCCTGGGATCGGCATGCCAGCTCCAGGGGCCCTCGCGCACCGGCACGATCGCCAGGTCGGCGCGCAGGTCGTCGAGATTCTGCGCCATCCGCTCCTCCCAGATCACCGGAAACAGGGGATGGGCCGCAGCGCCCATGTTCAGGCCCTTGCTGATCATCCCCAGGGCATAACCGGCGGTACGGGCCTGGTCGCGAACCGACTCATGCTCATCGATCGGCGTGTCGTTGCGGAACCAGCTCAGCAGCAGGGCCATCAGATCGGTGAAGGCCAGGCCGGGATGGGCGAACTGGGCCACGCTGACGCTGATCACACCGAGCTCGCCGAAGTTATCGAGGCTGAAGCCGGTGAGGATGTGATGGAGGTCGTGGGTGGCATACACGCGGTAGTTGATGTAATCCGCGTCGGTCTCCAGGTTTGCGTAGAAATCGGGCTTCGGGAAGAAGTTGATGTCGTAGCCCATCGTCTTCAGCACCGTGGCATAGGTGTGGCCGAGGCTGCCCTTCGGCAGGGCCAGCAGAGCCTCCGGGTCGTAGGGACCGCTGAGGCGGCGCTCCTCAATCAGAGCCCGGCAATCCGGATCCCGCTGCAGCAGGCGTTGGCACACCTGCATCGGATTCGACTGGCGCAGGCGATGCGAGAGCAGGAACACGTTGTTGGCCGAGGCACCGGCTCCTGCCGCCAGATCGGCCAGCTCGAGGAAGGAGCGCAGGTTGTCCTCGGTGGCGATGCGATCGAGGTACTGGAAGCCCATGGAGAAGTTGGCTGCGTGCAGTTGACACTAGGTCCAGTGTCTCCAGGGGACAGACTGCGCCGGACGGCACCGGCCTCCTGCGCTCGACGACAACGCATGAGCCATCGCTTCCTAGACCGATGGACACGATCGGAACACTTGGCCCCCAGAAGCCGAAGCTCTGACGATCTGGGGACATGAAAGTGGAGCAACACCAACGGGCTTGCTCGTGGTCACCCTCCTCCCCGACAAACCCGCCAACCCCCGGTGAGAGGACCCGTAAACATCCAACTGAGGGAAGTCAAGAATAGACCCCATGAGCTCGGAGTTCATGCCAGCAGAATCTGATCCATTCAGCTGCGATAATCTCCCCCAAGACGTGCTGCGGGAGAGGGGGCAACACTGCTCAATAGCAGCAGTGAAGAGTTATCCATGCTGCCTGGCTTACTCGCACCCTCGTTCATTTATCAGGTGGTCTTGGAGTGGAGAAGCCTATCGATCCGCCGTGCCAGTTCCAGATCGAGATTGGAGAGACCTCCGCTGTCATGGGTCGTGAGTTCAATCGTCACTCGATTCCACACGTTGCTCCACTCAGGATGATGACCAAGGGCTTCGGCGATCAAGGCCACGCGAACCATGAAGGCAAAGGCTTCAGCAAAATCAACGAAAAGCAGTTGCCGATATAATTTGCCATTCACCATACTCCAGGCAGGCAGGTGTTCGCCCAACTTTGCGATCTCATCAACTGTGAGGGAATGAGCAGCCATTGGTAACGCTGTTGAATTGTGCCGCCCAAGGTTAGAAGGGCGCCGATGGATTGGCAAAACGGCAAGGTCCTTCATCCGCAGATACCTCCGGAATCCCCTGCGGGAACCGGCAGCCGGGGTCCAACGCACACGAGCCCCACCAGGCATGCGTGCCGGCGGAGTCTTGAAAAGGGTAGCCACGAGCACAGCACGCCGCATTGATTACCCACAAAAATTCAACAGCCTAAGGCCCAATTCCGTGAAAGGCATACAGCAGCAGATCGCATTGGCGATCCATTCGGTCATGGCCGCCAACGAACAGCGCCGGTTGAAGCGGAGCAGTAATCCCCAAGGTTTCGCCTGGCGTACTTTTCAAAGCTGAAGGCGTGAAAGGTGCCACTGAGGCTTGTCTTGAGGTTACCCAACACAATGCTGATCCAGCGGAACTGAGGTGGAGCGTTGGGGTGCTTCCCGCCGGTGACGATAGCCTCGTGGCTGCAGCCTGCCATGGTGTCAGAACGGAAGCAGGCGAGACCATCGGAGAGCACGGCACTACCGGGAGCCAGGTTCTCCTTTGCCCACGCGAGGATCGCCTCGGAACTGAACCCAACTACCGGCGTAATTTTGGCGTGGGTCGGGTGACCTGCCTCGTTCAGGGAAAGGGGTGCAATGATGGGAATCTTGTTCTCCGATCCGCGACCTGCCTTGCCGCCCGGGCGTTCTCCGCCGAGGTACGCATCAACCGCTTCGCGGAAGCCAGAGGCTACGATCTGGATCTTTCCCCGCATCACATAGGCATCGTCTCGCTCGGTCATAGCCCTCAGAATCATGTTGTGCAACAACCAGACCGTGTCGTACGTCACGTCCAGATGGCGGCTGAGCTCGAGAGAAGAGATGCCGTTTTTGGCTTGTCCGATTAGGTAAAAAGCCTGGGACCAAGTGGTGAGCGGTAATTTGGTAGCCTGCATGATCGTGCCGGCTGTAAGGGTGGCTTGATGGCCGCAGGTGCGGCACTGATAACGCTTGAGTCGCCGGCCGTAAACGAGCCCATGTTCATGACCATCGCAGCGTGGGCAGCGGAACCCATCAGGCCAGCGCATCTTCTCCAAAGCCGCCTCACATTGCTCCTCAGTGCCGTAGCGCCGCAGGAACTCACGCAGGGAGAGGCCTTTCTGGAACTGGATTGCGTTGCGAACCATGTCTTGACTGGTATCTATGTACCAGTCAAGACATGGTTCAGCGATCGCGGAGCAAGCTGGGTCATCAAGTGCCGGATTGACACCCGTGACAAACCCTACTAGCATGATAGTAGCGTTCAAAACAACTCATTGGAGTTTTAAAATCAATGAAATCTTTCGCGATTGCCAGGCCAGTAGCTTACGTTTTTTCAGTTCTTGCCAAGCAGTTCCTCCTGGCAAGCGGACAAGCAATGAATCTCAGACCACGATCTCATTTTGCCAGAGCTCTGCATCGCCTGAAGTTTCGCGTTCGTGCCATCCCTTTCGCCCCATCAGCTTCTCTTATGCTGCTCGGGCTCGCTGGTGCGAGCGTCCAGCCAGCGGCGGCAGCCCAAAACCTGCAGAATTTCAACCTTCAGTGGAATTCCTACTCGAGCCCACTTCAGATTTCCGGAGTGATCACTCTTGATCTCGATCTCTTAGATCCGGCTCTTCCAGCAATCTCCCCACTGCCCTACAGCACAACGCCGCCAAGCATGCCTGCTTGGGTGCACGCCTTGTCGATCACAGTGCCCGGAAGCGGTGCCGGTACTGGCACTTTTGACCTTAGCGACTACATTGGACTCGAATGGCAAAATAATAATGGTTTGATTGATTTTGATTTTTCAACCGAGTTAATTGGTCAGGGAGGCTGGGGAACTACTTGCGACATTTTTCCTGATCCCGCAGGTTATTGCAATTTTCTCCTGATCACCGACCCCTCCACTACCGATGCTCCTTTCGGAGACGTTGGCTTCCAGATGTACACGCTGAATGGTGGGGGCCAGTATGGAGGATTGGTGACCTTCACGCCTGCTGGTCCACCGTCTCCCACATCCTCGGTGCCTGGTCCACTCCCCCTTGCCGGTGCTGCTGCCCTGCTTCATAGCAGCAGGCGCCTCAGGCGACGAGTGATCGCCTCGGCCACTTCCAACCATCAGATCACAACGTAAAGACCTGGTGATGTCTCAGTTTCCGGGGTGTCCGTTTCTAATCTGCGCGTTCGAACGCGGGAGTACGCCCTACACACCTCAGGGCTGATTAAAGTTTCAGCATTGCTTGTGCCTCGGCTGACGCATCGCCATCGCCAGCAGCGCCGTGATGTCGTGCATCACCGCCTGCATCGCGGCGCGGATCGACTGAAACCCAGCCAGCCGCAGCAGGTTGAGCGCTGCCATACGCAGGCTGGCCAACGCACCAGCGCCATTGCCCCGGTAGCGATGGGTGTCCTCGTGGAGCTGGGTGCCTGTAATCCCATGCCAGCACTCAATGCGCCAGCGGTCCCGCACCAGCTTCAGCAGGGCCTCTGCGGTAGTGCGCAGGCTGGTCAGAAACAGATGGATGGCATGGAGGGCTTGCTCTCAGGGGTGCCGGTGTCCGCCAGCTCCACAATCCAGCTGGTGCCAACCAAGCTCTCGCGGATGTGCTGCGGTGCCTCCTACCGCTTCGCGGAAGCCTTCGGCTAGGAGCGTGTTGCGCGTAGATCACCCCCAGTCTCTCCAGAGACACCCCTGAAT
>JANWUR010000041.1 GCA_024958655.1 Cyanobium sp. FGCU6 | reverse complement strand
CCCGGTCGGAACTGGCCATTGACGAAGCGCTCACCTCCCCATTGTGCCAGCACTGTCGCAAATCAATGCCACCGCCGTCTCACCCCGCCAGCATCACCCCATGCCCCCGCCCCCCTCCGCCACCTACCAGCGCCTGCGGCTCACCATCGCCGAGCGCATGCGCGTGAGACCCATCGACCAGCCGCTGATGCTGTAGCCGCAGGCTTCCGCGGAGCGGTTGGAGCTGCTGGGCCGCTGCAGCGGGCGGCTCGTTCTCAGCGCTGGAGGTCGGAGGCCGGGTGCTGCCGGGATAGTGCTGCGGCTGCGACGGCGATCTGAAGGCCCCGCTACCGTGTGATGAGGTGGTTTCTCCGGCCCTGCCGGCACGGCGCGTGGTGAATGACCTGCTGACCTTGCCCCTGGCGCAACGTCTGGAGTTGGTTCAGACCTTGTGGGACTCGATCGCTGCGGACCAGATCGGCCCGGAACTCTCGGAAGCCGACCGCCTGTTGATCGATCAGCGTTTGGAGCGGTTCCTGGCTGACGGGGATGCAGGGCTCGATGCCGATGAGGTGCTGCACGCACTGGAGCAGTCGCTCTGATCATGGTGCTGAGGCTCCGTCCCGAAGCTCGGCTTGATCTCGAAGCTGCCGCCCGTTGGTACGAAGCCCAGGAGCCAGGCCTGGGACGGAGGTTTCTTGAAAAGGTGCGACAGGCCTTCCGGCGCATCCAAAGCAACCCGGAGTCCTATGGATCGGGCTATCGAAACACCCGCCGTGCACTGATCCGCCGCTTCCCCTACGGCGTGATCGACCTGCTCGTTCCCGAACGAGACACGATCGTTGTGCTGGCCGTTCTGCACTGCGGCCGCGACCCAAAGCTCTGGCGTCAGCGCTCAAGCTCGTGAGCCCCATGCCCCCGCCCCCCTCCGCCACCTACCAGCGCCTGCGGCTCTACATCGCCGAACGCATGCGCATGAGCCACGTGGTCCAACCGCTGATGCTCATGGAGCTGCTGGGCCACGGATTTGCCAGGCAACAGCCAGCCCCGCTCCAGCGCAGGACGTGACCCGCCGGATCCTGGGGAGCGCATGGTGGGCAAGGTGCTCACGGGCAACGGCATCACCCGCTGCGAGCGGGGCAGCTACGCCCTGGTGGGCGGCGACGTGCTAAGCGACGCCGAGCGCGACCAGCTGCTGGCCCAGTGCCGCCAGCGCCTCGACGCCTTCCGCGAGCAGCGCGGCGAGGAGGTGGCTTGTTGGCTCATCGAGAAGCCTGCGGCTTCGGCCACCGCAGCCGCCACCGCACCCCGATCAGCGGTTCGATCAAAGTCCGGGTTCACCGATGCGCCAGGGGCCGCTGCGAGTGCTGTGGCGCGGGCTGTTGCTCGGCAAATCCCGCACCAGCGGGCCCTGGAGGTGGACCACATCGTGCCCAGGAACCAGGGCGGCACAGGCGACCTCAGCAACTTGCAGGCCCTCTGCTTGCGCTGCAATGCCGGCAAGCGCCGCCCTGCGCGGTACAGATCAGAAAGGCAAGGTTGCCGCCACATCGGTAAGACGGATCAGCAGGGTGTCGGGGTCGATCGGCGAGGGATCGAAGCCCATGTGCAGATAGAAGCGGCGGGCTTGGTCGGAGGCGGCATGAACCACGATGCCGCGCACGCCGATCTGCGTGCTGGCCTGCAGCACCCGCTCGAACGCATCGGCGAGCAGGGCGCGAGCGATGCCGCGTCCCTGGACACTGCGGCAGACCGCCAGCCGCGCCAGCACCACCACGGGGATGGGGTCGGGCATGTTGCGCCGAAAACGCCCAGGGGCTGAGGCCACGGCCACCGCGCCGGAGGCCAGAGCCACGTAGGCCTTGACGATCCCGTCGCTGCTGCACACCACGAAGCATCGCGTCGCTCCGCTCTGCTGGTTGGAGTGGGCACGCTGCCGAAGCCAGTGGTTGAGGCCGGAGTCGCCGCAGTCAAAGCCGACGGTGCTGTGATGCTGCGCCAGCGGCTGCGGCGCCAGCAGATCCATCAGCGTTGCCAGGGTCTCGGGGCCGTCATGGTGCGCTGCAGTCGATCACTGGGGCTGGGGGGTGCATCGAGCTGGCCGAGCAACTGGTCGAATTGCTCGGACGAAACGGCTTGCCAGCTTTGCTGCACCAACAGCTCACGGGCAGCGGTGCGGGCCGCCTGCAGAACGAAATCGGTTCGGGTGAGGCCGGAGGCGTGGACGGCGCGATCGATCAACGCCTGATCATCGGGCGTGACGCGCAGGTTCCAGCTGAGGCGAGGGGTGGCAGCCACGGCCGAGCAGTAGACCTGTGGCCAGCCTAGCTCCCGCGGGTAGACGGTGTCTATCCAGTTGATCATCGTGTTGATCGTCAAGACCTCTCCCCTGCAAGTGCCACCCCCGACACACCCAGTCATGATCCCCCCATGCCCCCGCCCCCCTCCGCCACCGACCAGCCCCAGCGCACGACGTGGCCCGCCGGATCCTGCGAAGCGCATGGTGGGCAAGGTTCACCTTCAACGGCATCAGCCGCTGCGAGCGGGGAAGCTGCGCCCTGGTGGGGGGCGAGGAGCTTAGCGACGCCGAACGCGGGCAGCTGCTGGCGCTCTGCCGCCAGCGCCTCAATGCCTTCCGTGGGCTGCGCGCACAGAATGTCACCGACAGGGTCAGGAACCGTGAAGTGGCTTGACCCCAAAAGGTTGATCAGGCAGGCCAGGGCGTCTGATCACGCCATTGGCAAAGTCTTCTTCAGTGAGCTCCGGGATCTCTTCATATTCCTCGGGTTGAATCTCATGCGCATCAACGCGCTCTAGATCAGAGTGGATATCCCGATGAGCGGAGGTGCGGGAGAAAACGACGTTGTTCTCGGTCATTGGCCTTACGCATGGAGATGATGTGCTTGATGCCGTTGCGCTCCGTATAGACCACGATCACAGCGCGACCTCGAAGCAATTCAAAACAAACGATCCTCTCCTCACCATAGTCTCTCCTGCGATCGGGGGCTTCGATGGTGGGACCAGCACAAACGCTCTCCGCATCGAGAAAGTCGAGGCCGCGCTCCTCAAGGGTGCGCAGCCGCTTGCGCGGATCAAAGCGGATCCTCATGCGGGGTGGCTTCGGCCGGGCAGGCAGCGTGACCAGTCAGAGCGGATCGGCATGGCCATGGGGGAACAGGCTGCAAGGAACAAGTTCCACCCCCCGTCACACCCCGCACCAGCCCTGACCTGACGGCGCCAGGATGCCCCCATGGCCTCCAGCCCCTCCGCCACCTACCAGCGCCTGCGGCACTACATCGCCGAACGCATGCGCATGAGCCACATCTACCAACCCCTGATGCTCATGGAGCTGCTGGGCCGCCGCAGCCCAGCCCCTGCGCAGGATGTGGCCCGCCGGATCCTGGGGGAAGACGTGACCTAGATCGACTACACCACCGAACGCGTGAAGCGCATGGTGGGCAAGGTTCACCTTCAACGGCATCACCCGCTGCGAGAAGGGCAGCTACGTCCTGGTGGGCGGTGACGAGCTGAGCGACGCCGAGCGCGACCAGCTGCTGGATCTCTGCCGCCAGCGCCTTGATGCCTTCCGCGAGCAGCGCGGCGAGGAGGTGTTTGCCCACCGCAGCCGCCACCGCACGCCGATCAGCGGCTCGATCAAATACCGGGTTCACCGATGCGCCAGGGGTCGCTGCGAGTGCTGTGGCGCCCATGAGCACCAAAGGGCCCTGGAGGTGGACCACATCATCCCGTAGGCGAAGCCTTCCGCGAAGCGGTGGAACAACGGCGGTTCCGACGACCTCAGCAACCTGCAGGCCCTCTGCTTCCGCTGCAATGCCGGCAAGCGCGACACCGATTCCACCGACTTCCGCGGCCTGCAGGCCAGCTACGCCCTGCGCGAGGCGGGCTGTGTGTTCTGCGCGCTGGAGGGCAGCGGCCGGGTGCTGCTGGAGAACGAACTGGCGCTGTGCATCGCCGATGCCTACCCGGTGACGCCGGGCCACAGCCTGGTGATCCCCTGGCGCCATGGGGCCGACGGGCTGGAGCTGCACCAGCCGGAGTGGAACGCCGTGGTGGAACTGCTGAAGCTGCGGCGGGGGCAGCTGAGCGCCAAGGATGCAACGATCAGCGGCTGGAATGTTTCATGCACATTGGCATCTGAATTCCAGGCAAGAGGGGGTTGCGAGTTTGCCCAGTGGCGGGGCCTCAGCCCAACAACGGTGAGCCCTGCACCGGCGCCAGACCAGCTCTTAACCTGCGATACAGAAGTAAACTAACCTAATCTTCCTAGTTTCAGGGCGGCTCGGCATGGACCCCACCCGCAATCCCTTTTCCCCTGGTGCGGGTGCCCGGCCGCCTGAGTTGGCGGGCCGGGAGGCGATCGTGGAGTCGGCCACGATCGCCTTGCAGCGCATTGCCCGTGGGCGGCAGGAGAAAAGCCAGATGCTCCTGGGCCTGCGTGGCGTGGGCAAAACCGTGCTGCTCAATCAGATCGCCCAGATCGCGGAAGATATGGGGGAAATTGTGGTGACACTAGAGGCACCGGAAGGGCAACGGCTGGCGGCCTTCCTGGCCCCGGCGCTGAAGGCAGTGCTGCTGAAGCTCAGCCGGGTGGAACAGGCTCGGGATCTTGCCCAACGGGCACTCGGAGCCTTACGTGGCTTTGCTAGCGCCTTCACAGTGTCGATTGGTGAGGTCGACGTGGCCATCACGCCGGAAACGGTGGCCGACAGCGGCAATCTTGAAGTGGATCTGCCCGAGTTGATGGCCTGTGTGGGCAAAGCAGCCCAAGCGGCCGGGAAAATCGTGGTGATTCTTCTGGATGAGGTGCAATACCTCGCGGAAGAAGATCTGCGCGGCTTGATTGTGGCGATGCACAGAATTGCTCAGCGAGGCTGGCCCGTGATCCTGTTTGGTGCGGGCCTGCCCCAGGTGGCGGCGCTTGCCGGTGAGGCGAAGTCGTATGCCGAACGGTTGTTTGATTATCCCGAAGTGGGCCCGTTGGCGCCCGATGCTGCCCGCACGGCACTGCAGGAGCCGATCGAGGAGGAAAGCGAAACGATCGATGCTGAAGCGCTGAACAAGATCCTGGCGATCACGGAGGGCTACCCCTATTTTCTGCAGGAGTGGGGCAAGCATTCCTGGAATACCGCCAAGCAATCACCGATCCAGGCCAGCGATGTGGATCAGGCCAGCACTTTGGCCACGGAGGCGCTGGACAGGAGCTTCTTCCGGGTGCGCTTTGATCGGCTCACTCCACGGGAGCAGGACTACCTGCGGGCCATGGCGTCTCTGGGAGCGGGGCCCCATCGATCCGGTGATATCGCTGAAGTGCTGGGGGTCAGCGTGCAGAGTGCCGGGCCATTGCGCAGCGGTCTGATCAAGAAGGGCATGATCTGGAGCCCTGCCCATGGGCAGACCGCCTTCACCGTGCCGATGTTCGACACCTTCATGGTGCGGGCGATGCCGGAGTGGAAACAAAGCCGGGAGGAGTGACACTCACCCTCCCAACACCAGCACCTTCTCCCCCTCCTCCAGCTCTTCCCGGATCCCACCCGCGTCGATCTCTGTCGCCAGCTGCCGCTGAAAACGCTCGGGCGCCAAATCAGAGGCCGCCAGCAGTGCGCGTTCGCTGAGCGGACCGCATTCCCGCAGCAGGCAGGCCAGTACATCTGGGGGTAATGAATCGGATGGGGCTGGGGCGGCATTTCGAGGGGTCTGCTCCAGGGTGGCTGCAGCCTTGGGGCGACCACGCCGCGAAGGTTTGCCCTCACCAGCCTCCGCCTGACGGGCCGCCCGGATCCGCTCCAGCAACACGCTTGCCGGTTCATCTTCAGGGTCCTGGGGCACCAGCTCGCCGCGGAAGGCCTTGGCCAGCAGGGCTGGCGTGAGGCGATCGACGACCTTGCGGGCGGATGTGAGCCGGGCTTCAAGTTGGTCGGCGAGGGTGAAGAGTTCCTGCGCGCGGCGGACAACCTCAACTTGCTCTTCATAGTAACAGGGAACTAAAAGCCGAATGACTTCTAAATCGCTCTGAGCAACCTTCCAGATTCCTGCGCTGGTTCGAGCAAAACTCTCAATCTGGTTACGCGTAGAGCGATGTTCCCAGGCAATCGATAGATAGACCGGATGAATCTTCGACTGATCGGGGCGTATGCGAATCATTGTGTCTGGGAAAGCCACTCTTAGCGGAGGCTCATCGACTAAACAGCCTCTTCCCACGAGGGACTTGGAGCCATTTCCCCGTGCCACCAAGAAATCACCTTTCTGAATCAGAAATCTTTCTACGGCTATTCCTTCCCAGCTCCCTCGTTTGGATTCTGCCCAGTCAATCGAGTCAGACTTCAGACAGGAAAGTCGCAGCACATAATCGCCATCTCCATCCCGAACAGACTTGCAGTTTCGCAATGGCTCCTGAACCAAGTCTTTGAGGCTGTACTTCTTGAAAGGCTCATGACCAAGCCCCCTCTCCTCCCGCCACTCCCGCGTCAACTCCCCCGAGGTGGCCGCCGCCAGCACGGCCTGGCGAAAGCGCTTGAGCAGCTCCGCCACGCCATCGAGCCGCTGGCGGCAGGCGTCGACGGCGGCGAGGGTGGTGTCGAGCTTGGCGGCGATACGGCGTTGTTCGTTGAGGGGAGGCAGTAGGACGGGAAAACTTCGGAGTTGGCTCAGGTTGATGGAGGCAATGCCCGTGGTCTGTTTCGCCTTCGAAAGGAAATAATCTTTGCCACTTGGGCTGGCAACCAACCGGCTCAGGAATCGCATGTCAATCAGCTCAGAGCTTTTCCTGACACGAAAGATGTGATTTTGATGGATGCACGGATTGATTTCACCGTTCCAGATCGTGCCTCTGCCTAGCTTGTCAGGATCACCTCCCTCGGTCAGGAGCAAGTCCCCAGGCAGGAGCTGATATCGCTCGACTTCCGTGGCAGAAGCCTGGATTGTCTTCACCAGATCAAGATTAAGACGGCCATCCTGGACGTTGGCAACGGCCATATAGGGGACTTCCGCCAGGGGTTCATTCGGTGGCTTTCTTCCTTTCGTAATGCCGGAGCTAATTGCACAAAGCTCCTCCAAGGAAGCCAGTGCCCAATCAACTCCACCCTCAGGAAGACTCGGGCCAACTGGCAACTCCCGCTCCCCCATCACACCAACTCTTCCACCTCTTCCCCCAACTCCGCCAAGATCGCCCGCAGATCCACCAACGCCCCCTCCAGCTCATCCATCGCCTCCCGAGCCAGCTCAGCCGGTTCCGGCAGCTCGGAAGCATCCTCAGCAGAGTCATCCCGCAACCAGGCCAGATCCAGGCTGTCGCCCCTCGCCGTAATCTCCTCACGGCTGAAGCATTGCCAACGCCCCTCTGGCCCTGTGGCCGTGCGCGGCGCCAACCCCAGCGGATCAGAGCCGTAGGCCGCCTCAAACTCCGCGAAGTGCTCCCGCGTCAGCGGCGTGCGTTTGCCGAAGGCGGGCATGTTGGCCCGCAGGTCGTACACCCACACCTCCTGGGTGCTGTCCCTGTCGCTGCTGCCGCGCGAGAAGAACAGCACATTCGTCTTCACGCCCTGGGCGTAAAAGATGCCGGTGGGCAGGCGCAGGATCGTGTGCAGGTTGCATTTGTGCATCAAATCCTCGCGGATCTGTTTGCCCACGTTGCCTTCAAACAGCACGTTGTCGGGCAGCACCACCGCCGCCCGGCCGCCGGGCCTGAGCGCCCGGTAGATGTGCTGCAGGAAGCAGAACTGCTTGTTGCTGGTGGGGAAGGTGAAATCCTTGCGGCTGGGCAGGCCGCCGCCCTTCTTGGTGCCAAACGGTGGGTTGGTGAGGATCAGGGTTGCCGGTGGCAGCTGTTGGCCGTCGCCGCTGAGGGTGTCGCCATACCAGATGCCGCATTCGCCCGGCCGGGAATCGAGCCCGTGCAGCATCAGGTTCATCAATGCCAACCGGTGCGTGTCTTGCACATGCTCCATGCCATAGAAGGTGCGCCGGTAAAACTTCTGTTGCTGCTGCTCCGTCAGCTCGCTGATGTCGTGGTGCTCACGGATCCAGTGCAGGGCCGCAATCGGGAAACCGCCGGTGCCGGCCGCTGGATCCTGGATCACATCCTCCAGCGTGGGCTGCATCACCGCCACCATCGAATCGATCAGCGACCGTGGCGTGAAGTATTGGCCCGCGCCTGATTTCTTCTCCTCGGCGTTTTTCTGCAGCAGGCCCTCATACAGATCCCCCAGTCCCTCCTGGCGGGCGCTGTACCAATCGAGCTTGTCGATCTCGCTCACCAGCTTGTTGAGCGTGGTGGGCTTCTTGATGAACGAGCTGGCATTGGCGTAGATCTCCTGCACCAACGGCGAGGCGCCACTGCCGCTGGCGCCCAGCTCCAGCAGCATCAGCTTGTAGTGCTCCAGCTGCTTGATGCCCTGCAGCGCTTCAAGACTGATCCAGCGCCATTCCTCCGGGATGCCCTGCTCCTGGCCTGTCTCCTGGGCCATCTTCAGGAACAGCAGATAGGTGAGCTCACTCACGTATTGGTGATACGTCACCCCGTCGTCCTTGAGGACGTTGCACAGGTTCCAGAGCTTGGCGACGATGTCGCCGGTGGTGTGGCTGTTGCGCGTGATGCCTCCAGCCATCACCAGGCCTCCAGCTGCAACTCAGCCACGTTGGCAAACGCCTGATCGGCTGTCACCAGGGCGCAGCCTTCGCTGAGGGCATGGCTGGCGATCAGCAGGTCCATCACCGCCAGCGGCTTGCCCTGGCGTTCGAGATCGGCGCGCAGCCGGCCATAGATCCTGGTGCAGGCTTCCGACCAGGGCAGGATCTCCACAATCTCAAGGGTGGCCTCTGCCAGCGCCCGCAACCGCGTTGCCGCTGGTTGCTTCTGGAGCCCGTAGCGAATCTCGGCCACCACAATCGTCGACAAGCAACAACGTTGCTCACGCATCCAGCCATCCAGGCGTGGCGAGCGTCGTCTGAGGAAGGCGCTCACGGCATTGGTGTCCAGCATCAGCCTCT
Source organism: Cyanobium sp. FGCU6 (assembly GCA_024958655.1). GTDB lineage: Bacteria > Cyanobacteriota > Cyanobacteriia > PCC-6307 > Cyanobiaceae > Cyanobium. The sequence continues at coordinate 9,927 of JANWUR010000041.1, read as the reverse complement.
CTTTCCCAGCCGCCATCAGGGGAAGTCCACCGGTTCGGCAGGGCTGGTGTCACGCAACCCCTCGAACAAGGCGTCCAGCTCCTCCCGGAAGCCTGGCTCCTGCAGCAGCGCATCCCTCAGCTCCAGCACAGCGCTGGCCGAGGGCCGCACTGGCGTGAGCACCACAGCACCGCTCTCGGGATCGCGATGCACCTCCACCTCCGTGCCCTCGAAACGAAATTCAGCCGGCAGCCGCACCGCCTGGCTGCGGCCGTTGCGGAACAGCTTGGCGCGCATGGGGCCCTCCCGCCGTGGTCGATACCGAGACTAGATCAGGTGTGCTGGCTCTGAGCAGACGCATCGCAGGCGCTCACATGGCCACGCTCAACGGGATATTGGGGCTCTCCGGGTTCACATCCACGCTCTGCAGCTGGGGCCGCAGCACCAGATCCATGTCTTCCATCGGGATCGCCCCCAGCAGCACCTCATTGCCCAGCACCATCGCGCCGGTGAAGCAGCGGCGGTTGCGGAAGCGCACCTCCACCGGGCCCACGTAGGGCACCGTCCGCCGGTGGCCATCCGCCAGCACCACCTCGCGCCGCTCCAGTTCCGCCAGGCTGAGCTGGATCGCCAGGTGCTCCGGGATGCACAGATGCACCGCCCCGCTGTCGGCCAGGGCCGACACCTCCAGCGACGCCAGATCGGGCCGGGTGGGGTTGCTGAGCGAGAACGTGCCGCGGATCAGTCCCATGGCGCCACGGTAGCCAGCCTCTGGCTTCACGCCGCCCAGATCTCCCCCAGCTCCAGCACCAGACCCGGCAACACATCGCCGCCCTCCAGGCGCAGGGCGTTCTCCAGCCGCTGTGGTTCCGACGCCGATCCACCTTCGAGGCGGGCCGGCCAGATCTCCACCGCCCGCTGCTCTGGGAACAGCAGCCAACCCAGCTGGGCCCCATTGGCTTGGTAGAGCGCCATCTTTCGGCGCAGGGCATCGGCGCCGCGGGGGGCTGTGTCGCTGGCACTCGCCAGTTCGATCACCAGATCGGGGCAGAGGGGTGGGAACGTGCGGCGTTGCTCAGGAGACAGCGCCTGCCAGCGCTCCCGGCGCACCACGGCTGCATCAGGACTGAGCACCGACCCATCAGCGAGGCGAAAGCCGGTGGAGCTGTCGAACACCTCCCAGCCTCCCCGCAGATCAGCCCAGGTCTGGAGCCGAGTCAGCAGGCGTGTATTGCGGCGACCGGTCTCGCCTCCGGTGGGGGTCATCGCGATCAGCTGGCCATCGGCTGCGAGTTCCAGCACGGCGTCAGGGTTGGCCTCGCACACCTGCGCGAACTGCTCAGGGGTCAGCCGCAGATCGTGCGGCAGCAGCAAGGGCGCCAGAGCGTTGTCGACAGCTTCGGGCGCGGCGGGAGCGGCAGCAGGTGGAGCGAACGTCATCGCGCCGGCGGGACGTGCACTTCAGGCTAAGCGGCCTGGCCTGCATTGGTGGTGGGGAGGCTTCAGGCCCGTGCACGCAAGATCAGTGAGCTGAAGAATCTGTCGAGACGCCTATAAGGGAAAAACGCCTTACCATCATCATTTGCGAGGTCCTGGGCCATGGGCACTCTCACCATCACCTCCAAGGGCCAGGTGACACTGCGCCAGGACTTGTTGCGCCACCTCGGCGTTGCCCCTGGCGATCGCATCGAGCTGATCACCCTTCCGGGTGGCCGGATTGAGCTGCGCGCCGTCAGACCCAGCGGCTCGATCGATGGCTTCATCGGCAAACTTGCCGGCCGCAGGGTCAGAAGCGTCGCGCTGGAGGAGATGCAGGAAGCGGCTGCTGCCGGCTGGAGCCAGCAGCGTTGATCATCACCGCTGACACCAACGTGCTGGTGCGGGCCGTGGTGGGTGATGACCCGCAACAGAGCGCCATGGCCAGTGCAGCCCTGCGGCAAGCCGACGCCATCGCCGTGCCCCTACCCGTGCTGTGCGAATTGGTGTGGGTGCTGCGGCGGGCCTATGGCTTTGCCGATGCCGAGATCAGCAGCGCCCTGCGTGCCCTGATCGATGCCGACAACGTGCGGCTGGATCGCCCCGCCGCGGAAGCAGGCCTGGCTCTGCTGGAGGCCGGTGGTGATTTTGCCGATGGCGTCATCGCCCATGAGGGGCAGTGGCTCGGCGGGGACCTGTTCGTGTCGTTCGATCGCCAGGCGGTGGCACTGCTCAGAACCCAGGGGATCGCGGCAGAGCTTCTGAGTTGACCCCCTTCACGCCGCCCACACCTCCCGCTGGAACTGCTCCAACACGCCATCGAGCTCGCCGCCGAAGAGCTTGTTCAAGCGCGGCCAGCCGCCGCCTTCGCGGCGGAATAGCAGGGCGTCGTCGTCGAGGGCTTCGCGATCCACGATCGTGATCGCCTTGGTCTGGTTGGCGATGCGCTGCAGCCAGTCGCGCTGCGGCTTGGTCCAGCTCCTGGAGGCCAGGATCCGCTGCAGCGCCTTCTCCACCCGCTGCTCGTAGGGCATCAAGGGATCGCCGAGAGCCGCCTGGCGGATCCAGCCCATGATTGAGGCGGCCATCTCCTGGTTCGTGGTTTCCCGCCAGGCCGTGGCCAGGGTGGTTTCGCTGTAGCCGCGCTGATCCAGTGCCAGGCGCAGCTCGCGCAGATCCTGGCGGCTCAGCTCCCACGGCCTGGTGAGCACCAGCGTGAGGGCGGGCAGGTCGTTGCCCGGATCGCGCACGAAGGCACTGAAGCCCTCCAGGTAATCCTCCGGGCGCTGCGCGTCGCCGTAGCCCCGTTCGATGCTGCGCAGTTCGTCGTCGTGATCCGAGAGAAAGCGCGGTTCCGCGCGCACCTCCCATTGCGTATCGAGCAGCTCGCCAAGCCCCTCGATCCGGCCCAGCCAGGCTCTGGCTTCTGGCTCCGGCAGCTGTTGCAGGCGTTTGATGAAGGCCTCGGGTTCCTCGCCGCTCAGGAGCCGGAAGCGGGCCTCGGCGTTTTCGCTCAGATGCCGCTGTTTGCGCCGCAATTTGGCGATCAACTGCTCACGCACCAGCTGCCACTCCTCGCCCTCGGTGCTCTGGATCTCCTCCAGCAGCTGCGAGAAGGGGATCTTCGGGTTCACCACCACCGGCCTCATGTCGGTGAAGTTCTGCAGCGCGTCATACAGACCCACCGCATCGAAGATGCGGAAGCTGTCTTTGCCGATCGCTTCGCACAGGCGCGTGGCGCGGCCGATCATCTGGTCGTAGAGGATGCGGCTGTTCACGCGGCGCAGAAACACGATGTTGCAGATCTCGGGCACATCCACGCCGGTGCTGAGCAGATCCACGGTGACCGCCACATTGGGAAACGCCTCATTTTTGAAGCGCCGGATCAGTTGCGCGGGCTTGTCGCTGCGGCCCGTGATCTTCGCGACCGCTTCATCCGGCACACTGCCATAGCGCTGCTGAAACGCTTCCTTGAGCAGCAGCACCACCAGATCGGCATGGAGATCACTCACGCAGAAGATCAGCGTTTTGAAAGGAGAAAACGGATCGAGTTCATCGGCTAGTGCTTCACACACCACACGGTTGAAGGCTTCGGTAATCACCTCGCGGTTGAAGGCCTCCACATCGAACGTCAGCTCATCCGGGGTGGTGAACAGATCCAGCTGGCCTGTGCGCGGATCCAAGACCTGCACCTCATCGCCCGCCTGCCAACGGATGCCTTCGCTGGAGAGCTTGGTGTGGATGCGCAGTGGCGGCTCATGGTCCACCAGATAGCCATCCACCACCGCTTCGCGGTAGCTGTACACAAACACCGGCCGGCCAAAGATCTGCACCGTGTGCAGCGCCGGTGTGGCGGTGAGGGCCACCTTCACGGCCGCAAACATCTCCAGCACCCGCCGGTATTTCGACACGTAGTCGTTGAAATCGCGGAAGCGCAGCTCGCGCTCGCTCAGCTCCCGATCCAGCAGGTAGCCGCGGTGGCATTCATCCACCACGATCAGGTCGTAGCTGTCCACCGTGGGGCGGCCCTCCTCATCCCCCAGCAACAGCCGCTGCGCCATCGCCTGCACGGTGGCGATGTGCACCCGTGTATCGCCCTCCAGCTCCCGCTCACCCAGCTCCTTGATACCGAAGATCTCGGCAAAGCGCTGGGTGCTCTCCACCTTCGTTTCCTTGAAGGCATCGCCCGCCTGGATGCCCAGCTCTACTGCTCCGCAGAAGCCTTCGGCTACGCGGTCCACCAGGAACAGCACCCGCCGGAAGCGGCCGGTTTTCAGGGCCCGGTAGATCAGGGCCACGGCGGTTTTGGTCTTGCCGGTGCCGGTGGCGCAGGCCAGCAGGATCTCCCGTTGCCCCGCGGCAACCGCCGCCTCCACCGCTTCGATCGCCCGGCGCAGATCGCGGAACCAGATGCCACTGGCGGTGCGCAGCTGCTGCAGGAAGGGCCGGCCGTTGCAGGAGAAGGCAAACGGCAGCTGGAATTCCCCCTCCGCGCCCCAGCCCGCGCCGCTCAGCTCCGATTCCTCGCTCGGCTGGAAGTCGCGGCTGTAGCGCTCAGCCTGCGGCAGCACTCCTGCCACATCCTTGTTCGCCCGTTTCGCCTCCACCGCCGCCACCGGCGTCAGCCCCACAAACAGCACGTAGTCGGCCGGGCCGCTGCGGGTGGGCCATTCGGCGATCGCCAGGTTGCGGTGCTTCTCGGGCCGGGCACCCTGGCTGTAACGCAGCACCTCGCTATCAGCCTCCCAGCCGGCCTGGCGCAGCTGCCCATCGATCAGCAGGCGGGTGGCGGCTTCATCGAGATCGATGCCGCTGGCGGCCTGCTTTGCCGCCTGCCGCAACGCCGCCAACGACCGGGCGCCCTGGCCCTGGGCCTGGTGCTGCAGCTCCGTGAGCCTGGCCATCAGCGCCGCCTTGTCGACTTCGGCGGCGGTGGCCAAGGCTTCCCACTCCTGTTGCTCCTGCAACGCATCACGCAGCTGAGCCTCCGTGTGCGCCAGCTGCTCGGCCGCCAGGCCTTCGGCGTTCTGAAAAGCAGCCAGGGCTTCGCGCAGCCTCTGCAGCTCTTCCGCCAGCTCCGGATCCCCGGCCGGCGGCGGCTGGGGTGGCTGGAACGGTCTGCTGCGGAACTGCGGATCGCCGTAGGTGCAGTGAAACCACACCCCCAGCTGCCAGGCCACCCGCAGGATCTTCAAAGCGGTGCCGTGGTCACCCTGCAGGTCGTGCGTGGCGAGGTTGCCCTTGCGGCGCAGGCCATGGAAGATCTCAGCCACCTCCCGCTCCAGCAGCCCCTCGCTCTCCAGGCGCCGCAGCAACTGCTGCTGCGTTTCCTCCTGCCGCAGCTCCACGCCAAAGCGTGAGGCCACATGCTGGGCGAGCCATTCCCCCAGCTGCCGCAGCTTCAGCAGGGCCGTATTCGGGTCATCGGGGAAATAGCGCTCCGCCAGCGAGCCCAGCCGGAAGAGCTGCTCGTCGTAGGGGCGGAGGTGGGCGAAGTTGGGGCTCACGACAAGGCCAGCAACTGCCGCACCAGAGTGATCAGCTCTTTCTTCGTGAAGCTTTCAAGGGGCGGCGGTGGTGGCGTCACTCCATGATTCTCCAGAGCCTTGGCCAGTGCATTCTTCGGCAGCTTGGTATAGCCCTTGATTCCGTGTTCCTTGCACAGGCGCTTTAGGCTCGCCACCGATTGCTTCAGAAAACTGCCCTGCCCCAGCAGCGCTTTAGTAGCCGGTATTCCGCTTTGCTCGGCATCCTGCAGGCTCTGCAGGGCAGCCCCCGTTCGCTGCAGGTGCTCACCCACGCGGCGATACACCCTGGCATCCGTGCCTGCGAGTTCTCGGTTGGTCTGCTCCAGCAGATCGGCGATCGAGGTGTTGGTGCTCACGATCCGCCTCCCAGTTGTTCTGCAGAGCCAATCTCCGGGGCTGCTTCTGAGGCCAGCGCGGCTGCTCTGGCTTTCACCATGCGCCAGCGTTTTGCCTGTTCTATCAACCGACGGAACATGTCCACCAGCCAGTAGCCACTCTGTCGCTCGCTTTCGTCAATCAGCCCCACCATCGCATCACCGGTTTCTTCCAGCTCGCGGATCACGCCGCCGAGCTTGGCGTTGAGGGCATGGAGCCGCGCCTTGGTGCGGGCTTCATTGGCCAGATCCGCCTCCAGCTCCACCAGCTCCCGCTGCAGCTCAGTGATCACCACCCCCCGCCGCTCGCTCAGGGCCTTCAGGGCACCACGGGAGCGGTTGGCGGACACCAGGGCGGCGCGACATTCCTGGTAGGTGGCCTCCAGAGCCTCAGGCTCCGGAGTCGGAGGGAAGTCGGAGGCAGGGCGGAGCGGCATGGGTGGAACGTCCGTCTCTACCCAGGATTACGCAATCGGGGCTGTTGCGCAGCAACTCTCAGCCATTGGCACGGTCTGCTGAGTGCTCGCGCCAATTTCATGCAGGAGGTGCATGGCTTTACGCCATGGAAGTCCTGATCTGTTGTCAGCAGCGTCAGGCACACCCGGCTGGCCATCACGGCGGAAAGCCAGCGACCAGACCGACGTGTCGACCAGCAGGCTCACCGCTGGCGCTCCCGTTCGGCCTTGTCGTCGTAGCCGGGGTCCCAGTCGAGCTTGCCGTAGCCGCCGGCCGCGCGCAGCGCTAAAGCTCCGCCACCTGGCGCTGCTGCCGGCGTGCGATGAACGAACGGCGTCGCCCCAAACAAGTGCCACCCCCCGTACCACCCCCGCCAGGATGCCCCAAGTGCTCACCGGAGGATCTTCCTCGCGTCCTTGAGCAGCAGGAGCAGTTGCTGCTGGCGCAGCGGCGATGCGATGAATCCGAACCGGGTGGTAAAGCGTGCCGCGTCTTCGTCGATGGGATGGGTCAGGATCGCCCGGATCCCGGCCTGCTCGGCGATCACCAGCGTGCGACGGATCGCGTCCTGAAGCATCCCGACACCGAGGCCATATCCCTGGTTCTCCCGTGACACGGCGAGCCTGGCGAGGATGACCACGGGCAGTGGGAATCGCCCCATGCCCTGACGGATGCATTCTGGCGCCTCCACCGTGTCGACCTGGCCCACGGTGAGGCTGAAAAAGCCGGCAACGCGGTTCTCCTCGTCGGCGACGACGAACGTTCTGGCCGAGCCACTGGTCTGCGCCTGGCGGTCGTGGTGCAACAGCCAGTGATTCAGTGTGGGCTTGCCGCAGTCAAAGCCTTCCAGCTGGTCATGGACGGCCAGCGGCTCCGGCGGCCGCCAGGTCACTGGGCGTCCCAGGGTGCCTGCCTGGCGAACAGATCACGGAGCCCCTCGTTGGTATATTCGGGGCGGGCCAGCAGATCGATCAGGGCCCGGGCCTGGGAGCCCGAGGCCATGAACAGGCGCTGATCAAGGAGTGTCTGCTCGGCAGCGAGGCAGGCACTATCGAGGATGAAGTCGGTGAGCGACTTGTGCGTCACCTCGGCGGCACGGCGCAGCACGGCTTCCTGTTCCGGCGTGGCGCGCAGGCCGAGCCGTGCCGAGCGTGCAGGAGGCGAGGCTCCGATGGCAGCCATGAAGAACCGTCTCCCATTTGAGCAGCCGAACAATGTTAGTACAAACGACGCACGCAGGGGCGTCCCGCAAGGCTTGGCTGAGGGCGAGACGGAGGGCATGGCATGGCGGTATGACTTCCTCTCTACAAGTTCCACCCCCCCGTCACACCCCGCACCAGCCCCGACCTGCCAGCGCCAGGATGCCCCCATGGCCTCCAGCCCCTCCGCCACCTACCAGCGCCTGCGGCTCACCATCGCCGAACGCATGCGCATGAGCCACGTGTACCAGCCGCTGATGCTGATGGAGCTGCTGGGCCGCCGCAGCCCCGCCCCCGCGCAGGACGTGGCCCGCCGGATCCTGGAAGCGCATGGTGGGCAAGGTGCTCACGGGCAACGGCATCACCCGATGCGAGCAGGGCAGCTACGCCCTGGTGGGCGGCGACGAGCTGAGCGACGCCGAACGCGAGCAGCTGCTGGCGCTCTGCCGCCAGCGCCTCAATGCCTTCCGTGGGCTGCGCGCACAGAATGTCACCGACAGGGTCAGGAACCGTGAAGTGGCTTGACCCCAAAAGGTTGATCAGGCAGGCCAGGGCGTCTGATCACGCCATTGGCAAAGTCTTCTTCAGTGAGCTCCGGGATCTCTTCATATTCCTCGGGTTGAATCTCATGCGCATCAACGCGCTCTAGATCAGAGTGGATATCCCGATGAGCGGAGGTGCGGGAGAAAACGACGTTGTTCTCGGTCATTGGCCTTACGCATGGAGATGATGTGCTTGATGCCGTTGCGCTCCGTATAGACCACGATCACAGCGCGACCTCGAAGCAATTCAAAACAAACGATCCTCTCCTCACCATAGTCTCTCCTGCGATCGGGGGCTTCGATGGTGGGACCAGCACAAACGCTCTCCGCATCGAGAAAGTCGAGGCCGCGCTCCTCAAGGGTGCGCAGCCTCTTGCGCGGATCAGCATGGCTATGAGAAAAGGTTGCAAGGGACAAGTTCCACCCCCCGTCACACCCCGCACCAGCCTCGACCTGCCAGCGCCAGGATGCCCCCATGGCCTCCAGCCCCTCCGCCACCTATCAGCGCCTGCGCGAATACATCGCCGAACGCATGCGCATGAGCCACATTTACCAACCCCGGCGCAGGACGTGGCCCGCCGGATCCTGGGCAGCGAGGAGCCAAGAGATGTCGAATCTCAGGGATTGGCCGTAGCCAGTGAACGGACGGCGATCAGATCCTGATCACCAATCTCTCGGAGGCTGCTGCTTGAAAGCGTCAACAGCGATTGGGTGCGTCCGGAAGCGGCAACAAACTCAACCTCGTAGTTTGCAGGGTCGTGTAAAGCTACGACAGCACCGAGATCGCCCAACTGCAGACCAGCATCAGGTATGTCGTGGGTGAGAGCAACTGTCTGGTGCAAGACGAACATGACTTACTCCGGAAATGCGGTGACGAGCCTTGGCTGTCTGGAATGATCGAGGATCAGCCAGACCGTTCTGAATGGTCTGGATGCGCCATTGGGGCCTTTTATCGTAGCACTGATGACAACTTTCATCTCATAGGAGCTGTTCTCGATCCGCTGAACCTTCCCAGTCTGCCCATGGTGGAGCAGGTCATCACGAAGTCGTATCCAGGATTCAACGGTGTAGCCGGGTGAACGAAAGAACCTGGCCTTGAAGCGACCCAATGGATGCGTATCTGAGAGCAGGTCGTTGCAGATCTTGGCTTCGTCAACGATCGCGTGGTCTGCATGAGGGAGCATCCGTGGGCCAGGGTGATCGCCGGGGCTTGTCCTCCACCAGTGCCACCCCCGTCTCACCCCGCCAGGATGCCCCCTTGCCCCGCCCCACCGCAGGCCGCGGCCCGCCGGATCCTGGGAAGCGCATGGTGGGCCGGGTTCACCTTCAACGGCATCACCCGCTGCGAGAGGGGCACCGACGCCCTGGTGGGAGGCGACGGCCAACGGCTCGGACAAAGACCGGGCTCACCGATGCACCAGATGCCGCTGCGCATGGTTCCGGGCGAGTCGTGAATTCGTCAAAATGAGCACCAGCGTCCGGAGAGCAGGGGTTGAGCCGGTACTACGTGCTTGGATCTGCGGCTGAGTGTGAACCTGGCTCGAATGGCCTGGTTTTACGCAACCGGCTGGGCATCAGCGATCCGGTGGTGATGGAAGAGTTGGAGCGGAACCAACTCCTTGATCTCTATCAGGCAACAATTGGACAAGAGATTTCAACCAAACCTCTGAAAGCCTCAGACCTGCTCGGCTGGCACAGGGATTGGCTGAGCAACATCTACAACTGGGCAGGTAAGGTTCGAACATTCAACCTCAGCAAACAAGGCTTTGCCTTCGCCAGCGCTCACCTGTTGCCTGAACTTCTCGCAGCCTTCGAAAGCGATGCCTGCACTGGTCAGTGGGCTGGCTGAGGTGCATCTGGAATTTGTGCTGAT
>JANWUR010000016.1 GCA_024958655.1 Cyanobium sp. FGCU6 | reverse complement strand
AGCGGCTGCTTGGTGCGCTGCCTAAGGCTTGCGGTGCTTTGTTGCTGATCAGGATATTGCTTGTGCAGCTGAAGTACGCGGACGTTGCCTCTGGGAAGGCGATACTTCGAACAAATCCTTCGATTGGAAAGGCCACCATCGCCACCCCTGGCGGGCGCTGCTCTTCCTGCACCGCTGGCCCGACCATCGCCGCGCCGCCCAACTGATCCTGCGCAAGCCCCAGGCTCTGCAAGGCAGCGACGAACAGGCTCTGAAGGCGATGGCCCAGACCCTGGAACCGCACGACCCCCTGGCCGCCAGCCTCTGCCTGCGAGCGATGCTGGAAGCCATCCTCCATCGCGGCCGCAGCAGCGACTACAACTGCGGCGTGCGCTACCTGGAGCAGTGCCTGCGTCTGGCACCCCTGGTGAATCACTGGGGGCGAATGGAGGACCACAACACCTGGGTGGTGAATCTGCTCTGGTTCTTCTCCCACCGCCAGGCCTTCTTCAACAAGCTTGACTTTGATCCGCAGGTGCCAGAGCCAGCCCTGCCGGACTCAGGGATGTGGTGATCGGCCGCAATGGCCGACCTGTAGCCCGGCTCACATCGCTGCGCAGCCCCCGGCAACCGCGACGCCTGGGGTGGCCCGGGGCCAATTCAGCGTACCCGATTCCATCGATGCCGCCAATTCTGGTATCGCTGAGCGTTTCGAGCATGGACGAATAAGGACCTGCTGGATAGGCATGCCTTTCTCTGGGCCATCGCCGACGACTCCAGGCTGGATCCCCTCAGCCGGGAGCTGCTCCTCACCGGCGCCGCTGTGGTGTTGCTGAGCCATGTGTCGCTCTGGGACATTGCCATCCACTGGGCTGAGCAGGCGGGATTCCTGTTGCTGTCACGCTCACCTTGCTGTCTGCCGATGGGGTCTTCACGGCCTATGGCGGGGTGCTGCAGACTGCAGCAGCCTGCTCGGCGCTGAAGCGAGCGGGCCCCAGGGGGTCTCATCGTTGCTGGCGCAGCGCCGCAATCCGACGCTCCGCTGTTCAGCCGTTGATGCCCGCCATGCCCCAGCTGTCGTAGCGGTCGCCGAGGATGCGTGGGGCGAACCCATCCAGGAACGCTTGCTCCTCGGCGGAAAGCTCCACGGCACAAGCGCCAAGATTGTCCTTGAGGTTCGCCAGTTTCGTGGTGCCGGTGAGCGCCAGAATGTTGCTGCCACGACTGAGCACCCAGGCCAGGGCCAACTGGGCAGGAGTGCAACCCTTCGCCAGGGCCATCGCTTGGAGCTCTCGGGCCAGGGCCACATTGGCGGCGAAATCATCTCCTTGAAACCTGGGTGTTGTGGCTCGCCAGTCTCCTTCGGGCAGCCCCTCCTCGCTGAAGCGTCCGCTCAGCAGTCCTCGGCCCAGTGGCGAATAGGCCACCAACGATGCGCCTACCTCCAGACAGGCCGGGATCACATCCGCTTCGATATCCCGGCTGAAGAGGGAGTATTCCGATTGCACCGCCGCAATCGGATGGATCTCGGCTGCGCGGCGGATGGTGGCCCCGGAGGCTTCCGACAACCCGATGGCACCCACCTTCCCCTCGGCCACCAGAGTCGCCATGGCGCTCACCGTTTCCTCGATGGGCGTTGCCGGATCCACGCGATGCAAATAGTAGAGATCGAGGTGATCCGTTTGCAGGCGTTGCAGGGAACCTTCGATGGCGCGGCGGCAGTTTGCAGCCGATCCATCGAAACCCGTGAATTCGCCTGTGTCGAAGTTTCGCATCACACCAAACTTGCTGGCAAGAAAGACGCGCTCACGGCGATCGGCGAAGGCCTGGCCCAGCAGCGTCTCATTGGCGGCACCAAGGCCATAGATCTCAGCTGTGTCGAAATGAACAACGCCCAAGTCGAGGGCCTCGTGCAACAGCCTGATCGCTGCCTTGGTCTCCAGGGCAGGCCCGTAAAACTCAGACAGGCCCATGCAGCCGAGGCCGATCACGGGGAGCTCCCATCTGCTATGGCCAAGGGATCGGGATTGCATGGGTGTTTCCTTGTTGATTCAAGGGTGAGGCTTTCCCATCAGGTTATCGATGTGCATCACTGCCCGGCCAACGCGGCTCATGGCTCAGTTCCTGCGCCGATCAAGGCGATGCTGCGGGGCCATGCCTCCATCGATGGGTGGCCCGAAGCTGATCGGCAGCTCCCCCGCACTCTCAATCTCGCGACCAAGCCGGGCTTCGCCAATAGGGGCTCGTGGTCGTGGCAGGACAAGGATCGCGATCGTTTTCTTGATGGCTGGCAGCCCTGAGCCCCCCCCTCCAGCAAGGGCGGCCCACACCGCCCTGCCAAGTCCCCGGCCAAGCGTTGCCGTGATCCAAATAATAGCAACGTTGCTACACTGTCTTGAGCCTCTCCTGGGCCCATGGCCGTCACCATCACCAGCCGGGCCTTCAATCAGGACGCGGCCGGAGCCAAGCGGGCTGCGAATCGGGGGCCTGTGTTCATCACCGACCGTGGCAGGCCCGCCCACGTGTTGCTCTCGATCGAGGAGTACAAGCGCCTGCTGGGCCGTGCCGGTTCGATTGCCGACCTGCTGGCCACTCCAGGCGCTGATGCGGTGGAGTTTCCCTTGATCCGCCATGACGAGCCGCCCCACGCCGCAGACCTGGCCTGAGGGTCGCGGATCATCCCATGTATCTGCTCGACACCAACCTGGTTTCGGAGTTGCGCAGGGTGCGGGCGGGCAAGGCCGATCCGGGTGTCGCCGCCTGGGCGGAACGCGTCGAGGCTGGCAGCTTGTTTGTCTCGGTGATCACGCTGCACGAGCTGGAGCTTGGCGTGCTGTTGGTGGAGCGCCGCGATGGGCGGCAAGGCGCCGTGCTGCGGCAGCGGCTGGAGCAGGCCGTTGTGCCTGCCTTCGCAGGCCGCATCCTGAGCGTGGATGAGGCCGTGGCCCGGCGCAGCGCCGGCTTGCATGTGCCCGATCCCCAGCCGTTCCGTGATGGCTTGATCGCCGCCACCGCCCTGGTGCACAACCTGGTGGTGGTGACCCGAAACCTGGCGGATTTCCAGGCCTCCGGAGTGCGGCTGCTCAATCCCTGGCAGGGGCGCTGACAGCACCCGCGGAGTCCATTGCGATCACAGGCCCGCTCAACTGGCTTGGTCTAGGCTGGTCTGGCAGAACGTGATGGAGGCCATGGGCAGTCCCACACCGCCGCCTGGCGCTGGCAGCCGTGTGGTGAACATGCTGGAGGCCAAAACCCATCTCTCGCGACTGGTGGAGGCCATCGAATCCGGCGCGGAAACGGAGGTGGTGATCGCCCGCAATGGCCGGCCTGTCGCCCGGCTCACGTCGCTGCGCGCCTCCCAGCAACCGCGGCGCCTGGGGGTGGCCCGAGGCCATTTCATTGTGCCCGAAACCATCGATGCCGCCAATCCTCTGATCGCGGAGCTCTTCGAGCAGGGATGAGCAGGGTCCTGCTGGATACGGATGCCTTTCTGTGGGCCATCGCCGACGATTCCAGGCTGGGTCCCCTCAGCCGGGAGCTGATCCTTGCCGGCGCCGATGTTGTGTTGCTCAGCCATGTGTCGCTCTGGGACATCGCCATCAAGCACTCCCTCGGCCGCTCAGACATGCCCCTTTCCGCCGCCCAGGCCATCCAGTGGGCTGAGCAGGCGGGCTTTCTGTTGCTGCCGCTCGACCTTCCCCATCTGCTAACGCTGGAACAGTTGCCGCACCATCACCGCGATCCCTTTGATCGACTGTTGATCGCGCAGGCAATCAGCGAATCGCTCACCTTGCTGTCTGCCGATGGGGCCTTCACGGCCTATGGCGGCCTGCTGCAGGACGCTCGGCGCTGACGCCAGCCTTCCCCTGCCCCCATGGCCGGGCCCCGCTCCACCCGCAACCGCTACGACGTTTTCCTCAGCCACAGCAGCGCCGACAAGCCGGCGGTGCAGGAGCTGGCCGAAGGGCTGAAGGCTGCCGGTCTGCGGGTGTGGTTGGACGAGTGGATCATCAAGCCGGGCGATCCGATCTCCGTGAAGATCGAGGAGGGGCTGGAGCACTCGGCGGTGCTGCTGTTCTGCATGTCGGCCCATGCCTTCGGCTCGGACAGGCTGGGGCTGGAGAGCCACACCGCCCTGTTTCGCGATCCGCTCAACCGCGACCGCCGCTTTGTGCCCCTGCGGCTCGACGATGCGCCGATCAAGGCGATGTTGCGGGGGATTGCCTATCTCGATCGGCGGCCGGGCGCGGAGCGGGAGGGCGTGCGCCAGAAGGAGTGGACGCGGCTGTTGGAGGCCTGCGGGGTGATGGAGGAAAGAAAGGAGAGCGGCGGCGAGGCCAGCGGAGCGGCTGAACGCAAGGCGGCGGAAACGGTGGAGGCCGGTTCCACGGGGTCGGAGTCCACCCGAGCCGCGGAGAGCACCGATGCAACCTCCAGCCTTCCGCCGCCTCCACTTGCCCAGCCGCCCTCTCCCGCCAGCCTGCCCGGGGCCGGGAGGATCACCTGCACCGAATCCACCGCCAGGAAGCGGCGCAGCTCTTCGCGGTTGTGCGCTTCCCGGTCCCCGCAGGCGAAACCGGCCAGCAGCTCCCCCAGCACCGTGCTGCTGATCAACAAACGACCGGACTGGAGGATCACCTCCACACAGATGGCCTCGCCACGCTTGAAGCCCACGTAGGTGTTGGTATCGAGGGGGATCGGGCGCATGGATCAATCCCAGAGATCGGGATCCACCTGCTGCAGCGGCGCGATCGCCGCCTGGAATCTGCCGGCCCCCTGCCCCACCAGGCTCCCGAGGTAAGCGGCCAACACCGCCAGAACCGCCGTCAGGCAGGCGCCTCCCACCAGCACCCGCCGCCGCGCCGTGCTGCCCGCCAGCGGCGTGCGCAGGCTTGCGATCGCCACGATGCCGTACACGAGCAGGAAGCCAAGCACGGAGAAGTCCCCCAGCAGCTCGAACAGGGTCTGGGAGCCGGGCTGGATCTCGGCCAGGCGGCGGGGCAGCACCCCCCGTTCGGCCAGGCTGAAGGCCACCCGTCCGAGTAAGGCGGTGAGGCTGCCGGGGCTGCTGCCGTACAGGCAGAGGAAGGCACCGATCTCGATCCAGCGCCCGGCTGATCTGCCGGGTGTCAACCACGCAGGCGCAATCCTGACGGCTCGATCACCCTCTGCTTTCAGAAGGATTCACCGGGCAAGGGCAAGGAAGCCAACTGGTTGCCTGCGCCGGCCGACGCCTTCATCCCGTTGCTGCGGATGTCCTTCCCGAAGGACACGGCACCCTCGATCCTCAATGGCCGCTGGACGCCGCCGATGGTGAAACGGGTTCAGTGGCCGCTCAAGCCGGTGTGAGTGCCGCCAGGGCTTCGGCGTCGTGGTGGCCCTGCCACAACCACATCCACCGCCGGCCCCTCCGCCTCCGCCCAGCCCAGCAGATCCCCCTCCACGAACGCGCACGGATAGGGCACCGGGCCCAGGGCGTCTTCGGCCACCGGCAGCACCGCCGCGTTCAGATCCAGCGCCGTGAATGAGGCCAGCGGCAGGCGCCGCAGCAGCGGCGGCAGCAGGCCCAGGTCGCCGCAGCCCAGGTCCACCAGATGGGGCGCCGGCGCGGCGGGGTCGCGGCTGGCCAGCCAGTCGTCGATCGCCGCCGCCAGCGCTGCCGTGAGGCCCCGGTGCTCCATCAGGTCGTGGTCCACCGCCAGGCGGTAGGTGGTCCACTGCCGCCGGAACATCTCGATCGGTTCCCCAGCCATCGGCGGCGCGCACGCTGCTCCGAGGATGACAGTCGCCACGGTGTTTCGCCGGTGTCCCGCCTGTCCCCGTTCCCACGGCCTGTTGCCGCCTCCCTCGCGGCGCTGGCGGCGCTGCTCGCCGGTTGCGCAGCGTTCACGGGCGCCGGGGTGCCGCAGCTGGCCGAGGCCCGTCTGCCGCGGCTGGAGCCCGCGGCGCTGCAGGCCTGCGCCAGCCGCCTGGGCCTTACGGCCGAACTGCCCCGCCCCGCCGATCCCACCAACTTCGGCGAGCGCCAGCCCCGCGACGTGCAGGGGCGCACCGTGCCCCACGAGCCTGCGCTGATCGTGCTGCACGAAACCGTGCTCTCGGCGCCCGACACCGTGAAGCTGTTCGCCACGCCCCATCCCAACGATGACGACCAGGCCAGCTACCACCTGCTGATCGATCGCGCCGGCCGGCGGCTGCGGATCGTCCCTGACGAACTCCGCGCCTTCGGGGCCGGGATGTCGGCCTTCGGCGACTTCGCCGTGCGCATCCGGCCCACCTCCGTGGGCTCGCTCAACAATGTGGCTCTGCATCTGAGCCTCGAAACGCCCGCCGATGGCCGCGGCGACACTGACGGCCACTCCGGCTACACCCCGGCCCAGTACGAGGCCGCCGCCGTCCAGGTGCTGCTCTGGCAGGCGCGCTTCGGCATCCCCTTCAGCCGCCTCACCACCCACGCCGCGGTCGATCGCAGCCGCAGCCGCTACGACCCGCGCAGCTTCCGCTGGGAGCGCTTCCTGCCCGCCTACCGCAAGGCGGCCACCGCCTGCGCGCTCACGGCCTACGACAACGGCCGCGCCATCCCCTGACGATGGCCCGGCAGAGTGATGCTCGGCTCCATCTCCCCGGCAGTTCTTCGCACGGGCCGGACGGTCTCCGCCTCTCCGCTGTGCGCCTGCCATGGTCCAATCCTGCCTGCGTCCCCGCCTGGTGGTTCTTGATGGCCACACCACCAACCCCGGCGATCTCTCCTGGGGGCCGTTGCAGGCACTGGGGGAGCTCACGGTGCATCAGCGCACGCCCCGGGGGCTGGTGGCCGAGCGCATCGCCGACGCTGAGGTGGTGCTCACCAACAAAACCCGCCTCGATGCCGAACTGCTCTCGGCCGCGCCGCGGTTGCGGGGCATCGCTGTGCTGGCTACAGGCCACGACGTGGTGGACGGGGCCGCCGCACGTCGCCGCGGGCTCCCGGTCTGCAACGTGCCGGAATACGGCACCGTCTCGGTGGCCCAGGCGGTGTTCGCCCTGCTGCTGGAGCTCACCAACCACACCGGCAGCCTTGCGGCGGCGGTGCGGCAGGGGCGCTGGTCGGCCTGCCCCGACTTCTGCTTCTGGGAGGAGCCCCTGCTGGAACTGGCCGGTCTCACCTTCGGGGTGGTGGGCCACGGCCGCATCGGCGCCGCGGTGGCCCGCATCGCCCGTGCGTTCGGCATGGAGGTGCTCAGCCATCGCCGCCACCCCCAGCCAGGCGACGTCGACCTCGATACCCTGCTGGCGGGCAGCGACGTGGTGAGCCTGCACTGTCCGCTCACGCCCCAGACCCTGGCGCTGATCGACGCCGACCGCCTGGCCCGCATGCGCCCCGGTGCACTGCTGCTCAACACCTCCCGCGGCGCTCTGGTGGAGGAGAACGCCCTGCTCGAGGCCCTGCGCAGCGGCCATCTCGGCGGCGCCGGCCTGGATGTGCTTGGCGTCGAGCCGCCGGCGGTCGACCATCCGCTCTTGCACGCTCCCCGCTGCCTGATCACGCCCCACGTGGCCTGGGCCAGCCGCGCCGCCCGCCGCCGCCTGATCGACGCCACCGCCGCCAACGTGGCCGCCCTGCTGGCCGGCTCCCCGATCCATGTGGTCAACCCCGGCTGAACCCTCCTGGGTCCGTGCCCACCGCCTCGATCCCCGCCGCTGTCGACGCGCTTCAGGGCCGCAGCAGCGCGCCGAGCGGGATCGTCAGCATCACCAGCGGCGTGCTCCGCTCGAGCTGGAACGTCCCCGCCCGGGCGGCGAAGGGGCCTGGACACGCATCGGCATCAGGAGTCTGGCGCCGCCGCTAGCGTCCGGGAGCCCAACGCCGCAGGGACGTGTCCGGATCGCAGGCACCCGAGCGGCGGCTGCACCTCATCCGCTGGTTCCTCACCACCGGCTGGCTGCTGATCATCGGATCGCTGTTCTTCGATCCCTTCACCGCCCGCTTCACCGAACCCGGCCACCCCTGGAGCCCGCTGCGGCTTCCCGACACCTGCGTGCCGGTGCAGGGCCGCTGCCTGGTGGAGCAGCCCTATCCCCTCGGCACCACGCTGTTCTGGGGCGCGGTGGTGCCCGCCGGCATCTTCGTGCTGCTGGTGTTCGGCCACGAGCTCTGGCGCCGCATCTGCCCCCTCTCCTTCCTCTCGCAGATCCCGCGCGCCCTCGGCCGCCAGCGGCAGGTCGGCAAGAAGAACCCGAAAACCGGCGAGATCCGCTTCCAGCTGGCCAAGGTGCCGGCCGATTCCTGGCTGGCCAAGCACTACTCCAAGCTGCAGTTCGGCTGGCTGTTCGTGGGCCTCTGCGGCCGCATCCTCTTCTTCAACGCCGACCGGCTCGTGCTCGCCGGCTGGCTGCTGTTCACGATCGCCGCCGCCATCGCCGTGGGCTGGCTCTACGGCGGCAAGGCCTGGTGCCAGTACTTCTGCCCGATGGCGCCGGTGCAGAGCATCTACTCCGCCCCGGCCGGCCTGCTGGGCAGCCCCGCCCACATGGCCAGCGGCCCGATCACCCAGTCGATGTGCCGCACCGCCTTGCCCGATGGCAGCGAGCAGAGCGCCTGCGTGGCCTGCCAGCAGCCCTGCATCGACATCGACGCTGAGCGCCTGTACTGGGCCCGGATCTCCACGCCCGCCTTCGCCTTCGAGCGCTACGGCTACGTGGGCCTGGTGCTCGGCTACTTCCTCTACTACTACCTTTATGCCGGCAACTGGACCTACTACTTCTCCGGCGCCTGGGCGCGCCAGAGCGACCAGCTCTCCCAGCTGCTGAGCCCCGGCCTGTTCCTGTTCGGCCAGCCGATCGCCATCCCCCGCCTCGTGGCGGTGCCGCTGGTGCTGGGGCTGTTCACCTGGCTGGGCCTGCTGACCGGCCGCGGCATCGAGGCCTGGATGCGGCGCCGCGCCCGCCGTCAGGGCGCCGAACCCGATCGCGACCGGATCCGCCATCGCGTGTTCGTGGCCGCCACCTTCCTGGTGTTCAACTTCTTCTTCCTGTTCGCCGGCCGGCCGCTGCTGCAGCTGGCGCCCGCCTGGGTGCAGTACCTCTTCGACGTCTCCCTGGTGGCCGCCAGCACCCTGTGGCTGTTCCGCGCCTGGCGCCGCAGCCCCGCCCTCTACGGGCGCGAGAACCTGGCGGAACGCTTCCGCCGCCAGCTCGAGCGCCTCGGCCTCGATGTGGGCCGCTACCTGGAGGGCCGCACCCTCGGCGATCTCAGCCCCGATGAGGTGTACGTGCTCGCCCGCGTGCTGCCGGGCTTCGGCAGCGAACAGCGCCGCGACGCCTACAAGGGCGTGGTGCGCGAGGCCCTCGAGGAGGGTTACGTGAACGCCGCCAGCAGCCTGGAGGTGCTGCAGCAGATGCGCCGCGAGCTCGGCATCACCGACGACGAGCACCGCCAGCTGCTCGATGAGCTCGGGGTGGAGGATCCGGGCCTGCTCGATCCCGGTCAGCGCCGCAGCCTCGAGGAGCAGGTGCGGCTCAGCGGCTACCGCCGCTCGCTGGAGCGCCTGATGCGGCTGCAGCAGGGCTCGGGGGCCCCAGGGGGCGCCGGCAGCGGCGAGCAGGCGGCGCTGCTGCGCCAGCTCCGCCGCCAGTTCTCGATCGACCCGGCCGAGGAGGCCCTCGTCCGCGAGGAGAGTTCCGCCGTCGACAAGGCTGCCCGAAGGGCCGAGCTGCTGGTGGAGCGGCTGCCGGCGCTGATCGACGCCTACCGCTCCCTGCACCAGCCCGCCCTGCGGGATCAGCAGCTGCTCGTGGGGTTGCTCGACGACCACCTGCTCCATCGCACGGAGCTGGCGGTGCGGGCCATCCTCGAGGCGCTCGTCACGCTGGACAACCAGCCGCCGAGTCAGGCGCTGGTGGAGCGCCTGCAGGCGTATTCGCCCTTCGTGCTCCAGGATCTGCTGGCCGCCGGTTCCTGGCGGCAGCGGCTGCCGGCCGGGGTGTTCGCAGCCCTCTGCAGCCCCGGCGCGGCCGGGCCGGCCTGTTCCCTCGAGATGCCGGTGGAGCAGACCCTGCACCATCTGGAGCGGCTCTGCCGCGAAGCCAACCCCACAGCGGCAGCCTCTGCCCTGGTGCTCGCCGGGGTTCTGGAGCCGAGCCGCGGCCGGGCTTTCGCCGCAGCCCTGCGGGCCGAGTCTTCGCCGGCCCTGGTGAAGGACACGGCGGAGCGGCTCCTGCGGCTGGAGGGCCCGCCGGTTCTGGCGGCCTTCCCGGCGCTGGAGAAGCGCGTGGTGCTCGCCACCAGCGACTTCTTCCGCCGCACCTGGGCCGACACCCTCGATGCCCTGGCGGAGCGCTCCGACATGCGCACCTACAAGGCCGGCGCGCTGATCACCGAAACCGGCGACACCTGCCGCGAACTGCTGCTGCTCGTGGATGGGGCGGCCAGCGTGCAGCACCGGCAAGAGGGCCGCGCCTGGGAGGAGCAGCTGCGGCCGGGCCACGTGCTCGACGAGCTGGAGGTGCTCACCCACAGCGCCGCCGAGAGCACGATCGTGGCCGAGGCGGAGGGCACCCGCGTGCTGGCGGTGCCGGTGGATTCCTTCGACGCCATGCTCGGCCGCGACCCCGACTTCGCCCGTCGCGTGCTCGATCTGGAGAGCCGCCAGCTGCAGCGGCTCACCCGGGCCGGACGCCCGTAGGATCAAACCCGACCTCCGCCGGCATGCGGCCGGAGCGATCGCGATGGCCTCTGGTCCCTCCCCCGCCCTGCAGATCGAGCCGCCGGGGCCCGGGTTCTGGGAGCTCGATCCGGTCCACTTCCCTCTGCCCGTCTCGCGCTACTGGAGCGAGGTGCACCCCGGCGGCTTCCAACGCGGCACCGCCGACTTCGCTCGCGCCTACGGGATGCTGATCGAGGCCATCGCGATGGCCTATCCCCGGGGTTTCGCCTACAAACAGGTCACGCCCGTGGCCGACGCCGACGTGCCCGCACGCCTGGCGCGGGCCGAGGAGGTGTTCGCCACCCGCTTCTGGCGCGATCAGCTGACGGAATGGACCGGCAGCGTGAAGCCGGCGGCGATCGCCGCCCACCGCGCCATCCAGGCCGTCGATCCCGATGGCCTCGGCGACGACG
The DNA here is from genome assembly GCA_024958655.1 of Cyanobium sp. FGCU6. Taxonomy (GTDB): domain Bacteria; phylum Cyanobacteriota; class Cyanobacteriia; order PCC-6307; family Cyanobiaceae; genus Cyanobium. Next base: position 77,997 of record JANWUR010000016.1, on the reverse strand, counting down.
ACCTCGCCGCCCACCTGCGCCGCTGCCGCGATCACCACGCGGCGATGCTGGCCCAGCACATGCGCTACACGGCGGCGGCGATCGTGCCCACCGGCGATTTCCTGGCCCATGCGCAGGAGTGGACGGGGCTGCCGGCCGCCGAACTGCTCGCTCTGATGCGGGGCTCCTCGCCGGTGTCCGCCGGGGCGTCGGCCGAGCTGGCGGCCCTCACCGAGGCCCTGCGCGCCGATCCGGAAGCCCCGGAGCTGCTGCACGCCGAGGTCGACGCGGCCGAACGCCTGGCCGCGCTGCGGCAGCGGCCGGAGCCGGTGGGGCCCGCCCTGGGGGCCTACCTCGATCTGGTGGGCTACCGGCTCCTCGATGGCTTCGACATCGTCAACCCCTGTGCGATCGAGCTGCCCGACGTGTTGCTGCGCTCCCTGCGGGTGGCCCTGGAGGGGACGGCCGTGGTGGACGACCTCCAGGAGCGCATCGGCCGGGTCCGCGATCGGGTGCCCGACGCCAACCGGGCGGCCTTCGACGAACTGCTGGAGGAGGCACGGCTCACCTACCCCATCCGCGATGAGCGCGGCGTGTTCAGCGACATCTGGGCCTCCGGGCTGATGCGCCGCGCCGTGCAGGCGGCCGGCCGGCGGCTGGCGCAGCGGGGCCGGATTCAGGTGGCGGCGCATCTGCTCGACGCCGGCCTCGACGAGATGACGGGCCTGCTGCTCGGCCGCGGCGGCCCCGGCGCCGACGAGCTGGCGGAGCGGGCCGCCTACCGCACCGCCCATACGGCCCGCGAGGTTCCCGCCACCCTCGGTACCCCGCCCCCGCCCCCCGATCTCTCGGTTCTGCCTGCCGGGGCCGCCCGCCTGATGCGTGCCACCGGCCTCGCCCTGGCTGCCCTGTTCGGCAGCTCGGAGGCGCCCCACGAGGAGCACCGGCTGCGCGGGCTTGCTGCCAGCCCCGGCATCTACGAGGGCCCCGCCCGCCTGATCACCCGCTCCACCGAGTTCGACCGCATCCAGCGCGGCGACGTGCTCGTGACCGCCTCCACCACCGAGGCCTTCAACATCCTGCTGCCCCTGCTCGGCGCGATCGTGACCGACAGCGGCGGCCTGCTCTCCCACTCGGCGATCGTCGCCCGCGAATTCGGCATCCCCGGCGTGGTGGGCACACGCCAGGCCACCGCCGTGATCGCCGACGGCCAGCGGCTGCGGGTCGACGGCACCGCCGGCACCGTGACGGTGATCGGGTGAGCCGGATCGTTCCGCTCCGCGCCGCGGTCGACGTGGCGATCCACGGCGCCAAGGCCGTGGGGCTGGGCCAGGCGCTGCGCGACGGCCTGCCGGTGCCCGACGGTTTCGCCCTCAGCGGGCCGCTGGTGGAGGCGGTGGCCGCCGGCGACGAGGACGCCGAGGCGGAGGTGATCGCGGCGGTGGCGGCGCTGGCGGCCCCGTTCGCGGTGCGCTCCTCCGCCATCGACGAGGACGGCGAGGCCAGCAGCTTCGCCGGTCAGCACCTCACCCTGCTTAACGTCGCCACGGCACAGGCGCTGCCGGAGGCCCTGCGCGAGATCTGGTGGTCGGCCAATTCCGATGCGGCCATCACCTACCGCCAGAAGGTGGGTCGCTTCAGCAGGCCGAGCGTGGCGGTGGTGGTGCAGACCCTGCTGGCGCCCGAGACGGCCGGGGTGCTGTTCACCCGCAATCCCGTGACCGGGGCCGACGAGCGGCTGATCGAGGCCAGCTGGGGTCTGGGGGAGGCGGTGGTGGCGGGGCTGGTGATCCCCGACCACTTCCTGCTCGATCGCGAGGGGCGGGTGCGCGAGCGCCGACCCGGCTACAAGACGGTGGCGATCCGTCCGCTGGCAAGCGGCGGCACCGTGGAGGAGACCCTGCCCCCCCAGCAGGTGGAGCGCCTCTGCCTCGACGACGCCCAGCTGGCCGAGCTGCACGCGCTTGCCCTGCGCTGCGAGGCGGTGCATGGCCCGGACCGCGACCTGGAATGGGCGTTTGCCGAGGGCCGTCTGCATCTGCTTCAGTGCCGGGCGATCACCACGTCCGGTTCCTGATGCGAGGCGCGCCGATCGACGTGCTGCAGCGCGTTCCCCTGTTCGCCGATCTCAACCCGGGCGAACTGGCTCAGATCGCCCTGCTGTTCAAGGAACGCGACTTCGATCAGGGCACCACGATCATCCAGGAGGGCTCCGGCGGCGCCGCCTTCTTCGTGATCGAGGCCGGCGAGGCCACCGTCTCGATCCGTGGCACCCCCCACTCCACCCTCGGCCCCGGCGAGTACTTCGGCGAGATCGCCCTGATCGACGAAGGGCCGCGCATGGCCACGATCACGGCCGCCAGCCGGCTCGACTGCTGGGGCCTCACCTACTGGGATTTCCGGCCGCTGGTCGAGGCCAACGGCGTGATCGGCTGGAAGCTGCTGCAGCGGATGGCGATGATGCTGCGCGACGCCCGGGGTCAGTGAGGGGCGCGGGGCTCCGGGCCCGGCGCCACCGCTGGCTGGGGGTGCTGCTGGCGCTGGTGCTGCTCGCGGCGATCGGGCCGGTGCAGGCCCGGGGGCTGACCCACGCGCAGGCCCAAGCGCCGGCGGGCGCGGAGACCCTCGAGCGCTGCCTGGGGCAGACCCGCTCCCTGCTGCTCTCCGGTCCACTGCCCTATGCCCTGGGACGGGTGGATGGGCGCTTCGGCTTCTTCCTGCTCGACTACGGCTCAGGCGGCAGCTCCCTCTCCCCCACCACCTTCCTCGGCGGCCGCGGGCCGACGCCGCAGCCGGGAACGACCGACCGCTTCGCTGCCTTCGATGTCTTCGGTCCCTCGGGACCGGTGCGCCTCACGCCCCAGGACCACAGCGCCATCCGCGCCGTGGTGCCCCAGGCGGGCCTGCTCGGCACCGACCTCCTGGCCCGGCAGGTGCTCACCCTCGATTCCGAGCGGGCGCTGCTGCGCTGGGCGCCGCCGGACTCCTTCTGCCCTGACGCCAGCCTGCGCGCCGCCGGCTTCGTGCCGGTGTCCAGCCGCGGCTACTTCGGCCCCAGCGCCAGCGGGCTCAACTGCCCCGCCGCTCCCCGGCGGGGCGGCTGCCCCAACATCCCCACGGTGCCGCTGCGCCTCGGCCCGGTGACGGCTGTGGCCCAGCTGGACACCGGCTACGACGACAGCCGCTTCCCCGGTTCGGTGAACATCAACCCCGCCCTGTTCCGGCAACTGCAGCAGGCGGGGATCCGACTGCAGCGGCGGCCGGAGTCCGATCTGATCCTCAGCACCTGCACCGGCGTGAGCGAGCCGGTGAGCGCCTGGCGGCTGCCGCCGGGCAGCGCCGTGGAGATCCTCGGCAGCGATGGTCCGCCGGTGCTGCGCGCCCCCGACGCCACCCTGTTCCTGAAGGCCACGCCCCCCGGCGCGGCCCGCTGCGGTGGCATCGGCACCTGGAGCCAGCCCGCGGCCCAGCTCGGAGCGAGCTTCATCACGGCGCAGCGGGCGGCGATCTTCGATCCGTTCACCGCCCGGATCTGGCTGAAGCCGAGGGCGGCCGACCCTGCCCCGCCCGGAGGCGACTGATGACCTTCTCCCTCGATCGGGTGGTGCCCTGGGGACGCTCCTACGAGGAGTACGTACGCATGTTTGACCTCGGCCCGGCCGAGCTCGGCGGCCGGATCCTCGGCTGCGGCGACGGACCGGCCGCCTTCCAGGCCGAACTCCACCGGCGCGGGGGCCGCGGCGTTGCGGTCGATCCGCTCTACGCCTGCTCCGCCGCGGAGATCGAGCAGCGGATCGCCGAGGTGCGCGGGGAGGTGATGGCCCAGGTGCGCGCCAACCTCGCCGACTTCGTGTGGACCACGATCGCCTCGCCCGAGCAGCTGGAGCGCCGGCGGCTGGCGGCCATGGCCGTCTTCCTCGCCGATTACGAGGGCGGCCGGCGGCAGGGCCGTTACGTGGCCGGCGAGGCCCAGGCGCTTCCCTTTGCCGCCGATGCCTTCGATCTCGCCCTCTCCTCCCACTTCCTGCTGCTCTACGCCGAGGCGGTGCCGCTCGCGCAGCACCGGCTGGCGATCGCTGAGCTGCTGCGGGTGGCTCCCGAACTGCGCCTCTTCCCGCTGCTGGAGCTCGGTGGCGCCCCGTCGCGCCATCTGGAGCCCCTGCTGGCGGAGCTGGGCGCCCAGGGCTGCGGGCTGGAGCAGCGGCGGGTGGCCTACGAGCTGCAGCGGGGGGGCGACACGATGCTGCGGATCGTGCGGCCCGTGCTCGACCACGAGGCGATCGCGGCCCTGGCGGCAGACTTCCTCGCCCAGCGACTGCCACGGGAGCGCTGGACCCACCAGACCCATCTGGCCGTGGGGCTCTGGCACCTGCGCCGCCACGGCCGGCCCGAGGCGCTGGCGCTGCTGCGGTCGCGCATCCGCGCCCACAACGCCGCCGCCGGCATCGGCAACGACGCCGACAACGGCTACCACGAAACCCTCACCCGCTTCTGGCTGCGGGCCCTCGCGGCGCACGAGGCGGCCCATCCGCAGGCCACCACGGCAGGCTCTCTGGCCCTGCTGCTGCGCTCCCCCCTGGCCTCTGTGGACGCGCCGCTGCGGCATTACACGCCCGAGCGTCTCTATTCCCGGGAGGCCCGGGCCGGCTGGCTGGAGCCCGATCTGGCACCTCTGCCCAGCCAGGGCGCACCCCGAGACCGTGCCGAGGAGGGTCAGGGAAGGGCGGTGTAGGTGATCTTCTCACCCACGTTCAGCACCTCCACATTGCTCTTGAGAACCGTATCCACCGTCTGATCCTTTGTGCGGTGCTCATCGGTCTGCACCAGCACGGTGCCCGGCGGCTTGCTGTAGGTGTAGATGTTGGTTCCCCGTGCCGGGTCGTACTCGCCCGTGCCGGCCGTTTCGACCGTGCGGCCGTCGATGGTCCAGGTCTCCTCGAAGGCGAAGCTGTTCCTCCCCGTTCGCCGCTGGGTCACCACGCTGCGCGAGCCATCCGACGACGCCCCCTGCCAGCGGCGGGTGGAGGCATTGAAGGGCACACCAGGGATGTCGGACCGCACCGATCTCACCTCGCTGCCGCAGGCGGTCAGGCTGAGGAGCACGGCCAGGGCCGTGCCGCCACCGATCACGCGTTCCATGACCGTGAAGATTGTGAACCCATTCTGGTGGGTGGAACCGGCCCGGCCAATGCCCGGTGCGGCCTCCGGAACCCTGGCTAGGTTCCGGAAAACCCGCCCGGATCCGGTTCAGCCATGGCCCTGAAGGAGTACAAGCCGGGAGCGAGCTTCCCGGGCGTGATCGGTCGCACCGCCGACGTTTCCACCCCCGCCTGGCCGATGCCCAACCGGGCGAAGGAGGGAGCGCCGAATGTGATCTTCCTGGTGCTCGACGACACGGGCTTCGGCCAGCTGGGTTGCTACGGCAGCCCGATCGCCACCCCCAACCTCGATGCCCTGGCGGCCGGCGGCCTGCGCTTCAGCAACATGCACACCACGGCGCTCTGCTCGCCGTCGCGCTCCTGCATGCTCACGGGCCGCAACCACCACTCCAACGGCCTGGCCTGCATCACCGAAGGCTCGATGGGGTTCCCCGGCTCCAACGGCATCATCCCGTTCGCGAACGGCTTCCTCTCCGAGATCCTGCTGCCCCACGGCTACAACACCTACGCCGTGGGCAAGTGGCACCTCACCCCTGCCGAGCAGACGTCGGCGGCCGGTCCCTACGACCGCTGGCCCCTGGGCCGCGGCTTCGAGCGCTTCTACGGCTTCCTCGGCGGTGATACGCATCAGTACTACCCGGAGCTGGTGCAGGACAACGCCCAGGTTGAACCGCCGGCCACCCCCGAGGAGGGCTACCACCTCACCCCCGACCTGGTGGCGAAGGCGAGGGCGATGATCGCCGATGCCAAGCAGGTGGCGCCCGACAAGCCCTTCTTCCTGTACTTCTGCACCGGCGCCATGCATGCGCCGCACCACGTGCCGAAGGAATGGGCCGACAGGTACAAGGGCAAGTTCGATGGCGGCTGGGATGCCTACCGCGAGCAGACCTTCGCCCGCCAGAAGGAGCTCGGCATCATCCCGCCCAACACCGTGCTCTCCCGCCACGACCCCGACGTGCCCGACTGGAACGGCCTCTCGGAGCCGGAGAAGCGGCTCTATGCCCGCATGATGGAGGTGTTCGCCGGCTTCCTCGAGCACACCGACCATCACATCGGTGAGCTGATCGCCTTCCTCAAGGAGATCGGCGAGTACGAGAACACCCTGATCATGGTGATCTCCGACAACGGCGCCAGCTCCGAGGGCGGGCCGACGGGATCGGTGAACGAGGGCAAGTTCTTCAACAACGTGCCGGAGAACCTCGAGCAGAACCTCGCCGCCATCGATGACATCGGCGGCCCGAAGTACTTCAACCACTACCCCTGGGGCTGGACCCACGCCGGCAACACGCCGTTCCGACGCTGGAAGCGCGAAACCTACCGGGGCGGCACCAGCGATCCCTTCATCGTGAGCTGGCCGAAGGGCATCGCCGCCCGCGGCGAGATCCGCAGCCAGTACTGCCACGCGATCGACATGGTGCCCACCGTGCTCGATGCCCTCGGCATCGAAGCCCCCACCACGCTGCGGGGGGTGACCCAGAGCCCGATCGAGGGCTTCTCGCTGCGCTCCAGCTTCGACGATCCCGCCGCGCCCAGCCTGCATCTCACCCAGTACTTCGAGATGTTCGGCCACCGCTCGCTCCATCACGACGGCTGGCGCGCGGTGTGCCCCTGGCCCGGCACCTCGTTCGTGGAATCGGGCCGCCGCTTCGGCGATCCGATCAGCTACGAGCAGCTGATCCAGCTCGATGCCCACGGCTGGGAGCTCTACAACCTGCAGGAGGATTTCGCCGAAACCAACGATCTGGCCGCCGTCGAGCGCGACCGCCTGATCGCCATGATCGGCATGTGGTACGTGGAGGCCGGCAAGTACAACGTGCTGCCGATCGACAGCCGCGGCACCCAGCGTTTCGCCGAGGAACGGCCCCAGATCACCGCCGACCGCCAGCGCTACGTCTACTACCCCGGCACCCAGATGGTGCCCAGCAACGCGGCGCCGCGGGTGCTCAACCGGCCCCACTCGATCTCGGTGGAGCTGGAGGTGCCCGAAGGCGGCGCCGAGGGGGTGCTGTTCAGCATGGGCGGCAACGACGGCGGCTTTGCCTTCTACGTGCAGAACGGCCTGCTCACCTACGGCTACAACTACGTGGCCGAGCAGTTCTTCCGCGTGCGCTCCTCGGCCCCGATCCCGTCCGGCCATCACATCGTCAGCGCCGAGTTCACCCCCACCGGCGCCCCCGACCTCGCCAATGGCCGGGGCACGCCGGCGAAGGTGGTGCTGTTTGTGGATGGGGAGCCGGTGGGTGAAGGCGACCTGCCGGTGACCATCCCCCTCAGCCTCGGCCTGGCCGCCGGTGTGGCGGTGGGGGCCGATCCCGGCTCACCCGCCCTGCCCGACTACAGGCCCCCCTTCGCCTACGCCGGCCGCATCCGCCGAGCCCTGGTGGATGTGAGCGGCACCCCGGTCGACGACCTCAGGGAGCAGATGCGCCAGATCCTGGCGCGGCAGTGAGGGCGGACCCTCAACGTGATGGCGCTGGATTTCCACCCCACCCTCACCTCCGGTGGCTGATCCGCCGCCGGCCGCCGCTTCCTCCCCGGCCGCCGATCTGCTGCAGGCGGCCCGCGAGGAGGCCGACGCGCTCCTGGAGCGCCTCAACAGCTCCGCCGACGGGCTGAGCCGGCTGCAGTCGCGCCTGCGGCTCGAGCGCCTCGGGGCCAACGTGATCGCCCAGGAGAAGCCCGTTCCCTGGTTTCTCCAACTGCTGGCCACCTTCGCCAATCCGCTGGTGGGCCTGCTGGCCTCCCTGGCCCTGGTGTCCCTGCTCACCGGGGATGCGAAGGCTGCCCTGATCATCGGCGGCATGATCCTCTTCAGTGTGGGTCTGCGCTTCTCCCAGGAGTACCGCTCCGTGCGGGCCGCCGAAGGTCTGCGCCGGCTCGTGCACACCACGGCCACGGTGAAGCGCCGCGATGCCCACAAGGACATCACCCCCGCCCTGGCGGCCGACCTGGGGCTGCAGCTCGAGGGCGAGGGGGCGCAGCAGGAGGAGGAACCCATCGATCGCCTGGTGCCCGGCGATGTGGTGCTGCTGGCGGCGGGCGACATGATCCCCGCCGACGTGCGGGTGCTGAGCTCGAAGGATCTGTTCGTGAGCCAGGCCGCCCTCACCGGTGAATCGCTGCCGGCGGAGAAGCATGCGCTGCTGCCGCCCGAGCAGCGGCAGGGCGCGGAGCCCCTGGAGCTGGTGAACCTCTGCTTCCTCGGCACCAACGTGATCAGCGGCACCGCCACGGCGGTGGTGCTCCACACCGGGCCTCGCACCATGCTCGGCTCCCTGGCCCAGACCCTTGCCGGTCAGCGCAGCAGCAGCAGCTTCGATCGCGGCATCCGCGATGTGAGCCTGCTGCTGCTGCGCTTCATGGCGCTGATGGCGCCGGCGGTGTTCCTGATCAACGGGATCGGCAAGGGCAACTGGGGTGAGGCCTTCTTCTTCGCCCTGTCGGTGGCGGTGGGCCTCACGCCGGAGATGCTGCCGATGATCGTCACCGCCAATCTGTCGCGGGGCGCGATCGCGATGGCCAAGCAGAAGGTGATCGTGAAGAACATCGATTCGATCCAGAATCTCGGTGCCATGAACATCCTCTGCACCGACAAGACCGGCACCCTCACCCAGGACCGCATCATCCTCAAGCTGCACCTCGACTGCCACGGCCATGACAGCAACGAGGTGCTCGAATTCGCCTATCTCAACAGCTTCTATCAAACCGGTCTGCGCAACCTGCTCGATGTGGCGGTGCTGGAGCACGCCGATGTGCATGCGGCCCTGAAGGTGGAGCATCGCTTCGCCAAGATCGATGAGATTCCCTTCGATTTCCAGCGCCGCCGCATGTCGGTGGTGGTGGAGGAGGAAAGCCATCACCATGAGCTGATCTGCAAGGGCGCCGTGGAGGAGGTGCTCGCCGTGTGCACCCATGTGCGCGACCGCTCGGACGTGCTGTCGATCGATCCCACCCTGCGTCAGGCGATCCTGCGGCTCCACGACGACCTCAACGACGATGGGCTGCGCGTGATTGCCGTGGCCTACAAGGAGGTGCCCCGTCGCGACGGGCCCTATACCCTGGCCGACGAGGCGGCTCTCATCTTCCTCGGCTTCATCGCCTTCCTCGATCCCCCCAAGGATTCGGCGGCGCAGGCCATCCGCGACCTGCGCGAAGGCGGCGTGAGCGTGAAGGTGCTCACCGGCGACAACCCGGTGATCGCCGCCAAGACCTGCCGCGATGTGGGCATGGCGGTGGAGGGAATCCTGCTGGGGGCCGAGGTGGAGGCCCTCGCCGATCCGGAGCTGATGCAGCGCGCCGAGGCCACCACGATCTTCGCGCGGCTTTCGCCACTGCAGAAATCGCGCATCATCCGCCTGCTGCGCCAGCGCGGCCATGTGGTGGGCTTCATGGGCGACGGCATCAACGATGCGGCGGCTCTGCGCGAGGCCGACATCGGCATCTCCGTGGACACGGCCGTGGACATCGCCAAGGAATCGGCCGACATCATCCTGCTCGACAAGAGCCTGCTGGTGCTCAACGACGGCGTGCGCGAAGGTCGCCGCACCTTCGTGAACATCGTGAAGTACATCCGCATGGGAACCAGTTCGGCCTTCGGCAATATGTTCAGCATGCTGGGGGCCAGCATCCTGCTGCCGTTCCTGCCGATGCAGCCGGTGCAGATTCTGCTCAATAATCTCCTCTACGACTTCTCGCAAACAGGGATTCCCTTCGACAATGTCGATGCCGAGGATCTGCGCCAGCCGCGGCAGTGGCAGGTGGGCGGAATCCGGCGCTTCATGCTGTGCATCGGGCCGGTCAGTTCCCTGTTCGATTACGCCACCTTCGCCCTGATGTGGTTCGTGTTCCAGGCCCAGACCCCCGCCCAGCAGAGCCTGTTCCAGTCGGGCTGGTTCGTGGAGAGCCTGATGACCCAGACCCTGATTGTGCATGTGATCCGCACCCGCCGGATTCCGTTTCTGCAGAGCCGGCCCTCGCTCACGATGGCCCTGGCCACCCTGGTGGTGATGGCGATCGGCATCGCTCTGCCGTTCACACCGATCGGCGCTGGCCTCAATCTGGTGCCCCTGCCCCCGCCGTACTTCGCCTGGCTGGCGATGATCCTGCTCGGCTACATCACCCTCACCCAGCTGGTGAAGAGCTGGTTCGTTCGTCGGTTTGGCTACGGCTGAACAGGAGAGCCGCCACGGGCCCCGGCCTCAGGCCATCGAGTGCAGCCCGATCAGATTGCCTTCGCTGTCGGTGACCAGGGAGATGAAGCCGTAGGGGCCGATCGAGCTCTTCGGGCGCACCACCTGGCCGCCGGCCGCGGCCACCCGGGCTTCCTCCACCGCGCAGTCCTCGGAGCCGAAGTACACCAGCGTGCCGCCGGGCCCCGGGGCCACGCCGTCCATCTTCGCCAGGGCGCCGCCGGCGCCAAAGCGGCCGTCCTCCATCGGGAACGACCAGTACTCCATCCCCTACACGGGAAGCTGCTCCAGCACCACCCCGAACACCGCCTCGTAGAAGCCCCGGGCCCGGGCCATGTCGGAAACGTAGATCTCGAACCAGGGGACGGGATTGGCGGTCATCGACGTCACCAGGATGGTCCGGGGTCAACCTAGAACGGATCCCGGGGTGGGTCTCACGATGTCCCTGTTCCTGGTGGTGCTCGGCGGCCGCACCGCCCGGGCCCACATCGAGCTCCACGACGTGCGCTTCGTGGTGGGCGAGCGGATCGAGGACACCTTCGCCGCCCTGCGGCAGCAGTGGTTCGGGGCTCGACGCGGCCTCCATCTCGACAGCTGGATGGAGGTGCGCTTCGTGGACGGTTTCCGGGTGGAGCTGCGGCCGGAGCCGGCGCCGGCTCCGGCCGCAGAGCGTCTGTGGTTCGTGAACCTGGGGGGGTACGACCCCCGGCAGCTGGCGGAGCTGCATCAGTTCCTGCTGGTGGTTGCCCCCACGCCCCAGGCCGCCCGGGCCCGGGCCCTGCGCCGCGGTCTGCCCGGGGCCGAGGGCCGGCACAAGGACGATCTGCATGCGGTGGACGACTGCCTGCCCGTGGATCTGCTGCAGGGCTGGCACGTGCATCTGATCCCCGATCCGCAGGGCCGCAGTCAGCCCCTGGTGCCCGACTGGTTCGGCTACCGGCGGATCGACCGCGTCTGAGTGTGGCGCTCGAGGGTGGCGACACGGCCACGGAGCGCGGCGGGAAGCCGGCCCCAGGCCACCTCCTGCCCCGTGGTCACGGCCGTGGTGGTTTCCGTCAGCGACCCTTTCCGCCAGTCGAGGTCGAGGGTGGTGGTGGTCTGCTGGGGAGGGATCGATCCCTGCAGCAGGCGCCGGGGGCCACTGCCCAGCGCGCCCAGCTGGATCAGATCCAGGCGGCCGCGGCGGGCGGGGAACCAGGCGTGCTGGTGGCCGCTGATGTAGGCCTGCACGCGGCCTGCCTCCAGCACGGCCAGCACCTCGGCAGCCTGATCCACCACCTCGCCGGGCCGGTCGCGGCCCTGGCTGATGCCGAACAGGGGCAGGTGCCCCATCACCAGGCGCAGCCGCGCCTGGCGGGCTGAGGGGCTGGCCAGCTGCCGGCGCGCCCAGGCCAGTTGCTCGGGCGGGATGCGGCTGGAGCTGGCATCCCACACCAGCCAGAACACCTCCTTCTGCAGAACGCTGTAGTGGAACGGGAAAAGGCCGCTGTCCACGAAGTGCAGCCCCAGTCCTTGGCGCCGCGGTGTCCAGAAGCGCCGCACGGCCTCGCGGTCAGCCGTGAAGCCCGGGGAGCCGTCGTGGTTGCCCACCGCCGGCAGGAACGGAATCCCCGCCTGGCGCACCGGCGTCAGCACCGTGCGGCCGAAGGCGTCCCACATCGCATCCAGCCGGGCGGCGCCGAGACCCGGCTTTTGGCCGGCCACCATGTCGCCGGCACAGGCGATCAGGGCCGGCCGGCGGGCCAGCAGCTGCCGCAGCCCCTGGCTCACCTCCGGGATGTAGGTGGTTGAGCCATAGCTGCTGTTGAGGTCGCTGATCAGGCCCAGCCGCAGATCACCCGACGCCGGCAGCGCTGCGGCAGGGGCGCGGCGTGGCGTCAGCAGCCAGCCGGCGCCCCCCAGCCCGGCGGCGAGCTGCAGCAGCTGGCGGCGGCGCAGGGCCATGCAGACGGGTGGATGGTGGCGCTCCAGCTTGAGGCATGTGCGCCGTTGGCCGGAGATGATCAGGCCACCACGCGGCCAGCGGCCCCCCATGAACATCGACGGCAAGGCCTGGCGCACCATCTGGCTGGAAGAGGGCGGTCGCTCGGTGGGGGTGATCGACCAGACCCAGCTGCCGCACCGCTTCACCACCCGCTCGCTCGCCACCCTGGAGCAGGCGGCCGAGGCGATCACCACCATGGTGGTGCGGGGGGCGCCCCTGATCGGTGTCACCGGCGCCTACGGGCTGATGCTCGCCCTGCAGGCCGATCCGTCCGACGCCGCCCTGGAGGCGGCCTTCAGCCGGCTGAACGCCACCCGGCCCACGGCGATCAACCTGCGCTGGGCCCTCGAGCGGGTGCGCCGCCTGGTGAGCGCCCTGCCGCCGGCGGAGCGGGCCGAGGCGGCGAAGGCCGAGGCCGCCGCCATCGCCGACGAGGATGTGGCGATGTGCGAGGCCATCGGCGACCACGGCCTGGCGATCTTCCGCGAGCTCGCCGCCGCCCGGCCGGCCGATCGGCAGGCGGAGCCGCTGAACGTGCTCACCCACTGCAACGCCGGCTGGCTGGCCACCGTCGACTGGGGCACGGCGCTGGCGCCGATCTACAAGGCCCACCGCGCCGGCATCCCCATCCACGTGTGGGTCGACGAGACTCGCCCTCGCAACCAGGGCGCCAGCCTCACCGCCTTCGAGCTGGGCCGCGAGGGGGTGCCCCACACCGTGATCGTCGACAACGCCGGCGGCCATCTGATGCAGCACGGCCAGGTGGATGCAGTGATCGTGGGCACCGACCGCACCACGCGCAGCGGCGACGTGTGCAACAAGATCGGCACCTACCTCAAGGCCCTGGCCGCCCACGACAACGGCGTGCCCTTCTACGTGGCCCTGCCCGCCTCCACCATCGACTGGACGATCGCCGACGGGGTGGCGGAGATCCCGATCGAGGCCCGCTCCGCCGCCGAGGTCACCGAGATCCAGGGGCGCGATCCCGCCGGCGCCCTCGGCAGCGTGCAGCTCACCCCCGACGGCTCCAGCGGTTTCAACCCCGCCTTCGACGTCACCCCCGCCCGGCTGGTGACGGCGCTGATCACCGAGCGGGGGGTGGCGCCGGCCAGCGAGGCAGGACTGCAGGGGCTCTACGCCAAGGGATGACGCAAGGGCGCAATTCGTGGGTCCCTCTCTCCCCACCCTGATCACCGGCGCCCTGCTGCTGGCGCTGCCGATCACCCTTGTCCTGTCCGGCCTTCTCGGCTGGCGTTATCGCAACGCCGTGCGACGCCTGATGGCGCTGGCGCCGCGTCCTGCCGATGCCGACGCCGCGCCTCCCACCGACCGTCTTCCGACCTCCGGGCGACAAGCCCAGCTGCCGCCGAGGGGGCGCGAACGGGAACTCACGCGGGCCCTGGCCGGGCTGAGCCTGCTGATCGGCTTCACCTCCGCCGCTCTTTACCTGCCGGTGCATTTCGGCAGCCTGTCCCCCCTGCGCCTGCTGATCACCGGCCTGGTGATGGCCACGCCCGGGCTGGTGCTGCAGGCGCAGGTCCTTCGCTGGTCTTTCCAGAAGCAGGCCCTCGTTCTGGCCGGCTGGGGCCTGGTGCTGCTGCTGCTGGTCAGGCTGGCCTCCACGGCCTTCGGCCTGGAGCAGCTGGGCTGGATCGTGCCGCAGGGGCTGGTGCCACTGATCGTTCTTGGCATCCTGTTCGGCATCCCGCGCCTCAGGGCCCTGGCCCCCTATCTGTTTCCGCCGGTCTTTCTGCTGGTGCTGATGGCCGTCCTCGGGCAGCAGCTTCTGGCCAACCTGGTGGCCAGCGGACCGGGTGGCGGGCTCGGCGTTCTGGTTTCGCTGGCCGGTGCCTGGGGCACCTTTGCGCTGTTCACGCTGGTGCCCATCGCCATCGCCCTGCTGCCGGCCCATGCCCTGACGGCCGCCCTGGGGCGTCTGTACCGGGTCAAGGTGTTTTCCGACCTGTCCTATCTGTTCGGGGCCAGCTGGTTCCTGATCCTGCTGCTGCAGGTGATTCCGGGCTGGAATTCCGCAGCCAGCGGCGGGGATCCGCGGGATCTTCGCCCCCTGCTGCCCCTGCTGGCCTGGTTGTGGATTCCGGTCTTCTTCGCCCGATGGTCCCGGCTCTCGCGGGCCACCGCTTCGGCGGATCCGCCCACCCTGCTGGTGCTGCGGGTGTTCCGCCGATCGGGGCCGGTGGGTTGGCTGTTCGACCATGTGGTGCAGCGCTGGCGGGTGAACGGGCCGGTGCTGCTGATCTCGGCCGCGGATCTGGCCTCCCGCACGATCGAGCCCCACGAACTGGTGGCGTTTCTTGAGGGGCGTCTGCGCGATCGCTACATCCTCGAGGCCGAGGATCTGCGCCGGCAACTCGCGGCCATCGATGCCAGGCCTGATCACGATGGCCGCTACAGGGTCACCGACTTCTGCTGTTTCGCCAGCAGCTGGCAGCAGACGCTGGATGCCCTGCTGCTGCGCGCCACCTCGGTGCTCATGGATCTGCGGGGGTTCAGCGAGCAGAACCAGGGCTGCCTGTACGAGCTGGGTCGCATCAGCCAGGCGTCCCATCTTGCGGCCGTGGTGGTGCTGGCGGATGGCCGCACCGACCGTGCCGTCGCCGAGCAGGCCCTTGGGGCCCGCCCCGGGTCGCCACCGGTGCACTGGCTGGAAGCTCCGAAACAACGGCTCGATGCCGTCGATGGCCTGTTGGAGGGGTTGCTGGTTCCACGCCGGCCCTGAACCGCAACCGGGAGAACTGGGTGCGCTGTCGCAGCCTCAGTGAAGCGCTCAAGCGTGAAACGTCGTTGTTGCTCACCAACAGCCCGCCGTACGACGACGAGGCGTCGTCGTTGTGGATGGGTGCTGTGGACGCCCCGGCCTGAAGCGAGGTGGGGAGAATGGGAGGAGTGCCGCCCTCCGGGGCCGCCTTCTCCTGCCCTGCCATCCCATGGCCCTCGCCCAGGCCCAGCCCACCACCTCGGATCGGAGCCCGGTGGCGCCGCCCCCCAACTGGGTGGCCTCGCGTCACCCCCTGGGCTGGGCGATCGATCGGCTGCTGGCGGTGGAGCCGCTGCGCCAGCTGCTGTTCCAGCAGGCGCGCGGCCTGATCATCCGCACCGCCGAAGGGCGGGGGATCGCCTGGCGCGAGCGGCGCGAGCAGCTGCGGGCGGAGGCCGAACCCCTGCTGGCTGCCGTCACGGACGCCGCCACCGAGGCGCCGGCGTACTACCGCGCCCGCTTCCACGCCTACGACCAGGGCAACCTCTGCTGGGAGGCGGCCTGCGAGGCGGAGCAGGCCACCGACTCGATGGCCCTGCGGGTGTGGCCGCAGGAACCCGAACTCGCCCCGGAGGTCGCCCAGGCCCGGCTGCGGTCGGCCATCTTCGCGGCGATCGAACCCAGCCTCAGCGCTCCGGTGGCCCGGGCCCTCGACATGGGCTGCTCGGTGGGGGTGGGCACCCTCGCCCTGCTCGACTGGCTCGAAGGCCGCGGCGAGGCTGCTGCCCCCGTGGTGGAGGGCCTCGACCTCTCGCCCCAGATGCTGGCGGTGGCCCGGGTGCGCGATCCCCAGGGGCGCATCGCCGCATGGCACCATGCCGCCGCCGAAGCCAGCGGCCTGGAGGGCGGCGCCTACGACCTGATCACCATGCAGTTCGTGTGCCACGAGCTGCCGGCCGAGGCCACCCGGGCCGTGCTGCGCGAGGCGGCCCGGCTGCTGCGCCCCGGCGGCGTGATCGCCCTGGTGGATCAGGATCCCGACTCGGAGGTGATCCGCCGGCTGCCGGCGCCGATCGCCACCCTGCTCAAGAGCACCGAGCCTTATCTGGAGGACTACTTCGGCCTCGATCTGCCGGCGGCCCTGGTGGAGGCGGGCTTCGGCGACGTGCGGCGGGAGGCCTGTGATCCGCGCCACCGGGTGCTGGTGGCCCGCCGCTGAGGCCTACGGGGCCGCGCCGGCTCAGGCCCAGCCCTCAAGGGCGATCTTGCCGATCGTGCGGCCGCTGGCCAGCAGCCCATGGGCCTGCTCCAGGGTGCGGGCCGCGATCGGCCGGAGAGTTTCGCGGAGGGTGGTGCGCAGCTCGCCGGCCTCCACCAGCGCAGTGACCCGGGCCAGGATCCTCCCCTGCTCGCCCATATCGGCGGTGCCGTAGCGCGGGCGGGTGAACATGAATTCCCAGCAGAAGCGCACGCTCTTGCTCTTGAGCAGATCGAGGTCGAGCGGGGCCCTGTTCCCCACGATCGCCACGATCGCTCCCTGGGGCCGGATCAGCTCCGCCATCGCCTGCCAGTAGGCATCGGTGTCGTGCAGGTTGGCGATCAGATCCACGCCATCGAGCCCAAGGGCCTGCAGCTGCGGACCCAGGGGTTCGCGGTGGTCGAGCACGTGATCGGCGCCCATCTCACGTGCCCAGGCTTGGCTTTCGAAGCGGGAGGCGGTGGCGATCACCAGCAGGCCGGCGCGGCGGGCCAGTTGGATCAGGATCGAGCCCACACCGCCGGCCCCGCCCAGCACCAGCAGCGCGCGGCCGGCGTCGCCCCCGTCCGGATCGAGGCCGAGCCGATCGAACAGCGCCTCCCAGGCGGTGAGGGCCGTGAGGGGAAGGGCTGCGGCCTCGGCGGCGCTGAGGTTGCTGGGGGCCCGGGCGGCGATGCGGGCATCCACGGCCACGCGCTGCGCCTGGCAGCCGGGGCGGGTGATGTCGCCGGCGAACCATACCCGATCCCCCGTGGCGAAGCCATCCACGGCGGCGCCCATCGCCTCCACCCGGCCGCAGCCGTCCCAACCCAGCACCCGGGGAGGCGATCCCGGAGACAGCCCCGCGCGCACCTTGGTGTCCACCGGGTTCACGCCCACCGCTTCCACAGCCACCAGCAGGTCGTGCTCCCCGGGCAGGGAGGCGGGCAGATCGAGCTCCTGCAAAGGCGGGGGGGCGCTCACCGACGCTCCGGGATCGGCGGCGGGGGGAACGGCGGCGATGGCGAGCATGACGAACGGCTCGGTTTCAGGCCAGGCGGCCGCTGCGGGCCGCCTCCTGCAGCGCCCGGATGCGGGCCTGGATCGGCGGATGGCTGGCGAACAGGCGCAGGAAGCCCGGGGGCTCGTTGATCTTGAGGGTGGCCAGGGTGGGTTCGTCGCGGGGATCCTGCAGGTTCTCCACTCCCCCCAGCCGGGCCAGGGCTCCGGCCATGGCGTCGGGCGAGGTGAGACGGGCGGCGCCGGCATCGGCCCGGAACTCCCGGTGGCGCGAGAACCAGGCCGTCACCAGCGAGCCCAGTACCCCCAGCACCACTTCCAGGGGCCACACCAGCAGCATGGTGGGAGGCGGGGCGTAGTCGCGGCCGTCGTCGCGCTGGCCCCGCGGCAACGCCAGGGCCACCGCCCGCGCCAGGAACATCACGAAGGCGTTGATCACCCCCTGCAGCAGGGTCATCGTCACCATGTCGCCGTTGCCCACGTGGCTCATCTCGTGGGCCAGCACCGCTTCGAGCTCCTCGGGCGGCATGCCCTCGAGGATGCCGGTGGACACCGCCACCAGTGCCCGGTTGCGGGAGGGGCCGGTGGCGAAGGCATTCCACTCCGGCGAGCCGTATACGCCCACCTCCGGCGTGGGCAGCCCCGCCTGGGCGGCCAGGCGGGCCACGGTGGTGTGCAGCCAGCTGCCGGCGCCGCCGCTGCCCGGGCCCACCAGCTGTACGCCCATCATCCGCTTGGCGGATTCGGCCGAGAACTGCAGCGAGATCCAGGCGCCCAGCACGCCCCACACGAAGCAGCTCACCAGCAGCGGCAGCAGCGGCAGGTCGGGGGGCAGCAGCCCCAGGCCCGTGAGCAGGCTGAGGATCAGCGAGATCGTGAGCACGACCGCCAGGTTCGTGATCAGGAAGAGAACGGTGCGCAGCATGGCTGTGGCGGAGCGCCGGGCGGATCCTTCAGGACGCTAGCCAGGGTCCATGCGGTCGGCTCCAGGTGGCTCAGGGGCCGTCGAACGCAGGCTTGGCCTGCACCCGCAGGTTGTTGAAGAGTGTTTCCAGAGGATCGCGGGTGCTTTCCTCCCGCCCCCGTAGCCTCTGGCCCAACCCCCCTTCCAGCCTTCCGATGCCTGTGCTCAACCGCTGGTCGGCCGCCGAGGCCGCCGAGGCGATCGCCCGTTATGGCGCCCAGGGGGTGAGTGAGGATCTGGCCCTGCGCACCTACTCCGCCCGCCTGCTGGGCGCCGATTCCGATCTGGTGCTCCACGGCGGCGGCAACACCTCGGTGAAGACCACCGTCACCGGTCTGCTGGGCGAGACGATCCCGGTGCTGTGCGTGAAGGGCTCGGGCTGGGATCTCGGCACGATCGAGCCGCCCGGTCACCCGGCGGTGCGGCTGCAGGAGCTGCAGGCGCTGCGGGCCCTGCCGGCGCTCAGCGATGAGGCGATGGTGGCCGCACAGCGCCAGAACCTGATCGATCCGGCCGCTCCCAACCCCTCGGTGGAAGCCCTGCTGCACGCCTTCCTGCCGCACAGGTTTGTCGATCACACCCACTCGATCGCCCTGCTGGCCCTGGCCGACCAGCCCGATGCAGCCGCGGTCTGCCGCCAGGTGTACGGCGATCGGGTGGCACTGGTGCCCTACGTGATGCCCGGCTTCGCCCTGGCGAAAGCGGCGGCGGTGGCCTATGAGCAGGCCGAGGAGCGGGCGCGGGCCGCGGGGGTGGAGCTCGAGGGCATGGTGCTGCTGAAGCACGGTCTGTTCTCCTTCGGCGCCACGGCCCAGCAGAGCTATGAGCGGATGATCGCGCTGGTGGGCCAGGCCGAGGAGCGACTCGCTCAGGCATCGGCGGCTGCCCCGTCCAGCCCCTCTCCGGCCTTGAGCTCGCCCGCCGGTGGCGCGGCCGCCCTGCTGCCGGTGCTGCGGGGAGCGCTGGCCCGGGCGGCGCAGGCTGAAGGAGCTCCGCTCCGCTGGCTGCTCGCCCTGCGCGATACCCCGCTCACCCGCTCGGTCGTCGACGATCCGCGCCTGGCCGACTGGGCCCGCCGCGGTGTCGCCACCCCCGACCATGTGATCCGCACCAAGGCGTTTCCGCTGGTGCTGCCGGCCGATCCCTCGCCGGCGGCTGTCGAAGAGGCGCTGGCTCTTTATATCGCCACCTACAAGGCC
The DNA here is from genome assembly GCA_024958655.1 of Cyanobium sp. FGCU6. Lineage (GTDB taxonomy): Bacteria > Cyanobacteriota > Cyanobacteriia > PCC-6307 > Cyanobiaceae > Cyanobium. Next base: position 58,547 of record JANWUR010000016.1, on the reverse strand, counting down.
TATTTCGAGCGCCAGAACGCGCGGGTGGGCGGCATCAAGATGCCGCTCGATCCCCTGCCCCGGCTGGTGGCCGTGCCCGGCCTCGGGCTGATCGGCATCGGCCGCTCGGCGGCGGATGCCGCCGTGGCGGCCGACATCGGCGAGGCCTGGGCCCGCACCCTGCTGGCCGCCGAGGCCGTCGGCCGCTTCGAGCCGGTGGATGAAGCCGACACGTTCGACATGGAGTACTGGAGCCTCGAGCAGGCCAAGCTCGGCAAGGGGGTCGAGAAGCCCCTGGCCCGTTACGTGGTGCTGGTCACCGGCGGCGGCGGCGGCATCGGGGCCGCCACCGCGAAGGCGTTCGCCGCCGCCGGGGCGGAGGTGGCCGTTCTCGATCTGGATCCGGAGGCTGCGAAGGCTGGCGCCGCCGCCTGCGGCCCCCAGGCCCTCCCCCTCGCCGCCGATGTCACCGATCCGGATGCAGTGCGGGTGGCGATCGGCCGGGTCGCCGCCCGCTACGGCGGCCTCGACATCGTGGTGAGCAATGCCGGCGCTGCCTGGACGGGTGCCATCGCCGACCTGGCCGCTGCCGATCTGCGGGCCTGCTTCGAGCTCAACTTCTTCGCCCACCAGAGCGTCAGTCAGGCCGCCATGGCGGTGTTCCGCGCCCAGAACGGCGGCGGGGCGGTGCCTGGCGGCCAGCTGCTGTTCAACGTCTCCAAGCAGGCGCTCAATCCCGGCCCAAATTTCGGCGCGTACGGCATCAGCAAGGCAGCCCTTCTTGCCTTGGTGCGCCAGTACGCACTGGAGGAGGGGGCGGCGGGCGTGCGGGTGAATGCCATCAATGCCGATCGCATCCGCTCCGGTCTGCTCGACGATGCCATGATCCGGGAGCGGGCCGCCGCCCGCGGTGTCAGCGAGGATCTCTATATGGCGGGCAATTTGCTGGGGGCCGAGGTGCGCGCCAGCGATGTGGCCGACGCCTTCGTTGCCCTCGCCCTGATGCAGCGCACCACTGGGGCAGTGCTCACGGTGGATGGTGGCAACGCAGCGGCGATGGTGCGGTAACGGGACTTCCGACCATGCCAGTTGTGGACGAAGTAGGGCTTGTGAAGCATTGCGGGGGTGCCTTCGATGCCAGAGCTCCTGCCAGGCGTTGCTCCAGTCTGTCACCGGAACTCTGTGGATTGCCCGGCTGGACTTCCAGCTTCAGATGGTATAATCCAGCTTGCCTAAGTTGCCGGACAGGAGCGCTGCGAGCGAATCACGAATTGTTCGGCCTGCTGTTTGAAGTGCTGGTGATCCGGGATCTGCGGGTGATGAGCCCACCCTTCGATGATGCGGTGCTGGACTACAACGACCCCTATGGCACTGCAGGGGATGGCAGCGTGCTGCTGGGCGAGAATCGCTGGGGAGCGATCGAAAGGAAAACCGGGGAGCGGGCTTGTTGGAGCAGGCCTCTGAAACTTGCTCCACCGCCAACCCGAAGACTGTGCTGGAGATGGAAAGCGATGGCCAGTTGATCAGGGCGACCTCCACCGCATGAGGCAGCGAAGCCAGCAAGCAGCGTCCTGGGGGCCGGCTTTGCCAGGCGGCGGGCGTGATGAGGCCTGCCCCTGAAGATGTTCGACAGCCCTCAGGGTTCCAGCTGGAGGATGGCTCAGTGCCGCACGGGAACCGCGATCAGGCGGTGGGCGTGGAGCGCCGGAGGTGCCTACGCAGGCGCCGGCTCCAGCCGAAGACTGCACCGACCCCCAGTAGCGGCAGGGGGGCGGGAACCTCCGATGTTGGCGGCGCCGAGGGGGAGAGCAGGTTGAGGTCGGCGACTTCGGTTGCCGTCAGCACGTTGTCGAAGATCCGGATGCCCGCCACAGATCCCGAAGAGACTTCTCCAGCAACAACGTTATCGTCCTGGAAGAAGTTCAGCAGGTTGTCCGCCGATATGACGGCGAAAGAAGAGGAATCTGTGAACGAGAATACCTGGATTCCGTCGAGGTAGGCGGTGACCAGATTGTTGGAGCTGTTTCGGGTGAGCACGGCTTCGAAGAAGGTTCCGGGACCCACCGCGGGTCCACCAGTGGCTTGATTATAAAAAACGAGCTGGCCAAAAAGTGTATAGAGCCCAGTGTCGCTGGTGAGATTCTTGAAGTCGAGGATCCGTTTATACTCTGAGATGTTATCGAAGCTCAACAGAGTTGCGATCGTGAAGTTGTCGCTGATCAGGCCTGTGGTGGTCAGAGACAGGCCCTGATTTGCGCCGAAGTTGTAGACGGTGGTGGGGGTGCCTCCGATGGTGGCGGGGGAGTAGGTGCCCGAAATGAAGGGAACCAGATCGGGGGCTGTGGGGATCGTGCTGGAGAGCGTGTTCTGGAACTGATAATTCGCTACCACCACTGCCTTGGCCGGCAGGGCGGCTCCGAGGCTCCAGAGGCCGGCGATCATGGTTCCGCCCAGCCAGGCCAGGGCCGGGGAAATTTTCGCTGCCACCGGATTTGATACCGAAGTTGTGGCAAAGGATGTGCAACTCACTTCTAGACCAAAGAACTACTTGAACTATGCAAGTGGAGGGTTGGATTGTCAAGTTTCAAGTCTTCTGATTCTAGTGTTGGGTTTAGAGCTGTGCTGGGTCCGCTCTCCGGTTCTCTGCGGGCGGCTGGGAGTCTTCGGGCGTTGAGTGCCGCTTGAAGCACCTGTTGCAGAGTCGGCAGTGGCTCTTTTGTCCCAAGCGAACGATGACCCGGGCCCTTCTGACGTGGGTGGTGTGGAAGATCACCGGTACCCCATCGGCCACGCACGTGCGGAGGCGCGCCTGCAGGCAGGATTCCACCTCCAGCCTGGGGCCCTGGATGAACGCGTGCCGAATAGCTTCTCCCGGATCCGATCCGTTGCAAGAGTCGCAGCGTTTATCCCCGGCCCGCCGCTGAGCTAAACAGCCGTTATGGCTGCCAGGGTGCTGTTGACGCTGGCGGGATGGCCGATCAGCAGAGAGCAGCGAAGGGTTTGTGTCATGACCTGCAGCCTGCTGAAGCGGCCCCGAAGGTGCAACCTCCTGGCAGCGAGCTACCGGGATTCAGCCCGCCTTTGCCCGAGCTGCCAGCCACAGGCCCAGGCCGATCCACAGCAGCACCAACCCCAGGCACACGCCGGTCCACAGGGGCAGTCCCCAGCCAGCCACCGCCAGGGGGGCCACCACGGTGATCACGCCGCCGGCCAGCAGGGGCTGGAGCAGCAGCTGCTTGATCGAGAAGGCCGGCAGGGCCTCGCTGCGGTCGTCGGGGTCGGCCATGCGCAGCAGCAGCAGGCCGCTGGCGGCCACGCCGGTGGCCTGGCCGAATTCCAGGATTCCCCGCTCGAACCAGTCCGGCGGCAGGATCCTCGGAGCCAGCAGCAGGATCACCGCCAGGTTCCACACCAGCCCCACCAGGGCGAGCACGGTGAGCGGCCGCCAGTTGTGGGCCAGCAGGGAGAGGTCGAGGCAGGCGGTGGCGGCGGTGATCAGCAGATCGGCGCAGAGGGTGCCGATGCGGCTCTGGATCGTCGCCGAGGCCAGGGCCGTGGTTCCGGTGCGCTCCAGCACCAGCCGCACCAGCAGTGACCCCACCAGCGCCAGCGGGAACACCGGCAACGCGTCGATCACGCTGCGCAGCACCCCGTCGCTGCCCTGCGCCCACCACTGGAGGCCCTCCAGCGCAAGCCAGCCGATCGCCACCGCGATCCCGGCCAGCGCCAGGTTCAGCGACCAGGCCGCCAGGGCGCCGGGCGCAGGAACCGCCGCTGCCGGGGCTACCCCCGCCTGCGCGGCCGGCGTGGGCGCGGCGGCCGCGGGTGCAGGCGGGAACACCGTCAGCCAGCCGCGGCTGCGGGCCACCACCACCACCAGCCCCCCCACCAGCGTGGAGGCCAGCAGCCCCACGGTGGCCATCGCCAGGCCGAGTGCTTCGCCCCCCACCAGGCCCAGCCGCTCGTAGGTGGGTCCCATGGCCGCCGCCGATCCGTGCCCGCCCTCGTAGGCCACCTCGATCAGGCAGGCCATCACCGGACTCACCCCCAGCCAGGGCTGGAGCAGCAGCAGCACCGCCAGCGAGGCCACCAGGTACTGGCCGAAGGCCAGGGTGAGGGCGAGCAGCACCTGGGCCGACAGGGGACGCCACAGGCCCCCCGGCTGCGGCAGCGGCTTGCCCAGCAGCAGGGAGCCGAACACCATCGTCAGCAGGATCAGCGGCAGCTGGTCCCAGAGGTCGATCACGGCCTGGGGAATCAGCGGCCACGGCCCCGACGGCGCCACCAGCAGGCCCAGGCTCCCGGCCAGCAGCGCCTCCGGAATCCCCCAGCGGTGGCTGCCAAGGCCTCGTCCGAGCACGGTCCCCACCGCCAGCAGGATGATCAGCAGCAGCAGGGCGAGGGCGAAGGTCTGGATCACAGGTGGAAGTGCCGGCGGAAGAAGGCTTCGGTGGCTTCAAGCACCTGAATCTGCACCTCCTGGCTGCGGAAGCCGTGGCCCTCTCCGGGGAACAGGTGCAGTTCCACCGGCACCCCCCGCTGCGAGAGCGCCAGGGCCATCCGCTCGGTCTGCTCCGGCGGCACCACCCGATCCTCCAGGCCCTGGAAGAAGATCACCGGCGCGCTGATCCGCTGCTGATGCTGCAGCGGTGAGCGCTCGGCGTACACGGCGGCCGCCTCCGGCCAGGGACCCACCAGGCCGTCGAGGTAGCGGGCCTCGAAGCGATGCTCGTTGTGGCGGGCCAGGGCCGCCGGATCGGTGACCGCATAGCGGCAGCCGCCGGCCCGGAACACCTCGGTGAAACAGAGCGCCGCCAGCACGGTGAAGCCGCCGGCGCTGCCACCCTCGATCGCGATCCGCTGTGGATCGGCCCGACCCGCGGCCACCAGGGCCCGGGCCGCGGCGGCGCAGTCGGTCACGTCCACCACCCCCCACTGGCCGTCGAGCCGTTCCCGGTAGGCGCGACCGAAACCGGTGGAGCCGCCGTAGTTCACATCCACCACTCCCCAGCCGCGGCTGGTCCAGAAGGCCACGGCCGGGTTCAGGCCGGTGCGGGCCATGGCGGTGGGGCCGGAGTGCCCCTTCACCAGCAGGGGCGCGCCGGGATGGGCGCCGCCGGCGGGGGGGTAATACCAGGCGTGGGTGGGTCTGCCGCCGTGGCCCTCGAACCACAGGGGTTCGGGCAGCGGAATCCGCTCCGCCGCCAGCGGGCAGGGGGCGGCCGGCGTGTGCTGCCAGACGCCGCTGGCCAGCTCCAGCTCCAGCAGACCGGCGGGGGTGGTGGGGGAGGCGGCGATCGCCACCAGGCGCTCGCCATCGCAGTGGAGAGCGGCGAAGTCGTCGAACGGCAGCGGCACGGGTTCCCAGCGCCCCTCCCTGATCCTCCCCAGGCTCCACTGCCCCTCACGGCAGGCGAGGGCCAGCAGCTGCCGCCCATCCCACGCGCTGGTGCGCATGCCGTACACCCACTGGGGCATGGCGAACTCCGCCTCCATCGGCAGCAGCGGCTCCCAGGTCGGCTCGGCCGTCGCCGGCAGATCCGCCACCCCCGCCAGCCGTTCCAGGTTCCACCAGCCGCTGCGGTCGTTCGCCACCACCAGGTCGTGGCCGGCCCACAGCGGCTGGAACACCGAGACCCCCGCGGCATCCCCCGGACCGGAGCCGGCTACAGGGCGCGGATCCACCAGGCCCCCCTGCTCATCCAGCCCGGCCAGCCACAGCCGGCTGCGGTCCCAGGGCAGGAACGGCTGCTGCCATTCCACCCAGGCCAGGGCGTTGCCCTGGGGGCTCATCACCGCGTAGCCGCAGAAGTCGGCAGGCGTGTGCAGCACCTGCGGCTCCCCACCCGCCAGCGGCACAGCCACCAGGTGGTCGCGCCCGCCGCTCTCCATCACCCCCAGCCAGCGCCCGCGCAGGCGGTCGATCCGGCCATCGGCGAAGCCGCGGGGGCTCTCCGGCGGAGCGGGAGGCGTGAGCCGCACCGCCTCCGGCAGGGGAGCGGCCGGGCTGGCTGCGGCGAGGGCAGGCGGCAGATCCAGGCGCCACAGGCAGCCGTCGGCCCCATCGACGATCACCACCGTGTCGTCGTCCACCGCGTAGGCGCCGCCGCCGTACTCGTGCACGCGGCTGCGCACATCGCGCGGGGCTGGCGTGACCTCGCACACGGTGCCATCGGCGGCCCGCATCCAGAGGGTGGTGCGGCCCTTCTCCTGGGGGCGCTGCTCCAGCCAGAACAGGCGGCCGCCTCCCAGCAGCGGCTCCTTCAGGGTCGGTGTGCGGCCCACGGCCACCGCCGCGGGCACCGCTCTGCCGTGCTCCACGCCCACCCTGGCTCCTCCCGCGGCTCTTAGAATCATTCCTATCGTTTCAGGTGAGCCCTTGGCCCGCAGCTTCGCCCAGATGGCCCGGACGGCCGAGCAGGGCAACCGCACGGTCCAGGTGCCCAAGGAGCCCCTGGAGCATCCCCCTCTGGCGATCCACCGCCTCGGCTCCAAGGAGCTGCGGGCCCCGGCCCGGCGCATCAGCCGTGTCGACGACGGCATCCGCGATCTCGCCCGCGACATGCTGCGCAGCATGTACGCGGCCCGTGGCATCGGCCTGGCCGCCCCCCAGGTGGGCGTGCACAAGCAACTGCTCGTGATCGATCTCGACCTCGATGAGCCCGCCACACCGCCGCTGGTGCTGATCAACCCCGAGATCACCGCCAGCGGCGCCTCCTTCAACACCTACGAGGAGGGCTGCCTGAGCATTCCGGGCGTCTATCTCAACGTGGTGCGTCCCTCGGTGGTGGAGGTGAGCTTCCGCGACGAACAGGGTCGACCCCGTCGCCTCAAGGCCGATGGCCTGATGGCCCGCTGCATCCAGCACGAGATGGATCATCTCAATGGCGTGCTGTTCGTGGACCGGGTCACCGACGAGCTCAGCCTGAATGAGGGATTGCAGCAGCACGGCTTCGAGCGCTCCGACGTTCACCCGGTCCGCTGAGAACACCATGCCGATGAAACCCCTGGCTGGACTGTTTCTCGCCCTGGCCTGTGTGCTCGGCATCGCCGCCACCGGCTGTGTGTTCGAGCTGGCCTACGGCGATCCCGATCTCGGGGTGGGCCCCACCCGCTGGATCCTGGCCGCAAGCCTCCCAGGCACCGCCCTTGCCCTGTTCACCGCCATCCGCATCAACCGACCGGCCTGAGGCAGCCGCGGGCCTGGCACTCCTCACGGGGTGCTGCTGATGCCGAGGTGCATACCATCGATGTCCGGGGGGTTCGCCCGCCTTCCTTTCCCTGCTCGCCACCGTGTCGCTCGTCTCCTTCGCCCCGCTCCTGCGCCGTGGCGCCCGGCTGACCCTGGCTGCCGGACTTGTGGCCACGATCCCCGTGCCTCCCGCCCCGGCCCAGTCCCTGTTCGGCGCCGCCGATGTGGACCATTCACGCTTCGTGCTGGTGGCCGCCCCGATCGGCAGCGGCGAACGCTCCCAGCTCAACATCTACGAACAGGTGCGCAGCACTCGCCCCTGCTTCGCCGTGGGCACCAGCAAGCCCGCCGCCGTGGACCCCCTGCTGGCCAGCTTCGACTTCACGGGCGTCTGCAGCCGCTACATCGATGCCAACGGCTTCTCGGTGCGCGTCGGTGGCAGCGACCTGGGCACGGTGTACCGGCTGATGGTGACCCGGGAAAAAGGCGACGTGCTGCTGCTGGCGGTGCCCACCCGCGCCGGCGCCGGCCCGGAGATGGTGGTCGCCCGCACCGGCGGCCAGGCCAGCGGCTTCCTCAAGCTGGAGCTGGAGCCGGGCTGGAAGCTGATGCGCCGGAGCTTCCGTGGCCGGGCTCTCGGCCACGTGTATCTCTACACGGATGCCTTCCCGGGAACGGCTGCCGCCGCACCTCCGGCCTCACCAGGGTCAGCCCCCACCGCACCGCCCGCTCTCTGAGGGTGGGCGGGGCACTTGCTAAGGTTGCCGACTGCATGTGCACCACCACCTTTTCATGACCCAGGTGACCGTCGGCGAGAACGAAGGGATCGAATCCGCCCTGCGGCGCTTCAAGCGCCAGGTGTCCAAGGCAGGGATCTTCGCCGATCTCAAGCGCCTGCGTCACCACGAGACCCCCACCGAGAAGTACAAGCGCAAGGCCCAGCAGCGCCGTCGCCGCCGCTGATCCACAGCTGGAGGGGCGGGAACCGGTGCTTCTACCTGTTCCCTTTGAACCTCAGGATCAGCAGGCTGGAGAGGCCCTTCTGAAGGTCCGCATGGCTTCCTCCCTGCTCCACTGGATGGCCGATACGATCGCCCATGTGTTCGGTGATCCCCGCCACGAGGCCCTCACCCAGCCTCCTGCTGTCGGCGTGCAGCCCTACCGCGATCGTCCACCCACCCGCCGGCGTCGCTGACATCAAAGCTGCGGTAGGTGAAGGCCTCGGCGACCGCGGTCGCGTCCACCTGGTGGTAGCCCCCCAGATCGGCGATCGTCCGGGCCACGCGCAACAGGCGCAGGGCGGCTCTGGCGGTGAGCCCGCGATGCGCCACGGTCGCTTCCCAGAGCGCAAGGGCTGCGGGATTCAGTTCCAGCACCTGCCGCAACTGGTCCACCGTCAACTCCCCGTTGGCCACACCCCCAGGGTTGCGGCTCGCCATCCGTCGCCGCGCCGCCCGCACCCGGCGCGCCACCGTGCGGGTGTCCTCGGGCGTTGCCCTGCCCCGGGCATTGTCGGGGTGCACCAGGTCGCTGAGGGCGCCCGCTTCGGTGCGGCGCATCACCACCTGCAGGTCGAGCCGATCCAGCAGCGGCCCTGAGAGCCGGGCCCAGTAGCGCCGCCGCACCCCCTCGCCGCAGCGGCAGTGGCGGTCGGGTTCGGTGGACCAGCCGCAGGGGCAGGGATTGGTGGCAGCCACCAGGGTGATGCGACAGGGAAAGCGGCAGGAGTGACGGGCACGGCTCAGGCGCACCTCCCCCTCCTCCAGGGGCTGGCGCAGTTGGTCGAGCACCTCCCGCCGGAATTCCGCCAGCTCATCGAGAAACAGCACGCCCCGGTGGGCCAGGCTCAGCTCGCCTGGGCGCGGGGGCGAGCCGCCACCGATCAGGGCGGCTCCCGAGCAGCTGTGGTGCGGGCTGCGGAAGGGGCGGCGGCCCACCAGGCCGCCCCCTTCCTGCAGCAACCCGGCCACCGAGTGAAGACGGGTGAGCTCGAGGGCCTCGGTTCGCTCCAGCGGCGGCAGCAGGCCCGCCAGCCGGCGTGCCAGCATCGTCTTGCCGCTGCCCTGGGGCCCGACGAGCAGCAGGTGATGGCTGCCGGCCGCGGCAATCTCCAGCGCCCGCCGACCATGGCTCTGGCCGTGCAGGTCGGCCAGGTCGGCCTCGGGGGCCTGTGGCCTTGCCCTGTCCGCCACCGATGCGGGCAGCCGGCGCTGACAGGACGGATCGGCCAGCACCGCCAGCGCCTCGGCCAGATCGTCGGCAGGCCACACCGGCAGCTCCCCCACGAGGGCGGCCTCGGCCGCGTTGGCCGTCGCCACCAGCAGGGCCCGTGCGCCCGCCGCCCGGGCGGCCATCGCCACCGCCAGCATTCCGCGCACCGTCCGCAGCCCCCCATCCAGCCCGAGTTCGGCGGCGCTCCACACCCCCCGCAGCCGCTCCGGCGCCAGCTGGCCGCTGGCCGCCAGCAGGCCGAGGGCGATCGGCAGGTCGAGGCCCGGTCCGGCCTTGGGAAGATCGGCCGGGGCCAGGTTCACCACCACCCGCGTCTGCGGCACCCGCAGGCCGCTGTGGCGCAGGGCACCCCGCACCCGTTCGCGGGCTTCCTGCACCGCCGCGTCGGCCAGCCCCACCAGCTGCAGACCCGGCAGCCCCGGGGCGATGTCCACCTCCACCGTCACCTCCTGGGCCTCCAGGCCCTTGAGAGCGGCGCCGCTGCACCGTGCCAACATCACGCCAAGGGATCGCTGCTTCGTCAGTGCCACCCACTGCTACCCCCCTTCCGGCACGCCCATGTCCGGCTCCGCTCCCGGCTCCGCTTCCGGCCCAGACGACACGATCTTCGGACGCATCCTGCGCGGCGAGATCTCCTGCGATGCGGTGTACGCCGACGATCTCTGCCTGGCCTTCCGCGACGTGGCGCCCCAGGCACCGGTGCATGTGCTGGTGATCCCCCGCGAGCCGATCCCCTCCCTGGTCGAGGCCGGGCCCGAGCATCAGGCCCTGCTCGGCCACCTGCTGCTGGTGGCCGCACGCGTCGCCCGCGAGCAGGGGCTTGAGGGCTTCCGCACGGTGATCAACAGCGGAGCGGTGGCGGGCCAGACGGTGTTCCACCTGCACGTGCATGTGCTCGGTGGACGGGCGATGACCTGGCCGCCGGGCTGAGGGCGACAACCGAGCGGGCGGGGCAGCGGCGACAATGCGCTGATCCGCGTCGCTCCATGAATCCCCTCCAGGCCTTCCGGCAGCAGCTCGGCAAGCTGCAGCGCCTGGCCCAGCCCTACTTCCTTCCCCTCGAGGACGGCGACGGCAGCGCCGGCCCGTTCCTGGTGCTGGTGCTCGCCCTGCTCGCCGTGGTGGTGGGGTTCACCCTGCTGCTGCTCACCGCGGCGGTGGCCGTCAGCGGGGCCCTGATCCCTGACCTCCAGGCCCGCTTCCTGCCGGGTGTCCCCCAGCAGGTGGCTGCGATCTGGGCCAGCCCGATCGGCCCGGTGATCATGGTTCTGTTCGCCGCCGGGCTGGGCTGCTTCGGCTGGTTCCGCGGCAAGCTGCGCCAGGGCCGCTGGCTGCCCTGGCTGCTGCTGGGGGTGATCACGCTGCTGATCCTGGTGATCAACGGCATCAACGTGGGCATCAGTTTCATCGCCCGCAACATCGAGAACGCCCTGGTTGCCTACAAGGAGGACGAGTTCTGGAAGATCGTCGCCATCTATGCCTTCTGCCTGGTGCTTGCCCTGCCGATCCGGGCGATCCAGAGCTATCTCATCCCCAAGCTCGGCCTGCTGTGGCGCCAATGGCTGAGCAGCCGTCTGCTGCAGCGCTATCTCACCAATCGTGCTTATTACGTCCTCAACCCCAATGATGAATCGGTCGAGGAGATCGACAACCCCGACCAGCGGATCTCACAGGACGCCGCCAGCTTCACCGCCACCAGCCTGAGCGTGACGGTGGAGATCCTCTCCGCCCTGCTGACCTTCTTCAGCTTCATCATCGTGCTGTGGAGCATCAACGGCACCCTGGCCCTCTGGCTCCTCGCCTATTCCGTAGGCGGTACGGCCCTGATCGTGTTCGCCAGCCGCAAGCTGGTGAATCTCAACTACCAGCAGCTCAAGCTGGAGGCCGACTTCCGCTATGGCCTCGTTCACATCCGCGACAATGCCGAATCGATCGCCTTCTACCGCGGCGAACAGCAGGAGGCGAAGGAAGGCGAGCGACGCCTGGGCGGTGCGATCCGCAACTACAACCGCCTGATCGTGTGGGAGGCGCTGATCAGCGTGATCCAGCGCTCCTACGACTACTTCTCCCGCTTCCTGCCCTGGCTGGTGATCGCCCCGATCTACTTCGCCAAACAGGTGGATTTCGGTGTCTTCGGGCAGGCCAGCATCGCCTTCTCCCAGGTGCTGTTCTCGGTGAGCTACATCGTCAACAACATCGACCGGCTGGCCGCCTTCTCCGCCTCGATCAGCCGTCTCGAAGGATTCCAGGGCAAGGTGGAGGCCATCGGTGGCGAGATGGCCGCCCTCGATGCCGAGGCCCTCGCCGCCGGCCCGCAGCAGGCGGCCGAGCCCCAGCGCGCGGGTGAGGCCTCCAGGGCTGACGCGATCCGCGTCAGCCACGTGGATCTGGTGCCGCCCCGCAGCCAGCGGGTGCTGATCCGCGATCTCAGTCTCTCGGTGGGTCCCGGCGAGCGGCTGCTCGTGGTGGGGCCGTCCGGCTGCGGCAAGACCTCCTTCCTGCGGCTGGTGAGCGGGCTCTGGCCGCCGGCCCGCGGCCAGGTGGAGCGGCCGCCGGTGGGCGAGCTGATGTTCATCCCCCAGAAGCCCTACATGCTGCTGGGCAGCCTGCGGGAGCAGCTCTGCTATCCCCAGGCCACCGATCGCTTCAGCGACGACCAGCTGCGGCACGTGCTGGCCGAGGTGCGCCTGCCGGATCTGGTGCAGCGCTATCCCGATCTCGATATCAAGCAGGACTGGCCCCGTCTCCTCTCGCTCGGCGAGCAGCAGCGCCTGGCCTTCGCCCGCCTGCTGCTCAACTCCCCCCGCTTCGTGGTGCTCGACGAGGCCACCAGCGCCCTCGATGTGGCCACCGAAGCAGTGCTCTACGAGCTGGTGGGCCAGCGGGAGATGGCCCTGGTGAGCGTGGGGCACCGCCCCACCCTGGTGGACCACCACGACACCGTGCTGGAGCTCGACGGCAACGGCGGCTGGCGGCTGCTGCCGACGGCCGGCTATGACTTCGGTCGCCATGTCTGAGCCGATGACCACCGCCGAAACCCCGGCCACCAGCGCCACCACCCCGGATGTGCCGGCCTTCGGCTGGAGCGCCTACGCCGAGCGGGTGAACGGACGCTTCGCCATGCTCGGTTTCGTGGCCGTGCTGCTGATCGAGGCCTTCAGCCGCGACACCTTCCTGCACTGGGCCGGTCTGGTGCCCTGAGGCTGCTCCGCGCCCTTCAGCGCACCGTAATCAGATCCACCTGCCACACCCCGCCCCGGCTCACCTCCACCGCCAGCTGCCGGCCGTCGGCCTGGAGGCTCACCCGGCCCGGCACGCCCGGCGGCTGCATCGGGATCGGCTCCAGCGACTGGAACGATCGGCGATAGAGCACAAGTTCGGTGCGGCCTTCAAGCCGCCGCACCATCGCCAGTCGATCACCGGCCGCATTGAGCCCCACGCTCACCGGCTGGGCATCGGGTCGGTTGAGGCCTGGCAACGGCACCGGCAGGCCCCGTTCCACGTCGATCAGCTGCACCTGGTCGCGCCCGCCCCGTTCGGCGATCAGGGCCAGCCAGCGGCCGGCGAGCACCGGATCCCGGCTCGGTCCGGCCGCCGTCAGCGCCCGGTCCAGTCCGGCCATCGGCCGTGGCATGCCGCCGCAGGCCGCCAGCAGCAGCCAGGCCCCCACCGCGAACAGCAGGGGCATCCTCACGGCAAGGCGCAGGTGGAGCAGCCTGGACATCAGGGTTGCGGCCCCCCCAGCGCCTGTCCCATCGGTGGGTCGGGCTCGATCAGCCCCCCGAGATCGAACAGCTCGATCCGGCGCTGGCCGCTGCGCACCCGCTCCACCGCCAGGCGGCGGGCATCGGGGGCCAGGCTCAGCCGCTCCGGATCCCCGTCCCCCGGCAGGGGCAGGGGATGCAGCCGCCCGGTGAGCCGGTCGGCGATCACCGCCGTGGGACGGTTGCCCCATTGCACCAGCACGGCCAGGTAGCGGCCGTTCCAGCTCAGGGAGGGGGAGCGGTGCGGCTGATGGCGCTGTAGCGGTCGCAGGGGCACCACGCGACCCGAAGCCTGCTCCTGCAGCAGCACGGTCTCCCTGCCACCGCGGAGCACGATGCTGGCCAGCCAGCGGCCATCCCCACTGAGGGCCGGATCCTGGCGGTCGGCTCCTCCCAGGCCGAGGGACGCTGCCGGACGCCGGCCAGGTCCGATCCACTGGCAACTGGCCAGGAGCAGCCCCAGGCATGCCAGCGGCGAGAGGCGACGGAGGCGGGTCAGTCGTCGAAGCGGGAACTGTTGTCGCGCGAGCCTGCGCTGGGTCCCTCGGGACGGGGGCGGCCCGGGGGCGGGGTCATCGGCGCGAAGTCGGCGTCGCTGACATTGCTGCGCGGGGAGCGCGGCGTTCCTTTCAGGGGATCGCCCTGGGGAACACCGGCCATGCCGCCCATGGCTTCGCCGGCCTCAGCGCTGCGGGGTGCAGCGCCGCCCGGACGACGGCTGGAGCGGGGCATGGCATCAGTCGCGGCCGTGGGCCGGCTGCCGCGCCGCCCTTCGCTGCCGGATTCGCGTTCGCGGCGCCGGGCCCCGAACTCGGCCTCGCCGCGATTGCGGGAGGGGGCGTAGCGGGAGGGATCACGGCTCGGTGGAGGTGTTTCGCGATCCGGTCCATCGGTCCGGGAGCCGCGTGGTTCATCCCAGTCGCCGGAGGGCCGGCGGCTGGCGGCCCGCTCCGGGATGGCGGCGCGGCTGGTGCGCCGGGGGCGATAGAAATCCTCTTCGTCACTCTCGCGAGCGGGGATGCGGCGCCGCAGCGGTTCGGGTTCGTCGAAGCGGTCGCGACCGCCTTGCCAGTCCTGGTCGCCGCCCAGGCCGCCGCGGGGGCGGAAGGGAGCGGGCTCTTCGTCTTCGAAGAAAGAGGAACGGCGGGCCTGCTCGGTGGTCACCCCCCTCAGGCGCACGCTCTCGTAGGCGAAGAACACCGTGGTGCCGGCGAGCAGAAACTGGCCGAACTGCAGGATCGGGTCGAGGCGCCAGCCCTGGAAGAAGAGAATGCCGCCGCAGAGCAGGCCCACCGCGGCGAAGAAGACGTCGTAGTCGCGGGCCAGCGCAGGCTTGAAGCTCCGCATGAAGTAGAGGAAGGCGCCACCGACGGCCAGCACGATGCCGACGATGCTGGCCCAGTTGAGGCTGGCGTTGACCAAAGCGGTTCTCGGGAGGGGGCGCTGGAGCAACCGCCGAAGCCGGCGGCACCCGATCCCGGAAGGTCCACCGGAATGGGTGTCGCCACTCTAGGGAAACCGACCGTGGGCATCCTGCCCGGCCGCTCGGGATCCGACTGGGAGCAGTGGTTCAGATGCGGCGATCGACCCGATCGTTCTGGCTGATGAAGAACAGGGCCAGCGCAATGGGCACGACCACGATCACCCCGCCCCAGAAGAGGCTGCTCAGAAAATTGGAGAGGGAAGGGGTCATGGCAGGGAGCGCCGCGGCAAAGCGACCGTGATCCTAGGCAGGAGCCCCGGCTTCCTACGATCCCCGCTCTGCCGCTTAGAGCTTTGTGACGGCCATGCCCCTCGTTCATCTGGCCCTTGGCGTGCTGCTGGCGGCCTGGACGCTGCTGTTTCTGTTCCGGATCGTGCTCACCTGGTACCCGGCCATCGATCTCAGCAAGGGGCCGATGCGCCTGATCGGCGCACCCACCGAGCCGCTGCTGGCACTCACCCGCCGGCTGATCCCCCCGATCGGCGGGGTGGACGTGACGCCGGTGGTGTGGGTGGGCCTGCTCAGCCTGCTGCGGGAACTGGTGGTGGGTCAGCAGGGTCTGCTCACGCAATTGCTTCGTCACCAACCGCCCGTGGCCTGAGCGCCGCTGCTCAGCCGCCCATCAGCCGCCCATCAGCGGCAGCATCTCCTGCTCCACGAACTTGGTGTGCACATCGCCGCGCTGGAACTCCGGGCGATCGAGCAGGGCCAGGTGAAAGTCGATCGTGGTGGGAATGCCGGTGATGGCACACTCGGTGAGCACGCGCCGCAATCGGCGAAGGGCGTGGTCGCGATCGACGCCCCACACGATCAGCTTGCCGATCAGGGAGTCGTAGAAGGGCGGGATCTCGTAGCCCGTGTACACGTGGCTGTCAACCCGCACGCCGGGACCGCCTGGCGGCAGCCAGCCGGTGATCTTGCCGGGGGCCGGGCGGAAGTTGTGGGCTGGGTCCTCGGCGTTGATCCGCACCTCGATCGCGTGGCCGGTGAGCCTGATCTGCTCCTGGCTCACGGTGATCGGCTCGCCGCCGGCGATGCGCAGCTGCTCGGCGATCAGGTCGATGCCCGTCACCACCTCGGTGACCGGATGCTCCACCTGGATGCGGGTGTTCATCTCCATGAAATAGAACGCACCGCTGCGGTCCACCAGGAACTCCACGGTGCCGGCGCCCTCGTAGCCGATCGTGCGGGCGGCGGCCACGGCGGCCTCACCCATGCGGCGACGCAGCTCGGCATCGATCGCCACGCTCGGGGCCTCTTCCAGCAGCTTCTGGTGGCGGCGCTGGATCGAGCAGTCGCGTTCACCCAGGTGCACCACGTTGCCGTGGCGGTCGGCCAGCACCTGCACTTCGACGTGCCGGGGGCGGTCGATGAATTTCTCCATGTAGAGGCCCGGGTTGCCGAAGGCGGCCTCCGCCTCGCCCTGGGCCGCCTTGAACAGGTTCTCCAGCTGCTCCGCAGCCGGCACCAGGCGCATGCCGCGGCCGCCTCCGCCGGCGGTGGCCTTGATCATCACCGGGTAGCCCATCTGGCCTGCCAGCTCAGTGGCCTGCCCCACGTTCTCGAGCAGCCCCTCGCTGCCGGGGATGGTGGGCACCCCTACCCCCTGCATCGTCGCCTTGGCCGTCGACTTGTCGCCCATCGAGCGGATCGCCTCGGGTGAGGGGCCCACGAAGGTGATGCCGTGGTCGCGGCAGATCTCGGCGAAGCGATCGTTCTCCGCCAGGAAGCCGTAGCCCGGATGGATGGCGTCGGCGCCGCGGGAGGTGGCGGCCGCCAGGATGTTCGGGATGTTGAGGTAGCTCTTGCTGCTGGGCGCCTCGCCCACGCACACGGCCTCGTCCGCCAGCTGCACGTGCAGGGCGTTGCGATCGACCGTGCTGTACACCGCCACCGTGGGGATCCCCAGTTCGCGGCAGCTGCGCAGGATGCGGAGCGCGATCTCGCCACGATTGGCGATCAACAGTTTGCCGATGGGCATCCGAGAACGCGGGGCGGCCGGCCAGGGCGGACTGTATCAGCGCTCACACGGCCTCCCGCTGGCCCGGAGGGACGCCGATGGGTATAGTCCACACCCGTGGGCGGCATTGCCGTTCACCCCACCCGGAAGCCCCGGTCGCCGCACCTCCGGTGCGGACACCACGGGCAGCCGATCCATGCGGATGTGGTGGAATTGGTAGACACGCACGTTTGAGGGGCGTGTGGCTTCGGCCTTGCGAGTTCAAGTCTCGCCATCCGCATTCATCTTTCTTTCCACCGGCTCACCACCCGCCACATCGTGGCTTCCTCCACGTCGCCCATGGCACCTCCCGTGGAGTCCGCCATCGTTCTGGTGAGCAATGGTCCGGGCGAGCTGAGCACCTGGGTACGGCCCCTGGCGGAGCGCCTGCACCAGGAGCTGCAGCTGAGGCCGCGCCACCCTGAGGCCCGCATCGCTCTGCAACTGGTGTTGGTGCCCTGCCCCAACGCCACCGGTCAGGAGCACCGGGTCGCCCTCAGCTGGGGGCTGTTCGAACGGGTGCTGCCCGCCCAGCGCTTCTGGTGGATGCTGCTGCGACCGCGCCGCCATGGCCCCTGGCCCCCCCGGGGGGTGGTGGTGTTCCTGGGCGGCGACCAGTTCTGGACCGTGCTGCTCTCGGCCCGCCTGGGCTACCGCCACCTCACCTATGCCGAGTGGGTGGCCCGTTGGCCGCGCTGGAATGACAGCATCGCCGCCATGGGGCCCACCGCCGCCGGTCGTCTGCGGGCCCGCTGGCGCTCCCGCTGCACGGTGGTGGGCGATCTGATGGCCGATCTCTCGGAGTCGGCGCGCCAGGCCGATCCCCTGCCCCCCGGTGACTGGGTGGCGCTGCTGCCCGGCTCCAAGCGGGCGAAGCTGCAGGTGGGAGTGCCGTTCCTGCTCCGCGCCGCCGATCGACTCGCCGCTCTCCGTCCCGGGGTTCGTTTTCTGCTGCCGGTGGCACCCACCACCTCGGTGGCCGAAGTGATGGCCTTCGCCGATCCGGCCAACCCGATCGCCCGCAGTTTCGGTGCCGCCGTGCCTGAGCGCCGGGGCGAGGAGCTGCGCACGCCCGCCGGCACCCGCATCCGACTGCTGGAGTCCCACCCCGCCCACGGAGCCCTGAGCCAGTGCCGCCTGGCCCTCACCACCGTGGGGGCGAACACGGCCGAACTCGGCGCCCTGGGGCTGCCGATGATCGTGCTGGTGCCCACCCAGCATCTGCATGTGATGCAGGCCTGGGACGGCTGGCTGGGGCTGCTGGCACGCCTGCCGCTGCTGAGGCGGCTGCTCGGGGTGGCCCTCACCGCCTGGCGGATGCGCCATCGGGGCTTCCTGGCCTGGCCCAACATCGCCGCCGGGCGGGCGGTGGTGCCGGAGCGGGTGGGCGCGATCACGCCCGATGCGATCGCCGAGGAGGCCGCCGACTGGCTGGCGCACCCGGACCGTCTGGCGGGCATGCGTGACGACCTGCGCAGCCTGCGCGGCTCCCCCGGCGCCGTGGCCGCCCTGGCGACGATGGTGCGGGGGCTGCTGCCCCCCGCGGGCCCTGCCTAGCCTGGGCTCCGGCCTCCCTGTTCCGATGTCCGACGCTCCTTCCTGCGCCTCGTTTCCCGATCCCAGCCTTGCCGCGGACGGCCCCTCGCCGGTGGCCGAGGAGAGCCAGTGGCGCGCGCGGCTCACCCCTGAGCAGTTCCGGGTGACCCGCCAGGGCGGCACGGAGCGGGCGTTCACCGGGGCCTACTGGAACCACAAGGGCGACGGGATGTACCACTGCGTCTGCTGCGACGCTCCTCTGTTCGATTCGGCCACCAAGTTCGACTCCGGCACCGGCTGGCCCAGCTTCTGGGACGGAGTGGCCAGCGGGGCGATCACCACCCACCGCGACGCGTCGCACGGCATGGTGCGCACCGAGATCCGCTGCGCCCGCTGCGAGGCCCATCTGGGCCATGTGTTCGGAGACGGTCCGGCGCCCACCGGCCAGCGTTACTGCGTGAACTCGGCGTCGCTGCGCTTCGAGGAGCGCTGAGCCCGGTGTCACCAGGGATCGTCGATCACTTCCGGTTCCACATCGATCGGTTCAGGGCTCTCCTCCCTGCTGCGGGGGGGGCCTGACGGCCGGCGTTGCGGCAGGGGATCGCGGGATCTCAGCGGCGGCTCCTCGTCGTAGGGAAGGGATTCGGGACCGGAGCGCCGCGCTGCTGGTGCGGAGCGGCGGGGTTCCGGCTCGTAGGGCTCGATCTCCCGCTGCCCGTAGCGGGGGCCTCCGTAGCTCCGAGGTTCGTCGGCGTAACGGTCGGAATAGCGGTCGTCGTCGCGCTCGTCGAATGCGGAGGGGCGCCGCAATGGAGGGGGTGGTTCAGATCCATAGGGCTCGGCCCGCCCTCTGTCGCTCTCCTCCTCCAGGTAACGGCGCTGTCGCAGGGGTTCGCGTTCGCGGCGCTCCTCCAGTTCCACGTATTCCAGCTCGCTGCGGGGCTCGAAGGCCCGGCTGGCCGCCGGCTGGATGCGGCGCTGTTCGGTGGCCGAGGGCTGACCGGCCGGCAGCTGGTTTTCCGCAGGCACGACACCGCCGCGGAAGCGCTCCCGCTCCTCCTGCTCCAGCCCGCCGCCGCCGATCCCCAGCTTCTCGAGCAGGCCGGTGCCGAGCTGCTTGAGCTTCTCCTCGGCCCCTTCGTACACAATGATGCGGTCGGTACCGCTGCTCACGATCTCGCCCACCGGCAACTCCCAGGTGCTGAGCACGCCCTCCCCCAGGAGGGGCACGCCCAGGGCACCGATCACCAGGGTGGTGAGCTCGCCGGTTTCGATGTCGAAGCTGAAGCCGAGCACCCGCCCGAGCTGTTCGCCCGATTCGGTGACCACCTGGCAGTTGATCACCTTGCTGTACCGCTCGGGGTTGAAGCCCTCGGCGAGCGAATCGGCGGAATCCACCAGGATCACATCACCCACCTGGCGGATGCGCTCCAGCGGCATCCAGCGGGGCAGACCGGGCAGGAAGCGGGTGAGCGGGTTGTCGCGCAGGCCCAGCGCCACCACTTCGCGGCGGTCAATGTCCACCACCACCTCACCCACCACGCCGAGTCGGCGACCTGTGTCCCTGGTGATCACCTGGGTGCCCATCAGCTCTGAGCGGAGCCAGAGGCGATCGCTGGCGGCGGCCGGGGCGTTCGGATCTGTGGCGGGGGGAATCGAGGAGGTCAAATCCTGTTGCAGAACGAACGGCACGGTCGGCCGCTCGGCCCATTGTGACCCACCTGGTGGGCTCAGGCCGCTGGCGGCAAACCGACCACCTGGGTGTGGGCGCCCCGGGCCTGGGTGACGCCGATGGTGCGGGTCGCGGCGGCGATCATCGGGCGCCGGTGGCTCACCACCATGAACTGGGCATCGCTCGACTGGGAGGCGATCAGGCCGGCCAGCCGCTCCACATTGACCCCGTCGAGGAAGCTGTCGACCTCGTCGAGGGCATAGAAGGGAGAGGGGCGGAAGCGCTGGAGGGCGAACAGGAAGCTCAGGGCTGTCAGCGACTTCTCGCCCCCCGACATCGAGGCCAGCCGGCGCACGGCCTTGCCGCGGGGATGGGCCACCAGCGTCAGCCCCCCTTCGAGTGGATCCTCCGGGTTTTCCAGCTGCAGGTGCCCCTCGCCATCGGAGAGGCCGGCGAAGATCGTGCGGAAGTGGCCATCGACCGCCCGGAAGGCCTCCAGGAAGGCTTCCTGGCGAAGGGTGGCCACCGTTTCGATGCGCAGCAGCAGCTCCTCCCGCTCCTTGCCGAGCACCTCCAGGCGCTCCTCCAGGCCCGCCAGCCGCTCCTCCAGCTGCTCCAGTTCCTCGAGGGCGAGCATGTTCACCGGCTCCAGCGCCTCCATCCGCTGCTGCAGCCGGCGCAGGTCCTCCTGCAGCGCCTCCAGGCCCGCCGCGCGCACCTCCTCGGGCAGCTCGGGGCGGGGATCGGGCAGCTCCCGCAGCAGCTGCTCGAAGCGCAGGGTCTGGCTGCGGCGCTCCTCGCCGAGGGCCTGCCGTTCCTCCGCCACCCGCTCCAGCTCCCAGCGGTGCTGCTGCAGCCCCTGGCGCAGGCGGGCCAGGGCCGCCTCGGCCGCATCGCGCAGCCGCCGCCGTTCGCCGAAGCGGTTCTGGAGCTCGGCCATCTGGCGATCCAGTTCCGCCCGGCGTTCGGCATCGACCCGCTTGAGCTCCTTCCACTGCTCCCGCTCCTGCACCAGGGCGGCCACCTCGGCGGCCAGCCGCCGCTCCTCCTCGGCCAGGGCGGCGAGCTGGCTGGTGATCCGTTCGTGGGCCAGCGCCCGCTCCCGCCGCTCCGCCAGCCGGGTGTCGCGCTGCAGCCGGGCTTCGCTGAGGCTGCGGTCGGCGGCCTCCAGTTCGGCCTGCAGCCCCTGCCAGCGGCTGGCGTCGGCTCCTTCGCCGGCCTCCGCTTCGCTGCTCAGCAGCTGCTCGAGCTCCCGCAGCAGCGGTCCGATCTCGAGCTCCAGGTTCGCCAGCCGCTCGCCATCGGCGCGGCGGCTCGCCTCCAGCTGGTGGCGGCGCTCCTGCCGCTGGGCCTGCCGCTGCCGGCTGGGCAGCAGGGCCCGCTGGGCTGCCTCCGCCCCCGCCTCCAGAGCGGCCAGGCGCTGGCGGCACTGCTCCAGAGCCGGCCGGGCCTGCTCCAGCTCCCGGGCCAGCTCGGCCTCCCGCCGCCGGCAGGCCAGCAGGCTCTCCCCCAGCTCCAGCAGCCGGCGCCGCAGGGGTTCGGCCTCGTCGCCCTCGCTGCTGCGGCCGAAGCCCAGCTGGCCGGTGCGGGCCTGCAGGCTGCCGCCGGTCATGGCGCCGCTCTTCTCCAGCAGTTCCCCCTCCAGGGTCACGGCCCGGCAGCGCCCCAATTCCCGCCGGGCGCTGGCCAGATCCCGGAACACCAGCGTGTCGCCGAAGACGTAGCGGAACACCTCCGCATAGACCGCCTCATGGCGGATCAGATCCACCGCCCGACCCACCAGCCCGCTGCCGCCGCCGCCCCCACGCTGCAGCGCTGCCCCCGTGCCGCCACCGCCGCGGATGCGGTTCAGGGGCAGAAAGGTGAGGCGGCCGGCGCGCCGGCTCTTGAGCAGCTCGATGGCGCGGGCGGCGATGCCGTCATCCTCCACCACCACCTGGCCGAGCCGGGCGCCGGCGGCCACCTCCAGCGCCACCCGGTACTGGTCGTCCACCTCGCCGAGCTGGGCCACCGGTCCGTGGATGCCCTCCAGCCCCGACTCCAGCAGCAGCCGCAGGGCCCCGGTGCCCCGGCTCTCCTGCAGGGTTTCGCGGCGGCTGTCGAGCCGGGCGATCTCCCGCTCGAGGCTCGCCTGCTCCTGCTCGAGCCGGCTGCGGGTGCGCTGCTGCAGTCCCAGCTCCTCCGCCTGCCGGCCGATCCGCTCCTGGGCCCGCTCCCGCTCCTCCTCCAGTCGGTGGCGCTCGCTCTCCAGGCCGGCCAGCCGGGCTTCGGCTTCCGCGCCCTCACGCCCGTCGTCCCCCTGCTCCCTGGCCAGCTCCCCGAGGCGCTCATCGGCCTGGCGCAGCCGCTCGCGCAGCTGCTGGCGTTCGGCCTCCAGCGGCCCGAGCCGCGCCTGGCGCTCCTGCCGCGCCTCGCTGCGCCGCCGCTGCTCCTCGATCCAGCTGCTGGAGCGGCCGGCCACCTCCCCCAGCCGCCGGCGGGAGAGCTCCACGGCCGCTTCGGCCGCCCGGCAGCGCTCCTCGGCCGCCGCCAGGCCGGCATCGTCGGCGGCCGCTTCGAGCGTGCGCCGCCCCTCCTTCAGCCGTAGCTGGCGATCGGCCAGCTCCTGCCGGCGGGCCTGCAGCTCCTCGGCCTGCTGGCGATGCCGCTCCGCCTGGCGGGCCCGCTCCCGCTCACCCGCCTCCAGGCCCGCCCGTTCGCCCTGCAGGGCCACGAGGCGGTCCTCCCCCAGGTCCTTCACCTCCGCCTGCAGCCGCTCCAGTTCGACGGCGGCCTCGCGCTCCTGCCCCTCGGCCGCGGTGATGGCCGTCGCCGTCTCCTCGGCGCGACGCTCCAGCTCCTGTTCCCGCCGGCCCAGGGCCTCGAGCTGGGCGCCGGCCGCTTCCCAGGCCAGCACCTGCTCCTGCTCCCGGCCAGCATGGAGGCGCAGGCGCAGCTCCTGGTAGGTGCGGGCCCTGGCGCAATCTTTCTCCAGCTTCTGGCGGGCCACCAGCAGCTCCTGCTCCACGATCCGGCAGCGCTCCTGCCGCTCCTGCACCTCGTCGAGCTTGCCGCGCGTCTGCTCGATCCGGCTGTCGAACAGGGCCACCCCGGCCAGCTCGTCGATGATGCCGCGCCGCTCGCGGGCGCTCATCGACACGATGCGGGTGACGTCGCCCTGCATCACCACGTTGCTGCCGTCGGGGTCGACCCGCAGGCGGCGCAGCTGGGTCTGCAGCTGCTGAAGGTTGCAGGCGACGCCATCGGCGCTGTAGGTGCTGCTGTAGGTCCCCCCCGGCGCCACCCGCAGCCGGCGCGTGACACTCCATTCCCGCTGACCCGGCTGGATCCAGGGCACCCCCTCGTGGGGCTCCAGACCCTGCTCGGCCTCATCCGGCCGCCAGTCGCCGAGGTGGAAGCGCACGGTGACACTGGCCTCGGCGGCGCGGCCGTCGCGCAGCACGGCGCTGTTGATCAGGTCGGGCAGGCGCTCGGCCCGCATGCCCCGGCTGCTGGCCAGACCGAGGCAGAAGAGCACCGCATCGAGAATGTTGCTTTTGCCCGAGCCATTGGGTCCGGTGACCACTGTGAAACCCGGCTCAAGGGGGATCGCGATCGAGCCGCCGAAGGACTTGAAGTGGGTGAGCTCGACCTGATTGATGTGAACCAACAGGCCCGTGCGCCGAGCCGGCTGAATGTAGCGAAGGTGGTGACGATGCCAACCCCGGCTCCCTACGTTGTGGAGACCCCCGCAGGCGCCCCCGGCGTCGCCGCCATGGACCCCCTCCCGTCCCCGGAGCAGGCCCGCGAGCATGAGGGCGGCAACGGCGCGCCGCTGGGCACGCCGGTGGCCGATCCCGCCCCCTCCCCGGCCCTCGCCCAGCTGCAGGCCGCCTTCCGCGAGCGCTTCGACACCCTCCTGCCCACGATCCAGCGCGAGTGGCCCGAGGTGGCCCGCCACACCCTGGAAGCCACCCGCGGCAGCTTCGACCAGGTGGCCGAGGCGATCAGCCGCCAGACAGGCATCACCGCCAATGGCGCCCGCCGCCAGCTGCTGGATCTGCTGCAGGCCACCACCGAGCAGGCCGGCCACGTGGCCCAGAGCCTCTCGCCGCTGGAGGAGCAGCTCGAGCAGCTGCTCGACGACCTGAACGCCACGCTGCGGCCCCGGATCGAGAAGCCGGTGCGCGAGCGGCCGCTGATGGCCCTGGGCATCGCCGCCGGCATCGGCCTGCTGGCCGGCCTGCTGCTGTCCTCCGGCCGGCGCTCGGCATGAGTCGCGAGCGCCTCCCCGACGGGCGTGAGGGCGGGCGGGGCTTCACCCGGGTCACCGCCCTGATGACCTCCGTGATGGACCTGCACGTGCGCATCGCCCTGCAGGAGGCCGACCGGGAGAAGCGGCGCCTGATCGGCGGCGGCGTGTTCCTGGGCATGGGCATCGGTCTGGCCACGATGGCCGCCCTGGCCACCCAGATCGCCCTGCTGCTGTGGGCGAAACAGCACTTCCAGCTCGACTGGATCCAGGCCGCTCTGCTGCTGGCGGTGGTGGACGGCCTGCTGGCGGCCCTCTGCCTGCGGCTGGGCGGTGGCATGCTCAAGGGTCCATTCCTGCCCCAGACCACCGCCGGACTGCTGCGCACCACCCGGGCCCTTACGGGCCGCTTCTGATCCGAGACGCTTCCCCTGCCGTCGGGATGCTCAGCGGATGTCGTAGCGCAGCCAGCGGCAGTCGATACCGCCGTTGCTCACCGGGATGCGCCGGCTGGCCTTCATCCGCAGGGCGCCGGTGAGTTCGGGGTTGCCGCTCAGCAGCCAGAGCGTCCAGCCGCTGCAGCGCTCCCGCAGCATCCGACCGAGATCGGCGTAGAGCGCCTCGAGATCCTCACCGGCGCCGAGGCGTACGCCGTAGGGGGGGTTGCACACGAGCATCCCGGGCCCCGGCGGCGGGATCAGGTCGCGGAAATCGCCCTGCTGGAACTGAAGGTGGTCCGCCAGGCCGGCAGCGGCCGCATTGGCCCGGGCCTGCCGCAGCACCCGGGGATCGCGCTCCAGTCCAAGGATCGGCGCCAGCACATCGCCATCGGCAAGGGTGCTGCGCCGGCTGCTCCGAGCCTCGGCCACCGCCTGGCTCCAGAGGGCGGCATCGAAATCGGGCCAGCGCATCAGGCCGAAGGGGCGGGGCCGGGGGGCCACCGCAGGCGCGTCGGGGCCGCTGCCTGCGGGGCCGACGCCGCCATCCCCCCAGATCAGCCCCGCCGCCTGCCCCAGGGCCATGGCGGCGGCCTCGAGCAGCAGGGTGCCCGAACCGCAGAGCGGATCCACCAGCGGCACCGAACCCTCCCAGCCGGTGTGGGCGATCAGGCCGGCGGCCAGGTTTTCCTTCAGCGGTGCCAGGCCCATGGCAGCGCGGTAACCGCGGCGGTGCAGGCTGCCGTCGCTGCGCCTCCCGTCGCCTCCGCCTCCGCCGGCAGGGCCGCTCTCGCCACCTGCGCTGCTGCCGCCGCCGCTCTCGAGGCTGAGGATCGCCAGGCCGCCGGCCGAGGGGCTGAGGTGCAGATGCAGCCGCAGATCGGGATCGCGCAGATCCACCGTGGAGCGCTCGCCCCACCGCTGGCGCTGCAGGTCCACCAGGGCGTTCTTCACCTCCAGGGCGGTGTAGTGGCTGTGGTTGAGTTCCGGCAGGCTGCCGCTGGCCTCCACCCTGAGGCTTCGCTCCGGCGGCAGCCACAGCTCCCAGGGGGCGGCGGCCTGCACCCCCCGGCGCAGCTCGCGGGGGTCGCGGCAGGGGAAGCGGGCCAGCTCGCGCAGGAAGCGGAAGGGCAGGCGGGCCTGCAGGTGCAGCCGGTACAGGCCGGCCAGGTCGGTGATGCAGGCCACGGCGCGGCGCAGTGGGCGCACCTCGGCGGCCCCCAGGTGCACCAGTTCGGCGGCGGCGGGCTCCTCCAGGCCGGGGGGCACCACGGCGGTGACGGGGAAGTGGGTTGAAGTGGTGGCGCTTCGCTGCATCACGCCACTGTGCCGCTGGATGGTCCTGGTGCTGCACCGGCGGGAAGAGGGCGCACCACTCCACCGAGGCCCTGGAAATCCTGGGGGCCATGGCGAGATCAGGGGTCGTTGCGCCTGCGTCGTGCTGTCAGGCGTGGCGAACCGTTCCGTCCGGAATCGGTTGTTGAGAACTTCGTCGCGCCGATCATCGGGACCGGGAGGCGCTGCTGACACCTGTTCAGCGCCGCGGCCCGCTCAGGCTCAGCTCCAGGCTGATGCGCTCCAGGGTGGGAATCGCATCCACGGTTCTCACGGCATCGATCAGTTTCTGCTGGGTTGCAGCGGGGAGGTCGCCCAGGTCGCCATCGGCGAAGACCACCAGCGCTTTGAGCGCTTCACTGATCGGGAAGTCGGATCTGTAGAGCGCCTGGGCGGCCGCCAGCCCCTCAGCCAGGGTGAGGCCTGAGACCAGCAGCACCGCCACGTCGTCGTAATCCTTGCGTTCGGCGCGCTGCAACTGCACCTTCAGTTCGGTGGCCAGTAGATCGAGGGGTGCGGCCACCAAGGCCACTCCATCGCTGCTGGGCTCCGGTTCCGCCACTCGCCCGCTCGAGAGCCCCCCGAAACACGACACTCACGCTGTTCTGGCTGTGAGGGTGCTGGCGGGGGCGACGCAAGCACCAACCTGGAGCCGAGTGCAATCTTGATGTGGCAGCTGAGAGTGAGGAACACTCGCCAGCAACGATCAAGGCCTGCAAAGTTCAGGGATCCGGCTGGATGCTCCAGCCGCAACCTGTGGGAACGGGGATTGCCGATTTCAGGCTGGTGGCGTTGGTTCGTCGATGGGCTGGACAACCAGCAGCACGCTAAACGTCTCGAGGTCGCCAGACCCTCACAGCTTGTATCGTTTCGTGTCCCGGTGACGATCGAAGCCGTCGGCCGCGCTTAAAAAATGCTGGCCCCTTCTCCAACACCACAATCCAACAGCAAAGACAGGAGAAGCAGGTATGGGGAAGCGCCGCAGATGCTCTCGCCCGCTGGGTTGCTACCCAGGAATGGGACTGAAGCGTGGTTTGTGCAACGACCAATTCCTGGAATCAGGCGCCAGATTAGTCGTGGCAGACAAGCTCACATTGGTGCGGCGTCCTCACGTTTAAGCAGAGATCCTGATCTCTGTATTCAGTATCCAGTCAAACGATCCCATGAGGCTGTATGGCAAGCGGAGCTGATGAATCGGGCGACGACATGGTTGTTGGTCGCACAAACAAAAGCGATAAACGAACCCTTTTGCAGGCCATTAATGGCGAAGAGTCGCCGGACGGCTATGAGGATGATTTTGTTCTGAAAGTATCGGCGGATAATGACATGGTGCTCGTGTCGACGCCGCGTGGGGTCGACGCCATCCACGCCAAGGGAACGATTTCTTTCGCGACCGGCGGCCTGATCGGGACGATCCCGGCCGGTAATGGCCTGATTGCGCAGGGAGTCAATGGCGTTGTTGGTTATGTCCATGCCATGGCGCGCGACAGGGGCATTGAAAATGCTGTGGGTGCAGGTTTGCTCGGTGTCGGTGGCGGGACGTCGGTCGGTGTCTTCGGCACCGGCCTGAACGGCGTTGTGGGCTATCAGCAGGCAACGGCGCGCGATCTCGGTTTCGAGGGGTCGCAGAAGGCCGGGGTGCTGGGACGCGGCGAAACCGGTGTCAGTGGCGATGGCACCAAGGGCCCCGGTGTGTTCGGACGAGGACTTCCCGGTGTTCGCGCTGAATCAGGCAACGGCCCTGGTGTGGTTGCTGAGGGGCAGACGGGTGTCGTTGCCACTGGTAAGAGCGGTGCAGGCGTGCTTGCCACCTCGCCAGTGGAGCAGGCGGCGATCCTGCAATCCAGGCGAATGGCGCAGCTCCTGCTCGTGCCGTTGCGCATCAAGGATCCGACATCACTTGAAAAATCAACCGCCGGAGAGCTCCTGTCGACAGTCTGGGCCGATGAAGAGCAAAGAGGCGTGGAAATCGCGAGCCTCTGGTTCTGCACGATCGGCGGCGACCCAACCCAGGCGAGCTGGGTGAAGCTGGCTTAGCGGTGAGATGGCCAGGGTCTCCTCGCACTCAGCCACAGGGCTGCATGCACGGCGGCAGTGCCGATCAGGGCTGCCAGCAGGGCCGCCAGCAGGCCCGTCAGGATCCCTGCCGGGCCACGGGCCGGCCGGTTCCGGGCGCCTCGGGTTCGGTCATGCCCACCATCCCGTTCCTCTCCAGGCCAAGGATGCCGATGCCATACTTCAGGCGTCGGTCCTCGGACCGACTAGGTGATCCACACCAGTGTTTCGGACAGCGGTTCGATTCCGCTCAGCTCCATTCCGCCGCTCCCGGTTCCACCGGAAGCCACACGGGGCTGCAATGGTTTCGACGGGGCATGAGGAGGGTGACTGAAGCCTGCTCGGTGAGAGCAAACCCGTAACAGCGAACAACATCGTTCGTTTCTCCCGTCAAGCCGCCCCTGTGGCTGCCTGACACTCTTAACGGAGACGGGGTGAGATCAGCCTTGTCACCCAAATGATCCATGGGGGCTGGAAGGCCCCCTTCATCGTTCTGGAGCCGAGCCTGTCCCGGAGAGCATCCGGCCGGTGAGCACCCCGTCAGGCGGCTGCCGCCTGTGCCCCTTCCATGTAGGCATCAAGGAAGGTGCCGCTCTCCAGGGGGCCGTAAGGGAAGCTCATGCCGATGGTGGTCTGGCCCACCTCGTTGTGGATCCAGCAGAGGTCGGCCGACATCGAAACGGTTTCGGTGCCCAGGGTGGCCCGCAGCGTGAGCACGGTTCGCGGCAGCGCCATCAGGGCCAGTTCCTGAGGCACCGTCACACAGGCGCCGAAGCGGCTGATGTTGGCCAGGATCCCGTGGATCTCGATCGCCTCGATCTCAACGCTGGCCTTGATGGCCTCATCCCCCGCCATGGGCGTGGCGTGGCGAGGATGCTCGCGATCGGCGTAGTGGGGCAGGTTTGTCGTCGACACCGCTGCCCCTCAATGAAGTGCTGTTCATTCTATTTGATTCATTCGGCAAACCGGCACGGATCTGATGGTTCTCCTCCCTGACCCCGTCGCTGCAGGGCTGTTTACGGTCGATCCGGCGGTGGATCCCATCGCCCCCCATCGCCCGCGCCTCCATGGCTCCGTCCCCTTGCTCCTCTCCCCTGACCACGCCTCTGGCGACCGTTCTGGTGCTCGATGCCCTGCGACCGGTGCGCGAGGCCCTGCGGCAGGTGTTCGCTGACCTCGACGACGGCGAAGCCCTTCGCCTCGAGCAGCAGGTGCGCTGGTGCGGCAGTGCCCCCGTGTACGTCGGCTCGCCCCAGGAGGCCCGGCATCACGCAGCCCGGCTGGCGGGTCTGGGTCTCACCACCTCGGTGAACCAGCGCCTGGCCTGACCCCCGGCCCTGCGGCGGCAGGTTCAGCGAATGGAGCCAGTAGCGCCGGCGGCATCCGGGCCGACCGGCGCGGCACCTGAGGTTCCCGCCTCAGGGAACCCGCTCCAAGCCTTCAACTCCCTGAGGGTCTGCACGCCCTCCAGCCGCCGGCCCCTGAGATCCCAGGTGGGGTAGGCCTGAATGGCGGCGGCACGGCAACGCTCCCGACCCGGCTCGCCCTTGTCGCATTCCACATAGGGAAGCCGATTGCCGGCCTCCTTGCCGAACAGATTCTTCTGTTTGAAGCAGGCGGGGCACCACCAGGCCCCGTAGAACACGGCGCCCACCCGACGCAGGTGTTCACTGAGGGCAAGTTGCTCGGCAGTGGAGGGCTCCAGGGCCTGGCCCAGGGTGGGGGTGGTGCTGCCATGGCCGGCGTGCGGATTCGCTTCCACCCGTGCTCCGCTCGCCGCCAGCGCCAGGGCCACCGCGACCATGGGCACGATGCCGGCCAGCCGCAGGCCCCGCAGGGCTCCAGGCAGCGGTGGGCGCAGGCGGGGCCGGACAGCCATGGCGGAAGGGCGAGGGCCCGAGAGGATCAGCAAAATCTAGGCCGGGCATCGTTCGGCCTTCCGCCCCCACGGTTCGCCGCGACCGGGGCTGGTGGCTGAGAGACTGGCCCCAGCCGTTGCCCCCCAGCAGTTCCTTCCCGATGAGCGTCAACGGCTACCGCGACTACTTCAAGGTGCTGGGCGTGGATCGCGGCGCTGATGCCGACACCATCAAGCGAGCCTTCCGCAAGCTCGCCCGCCAGCACCACCCGGATGTGAACCCCGGCGACAAGAACGCCGAAGCACGGTTCAAGGAGGTCAGCGAGGCCTATGAAGTGCTCTCCGACCCCGACAAGCGCCGCCGCTACGAGCAGTTCGGGCAGTACTGGAGCCAGATGGGCGGCCCCGGCGGCGGCGGAAGTGCCGGCTTTGATGTTGATTTCGGCCGCTACGGCAACTTCGACGACTTCATCAACGATCTGCTGGGCCGTTTTGCCGGCGGTGGCGGCAGCGGCGGCTTCGGCTTCGGCAGCGGCTTCCCCGCCGGCTTCGGCGGGGCGGCAGCTCCGGGCCGGAGTCCGGCCCCCAACCTTGATGCCGAGGCCACCATCAGCCTGTCGTTCGCCGACGCCTTCCGTGGCTGTGAACGCACCCTCTCGGTGAATGACGAGCGGGTGCAGGTGCGCATCCCCCCGGGGATGAAGAACGGCAGTCGCCTGCGCCTCAGAGGCAAGGGCAATCTTCAGCCGGGCACCGGCCGCCGTGGTGATCTCTTCCTGAACCTGCAGCTCCAGCCCCACCCGATCTGGCGCCTGGACGGCGACCAGCTGCGGGCAGAGCTGCCCCTGAGCCTCGACGAGCTGGCCCTCGGAGGTGAGGTGGTGGTGGCCACCCCCGATGGCGAAGCCACGGTGCAGGTCCCGCCCGGCCTCACCCCGGGCCGCAGTCTGCGCCTGAAGGGCAAGGGCTGGCCGGTGAAGGGCGGCCGGGGTGACCTGCTGCTCACCCCCACCCTGCGGCTGCCCGACAGCCTCAGCGCCCGGGAGCAGGAGCTGCTGCAGGAGCTGCGCAAGGCCCGCAGCGCCGATCCCCGCCAGGACTGGATCGGCGCTGCCCGGCTCTGAATCGCCGGGCGGGGAAGACCCGGCACGTCCGTAGGATCCCGCCAGCCCTTCTGTCTCCATGGAGCTCACCTACCGCCCCCGCCGGCTGCGTCGCACGCCTGCCCTGAGGGCGATGGTGCGGGAGCACCACCTGGGTGCCGCCGACTTCATCTACCCGCTGTTTGTGCACGAAGGCGCCACCAACGAGCCCATCGGGGCCATGCCCGGCGCCCGGCGCTGGAGCCTGGAAGGGCTGGTGCAGGAGGTGGGCCGGGCCTGGGATCTGGGCATCCGCTGCGTGGTGCTGTTCCCGAAGGTGGCCGATGGTCTGAAGACCGAGGACGGCGCCGAGTGCTTCAACGAGCACGGCCTGATCCCCCGGGCGATCCGTCGCCTCAAGGAGGTGCATCCGGAGATGGCGATCATGACGGATGTGGCCCTCGATCCCTATTCCTGCGACGGCCACGACGGGATCGTGAGCAGCGAGGGGGTGGTGCTGAACGATGAAACGGTGGCGATCCTCTGCCGACAGGCGGTGGCGCAGGCCCGGGCCGGTGCCGACCTGATCGGCCCCAGCGACATGATGGACGGCCGGGTGGGAGCGATCCGTGAAGCCCTCGATGAGGAGGGTTTCGAGCACGTGGGCATCATCAGCTACACGGCCAAGTACGCCTCCGCCTACTACGGCCCGTTCCGCGAGGCCCTCGATTCGGCACCCCGCGCCGCCGCCGGCAAGCCGATCCCCAAGGACAAGAGCACCTATCAGATGGATCCGGCCAACAGCCGGGAGGCGATCCTCGAGGCCCAGCTCGATGAAAGCGAGGGCGCTGACATCCTGATGGTGAAGCCCGGCCTGGCCTATCTCGACATCATTCACCGCCTGCGCGCCGAGAGCGAGCAGCCGATCGCCGCCTACAACGTGAGCGGTGAGTACGCGATGGTGAAGGCCGCGGCCGAGCGGGGCTGGATCGACGAGCGGGCCGTGGTGCTGGAGACCCTGCTGTGCTTCAAGCGCGCCGGCGCCGACCTGATCCTCACTTACCACGCCTGCGATGCGGCGGCCTGGCTGAAGCAGGGGTGAGGGGCGACGCGGCATCCGCAGCCGGGCGGCGCCTGTGAGTGCTTACGGCGGTCACTCCTGGTCTTCTCCGTGGAGCTGGCTTAGGTAGTCGGCATCAGAGAGCTGGCCCGTGGTGCCGAACCGCCGCCGCGGGTTGAGACGACGGGCCTGGAACCGGAACAGCAGCTGATCCAGCAGGGACCCCTCGTCGGCGTCCTCGTCATCGTCGTTGCGGACCCGGGCCATGCTGGCGAAGGCGAAGGCGAGGATCAGCGCGGCGATGCAGGGGCGCAGCAGCTCCGGGAGCTGGCGCAGCGGATCGCTGGCGGGCAGGGCGGCACGCTGGCGGCGGATCGCCAGCTGCACCTGATCAAGGGCGGCATTGGTTTGAGCCTTGAGCAACGGCAGCGGCAGGGCCAGATCTGCCGGGGCCGGGCGCGGGCCGCCGAGCTGCTCCAGG
Organism: Cyanobium sp. FGCU6; assembly: GCA_024958655.1. Lineage (GTDB taxonomy): Bacteria > Cyanobacteriota > Cyanobacteriia > PCC-6307 > Cyanobiaceae > Cyanobium. The sequence goes on along the minus strand of JANWUR010000016.1, from coordinate 26,151 downwards.
CTGCTGGCGAGGGCTTCAGCGCTGCTGGCCTGTTGCACCGCCTGGCGGAAGCCGGCGAGCTGCCGCTCGGCCTGATGGATGCGCGCGGCTTGCTCGGCGCCGCTGGCCTGCTGCAGGCGCAGGCTGGCACTGATCTGCAGGGGCACCAGCAGCAGGAAGCCAAGGGCGGCAACGCCGGCCAGGCGGCTGAAGGAGCGCTGGCGGCGTTTCAGCAGAGGATCGACGGGATCCAGCCAGCGGCCGATCTGCAGCAGGGCCAAGGCCAGCAGCGGCAGGCTGGCGCTATCGAGCAACGTGCGGGACACGCGGCCCTGCCACGCGGGATCCAGCAGCTGGAAGGGGAACAGGGATGTGATCGCAAGGGTGGCGAAGAGCAGCACGAAGGCCAGGGCGAGGCGGCTGAGGCTGCGGAGCGGCATGGCGAATGATTAGAAGATGGGTTGGGAATCGCGGCACAAAAAAGCCCCGCCGGAGCAGGGCTGGAGTGCACAGAAGCTCAAGCGAGTGAATTTCAGAGCTTCTGAGGCTGAGTAGCAATGCGATGACGCAGGCGACGACTCATGCCGAAAGCGGTTGCCGCCCCCAAAATGGGGAGTGGTCCAGGAACAGGAGCAGGAGGCACTAAAGTTGCCTGCGCCCAATTGTAGGAAGTATTTAAAAAGGTCACACTGCCGAGCTGGTTGGCGCCAAGATTTGTATAGTTTGCTGTTCGAACTCCTAATGCAAAGTTGTAATCCCATGCAAATAACGGACCTGTGCTTCCTAAATTATTTACCATGCCAAGGGAATTGTTGACAGCCGCAGAAAATTCTAGTGCAAGGGTTTGGTTTCCCCACCAAGGCATCACGCCGCCATTGGCAGGCGTTGCAAACTTCGAAAGGTTAGCATTATACGAACCTGAAAATGTAGTGACATCATAATCCTGTCCGCCAACCGTGAAAATCGCTGCTTTGCTCCCGCCTGCATCAACCACAACGGTAGTTAATGCCGCCAATGCAGCGACCACAAAACCAGTTTTCATTTGTTGAAGGTGAGTTTCGCGGACTTTGGCCAACCGCGCTCAATCATGGGGGGGGGGGCTTATGCCACTCCCGTAGGTGGCACGTCTTCATGATTCCGCAGAAGTCTGCTGCGGCAGTGCCCCTGCTCGGCTGCAACGATGCTGCACAAGGAGTTCGCGTCAGCACATGACCATCGCTCAGGCGCGGTCGCTCCTGGCCCTGCAAGCAACCAGCGACCTGCTTCCCGCCGCGCCGCTGTAGCAGCTGGCAAGGACGGTGCTCAGCCACAAACGAAGGCAGAGTTCCGCGGGTGGGTGGCGCAGAGCTGAGCGCTGCATGAGCTGTGGCGAAAGGGCCGGTTGGGACGACTGCTTTCCGTTCAGTCGCCCGCGTTGGTGGCCAGCCACCCCAGCAGGTCGCCGGGGCCGCTGAAATCGGGCAGATCCTCCGCCAGCTGCTCCAGGCGAGGCAGGCTCAGAGCGGCAAGGCGCTCGCGGCTGGCCTGATCCAGAGTGCCGAAGCGACGAACGATCAGGCGGACCGCCAGAGCAGCGGCCTCCTGCTGCCGGCCAGCCTCCCGGCCCTCTTCAAGGATCTCCTGCACCGCGCGGGTGTGGCGCAGCTCCTGCAGCGGCAATCCGACGCTCATCAGGATCTCCTCCCGGCTGCGCTGTGAGAAGCGTTCAAATAGCATAGAGAGCACAACCGTCTCCAGATCCTTCCGCTGCGCCAGGATGCGCCGGCAGCGCTCGCCCAGTTCCGGCTAGGGCCTGACCGGCAGGGTGAGCAGGTCGAGGGCGGCATCAAGGTTTTCCTGCTGGCCGAGCGCATCGAGGCTCACCCACTGCACCGCCTCCAGGAAGCTGCGCAGGGGCGCTGTGGGGCCCAGGTTTAGCCGTTGGTGCGGCGTGATCACCACCACCCGCCAGTGCTCGACGGCCGGGTGGAGCTGCAGGAAGCGAAAGGTCTGGGCCGCCAGGCGATGATGGAAGCCGGGATCAGCGCGCATCTGCACCTCCAGGAACACCACCGGCAGCTCCGGGGATCCGGTGTCGCTGCCCAGAGGCCAGAGCACACCATCAAGGCGATGGGCGCCGGCTTTGAGTTCGGGCGCCGAGAAGCGGTAGTGGCGATCGAGCTCCAGGGGCACGCCCTGCCCGGCGCGGGTCGCCTCAGGCGGCGTCAGCAGCCAGCGGATGAGATCCGGAGCGGATTGGAACACCCCGTAGAACCAGCGGTCGGTGTTCAACGCCATCCACCACCCTGCCGACAAGGTACCGGCTGGCTGCTGCTTGGTCCGTCAGCTCGACGGTCGCTTCGCCCTGTGGGCGGTGTGGCCGGAAGCCCAGAACCGCACGCTCAGTTTGAGCGCGGTTTCCTCAGGGCCGTGGCCCGATCCGAGGCCCCTCAGTCCCCCGCTCCTCCCCCATCGGCCTGGCCGAGCGCGACAGCAGCGGTTCGCCATCAACAACAACTTGATCGTCGACTCCGACGCGATTCGCCTGGTGGATGCGATTGCCATCGTTGATCAGGGGATGAAGCCAAGGATCTGGCCCACGATCTCCAGCACCGCCTCAAGCTGATCGTCTCTGATGCGGCCCATCGGATGGGGGCGTGCGCCGCGGGCTTTCCAATCGAACGACTTGATCTGGTGACAGAGCACAAAGCTGTGGGCGTCGGCTCGATCCGGGATGGGTCCAAGATCCACGGCGAGAGAGGAACCCTGGTTGTAGGCCGCGGAGGTCATCGCGCAGCCGATGACCAGTCCCACAGCCCTGTGGAAGGGGGCGGTGGACAGCACCAGAAACGGGTGGTGATCTTTCATCTCCCGGCCGGCCTGGGGGTTGTGGTCGATCCAGATCACCTCACCCCGATCGGGCAACCAATCGGCCCACCGCCGCGGTGGCGTCATGGGGTGAATTCACCGCCAAGAGGTTCCCAGGCCATCGCTTCGGTGGGTTCGCCCGGCATCGGCTGATAGGCGGCCAGCCGCTCGGCCAGAGCCAAGCGGGGCTGAACGGGACGGATCAGCACGCCCTCGGGCACCACCTTCAGTTCCACGGTCTGGTTGTCGTGGAGCTGCGCTTCGCGGGCGACGGCGGCCGGCAGGCGCACGCCCAAGGAATTGCCCCAGCGGCGCAGATCCTGACGGGGGAGCGAGGTGGCCATCGTTGCCCAGGGGTTTAGCAAAGAGTTTAAACCTCCTGTTCTGGCTCCGCAGCACCGCCTGCAGGGGCTGGGAGCCCGATCCCTGTTGCGGCTGCCGATCCGGCAGCTCGATGCGATCCAGGCCGGTGGCGATCGCCAGGCCCACCGCGATCCTTGTGATCGGCTGCTGGCCGCTCAGGCTGAGCTGTGGGGTTATTTTCGCGATGTGGTGCGCTGCAATCATCTCGGCATCAAGGAAGCCTGGATTCAGCGCGTGCTGGCCGATCCACTGGAGGAGCGCCGCCAGCCCGATGGCCGCTTCGCCCTGTGGGGGCTGGTGCCGGAAGCCCAGAACCGCGCGCTCAGGGTGATGACTCTTGAGGACAGGGAGACGGTGCGCAACGCCTTCTTTGACCGCGGTTTCCTCAGGGCCATGACCCGATCCCAGTCCCCTCAGCCCCCCGCTCCTCCCCCGACGCGATGAAGATCCGCTACTTCCCGGAACCAGACACGCTCACCATCGCCTTGGCCGAGCGCGACAGCAGCAGTTCGCAGGCCATCAACGACAACATGATCGTCGATTTCGACGCCCAGGGTCGGCCGGTGGGGGTGACGCTGGAGCACGATTCCGAGATCAGTGACAGCAGCGCGATCGAAACCCTGCTGCCGATCCCTTCGGCGTTGCAGCCCGCCTGAGGGCAACGATCGGATCGGCTGCTGATCAGGCGGATCTGGAAGGATCGTCAGCCATTCGAGGCTCGTGCTCCAACAGCATGGTCATCGCGAGAGAGGCTGAGGGCCCACACCATGGCGGCGAGCGCCAGAAAGGCCCCTAGCCTGACATGAGTGGCCAAACGGTCCATGGTTGCCCCGCCGACCCTCAGCGAGATGCCGAGCGGTGCGCCGCTGGGGCCTGATGGGCTCTGCCCCGAGCAGCCCTTTGGCTCACTCACCCTGCCCATGGCACTGTCAGCCAGTCTGCGGTTGACCCCCGAGCAATTTGAACAGCTCTGCCAGGTCAACCCTGAGGCGGTGCTGGAGCTGGCTGCCGATGGACATCTGATTGCCATGATACCCACCGGCGGAGAAACCAGCAGTCGCAACAGCCGTTTGCTCATCCAGCTGGGGATGGCCCTTCCCCGCTGTGACGCTTCTCTGAGGATCTTCGACAGTTCCGGCGGCTTCCGCCTGCCGGATGGATCCGTACGCAGCCCCGATGCCTCATTGGTGCTCGAGAAGCGCTGGCAGGCCCTGTCGCCAGAGCAGCGGCGTCGGATCCCCCCGCTCTGCCCAGATCTCGTGGTCGAACTGGCCAGCCCCAGCGACGAAGGCCCCCGCGGCCTCACCGCCCTGCGCCAGAAGATGGCCGCCTACCAGCGCAATGGCGCCCGCCTTGGCTGGCTGCTGATCCCGCAGGAGCGGGTGGTGGAGGTGTGGGGGCCGCTGGAGAGCGCTGAGCAGGGCCGCCGGATCGAGCCGGCCACGCGGCTGGTGGGAGCACCTGAGTTTCCTGGCTTGACGCTTGATCTCGAGCCGGTCTGGGCGGAGTGAGGCCGTTGGCGCAAGCCCGCCCAGCGGCCTCAACACCCCAGCGGCTTGCCGATGGCAGGGCACGGTCAGAGCACCCGCCACCACGGCGCCGCCAGCACATCCGGCGTGAGCCATTCGACGCTTGTGCCGGTGTGCAGCAGCAGGCCGGCGCGGGCCTGGCTGCCGTATTCGGCGCGGAAGCTGCGCAGGTGGGCGCAGTCCGCCAGCCGTGGCGAGGCCGTGGCCTTGATTTCGATTGGCAGCAACTTGCCCCCCGCCTCGATCACCACATCCACCTCCTCGCCGAGGCTGGTGCGCCAGTAGCCCAGTTCCGCCCTGGCGACGCGGGCGTCGCGCCAGGCCAGCAGATCATTCAGCACCAGGTTTTCGAGATGGCAGCCCTGCGGCTCCGTTCCGGCAAGGTGCAGAGCGATGCCGGTGTCGCCCCAGTAAAGCTTGGGGGCCTTGATCAGCCGCTTGGTGCGGTTCACGGCATAGGCCGGCAGGCGCACCAGCAGGTAGGAGGTTTCGAGCAGATTGAGCCAGCGGTGCACCGTGGGCTGCGGCAGCGCCACGTCGCGGCCCAGTTCGGTCTGGTTCAGCACCTGCCCCAGCCGCAGGCAGGCCGCCTGCATCAATCGGCGGAAATCCGGCAGGGAGCTGATTGAGGCGAGGTCCTGAAGGTCGCGCTCCAGATAGGTCCGCACGTAGCCGTCGAACCAGATGGCGCGCTCGGCGGAAGTGGCCAATTCGATCGCGGGCGTCGGGAAACCGCCCCGCTGCGCCAGCGCCTGCCAGTCCTCCTGGTGCCCGTCCCCGCTGGCCAGCAGATCGGGCCAGTCTTCATCGGGTGTTTCCATCAGTTCCTCCCAGCGGCCGGCAACTTCCAGTCCGAGCTGCTCCCGGCGGGTGAGCGGCCAGAGGGTGAGGTAGCTCGCCCGGCCGGCGAGCGATTCACTCACCTGCCGCATCAGCAGCAGGTTCGCTGATCCGGTCAGCAGGAAGCGACCCGCCGTGCGGTTGCGATCAATGGCCCGCTTCACGGCGCTGAGCAGCGAGGGCTCGCGCTGCACCTCATCGAGCGTGATCGGCTCGTTGCCTCCCACCAGGGCCTCTGGATCGCGCCTGGCGGCCGCGAGCACGTCGAAGTCATCCAGCGTGCGGTAGCGCCTCTCTCCGGCCACAAGCTGTTCGGCCAGGGTGCTCTTGCCGGTCTGCCGCGCACCCGTGACCACCACCGCCGGCATCACCGCCAGCCGCTCGGCAAGGGCGCCGCTGACCAGCCGGGGGAGTGGATTCATTCGGTGGATGATTATCATTCATGGGATGAATGATACGCGGAGCCATTGGCCCAGTGCGCCGCGGTCTGCTGCAGCGAGCGCAGGTCACTCCTGGTCTTCCCCGTGGAGCCGGCGCAGGTAGCCGGCCTCGCTCTGCTGGCCCATGGCGCCGTGCCGCCGGGCGAGGCGCCTTGCCTGGAGCCAGCGGAGCAGTTGATCGAGCAGGCTCTCGTCACTGTCTGTCTGACGGCCTCGGGTCATGCTGGCGAACGCGAAGGCCAGGATCAGCGCGGCGACGTAGGGCCGGATCAGCTCCGGAATCTGGCGCAGCGGATCGCTGGCGGGCAGGGCGTCGCGCTGGCGGCGGATCGCCAGCTGCACCTGATCGAGGGAGGCATTGGCCTGGGCCTTGAGCAGCGGCAACGGCAGGGCCAGATCGGCGGGGGCGGGGCGCGGGCCACCGAGCTTCTCGAGGCTGCTGGCGATGGCCTCGCTGCTGCTGGCCTGCTGCACGGCCTGGCGGAAGCCGGCGAGCTGCCGCTCGGTCTGGGCAAGCCGCCCGGCCTGCTCGGCGCCGCTGGCCCTGCTGGAGTCGCAGGCTGGCGCTGATCTGCAACGGCACCAGCAAGAGGAAGCCGAGGGCGGCGGCACCGGCCAGGCGGCTGAAGGAGCGCTGGCGGCGTTTCAGCAGGGGATCGGCGGGATCCAGCCAGCGAGCGATCTGCAGCAGGGCCAGGGCCAGCAGCGGCAGGCTGGCGCTGTCGAGCAGGGTGCGTGCGAAGCGCCCCTGCCAGCCGGGATCAAGCGGCGTGAAGGGAAACAGGGCGGAGAGGGCCAGCGTGGCGAACAGCATCACGAAGGCCAGGGCAAGGCGGCTGGGCTGCGGATCGGCATGGCGACCTGTTGGAGACTGGAGGTGGGAAGCGCGGCACAAAAAAGCCCCACTGAAGCGGGGCGAGGCCTGCTGGATCAGAACGACAACAGGCCGAACCAATCAGAGCTTGTAGGGCTGGGCCGTGATGCGGCGGCGCAGGCGACGGCTCATGCTGAAGGCAACCGCAGCGCCCATGACAGGAAGGGGGCCGGGGGCGGCTGCTGGAGCAGGCGGAGAAAGCTGAACGGCCTGTGCATAGTACGAGCCGGGCAAGACGCTTCCTCCAAGATCAGCCAGTACAACTCCAGCCCCAACGTTGGGCGTTGCCGTAGGAATATAGGAATATTGTTCTACACCTCCACCACCGAGTCCGTAGGCAAAACATGGCCCAGATGGGCCGAAGCCGGTCCCCAAGGAGGATCCCACGACTGTTGCAAATTGCTGGGCCAGGCTTGCGTTGCCCCACCAGGGCATCACCCCGCCATTGCTGGGGGTGTTGAAGTTTGCAGTGGCTGAATTTACGAGCCGGCGAATGTGGTGATGTCGTATTGATTGCCGCCAACGGTGAAGACCACAGCGTTTGCTGAGCCCGCGTTGATCAGTGATGACGCGAAGCCCGCGATCGTAGCTGTGTAAAAAAAGTTTGTGCAGCAGTCGTAATGCGGTGGAGCCGGAGTAGATGCCACGTGACTTATAGGTCGGATTGGCTCGGGTCCGCGGGGGGCACTTTTTCAGCCGTGCCGTCTGAGCGATCTCGCTCGTGTCTTGCTTGTGTGTTCAGCGGGCTGTGCGGTGCGTGCTGCTCCGGCTGCTCGCGGCAGGGCTGAAAGCCGCGCTCGAAGGCATCGCGGCCTCGCCGCCCTGTGCCAGAAGCTGGCGGCCTACCAGCGCAACGACGCCCGCCTCGGCTGGCTGCTGATTCCCAAGGAGCGGGCGGCGGATCGAGGCGGTCCCCCGGCTGGAAGGAGTACCTGAATTCCCTGGGTTGGTGATCGATCTGGAGCCCCCACACCCCGGCGTCAGAGGCCGCCATGCTCCGCCCAGAACTCGGCGGGGGTGCGGATGGGGTAGCGCTCCCGCAGGGCCAGCAGGGCCTTGTCACCGGTGATCAGGACTAGCGCCGAGCCGAGTTGCAGCGCTGCCAGCAGGGTGCCGAGCACCGGCAGGTCGTTGCGATCGCTCAGGTCGCTGTCGCGCACGACCTGGGGTTCCACCAGCTCCACGAGGATCGTCAGTGCGTCGATGAGATCGTCGCTGGCTGCCTGATCCAAGCCATGGCGGTGGCTGAGCCTGGGCAAGGTGCGACGCAGCTCCTGCAGGATGAACTCCGAGAGCACCACCTCCAGCGCGCCGAATCGCCAGGCCGCGAGCAAACGTCCGGGAACGCTGGCGGGGTAGGCGAGCCCTGAGAGCAGCACGTTGGTATCCAGCACCACGCCCAGGCTGGACATGCTCAGCCTTCTGCGCGGCTCGATGCCACAGCGGCATCGATCTCGGCCAGGCCTTCCGCTTCCGGGATGCCGGCGTAACCCGCCTCGATGCGCTCGCACAAGGCCTCGAAACAGGCCTGCAGCCGCCGGATCCGCTCAAACAGCCGCGCATCCACCAGAGCCGCCACTGGTTTGCCATCGCGCTTGATCACGATGCTGTCGTGGCGGTACTGCACCTGATTAAGCATGTCGCCCAGGTTCTGGCGGAAGGTAACAGCGTTGGTTTCACTGATCACGGCAGCACGACCTCAAGGATCCATGCGATCAGTATGACCGTCATGACGAACAGGTGGATGGGATGGTCCCATCCTTGGGAAGGAGCACATCGGCGGAGCCCCCGGGTGTGATCAGGCCCACGCTGGCGGGCCAGCCGCCTGCTCGCAGGCAGGAGGGGCGCCTGGGAGTCCCGCTCAGTGCCCGGAGGTCGTGTCGTCCTCGCGGCTGAGCTGCCGGACATAGTCAGCCTCCTCGGCCTGCCGGCCTGAGCGGGACGCGCGCCGCAGTCGTCGGCGTTCCAGGGAGTTCTGCCAGGAATCAAGCAGCGAGACCTCGGAATCCCTGCCCCTGGCGAAGATCGCGAACCCGAAGGCCAGGGCCAGGCAGGAGACGGCGTTGCGCAGCAGCTCGGGCAGCAGCCGCAGCGGATCGCTGGCGGGGAGGGCGTTGCGCTGGCGCTGGAGCTGGGCCTGGGCCTGATCGAGAGCCAGGGTGGCCTGGGCCTTGAGCACCGGCAGGGGCAGGGCGAGATCAGCCGGAGAAACACCGGGGCCGCTGAGGGCCTGGAAGCGGGCGCTGAGATCGGCGCCACTGGCGGCCTGGCGAACCGCCTGCCGCAGGCTGGCCAGCTGGCGCTCCGCCCGTGCCAGGCGGCTGAGCTGCTCGGCGCTGCCACGGCTCTGGAGCTGCAGGGAGGCGCTGATCTGCAGGGGCGCCAGCAGCAGATAGCCCAGGGCGGCGGCGATCGCCAGCTGGGCGAAACGTTGCTGCCGCCGCTGGATGTCGGGATCTTCAGGATCGAGGAGGAAAGCCAGCTGCAGCAGGGCCAGGGCTGTGAGCGGCAGGGAGCCCGCATTCACCAGCACGGCCGTGAGGCGGCTCTGCCAGGCCGGATCGAGGGGCTGAACCGGAAAGAGATTGCTCAGCACCAGCACAGCGAAGAGCACCACGAACACCAGCGCCAGGCGGCTGAAGTTGCGCACGGGCATGGGGAGGAACAGGCGGGAGAACGACAGGGCCTGGACAGGCAGACGACCCTCAGGAACCGGCAACGAAACCAGACGAGGGGAAGCGACCAACAGAAAGGCCCCGCCGCGGCGGGGCCAGAGGAGAACAGAGCCGAAACCTCAAGCCTGGGGCGAGGAGCTGGCACGCAGCCGCGCTCTCAGCCGGCGGCTGTGGGCGAAGGCGGCGGCGGCACCGAACAGGGGCAGCGGGCCGGGAACGGCTGCTCCACCACCACCACCGATGCGAACCTCGATCGAGTCGGTGCCGACGGTCCAGCTGCCGAGCAGAGCGCCGGGGGTGGTGGAGTTCAGGCCGAGGGAGCTGAAGGATTGACCTAAGATCAAACCTGAGCCCGTGATGGGATCGCCTTCGATGTAGCCAGGGAGAAGACCAACATAAAATTTGTTCACAAAAACGCCAGTGCCAGTATAATTGGAAATGGGTAAAAAGGTTGTATTTGTTCCGATGTTGGCAGGACCGGCTACGGGGTATTCGTTAAAAAAGTTTGGGGTTCCCGCCTCAAAGGTATTAATGAAAAAGGTGAATCCTCCAGTGAGAAGATTTGAATTCAAGATGTTAGAAGAACCAACTGAGCTTGGAAGGCCTGTCAATGAGCCCGAAACATTCAGCCGAACGTTGGCACCCTCCTCGAGAAATTCATACACTAGAATCGCTTGCGCGTTGCCGGCATTCACAGCTGCACTGGCAGCGAGAGCAAGCGCAGAAACCGACAGCAGCCGATTAAGGGTTTTACCAGGAGTTAACATTTTGTAGATAACGCAACTTTCCAAATTTGCCCGCCGAGATCAGGTTCTAGGGGGGGGTGTGCCAGTCTCTCTGGTGGAGCAGTTGCTTCCCGGCGCCGCCCCTGGAAGCGGTGTCATCTCCTGTCGAAGTGAGCGTTGGCGTGCCTGGCGATGAGCGACGGGATGCTGCCTGAGCTGCCGCAGGCCGCCGTGCTGCTGGGGGCGTTGATCGTGGTCAGCCAAGTCTGAGCCCTGCAGACAGCAACCGTTCTGCCAGGCGGAACTAAGGTGGGTGGATGATCCGCTCGTTCCGATGTCCCGACACCGAACGACTGGCCCAGGGCTGGACCGTGCCCAGGTTCCAGTCCTTTGAGCGCGTGGCTCGCCGCAAGCTCAGGCAGCTGGAGATCGCGGGACATCTGGACGACCTGCGCGTTCCCCCGGGCAACCGGCTGGAGGCGCTGCGGGGGGATCGCACAGGCCAGCACAGCATCCGCATCAACGACCAGTTCCGCCTCTGCTTCCTCTGGACTGCCGCCGGTCCCGATGCTGTCGAAATCGTCGACTACCACTGATCTCTGCCATGGACCGTCTACCCCCCATCAGCCCCGGTGAACTGCTCCAGGAGGAGTTCCTGCAGCCGCTGGGTGTGAGCCAGTACCGGCTGGCCAAGGCCATTGGCGTGCCGGCCTCAAGGATCAGTGAAATCGTGACGGGCCAGCGGGCGATCACCGCCGACACCGATCTGCGCCTTTGCCGGTTTCTGGGCCTGAGTCCCGGTTACTGGCTGCGGGCCCAGGCCGCCCATGACACCGAGCTGGCCAGCGCTGCACTGGCAGGCGAACTGGAGCAGATCCAGCCCCTGGTGGCTGCTCAGATGTAGCGGCCGGAGAAGCCCAGCAGCTCGCTGCCGCTCACCTGCCGGCGCAGTCCATCAGCACGGTGTGGCCCAGTCCACCACGCGCAGCCCCTCGATGCGGCGGAACTCCCGCACGTTGTGGCTGACGAGCACGGCATCGAGGGCCAGAGCGTGGCAGGCAATCCAGAGATCATTGGCGCCGATCGGAGTGCCCTGGCGCCGCAGGGCCGTGGCCTGCGCGGCGTAGTGACGGCAGATTGCGGGCCCTTCCGGGTAGAGCACCGGCACCTGGCAGGCCAGGGCCTCCAGCTGCTGGAGGGTGGCCTGCCGGCGCTGGCTGCCCTCCGCCCCCTGGAGCAGCTCGGCCCAGGTGATGAAGGACATGGCCAGGGTGTCGTCCTCGGCCAGGGTGTCGATGCGCTCGGCCACTTGAGGCGGGCGCCTCTTGATCAGGACGATGAGGATGTTGGTGTCGAGAAGGTGAATCACAGCGATTCCCGTTCCTGCACCGGCAGGGGGTCGCGCCGCTGCTGTTCCAGGGCCGCCACGACATCGTCAGTGAAGCCCTCAAGCACCTCCAGCAGCACCTGACCGCGCTGGCTGGGGCAGGGATGGATGATCAGATCCCCCTCAGGGGTGCGTCGGATCTGCACGCGGTCGCTGCTGAGACGGAACTCGGCGGGGATGCGCACCGCCTGACTGTTGCCGCTCATGAACACGCGACTGGGCAGGACATCCATCACGACCGCCATGTATGTACGTGCAAGTCTATACATGGCGGCCATGGCTGTCGCCTTGCGGCGGTTCTGCTCGAGGCCACCCCCGATAGCGTGATCTGAGCGTCCCGGCCGCGAAGGATCCCGGCCAGCAGACCTAGTCTCATGACTACGGTCATATTTCTGGCTTGATGGAATCCTTCCCCGCCTCAATGGCTAGAGGATCGCCGCGCCAGGTTTCCAATCCCATTTCAAAGCCCATGCCCTGGAGTTGTTCCGTCAGGTGGAGGCAGACGGTCAACCGCTGGTGGTGACGGATCACGGCCGCCCCTGCGTGGAGGTGCGTCCCTATCGGCCGGCTGCGCCAAGCGCCGCCGATCCCCTGGAGCCGTTGCGCGGCACGGTGCTCCGCTTCGATGATCCCTTCGCGCCGGTTGGGGAGAACGACTGGGAAGCCCTGGCGTGATCCTGCTCGATACCCATGCCTTGCTCTGGTGGGCCGATGGAGACCGACAGCGGCTCTCCGCTGCCGCTCTGGAGGCCATCGATCAGGAGATCGAGAGCGCCAGCCAGCCCGATGGTTCGCCAGGCCTGCTGGTGTCAGCGATCAGCTGTTGGGAAGTGGCGATGCTGGTGCAACGCGGACGGCTCGCGCTCAGCCTCGATGTGGAGCGCTGGCTGGCGCTGCTGGCCTCCCATCCGGCAGTGCTGCTGTTGCCCTTGGAGCCGGCCGTCGCTGTTGCGGCGACGCGGCTGCCGGAGCCGTTTCATGCCGATCCGGCCGATCGGTTGCTGGTCGCTCAGGCCCGCGCCCTGGCGATTCCGTTGCTCAGCGCCGACAGCAGGATCCGCTCTTCCGGCCATGTGCGCAGTCTGTGGTGAGGGCGCACCCGGTGGCGGCACTGCTGCCTGCCAGGGCGCTCTCCCTCTGGGAAGAGCCCGAGAAGCCCCGTTGCGGGAGAGGCCCCACCGCGCGATGCCCGATTGCAGGAGAATGAATCCAGCTACTGCCTCGCCATGGCTTCGGCCTCCGTGCATCGCCTCGGCCATGTGGCCCTCCGGGTGACCGACATGGAGCGGGCCAAGGCCTTTTATGGCGCCCTCGGTCTGCGGCTCACCTGGGATGCGCCTGACTGGGCCTACCTCCAGTCCCCTGTCACCGGCGACGGCATCGCCCTGCTCAGCCCCGACTACAAGGCCGCCGGCCCCCACTTCGCCTTCCACCTCGACAACCGCGCCGCCGTGGATGCGGTGCACGATCAGCTGGCCGCCAGCGGGCATGCGGTGGGCCCGGTGCATGAGCACCGCGACGGTACCGCCTCCTTCTACCTCCAGGATCCGGAGGGCAACTGGCTGGAGATGCTCTATGAACCCCCCGCCGGCATCCCTCCCAACACCGGCGCTGCGGCGATTCCCGCGCCTGCACGCTCTGACGGAGATTCTCAGGGGTGAGCGACGCCTTGGTGGAGGAGCTGGATCAAGAGCCCGCCAACGCTGCTGCAATGCCCGTCCAGCGGGCTGCGCCGGCAATCGACTCGGGGAACGCCGCCTCGATCGGCTCCGAAGCCCTGGAGCTTCTGGAGTGGCCGCGCCTGGCCGCCCATGTGGCCGGTTTCGCCAGCACCGCCGCTGGCATCCGCCACTGCCAGGCCCTCCCCCTCGCCACAAGCTGCGGCGAGAGCCTGAGGCTCCTGGCCGAGACCGCCGAGCTGTTCGCCCTCGATGGCCTGCTGGAGGGGGGACTGAGCTTCCGCGGTGTCGCTGACATCGGAACCTGCGTGAGGCTCTGCGCCAAGGGGGGGAGCCCCGGCGGCGAGGCCCTGCTGTCGGTGGCCAACACCCTCTCCGCGGCGCGACTCCTGCGCCGTCAGATCGAGGATGAAGACCTGCGGCCGGTGTGCTCCGCCCTGGTGGCCGATCTACGCACCCTGCCCGAGCTGGAGCAGCGGCTCCACTTCGCCATCGAGGAGGGGGGACGGGTAGCGGACCGCGCCAGTGCGGAGCTGGCCGGTCTGCGCCAGCAGTTGCATGGGCTGCGGGCCGAGCGCCGTCAACGGATGCAGGAGCTGATCCGCCGTTGGTCCGCTCTGTTGCAGGATCTTGTGGTCGCGCAGCGCAGCGGGCGGCCGGTGCTTGCGGTCAAGGCAGGAGCCGCCGGCCAGATCGGCGGTCTGGTGCATGACAGCTCCGCCTCCGGCAGCACGGTGTTTGTGGAGCCCCAGGCGGTCATCCCGCTGGGCAACCGCATCCGCGAGCTGGAGGGCCGCGAGCGGGAGCTGGAAGCGGCGATTCTCCGGGAGCTCAGCGCCCTGGTGGGAGCGGAGGCCCCGGCGCTGGAGCATCTGCAGCGCATCCTGGTGCGCCTCGATGCGGGTGTGGCACGGGCCCGTTACGGGGCCTGGCTGGGCGCGGTGAGGCCGGAGTTGCTTGACGATCCGCAGGCTTCCTTCGCGCTGCTGGACCTGCGCCATCCCCTCCTGCTGTGGCAGCAGCGGCGCGAAGGCGGCGCCCCGGTGGTGCCGGTGAGCCTGGCGGTGGGCCCCGACCTGCGGGTGGTGGCGATCACCGGACCGAACACCGGCGGCAAGACGGTGACCCTCAAGAGCGTGGGGCTGGCAGCGCTGATGGCCCGCGCCGGCCTGTTCCTGCCCTGTGGCGGCACGCCGCGCCTGCCCTGGTGCGGCCGGGTGCTGGCCGACATCGGCGACGAGCAGTCGCTGCAGCAGAACCTCTCCACCTTCAGTGGCCACATCCGCCGCATCGCCCGCATCCTGGCGGCCCTCTCCTCCAGCGAGGATGCCGCTGCTGCGGAGAGTGCGGAACGCCCGGTACGTTCAGTCGGCGCCTCGCTGGTGCTGCTCGACGAGGTGGGTGCCGGCACCGATCCCACCGAGGGGGCGGCCCTGGCTGCGGCGCTGTTGCGCCACCTTGCCGAGAAGGCCCGCCTCACGATCGCCACCACCCATTTCGGTGAGCTCAAGGCGCTGAAGTACGCCGATCCGCGCTTCGAGAACGCTTCGGTGGCCTTCGACGTGGAGACCCTCTCCCCCACCTACCGCCTGCAGTGGGGCATCCCGGGGCGCAGCAATGCCCTGGCGATCGCTCGCCGCCTGGGGCTCGAGGAGACGGTGGTGGCGGCGGCGGCCCGAGCCCTGGAGCCCGGCGGTGAGGGCGACGTGAACCGGGTGATCGAGGGGCTGGAGCGCCAGCGCCAGCGCCAGCAGGAGGCGGCCGAGGAGGCCGCCGTGCTGCTGGCCCGCACCGAACTTCTGCACGAGGAGCTGCTGCAGCGCTGGGAGCAGCAGCGGCAGCAGTCGGCGGAGCTTCAGGAACGGCGGCGGCAGGAGCTGGAGCACTCCATCCGCGAGGGGCAGGGGGAGGTGCGTCGGATCATCCGCCGCCTGCGTCAGGCGGGTGGCGACGGACGTGGTGCCGGCGAGACCGCCCGCCTGGCCGGGCAGCGGCTGAAGCGGCTGGAGGCCGAGCACCGGCCCCAGCCCGAGCGGCGCGAGCACGGCGGCTGGCGGCCGCGGGTGGGGGATCGGGTGCGGCTGCTGGCCCTGGGCAAGGCCGCCGAGGTGCTGGCGATCTCCGAGGAGGGCACCGAGCTCACCGTGCGCTGCGGCGTGCTGCGCTCCACCGTGGAGCTGGCCGCGATCGAAGGGCTGCACGGCGAGAAGCCCACGCCGCCGGAGCCGCGCCAGCCGGTGGTGAACGTGCGCAGCCGCCGCTCGCCCGGCAGCCGCGGCCCGGAGGTGCGCACCGAGGGCAACACGGTGGATGTGCGCGGCCTGCGGGTGCACGAGGCCGAGGCAGCCGTGGAGGAGCGCCTGCGGGTGGCGAACGGACCGGTGTGGGTGATCCACGGCATCGGCACCGGCAAGCTCAAGCGCGGCCTGCGCCAGTGGCTGGAGAGCGTGCCGTACGTCGAGCGGGTGGCGGACGCCGACCAGGGCGACGGCGGTCCCGGTTGCAGCGTGATCTGGGTGAAGTGAACGGGTTGGGGATGCTGAACACCACCAAGCCCTGCCAGCGACTGCTCGCGGTCGATGTGGCCGAGCACAGGTCAGAGGGAGCCCGCCCACCGGCTGGTGGAGGCCGCATCACCCACTGCCCGAAGTCGGCAGCTGCGGTTCGGCCTTCGCCGCAGCTGGGCCGGGGGGCAGCGGCAGGGCCAGGGCGTTGCCGTCGCTGTCGAACAGGCGCCAGCCGCTGGCCTCCACATCCAGGTGAACGGTTTCGCCAGGCACCAGCTGGCGGCCGGGATCAGCGCGAACCTGCACCAGGTGCCCGCCCTCCGCCAGCCGGCAGGTGAGCAGCTGTTCGTTGCCCAGGGCCTCGCTGTGGCACACCTCCGCCGCCAGGTTGCGGTTGGTGGCCGGGGCCAGGCGCAGATGCTCCGGCCGCAGGCCGGCGGTGAGGGGCTGGCCCAAAGCGGCGACGCTGGCGCCGGCCAACGGCTCCTCCAGGGTGAACCGGCGGGAGCCCAGCAGCAGCTGACCGGCCGCCGGGATCAACACCGGCAGCAGATTCATCGCCGGGCTGCCGATGAACTGGGCCACGAACAGGTTCGCGGGCCACTGATACAGCTCCATCGGCGTGCCCAGCTGCTGCAGCCGGCCAGCGTTGAGCACGGCGATGCGGTGCCCCATCGTCATCGCCTCCACCTGGTCGTGGGTGACGTACAGGGTGGTGGTGCCCAGGCGGCGCTGCAGGTCGACGATCTGCGCGCGGGTGCCGGTGCGCAGTTTGGCGTCGAGGTTGCTGAGCGGTTCATCCATCAGGAACACCGCCGGCTGCCGGGCGATCGCCCGGCCCAGGGCCACCCGCTGCTTCTGGCCCCCCGAGAGCTCCTTCGGCAGCCGATCCAGCAGTGGGCCCAGTTCCAGCATCCCCGCCACCTCCCGGATGCGGGCCTCGATGCGCTCCTCCCGCGCCGATGGCAGCCGCAGCCGGGCCGGCCAGCGACGGCCAGCCCGATGCAGAGAATCCTGGAGCTGCTGGAGCGGCGTGCGCGGTCGGCTGCGGCGCAGACCGAAGCCGATGTTGTCGGCCACGCTCAGATGGGGATAAAGGGCGTAGCTCTGGAACACCATCGCCACGTCCCGCTGAGCCGGCCGCAGCCGGCTCACGGGCCGCTCGCCCACGTAGATCTCGCCGCTGCTGGGGGCCTCCAGGCCCGCCAGCAGCCGCAACAGGGTGCTCTTGCCGCAGCCCGAGGGCCCCACGAGCACCAGGAACTCACCGTCGTGGATCGCCAGATCGAGCTGGCGCAGCACCTCCACCGCCGCGCCGCCGCGCCGGGGGGGGTAGATCTTGCCGACCTGCTGGAAGCGAACCTCGGCCAAACCGCCCGCGCGACCGGGGGATCCTAGGGTTGCCCCAATGCAGTTCATCGATCAGGCCCGCATCGCGGTGCGGGCGGGACGCGGCGGCGACGGGATCGTCGCCTTCCGGCGCGAGAAGTATGTGCCCGCGGGTGGGCCCTCCGGCGGCGACGGCGGCCGCGGCGGCGACGTGCTGCTGCAGGCTGACGCCAACCTCCAGACCCTGCTCGACTTCAAATACAAGCGGCTGTTCGCCGCCATCGACGGCGTGCGGGGTGGACCCAACCGCTGCACCGGCGCCAGCGGCGCGCACCTGGTGATCAAGGTTCCCTGCGGCACCGAGGTGCGCGATGCCCGCACCGGCATCCTGCTCGGCGATCTCACCGAAGCCGGCCAGGAGTTGCTCGTGGCGGCCGGTGGCCGCGGCGGCCTCGGTAATGCCCACTACCTCAGCAACCGCAACCGGGCACCGGAGAAGTGCACCGAGGGCCGCGACGGTGAGGAATGGACTCTGCACCTCGAGCTCAAGCTGCTCGCCGAGGTGGGGATCATCGGCCTGCCCAACGCCGGCAAGAGCACCCTGATCGCGGTGCTCTCGGCGGCCCGACCCAAAATCGCCGACTACCCCTTCACCACCCTGGTGCCGAATCTTGGTGTGGTGCGCCGCCCCAGCGGCGACGGCACGGTGTTCGCCGACATCCCCGGGCTGATTGCCGGCGCCGCCCAGGGGGCGGGCCTTGGTCACGACTTCCTCCGCCACATCGAGCGCACCCGCCTGCTGGTGCACCTGGTAGATGCCTCCACAGAAGATCCCCTTGCCGATCTGGGCGTGGTGGAAGCGGAGCTCGCCGCCTACGGCCATGGATTGGGCGACCGGCCGCGGCTGGTGGTGCTGACCAAATCGGAACTGCTCGACGATGCGAGCCTGCAGGCCGTGCAGTCACGGGTGGCTTCCCATTGCAGCAGCAATGGCCTTGAGCAGCCCCTCACGATCTCGGCAGTGGCCGCCCGGGGGCTCGACACCCTCCTGGCGGCCGTCTGGAGGCAGCTGGGAATCGATCAGTCGTCGTAGACCCGGCACTCGGGGGCTTCCGGGTTCAGATCGCAGTACACCTCGAGGGCGGTGGGATCGTGGCTGTCCTCGGGATGGTGATCCTTGTACTCCTCGAGTCCCTTGAGCTCCTCCTCGAGGTGGCGCACCTTGCCTGAATCACCGGCGGCACGGGCCGCCTCGATCTCGGCCCTGTCTTTCTCGATGTGCTCGTCGATGGTTTTCATGCGGAAACCGGCTCGTCGTGGCCGGAGATCACCGAACCCACCTTAAGGAGTCCGGGAGCGCGGCCGCAGGGGGATGTGCGCTGCCGCTGATCGCGGCGCACCATGGCCGTTCCTGCTACCAGCAGGGGCAGCGCAGCTGAGGGAACCCGCCCATGACCAGGATCAGGCAGCAACGCGGCCGTCATTTCATCGACGAGAACGGCCGTCTGTACTGGATCAATGGCCCCGAGGATCATTGCTACCTCTCCGAGCAGCGCCAGTGGCGCCGTGGCCTGAGCTTCGATGAGGTGCTCGAGTGGAAGCAATGCGCCCCGAGCGGTGTCGTGAGCCAGCGCTTCGGCTCGCCCCAGGCCGCCTGCGAGGCCTTCGAGCACGCGCAGGTGGTGTGGGTCAGCGATCTTTATCTGCGCCGCATGGGGGATCAGATGGCCGCCCACCGCAGCGCCGACGACTACAAGCCCACGGTGATGAAGCAGGCCGAGGAGCGCGGGGCCCGGCCCCGGCGCCAGCCCTGGCTGCTGCCCGAGCCCGCCGGGCCGGTGTGCGGGCTGCCGCCCCGTTCCGCGGGGGACAGCGGGGTGGGCACGGCCGAGGCGGGTGGTCTGCCCCACCCCCTCCGCCGCCGCCGCTCAGCCGGCCAGCTCACTGAGCGCTAGCCAGCGCTCCTCGGCGGCGCCGATCCTCTCCACCAGCTCGGCCAGTTCTTGGGTGAGGGCGCTGAGACGGTCGTAGTCGGCGCCGCCGCTGCCGAGAAGAGCCTCGAGTTCCCGCCGCCGCTCCTCCCAGGCCGGCAGATCCCGTTCGAGCGCCTCCAGTTCGCGGCTTTCCTTGAAACTGCGGCGCCTCGGACCCGTCGCTTCGGCCCGTGGAGACGGTGCTGGCGGGGGGCTGCTCTGCGGCGCCGAGGCGCTCACCGCCGCTGCCTGGGCTGCGGCCGCCGCTTCGTCGCGCTGTTCGAGATAGCTGCTGTAGTTGCCCTCGAAGCGCCGCAGCCGGCCCTCCTCGAAGTGGAACAGCCTGTCGACGGTGCGATCGAGGAACCAGCGGTCGTGGGAGACCACCACCACGCAGCCGCGGAAATCGTCGAGGAAGTCCTCCAGCACGCTGAGGGTGTGGACGTCGAGATCGTTGGTGGGTTCGTCGAGCAGCAGCACGTTCGGGGCCTCGATCAGCAGGCGGCAGAGGTGCAGCCGCCGCCGCTCGCCGCCCGAGAGCCTGGCCACCGGTTGGTGCTGCTGGGCCGGCGGGAACAGGAAGCGCTCCAGCAGCTGGGAAGCGCTGAGCTCCTGACCGTCCACCTCCACCAGGCTGGCGGCCTCCTTCACCACATCGATCACCTTGCGCTCCAGCCCCCGGCCGGAGGGGCCGGCCAGCAGCACCTCGCTGTGCTGATCGAAATAGGCCAGCTTCACGGTGGCGCCCAGCTCCAGCTGGCCTTCCGCCGGCGCTCGCCGGCCGGCGATCACCTCCAGCAGGCTGGATTTGCCGGCGCCGTTCGGCCCGATGATCCCCACCCGGTCCTCGGGGCCGAAGTCGTCGGTGAAGTCCCGCAGCAGCGGCGGTCCGTCGCCCTCGGGGCCCGCATTCACCCCCAGCCCCTCGGCGGAGATCGCCCGGCGGCCGATGCGGCGGGCGGTGCTCGCCAGGCTGAGCGTGCCCCGGGCCTGGCGCACGGGTCCCTCCTGCATCGCGGCGATGCGCTGCAGGCGGGCCTTCTGTTTGGTGCTGCGGGCCTTGGGGCCCTGGCGCAGCCAGGCCAGTTCCCGCCGCAGCGTGCCCCGGAACTTGGCGGCGCTGGCGAGCTCGCGTTCGTCCTCCTCCGCACGGTGCTGCAGGTAGGTGGCGTAGTTGCCCTCGTAGCGGCGCGCCTCGCCCCGCTCCACCGCCACGATCCGGCGCGTCACCCGATCCAGCAGGTAGCGGTCGTGGGTGACCAGCACCAGAGCGCCGGGGTAGCGATCGAGCCAGGTCTGCAGCCATTCCACCCCGTCGGCGTCGAGGTGGTTGGTGGGCTCATCGAGCAGCAGCACCTCCGGCTGGGCCACCAGGGTGGCGGCCAGGGCCACCCGCCGCCGGTTGCCCCCCGACAGCTCCCCCAGCCGCCGGTGCACGTCGCCGATGCCCACCCGTTCGAGCACCTCGTGGCATTGACGCTCCAGATCCCAGGCAGCGCTCGCGTCCATGCGGCGGTGCAGGTCGCTGAGGCGGGCATGGAGGCCCGCGTCTTCCGGGTTGGCGGCCAGCTGGTGGCTCAGGTCTTCGTGCGCCCGCAGCAGCTGCATGCGCTCGGCGCCGCCGGCGAACACGTGCTCGAGCACCGTGCGCTCCGGATCGAGCTGGGGATCCTGATCCAGCAGCACCACCTCCAGCCGCGGCGAGCAGCGCCGCTCGCCCCGATCCAGCGGCTCCACACCGGCCAGTGCCTTCAGCAGGGTGCTCTTGCCGGCGCCGTTCGGGCCGATCAGCCCCAGCCGCTCCCGATCGCCCACGTGCAGGTCGAGGTCGCTGAACAGGGTGCGGATGCCGAAGTCCTTGCCCGCTCCCACCAGGGAGATCAGGCTCATGGCGCCAGCGGGGCCGTGGCAGCGGCCCGGCGCCGACGGGCCAGTTCGTCGAACACGCTCTTGTCGCCCACATCGGCGGCGGCCTCCATCGGCAGCTTGCGCAGGGTGAGCACCAGCAGCAGCACGCTCTCCGCCAGCAGCAGGGCGAAGCAGGCGGTGCCGTCGAGCAGGCCCGTGAGCCTGCCCAGCAGCGCCAGGGGCAGCAGCAGCGTCACACCGATCGCCTCGGGGCGGCGGAAGCAGAAGAACTCCTTGAAGCCCACGCCGGTGAGCGCGGCGAAGAAGGGGCCCACGGCCAGCAGCCACAGCGGTTCGGCCGCCAGGCTGGCCAGCAGCTGGCCCGGCCCCACACGGACCGCCAGCACCACCGTTCCGAGGCAGCCCAGCAGCCAGAACAGCTGCAGCGCCCGGTGCAGGGGGCGCAGATAGATGTGGATCCAGCGCAGGGCCAGCCCCAGGCCCACCGCCATCGGCAGCAGCCAGGGCCAGGCCAGGGAGGGTCCGAGGCGCCACCACTGGGCCAGCAGGCCCAGCTGGCCGAGGGCCACGGCGCCCACGGCCAGCCGGTAACCCAGCACCTCGCGCCGGTCGCGGGCCGTGATCGTGTAGGTGCCGAACATCCCTTCGAAGACCGGATCGGTGGCGACGGCGTTGGTGGCAGGGGTGTTGACGGCGGCGTCGGCGGCGGTGTCGCTCATCGGGGGGGAGGACTCGTTACGAGTGTGGCCAGATCGGGACCCGCCGGAACGATGCCCGAGGGGTGGAGGGGAAAGAGGGCGCCGAAGTAGTCGCGCCGCCAGGCCCCAGCGTCGCAGGTGGCCGCCACGCCCTCGAGGCCGAAGACGCGGGCGCGCCAGCGCCACAGGGCCGGCAGCTGCCAGAGGGGCCGGCGGCTGCAGCCGAACAGGGGGGCATAGACCATCTCCAGCCGGATCAGGGTGGGAAACAGCACCAGGTCGGCCAGGCCGGGGCCCTCGCCGCCGCTCAGCCAGCCGCTGCCCAGCCGTTCCTGTCGCTCCAGCTCCTCCTCGGCCGCCTCCAGGGTGGTGAACAGATCGGCCACGGCCTCGTCGTAGGCGGCCTGATGGCGGGCGAAGCCACAGCGGTACACCCCGTCGTTCACCGCTCCCTGCAGCCGCTGTCGCCAGGCCGCGCAGGCTTCCGCACGTTCGGGAGGGTCGAGGTCGGGGCTGCCGGCCGGCGCGGGCCAGCGGTTGAGCAGCTCGATCAGCCGGGCGCTCTCGTTGCCCAGGATGCGGCCCGTCCCGCGGGACACCAGCACCGGCACGGAGGCGCGGGTGCCGGGCGGGGCGTCGCTGCGGCCATAGAGGTCGGTGAGCATGGTGCAGCCCTCGAACGGTTCCGGGAAGCGCCAGCGGCCGGCCGCCGGATCCGGTTCCACCACCAGCAGGTCGATGCTGCCGGCGAGCCGGCGCAGGCTCCACACCAGCCAGGCGCGATGGGCCCAGGGACAGCTGCGCCCCACGATCAGCACATGGGCACCGGGTTGGTCGGCATCGGCCGGCAGCTCCGGCAGGGTGGCGAAGGCGGCCTCGGGGCGGCGATAGCGGCCGGCGGGGTCGGCCGGCCCCAGGCCGCTCATCAGGCGTCGCCACTGCCAGTGCCACAGCCCGCGGGCGGTGCGCACGAGCACGGGAGGGGGAAGCATCGGCAGCGGCGCAACCTTCCGACTCTGGCCGCGGCTGGGCCAGGCTGGCACGATCTCCGCTGCTCTGGAGGCCTGCGGGCCATGCTTCCCCCGATCGCCGATGCACACCCAGCGGTGCTGGTGGTGGCCGGCACCCACGGCAACGAGCGCAACGGACCCTGGCTGCTGGAGGGCTGGCGCCGCCATCCCGAGCGCCTCGATCGCGCCGGTCTGGCGGTGCACCTGGTGGATGGCAATCCCGGCGCCCTCGCGGCAAACCGCCGCTATCTCGATCGGGATCTGAACCGCAGCTTCGATCCCGTCCTGCTGGCGGATCCAGAACGCTGCGAGCGGGACATCGCCAGGGCCAGGGAGCTCCTGGCCCTGCACGGACCCGCCGGCCGCAGCCCCTGTCTGGTGGCGATCGATCTGCACAGCACCACCGCCGCCATGGGCAATTGCCTGGTGATGTATGGGCGCAGGCCCGCCGATCTGGCCCTGGCGGCGGCCCTGCAGCGGCAGCTGGGGCTGCCGATCTACCTGCATGAGGCCGACCCCTCCCAGACGGGGTATCTGGTGGAGCGCTGGCCCTGCGGTCTGGTGGTGGAGGTGGGCCCGGTGCCCCAGGGCGTGGTGAATGCCGCCATCTGCCGCAGCACCCAGCTGGCGGTGGAAGCCCTGTTCAGCCTGCTGGCGGCGGCGCGCCGGGGCCAGCTGCCCCAGCCCGAGCGGCTGGTGGTGCACCGCCACCTCGGCAGCCTCGATCTGCCCCGCCACGGCGACGGCTCACCCGCGGCCGTGCTCCACCCCCTGCGCCAGCACCGCGACTGGCAGCCGATCGCGCCGGGCGATCCCCTCTTCCTGGGCCACGACGGCCGCACCCATGCCTATGCGCCCCCACCCGATCGGGAGACGGGGCCCGTCTGGCCGGTGTTCGTGAACGAGGCCGCCTACGGCGAGAAGGGCATCGCCCTCAGCCTCACCCGGCGGGAGCTCTGGCCGGTCAACCCCGACTGGGCCAGGGAGCTGGTAAGGCTGGCGGCAGGGTTGCGGGGCGCCTGAGCCAGCGCCTCAGCCGCTGGCTCAGGCGCTGGCTGCCGGTCTGTTCCCCTGTGGTCTGCAGGCTGCGGCAGAGCGCAAGGGCCAGCAGCAGATCGACCGGGAAGAGCTCCGTCACATTCAGCGTGAGGGAACACAGCAGCACGCTCAGCAGGAAGGGTCTGCTGCTGCGGTCCTGCACCATCGCCCGCAGAAGGAGGCCATAGAAGGCCGCCACCGCCAGGATCCCTCCCTGCACCAGCAGCAGCACCAGCATCGAATCGCTGGGACCGATGCGCGGGAGTGCAGCGGGCCACAGGCCCCCGACCAGAGGGCGGAGGAGGCCTTCGTTGCTCAGCAGCTCGGAGATCCGGTTGCCGGCAGCAGCGAGCCCCTGCCCGAACAGCAGGGTGAGAGGCTGGTCCGTGTCCAGTTCGCTGACCAGCTGCCCAAGTCGGCCGGTCAGCGACTGGAGCAGGT
Organism: Cyanobium sp. FGCU6; assembly: GCA_024958655.1. Classification (GTDB taxonomy): domain Bacteria; phylum Cyanobacteriota; class Cyanobacteriia; order PCC-6307; family Cyanobiaceae; genus Cyanobium. The sequence goes on along the minus strand of JANWUR010000016.1, from coordinate 1,948 downwards.
CGGCGCGGCCGAGCAGGCGCGGCAGTCCGAGGGCGAGCAGGCCGCCGATGGCCGCCGACCCTGTCGCCCAGGGCAGGGGATGGCGGCGCAGGGGGTACCTGTTCTGGAGGCGTTCCAGGCTGGGCAGCGCGACCAGGGCGAGCAGGGTGATGCTGCCAGCAGCGGAGCGGGCGAGCAGGATCGGAGGCAGGCTCGCCAGGTAGAGCCAGGGCAGCCAGCGCCGGTGACGGCTGAAGCTGATGCAGAACGCCAGGGCGCACACCGCGAACACGCCCAGGCTGTTGGGCAGGATGAAGGTCTGGGCAAGCCTGCTGGGGATCGCCGCATCCGGCGGGTGAAGGGTGGCGGTCAGGCTGCCGAAGGAAGTGGGCAGCCCTCGCATCGCCTCCACGAGGGCCAGGGGCAGCTGCACCAGCATCAGTGCGGCGATGGCGCTGGCCAGCCGATTCAGCCTTGTGGGGGTGGTCAGCCAACCGGCCAGGGCCAGCAGCGGAACCCAGGCGACCGAGAGCAGCGAGGCGATGGCCACGGCGATTCCGGCCTGGCGGGCCGTGATCCCCAGGCTGACCAGGATTGAGATCAGCAGGGGGACCGCCGGCAGCAACGCCCCCCAGCGGGGGGCGGCCACCTGCCGGCGCAGGATGAGGAGCAGAGAGAGCGCGATCAGACCGGCGAGCACCCCGTATTTGGCCAGCTTCAGCAGCAGTTCAGGGCCGGTGATCTCATACAGCCTTCTGCTGTCGAGCGAGAGCACCTGCAGCGGCTCCAGCGACAGCACCTTGCGGAAATGGCAGCTGGCCGGCAACCAGAGCTCCTGGATCGGTTGGGTGCAGAAGGTGAGCAGGTCGCGGCGGTAGGCCTTGTTGTCGAGCAGGCCGATCCGACGCAGGAAGAAACCGGAGCCGTTGGCCAGGGTGGCGATCACCGTGAGCGCCCCGAGCCAGCCGGCAAGGCGGTCGAGGCGTTCACCGCTCAACCGGGTGCGCTGGGCGTCGCTCTTCAGGACACCACCTGCGATGAGGGGCCAGTCTGGCATCGCCGGTTGCAACGGCTACTGGTATGACGCACCCGCGGCGCCAGCGCGTGGCGGGCCGTTGTAGATCACCCTTTCGACCCGGGTGCCATCGGCGGAAATCAGGATCTCGGTTTCCACCGTGGCCGGCAGGCCGAGCTGCTGCCAGCCCGGGGGGCCGCCGAGGAACCGGAACAGATAGCCCTGCCCGTCACGGCGGATCAGGCAGTCGGCTCCGCGGTTGCTGTGCATGCAGGACTGGGTGCGATACACCCCGAGGCCGCCGTTGAGGCGTTCGGCCTGCATGCGGGCGACGTTGGCAGCGCGCAGGCCGGCCATCACCGGATCGAAGGAGGAGGCGGGGGCCGGTGCCGCGGTCGGGGACGGCAACCCAGGCTCCAGCGGCTGCTGGGCGGTGGCCTGCAGGGGGAGCCCCAGGAGGCCGCCGAGGACGAGTGCCTGGGCCAGCGCGCGCGTGTGCCGCACGACCCATGGACGGAGGGATTCAGCCACAGACCAGCGTGGCCTGTTCCCTGGTGCAGGGGAGGTCGGTGTTCGTGCCATCGGCCCAGTAGATGCGCAGACGATCATCCTCGGTGCCGCTGCGCAGCGTCAGCGACTTGATCACACCGGCCGGTGGCTTGCCGGCTCGGTCGGCCCCGTCCCGCCGCTCACCGGCCACCTTGTTGAGCCGTTGTTCGAGCTGCTGGATCTTGAACTCCAGCTGGTCGATCCGCTGGCTTTCGGCGCTGGGTTCGGTGCGACATCCGCCCAGCAGCAGCCCGGTGGCAAGCAGGAGCAGGGGAAGCGGCAAGCGGCTGGCCATCGGCGGGAACTGCCCGGAGCAGATCACCTCCTAGCAACTCACGCCCGGGGTGGCCAGCCCGGCCCCCACCCCCGTCCGCCAGGGAACTTCATGAACCCCCTTCACAAACC
>JANWUR010000064.1 GCA_024958655.1 Cyanobium sp. FGCU6 | reverse complement strand
CTACATCAACGTGCCGGTGGAAGGGCCTTACAAGCTCGAGCATTACCGCTACTGAGCCGCTCATCCTCCTCGGCTGATCGTTCAAGAACAAGGCGTCTGAGGTCAGATTCCCGGCCTGGACCTCAGAGGCCTTGACCGTGCACCGCCAGATCCTTCACCATGTTCTGGAACCAAGGCCACTGAGAGACGGCACAATGCAGTTGCCGTCTCTTTCCAGATATTCGCTTGGTTTTGAAGTGAACACACTATCCCCGACGAAGGGTTCGCGGTTTCACCGGATCGGTTTTTCAGGTGCAAGCACCGTTGCCATCCTGGTGATCAGTCTTGTTTATCTTCTTGTTCTTGCTCCCGGCCCAGGGATTGCCCTCCCCTGGATGTCTGTCGATGACGGACTCTTCTTCCATTGGACAGTGTCGATCAGGGCTGGTGACTGGCTTGGCCCCTGGGATTACCTCACCACCGCCAAGGGGCCCCTGCACTCCCTGCTTACAGCCTGGGCATCACAGCTAGGAATCAGTCCTTTCCTCTACAAGCGGATGTTCCTGCTTGCAGGTTCATTGGTCTTTATCTACACTGTAGTTCGAGCAAAGACTTCATGGCTTCGCCCTCTTCTTCTTTTGGCTCTCCTGGCTGATCCCTTTCAGTTCGGCGCTCTTGGTCTCCGCAATCTCCGGGAAGGAACCTATCTTCCGCTTCAGATGGTAGCTCTAGGGATGGGAAGCCTTTCTCTTGATCGATTGCGGGGCCGGCCGCTATGGCATGTAGGGGTTCTGGCTCCTCTCTTCGTGATGGCCTTTGCCTTTGGCCTGTTGTTGATCACGAGGGAAGGTCGCTTGATCGTCTATCTTGAGATGCTTGTCTGGCTGTCTGTCGCGCTCTTTGCCATCATCCGGTATCAGCCGATGGGCAGACGCCCGTTCAGATTGCTGCTTTCCTCAGGATTGGCGGTTCTGCTTCTCATTGCTGTTCCGAGATGGCCTGTTTCTCAGCTGAGTTCTGCGAATCAAAGTCGTTATGGTTTTTCTTTGTCAAACAGTCTGGAACAGGGAGCGTTCCCACGCTTTTTCCAGGCACTTTCCGGTCTTCGTCTCAAAGGCGATGACCGCTACATTCCTCGAGTTGCAGTAAAGAGGAGAGCCATCGCTGTTGCGATTGAAGAATTGCCAGACAGGCCAGAGGGTTTGCGTCGGATCTTGAGTGACATTGACTGGGGAAGGGGCGACTACGGCTGCAGGGAGTTTCCTGACACTTGCAAGGATATGGCATCAGGTTGGTTTCTATGGGCTATGCGCGAGAGCGTTGCTAAGCAACTTGGGAAAGATGCTAGTGAAGAGCGTTTTCAGTATGTCGCCGGAAAGGCAGAAGCTGAACTCAGGGAGATCTGCACATCAAGTTTAAGGCTTGAGTGTGTACCTCTCAGCTGGGGCTATCTTGCTCTACCAGTGAGGTGGGGCTTTGACAATCTTCCATTAAATGTGTTTCGTGAAGCGCGAACTGTAATCGCAAAGAGCTTTATTCCCGAACCTTTCCCTTTCGGGCGTCCAGATTTATCGCGTCACACGTTTAGTGGCTTACTGCCTCGGTCGGAACTTGAGAGACTAGGGGTTCGAGGCCAGGCTGAGTCCGGTCGACTCGCTTGGCAGCGTGTTTATGTCGCCACCAGTCTTCTGGGTGCAGTTGGCCGATGGCTTCTGCTTTGCCTTGCGCTTCTAGGCCTATGGACTTCTATTGGCAGGCGAGATGGATTCCATCCTATTGATCCTGTCTGCATCTGGCTGTTTGTCTGCTGCCTGATCCAAGCAGTTGTCTATGGGTTGATAGGACTTTCGAGTTTCTCCGGGTCTCCCTATACGATCCTGACAGCGCCCATTGCTGTGGGGCTTTACGCGCGCGTTATCGATGTCAGCAGGCCCTCCTTCCCAGCCTTCATATCAAGATCATGAAACCAGTCGATCCAATACAACATTCATCCATGTAATCCTGATGCTTATTTTGTTGGCAATCCTCGATTGTGGTCTGTTTTCTGTTGATCTAGGCTCCTGATCGCAAGCAGGCCTTAGACTGCCCCAGATAAGGTGGAGTCGTCAGACGTGCCTTAATGACTAGCGGAACATCACCAACCGACATTTGAGTCATGCATTCCAGGGATGAGTACCGGGACCCGCTTCTAAGCTTCGTGATTCCTTGCCTGAATGAAGCAAGGACAATCGGAGCTGTTGTCGATGAGTGCGTTATGGGAGGGCAAGATGTTGGTGGATCCTTTGAGGTTATTGTTGCTGACAATGGAAGTTCCGATGGATCTCAGGCGATAGCTCTCGCTCACGGTGCCAAGGTCGTCGATGTGCCTGTTCGTGGCTATGGCTCTGCGCTGGCGGCCGGAATTTCTGCTGCCAGAGGACGCTATGTACTGATGGGAGATGCTGATTTAACTTATGAGTTCGGGAAGGCATCTGAGTTCATTAGGGTCTTGCGGCAAGGCAACGATCTGGTGATGGGAAACCGCTTCAAGGGCGAGATTGCAGCCGGTGCGATGCCGTTTTTACATCGTTATCTTGGTAATCCTGTCCTAAGTGCCTTGGGTCGACTGTTCTTTGGGATCAGAATTGGAGATTTTCACTGTGGATTGAGAGCCTTCGATCGGGATGCGATTCTAGCCTTGAATCTTCGCTGCACGGGGATGGAGTACGCATCAGAAATGGTGATTAAGT
>JANWUR010000063.1 GCA_024958655.1 Cyanobium sp. FGCU6 | reverse complement strand
AGACTAGCTTCGATCTGGGCTTTGCGGGATCCCCTCACGTGGACCGGCCAACGCTCGCCATCACCAGAGCGCAAGGAGTCTTGGATGTGGAAATTCAATTGTGTGGCGGCGGGTCTGGTGCATGGCGATGTTAGGCATCAGTGTCCGTTCGCTTTTTGCTGCTCATTCGCCGCTTCTTCGGAGTGGTTTTGCCCAGCAGATATCCGGCTACCGTGCCGAGCAATCCGAGGGCGGCATTGCTTTGATTTGGTGTGTATCCTGCCACGGTGATTAGCGTGGTCAAGGAGACAATGATTGTTACGGCAGTCAGCTTGAAGTATCGATCGCTCAAGCCCTCCTCGCTCTTGATTACGACATAACTAGACACCAGGAAGAAGACTAGGCAAAAAACGCAAACGATTCCAACGATCCATAGTACATTTTGCATGGCTGCATCCTTGATAAGCGTATCGATCTGATCGATCTGATTCTGAACTTCACTCGTAGTCTCTGGCATAAGGGTCTCGCTCGGATCTGGGGTGGGTAGTTGGTGGAGTGTGTGTCGTGTCGCCTAACGCTGCTATCACCTGGCCGCAAGGTATGCTCGTCGAAGTAGATGGCCATGCGGTGGCGGCTCAGGTGCATGGCGGTGTTAGAAGGTCCATTCATCGGTAGACATCTCTTCGATGACCTACCTTAACAACATCAACGATACGTGACTGATCATCGACTGAGTAAATTATCCGATAGCTACCCTGACGAATACGGTAAAGGCTCGATCTTCCAGCCAGTTTTTCAGATCCTGATGGCCTGGGTAGAGAAGCCAATGATTTAATCTTTGTGACCAACCGAGCCAAGGTGGCTGAATCGGATATTGCCTTTAGCTCCTTGGCCGCTGATGGCTTGATGGTAAGACTATATTCGACCACTACTTCTGAGACTGCTTACAAACTCCTCAAAGCCATTACTTTCTTCATCTTGCCTCTGATCAGCATCTCTCAGATCGTCGGCATCTTCGGCCAATGTCATGCGAACCGCTTCATTGACCATTTCCGATATTGAGCGATTACATGCAGCAGCTCTCAGGCGCAGAGCACGGTGGACATCTGCGTCGAAATAGATGGTGGCCCGCTTGGATTCATCCATGCGTACATCGTAACGCTCTAGCGTCCTGACGTCAAGACGTCGTCAGCTCTGCCCCGTTTGATCCTTCTAACGCTGCCATCACCTGGCCGCAAGATGTGATTGGCGAAGAAGACGACCTTGCGGTGGCGGCTCAGGTGCATGGCGATGTTAGAGAGTGGCAGGAGTGTCTGATTCAAGAAGCGGTAACACCCTCGCAGTCACCATCGCCATTACATCTGAGGAAGTCCGCTCGATATACTTTACTTTCCTTGATCTCCAGTCAAGGCTCTTCAGCTGATCGGACAGAACAACTCCGCTCACGGCAGATCCATCAGGAAGCTGTACCTCGAAGGGATATCCTTTGATCTTTGTCGTTACAGGACAAAATAACGCCAGACCAACCTTTCCATTGTAAGTCTTTGGAGAGAGGACAAGTGCTGGTCTTCTTCCACGCTGTTCACTTCCAGCCTGTGGTGTGAACTCCAGCCACACCAGATCACCGCGATCGGGCACGTAGGAGGACATCAGAATGCTTCGGCGCCTACTGCATCCCCTGTATCAAGAGACGCATGGATGTTCTCTGGCGTGACGTCCGCAAGAAGATCAGCAAGCCTGAGCCGGCTTGGCATGGAGGGCCTCAAGACCAGCTCACCATCCTTCGCGGTGAGGCTGACCTCGGTGCCAGCCCCCAAGCCCACCTCTTCGGCCAAGCCGCGAGGAATCCTCACGCCAAGGCTGTTTCCCCACTTCTGAACCTTCGTCTGCACGAACCAACCAGCGGCTATACGCAGACTATACCACTCCTGGCCTCTGCTGCCTGCGCCCCATCTCTCTAACGCTGCCCTTGAGTGGCAGGCGATGAGCTTTGGGTGCCGTAGCAGAGGGCTGGAGGTGGCCTGTCCACTCGAAGGGCTTGTTCGGTGCTGATAATACATTCGTTAATTAGATCTTTGCCGGTTGTTCCCCTGCAGGGCCCTTGGCGTTTTTACCAAGTGTAAAACTGACTCGATCTTCCACGGTCCATCCCTGCGCCCCTCCCAGATTCAGGAAAAGCCTTACAGAGTCTCCACCACTCGTTACGCATTCCACATAGCCAAATCCCTTAGGATTTACATGCACTAATTTCCCTTCTAGCAAGACATTCAGTGCGATAACATTAACAGCTTGCCGCTGTTTGCTACCTTCTGAGGGAGGGGCTGGCATAAACCATACCTCTGAGCCTTGAAGCACCTCTAGGTCTTTGCGAAACAGAAAGTCGGGGCAGAAAAAGAAGTCCTCCATATCTTGACCAAAACCGGATCTGATAAATCCAAATCTGTCACTCATTCTTGTCACTCTTCCAAGCTGCCAATTGCTTGGCCCAGACCTTGGCGGTATCCTATCTTCAAAGTGTTTATATCCTGCCTCAGTGGTTACCGCTGATGATTTTACGCCATAAAGCTGTTGATCCCAAAATATCTCATAATATTCCGCTGGTTGGCTTAGGCCTTTTAGTGGTATTCTTTGCAATGAACCTAGATATTCATCGACCGTTCTGCGCGGAGCTTTTGCCTCACCCAGCCGGGACTTTACTTTGCGAATATATGCATTTGTAATAGTCTCTTTGTCAACAAATATCTTGATCAGCAACAAACCTCCGCAGACCTGAGCCGCCGCTCCGGCTGCGGTTCG
>JANWUR010000040.1 GCA_024958655.1 Cyanobium sp. FGCU6 | reverse complement strand
GGCGATCGGCTGATCATCAGCTCCTGGAATCCCCCCACCGGCTGCGGCCGGAACCGCCCCCTCGCTTCGGCGAGGGGGTTTTTTATTGGATCGATGGGCAAGGAATGCGTGCAAATCTATTCATGTAATGGTTGCTACGGATAGTCTTCCTCTGTCGTCACCGCATCAATCTCATCGATTGTTCAAAAGCAGTACGATCGTTCTGGTGATTCAACCAGGCCCCCATGCGGCCAATGCTCCTGATGAATGAAGCAGGATGAACTCTCCGGATCCAGCAAAGATTCAGCTGTTTGGTCTGCCGGCAGCTCGTGGCCGCTGGTTGCTGATCCCCCTGGGCATGGCGCTCTTGCTCTGCCTGGGCACGGTGTACACCTGGAGCGTGTTTCGTCGACCGCTGGAAGCGGAGTTGGCCATTGGTGCCACGGAAAGTCTCCTGCCCTACACCGTGGCACTCGTGTGTTACGCCACGGTGATGCCTATCGCCGGCTTCTACATGTTGAAGCTCGGGCCGCGCCGCATTGCGGCACTGGGAGGTGTGGTGGTGGGTTGCGGTTATCTCCTGGCCAGCTTTGCCAACCACATCGCCACCATCACCCTCAGCTACGGAGTCATCAATGGGGCGGGTGTTGGCTTGGCCTATGGCGTGCCTATGGCAGTGGTGGCACGCTGGTTCCCTGATCGCAAGGGGTTGGCCGTTGGCCTCACCATCGTGGGCTTTGGCCTCTCACCCCTGATCACCGCACCCATCGCCAACGCCTTGATTGAGGATATGGGCGTGCGTTCCACGTTGCGCGTGCTGGCCGTGGTGTTCGGGGTGGTGATCGTCGCCATTGCCTCAACCCTCCGGCTGCCCCCCGCAGCCTGGATTCCAAGAAGTGCTGGTTCAGCCAAGGCCACCCAGGTGCCGCCTGGCCCAGGGGCTGACGCGATCGAGAATCGCACAGCGCTCCGCCAACTGCTGCGCAGCCGCAGCTTCTATGGGCTTTGGATGGGCTACGGCCTGGCGGCCTGCGTGGGCTTGAGTGCCATCGGCATCTCCGGGCCCGTGGGCGAGGAAATCATCCAGATGTCGCCTGGTGTTGCAGCACGCAGTGTGGCGCTGTTCGCCCTGTTCAACGGACTGAGTCGGCCTTTGTTTGGTTGGCTCACCGATCGCTATCGCCCCCAATCTGTCGCCATCGCGTCTTATGTGCTGATCCTGGTGGCGTGCACCCTGATGGTGCATACCAAACCAGGAGATGTGGCAACTTACCTGATTGCCTTCAGCCTGTTCTGGTTTTGTCTGGGGGGGTGGCTGGCGCTTGCACCAACGGCCACGCTGAAGCTTTTTGATCCCAAAGATTACGCCATGAATTACGGAATTGTCTTCACTGCCTATGGTGTAGGCGCTTTGTTGGGAACACTCGTGGCAGGGCAGCTGCGTGATCTGTTTGGCAGCTACATCTATGCCTTTTACCCCATGGCGGCGCTCGCCATTTGTGGCATCGGGGTGACGAGCTGGCTACTGAAGGCCAATGGCCCTCAGTAGAGAGCCTCCTCGGCGTGGGTCTCCACCGTGCAGTCGGAGGTGGGGATGGCCACACAGGTCAGCACGAAGCCGGCCGCGATCTGGTCTTCATCGAGAAAGGCCTGATCTTCCTGATTGACGCTGCCGCTGATCAGCTTGCCGGCGCAGGACGAACAGGACCCCGCCCTGCAGGATACCGGAAGATCGATATCCTGATCGGCCGCAGCATCAAAGATCGACTGGTCGTCGGCGCACTCGATGGTGCGGTTCAGACCCTCGTTGGCATTGATGAGGGTGACCTTGTACGTGGCCATGGGGAGGGGTTTCAGGGTCCGGCGCGAGACCGGGTCTGCTTAGCCTGGCCAGATGGCCTCGGCCTGGCCAAGTCCCCATTCGGGGTGATTGCCCCCCGATGGGGGGCGCTTCTGTCGGTGCTGGCATTCGACAGTGAGCGCTGAAACGGGAGCAGGCCATGCAGACACTGATCAGCGAAGTGGTCCTGATGGCGATTTTGCTTGCGGTGGTGGTGGTGTCAGCACGCCTCTGAGCCAAGAAAAGATCGCTGTCCCGCAGTTTTCAGCAGGGCACAGCGATCTCTGTGGATGGCGATCCGGCGCCATCGGCCTGAAGACCTCTCCCTGAGAAGCGTGCATGGCCCGGTCGTTGCGGCTCCAGTCCCGGTTCGGGATCGTTCGGCGGCGGCACGCGCAGCAGCTCAGTGGTCATGGCATCGAGGAGCTCCACACCGGAAACTCCATAGGTCCAGATCTCCACGCGACTGTCCGGTGGGCTATCAAAACACCAGGACTCCCACGGGAAAATCACCTTCTCCAGAAAAAAGCCACACCCCCCGATGCAGCGCAGAATGATCAGCTGAGGGCGCTCATTGTGATAGTGGCAGCTCTCCATCCACCCAGGTGACAGAGCTCTCACCCTACCGACCCTCTGTGCCCCGGCGCGTGGTCGGGATCACGTCTGGGCTGATTGTCCCCATTCAGGGGTGAGGGATGGGTTCGCCCTTGATGCTTCCGATCCGCCAACCCCTCATCCAGTGCCGCGTCCACGACGATGGAGTGATGCACAGGGCGTTCCCGGCTGCCGATACACCCCAAATGGGGGTTTCGCCCACGGATGGGGCCATCGGAATGTCGTGACCACTTCGCCCGGTGACTCGGATGGGTCAGGCCGCGTCCACTCCCAGGATCAGCATCGGCGCGCTGGAGGCCAGTTATCCGCTGTACTGCAAGGCCATGCGGATCCTGATCCGTGAAGGGAAATCCCTGGAGCAGATCCAGCGGAGCCTTTGCTGGGATCGCCTGCGCAGCCTGCACCACTGCCTGCCGAAAAGCTACCGCGAGCCGGGTCAGCTGTACGTTCACCTGAAGCGAGAGATCTGCGCGTGAAGCGTGTTCTGGCCATCATCCTCGGCGGCGGCGCCGGCACCCGTCTGCAACCCCTCACCCTCACCCGTGCCAAGCCGGCCGTGCCCCTGGGCGGCAACTACCGCCTGATCGATATTCCGATCAGCAACTGCATCAACTCCGGCATCAACCAGATCTATGCGCTGACGCAGTTCAACAGTCAGTCGCTCAATCGCCACATCAGCCTCACCTACAACCTCTCCTCGTCGTTCAGCGGCGGCTTCGTGGAGGTGCTGGCGGCCCAGCAGACGCCCGACAGCCCCAGCTGGTTCCAGGGCACGGCCGATGCGGTGCGCCAGTACCGCGAGCTGTTCGAGGCCTGGGATGTGGATCAGCTGCTGATCCTTTCGGGCGATCAGCTCTACCGCATGGATTACGCCGCCTTCATCGAGGCCCACCGGGCCAGCGGCGCGGCGCTCACGGTGGGGGCGCTGCCGGTGGATGCGGCGATGGCCCAGGGCTTCGGGCTGATGCGCACCGATGGCGATGGCCGCATTCAGGAGTTCCGCGAGAAGCCCCGGGGCGAGGCCCTGGAGGCCATGCGTGTGGATACCGCTGCTCTCGGGCTGGCCGCTGATGAGGCGCAGCGCCGGCCGTTTCTGGCGTCGATGGGGATCTATGTGTTCGAGCGGACCACGCTGTTCGACCTGCTCAGCAGCCATCCGGAAGCGACCGACTTCGGCAAGGACATCATTCCCACCGCGCTGGCCAGCGGCCTGCGACTGCAGAGCCATCTGTTCGATGGCTACTGGGAAGACATCGGCACGATCAAGGCGTTCTACGAGGCCAACCTGGCCCTGGCCGATGATCAGCCGGCGTTCAGCTTCTATGCGGAAGCCGCGCCGATCTACACCCGCTCGCGCTATCTACCGCCCAGCCAGATCCATGATGCCCAGATTCGCCGCTCGATCGTCAGCGAAGGCTGCCGGCTCGATCGCTGTGTCGTCGACCACTGCGTGCTCGGATTGCGCCTGCGGGTTGAGGAGGGCGTGGTGCTGAAGGACACCCTGGTGATGGGTGCCGACAGTTCCGAGTCGGAACGCCAGCGTGCAGCCCTGCGCGCCCAGGGAGGCGTGCCGCTGGGGATCGGCCGGGGCTCCCATGTGGCCAACGCCATCCTGGACAAAAATGTGCGGATCGGCTGCGACGTGCAGGTGATCAACAAGGATCATGTGCAGGAGGCGGATCGCAGTGCCCTGGGCTTCACGATCCGCGATGGCATTGTGGTGATCGAGAAGAACGCCACCCTGGCCGACGGCACGATCATCTGATCGCGCAGATGTTGCGCCCGCCGTCAGTGGCGGGTGAGCGCATAGCGGGTGTTCAGCACCGTGCTCGCCCCCGGTGCCAGCTCGATCCTGCGGTCCCCGCTCAGCAGCGCCTGGCGCGGACCGCTCCAGGGTTCGATGCAGACCATCGGCCGGGGCGGTTCGGTCCAGAGCACCACCAGATCGAAGGGGTGGCTGAGCTGCAGTTCGAGGGTGGCGCCCGCCGCCTGATCCACCAGCCGCACCGGGCCGGTGGGTCGCACCAGCAGATCGATGCCATCGGCCAGGCACTCCATCTGCCGGGCGGTGGAGGCTGGAGCCATGGTCAGGTGATTCAGGCACTCCTCCGGCAGTCCCTCGAAGCGGACGCCATGCAGGCTGGAGAGATTGAAGTAAGGATGCAGCCCGAAGCTGAATGGCATGGTTGCCTCGCTGCGGTTGTTCACCGTGGTGCTGATCTCCAGGGCACCCGGCGCCAGCCGCACCTCCATGCTGAGCAGGAAGGCAAAGGGATAGGCCTTGAGCGTCTCCGGCGTGTCGGTGAGCAGCAGCTGCACGCCGCGCCCATCGGCCAGAGCCTTCATCTGCCAGGGCAGCTGTCTGGCGAAGCCGTGCTGTCCGAGGGTGAAGGTGCCCTGGGGCAGGGGCAGCTGGTTGTTCGGGAGGCCGCCGGTGATCGGGAACAGCACCGGGAAGCCGCCCCGCACCGACTGGGCAGGATCGAGGAAGCGCTCCAGATCGAGGTACACCACCTCGCGATCGCCGCAGCGCCAGCCGCTGATCAGGCCACCGCGCTCGGGCACCAGCTGCAGCAGATCACCGCTGCTGGGGTCACTGAACTCCCAGTGGGGATAGGGAGCGTCGCGCTGGATCAGAGGCATGCAGAACAGGCCGACAGGACGGACAAGCACTCTGGCTGGCAGGCCCCGGCTGGCGCTGCCCCCATCCGGGAACGAATTGTTGGAGCTACTGCATGGGGCTCACGTCGGACGGTCAGCGCCTCGACAGGCCGCTTGCCTCTGAGGGGGCTGGACGTCGGCGCGCCTGACTGCGGCGGCGCAGGCGGCGGTGGGGCAGAAGGGTCTGGCGAGCAACGACCCCAAGCAGATGCACCAGCTGCGCCGGTACCAGGGCGGGGTGGGCGTTCAGCTGCTGCTGCCTGGCCAGGACGCGGTGATTGATTTCGCGAGGGAGTACGAGCTGGCGCAGGGGATGGTGGGTCAAGGCAAGGAGCCCTGACTGGGGGCCTGCAGCCATTCGAAGCAATGGAGCAGCAGCACTTCCTGGCGACGCTCAGTGAGGGCGGGGGCGGCAGACTGGGTCAATCGTCCCCTGCCCCCGATGCCAGACCAGCCGCGGCAGGCGCTGCCGCGATGAGCATGGTTCCGCCTGCTCTCAGCCTCAGTAAGGGTTGCGTGGTGTTCTGCCGCAGCCACCACCACCTGGTGGAGGACGTGCAGCCCCCCGAGGGCGGTGGTGACACCGTGGTGCGGCTGGCCTGCCTGGATGACGACGCCAACGGCCAGATCACCGAGGTGTTCTGGGAGCGTGAGGTGGATGCCCGTGTGCTGGGCCAGAGCACCTGGGAGACGATCGGCCAGCGGGGGTTCGACGATCCGCGGGTGTTCTCCAGCTACCTGCACACCCTGCAGTGGAACTGCGTGACAGCCACCGACCCGGGGCTGTTCCAGGCGCCGCTGCGGGCGGGGATCGATGTGAAGCCTTACCAGCTGGAGCCCCTGCGCAAGGCCCTGCGGATGCCGCGGGTGGCGCTGTTCATCGCCGATGACGTGGGCCTGGGCAAGACGATCGAAGCCGGGCTGATTGCGCGCGAGCTGCTGCTGCGCCAGAAGGCGCAGCGCATGGTGGTGATCGCTCCGCCGTCGGTGGTGCTGCAGTGGCAGGACGAAATGGAAAGCCGCTTCGGCCTGCCGTTTCAGGTGATGAACCGCGAGTACGTGTCGCGGATGCGGCGGGAGCGGGGCTGGGGCATCAACCCCTGGGCCACCCACACCCGCTTCATCCTCAGCCAGGCGCTGGTGCGCAACGAGGACTACGCCGGTCCGCTGCGCGATTGGCTGGGGGATGGCGAGAGGGCTCTGCTGATCTTGGATGAAGCCCACAACGCAGCCCCCGCCAGCGGCTCCAAGGTTGCCGTCGACTCCAAGCTCACCAATGCGATCCGGGGTCTTTCGCCTCGCTTCGAGCACAAGCTGTTCCTCTCGGCCACGCCCCACAACGGCCACAGCAACAGCTTCTCCGCCCTGCTGGAAATCCTCGACCCCACCCGCTTCTGCCGCGGCGTGGAAGTTCGGAACAAGGCCGACCTTGAGCCTGTGCTGGTGCGGCGCCTCAAGGAAGACCTGCGCCGGATCGGCGAGGAGCTGCCCAAGCGCGAGGTGGTGCCTGTGGTGCTGGAGGGCCTGGATCCCGGCACCGCTGAGCTTGCGCTGGCCCGCCTGCTCAAGGACTATCGCAGCCTGCGGGAACAGCGGCTCAAGGGCGCAAGCAGCAAGCAGCGAGCCGCCGAGCTGCTGGTGGTCACCAACCTGCAGAAACGGCTGCTCAGCTCGATCGAGGCGTTCCACCGCACGCTGGGGGTGCACTGCGACACGCTGCGGCGGCGCGATGCCGGCGAGCGCCTGCGCACGGCCCGCGATCCGGGGCAACTGAAACTGCTGCAACAGGGCATCGACGGCGATGACGATCGCGCCGAGGCCGATGAAGACAGCGTGGAGCGGGAGGCCGAGCAGGAGCATCGGCTGGCCGTGGCCACCACCGAACTGGGCGCAGGGCCCGAGGAGTGGACGCTGCTCAAGGAGATGCAGCGCATCAGCGAGCGTTCGCGGTACGAGGCGGATGCCCGGATCGACTACCTGCGCCGCTGGATCCAGCAGCACCTCTGCCCGGATCTGGGCCAGGAGGGGGCCCAGTGGAACGGCGAGCGGCTGTTGCTCTTCACCGAGTACGCCGACACCAAGCGCTGGCTGCAGGAGCAGATCGAATCCTTGATCGCCGGCAGCGAGCGGGAGCGGCAGCGCATCGCCACCTTCCACGGCGGCATCGACGATAAGAACCGGGAAGCCCTCAAGCGCAGCTTCAACAGCCCGCCCGATCAGGATCCGCTACGCATCCTGATCGCCACCGATGCCGCGCGTGAGGGGGTGAACCTGCAGAACCACTGCCGCTATCTGTTCCACTTCGATGTGCCCTGGAACCCGGGGCGGATGGAGCAGCGCAACGGCCGCATCGACCGCACGCTTCAGCGCGCTCCCGAGGTGTTCTGCCATTACTTCGTGCTGGCGGATCGCGAGGAAGACCGGGTGCTCGATGTGCTGGTGCAGAAGACCGAGGAAATCCGCAGGAGCCTGGGGTCGCTGCCGCCGGTGATCGTGGGGCGGCTGAATGAGCTGCTGGCCAAGGGAATCAATCCCACCAAGATCAGCGAGGCGATCGCGCAGATCCAGGGGGTGGATCAGGAGGAGGACACCAAGCGCCGCCAGGCCCTGATCAATCTGGAGCTGGAAGACAACAGCCGTGAGCGGGACGACGAGCTGCGCGAGCAGGTGGCCCGGCTGGAGAAGGCGTTGCAGAAGTCGGAAGACTGGCTGCACTTCAGCAGCGATCTCTTCCGCGATGCGCTCAACACCAGCCTGCGGGTGAGCGCCCAGGGGAGCGCGGCAACACCGCAGCTGAAACCCCGGGATCCCGCGGCGGCCGAGGCCGATCCCGAGCGGGCCGAGTGGATCTTCCCGCCGGCGGATGAGCTGCCCGGCGGCGAGCAGAGCTGGGGGGATGTGCTGGATGCGCTGCGCCGCCCTCGCCGCCCCGGCGAGAAGCTGTGGGAGTGGCGGCGCAGCACGGCGCCCCAGCCGGTGGTATTCAAAGACCCCAAGGAGGTCAATGCCGATCGGGTGCACCTGCACCTGGAGCACCCCCTGGTTCAGCGGCTGCTCAACCGCTTCCTGGTGCGCGGCTTCCAGGGCGAGGAGCTGAGCCGGGCCGCGGTGATTGCCACCCATGACGACACCGCCAAGCTGATCCTGCTGGCCCGCCTGTCGCTCTATGGCCACGGTGCTGCTCGCCTGCACGATGAGGTACTGGAGCTGGTGGCCGAGTGGGATCCAGCTGATCCGTCCCGGCGGCTACGGGTGCTGAACGCCACCAAGACCGACCTGGCCCTGGCCGACCTTGAAACCAGCCTGCGCGAACGCCTGCCAGCAGTGGATGCAGCGATCCAGGAGCAGCTGCGGGCCGCGCTGCCGGCCGATGTGGCCCAACTCAAGGACCGGCTCGAAGCCCTCGCCGCCGATCGGGCTGAGCGCGCCAAAGGCCAGCTCAGCAAGCGCGCCGAAGACGAGGCCAACGCCTTCGTGAAGGTGCTGCAGGAGCAGCGGGAGCGGATCCTCAAGACCCGCACCAAGCACGACAGTGAGTTTGAGCAGCTGGCGTTCGGCTTTGCCGACCATGAGCTGCGGCAGCTGCGCGACAACCGCTCCCACTGGGACAAGCGGCTGGCGCGGATCGAGCGGGATCTGGAGCTGGAGCCAGCCGCGATCCGGCGCACCTTTGAGGTGGCCACCGCCCCGCGGATTGAGCCGGCCGGCGCGATTGTGCTCTGGCCTCAGGAGGTGGCCTGATGCAGCGACTGCGCCAGATCGGGGAACGCCACCAGGATGGCCCGATCTTCCGTGACCAGCGGCACGCCCAGCTGTTGGGCGGCAGCCACGAATTCACAGTCATAGGCACTGCAGCGGCTGCTGCTCACCAGCTGGAGCACATGTTCCGTGCCGACTTTTTCCTCATGGGGAGCCAGGATCAGCTCGGCCGCCTCCATCACCGCGACGGCTCGGGGAAGATGCAGGAGTTCACGCCTCAGATAGCCGCTGAGCACATTGCGAAACTCGCTCCGCCAGAGCTGCGGCGCCGCCCATTGGCGCTCCTGTCGCCGCAGAATCTCTGCCTGCTCCGTTTTAGGACCAAGCAACAACAAATACACGAGAATGTTGGTGTCGACGACGATCAAGGCCGGCCTTCCCGCTTGAACGCATCGATCTCATCAGGATCAAAGACGTGGGGTCCGAGACTTTCGCGCAGCTCTCTGATTCTCGCCAGCTCCTCCTCAATAGAGGGAGTCTCCGCTCCCAGGCCGGCCTCCAGACAGACAATGGCCTCGTTGTTAAGGCTGCGGCGGTGCCGCTTGGCAGCGGCGCTGAGCCGGGCATGGAGCGCATCAGGCAGGTTTTTGAGGGTAAGGGTCTTGGCCATGACTGCCAGGCAGGGGCTTGAGATGCCACCAGTATGGAACCATTCTGGTTGCCAGCGAAGCGAGGTGGCCCGCTGATGCCACCCCGCGCCCCTGGTGTGCACACCCACGAGGAGTGGAAGGGCATGGCCCCCAGCTTTGCGCTGTTCTGCCAGGAAGTGCTGGCCTGGCAGCCCGGCGACCTCCACAAACCCGAAGAGTTGGCGGCGCCGATTGCCGTGACCCTCGACGATTAAGACGAAGTGCTCCGCCCCGATTGGGTAGTCCCCGAACCCAGCCAAGGGGATGGCCCGCTCAAGGCCCAGCTGCTGGTGCAGGAGCTGCCCCTGGCCACGCCCTTTGATGCGCTGCCCAAGGGGGCCGATGGCAGGCGTTGCTGGGAGGCCACACCGCAGCAGCGGTGGCCACAGCTCCGCGAATCGAGCCAGCCGGCGCGATGATGGAGTCCATGGCTGCCACTTCGCCCCCGCTGGTGACCCGTGCGGCCCTCGATCACGGCGAGGTGCTCCATGGCTGAACCGATGGCCGATCTCAGCAGCGCACGGGTCTTCAGCCGCGAGGCTCTGGAGACCTTTACCAGGACTCTGGTGGAACAATTCGCGCCAGAAAAGGTCATTCTTTTTGGATCTCAGGCTCGCGGAACTGCTCGCCAGGATTCCGACGCCGACATCCTGGTGGTGATGCCTTTTGAAGGGAGGCCATATGCCAAGAGCCGGGAAATTCGCAGGGCGTGCAAACCTGGCTTCCGCGTCGATCTGTTGATCAGGCGTCCTGAAGATATTGAACCTCGCTACCGCTGGGGCGACCCGATCATCCGCGAAGCTCTTGATCACGGGGAGGTGCTGAATGGCTGAACGAAACCCTGTTGTTGAGGAATGGATCTCCAAAGCAGAAGGAGATTGGGACTGGACAGAAATCGAGGTTGACAGGCTCACAGCCCGTATGCGCGATGGATACGTCTATCACCTGCAGCAATGTGTCGAGAAGAAGACCCATGATCTGGTTCGGCTGTCTCAGTTGCTTCAGGGTGTGGATCCAGGCTGGAGCTGGGATGAGGACGAACTGGAGGACTTGACGGAATCGGGCGTGATGAATCGCTATCCAGGTTTTGATACCTCAACCGAGGAACTCCAGGAGCTCAAGGGCATGGCTGCTCGGCTGCGCCAAGCTTTGTTGCTGCGCCTGGGTCTCAACCCAGTGCCCCCCGTCCGCTGATGCCACCCCGCGCCCCAGGTGTTCACACCCACGAGGAGTGGAAGGGCATGGCCCAGCCGGTGGGCCTGGTGGTGGAGCCTGTGGTGCTCAACCGGTTGGGAGTCTTCCCGGAGAGTGCCACCACCGTGCTGGCCGACTGGCAGCAACGGCTGGAGCAACTGCTGGAAGACCAGCCCGTGGGCGAGCAGTGGCTGAGTGTGGCCCCCAGCTTTGAGCTGTTCTGCCAGGAGGTGCTGGCCTGGCAGCCCGGCGACCTCCGCAAACCCGAAGAAATGGCGGCGCCGATTGCCGTGCCCCTCGACGACTACGACGAGGTGCTGCGCCCCGATTGGATCGTGGGCGAACCCAGCCCAGGCGATGGACCGCTCAAGGCCCAGCTGCTGGTGCAGGAGCTGCCCGTGGGCACGCCCTTTGATGCGCTGCCCAGAGGGGCCGATGGCCGGCGTTGCTGGGAGGCCACGCCGCAGCAGCGGCTGGAGCGGCTGCTGAAGGAAAGCGAACACCCGATTGGCCTGATCTGGAACGGAGTGGCCCTGCGGCTGGTATACGCGCCGCGGGGTGAATCCAGCGGCCACCTCACCTTCCCGTTGGAGCCGATGACCACGGTCGACGGGCGGCCGATGCTGGCGGCGCTGCAGATGCTGCTCGGGCCTGATCGTCTGTTTGAGGGAGGTGCGAGCAACACGCGTCTGCGGCCGCTGATGGAGCAGAGCCGCAAGGAGCAGAACGAGGTGAGCACCCGCCTGGCCGAGCAGGTGTTGGAGGCGCTGTGGATCCTGCTGCGGGGTTTCGATGCCGCGGGCCTGAAGGTGGAAGACCCCAGCCACATCTACGGCGGCTTGATCACCGTGCTGCTGCGGTTGGTGTTCCTGCTCTACGCCGAAGACGAAGAGCTGATGCCCACCGATTCGCTCTACGGCCAGCACTACAGCGTGGGTGGCCTGGCGCAACGCCTGCGGCAAGACCGTACTGATCACCAGAACGCCATGGAAGGCCGGCGGGGTGCCTGGGCCACGCTGCTGAGTCTGTTCCGTCTCGTCTACGACGGTGGTGGTCCCAGCGAGGCCTATCTCCCGGCCAGGCACGGTGATCTGTTCGATCCCGATGCCTACCCCTTCCTGGAAGGTCGCCCGGCAGACACGTCGTACACCGATGGGCCGTTGACCTCCGTGCCGGCCATCAGCGACGACGTGGTGGAGCTGGTGCTCACCAAGCTGCTGCTGCTCGACGGCCAGATCCTCAGCTACCGGGCTCTCGATGTGGAGCAGATCGGCTCGGTGTATGAGGGAATCATGGGCTTCATGGTAGAGAAGGCCAGCGGCCCCAGTGTGGGGATCACCCACCGGCCGCCGCGCCAGAAGATCACCATCACGGTGGTGGTGAATGCCGAGCAGCTGCTGGCCCAACCCGCCAGCAAGCGCGAGAAATGGCTCGACGACCAGGCCGGGGTGGCGCTGAAGCTGCCGGCCAAGACCAAGCAAGGTCTCAAAGAGGCGGCGTCTCTGGATGAGCTCTGCCTGGCCCTGGGCAACCGGCTGTCGCCGCACACGCCCCGGGGCCTGGCGCCGGGTTCGCTGATCCTGCAGCCCACGGCCGAGCGCCGCCGCAGCGGCAGCCACTACACGCCAAGGGCCCTCACTGAACCGATCGTGGCCGAGGCGTTCCGCCCCTGGCTGGAGCGTTGCCATGGCCAACCCACCGCCGAGCAGATCCTGGCCCTGAAGGTGTGCGATCCGGCGATGGGTTCGGGTGCCTTCCTGGTGGCGGTGTGCCGGTTTCTGGCCGACTGGCTGGTGCAGGCCTGGGAGCGCGAGGGCTATCCCGAAGGCTTCAAGGCCGAGTGGGACAAAGACAACGTCGCCCGCCGCCTGATCGCCCAGCGCTGCCTCTATGGCGTGGACAAGAACCCGTTTGCGGTGAACCTGGCCAAGCTGAGCCTCTGGCTGGTGACCCTCAGCCAAGACCTGCCGTTCACGTTTGTGGATCACGCCCTCAAGTGCGGCGATTCGCTGGTGGGGTATTCCATGCAGGAGATCCGTGCGGCGATGCGGGAGGTGCAGCTTGGCTTCCTCGACGATCAGAACCGAATCTATGAACAGTTGGGGATCAACCGGCGTGAGAGCTTCGCCTTCGACAGCCTCACGGATGCCGACTACGACACCAAGAAGCTCCGGCTGGAGCAGCAGATCAAAGCAACAGAGGGCCTTCGCAAAGCAGGCGATCTGATGGTGGCGGCCTTCTTCGCCAAGACCAAGACGAAGGAGAGGGCCGACAAGCAGCAGGTTTATCTGGCAATGCTTAGCGGCACCTTCCACGACGACGCCCTGATGGACTCGGTGCAAGAAATCCGAGAGCGCCTTGCGGCAGGTGACCAAGGCATTCGCCCCTTTCACTGGGATCTGGAGTTTCCCGAGGTGTTTGATTGCGATGATAGGGGTTTCAATGCTATAGTGGGAAATCCGCCTTACATAGGCGGCTCCCTTGTCAAGGGAGCCGCCGGAGAGAGATACCTGCAATATCTCTTAGAGTCTTATTTAGGGTCACACGGAAAAGCAGACCTTTGCTCCTACTTCGTCCAAAGGGTTTCAAAGATAGCAAGTCGGATCCATGGCAGCTACAGCATGGTGGTCACAAGCTCTATTACCGAGGGAAGAACAAGAGAAACAGGATTGACATCCATTGTTGCGTGGGGAGATACGATATATTTTGCGCGCAGGAAATTTAAGTGGCCTGGGCTTGCCAGTGTTTATGCGTCTCGCTTTGCCGCAATGCGCGGCAAGACAGACAAAGCTTTTAAAAAGATTCTCGACAACAAGTCGGTTAATGAGATTACGTCCTATTTTCTCTCTTTTGGCCCAAGCGCATCTCCGCTACCGCTGTCCCAAAACAAAGGGTATGCATACAGCGGGGTTAATCCGAATGGAAAGGGCTTTATCCTCGACGAGACGGAGCTCCTTAGCTTAAGTCTTGATGAGCAGGAAAGAAGTTTTGTACTGCCTTTTCTCGGGAGTGATGAGATGAACTCGACGCCACACGCTGGTCCGATTAGATTTGCAATAAGGGTAAAGCACGATGACGAGAAGGTCCTTATTAGCGAATGCCCACGATTGCACAAGCATCTCAAGGACACAGTTTGGGAGGCCCGACAAAAGAGCTCAGAACAAAGACTTAGGCGGCTATGGTGGCAATTTTCCCGCCCTGCCAATGATTTGTACCTTGAACTGGAAAAAGGGCTTCCCGTGCTCGCCAGTGGCCGCCACTCAGAATACACAACATTCGCGTTTCAAAACTGCAATACGATTTTTTCTGATGCCGTCACGGCATTTATTCCGGCAAGCAACTCATTCTTTGCTTTACTACAATCACGAATTCATGAGCTTTGGGCCCTCCTTCAGGGATCCAGTCTTGGATCTACTCCCAGATACATACCTGAGGACTGCTTCGATACCTTCCCCTTCCCCACCGCCCTCCTCGATTCCTCCGCCAACGATCTCGTCCAAGAAGGCACCCGCAAGTCCCTGGAAGCCATCGGCGAGGGCTATCACAAGTTCCGCGGTGAGCTGATGGTGCGCAACAACGAAGGCCTCACCAGCACCTACAACCGCTTCCACGATCCCGCCGAAACAAGCAGCGGCCTGCTGGAGCTGCGCAGGCTCCACGGAGAGATGGATCAGGCGGTGCTGGCCGCCTACGGCTGGAGCGATGTGCTCCAGCTGGGCCCAAGCAACAGCCCCTGCGGCTTCGGGCTCGACTACCTCGACACCGAAGAAGATGCCCAGCTCCCCGATGAGCTGCAGGAGCGCATCGACAGCGGCGACCTGTTCTTCTGGGACGCCAAAGACGCCCTCGATTTCCAAGGTCAGCTCCAGGCCACCGGCGCCATCACCGGCCGCCGCAAGCTGCCCTGGCGCTACCGCTGGCCCGATGCCGTGCGGGATGACGTGCTGGCTCGGCTGTTGGCGCTGAATGCTGAGCGGTATCAGGAGGAGGTGAATCTGGGGCTGCACAGCAAGGCCGGTAAACAAGCGGCGAAGGCGGCGAAAGCTGCAGGCGCCGCAGCAGGCACCAAGCGGCCCGGCCGGCCGGCCAAATCCAGCCAGTCGGGCGAGACTGAGCAAGACCACAGCGAACAGATGGGGTTGGGATTGTGACGATCGCTCTCGCACCCAGGCAGCTGGACGCCATGACCAGTGCTTGCCGACGGCACCGCGTGGCCAAGCTGTATGCCTTTGGATCGGTGTTGCGGCCCGACTTCAGGCCAGGCGAGAGCGACATTGATCTGCTGGTGGAGTTTCAGCCCGATGCACCAGAGGCCCTCTACAAAACCTATTTCAGCCTCCTCAATGAGCTCAGGCAGTCTCTGGCTTCTCCCATCGATCTGGTGATGGCGGATGCCATCCGCAATCCCTATCTGAAAGCCTCGATCGAGGCGAGCAAGCAGGAAATCTATGCAGCGTGATTCCCGAGCTTACCTCCGCGACATCCTCGAAGCCGCAACTGCCATTCAGGCGGCAATCGTTGGGGTCACAGCTGAAACCTATGGCAGCAACCGCCTCATTCGTTCCGCCGTGGAGCGGGAGTTCATCATCATCGGCGAAGCTCTCAGGATGATATCCCAGCAAGCGCCTGAATTGTTCAATCGCATCCCTGAAGCACGTCAGATCATCGACTTCCGTAACCTGCTCACCCACGAGTACCCCAATATTAGTGACCCTATCGTCTGGGGTGCCATCCAGACAGACCTTCCCCTGCTCGCTCAACACTGCGCCCAGGAAATTCAAGATCTGAATCAAGAAATCCCTTGATCCATGGCCAAGGCAGAAGCCACCGTTGAAGAACTCGTCAGCAAGATCGAGCGCGGCGAGTTGCGCCTGCCAGAGATGCAGCGGCGCTATGTCTGGCGGTCCAGCCGTGTGCGAGATCTGCTCGATTCCCTTTATCGCGGCTATCCCTCCGGTGCCATTCTGATCTGGGAAACCGATGAGGTGGTTCCCCAGCAGTCATTTGCGGTCGAGCAGCAGTCCAACCCCTACGCCAAGACCCAGCTTCTTCTCGATGGCCAACAGCGGCTCACATCCCTCTCGGCCGTGATTCGTGGCAATCCGGTTCAGGTGAATGGTCGCGTGCGGCCGATCGATGATGAGGCCGATGCCACAGAGGATGAATTGCAGAAGCGCTTCGACAAGATGACCTTCGTGGTCAGCACCCGCAAGCTCGAACAGCTGCCCCAGTGGGTGAAGGTCAGCGAGGTGTTTGCCGGAACGCATGACAACAACACCTTTCTCAAGCGAGCTGGCGTTACAAGCCTCGATGATCCACGCGCTGAGCGCTATACAGAGCGACTCAACCGTCTCAAGGAGATTCGCAAGTACATCTACCGGATGGATGTGCTGGAGAGGTCCCTTTCCTACGACGAGGTCACCGAGATCTTCGTTCGTGTGAATTCGCTCGGCGCGAAGCTACGGAGCTCTGATCTTGCCCTGGCTCAGATCACCGCCAAGTGGCGTGGCTCCCTGAACGTGTTCCAGGCCTTCCAGGCCGATTGCGTGAAAGATGGTTTTGAGCTCGACCTGGGCCTTCACCTCAAGAACCTGGTCGCCCATGCCACTGGCCAGTCCCGCTTCCTCACCGTTTCCAGCCTCACCCTGGATGCGTTGAAGAGCGGCTGGGACGATGGCTGCCGCGGCATGGAGTTCGCGATCAACTTCCTGCGCAGCAATGCCAGCATCACCAGCCCCGCCCTGCTGGCCTCGCCGTTCCTGCTGATCAGCCTTGGCTTCTATGGCGCCCAGCGCTCCTACCAGCTCGCGGCCGCTGAAGAGAGAGGCCTACGCCGCTGGGTGCTGCTCGCCAATGCCAAGGGCCGCTACAGCAGAGGTTCGAGCGAAACCCTCCTCGATCAAGACCTCAAGATCCTCCGCGATGGCGGGGGCTTCCAGGAGCTGCTGGATCGGCTGCGCACCCAGGTGGGTCGGTTGGATGTCACCCCTGAAGAGCTGGAAGGCCGCAATCAGCGCAGCGCCCTGTTCAAGACGATGTTCCTGGCCTTTCAAGCCGCCAACGCCCGCGATTGGCATTCCAACCTGGTCATCGCCCTCAGCCATGTGGGCAATGCCCACCAGCTGCAGTTCCACCACATCTTCCCCAAGGCTGTTCTCAAGAGCACTGCCACCACCCGGGAGACCGACGACATCGCCAACCTCGCCTTCATCAGCGGCAAGGCCAACCGCAAGATCAGTGCCAAGGAGCCTGCCCTCTACTTCCCAGAGGTCCAGAAGGCCAATGGCGATCAGCCCTTCGAGAGTCAGTGCATCCCCACCGACCCCAACCTGCTCACCGTGGAGGGCTACAAGGCATTTCTGACGGCGCG
Source organism: Cyanobium sp. FGCU6 (assembly GCA_024958655.1). Taxonomy (GTDB): domain Bacteria; phylum Cyanobacteriota; class Cyanobacteriia; order PCC-6307; family Cyanobiaceae; genus Cyanobium. The sequence goes on along the minus strand of JANWUR010000040.1, from coordinate 2,860 downwards.
GCGGCGGTTGATCGCTGAGCGGCTGAACACGTTTCTCGGCGGCGGCCAGGAGGCGTAGCGACCATGGAATCCACCCCGTCTGCTCCCATCCAGGCTGAGTCCTCACCAGAAGCCAGAACCCTGACCACCAACTCCACCAGCGCAGCGGTCCGCGAACAGCTGATTCTTGCCCTGGAGCTCGATCTGGTGGGGCACACCCCTGGCCTTCTTGCGCAGCTGGAGGCCGAAGGCCAGAGCCAAGTGGGGTTACACAGCAAGGGGGCCAAGCAGGCGGCGAAGGCAGCCGCTGCCGATGGGGAGCGCCGAGGCCGTCCACCCAAGGCCAGGCAACTGGGCGAAACTGAACCCTCCCACACCGAACAGATGGGGTTGGGACTATGAGCCGCACACCCGCCACCACGATCCGCCAGCGCCTGCAGGAGCTCAGGCTGGATGTGCTTGCGGTGGCACGCCGCCATGGCGCGTCCAACCTGCGTATTTATGGCTCCATCGCCAAGGGGCAGGAGCACAACGGCAGCGATCTTGATCTGCTGGTCGACCTGGCGGCAGACCAGAGCCTGCTGGGATTGATCCAGCTGCGACAGGAGCTGGAAGATCTTCTCGGGTGCCCTGTGGATGTGACCGAAGCAGAGAGCCTGCATCCACTCATGCGCAACGAGATCCTTGCCCAGGCACTACCGCTATGAACAAGGATCGGCTTTATCTCGAAAGTATCCGAGAATGCCTGGATCGCATTGAAGATTATGCGGCTGGCGACGAAGACGCATTTATGAATTCTCGTTTGATCCAAGATGGTGTGATCCGCAATCTTGAGCTGATTGGCGAGGCCACCAAAAATCTCAGTGCCGAACTGCGCGCAGCCAATCCCGAGATTCCCTGGCGACAAATCGCTGGGATGCGAGACGTGCTGATCCATGATTACCTGAAGGTCAACCCTGCGCGTGTCTGGAATGCTATTGACACAGACTTGCCGCCCTTACGAGCAACTGTGTTGAGGCTTCTTGATTCATGATTCATGATTCTGCATCGTCACTACCCTCGGCTCCACCTCAGCGCTCCCACCCTTGCCGCAGATCTTTGGGGTGGATCCCACGGCGCCATCACCGGCCGCCGCAAACTGCCCTGGCGCTACCGCTGGCCCGATTCAGTGCGGGATGACGTGCTGGCTCGGCTGTTGGCGCTGACTGCCGAGCGGTATGCGGAGGAGGTGAATCTGGGCCTGCACAGCAAGGGGGGAAAGCAGGCGGCGAAGGCTGCGAAAGCTGCTGGCGCCGCCGCAGGCACGAAGCGCGCGGCAGGCCGCCGAAGAATTCGCTCCCTGATTCAGGGCAGACTGATCAGATCGGACTGGCGCTATGACCATCGCCCTCGCACCCAACCAGCTCGAAGCCATCGCCGCTGCCTGCCGGCAACACCAGGTGCTGCGGATGCATCTGTTCGGCTCGGCATTGCGCGACGACTTCGACCCGGCCCGCAGCGATCTGGATCTGCTCGTGGAGTTCCAGCCGATCGAGCCTGGCGCACTCGTGCAGGCCTACTTCGGCCTGGAGCAGCAACTGGCCTCGATCACCGGCCAGTCGGTGGATCTGGTGATGGCTGACGCCGTGCGCAACCCCTACGTGAGCCGCGACATCGAGGCGTCAAAACAGCTGATCTATGAAGCGTGACCCTCGGGCCTTCCTCAACGATGTGATCGAGCCTGGACACGCCATCCAGCAGGCCGTCGCTGGCATCAACCTCGATGATTACTGCAACAGCCGCCTGATTCGCTCCTCTGTTGAGCGGGAGTTCACGATCATCGGTGAGGCACTCAATCAGCTCTCACAGCGCGACGAGGATCGATTTCCCCAGATCGATCAGGCACCACAGATCATCAGCTTTCGAAATAAGCTCACCCACGAGTACACCATCATCAACCACCGTCTGGTCTGGGGCGTAATCCTGAACAACTTGCCTGCACTTCTAAAGCAGTGCGCCCAGCTCCTGAACGATCTCGAGGGAGAGGCAAGCTGAATCCACGGGGGCTAAGCAGAAGCCACCGTTGAAGAACTGGTCAGCAAGATCGAGCGCGGTGAGCTGCAGGAACGCATCGGTGCTGGTTCAGAGATGAGTGGCGATCTGTTCTTTTGGGATGCCGCAGGCGCCCTCGATTCCCAGGGCCAGTTGCAGGCCTACGCTTGCCATCACCTGGCCGCAAGGTGTGCGCAGCGAAGTAGATAGCCTTGCGGTGGCGGCTCAGGTGAATGGCGGTGTTAGCTGACCAGTGCCCTTGCCTGGGGCGCTGGCGCACCACGGAGCAAGCCTTCCACACTTAAGTCCTCATCAACATCTGGCCAGTGAATTCCAAAGCCGGCCCCAGCAGTCACCCAGTTGTCACGCTGCTGAGATGTTGCATGTAGAAGCCTTGGGAACCACGCCAACGGAACCGAGACAGATCGTCCATCAGCCAGGTCAACGATCAACCTGTCCTCTGTCAAGGCAACGTCTGTGACCCGCTCGCCAGGGTTAGCCATGAAACTCCTCCCATGCTTTCAGCAGGATAGCTCTGTTCAAGCTGACCAGCCGTTCAATTTCACGCAGCTCTCCGGCGCGAAAACCAAGGCTTGAGGCTAGTGCAACAGGAACAAGCCAGACTTTGCACGACGCCTTATCTCTATCCACATGAACATGGGGAGGCTCGTTTGGCTCGTGACTGTAGAAGTAGACCCTGTAAGGTCCGCTCCTGAGGATTGTCGGCATCCGAAGTCACCACCATCAGACCCACGATACCGACCACGGCTTTCCTGTGCAGCTAACTCTTTATTGGACCTGATCAGCAACAAAGCACCGCAAGCCTTAGGCAGCGCACCAAGCAGCCGCT
>JANWUR010000015.1 GCA_024958655.1 Cyanobium sp. FGCU6 | reverse complement strand
TCTCCTGCTCGTGGCTGAGCAGCGGCACCCGGCCGATGTCACGCAGGTAGGAGCGGAGCGAATCGCCGGTGCCGGCCAGGGCCGAAGCGGAGGTCGCGACGGTGATCGAAGGCATCGTTCCGCGTTACGAAACTAATTGGTTTCGTAAACATACCATCCTTTCCCGGAGCGGATCCGCCCTGGCGGCAGAATTCCGCCGCCCCCTCCACCGCGCCCCACCTCCGCTCCCCGCTGATCCCGCTGATGGCCGCGGAACGCCTGCAGAAACTGATCGCCGCCGCCGGCGTCTGCTCCCGTCGACGGGGCGAGGCACTGCTGCGCGAGGGCCGGGTGCAGGTGAACGGCCGGGTGGCGGTTCTCGGCGACCGGGCCGATGGCGAACGCGACGACATCCGCATCGACGGCCGCCCCCTGCGGGCCGCCCCCGCGCCCCTCACCCTGCTGCTGAACAAGCCGCCGGGAGTGCTCTGCACCTGCCGCGATCCCCACGGCCGCGCCACCGTGCTCGATCTGCTGCCGCCCGGGCTGCGGCGGGGCCACGGCCTCCACCCCGTGGGCCGGCTCGATGCCGAGAGCCGCGGTGCCCTGCTGCTGAGCAACGCCGGCAGCCTCACCCTGCGGCTCACCCACCCCCGCTACGGCCACCGCAAGACCTACCGGGTGTGGGTGAAGGGTCGCCCCGGCCCGCAGGTGCTGGAGCGCTGGCGCCGCGGCGTCCCGCTCGACGGGGTCGCCAGCCAGCCCGTTGCGCTCAGCCTGCTCGGGGCGCGCGCGGACGCGACCCGGCTGGAGCTGGTGCTGCGGGAGGGGCGCAACCGACAGATCCGGCGCACCGCCGAGCTGCTCGGCCATCCGGTGCTCGATCTGGAGCGCGTCGCCATCGGACCACTGGCGCTGGGAGCGCTGCCGGAGGGGCACTGGCGTCGGCTCGAGCCGCAAGAATGGCAGGCCCTCCTGGCCCCGTCCCCCTGAGCCTCCCGCCCCCCCCTCCGGCCCTGCGGCAGCTCGTGGGGCGCCTGCGCGGGCGTTTCGGCCGTGCGCTGCCCGCCGCCGGAGGCCATGGAACGTCGCCGCCGCAGGATCCGCTGCAGGCCGCAGGCCAGACGCTTCGGGAAGCGCGCGAGGCCCGTGGCCTGGGTCTGCGCGATCTTGCCCACGCGACGCGCATCAGCACCACCGTGCTCGAGGCCCTGGAGAAGGGCTGGCGCGACCGCCTGCCGGAAGCGGCCTATCTGCGCACGATGCTGCCCCTGCTGGAGCAATACCTGCTGCTTCCCGGCGGCAGCCTTGAAGGAGCCCTGCCTCCCGGTGGCCTGCGCGCGCCGGGATCCCGGCGCAGCGGCCCCGTGCGACGGTTCAATCCCGCCAGCATCGATGCCCTCGGCACCTGGACGGGAAGTCTCCTCTACGCCGGGCTGACCGTCGCCCTGATCCATCTCCTCAACCTGCAGCAGCAGCGCCTGGCGGCGGCGGGCCTGCTCAGCAGCCGCCCGATCCCGCCGCTGCCGGCACAGGCACCGGCGGGGAAGGAGCCGGAAACCGCCGTGCTGCGGGCCTTCCCCGAACTGAGGCCCCTGGAGCGGGCGGACGCCGGCCAGGCCCTGGCCCGACTGCGACGGGAAGGGGCAGGCGGCCAACGCCCCGACCTGTCGCTCGGAACCCTGGAGCTGACGCTCGAACGGCCCACCCGGCTGAGGCTTGCGGGCGCCACGGGCGCGCCCACCGTGCTGGCGAACCTCGAAGGCCGACTCACCCTGCCGGTGCTGCCCCCCTTCCGGCTCTCGCTGGAGCCCGCGCCGCCGGCGGGCTCCGCCGCCGTTCGCTGGCGGGGGGCGCCGCTGGCGGCCGGCCGCGACGGCAGCTGGCGCTACCCGCCGGCGCCGCCGGCGCCGCGCCCGAAGCGGGAGGCCATCGCCCCGTAGCCCTGCAGGGCCCCGGCCAGGGAGTTCACCGACCGACCGAGCCGCCAGCTCCAGTTGCCTTCGATGGTGCCGGGGGTGTTGAAGCGGGCCTCATCGCCCAGTTCCAGCAGATCCTGGAGCGGCACCACCGCCAGCTCGGCCGAAGAGGCCAGGGCCAGCTCCAGCAGCTGCCAGGCCGGCGCGCGCACCTCGCCGCCCACCGCCTGCGCCACCCGATGGCGAGCACCGTCGTCGAGGGAGTGCCACCAGCCCTGGCTGGTGGCGTTGTCGTGGGTGCCGGTGTAGACCACCCAGCGGCTGCCGCGGTAGTTGGCGGGCAGATACGGGTTGTCGTCGTTGCCGTCGAAGGCGAACTGCAGGATCTTCATGCCCGGCAGGGCGAAGCGATCGCGCAGGGCCTCCACCGGCGGCGTGATCACGCCGAGATCCTCGGCGATCAGGGGCAGGCGCCCATCCGGCAGCAGCAGGCCGCGGCGGCGGCAGCGGCGGCGGAGCAGGGCCAGCAGGGGCCGGCCCGGCGAAGGTTTCCAGCGGCCGTTCTCGGCGGTGGTATCACCACCGGGCACGGCCCAGTAGGCCTCGAGGGCGCGGAAGTGGTCGAGGCGGAGCAGGTCGAACAGCTCGAGCTGGCGCTCCAGCCGGTCGAGCCACCAGCCGAAGCCCCCGAGCCAGTGGCGCGACCAGCGGTACACCGGCGTACCCCAGAGCTGCCCCGTGGCCGAGAAGTAATCGGGCGGAACGCCGCTCTGCAGCTCCAGGCTGCCGTCGAGGCCCAGGGAGAACAGGCCGCGATGGCTCCAGACGTCAGCGCTGTCGTGGGCGACATAGAAGGGCAGATCCCCCACCAGGCGCACGCCGCAGCGATGGGCCAGCTGGCGCAGCCGGTCCCACTGCACCTGCAGCTGCCACTGCAGCAGGGCCTCCTCCAGCAGAGCGGGGGCCTGGCTGCCCGCCAGCGCCCGCAGAGCCCGAGGCTGGCGCTGGGCCAGCGACCCGGGCCACTCCCACCAGGGCCTGCCGTCCTGGAGGCGCCGCAGCACCATGAAGCGGCAATGGTCCACGAGCCAGCCGCGCTGCCCCTGGCTCCAGCGCTCGAAGGCCTGGCGCCGCTCGGCCGGCTGGGCCGACCAGCGTCGGCGCAGGGCCACCCCCACGGCAGCGGCCCGGCGGCCGGCAGCGGCCGGATCCAGCCGGCCGGCGTCCCCCACCTGCACCAGCGCGGGACGATCGCCTTCCAGCAGCAGGCCATCGGCAATCAGATCGTCGACGTCGATCAGCCAGGGATTGAGGGCCGAACCGCTGGGGGAGCTGTAGGGCGAGCCGGTGGAGTCGGTGGGGGCCAGGGGCAGCAGCTGCCATACCCCCACGCCCTCGCGGGCGAGTAGCTCGATCCACTCCCGGGCCGCCGCGCCCAGGCTGCCGCAGGGTGGAGGTCCCGGCAGGGCGGTGGGGTGCAGCAGCACGCCGCAGGCGCGGGTCATGAAGGAATCCTCACGTGGAGGGGAGCCGGTAGCGGCTGACGATCCGACGGGCGAAGGAGGGGATGTGGCGCTCGGCGATCCCGGGATGATGGCGGCGCAGCCAGAGGGCGTTGCGGGTGAAGTGGGAATCGATCGAGAAGCGGCCGTACTCCAGGCCGGCAGGGCCGAAGCGCTGCACCACCCATCCCACCGCCTCCGCCAGCCACCGCGGCAGCTTCAGGGCCTTGTCGTAGGCATCGATCCCCTGCTGCACGGCCTGGCGCCGGTCGCCGCGGCTGGTCACCGGCGCCTGGTCGAGCTCCTCCTCCACCAGATCGAGCAGGCGCTGGCCGCGGGGATTGCGCACCGTGATCCACTGGCGGCCGAAGGTGGCGCCCATGTAGCCCACCACCAGATCGGCGCCGGCGTTGGTGTAGTCGAAGCAGCTCAGGCAGCTGGGAGCGAAGACGTCCTTGAGCTTCGGGGTGTCGAGCCCGAAGAAGGGCACGGTCTCCTCGCTGCCGTCCTCGTGGCGGAAGTGGATGCGGAAGTCCTGCATGAACTCGTAGTGCACCACCGTGGCCGGCGAGCGGCTGGCGCTCTCCAGGAAGGTCTGCAGACCCTGGCGGCTCACGTTGTCGACGCAGGGCAGGCCGAGCACGTAGAGCTCGTCGAGGGGCAGGGTGTCCTGCACGGCCCGCAGGGCCTGGATCTGGCAGCCTACGCCGATCGCCAGCAGGCGCCGGATGCCGCTGCCCGGCAGCTGCTCCAGCACCGCCAGGTTGGGGGAGAGGGTGGGCTTGTTCACCCGCGCCGCCAGCACCTGCTCGGGGGTGCGGGCGAGCACGGGCACCGGTGTGAAGCGATCGCCCGGGCTCTGACCCACGCACAGCACCGCATCCACCAGGCCCGTCTCCAGGGCCCGCACGCCGATCCTCGACACGATCCCGGTCCACTGGGCCCCGGCGATCGGCCGGTTCAGACGGGCGGTGAACATCCGCTGGTGCACCCCGAAGTAGAGCTCGTTCTCGTCGTCGAGGTTGCGGCTGCGGCCGTGGGCGGCCGCCTCCATCGCCTCGAAACGCTGCTCGAGGAAGGCGCAGGCCCGGCGCACATACGCCACCCAGCGGCTGTCGCAGAGGCCGCAGTCGCTGCAGAGATCCCTGGCCGGGCGCACGGTGTCGCGGGCCATCGGCCGGGCCCGCTCGTGGGGTGCGAGGGCGACGGCGGGAGGGGTGGGTGGAGTGGCGGTCATGGTTGGCGGCACGGTCACCACGCCCGGCCAAGCTATCGGTCGCGCTTCCCCGCCGTCGCTCACTGCCGCCGGATTCGCACGGGCCGCCGCGGGCCCGGGAGCAGAGTGGTCAGCGATCCGCTCGCCCGCCGGCACCGATGTCCCCCCGCTGGGATCCCCGACACCCCATGCCCCGCAAGCGTTCGAAGGACGATCCCACCGCCGCTGCGGGCCGCAGACCCCGCTTCCGCTTCCGCTTCCGTCTCCCTTCGCTGCGGGATCCCCGCTTCCGCCGCGACCTGGGTCTGCTGGCGGTGGCGATCGGCGGCGCCCTGGTGGGCAGCACCCTGTTCGGGCTGCTCTGGCCGGAACCCGACCGCTCCCTGGCCACCCAGCTGGAGGTGACGCCCGCCACCCTGGCGGAGAAGCCGGCGCGGCCGATCACGGTGCTGGTGATCGGCAGCGACGCCGACACCCTGGGCGCCACCGACAACGGCGCCGCACCCCGGGGCCCCGCCCGGTCGGACACGCTGCTGCTGGTGCGGGTGAACCCGAAAGGCCCGCTGCAGGTGCTGCAGCTGCCGCTGGAACTGGCGGTGAACCTGCCGGGCAGCGCCCAGCCGGTGCGCCTCGGCGATCTCTACAGCCGCGGCGGCCCGATGCTCGCCGCCGATGTGGTGCGCGAACTGGTGGGGCTGGAGCCGGGCCGGCCCGATCGCTATCTGGTGCTGCCGCGGGGGGCGCTGCGCCACCTGGTGAGCGAGGTGGGGGGACTGGAGGTGAGCCCTCCCACCACCATGAAATACGAAGACAAGAGCCTGAAGTACAGGATCGATCTGCAGAGCGGCCTGCAGCGGCTCGATGGCCGCCAGGTGGAGCAGTTGGTGCGCTACCGCGACAAGTGGCTGGGGGAACAGAGCCGGCGCACCAGCCAGAAGCTGGTGGTGACCAGCCTGCGGGAGCGGCTTGAGCGGCCCGAGGTGCTGAGCCGGCTGCCGGGCCTGCTGGCCGGGCTGCAGGGGCAGGTGGAGACCAACCTCACCGCCCGGGAGGCCCTGAGCGTGCTGGCGGCGGGACTCGACGACGACCGCCCGATCCAGTTCGCGATGCTGCCGCTGGATCCGCAGAAGAAGGAGCACGGCGGCCTGCGTCAGCTGGCGGCGGAGGCCACCGGGCCGCTCTGGAAGGCCCCCTGAGCCCCGGCGGCCTGCAGGGGCACCGGATCGAGGGCCTGAAGCCGGCGGCCCACCAGCAGCAGCAGCTCGCCGTCTTCGAGCTCGCCGGCGGCTCCCAGCCAGGGAAGCCCGTCGGCGCGACGGCGTTCCGGGTTCCAGGGCCCGTCCCACTGGAGCAGGCCCACCAGCGGCACGCCCCACTGGCGCAGCAGGGCCGTGGCCGCCGCCGGCAGACCGCACTCCAGCTGATCGGCGGGCACCAGCAGCAGCACCGGCTGACACCAGGCCCCCAGGGCCTCGGCCCAGCTGCCGCCCCCGTCCAGCGGGACACCCGGATCGCAGGGCAGCGCCGCGATCCAGGGCCTGCCGATGGAGCCCAGCCGGGCCAGGGCCTGCTGCGGGAGCTCTTCGGCGGCGAGTTCCACCCGCTCGGCGCCGAGTCGCCGCGCCAGCTCCGGTGCCGCCTCCGCCGGCAGGTCGGGATGGCCCGCCGGCCGAAGCGCCGCCAGCACCAGCGGGAATGCAAGCGTCATCCTTCTTCAACCCTGGGGGACCACCCCGCTTCTACCATCGAAACACCGCCGGACCGTTCACGCCGCCCGTGACCACTTTCTCGACCGCCGCACGGGTGGAACCGAGCGGGGAAGCCCCCCATGCGTCCAACGATGCCCGCCGGCTGCGGTTGTTCAGTGGCACCTCCAACCCGGATCTGGCCCGGGAGATCGGCGCCTACCTGGGCGTGCCCGACGGGCCGCGGGTGATCAAGCGCTTCGCCGACGGTGAGCTCTACATCCAGATCCAGGAATCGATCCGCGGCTGCGATGTGTTCCTCATCCAGCCCACCTGCGCCCCGGTCAACGACCACCTGATGGAGCTTCTGATCATGGTGGATGCCTGCCGGCGGGCCTCCGCCCGGCAGATCACCGCCGTGATCCCCTACTACGGCTATGCCCGGGCTGATCGCAAGACGGCGGGGCGGGAATCGATCACCGCCAAGCTGGTGGCCAACCTGCTGGTGAAATCGGGAGTGGAGCGGGTGCTGGCGATGGATCTGCACTCCTCGCAGATTCAGGGCTACTTCGATATTCCTTGCGACCACATCTACGGATCGCCCGTGCTGGTCGACTACCTGGGCACACGCCAGCTGGGGGAGGTGGTGGTGGTGTCGCCGGATGTGGGCGGGGTGGCCCGGGCCCGGGCCTTCGCCAAGCAGATGAACGACGCGCCGCTGGCGATCATCGACAAGCGACGCTCCGGCCACAACGTGGCCGAGAGCCTCACCGTGATCGGTGACGTGGCCGGCAAGACGGCTGTGCTGATCGACGACATGATCGACACCGGTGGCACGATCTGCGCCGGGGCCCGCCTGCTGCGCCAGCGCGGCGCCGCCCGGGTGCTCTGCTGCGCCACGCATGCGGTGTTCTCCCCGCCGGCGATCGAGCGCCTCTCCGAGGAGGGCCTCTTCGAGGAGGTGGTGGTCACCAACAGCATCCCCCTGCCGCCCGAGCGGCGCTTCCCCCAGCTGAGGGTGCTGTCGGTGGCCAACATGCTGGGGGAGGCGATCTGGCGCATCCACGAGGAAAGCTCGGTCAGCTCGATGTTCCGCTGAGCGCACCGCGATGCTCCCCTCCCCCCTGATGCGCCGGCTGGGCGCCCTCCTCGGCGCCCTGCTGATCCCGCTCGCCAGCGTGGGGCTCACGGGCGAGGCCCTGGCCCAGGGCCGCAGCCGCCTGCCCAAGCCCATGGGCCCGCGCATCGGCGTCTGGCTCACCAACAGCCCCAGCCCCCTCTACTACGACGCTGCGCGGATCGAAACGGCGGTGCAGCAGCTGGCCGACACCGGCTTTAACACGCTCTACCCCAACGTCTGGAGCCGCGGCGCCACCTTCCACCGCAGCCGCCACGCCCCGATCGAGCCGGTCCTGGCCCGCCAGGCCCCCAACCTCGACCCGATCTGCCGCATCACCCAGGCGGCCCACCGCCAGGGGATGCAGGTGGTGCCCTGGTTCGAGTACGGCCTGATGGAGCCGGGCGATGCCGAGGTGGTGAAGCGCAATCCTCAGTGGATCCTTCGCCGCCCGGATGGCAGCGCTCTGTATGCCATGCACGGCGCCAACCTGAAAACCTCACCGCTGAAGGATCTGCGGGTGTGGCTCAACCCGGCCCACCCGGGGGTGCGGGCCCGCTTCATCGGCCTGATCACCGAGATCGTGCAGCGCTGCGGGGTCGACGGCATCCAGCTCGACGACCACTTCGCCTGGCCGGTGGAACTCGGCTACGACGACTACACCCGGGCGCTGTACCGGGCGGAAACGGGCCGGGAGCCACCGCGCGACAGCACCGACCGGTTCTGGATGCGCTGGCGCCGCCAGCAGCTCACCGGCCTGCTGCGGGAACTGCGGGCCGCAGTGCAGAAGGCGGGGGGGCCGCGGCGCACGGTGATCAGCCTGTCGCCGGGCCCCTTCCGCTTCGCCTACAACCACTGGCTGCAGGACTGGGAACTCTGGGCCCTGGGCGGCCTGATCGATGATGTGGTGGTGCAGAACTACGCCTACTCGGTGAAGGGCTTCGAGAAAGACCTCAACCAGCCGGCGCTGATCAAGGCCCGCAGCTGGGGGCTGCCGGTGGAGATCGGCATCCTGGCCGGCTTCGGCGGCCGCACCCCCGACATGGCCACCCTCTCCCAGAAGGTGCGGCTGGCGGCGGAGCGGGGGCATGGGGTGATCTACTTCTACTGGGAAGGGTTATGGGGCCGCTATGCCGGCCCCGAGGGGGGCCCCTACCGCCAGGCGATCTTCCGCCAGCTCCATGCCGACGCCTTCGGCAGCGAGGTGGGTCCGGCCCCGGCCAGCCGCCCGGTGCGCGGAACCGCAACGTCAGCCCCCACCCGGGGCGGCAGGAGCGCTCCGGCGGGCGTGCTCCTGCCGCCCCCACCGCCCCCGCCGCGCTGAAGACGCCGACGGCACCGGCACCCTTACGGCTACCCCACCCCCAGACACTGCTCCACCACCTCGCGGGTGTTGGTGGAGAGGGGCTGCTCGGCCAGGTGGTGCAAAGCCGCTTCCATCTGCGTGGCACGGGCAGGCCCGTAGCTGCGCCAGCGGCTGAACACCTTCGCCAGGCGCGAGGCCGTGATCGGATTGCGGCTGTCGAGGTCGGCGATGCGCTGCGCCAGGAAGCGGTAGCCGGCGCCACCTTCGGCGTGGAACACCGGTGCGTTGCCCGCCAGGCCACCCAGCACCGCCCGCACGGAGTTGGGGGCCGCGGGGTCGTAGCGGGGATGGGCCAGCAGCCCCTCCACCCGCGCCAGCCCATCGCCGAAGGGGGTGCCGGCCTCCAGGCCGAACCAGGCATCGAAGATCACCGGCTTCTCCAGCCAGCGGTCGTGGAACGCCGCCAGCGCCGCGCTCCGCTCCGGGCAGTCGATCGGCTGCAAGGCCCACAGGCCGGCGCGGGCCAGGGTCATCGAGGGACCGCCCACCGCCGCGCCGGCTTCGGATCGCACCGCCGCATCACCGGCAGCGGCCCGCCAGCGCCAGATCGTGGCCGTGAGCCGGCGGGCGCCACCGCCCCGCGGCCATTCCTCGCCCCATTGCGGCCGGCAGCGCTCCAGGGCATCGGCCAGCGGTGCCGCCAGCGCCTCTCCGAAACGGGCCTTCAGGACCTGCAGGGCGGCAAACAGGGCCGGGGGATCGGGTTCGACCACCGCGTCCTCCAGTTCGGCCATGCCGGGCAGATCGAGCAGCACGCTGCGGCTCGCCTCCGAAAGCGAGGGATCCGCCAGGATCCGGCCGAAGGCATCCACCAGCTCCTCCTCCAGAGCCCCGTCCGGCGATCCGGCCACCCTGGCCAGCACCGCCTGGCGCAGCAGCACCTGGCCCGCATCCCAGCGGGCGAAGGGGTCGCTGTCGCAGGCGAGCAGATGCACCAGCTCGGCCGTGGGCCGGCCCATCTCCAGCCGCACCGGGGCGGAGAAGCCCCGCAGCAGCGAGAGGGCCGGCGGCGTGGCCTGATGCGGCAGCCCCTCGAAACGGAAGGTCTGCTGCTCGTGCTCCAGCACCAGCAGCCGGCTGGCCTCGCCCCACCGCCGCGGCAGCAGCGCCTCCGCCACCTGCAACGGCGATTCGCCGGCCAGCCGCGGCGCCAGCGGCTGGCCGGCCTGACCCACCAGCCCCAGCACCAGCGGCACCACCAGCGGCTGCTTCACCGGCTGCCCGGGGGTCGGTGCCGTGGACTGACGCACCGTGAGTTCCAGTTCGCCTCGCTCACCGTCCCAGTGGCGGCGGATCTCCAGCACCGGCGTTCCCGCCTGGTGATACCAGCGCCGGAAGCGATCGAAGTCGAACGGCGGCCGCTCCGGCAGGCCGTCGGAGAGCCACTGGCGCTCGGCGGCATCCTGCATCGCCCGCACGAAGTCCTCGCAGGTGGCGGCGGTGCCGTCGTGCCGCTGCACGTAGAGCGTCATGCCGTGCTGGAACGTTTCCTCCCCCAGCAGCGTGTGCAGACAGCGGATCACCTCCGAGCCCTTCTCGTAGATGGTGGTGGTGTAGAAGTTGTCGATCGCCTGGTAGGCATCCGGCTGCACCGGATGGGCCGTGGGTCCGGCGTCCTCGCGGAACTGGGTGTTGCGCAGCAGCGCCACGTTCTCGATCCGGTTCAGCGCCTGGCCGTGCTGATCGGCGCTGAAGCACTGGTCGCGAAATACTGTGAGCCCTTCCTTCAGTGACAGCTGAAACCAGTCGCGGCAGGTGATGCGGTTGCCCGTCCAGTTGTGGAAGTACTCGTGGGCGATCACGCTCTCGATCCGCTCCAGCTCGCCATCGGTGGCGGTGGCCGCATCGGCGAGCACCAGCTTGGAGTTGAAGATGTTGAGGCTCTTGTTCTCCATCGCGCCCATGTTGAAGTGGCGCACCGCAACGATGTTGAACTCGTCGAGGTCGTAGCTGAGCCCGTAGACCTGCTCATCCCAGGCCATCGAGCGCTTCAGCGACGCCATCGCGTGGGCGGTGAACGGCGCATCGCCGGGCTCCACATGCAGACGCAGCCGCACGGTACGGCCCTCGGCGGTGGTGAAGCTGTCCGTCACCTCCTCCAGCCGGCCCGCCACCAGGGCGAACAGATACGAGGGCTTCGGGAACGGGTCGTCCCACACGGCGAAGTGGCGCGGCCGCCCATCCGGCCCGGGGGGCAGGGGGCCGGCTTCGATGCCGTTGCCGTTGGAGAGCAGCACCGGGCAGCTGTCGCGGTCGGCCTCGATCCGCACCCGGAAGCGGCTGAGCAGGTCGGGGCGGTCGGGATGGAAGGTGATGCGGCGGAAGCCCTCGGCTTCGCACTGGGTGGTGAACATCCCACCGCTCACATAGAGCCCCTCCAGGGTGGTGTTGGCCTGGGGCAGGATCCGCACCCGGCTGCCGAAACGGAAGGGAACCGCCGGCGGCCGGTGCAGCAGCAGGCGATCAGGTGTGAGGGTGTAGGTGTCCGCCGCCAGCGCCACACCGTCAAGGGTGAGCTCCAGCGGCTCGAGCTCCACCCCCCGCAGCTCCAGGGGCTCGGCGGCCTCGGGCCCGGAGTCCGTGGAGGGAGCGGGGTGGATGGCCAGTTCGGCGGTCACCAGGGCGTGATCGTCGAACAGCTGCACCGTCAGGTCGGTGCGCTCGAGGCGAAAGGGAGCCGGCCGATAATCGGCGAGCCGCACGGTGGCCATGGCTGGGTTACTTGGCCTTGGGCTTGGCAGTGCCGCCGGACTGCTTGATGGCCGCGTCCACCTTGGCCTTCACGTCAGCAGGCACCTGCTTCGGGCAGATCTCCACCGCACCGATCACGGCGGAGTTGATCGAGCCCCGGCGCAGTTCCTCGATCGTGAGAGTCTTCGCCCCCACCTGCTGGATCTGGCCCTGGTGCTGACCCTGGATCAGCTGGGCGATCGTCTCGCCCGCCACCCCCACGGCCTTGTCGAACTCGATGCCGGCCGAGCGGGAGATGCAGACGTTCACGGCGGCGATCCGGGTGTAGAGGCTCATCTCCGCCGGCGTGGCCGGGGCCGCCAGGGCCGCTCCAGGAGCCAGCAGCAGGGGTGCCAGGGCAAGCGGAGCAAGCAGCAGCTGCCGGGTTCGGCGATGCCGGGAGGATCGGAACGGTGAAGACAAAGGAATCGTGGCCGGACCTCCCCATGCTGCTGCATCGGAGCCCCTCCGATCCGTGGGGCGAGGGCGGCTCAGACCGGTTCGCCGAGCGGCTCGCTAGGGCTCTCCAGCCGCGACTCGTGGTGGATCTCCACCAGCTCCAGATCGCCGTCGCGCCAGGAATAGATCGAGCGGGCGCGGAAGCGGTCCTGATCCACCAGGCGGATGTGCTCGAGGATGTCCCACTCCTGGTAATGCGACTCGAAGATCAGTTCGTGCTCGTCCACCTGGCGGATCTGACTCTTGGTGGGCGAACCGCACAGGTAGCCGCGGCTGCGGCGCAGCTGGTGACCGCAGAGGTAAGCCTCCATCGTGCCTTCGCGCACATAGCGAGGCTTCTTGTCGAAGAAGCCGTACTCCTTCTCCGGCCACCAGGTGAAGCGATAGGCAGCCTCTCCCTCGATCGGTTCGCTGAAGCTCTCCACCCGCAGCAGCATGTCCACCCGCAGGGCCTCGTCGTCGGCGAAGAAATAGAGGCGGCGCGAGCGCCACAGGCCCAGGTTGCGGGAGAACCAGCGCCGCAGGCTGCTGTCGAGCTGGATGCGGCTGTGGGAGGCCCCATGGACCAGAGCCGGATGGGGGACGAACACCGGCACGCGGTGCATACCGTGCTCCAGGGGAAAGCCCGAGGGCGGGGTGGTGCCGGATCCGGGCGGCAGGGTCATGGGGCACACGGCGGAACGGAGGGCACCGCTGGGCACGGCTTTCCACGTCTTAGCCATGGGGCTGCGTTTCGCCCAGTGCCGCCATAGGGTGAGTGCCGCCGATGCTCGCCGGCCGTTGCCCACCGCGGGAGATGCCCAACCCATCAGCCCTTCGCCGGCTGCCGTGGGGAACGGGCCGGTGAGCGACGGGCCGGCCCGACAGACCCTGCGCCTGCTGCTGGTGGCCTCCCGCCAGCACATGGCCACCCCCGATCTGCGCAGCCTGCTGGCCTTCCTGCGCGGCGAGGACTCCGGCTTTGAAGTGACCCTGGAGGTGGCCGATCCCGCCGATCAGCCCGAGCTGCTCGAGCTGCATCGGCTGGTGGCCACCCCGGCCCTGGTCAAGCTCGACCCCCTGCCCAAGCAGGTGTTCGCGGGCAACACCCTTTCGCTGCAGCTGCGCAGCTGGCTGCCCCGCTGGCAGCAGATGGAGGTGGTCACCAGCCTCGGCATGAGCCTGCGCCCCGCCGAGATCGACGGCAGCCGTACCCGGCGGGAGGTTCAGCTCGAAGACCAGTTGCTGGTGCTGCGTCAGGAGAACGAAACGCTGATCGAGCGGTTGGGCGTGCAGGAGCGGCTGCTGCGGATGGTGGCCCACGAGCTGCGCACCCCCCTCACTGCGGCCAAGCTCGCGCTGCAGAGCCATAACCTCGGCCAGATCGACGAGTCACGATTCCGTGACGTGCTGGGCCGCCGCCTCGACGACATCGAGGAGCTCTCCCGCGACCTGCTGGAGGTGGGCACCACCCGTTGGGAAGCCCTGTTCAATCCCCAGCGCCTCGCCCTCGGGCAGGTGGCGGCCGAAGCGATCCTCGAACTGGAGAAGCTCTGGATCGGTCGCGACCTGGAACTGGTCACCGACATCCCCGCCGACCTGCCGGACGTGTACGCCGATCAGCGGCGCATGCGCCAGGTGCTGCTCAACCTGCTGGAGAACGCCCTCAAGTTCACACCGGAGGGCGGCCGGGTGAGCCTCACCCTGCTGCATCGCACCAGCCAGTGGCTGCAGGTGAGCGTCTGCGACAGCGGGCCCGGCATCCCCCGCGAGGAGCAGCAACGCATCTTCCAGGACCGGGTGCGCCTGCCCCAGACCTCCGGAAACACCTCCGGCTTCGGCGTGGGGCTGTCGGTGTGCCGCCGCATCGCCGAGGTGCATGGCGGCCGGATCTGGGTGGTCTCGGAGCCGGGCGAGGGAGCCTGCTTCCATTTCACCGTGCCGGTGTGGACGGGCCAGATCCCCTCCGATGCCGGTTCCGCCTCGGGGAGGGAGCCCCCCCATCTGCCTTGACGAAGGGTCCCTCCGACCCGTAATTTCCTTTCAGCAGCGGCGGCACATCGCCACCACGGTTCTCGCGAATTCCGGCATTCCGCGCTCACGCGCGTCGTTCCGCGCTCGCCCGACAGCTGCGGCCTCGCCCCCATCGTCTAGAGGCCTAGGACACCTCCCTTTCACGGAGGCGACAGGGGTTCGAATCCCCTTGGGGGTATATCCGAAATAAAAATCAGCCTCCGAAATGAGGCTGTATCAATATAAAAACTTCTGGCAATCCGACTTTCCCGCCTTTTCGGACCCTAGGGATCAAAGGCTCTGCGATGTCGAATGCGTCAGCCCATCTGACATTCGCGACGTTGGGCTTCCTGCTGCACGCCACGCACGTTGCAGGCCAGATCGTGCTGCAGCCGCTGCTCGATCAAACCGATCGGCATGCCCGGCTTGCCCTGCACGGTGAGCTCGTAGAGCAGCCAGCTGCCGAGCGCATCCCGGCCCACCTGCCAGGCCCCCTGGAAACAGCGGAAATCTCCCTCAAGCATCTCGAAGGACAGCCGGCCATGCTGCCGCTCCTCGGTGAGCACCAACTGGACCCGGGCCGAGAAACGCATGCCGCAGAAGGTCTGCACGCCAACCTGCTCCACCGCCACCTGGGTGCCCCGCCGCCACAGCTGGCGGGAGCTGGCGAGGTTGGGGATGAAGCGATCCAACTGCTCGTAGTCGGTGAGCACAGCCCACAACCACTGGGGATCGACGGGAAGGCGCAGTTGCACGGCCAGCCGGCGCTTGCCATGGGGCAACCGTTCCATTTCCTGCTGGATCGTGTCGAGGGCGCAGCAGGTCGTCACCTCGGGAGGAGCGGATGGGAAGACCAGGGGGTTCACCTCGGCGGTGGGCCTGTCGGAAGCGGTGTCGGGAAGGAGATCGGCGGACGGGACCAGAAGCTGCGCCAAGGCGTTTCAGGGCTCGGACGGGCCGTAGGTGGGGAAAAAGCGCGTGCCGCTGGCGACACGCTGCCGGTGGCCGGAGGCACCACCCGCGCAAACCTAGCTGCCGTCGCCGGGATCCGACGCAAAAGCTGGCAACGGCCCACGGAACGGGGGTCTCTATGATCGGGCCGCCTTAAGGGGATGTCCTCCAGATGCGCGTTACCACCGGCCGTGCCAGCCAGTCCGACAGCAGGATGTTCACCGTCGTGGTGGAGAGTTTCGGCATCGGACGGCAGCGCCGGGCGGAGCGCCGCCTCACCGTTCCCTTTGAGCAGTTGCAGTCGTTGATGCAGACGATCGCCGCCAACGGTGGTCGCATCAGGGTGGTGAGCAGCGATCTCACCACGGCTGAAGCCGTGGCAGCCACCCCTGCTCCCGCTGCCGACCCGGCCCCCCAGGCCGCCCCAACCGTCCCCGCCCCTCGAGCTGCCGTGAGCCACGCCGACGTCCCGGTGAACCTGTACAAGCCCAAGGATCCGTTCCTCGGCACCGTTACCGAGAACTACAGCCTGGTGGGCGAAGGAGCCATCGGCAGGGTGAACCACATCACCTTCGATCTGGCCGGCGGCAACCCGCAGCTCCACTACGTGGAGGGTCAGTCGATCGGCATCATCCCCGACGGCACCGACGCCAACGGCAAGCCCCACAAGCTGCGCCTCTACTCGATCGCCAGCACCCGCCACGGCGACAACCTCGAAGACATCACCGTTTCGCTCTGCGTGCGTCAGCTTCAGTACGAGAAGGACGGCGAGACCATCAACGGTGTCTGCTCCACCTTCCTCTGCGACATCGAACCGGGCGCCAAGGTGAAGATCACGGGGCCTGTGGGCAAGGAGATGCTTCTGCCCCCGGATGAAGACGCCACCGTGATCATGCTGGCCACCGGCACCGGCATCGCACCGATGCGCGCCTACCTGCGCCGCATGTTCGATCCCGGCGAGCGCGCCCGCAACCCCGAATACCAGTTCCGCGGCCTGGCCTGGCTGTTCATGGGCGCTCCCAAAACCCCCAACCTCCTCTACGACGACGACCTGAAGCGCTATCAGGCCGAGTTCCCCGACAACTTCCGCTACACCACGGCCATCAGCCGCGAGCAGCAGAACGCCAAAGGCGGTCGCATGTACATCCAGGACCGGGTTCTCGAGCACGCCGATGAGATCTTCGCCCTGATCGAGAACCCCAAGACCCACGTTTACATGTGTGGTCTGCGGGGCATGGAGCCCGGCATCGACGAGGCGATGACCGCCGCCGCCGCCGCCAAGGGGCTCGACTGGTCGGAACTGCGGCCCCAGCTCAAGAAGGCTGACCGCTGGCACGTTGAAACCTATTGAGCCGATCCGCCATCGGCAAATCCACACAGGATCAGGGCCCTCCGGCCGCCCCAGCGGCGTCGGGGGGTCTTTCCCGTTAAACCAGGGTGCAATGGCCTGTCTCGCGTCATGACCACGATCCTCACCAACCCGCTGCGGGTGGGTCTGCGTCAGGAGCGGGTGATCTCACCCCAGTGCATCGTCATCTTCGGGGCCAGCGGCGACCTCACCCACCGCAAGCTGGTACCGGCGCTGTTCGAACTGTTCCGCCAGCGGCGGCTGCCTAGTGAGTTCGCCGTGCTGGGCTGTGCCCGCCGGCCCTGGAGCGATGAGGAGTTCCGCCAGAAGATGGGCGATGCCCTCGCCGAGCAGGTGGCCGAGCACCCCAGAGCCTGGGAGGCGTTCGTGCAGGGCCTGTTCTACGAGCCGGTGGATCTGCAGCAGAGCGAGCATCTGGTGCGTCTGGCCCAGCGGCTCGAATCGATCGACCGCCTGCGCGCCACCCGCGGCAATCGCACCTTCTACCTTTCGGTGTCGCCCGAGTTCTACGGCAGCGGCTGCCGCGCCCTGGCGGCGGCGGGTCTGCTGGCGGACCCGGAACGCAGCCGGGTGGTGATCGAGAAGCCCTTCGGCCGCGACTACGGCAGCGCCCAGGCCCTCAACCGGGTGGTGCAGGCCTGCGCCAAGGAGAGCCAGGTGTACCGGATCGACCACTATCTCGGCAAGGAGACGGTGCAGAACATCCTGGTGCTGCGCTTCGCCAACACGATCTTCGAGCCGATCTGGAACCGCAACTACATCGCCAACGTGCAGATCACCGCCGCTGAAACCGTGGGGGTGGAGGAGCGGGCCGGCTATTACGAGAGCTCCGGCGCCCTGCGCGACATGGTGCAGAACCACCTCACCCAGATCCTGGCGCTCACGGCGATGGAACCGCCCGGCCGCTTCGATCCGGAGGCGATCCGCAACGAGAAGGCCAAGGTGCTGCAGGCCGCCCACCTGGCCGATGAGGAGGAGGCCTGGCACTGCTGCGTGCGCGGCCAGTACGGGCCGGGCGGCACCAGTGCGCGGCCGCTGCCGGGCTACCGCCAGGAGCCGGGGGTGAATCCGAACAGCACCACCGAAACCTATGTGGCGATGAAGCTGTTCATCAACAACTGGCGCTGGCAGGGGGTGCCCTTCTACCTGCGCACCGGCAAACGCCTGCCCAAGCGCCTCAGCGAGGTGGTGCTCACCTTCCGTGAAGCGCCGGTGCACCTGTTCGATGCGGCGGGCGGCTCCCCCACCCCCAACCAGCTGATCCTGCGCATCCAGCCGGATGAGGGGGCCGAGATCCGCTTCGAGGTGAAGGCGCCGGGCTCGGGCATGCGCAGCCGGCCGGTCGATATGGCCTTCTCCTACGACGAAAGCTTCGGCGAGCCGAGCGATGAGGGCTATGTGCGGCTGCTGGCCGACGCGATGCTCGGCGATCCCACCCTGTTCACCCGCAGCGATGAGGTGGAGGCCGCCTGGCGTCTCTATACCCCGCTGCTGGAGCTGATCGAAGAGTCGCCCTGGCAGCTGCCGGTGCACCCCTACGAGGCCCGCACCTGGGGTCCGGCCGCCGCCGACAACCTGCTGGCCGCCGACAACCTGCTCTGGCGCCGCCCCTGAACCGCCCCAGCCCACTCGCTCCACCCCTCTCCGTCGCCGCTTCCGCACCATGTCCGCCCAGCTGACGCTTCAGGCCCCGCTTGAGGTGCCGCCCGCCGAGGTCACCCCCTACCTCGAAAACCTCTGGAACCAGGGTCTGGAGAGCTCCACCGGGGCCGCCACCTTCACCCTGCTGGTCTGGGAGCCTTCCTGGCTCGAGCAGCAGCTGGTGCGCATCGGCAAGGTCGACGGGCCGATCCGCGGCCTCGACCGCCAGGATGCGATCGAAGCAGCGCGGGAGCTGGTGGGGGAATGCGGCCTGCCCCCCTCCACCGCACCGATGGATCCACGCCTGGTGTGGAAGCTCGGCGCTCTGGCCGGCAGTCACCAGGCAGAGGATCAGCGGGGCCAGTTCGTGGAGAGCGCGATCAGCAACCACATGCCCCGGCGTCTGATCACCCTGGCCCCCACCCTCGCCGCCGACCAGCCGCTGGAAACCGTGGTGGCGGCCTACTGCCCCCTGCCGGAGGAGGGCGGCGCCGGCGCGGCCTGCGGCGATGCGATCGTGCTGCGCGGCGGGCTCGGCGCCCTGCGCAACGGCCTCGACCTGATCCAGCCCCTCGTCAGCGACGAGCTGCCCTGCTGGGTGTGGTGGAACAGCAGCCTCGATGAGCCACCGGAGATGCTCGAAGCCCTGGCGCCGCCCCGACGGCGGCTGGTGATCGACACCTCGCTGGGCACCCCGGCGCGCTGCCTTGAGGTGCTGGTGGAGCGGATCCGTACCGGCCAGGCGGTGAACGACCTCAACTGGCTGCGGCTGCGCAGCTGGCGCGAATCGCTGGCGATGGTGTTCGACCCGCCCTCCCGCCGCGATGCCCTGCAGCACGTTGTGCAGCTCGACATCGACGTGGAGGGCGATCATCCGGTGAAGGGGCTGCTGCTGGCGGCCTGGATCGCCGACCGCCTGGGCTGGCACCTGGTGAGCAGCGAAGTGGTGCCCTGTGATGGCCCCGGCAACGGCATCGCCGCCGAGTTCCAGCGCACCGACGGCGGCACCGTGAGCTTCCGGCTGATGCCCCTGCCGGTGGGAGCCCCCAAGGCCCATCCCGGCGCGATCGTGGGGCTGCGGCTGATCTGCCGGCCGGAGCAGCGACCGCCCCTGTGTGTGATCCTCTGCTCGGAATCGGGCGGCTGCATGCGGCTCGAATCCGGCGGCATGGCATCGATGGAGCTGGCCGAAGACGTGGTTCCCCTGCCCGAGGAGAGCGAGGAGATGGAGCTGGCCCGGCTGCTGGGCGGCGGCCATGACACCACCAATCCGCTGCTGGCCGCCGCCGCTCCGCTCGCGGCGGAGCTGCTGCCCGTCGCCGCCGCTTGAGCTGCCTGATCGCCGCGCCTTGCAGCGGCAGTGGCAAGACCCTGCTCACGCTGATGCTCACGGCCCTGGGCCGCCAGCGGGGCAGCAGCATCCAGCCGTTCAAGGTGGGCCCGGACTACCTCGATCCCCAGCTGCTGAGCGCGGTGGCTGGGCTCCCCTGCCGCAATCTCGATCCCCTGCTCTGCGGCGACGCCTGGGTGCGGCGTTGTTTCCACTGGCACGGCAGCCGCGCCGACCGGGTGGTGGTGGAAGGCGTGATGGGTCTGTTCGACGGCCGAGGAGCCGGCAGCGAGGGCAGCTCCGCCGCCGTGGCCGCTCTGCTGGATCTGCCGGTGGTTCTGGTGGTGGAGGCCTCCCGTCAGGCCGGCTCGCTGGCGGCTCTGGTGCGGGGCTTCCGCGACCATGGCCCGCCCAGGGTGCGGCTGGCAGGGGTGGTGCTCAACCGGGTGGGCAGCGTGCGCCACCGCACCCTGCTGCGGGAGGCTCTCGAAGCCATTGAGGTGCCATTGGTGGGGGTGCTGCCCAGCCACCCCGCCCTCGATCTGCCCTCCCGCCATCTCGGCCTCCTGCCCCCCCGGGAGGTGGCGGATCTCGAGAGTCGCCAGCGGATCTGGGCTTCCCTGGCGGAGGAGCACCTGGATCTGGAACGCCTCTGGCCGCTGCTGGCCCCCCCGGAAGCCCGAACGGGGGAGCGGGATCCCATCCAGTGCATTCTGGGAGCCCCAGACAGCGGCGAGGCCGCCTGGGCTTCCCCGCCGCCGGGGGCGGCACTGCCGGTGGCCGTGGCCAGCGATGCCGCCTTCCACTTCCGCTACCCGGAAGCGGCCGAACTGCTGGGGGCCTGCGGCCTGGAGCCCAGGCCCTGGAGCCCCCTGGCGGATGAGCCGCTGCCGGCCGGCAGCCGGGCGGTGCTGCTGCCTGGGGGCTACCCCGAACTGCACGCGGGCACCCTCGCCGGTGCCCACCGCAGCCTCGCCGACCTGCGCGCCGCAGTGCGCGGAGGGTTGCCGGTGGTGGCCGAATGCGGCGGGCTGCTGCTGCTCGGCCGCACCCTCGAGGATCAGGCCGGCCGCAGCCACGCCATGGCCGGCGTGCTGCCGTTCAGCGCCCGGCGCGGGAGCACCCTCAGCCTCGGCTACCGCCAGATGCTGGCCAGCACCGACGGCCTGCTGCTGCGCCGCGGCGAGCGGCTCAGCGGCCATGAGTTCCACCGCTGGCAGCTGCAGATCGCGTCGGCAGGAACGGCCGCCGACGGGGGCCCGTTCGTGGCCGAACGGGAGGAGCTGTGGCAGGTTGAAGGCTGGGGATGCCCCACGAGGAGCGAAGGATGGACAGCAAGCAACGTGCACGCCAGCTGGGTTCATCTCCACTGGGCTGGATGCCCGGCGATCCCCCGCCGTCTGGCCGCGTCAGCCGGGCACGCCGTGCCGCTGCCGACGAGCGCCGCTTCCTCCAGCCGTCCGACACCCGTCCCACCACGACCCGTGAACGCTGGCGTCTGATCGTGCGCGGTGTGGTGCAGGGGGTGGGCTACCGGGCCAGCTGCCGCCGCCAGGCGATCGAGCTGGGGCTGAGCGGCTGGGTGCGCAACCGTCCGGACGGTTCGGTGGAGGTGGAGGCGGAGGGGGAACCCCAGCGACTCACGGAACTGCAGCTCTGGTGCGAGAAGGGTCCGGAAGCCGCACAGGTCCGCAGCGTGGCCAGCGCCACGATTCCACCCACCGGGGAAGACTGGTTCGAAGTGCGTCGCTGAGCACCGCGATGGCTGGAGCCGCCTTCTGGGGAGAAATGGTGGGGTTTGCCCTGGCCATCGCCTGCAGCCCGGTGCACATCGGGCTTCTGCTGCTGCTGCTGCTCGGGCCGCGGCCCCTGCGCCGCGGCGGCTGGTTCGTGGCGGCCTGGCTGCTCACCGCCTGGCTGGAGCTGGCCCTGCTGCTGGGGGTGGGCCATGGCCTGGTGCTCGACATGAGCAAGGGCGCCAGCCATCGCACCGGCCTCGACCTGCTGGCGGCCGGCGGGCTGCTGGCGCTGGGACTGAACGCGCTGCTGTCCGGTCCGGCTGATGCGGCTCCCGTGTGGGAGCGGCGCCTCGACAGGTTCTCCGCCCTGGGCCTGCTGCCGTTGATCGGCCTGAGCATCCTGCTGCAGGTGATCACGCCCGACGATCTCTTCCTCTACGCCAAAGCCGCCGGCTCGATGCTGGCGGCTGGCCTGGACAGGGCGCAGGAATGGCTGGTGGCGGCCCTGTTCGGGCTGGGGACGGCCACGCTGCTGCTGCTTCCTCTGCTGGCCCTGCTTCTGCTTGGCAGCGAACGGATGCTGCCCCGGTTGCAGCGGGCCCGCACCTGGCTGGTGGCCCGCGGCGAATTGCTGGTCGGCCTGGTGAGCCTGGCGCTGGCGGTCTACCTCGGCTGGCAGGGCATCGAAGGCCTGCGGGCCTGAGGCCTGCTCATGCCGGAACAGGGTCCCTGAACGGCCTCACGGGGAAGGGGGGACGTCGTCCTTGAGGATCCGGCTCAGGTACTTGCGGTCGTGGATGTGCTGATGGGGCGAGGCCGCGGGGAACAGGGGCTCCTCCGGCAGTCCCGGCCTTGAGGCGGCCCGACGCCGCCAGACGAGCCATCCGCCCAGCACCACCAGGCCGAGGCCCGCCATCAGAAGCAGGAAGGGGAGGGTGCCCTCCGCGCGAACCGGGCGGAGGGCGCTCTCGGGATAGGGGTGCGACGCTGAGGTGTTCTGGGTTGGCAACGCGGCGAACACACCTTTGGGAGCAAGGGGTGAAAACACCGCGACCATCAGCGGCTGCATCAACCTAGAGAATGCCGGTGCACTCCGGGACACTCGACTGGGTCTTGCGAAAAGCATTTTACTGAATCATGCGTCTATCCCTTGCGGGAGCCGTCCTGCGGCGGTGCGTCGCCACCCTCCAGCCAGTCACCCCAAAGCCGCCGCTCTTGCGCCGTGCCGGGCCCGGCCGCCAGCACCACCCCCGCGCGGGCCCGACTCACGGCCACGTACACCAGCTGCCGGCGCAGCCGCTCGTCGGAGGGACGGAACACATCGGCTTCCACGAACACCTCGCCGAAGGTGCTGCCCTGGCTGCGATGCACCGTGAGCACAGCCGCAGGCCCCAGGGAGGCGAAGGCATCGCGCAGCAGGAAGAACCGCCGCCACAACGACTTTCCCTCCTGGCAACCCGCCGCCCGCGCCTGCTGCCGTAGGTGCTGCAGCACGGCCTCCAGCTCCTGCCGCGGCCTCGAGCCGATCGGCGGCAACAGCCTCAGTTCGAAACGGGCCTCGCCCGCCTCCACCGCAGCCGTGAGCGTCTCGATCACCGGCGGGGCAGGTTCACTGCCGCCGCCCACCCCGAAGTCGGCCAGATCACAGCGCTCCGGGGTCACATCCCGCACCACCAGCTCCCGGTTGGAGCCCAGCAGCAGATCGGGTTCCTCGCCCTCCTCCTCCCCTCGGCGACAGGCGGGCGCCATCACCGCCGCCCGGGTGATCAGCACCTCGCCTGGGAGAACGGGAAGCTGGTCAGCCATCGCACCGTGCAGGGCCCGCCGTGCGATCGGCACCAGGCGCTCGAGGCTGCGGTTGGTGTAGCAGAGAATCCGGGCCCGGTCGGGATCATCGCTGGCGGCAGCCTCCCGCAGGGCCGCCTGGGCCTCCGCCAGCCAGGCTCCCCGCGCCAGCAGCGCCACCCTTCCCAGGGCCGTCGCCACCGGCGGCAGAACCGGCGGCAGGCAGCAGGGCAGCTGTCCCCCTCTGAGCCCGGCAGCCAGCCGCAGCACCGGCCCCTGGTGGCGGACCACCTGGTTGAGCTGGGCGGAACAGGCTCGGCCCAGGGCGAACACCGGACTCTCGGGCTCCCCCACCGGCGGCAGCTGGGCCGGATCGCCCACGAACACCAGGCGGGTGCGGAAGGGATGGGCGCAGCGCAGGGCGATCTCCAGCAGGGCGCTGTCCACCATCGAGGCCTCGTCGATCAGCACCAGGGCAAGATGTTCGAGGGATGCGGCGGTCTGGGCAGTCTCCTCGCAGCGCTCCAGGTCGCGCTCGCGGCGCAGCTTGAGCCGCAGCAGCCGGTGGATCGTGGAGGGGTACCAGGTGGGGCGCAGCCCGGCTGCCTCCAGGTAGCCCCGCAGCACGCCCACCGCCTTGTGGGTGGGGGCGGCCACGGTCCAGCACAGGCCCC
Source organism: Cyanobium sp. FGCU6 (assembly GCA_024958655.1). GTDB lineage: Bacteria > Cyanobacteriota > Cyanobacteriia > PCC-6307 > Cyanobiaceae > Cyanobium. Next base: position 74,809 of record JANWUR010000015.1, on the reverse strand, counting down.
GCTCCTCCGCGAGGGCCAGGAAGCGCATCGACAGAAAGGTCTTGCCGGTGCCGGCGTAGCCGCTGAGCACGAAGGGGGTGCCGTCGGCAGGATCCGACAGCCAGCCGGCGAAGGCGGCTTCGGCCGCCTGCTGATCGATGGTGAGGGGGGGCGTGGTGATCGCCGGCCCTCAGCCGAGGCTGCCCGAGAGCAGCCCGGCCAGGTGCAGGGGTGAACCGGCGAAGGTGAGGCCCGGCAAGGCCACGGCCGGCCCGATCAGGCTGCCGATCAGCACTTCCAGCCGGGTGTGGCCCAGGTTCTCCTTCAGGGGCCGAAGCAGCGCCTCCACCGCCGGGCCCACCTCGGCGCCGGATGGCCACAGCCCGCTCGGCAGACCGTTGACCCGCGCCGCCGTGAGGCCAGCGGCCCGGCGCACCCCGGCGGCGTCATAGAGCACCACAAAGCTCAGGGCGGCGGCCAGGGCGAACAGGGGACTCTGGAAGCCCTCGTACCAGCCCACCCCAGCCGCGGTGCCGGTCATCAGGGCGGAATGGCTGGAGGGCATGCCACCGGTCTCGAACAGCACCGCCGGGCGCCAGCGACGATGCACCACCAGCTCGATCAGCAGCTTGGAGAGCTGGGCCACGCCGCAGGCCGCCAGGCCCCACCAGAGCACGGCGTTGTCGGCGAGGTCGCGGGCCATCAACAGCCAGTGCCCCGCATCGCCGGAAACGGGGACGCTCATCGATCGCGGCTCGTGATGTAGTCGGCAAGGGCGAGCAGGGGAGCGGCACGCTGGGCCCCGGCTCCGGCGCACCAGGGAGCCAGGGCATCCTTGGCTTCAGCGACCAGCTCATCGGCCCGGCGCCGCGATTCCTCCAGCCCCAGCAGCTTGGGATAGGTGGTCTTGTCGGCGGTCAGATCCTTGCCGGCGGTCTTGCCGAGCACGTCGCTGCTCGCCGTCACGTCGAGGATGTCATCGATGATCTGAAAGGCCAGCCCAATGCCGCGGGCGTAGGTGGTGAGTGCCGCCAGCAGCGCCTCGGAAGCTCCCGCGATCAGGGCACCGCTGAGCACGCAGGCTCTCAGCAGGGCGCCGGTCTTGTGGAGGTGGATGTACTCGAGCGTGGCGAGATCCACCTGGCGGCCCTCGCATTCCAGATCCACCACCTGGCCGCCCACCAGACCCGGTGCACCGGAGGCCAGGGAGAGTTCAGCCACCACCGCCAGCAACCGCTCGGCCGGAACGCCGGGGCTGCGCAGGGCCACCATCTCGAAGGCGCGGGTGAGCAGGGCGTCGCCGGCGAGGATGGCGTTGGCCTCACCGTACACCTTGTGGTTGGTGGGACGGCCGCGGCGCAGATCGTCGTTGTCCATGGCCGGCAGGTCGTCGTGGATCAACGACATGGTGTGAATCATCTCCAGCGCCACCGCCGTGGGCATCGCCAGGGCAGCGTCGCCGCCCGCCAGTTCGCAGGCGGCCAGACAGAGGATGGGACGCAGCCGTTTGCCGCCCGCCAGCAGCGAGTAGCGCATCGCCTCCCGCAGCGACTCGGGGCGCTCCGGTCCGAGGGACGCATCGAGAGCCCCTTCCACCCGCAGGCGGGACGCCTCCAGGTACGCGGCGAAATCGAAGCCGGTGCTCACCGCCGCGGTCATGGCAGGACTCAGGTTCGCGGGGATTCTCTCAGGTGGTCGCCAGGCCTGCAGGCGGGAGGCCGCGGCGCTGAACAGTTCTTGAGATCAGGGCGTGGCGCAGGGCGGCTCAGGGCAGCAGGTCGTCGAGACCGTGGGCGATCCCATGGCGCCGGCACCAGGCCACCACGGTATTCACCAGCAGCATGGTCACGGTCATCGGACCCACCCCGCCGGGCACCGGCGAGATCGCGCTGGCGAGCGGCTCCACCTCCTCGAAGCGCACGTCGCCGCAGAGCCCCCCCTCCGGCCGCCGGTGGATGCCCACATCCACCACCACCGCTCCGGGGGTCACGTGCTCGGCGCCGATCATGCGGGGCCGGCCGGCGGCCACCACCAGCACATCGGCCTGCCGGGTGAGGGCCGGCAGATCGACGGTGCGCGAGTGGGCCACGCTCACGGTGGCGTTGGCGGCCTGCAGCATCAGGGCCATCGGCTGGCCCACCAGGATGCTGCGGCCCACCACCACGGCCCGTCGGCCGGCCAGCGGCACACCGGCCGCCGCCAGCAACGCCATCACGCCCGCCGGGGTGCAGCTGCGGGGTCCGGGCTCCCCCTTGAGCAGGCGGCCCAGGTTGAGGGTGTGAAGGCCATCGGCATCCTTCTGCGGGTCGATCGCCGCCAGCAGTGGCCCCTCCTCGAGGCCCGCCGGCAGGGGCAGCTGCAGCAGGATGCCGTCCACCGACGGATCGGCGTTGAGGCGCTCGATCGTGGCCAGCACCTCCGCGGCCGGGGTGTCAGCGGCAAGGTGAGAGCCCAGGTTGACGACGCCGATCCGGCTGCAGGCTTTCTCCTTGTTGGTGACGTACACCCCGCTGGCGGGATCGTCGCCCACCCGCAGCACCGCCAGCCCGGGGGGGCGCTCCAGCCGTTGCCGGTGTGCCTCGATCACCGCCTGCAGACGCTTCTCGATGGTGGCGGCCAGCAGGCGACCGTCGAGGAGGGTGGCCATGGCTGGACGGAGGGTGCGCAAACCAGCATGCAACCCGGAGGGCTGGGATACGAGCTCGTGGGCGCCACGGCTAGCGTTTGGCGATGCGGAACGGATGGCGCCGGATTCAGGTGCTGTGGCGCCGGCTGCTGCGCCTCGAACGTCCCCGCCAGGCCATGGTGGCCTGGCGGGGTGGTCCCATGGCCGGCGTGGCCCTGGTCTGCGTGCTGGTGGCGCTGCTGAGCAGCTGGCCCTGGCTGGTGGAGCCGAGCCTGCGGCCCGGCATTCCAGCCCCGTTCACCCTGCGGGCACCCCGCGACGCCACGGTGGTGAACAGCATGGCCCTGGACCAGCGCCGGAGCCAGGCCGGACCCCGCGCCCAGATCCAGGTGGTGGACGAGCGGAGCAGCGTTCAGCTCCAGGCCCAGCTCGACCGGCGGCTGCAGCAGCTGCAGCTGATGGTGGCGAGCGGCCAGCGGCGGGTGGATCCCCTCAACATCACGCCCGAGGAGCGCCGCTGGCTGAGGTCACTCACGCCCGGGCAGCTGGTGTCGTGGCAGCGGGCGGTGCGTCAGGCCCAGCTGCGCATGCTGACCCAGGGAATCGTGGCCAATGTGGCCGATGCCCCCCTGCTGCTGGCCGCCAGCCTCCAGCTGGAGGACCAGCCTCCGCCGGGTCGCAGCCTCGGCAGCCGCCTGGTGGCGGCAACCCTGCAGGGGCGCAGCAACCTCCGCGGCGACGCGTTCCTCAGCCAGCGGCGCATCGAGGAGCTGGTGACCCTGCAGGGGATCCCCACGATCCGGGTGCAGAAGGGGGATCTGGTGGTGCGCCAGGGGGAGACGATCACCCCCCAGTCGTTCGACGTGCTCGACAGCTTCGGCCTGATCAACCGCCGTCCGCGGCCGCTGGCCTGGTTCGGTCACTTCAGCGAAGCCCTGGCCGCCGTGACGGTGATGCTGCTGGTGATGCGCCGCTGGCGCGCCAGCCTGGAGGCCCGCCAGGCCCTGCTCGCCCTCGGGATGCTGGTCGTGGTGCAGGGGCTGAAGCTCTGGCTCGGCAGCCACGCCAGTCCGCTGGCGCTGCTCGTGCCACCCACCCTGCTGCTGGCTCAGGGCCTGGGCACGATGGCGGGCCTGGCCTGGCTGGCGATCGGCAGCCTGCTGTGGCCGTTCCCGCTGGATCGCGTGCTGGAGATGCGGTTGGTGGTGGCGGCCCTGGTGGGCTCACTGGCGGCGGTGCTGGCGGGGAGGCAGCGCAACCGGGCCCAGCTGCTGCAGCTGGCGGTGCTGCTGCCGGTGGGAGCCCTGCTGCTGCAGGGACTGGCCCTGCAGCTGCCCCGGGTGGCGGAGGGTCTGCAGTCGCCGGTGCCCACCACCGCCGACCAGCTGAGCGAGGCCCTGCTGGTCGGCGGCCTGCTGCTGGGGGGTCTGCTGCTCGCCCCTCTGGTGGAGAGCTTCTTCGGCCTGCTCACGCGGGCCCGACTGCTGGAGCTTGCCGACCTGGAGCGCCCCCTGCTGCGCCGCCTCTCCACCGAGGCGCCCGGGACGTTCGAGCACACCCTGATGATCTGCGGACTGGCGGAGGAGGGAGCGCGGGCCATCCACGCCGACATCGACCTGATCCGCACCGGCGCGCTGTATCACGACGTCGGCAAGCTGCATGCGCCGAACTGGTTCATCGAGAACCAGGAGGAGGGATTGAATCCCCACGACGCCCTCGACGACCCCTTCGGCAGCGCCGCCATCCTCCAGGCGCACGTGGACGAGGGCCTCAAGCTGGCCCGGCGTTACAGGCTGCCGCGTCCCCTGGCCGATTTCATCCCCGAGCACCAGGGCACCCTGAAGATGGGGTACTTCCTGCACCAGGCCCGCGCGCAGGATCCCTCCGTGTCCGAAGACCGATTCCGCTACCGAGGGCCGATCCCCCGCAGCCGCGAGACGGCGATCCTGATGCTGGCCGACGGTTGTGAGGCCGCCCTGCGTTCCCTTCCTCCCGGCACGCGCGAGCAGGAAGCCCGCGCGATGGTGCGGCGGATCGTTGAAGCGCGCCTGCGCGACGGCCAGCTGGCGGGCAGCGGCATCGGACGCGCCGAGCTGGAACTGGTGATCCGTGCATTCGTGCGGGTGTGGCGGCGCATGCGCCACCGACGCATCCCCTATCCCATCCCCGCCGGCAAGGCCTTCAGCGCCTGAAGCGGGCACCGAAACCGCGGCGATGCAGACCGGTCAGCAGCCGGCCGATCGCCAGGCCCACCGCCGCCGCACCCAGCCCCGCCGGCACGGCCGCCAGGACGCCCGCTGCCGCTGCTGCTCCTCCTGAGCGCAGGGCCTGCTCCAGTTCGAGCACCCAGGTGCTGTAGCTGGTGAGGGAGCCACAGAAGCCCACGCCGCCAAGCAGCACGATGCGGGGGTAGCGCCCACCCACCGCCACGAGCAACCCAATCAGCAGGCTTCCCAGCAGGTTGACCGCCAGCAGATCACCGAGGCGCCAGCGCAGCAGGGCCCCCGGCACGGCCCCGGCGGCCACCAGCAGCAGAGCCGCTGCGCCCCTGGGCGAGGTGGGCTGCGGGGGCCGGGCCTGCCCCATCGCTCAGGCTCCCAGGGCCAGGCCGGTGCGCAGGGCGAGCCATCCGCCGGCCAGCGACACCAGGATCAGCTTCACCGCCTGGCCCCGTCGGCGGTGGCGGAGGTCGTCGAGAAGTTCGGCCATCAGGGTGGAGAAGGTGCTGAAGCTGCCGAGGAAGCCGGTGCCCAGCAGCAGCAGCCACGATCGGTCTGCCGGGCCGGGCCCGAGCCGGGCCACCAGCACCCCCATGGCGAGGCAGGCCACCACATTCACCACGAGGGTGCCCCAGGGGCGACGCGGAAGGCGGGGGGCCAGGTGGTTGACCATCGCGAAGCGGAGCCAGGCCCCCGGCACCGACCCCAGGGCCACCAGCAGGGCGTCTGTGGCCGCCGGGGCGGCGCCGTCGCTCACCAGCCCCGCCAGAGACGGAGACCAGCGCCGGCGCGGCGGGCGCGCAGGGTGCGCTCCAGCACCACCAGCGCCGGCACCAGGGTGATGGCATTGGCCACCACCAGCGGTCCGTCGCGGGTGATCAGGCCATAGATGCCCCACAGGGTGATCCCGATGGTGAACAGCACGTACATCGGCAGCGAGATACCGCTGGTGTTGCCCGAACGCACGGTGTGCAGGGCCTGGGGGAAGAAGCTCAGGGTGGTGAGCGTCGCTGCCGTGTAGCCCAGCAGCATCACCGGCAGGGGCCGGGTCATCGACGAACCACGCGGGTGGAGGCCACACTCTGGCCTGCCGGCGAAGGGCGGCGCGGGACCGCAGGGAGAAGATGGGGGTCACGGGCCTCCCTTCCCCTGCCATGGCACTGAGCTTCGCCGACCTCCAGGCGACCCTGCAGCCGGAATGGGGACAGGACCTGGGGGGGCAGGGGCCTGACCTGGATCTGCTGATGGTGCCGTCGCTCACGATGGACCGGTCGCAGATGCAGCTGGTGACCGGCGCCCACCACTACGAGGAGCGCCAGCTGTTCTCGCTCGTGCGGCTGCGGGATCCCGGCGTGCGGATGATCTACGTCACCAGCAAGCTGCTGCCGGATCTGGTGGTGGATGCCGTGCTGGAACTGTTGCCGGGCGTTCCCACCTCCCATGCCCGCCGGCGTCTGCACCTGTTCGATGCCGACGACGCCTCCGACCGGCCGCTCACGGCCAAACTGCTGGAGCGTCCGGCGCTGCTGGGCCGGATCGCCGAACTGCTGCGCCCTGGCCGGAGCTACCTCGCCTGCTTCGTGGTGACGGAGCTGGAGAAGGAACTCTCCGAGCGCCTGCAGGTGCCGCTGCTGGGCACGGACCCGGCCCTGGGCTGGTGGGGCAGCAAGGCCGGCAGCCGCAGCCTGTTCGCCCGCTGCGGCGTGCCCCATCCCCCCGGCAGCGCCCTGGCAAACGATCTCGACGGACTGGCCGAGGCGGCGGCAGATCTCTGGGAGGCGGATCCCGCCCTGGAACAGGTGGTGGTGAAACTGAATGAAGGCTTCAGCGGCGAAGGCAACGCTCCCCTCGACCTGCGGCCCCTGGAGATGTCACGGGCGAGCGGGGCGGAACGGCGGCGGCGGCTGCGGCAGGCGCTCGAGACCCTGCCGATGCCGGCCCAGGGGTGGCCAGCCCTGCTGACCCAGCAGGGTGCCCTGGTGGAGGCCTGGCTGCAGGGCGGCCAGGAGCTCCGCTCCCCCAGCGTGCAGGGGACGATCCATCCGGGGGGGCAGGTGGAGGTGCTCTCCACCCACGAGCAGATCCTGGGCGGTCCCAGCGGCCAGACCTATCTGGGCTGCCGCTTCCCGGCAGAAAGCGAGTACCGGATGGAACTCATGCGCCACGGGCAGGCCGTGGGCGAGGCCCTGGCCGCCGAAGGGGCGCTGGAGCGCTACGCGGTCGACTTCATCGCCCGCCGCTTCGGCGATCGCTGGGATCTGCAGGCGATCGAGGTGAACCTGCGCCAGGGCGGCACCACCCACCCGTTCATGGCCCTGCGGGCGATCACCACCGGCCGGCTGGATCCAGGCAGCGGACTCTTCCTCTCGCCCACCGGCGAGCCGCTGCACTACATGGCCACCGACAACCTCTGCGATCCGCGGCTGCAGGGACTGCTGCCGGTGGACCTGATCGACATCGTGGCCGAGGCGGGCCTCCACTACGACCCCGCCCGGCTGCAGGGCAGTGTGTTTCACCTCCTGGGCTGCCTCTCGGAGTACGGCAAGCTCGGCATGACCTGCATCGGGCGCTCGGCCGCACAGGCCGCCGCCGTGTACAAGGCCACTGAACAGCGGCTGCTGGCCGGAGGCGAAGCCCGGCGGGGCCAGGGAGCGGCATGGATCGGCTAGGCCCGCCAGAATGAGATCAGTTCGTGGACGCCTAAGGGCCATGGCCTTCGGGTTCGATTCCGATGCCGAGGGGCCCGACTGGCTGCCCTGGCTTCAGATCGGTGTCAGCACTCTGCTGGCGGTGCTGTTCGTGGTGATGCTGATCAAGAGTCGCGACCAGAATCAGCGCCTGCAGCAGCTGGAGATGCGCCTGCAGGGTGTCGAGAACAACCGCTCCCTCGATCGCACCGCGGCCCTGGAGCAGCAGCTGCGCACCCTGGCCAAACGGATGCAGGGGCTTGAGGGACAGCGGGAGGAGCTCGAGAGCACCCGGCGGGAGCGGGACGAGATGCGCTCGGAACTGCAGCAGATCCGCCAGGCCACCCCGCCACCGGGCCAGGCCGCCGCCGCGGGACTACCGCCAGCAGCATCCCCGGGGCCTCCACGGCCGAGCTATTTGCTGCCCCAGGCCCGGCCGTTCAACCCTAGCCAGCGGAGCGGCAGCGGGGTGCTTCTACCGAGCCCGGCCGACAGCCGCTGAAAACCGGTAGCAACCGATACGATGGGGTCCTGCTGTCTCAGCCAGGCCGTGGCCATGACTTCCGCCCGTCCCGCCGCTCCCGCCATGCCTGAGGCTCGCCGTCAGGCCCTGATCCACTCCCTCAGGTTGCGCTGGGCCATCGCCCGGAACCATGGCGATGCCGAAGCCAAGCAGGCCCTGTTCAAGGAAGCCGTGTACCTCGGCATCCAGCCCCACGACTACCAGGTCGACCCCAGCCTCAGCTGATCACCCTCTCAGGCCAGCACCATCAGGCGGCGGTAGAGCGCCTGATGGTGCACGATCCGCTGCTCCAGGCGATGGGGAGGTCCGGGCCTGAACGGCGGCAGTGCCCCATACCCCGCCTGGGCCGCCTCCACCAGGCGCCGATCCTCCTGCAGGAACCGCTCCAGCTCCGCCAGGAGATCACCGGCCTGCGGGAGCCAGGCCTCTTCCCCCAACAGCCACAGTTCCATCCGGCAGCGATCGGGCGCTTCCGGAGGGAACTGCAGCACCACCAACCGGCCATCGGGCCACAGCAGCAGATGGAGCCAGGGCGGCAGGCCGAAGGTGAGGAAGTCCCCCCCCTGCATCGGCGTGGCGAGCAGATTCGCCCACTGGCCCAGCTGATGGCGGTAGTGGCACACCGGCCCCTGCTCGCGATGCAGTGTGGTGGGGTGGGCGATCGCCACGTGGTAGTCGTCGAGGGTGTTGTCGTGGGCGATCTTCCAGTCGCAGGCCAGGCTGCGTCGCAGGGTGCCCAGCAGGCGCCGTGGCCGCTCCAGCTCCGCCCCTGCCACCTCGAGCACCAGATCGAGCTGCTGCTCCAGCGGCAGGGGATCGGGCCCGATCGCCCCCCACAGCAGCCCGGCGCGCACCTGCAGCGGCAGGCTCTCCAGCGGCCAGTCGTCGCGGCGGAAGGGCTCCAGGAAATCGGCCTCACGGGCAGCCGCCTGCAGCCGTCCCTCCAGGTCGTAGGTCCAGCCGTGATACGGGCAGACCAGCCTTCGGCAGGGACGGGCCTCCTCACCCGCATCCAGCAGAGCCACCGCCCGATGGGGACAGCGGTTCAGGAACAGGCGGGGGCCGCCGGGGGGATGGGTGAGGAGCACAGGCAGGCCGAGAAGCTCCAGGGCCAGGGCCTGCCCTTCGGGCAGCCGTTCGACGGGCAGCAGCGGATGCCAGAACCGGGGTGCGTACAGGCGTCGCTCCGCTTCCGCCACCGCAGCGGCGCCGTAGACCCCGGCCGGCAGGAAGCGCGGCGCCCCCACCTCAGAGCCCCAGACCGCCGTCGAGACCCCGCAGGCAGGCCGCCAGCTCCTCCCGCAGCGCCAGGAATTCCGGGCTGATCCGCAGGTGGGCCAGTTCGCCAGGGGGAAGATCAGCTTCCACCGAGCGGACGATCCGCCCGGGCCGCGGCGCCAGGATGTGGACCCGCTGGGCCAGCAGCAGGGCCTCCTCCAGGTCGTGGGTGATCAGCAGGGCCGTCAGGCCGGTGCGCTGCCAGAGGCCGTGGAGGAACTCCTGCATCGATTCCCGGATCTGCAGATCGAGGGCGCCGAAGGGCTCATCGAGCAGCAGCACCTTCGGCTCGGCGGCCAGGGCGCGGGCGATCGCCACCCGTTGCTGCATGCCCCCCGACAGTTCCCGGGGCAGGCGCCGGGCCGCATCGCTGAGGCCCACCACCTCGAGGAAATAGCTGGTGCGCTCCTGCACCTCCCGTTGCGGCAGGCGCTGCAGGCGCATGCCGAAGGCGACGTTCTGGGCCGCCGTGAGCCAGGGGTAGAGGCTGTACTTCTGGAACACCATGCCCCGATCGGATCCGGGCCCCTTCACCGGCACGCCATCCACCGTGATCCTGCCGGCACTGGGCCGTTCAAGGCCGGCCACCAGGCGCATCATCGTGGATTTGCCCGAACCCGAGCTGCCCACCAGGGCCACGAACTCCCCCGAGCTGATCGAGAAGCTCACGGTGTCGAGCACGAGCTTGCGGGCCTTGCCCTCACCGAAGCTCTTGCACACCGAATCGACGGAAAGATGCATGGTGTTCGGCTCAGTTGGCCCAGGAGCAGGCGCGGCGCATCAGCAGGCGGAAGCCCAGATCGATCAGCAGACCGATCACGCCGATCACGATCAGGCCCACGAAGATCTCATCGGTGCGCAGGAAGCGCTGGGCCAGGCTGATGCGCTTGCCCAGCCCCTCGTTGGCCGCCACCAGCTCGGCCACGATCACCAGGTTCCAGGCGGAGGCCATGTTGATGCGGTAGGTGTCGAGCACCTGGGGGGCAATGCAGGGGGTGATCACGCGGGTGAGCACCTGGGCCCGGCTGCCGCCGAGGGTGAGGGCGGTTTCCACCAGTTCATGGGGAACGAACTTCACCGCATCCATGATCATCAGGGTGTTGAAGAAGACGGTGCCGATGAAGATCAGCATCACCTTCGGCAGCTCCTCCAGGCCGAAATAGATGATCAGCAGCGGGATGAAGGCCGGTGCCGGCATATAGCGGATCAGGCCCATCAGCGGCTCGAGCAGCTGACAGATCGCCCGGTTGGTGCCCATCGCGATCCCCAGCGGCAGGGCCACCACCGCCGAGAGCGCGAAGCCGGTGAACACCCGGGTAACGCTGGCCACCAGATCGCGGCCCAGGATGCCGGCGGAGGCCTGGGCCTGGCCGGCCGCCAGAACAGCAGCGGGGCTGGGCAGGAAGAGGCGATCGACCAGCCCCGTGGCGGTGACCGCCGTCCACAGCAGCAGCACGATCAGGATGCCGGCGATCCCCAGGATCCAGGGATGGGCCAGCAGTCGCGGCCAGAACGTCGACTCCCTCACGGCACGGCATTCACGAACTTCGGCTGCAGCAGGCCGTCGAGCCTGGGCGGGGTCTTGGCGAGGCCCACCTCCTGCAGGAAGGCGCTGATCTGCTTCGCCGCGTAGGGGAGGGAGGCCATCGTGGTGCCGGGCTCGAAGGCCTTGCGGTTCTCCTCGAGCGTGAAGATGCGCGTGCCGGCGTCGTAGGCCTTGTACTCCGGTTCGCTCACCCCGGCGCGGGCGGCCATGATCCTGAGGGTGCCCTGGGGATCGGCCTTGATCGCGTCGAGGGTGGCGAACCAGGTGTTGACAATCTTCTGGATCTTCTCCGGGTTCTTCTCGACAAAATCGCGGCGGCAGACCAGGTGATCGCTGATCGCGCCGGGGAAGTCGCGGGAGGAGAACAGGGTGGTGCTGCCCGGGCGCTTGAGCGCCTGGGTGGTGAAGGGGGCGAACACCCCCACCGCATCCACCTTGCCGGCCACGAAGGCCGCGGCGGCGGCACCGGTTTCCAGCGGCACGAAGGTGATGTCGCTGGCGGAGAGCCCCGCCTTCTTCAACCCCAGCAGCAGCAGGTAGTGGTCCACGGTGCCCTCCTCGGCGGCCACCTTCCTGCCCTTGAGGTCGGCCACGCTGCGGATGCCCTCAGCTGCGATCACCTGGTCGTTGCCGGTGGAATTGTCGTTGGTGAGCACCACCTGCAGGTCGGCACCGCCGGCCACCGAACTGATGGTGTCCCCCAGGGTCTGGCTGTTGCAATCGAGCTGCCCGGCGTTGAGGGCATTGATCGAATCGAGGTAGCCGTCGAACCACTGCAGCGTGACAGGCACGCCGGCCTTGGCGAACAGGCCCTTCTCCTCGCTCACCTTCCAGGGGAACCAGCCCGGCCAGGCGCTGTAACCGATGCGCACCGGTGCCTCAGTGGACGGCGGCCTGACGCAGCTGCTGAGGGCACCGCCACCGATCGCGGCGACCAGCAGGAGGCCCAGCAGGCGCCGTCGGGAGCGCAGGGGAGTGGTAGGGGCCATGGCGGAGGGGGTGGAGGGGGTGGGATGAGCAACGGCGGCAGAACGGACGGGCACGACCCCGGGCTCAGAAGAGCTCCAGGTAGCGGTCGTGCTCCCAGGTCGAGATGGTGCCGTGGTAATCGGCCCATTCCTGGCGTTTGAAGGAGAGGAAGGCGTCGGCCATCGCCTCGCCGAACACCTCGCGGCCCAGGGGATCGGCAGCGAAGGCCTCGATGGCTTCGCCGAGGGTGCGGGGCAGGGTGGCGAGGCTCCGCTCCCGCCGCTCCTCGGGGCTGAGCCGGTAGGCGTTGACCAGATTGGGGGCGCCGGGGTCGAGGCCCTCGCGGATCCCTTCCAGGCCGGCTGCCAGCAGCATCGCCGCAGCGAGGTAGGGGTTGCAGGCGCTGTCGGCGGCCCGGCATTCCACCCGGCTGCCGGCTGCGGGGATGCGCAGCATGTTGGTGCGGTTGTTGTTGCCGTAGCAGACGAACACCGGCGCCCAGGTGAAGCCCGACATGCTGCCCTGCACCACCAGGCGCTTGTAGCTGTTGACCGTGGGAGCGATCACGGCACAGATGGCGGGAGCATGGCGCAGCACACCGGCGATGAACCGGCGGGCAAGCTCGCTCACCCCGCCTGGAGTGCCGTCTTCGGGCTCGAACAGGTTGGCGCCGCTGCCCAGATCAGCCAGCGACATGTTGAAGTGGGCGCCGCTGCCGGTGCGATCGGCGAACGGTTTGGGCATGAAGCTGGCGATCAGGCCATGGCGCCGGGCGATCTCGCGCGCCATCAGCCTGAAGAAGGTCACGCGGTCGGCGGTCACGAGGCCGTCGGCGTAGCCGAAGTCGGTTTCGAACTGGCCGTTGGCATCCTCGTGGTCGAAGGAGTACACCCCCCAGCCGAGGGCATTCATCGCCTCCACCAGCTCGTCGAGCCAGTCGAGGTTGTCGAGCAGGCCCCGCAGGTCGTAGCAGGGCTTCTCCAGGGTGTCGTGGGCGCTGGCGGGCACCAGCCGGCCGTCACCCTGGCGGCGCAGCACGAAGAATTCGGTTTCGATGCCGAGGTTGAAGCGCAGACCCATGCGGGCCGCCTGGTCGCGCACCCGGCAGAGGATGTTGCGGCTGCAGGCCTCGAACGGTCTGCCGTTGAGGTGGAGATTGCTCGCCAGCCACACGGTGTCGGGCCGCCAGGGCAGCACGGTGGCGGAGGCCAGGTCGGGAACGGCCGCCACCTCGTCGTCGCTGACGTCCTGGGGAACGCCGTCGAGGGCGGCGCCGGTGAACAGCTCCGATCCCGCCAGCATCGCCTCGAGGTGGTGGATCGGCACCGCCTTGGCCTTGTTGACGCCGTGGAGATCCACAAAGCTGGCCAGGGCATAGCGGATGCCGCGGGCCTGCAGCTCGGCCCGCGCCTCGGCGGGCGCAATGCCGGGCTGGAGGGAGAGCGCGGACGGCGTGCTCATGCCACCCCCACCAGCGGGGGAGCCGAGGGAACGGCGGCCAGGGCGGCGCGCTGCTCCCGCAGCCAACCGTGCCAGGTGGCCAGCCCCTCACCGCTGGTGGCCGAAACGCGGATCACCGCGCAATGGGGATTGACCTGGCGGACATGGGCCTCGATGCGCTCCACCTCCACCGGCAGATGGGGCAGCAGATCCACCTTGGTGATCAGCACGCAGTCCGCCTCGCGGAACATCACCGGGTACTTGAGCGGCTTGTCGTCGCCTTCGGTGACGCTGAGCAACGCCACCTTGCGGTGCTCGCCCACCTCGAACTCCGCCGGGCATACCAGGTTGCCCACGTTCTCCACCCAGAGCAGATCGAGGCTCGCCGGATCGAGCCGCTGCCTCAGCAGCCGCAGGCCGCCGCTCACCATCGCCGCATCGAGATGACAGGCCCGGCCGGTGGTGATCGGCACCACCGGCACGCCCACCGCCTCGAGCCGCTGGGCGTCGAGCTGGGTGGTCATGTCGCCCTCCAGCACCGCCATGGCGAACTCCCCGGCGAGGGCCGCCAGGGAGCGCTCGAGCAGGGAGGTCTTGCCGGCGCCGGGACTGCTCATCACGTTGAGGCAGAGCAGGTTCCAGGCATCGAAGTGGTCGCGGTTGTGCTCGGCCTGGTGCTGGTTAGCCGCCAGCAGGTTGAGGCCGAGGGTGTCTTCCAGGGGCATGTGCATCGGTCTCAGGCGCAGGGCACGCAGGTGGAGGTGGACGACGAGGGAAGGGAGGCGTTGGCGGGCGGATCGTCGAGGGCGTACTCCACCGAGCGGATGCGCAGCTCGCGGCCGCTGACGATCTCCTCCATCGGGTGGTTGCAGCAGGGGGAGCGGTAGCCCTGCTCCTGCAGGGGGGCATAGGTGGAGGAGCACAGCACGCAGCGGCCCAGCAGCGGCACCGGCTCGATCGCCAGCCGGGCGCCGGCGAGCCAGCTGCCCTGCACCGCCGCCTCCCAGGTGAACACCAGCTGGTCGGGTTCAACGCAGGTGAAGGCACCCACCTGCAGATGCACCGTGCTGACCCGAGGCTGGCGGGGCGCATGCTGCTGCTTCCATTCGCCCATGGAGAGCAGCAGGCACCTGGTCATGTCGACTTCATGCATGGCTCACCTCCACTGGCGATCGACGTTCATGTTGCAGACGTCGCTGATCCAGGCGGGCTTCTGCTTCCTCGGCAGCTGACCGCTCACCACCAGGTGGGCCATGGTGTCGCAGATCACGCGGGTGGCCATCAGCGAGGTCATGTCGCTGATGTCGTAGGGGGGCGACACCTCCACCACCTCCAGCCCGCACACCGGCACGTTGCGCACGATCAGCTCCAGCAGCTTGAGCGCCTCGCGCGGCAGCAGACCGCCGGGTTCAGGCCAGCCGGTGCCGGGCACGAAACCGGCGTCGATGCAGTCGATGTCGAAGGAGATGTAGACGCAGTCGGTGCCGTCGGTGGCGCGCTCGATCGCGTAGTGCGCGGCCGCCTCCAGCCCCATGTCGCAGATGTCGGTGACCGTGAGCACGTTGGTGCCCCGCTCCCGGCACACCTTCACGCCTTCGCGGGGGACCTGCCAACCGCCGATGCCCAGCTGCACCAGGTTCTCGGCCGGAGCATTGGCCATGTTGGTGGCATGGAACCAGGGGCAGGTGTGCATGCGCTCGTCGAGGTCGATCTCCTGGGTGTCGACATGGCGGTCGAAGTGGATGATGCCCACCTTCCTGTCGCCCAGATGGCGGCAGACGCCGCGCACGGTGGGGAAGCCGATCGAGTGGTCGCCGCCGAGGATGATCGGGAAGGCGCCGCTGGCGAACACGTGGGCGATGCCCTTGGAAATCTGATCGAAGCTCTTCTCGTTGTTGGCGGGGATCGTGAAGATGTCGCCCACATCGCAGAGGGTGATCTGCTCGCGCAGATCCACGCCCATCTCGTAGTTGTAGGGCGTGTAGAGAGCGGAGATGCGGCGGATGCCCTGAGGACCGAAGCGGGTGCCGGGGCGGTAGGTGGTGCCGGAATCGTGGGGCACGCCCACGATCGCCACATCGAACTCGCCGACGCGGTTCACATCCTCGATGTAGGGCGCCTTCATGAACGTGTTGATGCCCGCGAAATGGGGCAGCTCGCCGCGCGAGAAGGTGGAGATGCGCCGGTCGACGATGCTCTCGGCGGCTTCAAGGCCGTAGCGGTGGCCCTGCTCCACCTCCTGCTGCCAGCCGGTGAGGGGAAGCCGGGCCTCCTTCTCGAGGGCGGCGGCGCCCTCGCCGGCGAAGCGGCGATCGAATGCGCCAGCAGGGCCGGAGGCTTCGCTCATGGGGGGAAGGGCAGGAGGTGGGGGTGAGCGGTCTCCCGGGCTTTTATCCCTCCGTGCAACCGGACACCCGCAGGCACCGGTGAGCTCCTCTCGGACCAGGCACCACGCCGGCAGGGCCGGATCGGGGTCGGAACCCTAGGAACTGCTTCCGCTGTTGGATCTTCGGCGCTCCGCGGCGCCCCCCCTGTGCCGAGCGCTACCGAACCACAGGCCCATGCCGGCGAACGTGCCGGCGCCTCACCTTCGTGCCATGGAAACGGTTCTGCTGACCAGCCTCTGGGGCTTCGCCGGCAGCCTGGAGGAGGCGATCACGCGGGCGCGGCGCCACGGCTTCGACGGGCTCGAGGCCAACCTGCGCCACCCTGCCCTGGCCGCCCTGCCGCTGCCGGAGGTGGCGGCCCGCCTGGCCGACGCCGGCCTGGCGCTGGTGGTGGAACTCGTGAGCGGCGGCGACTACGTGCCCGATCTGGCGCGAACGCCGGAGCAGCACCTCTGGGAACTGGCGGAGCAGCTGGAGGGGTGCGCAGCGCTCGATCCCCTGCAGGTGACGCTGATCACCGGCAGCGACAGCTGGCCGTGGGAGCGGCAGCAGGCGTTCTTCTGGCGGGCCCTGGCGCTGGTGGAGAGCAGCGGGCTGCCGGTGAGCGTCGAGACCCACCGCTCCCGCAGCCTCAGCGATCCCTGGCGGATCGGCCGGTGGCTGGAGGCCTTCCCCAGCCTGCGCCTCACGGCCGACCTCAGCCACTGGTGCGTGGCCACGGAACGGCTGATGACCCCGGATCTCGAGCCGATCCTGGCGATCGCCGCCCGGGTGGACCACATCCATGCCCGGGTGGGCCATGCCCAGGGTCCGCAGGTGAGCCATCCTTTCGCCCCGGAACATGCGCAGGCGCTGGCGGCCCACCGGGCCTGCTGGGAGCTGTTCGCCGCCGACCAGCGCCGCCGCGGGCGAGCCCGGCTGACCCTCACGCCGGAGTTCGGCCCCGACGGCTACCTGCCCACCCTGCCGTTCACCGACCAGCCGGTGGCGGATCTGCTGGCGGTGAACACGGCGATGGCCGCCTGGCTGCGCAAGCTGTTCCCGGGTGACGGCCCGGCATGAGCGCTCTGCCTCAGCCCTTCACCGCATCGCCGCTGGCGCTGGGCAGGATGAACCGCTGCAGCAGCACGAACAGCAGCAGCACCGGCAGGATCGACACCACCGAACCGGCGGCCACCAGGCGCCAGTCGAGCGAGAAGCTGCTGGCGAGCTGCTGGAGGCCCAGCGGCAGGGTGTAGAGGCCGGGGTCGTCGAGAATGATCAGCGGCCAGAGGAAATCACTCCAGGTGCCGATGAACACGAACATCGCCAGGGTGATCAGATCGGCCCGGGCCGCCGGCAGCATCACGTTCCACCATTCCCCCAGCGGCGAACAGCCATCGATGCGGGCCGCCTCCTCCAGCTCCACCGGCACCGCCAGAAAACTCTGGCGCAGGAGGAAGATGCCGAAGGCGGTGGCGGCCTGGGGCAGGATCAGCGCCCAGAGGGTGTTGCGCAGCCCGATCTGCACCATCAGCAGATAGAGGGGGATCATCACCACCTGGAAGGGGATCAGGATCGTGGCCACCACCAGCGCCAGCACCAGTCCGCGGCCGGCGAAGCGCAGCCGGGCCAGGGGGTAGGCCGCCAGGGAGCAGAACAGCAGGTTGGCCAGCACCGCCAGGGCGCTGACGATCGTGCTGTTGAGCAGATAGCTGCCGATCGGATGGGCGGCGAACAGGCGGCCGTAGGCCTCCAGGCTGGGCTGGGCGGGCAGCAGCGCCGGCGGGCTGGTGAAGATGTCCTCGGCGGGCCCCTTGAGCGAGGTGCTCACCAGCCACAGCAGCGGCAGGAGCATCAGCACCGCCACCAGCAGCAGGGCCGCCAGCTGCAGCGCGGTGGCCAACGGCGAGCGGGGTGGGCGGGTGCCGGACGGGGCCATGGCGCAGGGAGGCTGCACCGGCCAGTCTGCTGCCTGCGGGTGGTGGGAGGGGAGAGGACGGGGTGACCCAGGCGGCAGCGCTGATCAGCATGGGTTGTCGCTTCACCATGATGCTCAGCCCATCCCGCGGCCCCGAACGGCTGGTGCGCGCCGGTCAGTGGACGATCGCCGTGCTGTTCGCCTGGTTCCTGATCCAGGTGGGCGCCAGCCTGATCGCCGATCTGCCCCTGCTCAGCCGGGCGCCGCAACTCGCCCAGTTCCGCCAGGATTCAGCCCTGCGGAGCGTGCAGGAGGGCATCGCTCCGCTGCAGGAGCAGCGGCAACGGCTGCAGGTGGAGATCGGCGAGTTGGGGCGCCGGCGTGGCGTTGCCCAGGAGAATCTGCAGCGCGAGCGCCAGAGCTTCGAGACCTGGCGAGCGGCCCGGGCGGTGACCGCCCAGAGCGATCAGAACCCCGAGGTGCTGCAGCGGGCCCGCCAGCTCGACGCCTGGCTGGAGCAGGAACGCCAGCTGGCCGAGCAGCAACGGCAGCTGGAGCAGCGGCAGCAGGCGCTGCAGGCCCGTCTGGAGCCGCTGCAACGAAAGCGCACGGATCTGGAGCGCCGCGGTCAGCAGGCGTATGCACAGGCCCTCAGCCGCCATCAATGGACTGCCTTCCTGATCCGTCTGGGATTTGTGCTGCCCGTTCTGGCGCTGTCGGTGCACCTGTTCCGACGCCATCGCGGCGGTGAGCAGTGGCCCTTCGTGTGGGGCTTCCTGCTATTCGCCCTGTTCGCCTTCTTTGTGGAACTGGTGCCCTACCTGCCCAGCTTCGGCGCCTACATCCGCTACGGCATCGGCGCGCTGCTCACCTACCTGGGCGGCCGGGCGCTGATGCGCTGGCTGCGGGCCTATCTGCAGCGCAAGCAATCAGAACAGCAGGCCCCCCAGCAGGAACGTCTGCAGCAGATCCGCTATGAGAAGGCGCTGCAGAGCCTGGCCCGGCGCCAGTGCCCCAGCTGCGAACGCTCGCTCGCCGGGGCCGGTGCCCCGCTGCCCGACTTCTGCATGCACTGCGGGCTGCGCATCCAGACCCACTGCCAGCGCTGCGAGCACCACCACCCGGCCTTCTATCCCTACTGCCCTGCCTGCGGAGCGGCGACGGAGCTGGCTGAGCTGGATGTGGCCGCAGGCCCTGCCCAGGGCTCTGGCCCCTCCCAGGCCTGAGGCTGAGACCTGCTGCGAAGCGCTGGATCGTTCCGCTGCGCATGTCCGGCAACCCTGGCGGCGTCGCTGACGATCGGTACCGGTGGGCGGCTCTGCCCCCAGCTCGGGGAAGTGCAGCCTCGCGAGAAGACCCAAAGCCTGCCGTGCGGCTTCAGAAGCGGGCGATCAGACGGCGCAGCGTGGCGAGGAACAACTCGATCGAGGCCAGGGCGAGAACCACACAGACAAGATTGACGGCCCAGTTCAGGAGATGCAGGAGAGGCGCCGCACTGCCCGCTGCGCCGGCGGGCAGCAGGACGAAGATCTGATCGAGGGCGCCATCGAGGACCGAGAACAGCGAGGCGGCGAACATCGCCAGGGCGCTCTGCAGAACGGTCGGGGCCTCGCCTGCATCAGGGCCCGTCACCAGGAAGCGCGCCGTGCTGAGCTGGAAGCTCGCCACCAGGAACAGCACCGCGAAGACCGTGATCTGCGTCAGTTGCCTCTGGGCCGTGAGCTCGCGCGCCTCGAGCAACAGAAAGCCCAGGCCCACGACCCAGATCAGCCAGCGCAGCAGGCCAAAGCCCCTGAGGAGCAGCTGACGCAGCGCACGGCTCATGGTCATACCCGCGGCAGATCGGCCAGCGGCAGGGGGGTCTTCTGCGGATGCAGGGGGGCGCGCTGGCTGCCGGCCACCAGGCGGTTGAGGGCATTCACGAAGGCCTGAGCCGCCGCCACGACGATGTCGGTGTCGGCGGAATGGCCGGAATAGAGCACGCCGCCTGCCCGCAGGCGGATCGTCACCTCACCCATGGCGTCGATGCCCTCGGTGACCGATTTGACGCTGAACTCGATCAGTTCGTTGGGGACACCGGCCAGGCGGTTGAGGGCCTGGCAGACGGCATCCACCGGGCCGGTGCCGAGCGCCGCTTCGGTGCGCTCTTCGCCATCGGGACCGGCGAGGGTGACGGTGGCGGTGGGCCGCAGGCCGGTGCCGGTGCTCACCTGCACGCCCTTGAGCACAAAGGTGGCTGCCCCCTGCTGCTGCACCTGCTCGCTGACGATCGCCTCGAGATCCCGGTCGGTGATCTCCCGCTTGCGGTCGGCGAGCTCCTTGAAGCGGATGAAGGCGTCGTTGAGATCCTCCCCTTCGAGGCTGTAGCCCAGTTCCTCGAGTCGGGCTCGGAAGGCGCTGCGGCCGGAGAGCTTGCCCAGCGAGATGCGGTTGTCTGTGAGGCCGACGGTGCGCGCATCGATGATCTCGTAGGTGAGGCGGTTCTTGAGCACGCCGTCCTGGTGGATGCCGGATTCGTGGGCGAAGGCGTTGGCCCCCACGATCGCCTTATTGGGCTGCACCGCCATGCCGGTGAGGTTGCTCACCAGGCGGGAGGTCTTGGTGATTTCCTCGGTGCGCACGCCGGTGAGCGGCTCACTGCTGTCGGCCGGCCGGCCGAGAAAGGGATTGAAATAGCTGCGGCGCACGTGCAGCGCCATCACCAGCTCCTCGAGCGAGGCGTTGCCGGCCCGCTCGCCGATGCCGTTGACCGTGCACTCGAGCTGGCGGGCGCCGTTTTTCACAGCCTCCAGGAAGTTGGCCACCGCCAGGCCGAGGTCATTGTGGCCGTGCACGGAGATCACGGCGCGATCGATGTTGGGCACGGCGGCATTGATGCCGGCGATCAGCGCGCCGAATTCCGCCGGGGTGGCATAACCCACGGTGTCGGGGATGTTGATCGTGGTGGCGCCGGCTTCGATCGCCGCCTCGATCACCTGATGCATGTACGCCGGATCGCTGCGGCCGGCGTCCTCGCAGGAGAACTCGACGTCGTCGACGAGGGAGCGGGCGTAGGCCACCATCTCGCGGGTGATGGTGAGCACCTCAGCGCGGCTCTTGCGCAGCTTGTGCTCGAGATGGATGTCGCTGGTGGCGATGAAGGTGTGGATGCGGCGGCGGGCGGCGGGGGCGACCGCCTCGGCGCAGGCCTTGATGTCGCCGGCGGCGGCGCGGGCGAGGCCGCAGATCACCGGGCCGTCCGGGGTGCCGACGCTGGCGGCGATGCGCTGCACGGCGTTGAAATCGCCGGAGCTGGCGAAGGGGAAGCCGGCTTCGATGATGTCGACGCCGAGACGGGCAAGCTGCTGGGCGATGGCCAGCTTCTCCTCGAGGTTCAGGCTGGCGCCGGGCGACTGTTCGCCATCGCGGAGCGTGGTGTCGAAGATCAGTACCCGACCGGGATCGCGGGCCATCGGAATGCCTAAGCGAAATGACTATGAGTAAGCAGTATCCTAGGGCCAGCCCCGCCCCGGGTCCGCGCCTCAGTGATTGCGGCTGAACACCGGGGCCTGCAGGGCCTCGGAGCGCTCCAGCCGCGGCCGCAGGGACGCCAGATCCACGAAGCGATCGGCCGCGTTGCGCAACTCCCGGGCCACCATGCCATCGGTGCTGAGCAGCACGATCCGCAGGCCCCGGGCCCGCAGCACCTCCACCAGCCGCTCGAGATCGCGGCTGCCGCTGAGCAGCCATACCTCCTGGCAGCGATGGGCCACCGCCATCAGGTCGATGGCGATCTCCACGTCGAGGTTGGCGCGGGCGAACTGTCGCCCTTCGCCCTCGCTCGGCGAACCGCCGCCGGCGGGCTGAAGCTCCCTCAGAGGGCGGGTGCGCACCGTGAAGCCCAGGCTGGTGAGCGCATCGCGGAACGGCCGCTGATCCGACGGATCCTTCAGGCCCGCGTACCAGAAGGCGCTGGCCAGCTCCGTACCCTCCGGCTCGGCCGCCAGTTCCAGCAGCCGCCTCGGATCGAAGAACCAGCCCATCTTCTGCTGGGCATAGAACATGCTGTGGCCATCGACCGCCAGAACCCGCTGCATCGGAGGAGGGGCCACCGGATCTTCCGAACACCCTAGAAGCTGCGCCTACAGTGCGATCGCCGCTGGAGGGCCATGGCTTCGGGCGATCTGGCCCTGGTGCTGCACGCCCACCTCCCCTACGTGCGCAGCGGGGAACCCGGGTCGCTGGAGGAGGACTGGTACTTCCAGGCCCTTCAGGAGTGCTACCTGCCGCTGCTGGAGGTGCTGGAGGCTGCCGCGGCCGATCCCGCCCAGACGCCGCGCCTAACGCTCGGACTCTCCCCCACCCTGTTGTCGCTGCTGAGCGACGCCGACCTCAACCGCCGCTTCGCCCCCTGGCTGGAGCTGCGGATCGAATTGCTCGCCCTCGCCCCCGCGGAGCTTGCGCCGGCGGCCCGCCATCTGGAAACCCAGCTGGGCCTTGTGCTGGCCCGCTGGCAGGCCGTCGGCGGCGACCTGCTGCCCCGCTTCCAGCGGCTGCAGCGCTCCGGGATCGTCGATCTGATCACCTGCGCTGCCACGCACGGCTACCTGCCCCTGCTGCGCGACTGTCCGGAGGCGGTGCGGGCCCAGCTGCTCACGGCCATCCGCGAGCACCGGCGGCTGCTCGGGGAGCGCCCCCTGGGCATCTGGTTGCCGGAATGCGCCTACTACGAGGGCCTCGACCGCACCCTCGCCAGCTGCGGCCTGCGCTACACCCTCCTCGACGGCCATGGCCTGCTCCATGCCCTCCCCCGGCCCCGCTACGGCGTCTACGCGCCGGTCTGCTCGCCGGCCGGTGTGGCCTTCTTCGGCCGCGACAGTGAGTCGACCCTGCCGGTGTGGAGCGCCAGCCAGGGGTATCCGGGAGATGGGGCTTACCGCGAGTTCCACCGCGACCTGGGCTGGGATCTGCCGGAGGACGTTCTGCAGGGGAAGGGGATCCGCAGCCGCCGCCCCCTCGGCCTGAAGCTGCATCGGGTGAGCGCTCCGGGCTCGCCGCTGGAGGCCAAGCTGCCCTACGCGCCGGCGGTGGCCGCCGCGCGCATCCGGGAGCACGCTGCCGACTATCTGGAAGGGCGCAGCCGCCAGTTGCAGACCCTGGCGGCCACGATCGAGCGGCCGCCGCTGCTGGTGGCCCCGTTCGATGCCGAGCTGTTCGGCCACTGGTGGTTCGAGGGACCGACCTTCCTGGCGGAGCTGTTCCGCCAGGGGCCAGCCTGCGGGGTGAGTTTCACCCATCTGCGCGATGTGCTCGACGGGGTGGGATCGCTGCAGGTGTGCCATCCCTCCCCTTCCAGCTGGGGCAGTGGCGGCTACCACGACTACTGGCTGAATGAAACGAACGCCTGGGTGGTGCCGGAATGGCAGCGGGCCGCCCGGGCGATGGTGCGCAGGGTGAACCGCGGCGTGGGCAGCACGGAACAGCGGAGCTGGCTCACCCAGGCGGGCCGTGAGCTCCTCCTGGCCCAGAGCTCCGACTGGAGCTTCATCCTGCGGGCCGGCACCACCACCGAGCTGGCCAGGGAGCGCATTCACCGCCATCTCGATCGCTTCTGGCGGCTGATGCAGGCGATCGAGAGCGGCACTCCCCTGCGGGACGACTGGCTGACGGCGGTGCGCCGCGAGGACGGACTGTTCCCCGACCTCAACGCCGCCGACTGGGCAACGCTTCCCTGACCGGAAGACAAAAAATACGTGTTCCGTATAGTCTTCACAGGAGGTTCTCCATCAAGCCCCGGAGCACAACCCCATGGACGAGCCTGATCCGCGCACGATTCCCGACTATCGTGCGTCTGGCCAGCGAGGGCTGCTGAGTTGGTTCCGGCGCTTCGCTGAAGTCCTGGAGAATCTCGATCGCGGCCTGCAGCGCTGGCTCACCCAGCGGCGCTGGCAGCGCCACGAGCAGGTGCGGCAGCAAGTGCAGCGACTGCAGCAGGAGAACGATTCGCGCTCCTGACGGAGAGCTGGCCAGCGAGGCTCGCCTCAGGGTTCCGCCAGGATCCAGCGGCGGAAAAGCGTTGTGGTGAGGCCGCGGGCCTGGGCCCGCGCCAGCCAGGTGTCGAGGTAGGTGGTGAGGGCCTGGTCATCCCCGGCCACCCCCACCACCATCTCACTGCCGAGGCGGTCGCGGAAGGCCGCCAGCAGGGAGGTGCGGGGGTGAAGCACGGCCCAGGCCGATCCCCCCTCGGCCGTGGTCAGCAGCGCATCGAAGCGCTGCTGACCTGCGGGGGTGAAGAACACGTCCTTGGAGGGCACCGACACCAGCTCCACCACCGGCCGGGTGCCGCTGCCACCCAGCTCCCGGGCGATGCGATCCCGCAGCTCAGGGCCGGTGCTGTCGGCATCGGCCACCGCGACCCGCAGCGGACGCCCCAGGGGGTGCTGGGGCAGGTTTTGCACCATCCCCACCGTGCCATCGGGCACCACCAGGCCCAGATGAACCGCCTGATAGCCCCGACTCAGGCGCTGGCGGATCGCCCGCTGGGGACTGGCCTGGATGCCGCCCACGGCCAGGTCGATGGCGTCCTGCTGCAGCCACCGCTCCAGCTCCG
The DNA here is from genome assembly GCA_024958655.1 of Cyanobium sp. FGCU6. Taxonomy (GTDB): domain Bacteria; phylum Cyanobacteriota; class Cyanobacteriia; order PCC-6307; family Cyanobiaceae; genus Cyanobium. The sequence continues at coordinate 50,666 of JANWUR010000015.1, read as the reverse complement.
CCAGCGAACCCTCCCGCACCTGGAGCCGCACCTCAAGGTCGCGGGCCAGCGACGCCATCAGATCGATGTCGTAGCCCACCAGCCGCCCCTGGCGATTGCGGAAGGCCCAGGGCAGCCCGTCACGGCGCACCCCCACCCGCAGCACCCGCCGGGCCAGGATCGCCCGCAGGGTCACCGGCTGGGGACGCAGGGCCGGCAGGGGAGCGGGCACCGGGGCCGGAACCACCGGTGTGAGGGCCATCAGCCGGGCGTCGTTGCGGTAGGAGCCGCGCAGCAGATGGGCCAGCACCGCCCGGTTGGCGCTGCCGAGCCCCAGCAGCAGGGCAGCGGCAGCGCCGGCACCACCCACCAGGGGCAGCAGGCGGACGCGGTGCACCGTGGCGCCGAAATGAACCAGAAGCGCCAGCACCACCAGGCCCTCGAGGGCCAGCACCTTCTCCAGGCGGTAGAGCCATTCGCCGCTCACATACACGAGCTGGAGCAGATCGAGGGGGAGCCCCTGGCTCAGCAGCTCCTGGCGCACCACCGCCTTCATGCCGGCCACGGAGGAGGGCACGGCGGTGACCAGCATGCGGGCGATCGCCAGAGGCGTCAATGCCCGGTCGACACTCCAGGCGGCAAAGGGGATGAACAGCAACGAGACCACCTGTCCCACAGTGGGCAGGGCGTAGCCAAGGGAGATCAGGGGCGAGAGGTCCTCGGCCCGCCCCCCCGTCGCCGCCTCCGGGGTGGGGGGGAGCCGGTCGAGTTCCTCGCGCAGGCCCTCGATCAGCAGCGGCAGGGCGATCAGCAGGTTGGCGCTGCTGGCGGTGAGCGCCAGCGGGCCGCGCACGATCCGCCACAGGCCTGCGGCGGTGAGGGGGGTGAAGGCCAGCACCACGCCGCTGAACAGCACGGAGAGCACCAGCAGGGCGATCAGGCCGAGCTGGAACAGGGCCTGGATCCGCACCAGCTGGGCCAGATCCAGGCGCGAGAAGGTGAGCGTGCTAAGGGCGAGGATGCCGTAGGGAATGATGCGGGCCACCAGCCGGTTCAGGCGGGCGAACAGCCGGCGCATCGCCTCCAGCACCGGCAGGAGCTGCTGGCGCTCGTCCATGCCCTGCAGCAGGATGCCCAGCACCGAGCTGAACAGCACCACCGCCGGAAAGTTGTCGGCCGCCAGAGCGGCGAAGATGTTGTCCGGCAGGTAGGTGCGCAGTAGATCGGCGGTCTCGGGCTCGAGGAAGAGGTCGCTGCGGAAAAAGCCCGAATACACCAGCGACGGCAGGAACGAAGGCAGCACGATCACCACCAGGGCCGCCACCAGCCAGAGCGCCAGCAGCACCAGGACCCCGCCCCGCAGCAGGGCGCGGCGAGCCTCGCTGCTCAACCCCCCGAAGCCGGCGATCAGCTCACAGATCAGGAAGGGCATCACCACCACCTGGGAGGCCTGCAGGAAGGCCAGCCCCAGCGGCTGCAGCAGCGGCGCCGCCCCTGGCACCGTGAGCCCCAGCAGCGCACCAGCCGCCAGCATCAGCAGACACTGATTGCCGATCGGCAGCGCGCCGAAGCGCAGCCAGCCGGGCAGCCGCCAGACTTCAGCCATCGCTGTGCACCACCAGCCGCGCGCGGTTGTCGTCCCGGCGATCGCCCGGCTCGAGGATGCGGTGCTCCGGGTCCACCACCACCACAAGCTCATGGCGCCCGGCCGGCAGGGGCAGGGGCATCGCGAAGCGCTCCCAGCCCCCCGCCTCCAGCCAGGGCAGGCAGAGATGGCGGTGATCGCTGAAGCGGTCATCGATCACCACCGCCACGTCCACATCGCTGGCATCGAGGCTGCCGTGGTTCGCCACCGTGAAGCGCAGCTCTCCGCCCTGCCAGTGGGCCTCGCTCACCGCCAGGTCGCTGGCGAGGTGCTGCAGCTGCTGCAGGGGATAGAGCACCAGCTGCTCCAGATCCGCCAGCCGGCTGTCGGGGTGCTCGTGGTGCAGATGGCCGCCATGGCGCAGATCGGTGCTGCAGCCATGCAGGTGGAGGTGGGCATCCGCCACCGGCACCGTCACCCGGCCGCTCTCGGGACGGGTGTCCCAGAAGCCGCAGCCCTCCCAGTGAAGGCTGGCGCCGAGCCAGCGGACAGGATCGGCCGGATCGGCAGGATCCTGGGCGGAGAGGCGGAAATGGGGCAGCCGCTCGTAGATCGAGGCCCCCACCGCCCGGGCGGCGGCGCCCCCCGGCAGCAGCCGGGCCACACCCTCGTTGCGGCGGAGCTCGCCGAGGCAGAGCTTGGAGGCCACGGTGATCACCAACGACTGCCAGCGGGCCCGCAGCCGCAGGCCATAGATCGGCGCCGCCTCCAGCACGCCCTCCTGCCGCAGGAGCGCCATGGCTTCGGCGATCCGCTCCTGCAGGGGCACGCCCGGGCGGGGTCCGAGGCAGGCGGGAGGCGCCGGTCGCCGCAGGGCCGTGGCATCGCCGCTGAAGCAGACATAGGGAAAGTGCTGCAGGCCGCTGCCGGGCTCGAGCGCCAGCACGCGGCCATCGGCCGGCTGGCTCTTCCAGATGCGCGTGTCGCCCGCTTCGCCCTCCTGCAGGAAGGTGAGTTCGCCGTTGTCCCAGCCGCTGGTGGTGCCCAGACCGAGCACGTCGCCGCGCAGCGGGATCCGCTCGAGCGGCAGATGCTCGCGCACGTCGCCCTGGATCAGATCGGTGACCGTGTTGGCGATCTGCAGCGGAACGGACATGGCGCCGGCGTGCCCACGCTCTCCAGGGTGGCAGCAGACGCCAGGGGGATCACGGCCGTTAGGTTGCTTGATCTTCCGCCCGCGCCGATGGACGCCTCCCTCGTCACCCAGTCGTCGCTGTTCGGCATGGGCATCGCCTTCTCCCCCCTGCACATCGGCGTGGTGACCCTCCTGCTGCTGGGCCGGGCGCCGCTGCGCCGCTCGTTCGCCTATGTGCTGGGCTGGACCCTGGCCAACCTGCTGGCGGTGGCGGGGTTGATGCTGCTGGGGCAGCACTTCTCCCTCAGCCTGAGCCACGGAGCGCGGGAACAGGTGCTGATCGATCTGCTGGGAGCCGGGGGCCTGCTGGCGCTGGGGCTCTATCAACTCACCCCCCAGGCCCTGATCGGCGAGGAGGGGATGGCGCTGCGGCTGATGAATCGGCTACCAGGCCTGGACACCTGGCTGCTGGTACCGATCGGGGCCGCCGGGGCCCTGCTGACGCCGGAAAACCTCGTGTTCTATCTGAAGGAGGCGGGGCTGCTGCTGATCAACCATCCCGGCATCCCTGCCGATCTGGAGGTGAGCGGGCTGTTCGCGCTGATGGCCAGCTCCCTGCTGCTGCTGCCACCGCTGGCCTGGATCGCCAGTTCCGGCTCGATCCGCGAGCCGATCGCCCGCCTCGAGGAATGGCTCCAGCACAAGGCCGAATGGCTGGTGGGCGTGCTGGCCCTGGTGTTCGCCGCCTGGCTGCTCTACGAAGGCCTGCACGGGCTGGAGGTGATGGCGGTGGTGGGAGCCTGAGGCGGCAGCATGCTCAAGGCTGGCGCCGATCGGACCCTCACAGAATCTGATCGAGGAACCGGCGGGTGCGCTGATGGGCCGGGTTGGTGAAGAAGGTTTCGGGGGGCGCCTGCTCCACCACCTCGCCGTCGGCCATCAGCACCACGCGATGGGCCACGTGGCGGGCGAACTTCACCTCGTGGGTGACCACCACCATCGTGATGTCGTCGGCGGCCAGGTTCTGCATCACCTCCAGCACCTCGCGCACCATCTCCGGATCAAGGGCGCTGGTGGGTTCGTCGAACAGCAGGATGCGCGGCTCCATGCACAGCGCCCGGGCGATCGCCACCCGCTGCTGCTGGCCGCCCGAGAGCTGGCCGGGGAACTTGTCGGCCTGCTCGGCGATGCCGACACGCTCCAGCAGCGCCCGTGCCTGCTCCGCCACCTCCGCCTTGGGGCGCCTGCGCACCAGCACCGGCGCCAGGGTGAGGTTGTCGATCACCGAGAGGTGGGGGAAGAGGTTGAACTGCTGGAACACCATGCCCACCTCGCGGCGGATGGCGTCAATGTTGCGCAGGTCGTTGGAGAGGGCGATGCCGTCCACGGTGATCGTGCCCTTCTGGAAATCCTCCAGGGCGTTGAAGGTGCGGATGAAGGTGCTCTTGCCCGAGCCCGACGGGCCCATGATCACCACCACCTCGCCGCGCCGCACCGTGAGGTCGGCGCCGCGCAAGGCGTGAAAGCCGTTGGGGTACCACTTCTCGACCCCGCGGGCCTCGATCATGGTTTCACTGGTGGGAAGGCTCATCGGTGAGTGAAGGGGGGGGTCAGACGCGCGAGGGCACGGCGTGGGGATCGAGGCGCCGCTCCAGTGCCCGGCTGCCCAGGCCCAGGGCCGCGCAGCAGCACCAGAACAGGATCGCCAGGGTGAGGTACACCTCGGCGTTCTTGCCCAGGAAGGCCGGGTTGGCCATCACGCTGCGGGCCACGCCGAGCAGATCGAGCAGGCCGATCAGCGACAGCAAAGTGGTGTCCTGCAGCAGCGAGATGAACTGCCCCACCATCGCCGGCAGGGCCACCCGCAGGGCCTGGGGCAGCACCACCAGCCGCAGGGCCTGGGCCGAGGAGAGGCCGAGGGAGCGGGCGGCCTCCAGCTGGCCCCGGGGCACCGCCGCCAGGCCGGAGCGCACGGCCTCGGCCAGATAGGCGGCGGCGAAGAAGGTGAGCACCCAGGCCGCCCGCCAGACCCGATCGGGCGCCAGGCCACCGGGCAGCAGGAAGCCGAGGATGTTCTGGCCGAGGAAAAGAAGGGTGATCAGCGGCGCCCCGCGGATGAACTCGATGTACAGCACCGAGCCCCAGCGCAGCAGGGGCAGGTCGCTGCGGCGGCCCAGGGCCAGCAGCACGCCGATCGGCAGGCAGAGCAGGATCGCGAAGCTGGAGGCCAGCAGGGTGAGCAGCAGACCACCCCACTCGGCGGGGGCCACACGGGCGAGCCCAATCCCGCCACCGATCAGCACCATGCCCACCAGGTAGAGGACAGGCCAGACGATCGGCAGCAGCCGCTTGAGGGCGGGCGGCAGGCCGGCCCCGAAGCGGCCCGCCAGCCAGCGGGCCGCCACCAGCAGGGCCGTCAGCAGCCACCAGCGCAGCTGGATCGCGGGGGTGAGCCCCAGGGCGAAGGGAACCCAGAGGCTGGCCGCGATCAGCACCGCCACCGCCAGCCGGTCGTTGCGGGGCCAGAGCTGGCCGCTGCGGTCGCGCCGCGGGTGGGCCCGCAGCATGCCCCAGGTGGCGCCGGTCGCGGCGGCCAGCAGGGTGGTGAGCAGCCAGAGGCGCCACTGCTGCTCGATCGGGTAACGGCCCACGGCGAACAGGGTGCTGTTCACCTGCACCACGGCCCACTCGGCCTGGCGGAGCGCCCAGTGCAGGAAGCCAGCCGCCGCCGCCGCCAGGATCGTGAAGAGGGCGATGCTGATCACAGCATCAGCCGGGGTGGCAAACAGCTCGCTGCGCAGGCGGCGGATCAGGGACTGCATCTCAGCGCTCCTTGATCTGAACCAGGTGGTTGATGCCGTTCATCAGCAGCGAGATCAGCAGATCGAGGCTGAGGTAGGCGGCCAGCAGAACCAGGATCACCTCCACCGCCCGGCCGGTCTGGTTGAGGGTGGTTTCGGCCACCGAGTAGAGATCGGTGTAACCCACCGCCACCGCCAGCGAGGAGTTCTTGGCCAGGGAGATGTACTGGGTGTTCAGCCCCGGCACGATCACCCGCAGCGACTGGGGCAGCACGATGTGGCGCAGGGTGGTGAACCAGCCCAGGCCCAGGGAGGAGGCCGCCTCCCACTGGCCCTTGGGCACCGCCGCCAGGCCGCCGCGCACCACCTCGGCGATGAAGGCGCCGGAATAGACGATCAGGCCGGTGAGCAGGGCCGCAAACTCCACCGTGAGCCGGATCGGCGCCTGCCAGACGCCATTCACAAGCTGGGGCCCCAGCCAGCGCAGGCCCTCGCCCAGCCCGGCCAGATAGAGGCCCGACTTGGCCAGCACGATCCCCGGCAGCTGCAGGGCCGCCGCCCCGTTGGGCAGGGTGAGGAACACCACGAAGTACCAGAACACCAGCTGCAGCAGCAGTGGGATGTTGCGCACCACCTCCACGTAGATCCGGGCCAGGCGCTTGAGCAGGCCGTTATGGCTGAAGGAGGCCATGCCCACCAGGGTGCCCAGCAGGGTGGCGCCCACCAGGCCCACCAGCACCGCCCGGATCGTGTTCACCAGGCCCGCCGCCAGAGCCCGCCAGTAGGGCAGCTGGGCATTGAACGGGATCAGCGATTCCGAGATGTCGAAGCCGGCGGGCTGATTCAGCCAGCGCCAGCTCAGCAGCAGACCGGCGGCGGTGAGGTTGCGCACCAGGTTGCCGAGCAGAAACGCGATCGCCAGCAGCACCACCAGACCCACGGCGGCCTGAATGATCCAGGGAACGACGCGCCGATCGCGCCACCAGGGAGTGCCATCCCCGACGGCAGACGGGCGGTGGGATGAAGGCTCCGCTGCCATCAGCGGAAGGGCGGCGAGTAGATCAGGCCACCGTCCTTCCACTGCCGGTTGAGGCCGCGATCGAGCTTGAGGGCTGATTTCGGGCCGACGTTGCGATCGAAGATCTCGCCGTAGTTGCCGGCGGCCTTCACCGCCTTGACCACGAAGTCGGCGGGGAGCCCGAGCTGCTTGCCGAAATCGCCCTCCACGCCGAGGAAGCGGCGCAGGTCGGCCTGGTTGGCGCTGGCCTTGGCCTCGGCCACCTTGGCGTCGATGTTGGCCTGGGTGATGCCGCTCTCCTCGGCCTGAAACAGCCCGTTGACGATCCAGCGCACCGCATCGGCCCAGGCGGGATCGGCATTGGTGGTGGCCGGAGTGAGCGGCTCCTTGCTCATCACATCGGGCAGGAGGGTGTGCTCATCCGGCTTGGGGAAGCTGGTGCGCTTACCCGCCAGCTGGGAGCGGTCACTGGTGACGGCGACGCAGCGGCCGCCGAGATAAGCGGCGAAGGTCTGGTCGCTGGTCTGGAACTTCAGCGGCGTGTAGGGGATGTTCTGCTCGCGCATCCGGTCCGCCAGGTTCAGCTCGGTGGTGGTGCCGCTCTCCACGCAGATCGGCTTGCCGGCCAGTCCCTTGAGATCGGTGATCCCACTGGCCACGGGCACCAGCACCCCCTGGCCGTCATAGAAGGTGGTGGGGGCGAAGCTGAGGCCGTTGCCACCGGCCGCATCGCGGCTGAGGGTCATGGTGGTGTTGCGCGAGAGCAGATCCACCTCGCCGCTGGCCAGGGCGGCGAATCGCTCGCTGGAGTTGAGGTCGCGGTATTCCACCTTGCTGGGATCCCCCAGCACCGCGGCCGCCACCGCCTTGCACACATCAACGTCGAGCCCGGAGTACTGGCCGGAGGGGAGCACAAAGCTGAAGCCGGGGAGCTTGCCCTCCACACCGCAGATCAGCTTGCCGCGGCCCTGGATCGCGGCCATTTTTGTGCTCTGCACGCCGCCACCGTCAGGGGCGCAGCCGGCGAGCAGGCCCAGGCCGAGCAGGGAGACCGGCAGAGCGCTGATCCAGTGGCGTGACATCCGGGGATTCTGAAGGTGGCCGCATTGTTGCAGGTGTGCGCCATCCGCGCTGCCTGGCGGGTCGCAGCGCCGGGCGGCCTCAGCGGAAAGGGGGGGCGAAGTGGAGGCCGCCCCGGGTCCAGAGGCGATTGGGACCCCGATCGAGGGCGAGCGGGGTTGCGGGACCCACATGGCGATCGAACAGCTCGCCGTAGGAGCCCACGGCCTTCACCACCCGCACCACGAAATCGTTGGGCAGCCCGAGCTGGCGGCCCAGATCCCCCTCCACCCCCAGCAGCCGGCGCAGCTCCGCCTGCTCCGGCCGGGCCCGGGCCTCCGCCACCCGGGCGGCGACCGTGGCGCGGGTGAGGCCGCTCTCCTCGGCCTGGAACAGCGCGTAGGTGATCCAGCGGATGGCATCGGCCCACACCGGATCGCCCTGCACCGTGACCTTGGCGCTGGGCTCCTTGCTCAACAACTCCGGCAGCAGCACGTGGGCGGAGGGGTTGCGGAAGCCGGTGCGCTTGCCCGCCAGCAGGGAACGGTCGCTGGTGATCGCCGCGCAGCGCCCCTGTTCGTAGGCCGGATAGGCCTGTTCCCCCGACTGGAAGCGCAGGGGCTGATAGGGCAGGCCCAGCTCGCGCATGCGGTCGGCCAGGTTGAGCTCGGTGTTGGTGCCGCTCTCCACGCAGATCGGCTTGCCCGCCAGATCGGCGAGGCGGCGCACGCCCGAAGCGGCCGGCACCATCACCCCCTGGCCGTCATGGAAGAAGGTGGGCCCGAAGCTGAGGGCATTGCCCCCCGCTGCATCGCGCGAGAGGGTGTGGGTGGAGCTGATCGAGAGCAGATCCACCTCGCCGCTGTTCAGCGCCACAAAGCGCTCCGCCGGGGTGACCGGGCGGAAGTCGACCTTCTCCGGATCGCCGAGCAGCGCGGCTGCCACAGCCCGGCAGAAGTCGGCGTCGATGCCCTCGTAGCGGCCGGAGGAGGCCACGGTGCTGAAGCCCGGCACGGCCCCATCCACAGCACAGATCAGCCGGCCCCGCTGGCGGATCCTGGCGATGGTGGGGCTCTGCGGTCCGACCGCCTCGGGACGGCAGCCCGCCACCAGCAGACCAACACCGAGCGCTGCAAGGAGCCTGCGGCAGCAGCGACGCGGAGAAGTGGCGGTTCGAGGTGAACTCATGCGATGCAGAGGCGGTCACGCCCGCCGCGCTTGGCGCTGTAAAGGGCCTCATCGACCCTCTGCAGCAGCTCCGCACTGGATTCCTCTGATCGGTGGACGCTCAGACCGATGCTGATCGTCACGGGCAGGAGCTGGTCGGGGAACGGTGGCAGGGATGTCCGCTCAGGCAGGGCGACGGGCTGATCGTGCAGATCGCTGCGGAGCCGCTCGAGCAGGTCCCTGGCCCGGGGAAGGGCGCAGCCCGGCAGCAGCAGCAGGAATTCCTCACCGCCCCAGCGGAACAGCAGATCCACGGGGCGGATGTGCTGCACGATCCGGCGACCTAACTGACAGATCACATCATCGCCCTGGGGATGACCGTAGTGATCATTGACCTGCTTGAAGCGATCGATGTCAATCAGGGCCACCGCCAGGGGTTCGCGGCGGTGGCGGGTCTCAGCGACATGGTGCTGGAACAGGGGCTCGAAGGCGGAACGGTTGAGCAGGCCGGTGAGGCTGTCGGTGCTGGCGAGTCGCTCCAGCTCACGCTGCTGCCTCCCCACCGTGAGCTGGGCCAGTGACAGCAGCACCAGGCTGATCAGCACCGCGGCGATCAGATTCTGAGCGAGCAGGTTCTCCAGCTGGCGCAGGGCGAGGCTGCTCGTCTGCTGGACCACCAGCACCCAGTCGAGTTCGGGGATGCGGCGACTGCTGACGTAGGAGGTCCGGCCGATGCGCTCGAGATGCAGGGCTGTGGAAGGGGCCGAGAGGATCCGCCGTCGGTGAGGGGCCAGGCCCACGATGTCGTCCAGGCTGCCGGTCGTTCGGTCAGCGGCCAGCTTGATCCGCCCCTGCTGGTCGACCAGCAGAATCCGACCGCCGTAGCGCTGCTGGTAGCGCTGCAGCTGGGCCATCAGCGAGCGGATGTCCAGCCCCAGGCCCACAACCCCAAGGAAGCGGCCGTCGGCATCGAGCAGCCGCACATTGATGAAGGCTGTGGTGCGCTGCAGATCGGCCGTGTCGCGGTCGATGTTGATCTCGAACGTCCGCCCGGAGTCGCGGAAGCGGAAATACCAACGATCCTGGGGATCGTCTGGCGAGACCTGCTTGAGAACGCCGCTCGGGTGGTGGTAGCTGCGGGTGCGGTCGGAGACGAGAAAGGCCGTGACCGCTCCGGTGCGCTCCTGCACGCCACGCAGGTAGGCCGCGATCCGATCGGGATCGGCTTCACCGCGGGCCAGCTTGTCGGCCAGCAGGGTGTTGCGGGCCATGAGGCCTGAGGCGAGAACCGGCTGGAGCAGGTCGTTCTCGACCCCGGCATAGATGGTGTCGGAGGTGAGCGGCAGCGTGGTGCCGCTGATCTGTCGGTGGAGCAGATCGCGGGCCCGCAGAAAGCTGATCAGCGCGATGCCCACCAGACCGGCCAGCATCAGGGCGCCGAAGCTTGCCAGGATGTTGTGGCGGCGGGCAGCCCTCAACGGCATTCTCCCCATCTTGGCCTGATCATCGCCCGCAACGACCGCGACGCCGATGCTGACGGGCGGGTGCGATGCGACCGCCTTTGCTCAGCCGGGCAGGATCACCCGATCGATCACATGAACAACGCCGTTGTCGCAGGCGATGTCGGCGCTCACGACGGTGGCGTTCTTCACCTCGAAGGGGTCCGCCCGCCGGATGGCCACAGGCGCGCCCTCCAGGCTCGACCATTCCGGCTGGGTCACCAGCTCGCTGCGGGTGTGGGCGCCGGCGAGCACGTGGAACTTGAGGATGCGCGCCAGCTGGGGCGGGTTGTCGACCAGGGTCTGCACCGTGCCGGGGGGCAGGGCAGCGAAGGCGTCGTCGACGGGAGCGAACACCGTGAAGGGGCCCGGCCCCTCGAGGGCAGCGGTGAGGCCCGCCACCTCCACGGCGGTGAGCAGGGTGGCGAAGCAGCCCGCTCCCTGCGCGGTTTCGATGATGGTGGCCATGGCGATGGAGTGAGGAGAGGGATCAGCGGTAGTCCTGGGTCTGGATCTGGGGCAGACGGGCTTCCGGCCGCAGGAACCGGTCCATCTGGGCTTCGAAGAAGCGGCGGTTGGCCATCAGGTGCTCGGGATCGGTGTCATCGAGCGGATAGAGCAGGGCGCAGCGCAGGGCCTGGATCACCGCCGAGGTGACGTTGTACATCGAGCGCTGGAAGGTGATGCCCAGCTGGATGAGCTTGTCCTCCTCGCCACGCTTGTGCTGCTTGTAGAGATCCTCCAGATAGGGGGGGAGAAAATGCAGCATGTCCTGCATCAGCAGGGTGGGAGGAATGCCGGCCGAACCCACCGGGAACACGTCGGCATAGAGAATGCCGTAGTGGAAATCGGCCTGATCGGCGGGCACCTGGTAGGCCTGGGCGTTGTAGCTCTTGGTGCCGCGGAACGGCGCTGTGCGATAGAACACGGCTTCCACGTAGGGCAGAGCCGCCTCATAAAGCCAGGTGAAGCCTTCACTCTTGGGAATGACCTCGAAACACTCCCCCCTGATGAACACGTGGTGATAGATCGGCCGGCCTGCCACCGCGAAGATACCGTTCACCAGGAAGTTCATGGCGTCCGGAACGCCCTTGAAGCCGCCCTCGTCGTAGATGTCGCTCATCTCGAAGAACACAGGCGCCATCACCTCCCAGAACAGGCCGAGATTGGCGTAATAGCTCATCTTCTTCACCTGCTCCATGAACATCTCAGGGAACAGCGCATACAGCCCCAGCATCAGCGGATTGCCGCGGAAGTAGGCCTTGATCGCCCGGTCGGCATTGGCGCGATAGGCGTCGCTGTCGAGATAGTCATAGAAGCGTCCGCCCATGCCCTGATGCCAGAGCATGGCCTCCATGCAGGCCTCGGCGAACTCCATGTTGATGCGGTCGTGCCACAGGTGATGCAGCAGCTTCGACATCTTGCCGGTTTCACCCTTCTCCATGAACTCCAGGAGTTCGGGATGGGCCTTTTCACCGCCGCGCCAGATGCGCAGCTTAGACTGATCACCGGCGTAGGAGTTGGGAAGATCGAGATACTCCTGGCTGGGGAAGTACTTGAAGGCCGGCAGAGGATCGAGGAACACCTGCTCGGCGATGTAGAGCAGGTCGCGCCAGTAGAAGTCCATCGGCACGGCATAGGCCTTGTAGATGCCGATGATCTGCATCAGATTCTCCGGCGTGTCCGGCAGCATCGAGCCGCCCGCCTCCAGGCGATGGATCACATCGGCATAGCGATGGCTGGAGGGCGGGATCAGAGGCGCGGCGACGGGCTCGGGGGCCGTGGCGGTGGGAGGTGTCATGAGGTGCGCAGCTCCGAGGTGGCAGGGAGGGTGGCGGCGACGAGGGTGGAACCGGAAGCGGCGAGGGTTTCGGGCGAGGGGACGGCGCTGCTGAGGAACGGCTGGGAGCGCACAGCCAGATCGGTGGATTCGGTCTCGCTCCAGCCCGTGAGGGCCGTGGGCCAGAGGCCCGCACCGATCACCAGCAGGGTGAGCGCCATGGCCGGGGCCCGTTCGCTCCAGCAGGTGGACGTCCAGTCGGCACGGTCGTTGTCAAGACGGCCGAAGCCCACCCTGTTGAACAGACGGATGGCATAGACGGCGGTGAAGCCTGAGGCGATCAGGCTCACCAGCGTGGCGCGGGGAAAGGTGGTCCAGCTTCCCTCGAACACCAGCAGCTCCGCAGGGAAACCTGCCAGGCCGGGGATGCCGGCGGCGGCCATCATCGCCAGCAGCAGCATGCCCATGGTGAAGGGGAGGCCCCGCAGCGGATTCATCAGGCCGGAGAGCTCGGGGATGGCGGTGGTGCCCGTCTTGCGTTCGATCAGCCCCACGCAGGCGAATAACAGGGCCACGATCATGCCGTGGGCCAGCATCTGAGCCACCGCCCCCTGCAGGCTCAGGGGGGTGGCGGCGGAGAGCCCCAGCACCAGCAGGCCCATGTGGCCGAGGGAGCTGTAGGCCATCAGCCGGCGGATGTCGCTCTGGGCAATGGCATTGAGGGCGCCATAGACGGCGCTGATGGCGCCGGCGGCGGCGATCCAGGGCGACCAGGCGGTCCAGGCGTCGGGAAGGAAGCCAACCCCGAAGCGCAGAAGCCCGTAGGCCCCCAGCTTGGACACCACCCCTCCGAGCATCATCACCACCGGTATGGGAGCCTCGGCGTAGGTGAGAGGCTGCCAGCCATGCAGGGGGAATACCGGCAGCTTGAGACCGAACGCCAGCAGCAACAACAGCAGGATCGCCCCTTGCGCGGAAGGGGGCAGGGCGGAGGCTGCAAGCGAGGCGTAGCTGAGGTTGAAGCCCCCGGTGCCGTACCAGCCCAGGGACAGCACCGCGGCCAGCAGGGTGAGTCCGGAAACCGCGCCATACATGATGAAGCGGATCGCAGCGGAAGCCCGATTCGCCCCACCCCAGATGGCCACCAGCAACGTGGTGGGGATCAGCACCAGCTCAAAGCAGAACAGGAAGAGCAGCCCGTTGCGGGCAAGAAAGGCCCCGGCGACCCCCAGATTGGTGGCGAGCAGCAGGGAATGGAACAGGCGGGGGCGGCTCTGGTCCGCCGGTGACGCGAGAATGGCCAGAGCGGTGATCAGCGCGGTCAGCAGAAGCAGCGGCAGCGAGAGACCATCGAGGGCAAGGTCGAAACTCAGACCGAGCTTCGGCAACCAGCTCAGGTGCAGGGCGGGGGTTGGCAGGCGCCAGCAGAGCAGGGCGAGCAGCAGCTGCACGGCGGGGCCGACCACCGCCAGGGCTCTCACAAGCGTGGGACGCTCGGCTGAAACCAGCTGCACCAGAAGGACGCCGAGCAGCGGTGGGATCAGCAGGAACAGCAGGGTGAACGGAGGCATCGATACAGGAAGAGGTCAGACGGGCCGGAAGGATCCGGGACCGAAGGCGTGCCGGGTTGGGGGAAGCTAATGAAGGAGACCCTGCTTTGTCGCCCTCGCGGCCCCAGCTGTCGTGATCGGTCAGATCAGTGCGCCTGATCCCCGGGGCCGCGTCGACGCCGCTCAGTCGCTGCGGCGACGCCTGGCCTGAAACGGCAGCCGGAACAGGGAGCCAAGGCGGCGGCGGCCGCCGGCCCTGATGCGACCTGGATCAACGGGAAGCGCCCGCGGGCGGTAATCAAGCTGCTGAAGAAGGCTGATGGTGTCACCGATGGCCATCGGCGGAGAAAACAGATAACCCTGGCCCGCGGAAACGCCATTATTCACCAACCACGCCCGCTGCTGCTCGGTTTCCACCCCCTCGGCGGTGATGTCGAGGTTGAGATCACGAATCATGGTGAACATGGTTCGCAGCAGTGTTCGTGGTAAATCATCCGAATCAGCGAGTTTGCATACAAAGGCACGATCGACTTTCACTGTCTTGATCGGGAGGGAGATCAGGCGGGCCAGAGATGAATAGCCTGTTCCAAAGTCGTCGATGGCGACAGCAACATTACGTTCGACAAGGTCACGAAGGAAACAGGTGAATTCACTGCTCGTATCCTGGAAAATATCTTCCACCAGTTCGACCTGCAACCTCCAGGCCGGCGGGCGGGGGTTGTCGTCGATCAGGCCGAGCAGACGCCGTCGCGACTCCGGCTCCTCGAGCAGAATGCCGGAAACGTTGAGGCTCAGAGTCAGCGGGAGTCCCGGCACCGGCTGGGCGAGCAGCGGCATGGCCGCCAGCGCCTTCTCGATGATCAGCAGATCCAGCTCCCCGGTGAGACCGCACTCGGTGGCAATGGGGATGAACGTGGCAGGCTCCAACCACTGATTCCGATGCCGCCAGCGCGCGAGCGCCTCGAATCCGAACGGCTCACCGCTCGCAAGATCGACAATCGGCTGAAAGAAGGGTTCAAGTTCTCTGGCGGCCAGGGCCTCATGGAAATCCGACTCGAGTCGATAGCTTGCGCGAGCTGCAGCCCGCGACTCCTGGTCGATGAAGCGGAAAGCGTTGCCGCTGGAGCGACGAGCCAGGCGCACGGCCATGCTGGTGTCAGCGAGCATCTCCTCCGATCCCGCATAGTTCTGCTCATGGACAGCAACACCAATCGACAGCGTCATCGGCAGCGACTGGCTGCCACTGCGGTAGATATGACTAGCAAAGGCAAGAATCCGTTCCGCAACTTTCTGCACTTCATCCTGCTGCACCGTGAAGGGAAGCAACACCACAAATTCAGCATCCGCAAAACGAGCCACTGATGCTGAGCGTGGCACGGCTGCCAGCACCCGTCGAGCCGCCTCATTCATATATTCCTCGGCGACGATTCCACCAAGATTTGAATTCACCCGTTCATAATCACGAAAGCAGCATCGCAGCAGGGAGAAGCGAGAGTCAAGACTCATGCCAAACATCAGTTCCAGCATCTGCACCATCTGATCACGGTTGATCAGGCGGTCCAACGAACTGAGCCGGTTGCTGGTCATGCTGGACAACCTCTCCACCTCGATGGCCTGTACACCGGTGGACAGGAGGGCGGATTCCCGGAGATGTTCCAACTGCAAGACCGCGAGTCCGGCCAGACGCTTCAGGCCATCGATCTGGCCATCCGTGAGCTGATGGGGCCGCGTGCTGATCGCGCACAGGCTGCCCACCACGAAGCCATTGGGGCTGATCAGGGGAAAGCCGGCATAAAAGCGCAAGAAGGGGTCACCCACGACAAGTGGGTTGTCCGCAAAGCGAGGATCCTCAAGGGCGTCGTTGATGATCAGCGGTTCACGTTGAAGGATCGTATGGCCGCAGAAGGAGATGTCACGTGGTGTTTGCTTCTGACCAAGGGATGCACCCACACAACTCTTGAACCACTGCCGATCACTGTCGACCAGACTGATCATGCCTATCTCAGTTCCCGCAAGGAAACGGGCGAGCTCACTGATATCGTCGAAGTTTGGATCGGCCACCGTATCCAGTACGCCATAGCTTGCCAGTTGTTGCAGCCGGTCTGCTTCATCGTCAGGAATGCGTGGTGGTTGCATTGCCTTCAGTGGCCTGTTGCCGAGGAGGGGGACAGGCGGCTGATCAACTCTCCCATGTTCCATTGAACCCGATTTCGGCCAGCGCCCTTAGCAGCATAAAGAGCTTTGTCGGCAGCATTGTAGAGATAATCAAGATTATAGCCGCATCGCGCGGTAGCGGCGGCGCCAATGCTCACCGTGAGGGCTATGCGGTGAGTGTTGTAGCGCAGGGTATTCATCTCCAGCTGCAGGCGCAGCCGCTCCAGCGCCTTGTTGGCCTCCTGTTGAGAGGTAGCGATCAGCAGTGCGAATTCCTCCCCGCCAAACCGACAGACCAGATCCTCAGGTCTGGTGACGGTGCGCAGCAACGAACCCGCAGAGGCCAGGGCGGCATCGCCGCAGCCATGGCCGTAGGTGTCGTTGATTCGCTTGAAATGATCGATGTCAAGAATGGCAAACACAAGCTCGGCCTGGCGTTCCTCGGCTTCGGCAAGCTGTTCCATCGCCAGATCCATGAAACTGGTGCGGTTCATCAGCTGGGTAAGGTCGTCGGTCTGGCTTGCCTTGAGCAACTGGGGCAACATCCTGCTGGAGATGACCAGCCAAAGTGCCGCAGCGAGCAGCATGGCAACCAGGGCCGAGAAAAAAACCAGCCTGGGGAGATCCTGAAGAACGTCGTTGATCAACATGCCGGAATCGAAATTCACCAGCACCAGAAACGGCTGCCTCGGCAGGCCAAGATCCGTTGACGGCATCCAGATCGGGCGCACCACTGAGTTGCCGCGCAGATGCAGATGCAAGTCCTCGCTGCGCAACTCCATACAATCGCTGGCGGTGCTGCGGAAGCAGCGAACGACAGCTGTGAAATCAGGGTCGTCGACTGCCATTTGATCAAACAGTGGATCACTGATGAGCAGCGATTGCCATGTAGGACGGGATGAGTAGGCAATCCTGCCGGTGCGATCGATCACAAGCAGCAGATTGATCCGATCATCGAAGCGCTGAGTCTGATTCGTCAGACCATAGGCCTCGAGCAGATTCTGGCGCTGCCGGTGCGTCATCGGGATGCGCAGACTGGACTCCACCACATGGGCGGCATGCTCACCCTCCCGCACGATCTGATTGCGGTGCTCCCAGAGGTCGTAGAGCGTCACCATCAAGAGAATCAACAGGCTGCAGCCCAGCCAGTACGAGAGCAGCAACTGGCGCACGTGACGGAACGATTGACGAAGGGATGCGGGTGGCACGATCAGGGTCCCTGGTTGTAGCGATCGAGCACTCCGGAGATCTGCGCCAGCCGGTCGTCGAGGTGCTGGTGCGCCTGTTCCTCGGAACGCAGATAGGCCTCAGGCTCGACGGTCCAGTGATCCGTCCTGCGTAGAAGCTGATCGAGGGCTTCCGCAAAGCGTCTGGCATCGGCAAGCGCTGAACGAGCGGCCTCCAGATTGCCGGCAAGGGCTGTGAGAGCCTCCACTGGAACCCCCCGCTCCTGCCTGAGCTGGGTGACATCCACCTGGTTGGCCACAAAGAAGTCGGGCTTGCCTGCGCTACCACCCACGGGCGAGAGTGTGAGGCGATTCCAGAAGCGGCTGCCATCGTGGCGGTAATTCAATAACTCGCCGGTATAAGCCTGGCCTTGATCTAAAGCCTTGCGAATCTTTTGAATCTCGTTGGGGTCCGTATCGGGTCCCTGCAGGAAACGACAATTGAAGCCAACAGCCAGGTCTCTGGAATAGCCAGTGATCTGGGTGAAGGCATTATTGACATACACCAGCGGACTGTCGGGCTTGCGCATATCGGCGATGGCAATACCAACGATGGAGTTGTCGACCGCTGTGCCAAACAGAGCCAGCTCCTCCACCTGATCGCTCATGCGCGCCGCCAGATCGGATTCGCGCGTGTGAACGATGCTGAGTTTCTCGTTGATCCGCTCAAGCTTGCGGCTCTGACGCTGGAACACACCTGCAGCCGCGACCGAGAGGATGCCCAGAACACTGATATAACCAAACATGTTGCCAAGTCTGCCAAAGCTGTTCACCTGCAGACCCCTCACCGTGACCTCCTGAATGCCACGGATATCACCCACCTTCCAATCGCGCTTGGGAGAATCGGGATGGGCGTTGTGGCAGGTCACACAGGCCCGGCGCATGATCACCGGAGTGGCCAGTCGGTAGGCGGAGCGCCCCAGACCGTTGCCCGTGAGCTGGGTGAAGGTGGTACGAGAAGGGTTGGTGCGGAAGGCTCGGATCGCTTCGGTTTCGAAATCATCGAGCGGCTTCGCTACCCGTTTGGCGAAGGGGTAGTCGGAGAGGAACTCATAGGAGATACGGCCATCGCGATGGGCATTGTCGAACAGGGCTCCAAGTTCGATGGAAAGGGTGGCAGGAATCGGAATCCCGCCATGGACCTGGCGATAGTTTTCGCTGTACACAGCCTTGCCATCAGCGGCCTGCAGGCGTGCAATCACGTTGTCGGCGTAGTAGGAGCGGATATCGGTGGCCAGGCTGGCGATCTCTGCCGCCTGCATCTTCATCTGGGCCACCGTGGCCCCCGAGATGGCGTTCACCATCACCAGGGGGAGGAGCAGCAGGGACGCCAGCAGAAGCCAGAGCACCGTATCCGGACGCCATAACGCCGTTAGCAGCGCTCGCAGCCCGGCAGCGACGCGTCTCAGGGATGAAACAGGGCTTGGCGGACGGTCAGCCAAGGAAGATCACTCGCCCCTTCGGCGCCGGCAAGGCTAGCGCCGAGGGGTGGTGGCCATCGACGCAGGCCAGAGCGATCCAGGGGCCTGCAGAGCGAGCGTCTCGCTTCAACGGCCCGAGAGCAACCAGGCCGTCATCAGCAGGATCGCCAGCACCAGGGTGAGGGCATAGGCCTGGGATCGCCCTGAAGTGGTGAGGCTGAGCCTGCGGGCACCGGCCATCGCAGCAACCCCTGTGCCACCACTGAAGCCATCAATGAGCCGCTGTTCAGACCAACGGCTGAGGCCGGCCAACGCCAGCACAAGCGCCACGATCGTACGGTGGTAAAAGCGCTCCGTCTGCATGTCGTGGGCGAGCCAGTCCTGGAGGCCGCCGAGCGCTGCCGGCAGGTGGGCCAGGGGATGGGGCCTCAGATAGAACACGGCGGACAGGCCACCACCCACGAAGGTGGAGATCAGCAGGGGAATCGCCAGTGGTCCCCACCCCGGCAGGGGGGAGAGGGCGAAGACCCCGTTGATCACCAGCAGCTGGGGGAGGTGCAGCGCCAGGCCCATCAGCACGAGGGTGGGCAGGGCCATCAACCACAGCACCTCCGGAGAGCGGGTGGTGAACACCGAGGGGGGACCGCAGAAGATCAGGCCGAACACGCGGATCAGGCCGGCACTGATCAGGGCATTGGTGAACAGCACCAGACTGCCCAGCAGGAAGGGGTGAGAGCTGGCGGCCGTCAGGGCCAGGAGCTCGCGGAGGGCGGCGAAGCCACCGAACGGCGGCAGGGCCATCAGACCGGCGGCGCCGGTGAGAAAAGCCAGGCCCATCAGCGGTCGCTTGCTCCAGAGGCCACCGAGCTGGGTGAGGTCCTGGGTGACGTTGGTGATCACGATGGCCCCGATCACCATCAGCATCAACGCCATGGGCAGGGGATACACCAGCATCAGGTGATCGGCCACGCTGATGCCTCCGAGGCCCACCGCCACGAACAGCAGGCCCATCCAGCTGGTCACGAGGAAGGAGAGAGCACGCTTGATGTCGATCTGGGCGAGGGCGATGACGGCGCCGACGACGGCGGAGGTGCCGCCCACGATCACGAGCACCGTCTGCACCAGGGGGACCAGCTCGATCAGCGGCAGCAGGCGCAGCAGCACCCAGGCCCCTCCGACCACCACCACAGAGTTGCGCAGGACGGTGGAAGGGAGGGGGCCCTCCATGGCCTCATCCAGCCAGAGGTGAAGGGGAATCTGGGCGCATTTACCCATGGGACCGGCAATCAGGGCAAGAACGATCAGGCTGAAGCCTGCCGGCAGCGGAAACTGATTGTTGGCCTGGTCGGCAGCCCAGGCCTGCAGACCGTGGAAGTTCCAGGTGCCGGTGATCGGCAGCAGGGCGATCACGCCAGCCAGCAGGATGAGGTCGCCGATCCGCTTGGTGAGGAAGGCATCCCTCGCGCCCTTCACCACCAGGGGCTGGTTGTACCAGGTGCCGACGATCAGGTAGGTGCCAACCGTGAGCAACTCCAGGATCACGTAGCTGAAGAACAGCGAATCCGTGAGCACCAGGGCACAGAGGCCGGCTTCGAAGAAGCTCAGGGAGCCGAAGAAGCGGGGCCAGCCCCAATCCATCTCCAGATAGCCGATGGCGAAGATCTGCACCAGAACGTGCAAGCCGGTGATCACGGTCATCGCAATCAGGGCCGGTTCGGTGATCAGGCCGTCGAAGCCCACCCGGAGGCCGGCGGTTTCGAGCCAGGTCCAGCCGAAAGTGAGCGGTCGGTAGATGGCCGCCGATCCGGCGGCGGAATTGGAGTGAAGAGCGATCAGGGCCGCCGCACTGTGCAGGAAGGCCACGCTCGCGAGGCTGAGGTTGAGGTAGCCGCAGGGGCGTGGCCCGGTGCGGGAGATCAGCCCCGGCGACCACAGCATCGAAAGCAGCGACGCCAGCAGGGGATAAAGCGGGACCAGCCAGGCCGTCTGGGCGGGGAGGAGGGTCATGAAGGCAGGGAAGAGACGCGCCGGGCGACGTGCCGT
This sequence comes from Cyanobium sp. FGCU6, assembly GCA_024958655.1. Classification (GTDB taxonomy): domain Bacteria; phylum Cyanobacteriota; class Cyanobacteriia; order PCC-6307; family Cyanobiaceae; genus Cyanobium. The sequence goes on along the minus strand of JANWUR010000015.1, from coordinate 30,249 downwards.
AAGCTCGGAACACTAAGGGCAGGACCAGGGCAATGGGGGCAGCGCAGGGCAGGAACTCCCAATAGGCCTTCCAAGCACTGCTTATCGATCCCGGCAAGACTGCGAAGATGCATGAACTCCTCAGCCGTCACCGCCCTTGGCCTGTCCGAAATGCGGCTGCCGGATGGTGACCAAGGTGGGGAGCGGCAGCAAGGTGAAACTCGTGTGCTCCGACTGCGGCCGCCCCATGGACACCGCCCTCCTGGCGGAGGAGCGGCGGCGGCGTTGGCAGGCGGCGCTGTTCCTCGGGTTCATGGCTCTGGGTGGAGCGCTGCTGTTCCTGCTGGGATCGATGAATGACCTGATCGATGCCGGGCCCGACGCGCAGGAGGCCAGCCCGGCCATGGGCGAGGACCAGGGCTCCAGGGGCGAATGAAGGCTCAGCGGCGCCCGCTGCGCCGCCGCCGGGCCTGGCGCCAGAGCCAGATCCCCGCCGCCAGCAGTGCTGCTGCCACCAGAACCTGCCCGAAGCGGGCCAGGGGCTGACTGCCCTCCACCACATGGCGCCAACCGGCTCCAAGGCCCTGGCCGGCGAGGGTGAGGGCGCTCAGCCACACGAGGCTGCCGGCGCCGCTCCAGAGCAGGAAGGCCGGCTGGGGCATCAGCTCGATGCCCGCCGGCAAGGAGACGAACGGGCGGATGCCGGGAATCAGCCGGCCCCAGAACACCACCGCTCCGCCATGGCGGCAGAACCAGCGGCGGCTGGCGGCCAGATCCTCGGCGCGCAGGCCCATCCAGCCGCCATGACGCTCAAGCAGCCGCTCCAGGCGGCGCTCGTCCACCAGCCGGCCCACGCCATACCAGAACCAGGCGCCGGCAAGGGTGCCCAGCAGCCCGGCCAGGATCACCGGCACGAACGCCAGATGGCCCTGGTGGATCAGCACGCCACACAGCGGCATCACCATCTCCGAGGGGATCGGCGGAAACAGGTTCTCTAGCAGCATCACCCCGGCGATCAGCAGGTAGGCCCTGCGAGGGTCGCTGCGCACGGCCGACTCGAGGGCGGCGGTGAAATCGTCGGCCAGAACAGAGAGGTCCAAAGCTTGAGGCTGCGGGCCCTGGCTCAGGCGTCGGCGGAGGACCGCCGGCGCCTGAGCCGCCAGAGCTTCTCGATCTCCAGGTAGAGGAAGAACAGCACACTCACCCCCACGCAGATGGCCAGGTCACGGCCGGAGAGCGGCACGGTGCCGAAGAAGGAGGCCAGGGGCGGCACGTAGAGCAGCACGAGCTGCAGGGCGGCGGTGACCAGCACGGCCCCCAGCAGCCAGGGGTTGGAGAAGGGGGGCACGCGGATCAGGGGCAGTTCGCTGCGGGCCGAAAGGGCATGGCCCATCTGGGCAAGGCAGAGGGTGGTGAACACGATGGTGCGCCAGGGGCCTTCGGGGCCGTAGGTGCGGTAGGCCCACACCATCAGGCTGATCACGAAGATCGCGAACACCACGCCGATGCGCAGGATGTAAGACCCCACGCCGCGGGCAAAGATCGATTCGCCGGGCTGGGCCGGCCGGCGCTGCATCAGGCCGGCCTCGCCGGGCTCGAGGGCCAGGGCCAGAGCCGGCACGCCATCGGTGACCAGGTTCATCCACAGGATCTGCAGCGGGGTCATCGGCACCCCCACCAGCCCCACCAGGGGGGCGGCGGCGATGGTGATCAGTTCGCCGACATTGCTGCCGAGGATGTACTTCACGAAGCGCCGGATGTTGGCGTACACCAGTCGCCCCTCCTCCACCGCGTTCACGATCGTGGCGAAGTTGTCGTCGAGGAGAACCATCGAGGAAGCCTCCTTGCTCACCTCGGTGCCGGTGATGCCCATCGCCACGCCGATATGGGCCTGCTTGAGGGCGGGAGCATCGTTGACGCCATCGCCGGTCATGGCCACCACCTCCCTGCGGGCCTGCAGCGCCTTGACGATCCGCAGCTTCTGCTCAGGTGGCACCCGGGCGTAGATGCTGCAATGGCCCACCACCTCCTTGAGCCCCTCGTCGTCGAGCTGCTCGAGTTCACGGCCGAGCACCACTTCGCCATCGGTGGCCACCAGGCCGATGCCGGCGCCGATCGCCCGGGCCGTGAGCGGATGGTCGCCGGTGATCATCACCGGCCGGATGCCGGCCTCGCGGCAGCGGGCCACCGCCAGCGGCACCTCCGGCCGCGCCGGATCGAGCTGGGCCATCAGGCCGAGCAGCAGCTGGTGCTCCAGCTCGTGCTCGGGGCTGGGGTGATGGGGAGCGCAGGCGAAGGCCAGAACGCGCAGCCCGGCCGCCGCCAGCTCGCGCGCCTGGGCGAGCCACCACTGGCGCTCGGCCTCCCCCAACCCCACCACACCGGCACCATCGAGCCAGCGGTCGCAGGTGGTGAGAATCACCTCCGGGGCGCCCTTGCTGATCATCAGCGTGCGGGACCCCTCCGCCACGGTGCCCAGCGGGGCCTGGAGGCTGCCATCGGTATCGCGCACCCACACCGCCATCAGCTGGCGCTCGGAACTGAAGGGGATCTCGGCTTCACGCAGGTAGTGCTCCCGCAGGGCGAAGCCATCGATGCCGGCCTTCGCCCCCACCACCACCAGGGCGCCCTCGGTGGGATCGCCGAGAACCTCCCAGAGGCCCTGGTCATCGCGGCGCAGCTCGGCGTCGCTGCAGAGCACCCCGGCCTGCAGCAGCAGCTGGCGGGCCCCCGCCACACTGCCGGCCCGGGCGCCGGGCGGTGGGGCCAGCGGCGAGGCGGTGAAGCTGCCGGTGGGGTCGTAGCCGTGGCCGCCCACGGCCACCGCTTCGGTGCCGCAGCGCAGCTCCTGCACCACCTGGCGGTTCTGGGTGAGGGTGCCGGTCTTGTCGGTGCAGATCACGGTGACCGATCCGAGCGCTTCCACCGCCGGCAGCCGGCGGATCAGCGCCGCGCGCTTCACCATTCGCTGGGTGCCGATCGCGAGCGTGACGGTGATCACCGCCGGCAACCCCTCGGGAACGATCGCCACCGCCATCGAAAGGGCCACCTCGAGCAGATCGAGCAGGCTCTGACCCATCGCCCAGCCGCCCAGCACCACGACGGCCACCAGCGCGAGGGCGGAGCCCACGAGCACGTTGGCCAGGCCATCGAGCCGTTCCTGCAGGGGCGTGGCCTCACCGCCGGCGGTGCTGATCAGACCGGCGATCTGGCCCAGTTCGGTGCCCATGCCGGTGGCGGTCACCACGGCGGTGCCTCGGCCCCGGGCCACCTCGGTGCCCTGGAAGAGGCAATTCTGGCGCTCGAGCACCGGGGTGGACTCCTCAAGGATGAGGTCGGCGCGCTTGGCCACCGCCTCGGCCTCACCGGTGAGAGCCGCTTCGCGCACGCCCAGCTCGGCCACCTCCAGCAGCCGCGCATCGGCCGGCACCCGGTCGCCCGCCTCCAGCCGGATCAGGTCGCCGGGCACGAGCTGCTCGCTGTCGAGGCGCTGCCACTCGGCATCACGGCGCACCTGCACCAGGGGCACCGCCATCTCCCGCAGCGCCTGCAGGGCCTTCTGGGCCTGGCTCTCCTGCAGGTAGCCCAGCAGAGCGTTCAGGCCCACGATCAGCACGATCGCGATCGCGTCTTTGGGGAAGCGCTGGTTGATGTGGGCGATCGCCGCCGACACCGCCGCCACCGCCAGCAGCATGATCAGCATCACATTGCTGAGCTGATCCCAGAGGATGCGCAGGTTGCTGCGTCCGGGGTCGAGCTCCAGCCGGTTGGGCCCCTCGCGCGCCAGTCGCTCCGCCGCCTGGGCGGTGGTGAGGCCCTCGCTGCCGCTCTCCAGCCGCCGGCGGCACTCCTGGGGATCCAGCGCGTGCCAGGGCGTCAGCGGAGCCTTCGTGGCGGCGGGGGTGGAGGTCAAGGCGGGGAGCCGTGCTGGGGGGAAGGTAAGCCCAGAGGTTCAGGGACGTAGGTTTCCTTTCTGCCGCAAAGGCATTTCGATGGTGCGCTTTCCCGATCTGGAGGCCCTGCGCCGGGCCGTGATCGGCAACCCCCTGCCCACCAGCGCGCACCACGAGGAGCGATACAGCAACGCCGAGGCCCTGGCGATCCTCAGTTCGGATGCCCTCTCCTCGGTGGCCTACGCCACCCAGGAGATCGTGCTGGTGCTGGGAATGGCCGGCGCGGCAGCCCTGCGCTTCACCCTGCCGATCACCGCGCTGATCGTGGGGCTGATGGTGATCGTGGCCACCAGCTACCGGCAGACGATCAAGGCCTACCCCCACGGCGGCGGCTCCTACCGGGTGTCCCAGGAGAACCTCAGCCCCCTCACCGGCCTGGTGGCCGGCGCCTCCCTCTCGATCGACTACGTGCTCACGGTGGCGGTGAGCATCGCCGCCGGCATCGCCGCCCTCACCTCCTATTTCCCCGATCTGGAAGCGCAGCGGGTGCCCCTGTGCCTGCTGGCGGTGGTGCTGGTGATGGTGGCCAACCTGCGCGGGGTGAGTTCCAGCGCCAGGCTGCTCAGCGTGCCCACCTATGCCTTCATGGGCCTGGTGATCACCCTGCTGGTGGCGGGAGCGCTCAAGAGCGGCATGGGCCAGCTCGCCACGGTGCCCCTGGCGGCGCAGGAGCGACTGCTGGAGCAGGGCCACGGGAGTGGGCTGATGGCCATGGGGCCGGTGCTGCTGATGCGGGCCTTCAGCTCCGGCTGCGCGGCCCTCACCGGCATCGAGGCCATCAGCGACAGCGTCACCGCCTTTCGCCCCGTGGAGTGGCGCAACGCCCGCCGGGTGCTGGTGGTGATGACGGTGATGCTGGCCGTGATGTTCGGCGGCATCAGCGCCCTCGCCCACCAGAGCGGGGTGGTGTACCTGGAGAACGGCCCCACGCTGCTGTACCAGCTGGGGGAACTGATCTTCGGCAACGGCGTGCTGCTGGCGCTGCTGCAGCTGGCCACCCTGATGATCCTGCTGCTGGCGGCCAATACTGCCTACGCCGATTTTCCGCGGCTGGCGGCCTTCCTGGCCCAGGACGGCTACCTCCCGCGCCAGCTCTCCTCCCTCGGCGATCGGCTGGTGTTCAGCAACGGCATCTTTGCCCTCAGCGCCTTCGCCGGTCTGCTGCTGGTGATCTTCCAGGGCAGCGTCAGCCGCCTGATCCCGCTCTACGCCGTGGGGGTGTTTCTGAGCTTCACCCTCTCCCAGGCCGGCATGGTCATGCACTGGTGGCGGCTGCGGGGCCGGGGTTGGCTGAGCAAGGCCCTGGTCAACGGGCTGGGGGCGCTGATCACCGGCGTTGTGATGCTGGTGCTGCTCTACAGCAAGTTCAGCCACGGCGCCTGGGTGGTGGTGGTGGCGATCCCGATTCTGGTGAGCCTGTTCCTGCGCATCCGCACCCACTACAACCATGTGGCACGCCGGTTGCGGATGGCGTCCGACGTGAAGCTCAAGCTGCCCGCACCACCCCCGGCCGGTGGCACCCCCACCGTGGTGCTGGTGGGCCAGCTGCACCGTGGCACCTTCGAGGCGATCTGCTTCGCGCGCTCAGTGGCCAGCGATCTGGTGGCGGTGCACGTGGATCTGGGGGGCGGCCGGGCCGAGAAGTTCCGGGAGCAGTGGATGCGGCAGGTGCCCGAGGTGCCGCTGGTGATCCTCGAGTCCCCCTTCCGCTCGCTGGTGGAGCCGGTGGTGGACTTCGTGAAGCGGTTCGAGACCGACCACCGCAAGGATCGGCGCCGGTTCTGCATGATCGTGCTGCCGGTGTTCGTGACCCGGCATCGCTGGGAGAACCTGCTCCACAACCAGTCCACGATCCTGCTGCGCCAGGCCCTGCGTGAGCGGGGCACGCGGGTGGTGACCACGGTGGGGTTCTACCTCTGATGAGCGCGTTTCTGGAGGTGGCCGCCACCGCCCCCGGGCTGCTCACCCTGGCGGTGTTCGGCGGCTCGATCGTGCTGTTCGTGACGGGCTGGCTGGCTCCGGAGGTGACGGGCCTGCTGGCCGCCGCCCTGCTGGTGACCTTCCGGGTGCTGGATCCCGACGAAGCGGTGCAGGGCTTCGGCAGCCCTGCGCTGATCACCCTGATGGGGCTGTTCGCCGTGTCGGCGGGCCTCTTCCGCAGCGGTGGCCTCGACCGGCTGCGGGCCCTGATCGGCTCCGATTCCGTCCGCAGCCCCCAGCGGATGATCGCCCTGCTGGTGGGGGTGGTGGGGCCCATCTCCGGCTTCATCCCCAACACCCCGATCGTGGCCACCCTGCTGCCGGTGCTGGAGGGCTGGTGCCAGCGGCGGCGGATCTCGCCGTCGAAGGTGCTGCTCCCCCTCTCGTTTGCCACGGTGCTGGGGGGCACGATCTCCCTGCTCGGCACCTCCACCAACCTGCTGGCCAGCGACGTGAGCCGGCAGCTGGGCTTCGGCTCGCTCGAACTGTTCAGTTTCACCTCGATCGGCATCCCGATCTGGCTGCTGGGGAGCCTCTACCTGCTGTGGGCCTCCGCGCGTCTGCTGCCGGATCGAGGCAGCGGCGACGACGACCTGCTGGCCGGGCTGGCCCGCGAGGGGTACCTCACCGACGTGTTGATCCCGCAGGGTTCGGAGCTGATCGGCCAGTCGCTGCACAACAGCCGCCTGCAGCGGCGCTTCGATGTCGACGTGCTGGAGCTGCACCGGGGCGATCGCAGCTTCGGCGCTCCCTTTGCCGATGTGACCCTGGAGGCCGGCGACCGGCTGCTGCTGCGCTGCAACCGTGAAAACCTCCTGCGGCTGCAGCAGGAGCACACCGTGACCCTGGCACCGGTGGGCGACACCGAGGACGATCTGCGCGAGCTGGCCGGCCAGCCCGGTTCCCCCCAGCGGGTGGTGGAGGTGCTGTTGCCGAACGGTTCGACGATCGCCGGCACGAGCATGCGCGAGCAGCGCTTCCGCCAGCGCTACAACGCCACGGTGCTGGCGGTGCGCCGCGGCAACCAGGTGCTGCGGGAGCGGCTGGGGAGAGTGGTGCTCCAGCCCGGCGATGTGCTGCTGCTCCAGGCCCCGCTCGACGCCATCCGCGGGATGCAGGCGAACAACGACCTGGTGCTGCTGGAAGAACTGGAGAAGGACCTTCCCACCACGGATCGCAAGTGGGTGGCGGTGGTGGTGGCCGCCCTGGTGATCCTGCTGCCGCTGTTCAAGGTGATCAACCTGATGGCGGCGGTGCTGCTGGCGGTGGCGGTGATGGTGGCCACCGGCTGCCTGCGGCCGGGTGAACTGCAGCGGGCCGTGCGCTGGGACGTGATCCTGCTGCTGGGCTCGCTGTCGTGCTTCAGCGCCGCCATGCAGAAGACCGGCCTGGCGGAGGCCATGGCCACCGACCTGCTCCACTCCCTGCAGGACTGGCCGCCCTATGCGGTGCTGCTGGTGGTGTTCGTGCTGGCTCAGGTATTCACCGAAGCCCTCAGCAACGGCACCACCGTGGTGCTGCTGATGCCGATCGCCACCGAACTGGCCAAGGGGCTGGGGCTGCCGCCGATGGCCTTCATCTTCGCCATCGTGTTCGCCGCCAGCCAGAGCTTTCTCACCCCGATCGGCTATCAGACCAACCTGATGGTGTTCGGCCCGGGCCGCTACCGCTTCCTCGACATGACCCGCTACGGGGCTCCGCTCACCCTGGGGCTGGCGGTGCTGGTGCCCTGGCTGATCTGCCGGCGTTTCGGTCTCTGAGCCCATGCCACCGGTCGTTCGTCCGCACCGAGCCCTGCTGGCCCTCGCCCTGCTGCTGGCGGCGCCCGGTGCGGGCGCGGCGGGGCCGCTGCTCTACCTCGACACCTTCGTGGTGAGCACCTCGCGGGAGGAATGCCTGCGGGACATGCGGCGGATGCTCGAGGAGGCTGGCCTGACGGGGCGCATCACACCGGTGACCTTCACCGACGCGCGGGGCCGACGCCTCCAGGATGGCTGGGATGCGCATCATCCCCAGCTGGATCTCAGCGCTTCGGTGAAGTGCGTGCCCACCGACGAGACCGGAGCCCTCGGGGTGGCGGGGCGGGATCCGGAAGCGACCTGGCGCCTGTATGGCGAACTGCACCGGCGGCTGCAGAAGCTCTGAGCGGCCACCGTGCCGGAAACGGGGTCAGCCCGGCTCGGGGTTGCTCCGGCGCCGGTGATGGCGCAGCGAATCGGTGAGGGAGAGCAGCAGCAGCACGATGCCGATCAGGCCCGTGAGCCATTCCGGCAGCTCGATGGCGTGCTCATGCAGCCAGATCCCGCCGAGCATCAGCAGCCCGAGCGCTCCGATGGCGTAATGGGCGCCGTGCTCGAGGTACACGAGCTGATCGAGGGCCTTCTCGCGGCTCAGCATCAGGGTCAGTGAGCGGATGAACAGGGCCCCGAGCCCCAGGCCGGTGAGAATCAGGGTCAGATCGGAGGTGATGGCGAAGGCGCCGATGGTGCCATCGAGGCTGAAGGAGGCATCCAGCAGCTCCAGATAGAGCAGGCTGGCCAGGCCGCCACCGGCGGCCAGCCGGGCACCGGCCTGCTCCTCGTCGCCGAAAGCCTCCGAGAGCGAGGTGCTCAGCAGTTGCAGCACCAGACCGATCACGCCGGCGATCATCACCTCAGCCCGCAACTCCCCTGGAAGGGCGGCGTCGAGCAGCAGCAGCAGGATCAGCGCCAGGGCGATCTCCAGCGCTTCGATCCTGCCGGCCGCGCTGAGCCGGCGCTCCAGCGGCCGGAACCAGTGGAGGGTCTTGGCCTCATCGAAGAAGTAGCGCAGGAACACCATCAGCAGAAACATGCCGCCGAAGGCGAGGATGCGGGGCTGCGCCAGCTCCAGCAGCTCCCGGTAGTGCGCCGGGTGATGGAGGGCTGCATCGAGAGCCTGGCCGACGCCCACGCCTCCGGCCAGGGCCACCATCAGCAGCGGGCCGGCGAAGCGCACGCCGAACACCGGGATCAGCAGGCCCCAGGTGAGGAAGAAACGCTGCTGCCCCGGCGTGAGCCGATCGAGCACCCGGGCGTTGACCACCGCGTTGTCGAAGGACAGCGACACCTCCAGCAGCAGCAGCACCAGGGCGATCCAGGCCGCCGAGGGCCCGCGGCTGCCCAGCACGATCACCAGCCCGGCGGCGCAGCATGCCAGGGGGACGAGCAGGTAGCGCAGGTAGCGCCAGGGAAGAGCAGGCAAGCGACAGGGTCGGCTGGGTCCATGTTCGCCGAGGTCTGGCGCGGGGCCCAGGCCCGAGGCTCAGCGACGGCTGGAACCGTCGTCCGGGATCGCCGGCTCCCGCTCGAACCGCTCTTCCGCCCGCGACAGCATTCGGGGTACCAGCAGCAGCACCACCACCAGCAGCAGGGCGCCCAGGCCGAACTCCACCACCCCCTGCACCATCCGCTCGAAGGGAATCCAGCGACCGCCCACCCAGGCGAGGCTGACCATGGTGCCGGCCCAGAGCAGGGCGCCGGCGGCGTTGCAGAGGGCGAAGCGGGGCCAGGGCATGCCCACCGCCCCGGCCATCGGCCCGGCGATCACCCGCAGCACCGCCACGAAGCGGCCGAGCAGCACCGAGGTACCGGCATGGCGCAGGAAGCGGGCGCGCAGCCTCTCCAGCTGGTCGGGCGACTGGCGCAGCAGCCCACCCACCCGCAGAATCAATGCCCAGCCGGCCCGGCGCCCCACCCAGTAACCGAGGTTGTCACCGAGCATCGCTCCGCCCGCCGCGGCCGCCATCACGCCGGCCAGGCTGAGCTGACCGCTGCCGGCGGCATAGCCCCCGAGAAGCGTCACCGTCTCCCCCGGGATCGGCAGGCCGGCGTTCTCCAGCAGCATCGCCAGGAAGATCAGGCCGTAGCCCCAGCGGCGCAGGAGATCGCCGAGGGCCTCTGCGTCGACACCGCCGTGAAGGAAAGGCAGTTCGATCACAGCGGAGGGGAACCCGGCGGGCGTAGTGCTGCCACCCTATCGGGCTGGGTGGATCAGCCGGAGGACTGGATTCCCGTCAGAGACGGCCCTGCCACAGCCCGCGACGGCAATCGAAGGGACAGGAGAGCGAGGTTGCCAGGCTTTCCAGCTGGCGGTGCGGGTGCACGGGCAACGAAACGGACGACGTTGCTGCCGCCAACCTATGGCGCGACTCTGCGCAGCCGGCGCCAACGCACGCTCTGCCACATCAGAAAGGAGAGCAGCAGCGGCAGTCCGGCCACCAGCAGGATCACGCGGTATTCATCGGTCCAGGTGGAAGCGGAGTTCTGCAGAAGCTGCTCACCCAGATAGAGCAGATAGAGCGACACCAGGATGCCTCCCTCCAGGCGCGAGATCACGCCATCGGTCCAGAAGATCGGCAGGCAGGCGAGGGTGGTCAGCACCATGATCGGCAGGTCGCGGCTGATCATCACCGGGTCCACCCCGAGGCCGCGGGGGCCGGACACGGTGGCGCACAGGCCGAGGATCACCACCTGGTTGAGCAGGTTGCTGCCCACCACGTTGCCGATCGCCAGATCCGCCTTGCCCCGGTAGGCCGCCACCAGGGAGGTCACCAGCTCGGGCATGGAGGTGCCGGCGGCCACGATCGTGAGGCCGATCACCGTCTCGCTCACCCCGAGCATCTGGGCGGCGGCGATGGCCCCCCGCACCAGCAGCTGCGATCCCACCACCAGCAGCACCAGGCCGCCGGCGAGCTTGAGGGCCGCCACCACGGGGGTGGCCTGGTCGTCCTCATCGAGCCCCTCGCTTTCATCCGGGTTCTCGCCGGCGGTGCGCATCTCCCAGACCACATTCATCACCATGGCGGTGAGCAGGGCCACGCCGGCCTGCCAGGTGACACGGCCGCCGGAGGCCATGCCCCACACCGCCATCGACACGCCGAGCAGCAGCGGCACATCGCGCTTCACCAGCCGGCTCTTCACGCGCAGCGGCACCACCAGGGCGCTCATGCCGAGCACCACCATCACGTTGAAGATGTTGCTGCCCACGATGTTGCTCACGGCGATGGCATCGCCACCGGCACTGCCCTGCAGGGTGGAGAACAGGCTCACGAACAGTTCGGGGGCGCTGGTTCCGAGCGACACCACCGTGAGACCGATCACGATCTGGGGGATGCCGAGCAGCAGGGCCAGGGCCACGGAGCCGGCCACGAACAGTTCGCCGCCGGCGAACAGCAGGCCGATGCCGACCAGGATCAGGATCGAGCTGGTGAGGAAGGTCATGCGGGCCGTTACTTGGGCCGGATTCTGGCCCATACGTGAAACCGCCAAGGCAGCGGGTCGCCCCTTCGGCTGCAGAGTGGGGCCAGCTGCTGCCGCCCATGGCCATCCGCCCGGTGCTGCGCCTCGGCGATCCCCGCCTGCGCCTGGCCTCGGCGCCGGTGCAGCGCTTCGACACCCCGGAGCTCCATGCCCTGGTGGCCGACCTGCGCGACACGATGGCGGAGCGCGCCGGCGCCGGCCTCGCCGCCCCCCAGATCGGGGTGCATCTGAGGGTGGTGATCTACGGGATCACGGCCAACCCCCGCTACCCGGAGGCGCCGCCGATCCCCGAAACCGTGCTGGTCAACCCCCGGCTCACGCGCCTGGGAGAGGAGGAGCAGCTGGGCTGGGAGGGCTGCCTGAGCGTGCCGGGGCTGCGGGGCGAGGTGCGCCGCTGGCAGCGGCTGCGGCTGGAGGCCTTCGGGCCCGGGGGAGAGCCGATCGCAGCGGAGGTGGAGGGCTTCCACGCCCGGGTGGTGCAGCACGAGTGCGACCACCTCGACGGCCTGCTGTTCCCCGATCGCCTGGTTTGCACGGAACGCTTCGGCTTCAGCGAGGAGCTGCGGGCCGCGGGCCTGATTCCCTGAGGGCGGAGCTTCGGTCTCGGCATCAGCCCCGCGCGATCGACGTCAGCGCCGGCCGTAGCGTTCCCCCCAGCGCCCCCGTCCCATGAGCAACACCGCGCCGTTCCCGCCCCACCACGGCGCCGCTTCGCCGCGCTGGTGGGTGCGGGGCGACCTCGACGGCTTCCTGGGGCTGGCACTCGACAACCTGATCCAGATCCTGCTGATCGTGGCGCTGTGCCGCGGGGTGCTGGGCTACCCCGATCGGCTGATCTTCGCCACGATCCTGCCGGCGGCCGGGCTCAGCCTGGTGCTGGGGAACGTGGCCTATGCCCTCCAGGCACGGCGGCTGGACCGGGCCGACGGGCGCGACGACCGCACGGCGCTGCCGTACGGCATCAACACGGTGAGCCTGTTCGCCTATGTGTTCCTGGTGATGCTGCCGGTGAAGCTCACCGCCCTGGGCCAGGGGCTGGGGGCGGAGGCGGCGGTGAGGCTGTCATGGCAGGCGGGTCTGATGGCCTGCCTGGGGTCGGGACTGATCGAGGCTGGCGGGGCGTTCTGTGCCGGCATCCTGCGGCGCTGGCTGCCGCGCGCCGCCCTGCTCGCCACCCTGGCCGGCATCGCCCTGGGCTACATCGGCCTGGGGTTCCTGCTGCGCACCTACACCCATCCGGTGGTGGGTCTTGCGGTGCTGGCGGTGATCCTGGTGGCGTACTACGGGCGGGTGCGGCTGCCGCTGCCCGGCGGGCTGCTGGCGGTGCTGGTGGGCATCGCCCTGGCCTGGAGCACCGGCCTGATCAAGGTGGATGCCGCCAGCTGGCAGTCGAACGCCGCCCAGGTGGGACTGCATCTTCCTCGCCTCCAGCTGGAAGCCCTCTGGGCCGGCCGCGACCAGCTGCTGCCCTGGCTGGGGGTGACGGTGCCGATGGGCCTGTTCAACCTGCTCGGCTCGCTGCAGAACCTCGAGAGCGCCGCCGCCTGCGGCGATCCCTATCCGGCGCGCGAATCGCTGCTGATCAACGGCATCGGCTCCACCGCCGCGGCCCTGCTGGGCTCCTGCTTTCCCACCACGATCTACATCGGCCATCCGGGCTGGAAGGGCATGGGCGCCCGGCTCGGCTACTCCTGGCTCAATGGCCTGGTGATGGGCCTGGGCTGCCTGCTGGGCCTGTTCGGACTGGTGGGGCAGCTGGTGCCGGTGGAGGCCGGCATGGCGATCGTGCTCTACATCGCCCTGGTGATGGCGGCCCAGGCCTTCCAGGCCACGCCGGAACGCCATGCGCCGGCGGTGGTGCTCGGCCTGCTGCCCGGCCTGGCGGGATGGGGGGCGCTGCTGCTGAAGGCAGGTCTGCGGGCCGGGGGCGCCGGCACCCCCACCGCCCCCTTCAGCCCGGCGCTGCTGCCGCCGCTGCAGCAGGCCGACGTCTGGGCGGCCGGAGCCTTCGCCCTCGAACAGGGGCAGATCGTGGCGGCGATGCTGCTGGCGGCGATGCTCGTGTACGTGATCGAGCAGCGCTTCCGCGCCGCGTCCCTCTGCGCTCTGGTGGCGGCAGCGGGCTCCTGGGTGGGCCTGCTGCACGCCTGGCGCTTCACCCTCGCCGACACGGCCCTGCAGCCGGGCTGGGGCACCGGCGCCCCCTGGGCCCTGGGCTATCTGGTGATGGCGTTGGTGTTCCTGGGGGCCTCGCTCGCCCCGCGCGAGCGTTCGCCCGGGCCCTGAACCGCGCCGATGGTGTCAGGCTGGCAGCGACCGGCCGCCGCCCCATGGACTTCTTCGCCCTGAACGAGGAGGGCAGGACCGCGCTGATCCGCACCGCCCTGGAGCAGAGCCGCTCGTTCCGCCTCACCGGCACGGGTCCCGATGGGGCCGAGGGCACGATCACCTGCGACCTCGACCATTCCGACGTGGTGGCGCGGCTGTGGAAGGAGGCCGTCCTGCCCCACACGGCGGGCCAGCTGATCGATCTGCTCTTCTGCTCCGGCGAGAACGGCCAGCTGGCCGATCCCGCCGCCGGCGGCCGCTGGGGCGCCCTGTCGGTGGGGACGGCCCAGGGCCTGGCCCAGCTGGCGGCCACCCATCTGGGGGCCAGCCGGCCGGAGGCGGCCCTGCTGGGCGAGCTGTGTGTGGGTCTGGAAGCCGGCAGCATCTGGGCCGTGTTCCGCGACGGCGACGGCGAGGTGTGCGCCACCCCGGTCCAGGGGGAGGGCGTCTTCGCCGCAGCCGCCCTGTAGCCGGGAGCCGAGGATGGCCGAGCCCGTACGCATCCGGCTGCGGCCCCGCGGCGGTGGGCGCTTCTTCACGGCGGCCTTCCTGAGCGTGTGGCTGTGCGGCTGGGCGGTGGGTGAGGTGTTTGCCCTGACGGTGCTGGTCTGGGGCATCCGCTCCCTTCTGCGTGGCGACGGCATGGGGCCGGAACCCCTCCCGGTGGCTGCCGCCCTGGCGATCGGACTGTTCCTTGTGCTCTGGCTCACGTTCTGGACCATCGGCGGTCTGAGCGCCCTGAGGCAGCTGGTGCGCAGCGTCGCCGGGGAGGACCGGCTGGACCTGGAGGCGGATGAACTCCTCTGGCAGACGCGGATGGGGCCGTTCCGCAGCCGCCGCCGGCTGCCGCGCAGCGCCATCCGCGGCCTGCGGGTGGCGGAGCGCAGCGGCCGCTGCGGCCCCCTGGTGGTCGACCTCGACGATCGCACCCTGGAACTGAGCGATCTGGGCACGGAAGCGGAGCGTCGGCAGGCGGCCCGGCAGTTGCGAGCGGCCCTGGGTCGGGCAAGGGAGACCACGGGCGACGCTCCGCCGAGGCTGCCGCAGGGATGGGCCTGCCTGACGCCCTCCCTGGGGAGCCCCCTGCTGGTGCAGGACCCGCGGCTGCGGCGTCGCCAGGGCCAGGTGATGGCCGGGTTGGCCCTGGTGCCCGCCCTGGTGCTGACCGTGCTGCTCCACCAGGCCCAGGCCCAACCGACCCTCTGGCCCCTGACGCTGATGGTGGCCGTCCCGACGGCAGCAGCGATCTGGGGAACGATCTGGCTGCTTCGGGGCCGAATGGAGTGGAGGCTGGAAAGCCGTCGGATGGTGCTTCAGCGCCGGTTCGGCGGCGAGCTGCGGGAGCGGTTCGAGGCCCGGGCCCTGCGGCTATGCCGCTCGACCGACAGCGACGGCGACCATTGGTACGACCTGACGGCCACCGATCTGCATCCGGCCGGCGCTCTGGCGGGGGCCAGAGCCGGCGGGGGCGGCGGCAAGCTGCCGGCCAGCCACAGCCTGCTGCGCCGGATCCACGATCCCAGCGAACCCCGGCAGCTGGGCCGCTGGCTCGCCCAACGGTGCGCCCTGCCGTTCGAGGAGCGCATCCCCAGCCTCGAGCAGGAGGAGAGGCTGCGGAAGGAGGAACTGGAAAAGCTGCGACGGCAGCTGGGGGACGCGGGGCGGCTGGGGCGGTGGGTGGTGCGACGCCTCGAAGGCACGAGCGGCGATCAGGGCAAGGGGCGCTGAGGCGAAGACCCCGCAGCCAGGGGTCAGGGCGCCGCCGGCGGCTCGAGCAGCTCCACATGCTCCTGCTCGTGCGGATCGTTGCGGGCCACGATCGCGATCGCCGGTTCGGTGGCGCTGAGGTTGGTGGGCTGGTGGGGCACACCCGGAGGGATGAACAGGAAATCACCGGCCCGGTTCATCGACAGGCCGCGGGCACCGCTGTTGGCGCCGGAGATGCCCACGAACTGCCCCAGCCGCTGGCGGGAGAGGATCGCCTCCGTGGGGCGCACCGTCACGATCCCGGCGGGGGCCGGCACAGGGGCCACTCCTGCGGGGGCCGGGGGTGGCTCCGCCCCCGAAGGGAGTGCCGCGGTGAGGCTGACGAGGACGCAGAGCCGCACCAGCAGCATGGAACCGGGGGTGGCGGACCTGAGGACCGGGGCGGACATGGCAGCAGGGGCCGGGGGGGGTCTGGGAACTCTGCCGCTGCCGGGCGCCCCGCGCCGTTAACGGGCCGGAGGCGTCGCCCTGCCGAGAAGGATGGCCCGCACTCCGGCCGCCGTCATGCCCTCCACCGTGATCGCCTTGTGCCGGCCCGTCAGCCCCCGCAGGATCGTCACAGCCCGGGGCGCCAGCCCGAGCCGCTGGGCCACGAAGCGCCTCAGGGCCTCGTTGGCGGCCCCATCCACCGGAGGCGCCTGCAGCCGGATCTCGATCGCGCCCTCCCGCTCGCCCACCACCGCATCGACGCCGCTGCGGGGGCGGATCCGCAGCGCCACGCACTCCTGCGTTGCCATCGATCGCGTGGGTACACCGGCCACCCTACGGTTCGTAAAACCTGGATACGTCCTTGGCCCCCTCCGCCTCCCCACCTCGCCTGAAGCGGGGTGAGCAGCGCTTCGAGCGCATGCTGTGGCGCCTGCGCCTGATCGCCATCCTGCCGGTGGTGATGAGCCTGGCGAGCACCGTGGTGACCTTCCTGCTGGGCACCGCCGAGATCGGCAAGGCGATCCTCGGGCTGGGCCATGCCGCCGATGCGGACATGGCCTACATGGCCAAGCTGCTGGGAGGAGTGGTGACGGGCATCGACCTCTACCTGATCGGCATCGCCCTGCTGATCTTCGGCTACGGGGTGTACGAGCTGCTGATCTCACCGATCGAGGCCGCCCGCGAAGGCTCGGGCGGTGGCAGCGGCCTGCTCGACATCCGCAACCTCGACCAGCTGAAGGAGAAGCTGGTGAAGGTGCTGGTGGTGGCCCTGATCGTCTCGGCGTTCAAGGCGATGCTCACCCTGCCGATCACCGATGGGCAGTCGCTGGCCTTCTTCTGCCTGAGCCTGCTGCTGTTGGCGCTGAGCGGCTACCTGGTCACGGGCGAGCATGGCCATGGTCGGCCGGGCCCCTTCCTGCGGCGCGACGACTGATCCGCTGCGCTCCGCCGATGGCCGACACCCTCACTCTGCGCCGTCCCGACGACTGGCACGTTCATCTGCGCGATGGAGCCCTGCTGCAGGCGGTGGCCCCGGCCACGGCGCGCCAGTTCGCCAGAGCGATCGTGATGCCCAACCTCAGCCCGCCGATCACCACGGTGGCGGCGGCGCGGGCCTACCGGGAGCGGATCCACGCCGCCGCGGGCGCCGGCTTCACGCCGCTGATGACCGCCTACCTCACCGACGACACCGACCCGGCGGAGCTGGAACGCGGCCAGGCCGAGGGGGTGTTCACGGCCTGCAAGCTCTATCCGGCCAACGCCACCACCAACGCGGCGGCCGGGGTCACCGATCTGGCGAAACTGGAGCGGGTGTTCGAAACGCTGCAGCGGATCGGCCTGCCGCTGCTGATCCACGGCGAGGTCACCGACGCCGCGGTGGATGTGTTCGACCGGGAGGAGGTGTTCATCGAGCGCCATCTGGCGCCGCTGCTGCAGCGCCACCAGGGGCTGAAGGTGGTGCTGGAGCACATCACCACCGCCGAGGCGGCCGACTTCGTGCGCGCAGGCGGACCCAGGGTGGCGGCGACGATCACGCCGCACCATCTGCACATCAACCGCAACGCGATGTTCCGCGGTGGTCTGCGGCCTGATTTCTACTGCCTGCCGGTGGCCAAGCGGGAGCGGCACCGCCGGGCACTGGTGGCGGCCGCCACCAGCGGCGACCCCACGTTCTTCCTGGGCACCGATTCAGCGCCGCATCCACGCTCGGCCAAGGAGTCGGCCTGCGGCTGCGCCGGCATCTACAACGCTCCCTTCGCGTTGGAGAGCTACGCGGCGGTGTTCGAGCAGGAGGGAGCGCTGCAGCGGCTGGAGGCCTTCGCCAGCGAGCACGGTCCGCGCTTCTACGGCCTGCCGCTCAACGAGGGCACGATCACCCTGGAGCGCTGCGACCAGCTGGTGCCCCAGCGGCTGGGCGAGGGCGACCTCAGCCTGGTGCCGTTCCACGCCGGCGAGCTGCTGAGCTGGCGGCTGGCGTGAAAGGAGTCGCCACAAGGGGAGAGCGGCTCTGCTGACCACGGCGCCGCATCAACACCCCTTGCCGCAACGCTTCCCGCTACAAGGCCTCAACGGGATGGGCTGAGCCGGCCCACCGAAGCGATCCCCATCGCCCGGGAAGACCATCGCCTGCGCACCTTCAGAGAGAACGGCAGAATCCCAGGGTCCGGATAGCCGATGATCCCAGTTGAAGAAGCACAACGTTCCTTGACGAATTACGGTTCGAGGCAAGTTGACATAGAAAAGATGGCTAGAAACGATATAAGGCTTCAATGGCAGAAGCTTCATGCTTTCCACGTTCTTGTGCTTGAAGTGAACTAGGCGCCAAGAGCCTTAACATGACCTTTACCTCAGTTTAGGAGCAGATCCATGAACTCGGAATTCCTGGCGCAGAGCGAACCCGAATCCACCGGCCGGTACATCGTCACGTTTCGCGAAGATGCATCAACTGAGGCAGTCGCGGCTTTGGAGAATTTTACCGGAGTGAGGGACTCTGATCTTGTCAGGAGTGCGGATTTCCAGGATTCCGGTATCGATATGGACCAGGTTCCGTCCGAGGGAGGCGCAGTTCTGGGCAATCTCGGCATGGCTGTGGTGAACGCCGCACCCGACGCCGCTGGAGCGCTGGCGATGGAGGCAGGCGAAGATTCCGCGATTCTTGCTGTCGAGCCGGAAGGCATCATGTATGCCCTGAGCGAACTGAAGGGGGTGTCCATTGATTACCTGCGCGGTTTTCGAGATTGTGCGCAGAGCCTCTACACCTCGGCCTCTTCTGGGTCTCCGGGGGGCGAAGAGGACACAGACCTGATTGAAGCGGCGGCATTCCTGGACAGCCCTACCCACACGTGGGGCCTCATCGCGACCAAGGCGGCCACCTCGAGATTCAGCGGACAAGGCATCAACGTGGCAGTCCTGGACACCGGCCTGTTTCTGTCCCACCCCGATTTCGTGGGCCGATCAATCGTCTCTCGGTCGTTCATCCCCGGTGTGGCGAGCGCGAACGACGGCCATGGCCACGGCACGCATTGCACAGGGACGGCCTGCGGCGCGTTCAAGCCGGCGATGGGTCCTCGCTACGGCATCGCTTACAAAGCCAACATCTTCATCGGCAAGGTGCTCTCTGATTCCGGAAGCGGTGGCGACGGCGGCATTCTGGCGGCCATCGACTGGGCTGTCGCGAACCGGTGCCAGGTGATTTCGATGTCACTCGGGGCTGATGTTCCATCCTCCACCACGTTCTACGAGACTGCCGGTCAACGCGCCCTGAATGCTGGCAGCCTGATCGTGGCGGCGGCCGGCAACAACGCGAACCGCTCAGCCGGCAACTTCGGCTTTGTCGGCCGACCGGCCAACAGCAGGACCTTCATGGCCGTTGGAGCGTTGGACGGAAACCTGCGAATGGGAAATTTCTCGGCGCGAGACACGGCCCGCGCCAACGGAACGGCCGTCGACATTGCTGCTCCGGGCGTCGCGGTGACTTCCTCCTGGCCGATGCCGACGCGCTACCGCAGCATCAACGGGACGAGCATGGCAACACCGCATGTCGCTGGTATTGCCGCCCTGTGGGCCCAATCCAGTGGTGCCCGCGGTGCTGCTCTGTGGCAGCAGCTGATCACCAGCGCCCGGGCACTGTCACTCCCGATCGTGGATGTGGGCCGGGGCCTTGTTCAAGCCCCTTAGCTAGTAGGGTCGACCTTTCGGTCGCAAAAAGTCCTGTAGGTTTGACACACAGCCTGCCGACTCATGGCGCACTCCACGGCGCGTCATGAGCCGGCAAGGATCGCAAGAGGAACTCACCATGGGCGAAATCGCTCAACCCAAAGTAGACGTGATCATTACCGTAGCCGAAGATCGCAAGGCCAATCTCAGCCAGATCGCTTCGCAACTCCAGAGTTACGGCCTTGATATCAGCGGCGAGCCGCTGGAGAGTCTGGGCATGATCTGCGGCAGAGCCGCAGAAACCAACCTTGATCAACTCAGGAACGTGGACGGAGTCAGCGCCATCGAAACGGCCGGGACCGTGCAGATTGCGCCCCCGGAGTCTGACGTTCAGTGAGGTTGCTGGCTGGGATGCCATTCGTCTTCACCAGGCTGGAGCCACCTGATCTAGCACCGCCAGCTGGCCTCTGCGCCGAGCATTCCCTGCAGCCTGGGCAGGGAATGCATCCACCTGATTCAGCTTCATGAACTGGATCTACTCAATGCGAAGTACAGGCTCAGGTGCCACGATGTGGTGGCCACGTCAAACGGATTGGCACTTGTGCAGAATGAACAGGCTTCAGGAAAGCTTCCATGGTGACCCACGTCGTGCTCTTCCGTTTCCGCTCCGATCTGCCGGAGGGATCCGTGGAGGCCGTGTTTGAGGAGTTGCGCAGCTTCCGCCAGTCGATTCCGGGCCTGAATGCCTTTCAGGGCGGTGTCTACAACTCTCCCGAAGGGCTGTCGCAGGGCTTCACGCACGGATTCACGATGACCTTCGCTGATGAGGCTGCCCGTGATGCCTACCTGCCGCATCCTCTTCACCAGGCCGTTGTTGCCAAGCTGCTGCCGATGCTGGAAGGGGGCGTGGAGGGGGTGGTGGCCTTCGACTTTATGGATGGCGTGATGGGCTGAGGACCTTCTGGTGGAAGCGCGAGGACCAGCGTGCCTCCCTGAAGAAGTAACAAGGCTTGTTGGTTGGCTGCCACTGTGTTTCTGGATCGAGAGTCGCTGGAGCGAGCCCTGGAACTGGAGGGGGCGAAGGCCTTGCGGCTGCGGCTGCATCGCCGTGGATGTTCAGAGCCGGCCAATCACAGTGTGCCAGGGCAAAGGCGCTGATGATCAGCAGATGATCGTGCCTGAGAGAGTGGGCGAGAAGGACCCACCTCCTGGGCTGGTGTCCCAGGCAGCGATAGCCATGACAGTCGCACGATTCAAGAGCAGATGGGCTGCAGGGCCATGAACCCGACACCACCATGAGTGACAAGCACGTGCTGCGTGGCGGGCCCGGGGAGCAGCAAGCCCCATCGCCCATGGGAAACAACCTGAATGCTTATCGGCGGATCCGTTTATCAGAGGCCAGAAAAGGTCCGCTGCACGATCTATCCATAATCGCTATCCGTATCCAGCAAGCCGATGAGAGGTCGCTGCATCCGGTACCGGGAGATGGTACCATGGTGCAAAGAAGAGGAAGCACCAGCGCACCCTTGAGCTGATCTTCATCCGACCTGTCAGCGCCAACTTGCCGTGGGATGAGCTGCGTCGTGAGTTCAAGAAGTCACTGGAGGTATTTCTTTGGGTATGCAAAGAACATGGTATCGAGCCGCGTAGACAGTATTCAGGCAAGTTCAATCTACGAATTTCTCCTGAACTGCACGAGAAGCTGGCGATGACTGCGGAGGTGCAGGGGAAGAGTCTCAACACGCTCGCTCAGGAAGTGCTGCAGAGAAGTGTCATGGCATAGAGAAACGGATAACATCGCCAGACACCTGAGCCGCCACCACAAGGTCGTCTTCTTCGCCGATCACACCTTGCGGCCAGGTGATAGCGGGCGTTGAGATGACCTGATCGATCCGGATGCGGACGGCGTCCCGCACGGAAGGGTCATAGGGAGGTTTCATGGTCGTCGGTTGCCCCCCCCTGGTGGACGGGTCAGACCGAGTGGTCTTCTTTCCTGACGCAGGGGGGGGTCAGAGAAAAAACTGATCGGCGTAGACGATCCTCCGTTGCAGACCTCCGGTACCCCCCGCCTCAGAATCGCCTGGCAATAATTCCCACTCTTCAATGGTGACCCGCCACTCGGATGATTTGGCTGGGGTTCGAGGCGGCAGGGGAGAGGTCAGGGCAAGCTCTCCAGCCCAGGACACCACCGTGCCATCGACCCCCAGGATCGGCAGCTCCAGTGACACGAGCGTCACCCAGGAGTTTGTTGCCCGTAGGGTCCGCTCAGGCCCATACAGTAAAGAGCTCGGTAATTCTTCCAATGCCGTCTTCTGTTGACTGGTGGAAGCTGTTCGCTGCCTCCTTCCCTGCCGTCGGTTATTACTCCCCCTATGCCGTTGCCATCTGAGGTGGGGGCGCTGCAGCCTTGATCACCTGGGGCCTTCGTGCTGACCTTCTCAGGCGCTGAGGGCTTGCAGGTCGAGAATGTCACCGAGCTCCGGGATGGTCGCCATGCTCTCGGCGGAGAACATGCGGCGGCCCTCCAGCTGCCAGTGCTCGTGCTGCTCCAGCAGCACCGCCCCCACCAGGCGGATGATCGCGGCGTCATTGGGGAAAATGCCCACCACGCGGGTGCGGCGCTTGATCTCCT
The DNA here is from genome assembly GCA_024958655.1 of Cyanobium sp. FGCU6. Classification (GTDB taxonomy): domain Bacteria; phylum Cyanobacteriota; class Cyanobacteriia; order PCC-6307; family Cyanobiaceae; genus Cyanobium. The sequence continues at coordinate 8,245 of JANWUR010000015.1, read as the reverse complement.
CGTTGACCCGCTCGAGCAGGTTGGTGCTCCAGACCTTTTTCCAGTGGTCCTTGGGGAAGTGGCGGAAGGCCAGCACGTCCTCCCTGGCCTCGTGCATCAATGCGGCGGGCTTGGGGAAACGCTCGGCCAGCGAGGCGGCCAGATCGTCCCAGCGGGATTGGATCTCCGCAGCGGTTTCCTGAGCAAACACGCTGCGCAGGGCGGCGGTGACCATGCCCTGGTGAGTCTTGGGGACGCACTGCAGCAGGTTGCGGGCGTAGGCGAAGCCTTCCGCGAAGCGGTGATGGACCCGGCAGCGCTGCCAGACGCTTCCCTGCAGCTGCCTGCGGATGGCCTTGGTCAGTCCGGAGTGAGCATCAGAGATCACCAGCTTGACGCCAGCAAGGCCCCGCTCCTTGAGGTGGGAGATGAATGAACTCGGCCCAGAAGGCCTCGGTCTCGCTGTTGCCCACCTTGAGACCCAAAAGCTCACGACGGCCATCGCCATTCACTCCCGGGGTCCCCACGAATCCAGCGCCCATGGCGCTGAATTCGCGGGGTGCCCCGCCCATCGCCACCACGGCGGCACGGGAGGTGACCTGCTGGGCCTTGCCCTGGCGGCCATTGAGATACGTGGCATCCAAGTACACATAGGCGTAGCCGCTGTCCTCCAGTGGCCGATTCAGGAAGGCCTGCACCTGCTGGTCGATCTCCTGGCAGATGCGACTCACCTGCGACTTGGAGATGCCGCCCTGGGAGCCCAGCGCCGCCACCAGGGAATCCACCTTGCGGGTGGAGACCCCACCGATGTAGGCCTCCATGATCACCGCATACAGCGCCTGATCGACCCGGCGGCGGGGCTCAAGGATCGAGGGCAGGAAGCTGCCCGCCCGCAGTTTGGGGATCTGCAGCGCGAGATCCCCCACCTGGGTGGTCAGGGTGCGGCTCCGGTAGCCGTTGCGGTGGCCGAGCCGCTCCTCGGTGCGCTCATGGCGGTCCGCACCGAGGAAGGCGGAGAGCTCCAACTCGATCAGCTGCTGCAGGCCGTGGCGAGCCAGTTCGGGGATCAGCTCCCCGGCGCTGCTGCCATCGAGTAGCGAAGCCAGCTCAGGTGCAGCGGCACAGTGTCTGGTGGGCATGATTGGTCTGGTTGAGTTGGTACTCCAACCAGGGAAACGGGCCTGCCCACACGGGCCCCCCGCCCCTTGCAACGTCAGCCGCTGGGCCAGCCGCCTGAGGTGCGCTCCCGCCCCGGCTACGCCGGGGTGGGAGCGCCGGGGGAATTACACCACTGGTGGGGACGACAGCTGACGGCAGCGTTCTCCACCTGTCGTAAGCCCCGTTATTGAAGATTGATAGGTAAAGGTTACTTTTGGCCCCTTCAAGGCCAGAATTGGTGAATCGGGCTGGAAGGCGCCATGGCTCATTCACGCGGTCATCAACGCTGGTCGGCGGTTGAGCGGCAGTTGTTGATCAGCCGGCGAGGCTTTCTCTGGCTGGCGGGGGCCATGCTCTCGACCCGGATCCTCCCCGCCCGCTCCAGGGAAGGGCCTCCACGGGAGACGACCTGTTTCCCCGTACGCGCAGAGGTGCCTGATCCAGAACCCATCAGCTTCACGATTCACCCGAAAGGGAAGCCACCCCTGCGGTTGCAAGGCCACTATTGGATCTCCAGCAAAGCAGTGGCAGAGGGGGAGAAACTCCCGGCCCTGGTTGAACTGAATCCCTATCGAAGACGGGATGGCATGCTGCTGGGCGATAGTGATTTTTACCCTTGGTTTGCCTACCACGGCTATTTGTGTTGCCGTGTGGATCTTCAGGGCAGCGGCGATTCAGATGGCGTCCTCAGGGATGAATACACACAAGAAGAGTTAGATTCGTGTGTGGAAGTTATCAAACAGTTAGCGGCCCATCGCCTGTGCAATGGCAAGGTGGGCATGCTCGGCTGGTCGTGGAGTGCGATCAATTCTTTGATGGTGGCGGCCCGGGATGATTGCCCGAAGGCTCTGAAGGCGGTATTGATCGTAAGTGGCACCGATGATCGCTACAGCGACGATGTGCACACCATGAATGGCGCCATGATGCAGGACCAGTTCGATTGGGCCTCCCTGATGTGGGGCTGGTTGACCCAGCCGCCAGATCCCCTGGTCGTTGGTGATCAATGGCAGACGATGTGGCGTGAACGATTGAATCAGGCTGAGTTTTGGTTCGCTACCTGGGCCAGCCATCCCACCCGCGATGCCTATTGGAGTCAGACCAGCGTCCGTGATCTGTATGCCAAGGTCAAAGTGCCTGTGAATATCGTTTCCGGCTATTGCGATATAGGCTACAGCAATCCCGTCGCCCACGTCATGGCGGGCCTCACGGCGGCTGGCAAACCTGTTGAAGCCTTACTGGGGGCATGGGGCCACGCCTCCCCCAACACCGGCTACCCAGGCCCACGGATCGACTGGCTCCCCCATCTTCTCCACCATTGGTGGGATCGATGGTAGAAGGAACAACCACCGCCCGCCGGCACCCCTTGGCCACCCTTCACGGTCTGGCTCGGCAGCTCCCGCGAACCGGATCGCTCGCCCGCCACATCCGATTCAGGACGCTGGGTTGCGGAGGACGGTCATTGGCCAGAGCGCAGCCAGCCATTGCTCCTCCATCTCTCGGCCTCGGGCCGGTTGTTGGCCGAGCCTCCCGCCCAGGCCGCCACCCTGCAAACGCCACGCCGGATCGTGGTGGCCACCACCATGCTGGAGAACGGATCCTGGGGTCGCTCAGATGACGACGATCTACCAGGGGACCAAAGGGAGGCCGACCGTGATTCCCTCACCTTTGACAGCCTGCCCCTGGAGGAAGATCTGGATGTGTTCGGTTTTCCCAGCGTGGTGCTCACGCTGGCTTCGGATGTGCCCAAAGCCGTGCTGGTGCTACGCCTCTGCGAGGTCAGTCCCCGCAGCAGGGCGTCCCGATTGGTGAGTTATCGATTCTTCAATCTTTGTTTTCGATCCGGCGACATGGCCCAGCCGGAACGCTTGAAACCAGGAGAAGTGTTTTCCGTGCGCATTCCCTTAAATGTCATCGGACACACCTTTCGCAAGGGCTGGACCCTGCGTCTCGCCTTGTCGACATCCTTATTCCCAGTGCTCTGGACCCCACCGGACTTGGCGGTGCTGACGCTGACCACTGGCCCCCTGGACTCCTTCCCCATCGCCGCGCTGGTCCTGCCGCGACGAGTGCCCCGCCAACAGGATGGGGCCATGGCCTCCCTGCTCTCCCCCGAGAGCGCGATCACCTGTATCGATCCAAACCTGCACGTTCCGACGGTGACCCGCCGGCCTGGCGATCAGCTGCGCCGTTTGGAGACCGTGCAAACGCCAGCCGGGCCACGCATCCGCGTGGAGAAGTCCAAGGACGCCGGAGCTGTGCTTTACCAAGGGCTCCTGCAGGATCTCCTGGTGGAGCAAGTGAGCCAGGAAATCTTCTCCATCGACCCCGCCGATCCCCTCTCCCATCGTGGCCAGACCTCCATGGTTACCACTATGGAACGCGAAGTGGACGGGAGGGTATGGAAGATTCGATGCACCACCCACACGGCGCTGAGTTCCTCTCGGGATTCAGCGGGTGATCCCGTGTTCCACTACCAGGCTCGACTGCAGGCACAGATCGCAGATTCCAGGGGCCGATACCAGAATTTCGTCAATCGTACCCTTCAGGGGTCCCTGCCCCGCACCTGGTACTGAAGACCCGTAAACGTTCAGGGGGCGAGACGCATCGCCAAGCACCAGCATCCCCATGCGCTCATCGCCAAGCGAGCACAGTCATCGTGTCCGATAACGGCCGCTTCAGGAATCTGGCAGCAATGAAGGCATCACCCCGCCGCGGTGATGGGCAAGCCAGGCTTGCTCCAGAAACTGCCAGACATCGCGCCCCTGCTGCCTCAGGCTGGTGGTGACGGTGAGCAGGTGGCTGCGGCAGATCGCACCTTGGCACGATTGGAGGCCATGACTGATCTAGCGTTTGAATCACCGACTGGCGCAGGGAACGTTCGGCGGCGTTGTTGGTGGGCTCGATTCCACGGGTCTCCAGGAAGGTCCACAACGCATCAGCCACCTTCAGGAGCTTCTGGCAGGTGCGCACCGTGCTGGCCCATGGCGTTCGCTCGCCGCGCTGAACGCCCAGCTCCACCACCTGCTGGAGGGTGGTCTCAAACGCCAGCCGGATCGGCTGGCTGCTGTGTTGCAACGCGGGCCAGCTGATCGTTCCGTCCCTGTAGCGGTGCCACTACTCAAACAGCTGTCGCTGCAGCCCCAGCAGCTGGGCGCCGAACCCAGCGTTGGCGCCGGAGCGCTCAGCGATGGCGGTCAGATCACGGATCAGATGGGCCCAGCAGAGCTGCCGTTGCTGGGTGGGCAGGTGGTTGTAAGCCGAGAAGCGATCGCTCACCACGATTCCGCCAAAGCCGTGGCCCAGCAGTGCGGTGGCCGCTGCCGCTGAGCGGCTCAGGCCCTGCAGAAACACCGTCACAACCGGAGACATCGCCACCCACAGCCAGCCGCGCCTGCCGGTGGGATTACGGCCATCGGCATTGCCGGTGGGGGCGCCGGTTTCATCCACGTAGACCACCGGCTGCTGCTGCAGGGCCCGGTGGGCTGCTGTGGTGGGCTGCTCCAGCGCTGCACTCATCCGCTGCAGGCTCCTGACGATCGACGCCCGTGCCAGCTCGACCCCCAGCACCTGCTGCAGCAGCGCCTGACTCTTGCTGATGCTCAGGGGGAAGGCAGCTCCCAGCAACGCGATCAAGGAACTGAGCCTGGGACCGCAGCGGCTCACGTCCACATCCACCGGTAACGGCGCACAGGTGCTGGTGGAGCAGCAGGGGCACACCAACCGGTGCAGCCGGGGTGGTGCTCTACCACCTCATCCACCCGCTCGATCGGCAGCAGCTCAGGCCCCGATCCGGGATGGCCCGGTTGGCCACCGCGCTTGCGGCCAGTGCCCTTACGCCGCTCCGGCGGCTGGAACCCAGGCCCGTCGCAGGAGGGTGGTTTGGAGGAGTTGCGCGAGCTGCGGCCGATCCGCTCCCGCAGGCCGGCCAATTCAGTTGCCAAGGCGGCGAGCTGGCCGCGGAGCTCAGCGTTCTCCTGCTGCTGGTCGTTGGGGTGCTTCCCCTTGGCGACAACCATTTTGTAGTAGCAGCCTACCATGGTCATGGGACTACAGTATGCCAGACCATCGGAAAGCACCTGGCTACTGAGTGCCAGATAGCGTTTGGCCCAGTCAGCGATGCCTCTGAGCTGAAGCTACTCACGGCTGTGATTCTGGGGTGAATCTGATGCCCCTCTTCGTTCAAGGAGACGGCCGAGAGACGATGGAGATCTTGTTCTCAGATCCCCGACCCGCCTTCCCGGCAGGGAGTTCTCCGCCAAGGTAGAAATCATCGATCTGGATCCTTCCCCGCAGAAGGTTGGCCTCATCCCGATCGCCATCGCCCGCAGAATCGTGTTGTGCAGCAGCCAGGCGGTGTCGTATTTCACACTCAGGTGGGGCTGAGCTCCCGCGAGGAGATCCTGGTCTTGGCCTGGCCGATCAGGTAGTAGACCAGAAACCAGGTGGTCAGAGACAGCTTGGTAGCCTGCATGATCGTGCCAGCCGTGAGCGTGGCCTGATGGCCGCAGTTCCGACATTGATAGCGCCTGAGCCGGCGGCCATAGACCAGCCCATGCTCATGGCCAATGCATCGGGGACAGCGGAACCCATCGGGCCAGCGAGCTTTCCCCAGGGCTGCCTCACATTGCTCCTCGGTGCTGTAGAGCAGCTGGAAGCCAGGCAGCGAAAGCCCGTTCTGGAACTGGATGCCGTTATGCACCATGAGCTGACTGGTGCATGTGTGCCAGTCCATGCCCCTGAACCGCCGTCCGCGGAGCGAACTGGACAATCAAGTAAAGCAAAGTTAAGCTTTGCAAGCTCAACAGCCTGGGTCCCTCGGGCTGTTCAGAATGCAAGCAACTCACAAGATATGTTTATGGTGTCAACCAATAATTTGGCGAGTCAGCCCATCACGGGTTGCCCAAGTCTGTCGCTAGGCGGGCCAGCCGAAGGCATGGTCACTGGCGCGGGCTCGAATGGCGCTGATGCAGCGTCCACCTGGCTCCTCGGTTTCACCTCCTCCAACCCGACGGCGGCAGACGGCGATGGCCGACCATGGGGTGACGGAACGGCGATGGCGGCGCGGGCCTACTCCGGACATTCGCCTTGGGACTCTGGCAATGCGGTCGTCCCTATGGTTGGCGGATATCTCACTTTTACGGCGATCTGCAGCGCTTTCGAAAGCGCGATCGCGGACGCGCAGGCTCAGGCTGAAAACGACGTGCCACCTGGCCAACGAGGCCACGTCTACATTGCTGACTGGCAGTTCAACGCGCTGCGCGATCTTTCCACCGGGAATCCATGGGGGGGCGGCCCCTGGAACCCGAGCACCACGGTTGCCAAAGACCAGACGGCGCTTGGCCTGGTCATTCGGATGATGGCGGCCGGGATCAACGTGCGGATTCTGCTCTGGATGCCCACGTCCTTCCAGCGGAGGTCGATGACGAACTTGGCAGACGAGCACTGGTCGGTTGCCGCAGCGGTCCAGGATTACAATGCGTCCCTCCAGAGCCTATGGCAACTCAACCAGCCTATTGGCGTGGTTGCCCTAGACCTTCGTACAGCTGCACCGTTGGCTGCATCGCTGCACCAGAAGATGATCGCGGTTCGGGTGGGTCAGGTCAATATCGCGTTCTGCGGAGGCGTCGATCTGGCGTTTACCCGACGCGATTTCGGGCTGTCCGGCAGCCAGTCGATTGGCTCAGGTGACTGGCAGTCAGGCAGCACGATCCCACTCTCGAGTGCTGGATGGCCCAAGCAGAGTCCGCCACCGACCGGGAGCTATCCGGACTATCCGTACAAGGGCTCGCCCCTGCTCGACGACGGCCAGTTCCCCGAGGATCTCCCCGAGAAAGTGTACGGCAGCGGGTACCGCCACTGGCACGACCAGCATCTCCAGCTGCAGGGCCCAGTCGTGGCGACCCTTGAGCAGCAGTTCGCCGAGCGCTGGATCATGGACACCAACGGCCGAGTCTATACCTTCAATCGGAACAGCACCATCGGCTTCGACAATCAGGTGCAGCTGACCAGCCCATCAGCTTTCGCCAACGGCAAAGTGCTTCATCTTCCTGTGGCCAAAGCATTGCTTCCGGTCGGATCATCGACGGTCCAGATGTGGCGAACCATACCGCTGCGCCCTGATACATCCGTGGGCCCTTTTGTCCGCGGCGAATTCACTGTGATGGCTGGCGTGGCCAATGCCGTCAAGCAGGCATCCAAACTGATCACGATCTGGGACCAGTACTTCTGGAGTGAGCCACTGGCGAAGCTGCTGGCAGCTCAGATCATGGCCAAGTCCGACCTGCTCCTGATGATTGTCCTGCCGCCGTTCGGGACGACTGAGCCGGGGATGGAGCTGATGCTGCGGAAGAATGCGCTCCAGGCCCTCTGGAACGGGCTGGACGAGGCCAGCCGTTCGCACGTGATGGTTCTAGATATGTGGTCGCAATCCATCAACGCCGGCGTTTACGTGCACGCGAAGGCGCAAACCTACGACGATATGCTCCTTGTTTGCGGGTCGGCAAATATGAATCGCCGCTCGACCGAATGCGACGCCGAGCTCGACTGCGCGGTATTGGATACGACAGTCGTGCAGACACATTTGAGTAATCTTTACACCTGCCTTACGGGGAAGACTTGGAGCGATTTTGGCCCAGGCTGGCTCCTCCGCTTCTGGAATGCCATCAACTACAACCCGCCAACTCATTCCCTGATCTTAGATCCGTTTTGGCGGGCCTCGATCGGTAATCCCAAAACCCCCAACGGCGTGCCAATGCCGTACAGCTCAAGCAAGCCAGTTTCTCTGTTTGAGCCTACTTCTATTGGCACCAATATCGAAGGTTCCACCTGTCAATTCCCCCAGTGCAGCGGCGATCCGAGGGCCCTAGGCCGTCTCGATGAGGTTAGCTTCCTCCTTGAGCGTTGCCATGATGGCAATTCCTGGCCATGGCGGCAACCGGCGACTCCAGTGTCCGAGGAGGAGGCTGAGGAGGTCGGCAAAGTTCCACGCATGATCCTCTGAAAGTCGACGCCCGTGGGCAGCTACTATTGTAGCGTCATTCCGGTATAAACTAATTAGGGCCTGCTGAGAAACCCAGAACCGTTGCGCCACAGTTGATTCCAGCAGGAA
>JANWUR010000014.1 GCA_024958655.1 Cyanobium sp. FGCU6 | reverse complement strand
CCGGCGATCGGCTGATCATCAGCTCCTGGAATCCCCCCACCGGCTGCGGCCGGAATCACCCCCTCGCTTCGGCGAGGGGGTTTTTTATTGGTGCGAGGCGGAGGGCTGAACGATGCGCGTTTGAGGCGTTCGAGCAGGGATCAGGCGGCTCTGGCGGATCCCTGGCGCCTGAGGTCTGCTCTCATCAACGGATTTCCCTGCGGGTAACCCGGCGCCGGCACCAACCGGAAACGCTCCAGGGCCTCGGTGGGCCAGCCGCGCAGCTCCATGTAGGCATGCAGACGCCGCACCGCCACCTCCGGGTTCACCATCCGCAGGGCCCGGGACGGGTCCGAGGTGAAGTGACCGTTCTCCGCCAGCCAGCGCGGGCGACGTTGACGGGGCGACGCCAGGGTGATGCTCCAACGGGGGCGTGCGCCCCTGGCCTCGGCCGAGGAGGCCTCAAGGGCAGCCAGCAGGGGACTGGTGGGATCGGGACGGAGCGGATCGCGTCGACGCAGGGGCCTGAACCTTCGGGGTAAGGCGGGACCACGACGCTGGTCGGCGGAAGAGGAGGGCACCATGCCTGCAGAGAAGAGGTGCGAGTGAAGACACAATCTGCCGTCTTCTGCCTGAACCTGCCAGGGGGAGAGCTCCATAGAGTGCCGGGGCTGAACGCGCTGCGGTGTCAGGACCCCCTTCCCTGCTGACGGTTCTGCTGCTGCTGTTGATCGGCGTTCTGGTGGCGCGCCTCAGTGCGGGCAGGCTGCGCAACTGGGCAGTGCCGGCGATCGTGCTGGAACTGCTGGTGGGTTTCCTGCTCGGCAACACGGTCCTCCCGTTCGCGCGGGTGGCTCCCCTGAGCGGGCTCACCGAACTGGGGGTGCTCACCCTGTTCTTCCAGGTGGGCCTGGAGGTGCGCGGCGATCTGCTGACCAGCCGTCGGCGCGCCATCCTGCGCACGGTGGCCATCAGCTTCCTGGCGCCCCTGCTGGCGTTCTGGCCCCTGCGGCTGGGCTTCGGCCTCGACACGCCTGCCACGCTCCTGTGTCTGGCGGTGCTCAGTGCCACCGGTACGGGCGTCACCCTGCGGGTGCTGGCCCAGCGCCAGGCGCTGCAGACGCCCTCCGGCCGGATGCTGGTGGGGGTCTCGGTTCTCGATGACCTGCCGGCCATCGCGCTGCTGTCGTTGTCGGTGGCCGTCGGCGGCCGGGTCGCCGGCAGCAGCCCGTTCGCCGGTCTGGCGGCGTTGCCTCTGGGTGTGCTGCTGGCCCTGCTCTCCTATGGGGCCGTGGAGCTCTGGCGGCGACGGCGCCCGGAGCGTCCACGCGATCCCCTCTCGATCCTGTTGCTGCTCATCGCCTCGGCCTGGGTGGGTGAGATGTGCGGGCTCACCTCCCTGCTCGGTGCTCTCTGGGGAGGCGTGCTGCTGGCCCGCCTCGAGCCGGCGGGGCCGGAGGTGCGCAGCGTGCTGGCGGTGCTCTCCGAGGTGTTTCTGCCGCTGTATTTCCTGAGCGTGGGGATGCGCGTCCAGGCGGCCAGCCTGCTGCGCCCTGAGGCCTGGTCTCTGGCCCTGGCGCTGCTGGCCCTGGCGGTGGTGAGCAAGCTGGCCTGCGGACTGGGCGTGAGCCGCCGCGACCGGGCCGCCGGCATCGACCGCTGGATTGTGGTGTTCGGCCTGATGCCCCGTGGCCTGCCGGGCCTGGTGTTCGCCACCACAGCCCTCTCCACCGGGGTGATCCGTTCCACCCAGTTCTCCGCTCTGGTGCTGATGGTGGCCTGCACCACCGTGATGGGCCTGCTGCTGCTGGAGCGGCGGCTGCATCGGCTGGAGGGGGATCAACCCGCGCTGGCTCCGCCGCCCACGTAGCGCTCGAGCATCGAGCCCGGCCGCATCGGCCCGGGGATGAACAGCAGGCCGATGTAGGTGTTGAAACCACCGAAGCGCACCCAGCGGACCTTGGCGCGGGTGCTGAAGGATTCGCCGCTCTGGCGGTCGTGGACGTCGAGGCGGACGAAGGAGCCGGGGGGCAGTTCAAGCCGGTTGGCCCTGGCCACACAGGCCCCGTGGCGGCTCACATCCCGCAGGATGACCACGACGGAGTCGCTGGGGCTGATTGCCAGGGAGGCTGAGATGCCCGTGGGCATCAGATGGCGTTCGGCCCTGCGCTGGTTGCTGCCCAAAGGGCTCTCCCAGCTGAAGAAAACTACGTGTTGAAGAGTATCCGGATTCCCGCGGGGGCGCTGACCTCTGTGAGCGGGAATGCCCACAAAAAGGCCCGGACGGAATGCCGTCCGGGCCTTTCAGAGCCGGAGGCAACGATCGGGTTCAGCCGAGACCGATCTGGCTGAGGATGCCCTGACCGGTGAGGAGCTCGGTGGCGAGGCCGATGACGAAGCCGAGCATGGCCAGGCGGCCGTTCCAGGTTTCAGCGAAGGCCACGAAGCCGAAGCGGGAGTTGGTGTCAGCCATGGTGGGAACGTTGAGAAACGTAAACTGACTGTAACGGCCCATGAAGCCAATGGGGTGGTTCGGATCTCTCGCCCGCGGGTCGGGCGGTCGTTTCGGTTGCGGTGTCGTAGGGTTTTGAATCTGGCAGAAGCCGGCGGGATGCGTCCCGCGATGCCGGAACCAGCACCGAGCCGCCCCTGCGCTTCATCCGGGCGGCACCAGGACCACGACCGACCGGAACTCCGGCCGACCGTCAGGGTTGCCCCGTGCGACTCCCCCCGTGGAGATGGTGACCCGTCCGGTGCGCGAACCATATCCCTTGCATGTCCACACCATGACCTTTCCTGCGTTTCCTTCCCATCCTTCCGGGCGCCCGGCCGCCGGCCGCCCCGGCACCTCGCCCCGCAGGGAGTACGCCCCCGCCTGCTCCTTGAAAGCGCGTCCCCGCCCCGCCACCGTCATTCCACCCTCCTGGGAGGAGCTGCTGGGCCGGCGCTGAGGCCTGGCGCCCAGCCCCGATGCGTCTCTGTCATGCCACAGGAGAAAGCAGGTGGTCGAGGCCTAGGACGCATCGTTGGAAAGCCCGGCGCTCTGGAGTCGCTCGACCTGCTGAAACGGGCTGCTTGCGGGCAGGCAGGCCCGCAGCCGGCGCCAGGCCTCGGGGCGGTCGGCGCCGTGGTGGGAAAGGTCCAGTGGCAGCCGCGCCAGGGCCTGCTGGTAGCGCTCCAGGGCGGTGCTGGCCTCCGGCGCAAGGCCTGAGCTCTCCGCATGATCCAGGCTCCAGCGCTGCAGGCGCTCGCGCCAGATCCCGCTCAGCAGCAGAGGAAACAGATCGCAGCGATCACTCATGGCCTGCTGCAGCAGCGCCGTGGTGTCGATGCAGAAGCCGAGCGGCCCATAGCCGCCGCCGCGCAGCGCCAGATCGCTCGCCAGCCGGTTGTGCAGCAGCGCCGTCAGCTCGGCGAGATCGATCAGCTCCAGCAGCCTCTCCCCGGTGAAGGGCTCTCCCAGGTACCGCACGGTGCCGTTGGCAGGATCGTTCTGCCAGGGACGGTGCAGGTCGTTGAGGCCCTCCCAGCCGCACAGGCCTTCGCTGCCCTGGTAGTACTGCAGGCTCACCCGGGTGGCGCTGCCCCTCAGGAGCTGCAGTTCCAGGGCGGCATGGGGCAGCAGCGTCATCGCCTCCTCCCCGTTCCCATCCAGCAGCCCGGTGCGCAGGGGCAATCCCAGCGGCACCTGGCTCCAGCCGCCCTGATCATCGGGCAGGCTGGCGCCGAGGCCGAAGCTGGCGATGCTGGCCCGCAGCCGACCCTGGATGCTCCAGCCCCTCGCCTCCAGCCAGGCGATCCAGGTGCGCCCGCTGCGGCATCCCTCAAAGCTCCAGGGGTCGGCGGCGCTGGCCAGGTTGGCCGCCAGGCGGTTCAGCAGCTGGGCCAGCTCGGCGTTGACCCGCCGCGCCGTCTCCCCCTGGGCGAAGCGCAGGCCGATGTTCCGCCAGATGAGCCCACCGAACAGTGGCCCGGCCCCCGCGCTTCGGTCCGCGTCCCGTGCCGCATCGGGATGGTCGGCTGGAACGGTCGCGTCTTCCAGCGCGGTCGCGAGCCGGGCTTCGAGCTCTGTGGCGGTGGCGGGGATCGGTCGCTCCTGGCCGCCGAAGCGGACATGGGTGCGGCTCCAGAGGTCGAAGGCGCTGGCCCCCGCCTGCGATGGAGGCAGCAGATGGGCCAGATCGTCCGCCAGCGCCGCCAGCAGCACAGGGCTCAGCAGCCCCTGCTCCAGCGTCGCGGCCAGGCCCTGCAATCGCGGCGGCAGGGCGGCCGGCGTCAGCCGCCATCCCCGCGGCAGCAGCCAGAGCACGGGAAGCAGGGCGGGGGCATGCAGCTGGTCCGCCAATCTCCGCAGCCACGCCTGGCGGCTCAGGCCGGCGCGGAACACCGTCCGTTCCAGCGCCTCCTGCAGGGGGAGCAGCGGCAGCCCGCAGCTCCAGTGGGGATCGAGGGCCAGCGGGTCCTCGCCCCAGGCGAGACGGGCCAGAGGAGTCATGGTGAATCCGCTCCGCCCCCCAATCTGCCGCTCCCTGATCCGGCGTCTGCAACACCTGGTTTCCATCCTCAGGCAGACGGTTGTGCTGTAGCAGCTGTACCCCTAAGCAGGACGAATCCTTCCTGCGCTCCCATGTGCTTTTCGGCTTCCGCCAGCTTCACGGCCGCCGCCGTGTTGATGCCGCTGGGCCTCTACAGCGCCCATATCGCCCGCACCAACCGCCAGCAGGAGTATGTGCCCCTGGCGCTCACGCCCTTCTTCTTCGGCGTGCAGCAGTTCATCGAGGGGCTCGTGTGGACCGGGATCGACAACGGCAAGGTGCAGCCGCTCACCAGCCTGGCGAGCCTGGGTTTCCTGTTCTTCGCCTATTGCTTCTGGATGATCTGGATCCCCTGGAGCGCCTGGTCGATCAGTCGCAGCACCGATGGCCCCGCCCTGCAGAACCGCCTGCGCTGGGTGGCGATCGTGGCCACCGTGCTCGGCATCGCCTTCTACCTGCCGGTGCTGTTCAACCCGCCGGCCCTGCAGCCGGCGGTGCACAGCAATGGCCGCCTGCTCTACGACGTGTCCAACCTGAAGAGCATCGTTCACAACTTCGTCAACACCGAACCGGTGGGCGAGCTGCTGTACTGGGGCTTCATCGTGCTGCCGCTGCTGGCGGTGCGCGACCGGGCGGTGAAGCTGTTCGGCGTGCTGATCTTCGTTTCGATCTTCCTCACCTGGCTCACCTACAGCGCCACCTTCAATTCGGTGTGGTGCTTTTACTGCGCGGTGCTCTCGATCGTCGTGCTCTGGATCGTCAACCGCCCGCGCCTGCGCAGCCCCGTCGCCGGCTGATGGGCGGCGGACCTTTGGAGGGCTTCCTCGGTCCGCCGCTGGAGCGGCTGGGCGGCTGGCTCCTCGAGGCCGAAGCCGGCGTCGGCCTGGTGCTGCTGGTGGGGCTGTCGATGTCGCTGTCCCACGCCTTCGCTTTGCTGGCCAACCGCCTCACCCCCCGCCAGATCGCCCTGCGGCTGGTGCTCGACGGCCTTGTGCTCGCCCTGGCCTTTCTGCTGGCCTCGATCGTCGACATGCTGCTGCTGGCGACGGTGGCCGACCGCCCGGTGCATCCCACCCAGTTCGTCGACGGCATGGGGGCAGCGCTGATCCCGGGGCTGTTCTACGGGCTGGTGGCCGCTCCCTACATCGCCGATCTGCTGGCGATCGGCCTGTGGTTCCTGGTGCACCTCAACGTGGTGGCGCTGCTGCATTTGCGCTTCGCCCTGCCCTGGGCCGAGGCCCTGCTGCTGGCAACGCCGGGCTTCCTGCTGGCCCTGGTGCTGGTGGCACTGCTGTTCCGCCAGAGCTGGCGGGGCAGCTACCTGCGCCTGGCCGGCTCGATCCGCGGTTGCGGGAGTGGTGGCGGGAGTGGCGGCAGGAGCCGCGGCGCATGACGATCCGCGACGGGGTGCGGGAGCAGCTGCGGCGGGAGCGCCTCAACCTCCGCCTCGCCGTGTGGCTACTGAGCGGCGGCGGCCTGCTCACCGCCCTGCTGCTGTCCGGGCGGCTGCGCGGCTGGCTGTGGACCCTGCTCAGCGCCGCCGACCTGCAACTGCTGCTGCGCTGGGGCGGCGCGGGCCTGCTGCTGCTGATCCCGATCGCCGGCATCGTCTCGCTGGTGAGTCAGTACGCCTTCTGGGAGGGATGGCTCGACGGCCTGCCGGAGGTGGAGGATCTGTTCGGCGACGATGCGGTCGGGGCGGGGCCGGGCGAGCCGGCGCGGGGCTACGTCGTCTATCTCGACGGCATCCACCAGAGCGAGCAGGACCATCCCCCACGGGTCCAGGCTCTGCTCGGCGCGCTGGAGCGGCGGCTGCCCGCCGGCTTCCGGCTGCTGCGCGGCCTGGACACCTACACCGTGATGCCCGTGGCCCTGGTGGAGGACAGCGGCGGCAGCTGGTTCTGGCGCCGCGTGTTCGCCCTCCAGGAGCAACACCCCAACGGCCTGGTGCGGCTGCTGACGGCGGTGCTGGTGCAGGCGAACAATGTGATCAAGGTGGGCATCTCCTCCGACCGCCGCTACGGACCGATCCGCCACTACGAGCTCGCCCTCAAGATCGGCCTGCGCCTGGCGGAGCAGGGCTTCCAGCCGGAGTCGGGCAGCCCGCTGGTGCTGCTCGGCTACAGCGGCGGCGGCGAGATGGCCTTCGGCGTGGCCGACTACCTCAGCCGCCTCGCCCGCACCCCGCTGCACATCCTCACCGTCTGCGGGGTGTTCAGCGGCGAGCATCCGCTCGAGCGGGTGCGCACGATCGGCACGGTGGTGGGAAGTCGCGATCCGGTGGCCGCCTTCGGCAACCTCGCCTACCCCGGCCGTTCGCCGCTGCTGCCCTTCAGCCGCTGGCGGCTCGCCCTGGCGGCCGGCCTGGTGAGCCGCCACACGATCGATGGCATGAACCACAACGGCGGGCGCGGACCCTTCTCCGAGCGTTACCGCGACGCGGTGGTGGCGGGGATCCTGGATCTGCTGCCGCCGCTCAGCGACCCCGGCGCAGCGCGGCGGTGAGCGCGAAGCTGCCGACGAGCACGGCGAGGAAGGTGATCCAGGTGGCGGGCGAGCCGCTGCGCACCGTGTCCACCAGCAGGCTGACGAACAGGGCGGCGTTGATCGCCACCGCCAGCAGCAGCGGCCAGGCGCGGGCACCGGTGCGGCCGCGCACCCGCAGATGGGTGGCGCTGATGGCGCCGTAGGTGATCAGGAAGGCGAGGCTGGTCATCTGCCCCACCGCGTTTGAGCGGAAAGAACAGAACCAGCAGGCTCACCAACAGATCGACCACCAGCACCATGCCAAGGGCCAGCCAGGAACATCGCCCGTGGCAGCTCACGGCGTGGAGCGTTCATCTCATCCGCGGCGTTCGTCACCACCCCGAATCCCTGAAAGGTCACGTACAGCAGGGCGGCACCCGTCACCACACCGGCTCCGGTCGGCCAGGGGGTGGTGATGATCCTCGGGAGGTCGGCATGGAGGCTGCCCACAGCCAGCAGCACCGCGATGATCAGTAGCTGGGCGGCGATGATCAGCTTCTGGGCCCGATCCACCAGCTTCGCCCCCACCAGATTCACCGCCAGGAACAGCAGCACCGCCAAAGCCCCGATCAGGCGCTGAACCGCCGTGGGCAGGCTGGCGCCGGCGAGGGCGCCCATGTACCCCCATCATCCCGCCGACTCCAAGGGCGGTGGCGCCGATCAGATCGATGCTGGCCGCAGGCTGGGGCGCGCTGTCCGCGGGCGGGGGCGATGGGGGTGGCGTCGGCATGCTCCGGGCCCCGGGCGGCCACTGAAGGCAGGCTGACGCTACCGGCGGATACGGGCGGGCCCGGAACGCCGGCAGCGCTCGGACGACTGGATGAGATCGCGGCTTGTGCGGCCGGTAGCCGTACAACTGGCCCGGCGCCAGCCCCTGAGCGAGGCCGGCAACCCATCAGCTCGATCCCGGTCCTTGTGGGCTATCCGACCGGCGCATCGCCATCCCCCTCCCAGGGATTGACCAGCACCACGGGCAGGCCGACCAGATCGCGGACATTGCGGGTGGTGAGGACCAGATCATGGGCGAGGGCGGTGGCGGCCAGCAGGCTGTCGATCGCCGGTAGCGGGCGACCTGCTTCCGCCTGCAGCCGGCCCCACTGATCCGCCACTGCCGTATCGATCGGCAGCAGACGACCGTGGAACCAGGCCGGCAGGTCCTCCTCCAGCCAGCTCCGCAACGCCTGCGCCCGTTGGCCATCCGCCAACCGCTCCACGCCACGGCGGATCTGGCCGAGGCTGAGCACGCTGAGATACAGCACCCGGGCAGGCCGCCGCTCGAACCACTCCACCACCCGTGGCTCGGGCTGGCGGCGTCGCAGCTCCGAAATCACGTTGGTGTCGATCAAATAGCCGCTGGCCACCCCGGGGCGCGAGGAGCTCACAGCTCCAGATCTCGGGTGAGATCGGAGCCCCGCTCCAGTTCCAGCTCCTCGGCACCCACCAGGGGAGAGCGACGGATGAGGTCCACCAGGGATTCGTTCTGATGCTGCTGACGCCGCCAGGCCTGCAATGAGATCACCACGGCCACCGGCTCACCGTGGCGGGTGAGCTGCTGGGGATGTTCCTGGGCGCGTTTCACCAGCTCCGAAAGCCGGGCCTTGGCTTCATGGATCGGCCAGCTGTGCATGACGCCCCACAACACTTCTGACCGTACTAGTCAGGGACTGCGGAAGCGTTCGAGGGTCCGCCGCCAGGCCCTGCTCATTCGGGCTTGAGTCGCACGCGCTTGCCGCCGCCGGACACCTGCAGCGTCTGGCCGCTCACCCAGGAGCCGGCGGGAGAGGCCAGCCAGAGGAAGGCGTTGGCCACATCCTGCGGTTTGCCCGCCCGGCCCGTGAGGTTGTCGGGATGGGCCAGGGCCTCCTGGACCTTCGCATCCAGCCCCGCCTGCGCATAGCCCTCGGTGATCACCGTGCCGATCAGCACCGTGTTCACGCGCACCTGCCGGGCGAAGTAGTGGGCCAGACCGGTCATCAGGTGGTTGAGGGCGGCCTTGGCGGCGGAGTAGGCGATGAAGTCGAAGGCGGGCAGCACGCCCACGAGCGAGCCGGAGTTGGTGATGGTGGCGTTCGGGGCCTGCAGCAGATGGGGGCGACAGGCGGCCGTCATGCGCATCGCCGAGAGGGTGTTGAGCTTGTAGCTCTCGATCATCTCCTCGATCGGCACGGCCAGCGGATCGTCGTAGCTGCGCCCCCAGCCGACGTTGTTCACCAGGGTGGAGAGGCCGCCGAAGGCGGAGACCGTCTGCTGGACGCAGGCCTGGATGTCGTCCTCGCTGGTGACATCGCAGCCGATGCCGAGCACGGGATTGCCGGTTTCGGCCTGGATCGCGGCGGCCGTGGCCTGGGCCTTCTCGCCGTTGAGGTCGGCGATCATCACCTCGGCACCGGCGCCGGAGAAGGTGCGGGCGATCGCCTCACCGATGTTCTGGGCTCCGCCGGTGACCAGGGCCTTGTGGCCCGTCATGCGGAAGTCGGCGAAGGCATCGAAGCTGCTCATGGCAGGAAAGGGGTGGAGGAAGAAGGGGGAAGAGGAACAGGGGGGACCCGGAGCCGCGAGGCTGGGCGGCTCAGTCGAGCTCCTGAACGCCGCCGCCGCTGACGGTGAGCACCTGGCCGCTCACCCAGGAGGCCGCGTCTGAGCACAGAAAGAGAGCGGCATAGGCGATGTCGCGCGGTTCGCCGAGGCGGCCCAGGGGCGTGTGGCGCAGCATGGCCTTCTCCACCTCCGGTGTGAGCACCGTGGCGAGCGCTGCTGTGCGGATCGCCCCGGGGGCGATCGCATTCACCCGGATCCCCTTCGGGCCGAGATCAAAGGCGATGTTGCGGGTGAGGTGGCTGAGCGCCGCCTTGGAGGAGCTGTAGGAGGCCATGTTGCTGTTCCTGTTCTCAGCAGACATCGAGGAGATGTTGAGAATCGCGCCCTGTCCGGCGGCCTGCATGTGCGGAACGCAGAGCTGGCAGAGATGGAACACCGAGAACACATTGAGCTTGTAGGCCCAGATGAACGACTCCATCGGCATGTCGAACGGCTTCGGGCCACCGCCGCCGGCATTGTTCACCAGAATCGTGATGGCTCCGAAGGCCTCGATCGCCTGCTGCACAAGATTCTCCAGCTCCTCATCCTTGGTGACATCACAGGCCACGGCGATGGCCTTTCCTCCTGCGCCGATGATGCCATCAGCCACCTGCTGGGCCGTTTCCGCATTCAGATCGCTCACCACCACAGCGGCACCGGCCTGGGCGAACAATTCGGCGATCCCGCGGCCGATTCCCGCACCGCCCCCGGTGACCAGGGCCACCTTCCCCGCGAGCTCGAAGGATTCCAGGAAGGACATGAATGCGGCAGATGTGTGCGAATTCAATGGTACGGCAGATGCTTCAGGCCCAGCCGGATAGCTGCAGCAGGGGCCCTCGCAATCAGTGCCGGTTGCAAGAGCACGAGGGCGGGCTGACTGACCACAGGGGCCATGGCCGCGCAGCGAATCGCGGCCTTCAGGCACAGTCACCCCCCCCCTTGGTAGGGTGCATCACGTTGATGTGTTGCACTCAAGACTTTCTTGGTTGACATAGGGCGGAATTGGCCTAGTGTCCGCTGAAAAATCGTTGCGATGGCCCTTCACCAGCATCAACTGGTCTCCTCCGAGCTTGATCCTGTCTTCGGTTCCGACCAGGCTTCCGCCATCGCTCCCGCAGGCAAATTTCCCGAGCAGGAAGGGAGGCATGATGTCGTCTACCAGCTGGTGCACGATGAGCTGTTTCTCGACGGCAACGCCAGGCAGAACCTCGCCACCTTCTGTCAGACCTGGGAGAACGAGGAGCTCCACAAGCTGATGGACCTGTCGATCAGCAAGAACATGATCGACAAGGACGAATATCCGCAGACGGCCGAGATCGAGGGCCGCTGTGTGCGGATGCTCGCCGATCTCTGGAATGCCCAGCCGCATGAGAATCCGATCGGCACCTCCACCATCGGCTCCAGCGAGGCCTGCATGCTCGGCGGCATGGCGGCCCTGCATCGCTGGCGCGCGCGCCGCAGAGCGGAGAACAAGCCCACGGACCGCCCCAACCTGGTCACCGGTCCGGTGCAGGTGTGCTGGCACAAGTTCTGCCGCTACTGGGACGTGGAACTGCGTGAGGTGCCGATGGATCCGGGCCGCTACGGCATCGATGCGGCGGAGATGCTGAAGCGGGTGGATGAGAACACGATCTGTGTGGTGCCCACCTTCGGCCTCACCTTCACCGGCGCCTATGAGCTGATCGAGCCCCTGGCCAGTGCCCTTGATCACCTGCAGGAGCAGAGCGGCTGGGATGTCGACATCCATGTGGATGGCGCCAGCGGCGCCTTTCTCGCCCCCTTCTGCGCACCCGACATCAAGTTCGACTTCCGCGTGCCCCGCGTCAAGTCGATCAGCACCTCCGGCCATAAGTTCGGCCTGGCACCCCTCGGTTCCGGCTGGGTGCTGTGGCGCGACACCTCGGCGCTGCCGGAGGAGCTGATCTTCAAGGTGAACTATCTCGGCGGCGAACTGCCCACCTTCGCCATCAACTTCTCCCGCCCTGCCGGGCAGATCATCTGCCAGTACTTCCTGTTCCTCAGGCTGGGCCGCGAAGGCTATCGCAAGATCCAGATGGCCTGCTACGACACGGCCATGTGGCTTGCCGAGGAGATCGCCAAGAGTGGCCCCTTCGAGATCCTCTGCAACGGCGATCCCAACAGCAGCATCCCGGCCGTCACCTGGCGGATCCAGGAGGGGGTGCGGGTTCCTTACACCCTGTTTGATCTGGCCGATCGCCTGCGCCTCAGGGGCTGGCTGGTGCCCGCCTACACCCTGCCGGCGAACATCACCTCGATCGCCGTGCAGCGGATTCTTGTCCGTCAGGGTCTCTCGCGCGACATGGCCTCGCTGCTGATCACCGATTTCCGCAAGGCGATTGCTCATTTCGATCGTCATCCGGTCACCGTGTCGATGACGGAGAAGGAGGCCGGTGGCTACAACCACACCTGATCGCAGCCGAATCGTGATGTCTTTCTGCCTTCCTACCCCCTGAATCGATGTCGGAACAATCAGGAAAGAGGATGAGCTGGCTCACCCTCTCCTTCATGATGGTGGCGGCTGTCGCCAGCATCCGTTCGCTGCCCAGCATGGCCGTCTACGGCCTGGGCTCCATCTTCCTCTATCTCATTCCAGCCGTTGTCTTCTTCATCCCCGTGGCCCTCGTGGCCTCGGAACTGGGAACCGGCTGGAACGGCGGCATCTATGGCTGGGTCAAACAGGCCTTCGGCAATAAGCTGGGCTTTTTTGCAATCTGGTACATGTGGATCCAGGTGGTGATCTGGTATCCCATCGTTCTGGCATTTGCAGCCAGTGCGCTCGCCTATCTGATCAACCCGGATCTGGCCAAGAGCGGCATCTACACAACGGTGGTGATCATTATTCTTTATTGGATCAGCACCTTCATCGCCCTTGGTGGCCTCAGCTCGCTCTCGAAGCTGTCGTCACGCTTCATGTTGGTCGGAACCCTGTTCCCGGCCATCGTGCTCGTCGTTCTGGGTGTCGTCTGGCTGCTGACGGGGCACAAGTCGGAAGCGCCGCTCACCTTCGCTTCGCTCATCCCCGATATCTTCAAGGAATCCCCGAAGCTGGCTGGCCATCATCGTGAGGCCACGGATTTCTGGCAGCAGTTCTCGGGAGTGCTCGGTGGTCTTGTCTTGATCGTCAGTAACTTCCTGGCCTATGCGGGCATCGAGATGAACGCGATTCATGCCCGTTCGCTCGCCAATCCCCAGAAGCAGATGCCGAAGGCGATTGCGCTTGCGGCGCTCCTGATCGTGTTCATCTTCATCCCACCCACCCTCGCCATCTCCCTCGTCGTCCCGGCCGACTCCACCAGCCTGACGGCCGGCGTGATGCAGGCCTACTCCGATCTGTTCACCCGCTTCGGCATGGTCTGGGCGATCAAGGTGATGGCCGTGCTGCTGATCATCGGTGCCCTCGGTGGCGTGCTCACCTGGACCGCCGGCCCCTCGGCGGGCCTGCTGATGGTGGGTCGTGCCGGTGCCCTGCCCCGGTGGTGGCAGCACACCAACGCCAAGGGCGTTCAGCAGAACATCCTGCTCGTTCAGGCCTCGATCGTGACGGTGCTGGCGTTCCTCTATGTGATCGTGCCGGATGTCTCGGCGGCATTCTGGATGCTCAGCGCGATTGCAGCCCAGATCTATCTGATCATCTATGTGCTGATGTTCGCCTCGGCCCTGCGCCTGCGTCAGACCCAGCCCAGCGTGCGCAGGGGCTTCGTGGCACCGGCGATTCAGTTCTGGGCGCTCCTCGGCATCATCGCTTCGGTGTTCGCCTTCCTGCTCGGCTTCGTGCCACCGGATCAATTCAAGACCCTCTCCCCCATCTCCTATGTGTCGATCCTGGTGATCGGCCTGATCGTGTTCGCCATTCCCCCGTTCATCTTCTACGCCAAGCGGCAACGCAGCTGGCAGGTGATCCCCAGTGCCGAGGCCGACAAGAACACGGCAGCTCTTCAGGACCTTGCTCCCCAGTGACGGCCATGGATGACGCAGCCCGTTACGGCGAGGCCGTGAAGGCCGCCTACGACGCTTTCTCCAAGCTTGAGGGTGGGGCCAACGCCAGCTACATCCCCTATCTGGCTTCGGTGCCCGCCCATCTGGTCGGACTGACCCTGGTGTTCACCGATGGGCAGCTGTTCAGCCAGGGCGACAGCGACTATCGCTTTGCGATCGAATCGATCTCCAAGGTGGCCACCCTGGCCCTGGCCCTCGAGCAGCACGGGCCAGCGGTGATTCAGGCCAAGCTCGGCGCTGATCCCACGGGCATGCCCTTCAACTCGGTCACGGCCCTCGAACTCCACGACGACCGGCCCCAGAGCCCGCTCGTCAACGCCGGCGCGATGGCCACCGTGAGCCTGATCAAGGCTGAGAACGCCGAGGATCGCTGGGCCCGCATTCGGGCCATGCAGAGCTCTCTGGTCGGCCATCCGGTGGAGCTCTCCGATGAGGTCAATCACTCCGAGCAGACCACCAACTTCCACAACCGCGCCATCGCCTGGCTGCTCTATTCGGCGGGCACGCTCTACAGCGATCCGATGGAGGCCTGCATGGTCTACACGCGCCAATGTTCCACCCTGATCAGCTGCAGGGATCTGGCCGTCTTCGGAGCAACGTTGGCCAGCGGTGGCCGCAACCCGCTCACGGGCGAGCAGGTGCTCCAGGCGGCCAATGTGCCGCCGATCCTGGCCGAGATGACCATGGAAGGTCTGTATGAGACCTCCGGGGACTGGGCCTACACCGTTGGGCTTCCCGGCAAGAGTGGCGTGGGCGGCGGTGTCGTGGCGGTGATGCCGGGCAAGGGGGCGATTGCCGGGTTCTCCCCGCCGCTCGATCCCAGCGGCAACAGCGTGCGCGGCCAGCGCATGGTGGCCGCCCTGGCCCAGGCCCTCGGCTGGAATCTCTACCGGGTGCCTGAAGCGTGAGCCCCAGCATGTCCGTATCCCCCCCGCTGCCATGAGCTCCTGGACGCAGGCCCAAAGGCTCCTGATCGCCCCCCTGGCGGCGCTGCTGGTGGGTGGCCCCGCTCTGGCGGATCCGACGCAACCAGAGATACAGGCGGAGCCGCCAGCACCGGGAGCCATTGCTGAACCATCGGCCGGCCAACCTGGCGATCCCCCCGGCTCCTTCGACCCGCTGCTTGGCGGGGCCGATGACTCCAGGGTCGGCAGGATCGGCCGCGTCCACGACAACATCCGCCGCGACAGACGGCGGCGCTCCTTCTTCCTCGAAGCCAAGGAGCTCTACGGCGACTATGCGCGCTTCAAGCAGCGGCTCGATCAGCAAGCCGGTCTGTCCTGGTCGGTCGATTTCAGCTACCTGCCCCAGTGGGCCGGGCCGGAGGGGGGCAGCCCCAGCACCCAGTTTCTGACCACCTCCAATCTCGATGTCCGCCTGTTCCGCAGCAAGTCGCTGGGTGAGGGGTCTGTCCAGGTTGCCTACACCACGGCGCGCTATCCCTCTGTTCAGAATGGCGCGAACCTTTCGAGCACGATCGGCGCGATCACGCTGATCAACGACTTTCCCGTTTACCAGAACACCTTTGCCCAGCTGAGCTACACCCATACCTTCCCTGGCAACACGGTGCTGTTGACGGTTGGCCAATATCCCTTCTATAACTTTGATGGCAATTTCTATCTTGCCAATCAGCAGGAGAATTTCAACAGCTACATCTTTTCTCAGAACGGAAGCTCCACCTATCCGATTGCTGGCCTCGGCGCCTACGCCCAGGTGAATATCACCGATACCATCCAGCTGGCTGGTGGTCTCCAGAATCCCAATAACCTTTCCGGCTCCACCCTGGCCACGCCGAATTTCCGCGACGGAAGCTATGCCTGGTTCGGCTACCTGCAATGGACGCCGAAGTTTCGGGGGCTGGGGTCCGCCCAGTATTCGTTTACCTACTATCAGGTTCCCAGGATTCCTGAGCAGAACGCCTCCAGCGGTTGGTCGTTCAACGCAATGCAGAACCTGAATGACACCTGGGCTCTCTTCGCCAGGGCCAACAGCGCCTATCAGACCTTCGCGCCGATCCGCAGCTCCTATGCCCTCGGCGCCGCGATGAACGACCCTCTCGGCCGCAACAAGCTGGACCAGATCGGCCTGGCGATCGGCCTCAGCACCGCAGCGCCGGCACCCGTCAATCCCGCTGGCTCCCGCACCGAAAAGGTGATCGAGGCGTACTGGAACTGGGCCTTCACCGGCGGCCTGCTGATCACCCCGAGTGTGCAGCTGATCGTTGACCCGGCACTCGCCCCTGACCGGGGCACGTCCTGGGCGCTTTCGCTGCGCGGCACGCTGATGCTCTGAGCGGGCGTCGACCCGGGCGGTCAACCCGCGGTTGGGCCGCTGCCTGAGGATCCTTCCGCTTGTCAGCCACCTCCTGGTGACCGCCGGTTCGTCGTTCGGACAGGGACAGCGCAATCTGTTCCAAGGTGGAGAGCCACGATGCGTTGTCATGGCCCACCATCATGCAGCATTGAACTTGCCCTCAGGGCCTAAGTGCCTCAATATCGGATGAAGTTAGATATGCAATTACTTTGCTATTCGACTCTCCGGTTTCGGTGACGATCAGGTTGCTAATCTTTTGGTTAAGCATCTTTGCTCGTGCATCGAAAACTGATTCGGTTGGGGACGAAAAAATGACTTCTTGCTCAGATTCCTTGGGTCTTTTTCCAAGGTAATCTTCCAGGGAAACAGGCCCAGCCGCCCCACCCTGGCCTCCCGTATTGGGATCTACGAGAAAGCTGCTAATGTCTGAAAGTGTCACTATTGCACGGTAAGTGCTATCACTCTCATTAAGAATAAGCAGTCTTTGTCGCGGGGTTGCGTCTTCAATTTTCTTCTTTATCTGAACAAGATCTAGCTTGAGATCAGTTTCAAAGAATGTTAGCCCCTTGGCTTGAGAGGAGAGTTTAAGTGCTTTCAGTTTATCCTCGGCTTCGGGCCCACTTGCGATAATTTTGCTATTGGCGTCTTCAAGAAGTCTTTGGTAGCCTTCGTTCGTGGCCCTGGTGGCTCCACTCGTAAAGTAAAAAGCAAGTACAATTCCTATCCATGACGAAAACATCGGGAAGGTGGCTGTAGTAAGCCATCTAAGAGTTTCCTTGTTGCTTTCATTTCTTTCTTTCTGCGCCGCTAGTTGTTGGACATTGATGTCTTTGTTAGTGTCCAGCACTGGTGCTGTGTCGCCACCAAATAAGGCTACAGTTGTAATTAGTCCTATAAACATGAAACAGGCTAGAATTGTGCCTCCTGAAAGGAAGATTCTGTGCTCTGTCTCTTTTAGACTCAGCGCATTCGGACTCAGCGCATTCGATGGGCTCGCGTCTTTGCTGGATGAATCCATGATGCCAATGCAGTGGCAGTGACAAGTGTGTTGGTTATAATTGGCCGCGCGTATGATCCTTCATGTTTCTTTGCATGCATCATTCCTAGGGAGACCCTGGAAAACCTAGGCCAACTGCGGGACATTGGCTCGGTTAACGCAGGCCAGGACTGGGTTGATGGGTGGCAATCAGCTCGGCTTCTAGCTATGCGCTGACCACGGCCCTACCTCGGCCGCAGGTCGAGCGTGCCGGAGGCACTAGAACCGCACCAAGTGCGAGAAGTTCCTGGCCGAGATGGAAGCGGTGTGCCTTGGCAGGCCCTGCTTGATCTGATTGAGCCCCATTACCCCAAGACCAGCAAGAAGGGCGGCAGGCCTCCCTATCCATTGGCCACCATGTTGCGGATCCATCTGCAGCAGCAGTGCTATTCACTCAGGGATCCCGCCATGGAAGAGGTCCTGATTGAGGTGCCAACCATGCGCCGCTTTGCCGGGATCGATCTGATCAGCGACCGAATCCCAGATGAGCCCACGATCCTGGCTTTCCGACACCTGCTTGTGAGAAGCACGAGCTGGGCGAGCAGATCTTTGAGACGGTGAAAGCCCATCTCAGCGCACGGGGCATGACGATGCGCCAGACCAAGAAGGGCAACCAGTGGTACTACGGGATGAAAGTCCATATCGGAGTCGACAAGGATTCTGGCTTGATCCACTCTGCCGTTGCCACGCCCGCCAACGTGCATATCCTCACCCAAGCTGGGGAGCTGCTGGATGGCGATGAGGAGGTGGTCTACGCCGACGCCGGCTATCAGGGGATCGCCAAGCGGCCCGAAATGATGAGCAAGACAAAGGAGTTCCGGGTGACGACGCGGACGGGGAAACGACGGGCTCTGCCCGACACACCGGAGGGGCGTCTGGATGATATGGCCGAGTCAGCCAAGGCTCATTTCCGCGCCAGGGGAGAGCACCCGTTCCGTGTGATCAAGCAGCAGTTTGGATTTCAGAAGACCCGGCTGCGGGGCATGCTCCTACCGAGGCCGCCGGCCGAGCGTGGCGGAGCCACTAGAACCGTTGCAAGGTGAACGTGCTGGCTGCCCTATCCAACCTATTCATGGTGCGTCATCAGTTGCTATGCAGGACATGAAAAGGGGATTGGTGTGTCCGTTGGGTAGCGATTAGCCTACAACGAGAGGGAAACGAGCTCCAAAAGTGGGGCCAATCAAGCTGTTCATCCCTAAACTGGCCCGTGCAGGTTCCAGCCGAAAAATTCGCCGCCCGAGGCGCTGTTCGCAGCCTTGTTGCCCAGAGCTTCCCTAGTTGAGGTGGTTCACAAACCAGGGAAGATGAAAGAAGAGAAGTGTCGTTTCTATACGGCACGTGACATCCTCCAAGCAAGCGCAGGCCCTGGCATAGGGTAAAGATCAATCCGTGATCCTGGTAGCCTGACATGCGCCCGAAAAGAATCACAGAAGGCCAAGGAGTTCAGCCATGACATATGTACGTTTTGGTGGCAATGGAGACAACACAGCTCCAGAATGGGGATTGTTTCAATTCCAGCCCGGCAAATGGCGGCTTGCCTTCTGCCTTGGCGAGGACCTTAACGGATGGGAGGTATTATTTGAACCCAAAAAGATCGTACAGAACGGAAAAGAAGTGACCTTAAGCGTGCTCAAGTGCCTAGATATCGAGGAAAAAGGTGATGATCAATCAGCGGATAAGTGGCCGATAATCCGCATCGACCAACCCGGCCCGTTTTCCGATCTGATACCAGGAATACGGATTAATCATGGCAGTCTCTTAATTGAGAATCAAGAATTGAGCCTTGAATTGCTAATTCGACTGGAACTCAGTAAGAGCATTGGATTGACGTTGGGGACTCTGGAAGCAGTTGCAGAGCCAGGCACAGGAGCAACATTCATGCTAAACACGAAAAGTTTAGCGTTTACCAGTGAGGTGCTGGAGATTCCGTTTACCGAGTTGAGCCTGGGCCCGCTTTTACGAATCAGTCCAAAAAATGAAGTAGATAACAAGATTAAGATCAAGCCAAAAGAGAAGACGATCTCCTTCCCTCCCTTGAATGTCGAAGTGAATCTCATTTGCCCGATGGATCAAGGGAAGCAGAATCTTCTCCAACTCCCAACCAAATCGGGCCTCAAGCTTGTTTCAGACGAAAGGATTGTGCTGCCTCTTGATGAGGATAAAGAGATCAGTCTTAATGTGGAGAATGGTCCCCTAAAACTGCCGAGTCTATCTCCAAGCTTCGGATCCTTAATAGACAAAGCGGTAGAGCTACAGCTAGTACTGACTGAGCCATGGAAGATTACGAATGGGAGAGCATCCAATCCGACACTCGGGGGCAAAGCAGATTTCAAGGTTACGATTGGCAATACACAACATCTAAAATTCTCAACCGAACTCGAGTTTAATCTTCAAAAAGGGTGCTTGAGAAAGAGTGTTGTCTGCGGGGAATTAGAGGAGAAAAGCTACATACTTGATCTGGGCATCTTTGCATTCAAACTCGAGAGTCCTTCATCATCATCCTCCCAACATCCACCAGTGATGGTGGACTTTGATCTGTTGACGGGTGACATGAGGATCCTTAATACAGGGGCGAAAGTCCAGGTCTATTTGCCTGGGAGCGAAGGAGCTGGTACTACTCAACTCAGTGAAAGCGACTACAGCAAGAGCTTCCTCTTTGATCTGGACAGTCCACCCGCACCGCTTGATCCGCTGAACAACACGGCCATCTTGTTGATAGGGCCTCGCGGACTCTCATTCTACGCCAAACAGAATCCTCAGGAAGTCGCACTGAAAAATGGCACATTAAAACCTCTTCAACCGCTTCAGGAAAGCAACGGGATTCAGTCCATCCTGGAAGTTCGCAGAAATCGAATCATTCAAGCCACCTTCTTCGCCCGAACAGAACTGCCAGGCTTCAGTAGTGAGACGCCAATCAAAGTGCTGGCAGAGCTGGCCCTGCGTCAACAAAAACCGAAAGAAAAACCAGAGTTGTTGGCTGCTTTGCAGCTGGAAAAGGCGGACGGCAAGCCCCTAGGGACCCTAGGGATCGGGCCAGTCGAAAGCCAAGTTGACGAAATTCGCATGCAGTTGAAGTGGGATAAAGACGGCTGGGATCTGAAAGCAAAGATCGACGGAAAGCTCTGGCTCGAGACCAATTTACCTGAACTGGTCTCTGGCTTTAGCAAAGAGAAGCCGGCCTGCTTCCTGGATCTTGATCTAAGCCGAGCAAATGATTTTGCCCTCCAGCTCACCGATGCACCTCGGCTCGAGCTCTTGGATGGCATGGTAAGCATCACGCTTATGGATCTAAATCTGATCAATGATGATAACAAACTTGAGATCAAATGCACGAAGTCAAACTTCCATTTTCAGTCTTCCGGTCCAGTGGAGATTGATGTTCAACCAGGACCTCTCATCCTCTCCATCCCGATTGGACCTAATGGCTGCTCTCCTTCTCTGCGTTTGGGCAACGCGGGGCAACCCGTCTCTCTCACTGCCAAACTAGGTCCATCTGTGAAGATGAATGGTCAAGTCCAATGGATCGACAACCAAGCCGCGGGGCAACAAGGCATTGGTGTAGCAGGTGCGATCGCAATCACGGGCTTAAGTTCAATTCGGGCAGCTGCTTTTTTTGGCTGTGAGAGGAAGGAGAGTGGCGAAGCTGCTGTAAGTGCATTCATCTATGCCGAGACAGATACTGATATCCAGCTCTATCCAGGCGTCTATTTAAAGAGTGTGGGGGCTGGCATGGGGCTGAATCGCCAACTTGAGGCCATTGGCGTCAATCCAAGTCCTGAGTGCATCCTCCCCAGGATGAATACACTCAAGCCTAGCAATCTAGATGCATGGAAATTCGTCAAGACCTCGAACATCTATCTAAGTTTAGTGGCCACAATCATGATTGGCTCTGTCGCAGGAGACAGCCAGCAGATTTCACCATTTCTGCTTTGGCTTGTTCTCTCAATTGATAGCCAAGCAAACATCACAGCCGCAGCAAAACTCTGGCTCTCCTCCAGCCCAGGATTCGTAAGGAACGAAGCGAACTTTTCAAGGCCTGCTGCTGAAGCTGCACTGGTGATTCTGCCGCAAAAACGAATGCTAAGTATGAGAGTGCGCACAAAAAAAGGCACAGCGATCGAAAAAGGAGGTGATCTTAACCTAATTCTAGACAGATGTGATGTTCAGTTCTCATACTTCATGTCCCCAACACTGCTCGATTTCTACCTTGAAGAGGCGTCCTACAACGCCCAATGGGTAGGATTCAATTGGCAGGTATTGGGCACATTTCGGACTGTGATCGTCAGCTTTGGCGCCATGTCCAAAGCAACATTGATAGCGACAGCCAACTTTGATCGCAAACTAGGAGGAGGGAGTGTAGGAGCAAAGTTTAGCGCCAAACTACGCCTCGGTCTGGAGATTGCAGGATTAATTTCCAGCGGGGAATTACTCTCCTATGCATTAGTAGCGGCCAGCATTGCGGCGGAGGCCGAACTGTGGCTCAAAATCAGTATCAAAGTGTTTGGGAAGGAGTTCAGCAAACGTTTTTCAACAACCAAACGAATCAATGCTGCATTGTCGGGCACGATGGCGTTTCAGAGTTCAGGAAGCGCTGGTATCCGGGCTTCCTTAGCAGTCAAGACCAGCATTTGCGGCCACTCTTTCTCGGCCTCCGGACGATTGGATGTGAAAGACGAACTTGTTGAGAGCATCCGGTCCAGAGTTGCTCTCTTTGAAAAGAGGCTAAAGGCCTACAAGGAGAAACAACAAGAGAGCATGCAGGGCGTTAGTCGAGGATTTGAATTGGTGTCGATGGAAATTCCTGAACCCAGCAAGAAGGATTGGATTATATATTTCTTTCCAACGCAGAATCAGCAGATGAGGTTGCTAATCATGCCAACATCTGAAAATGATGACTGGCTTGGAATTGTAAAGCGAATAGACCCACAACAGGCGCCAGCAGATCAACCACTTGAATTTATCACACGCTTGAAACAAATTGAGGTTCTTGAGAACGGAACAACGATATACACCAAGGAAATCCTAAAACCAAGCCTGGAAGACACCAATAATGATCTGGTGATGGCACTTCTTGGATCATTTCAAGAAACATCGGAGTCTATGGAAGAGAATTGGCTCAACGCCACGCTGCTGCAGGACCAACGCGTACGCTCAAGTGCTCGCAATTACTGGACTGATCTCGATCGGGTGCGACTGGCGGATGGAGTTCTTCCAATCGACTTCAAATCTCTCGATGAAGTGGAAGAAGAAGGCCAGGCCGATAGCATCTTTGAAGATGTCGAACGCTACCTAGCCCTAAATCAGAAAGCCCACCGCAGATATCGACATGGGTTGCACTTAATCACCAATGAAGCAGAAAAGATTCGAAGCTTGAGAGGGCTAGTTTGCCAAGAAGCCACCCGGATTCTGAATACCGGAGAACTATCCCCGGAGATACGAAAAGTTTTGGAATATTTGCCATATCTAGAGGTGAACAACAATGAAACAGGCACAAGAAGAGAGGTTCGTCTGACATTCGAGGGAGATAGGCAGGGGAATCCAGTGCAGCTGCATATTGATGCTAGTTCTACAGATGATCCCCTAGAAGAGTCGATCCGTTCCATCACAATCTGCACACCAAGACAGCGGTGCGTGGCCACGAAGGAAAACCCTTATTTAGAGGTAAGAATTCCGATCCATTTCTCTGCGGTGTCAGACAGCAAGCTTGCCAAGGATATGATTGGAGATTTCTTGCACAGGGTCGACAGTTTTGAGGTTTACAGACAACTACCAAATGAAAAAGAACCTTCACTACTTGCAGATAATGTGCAACTAAGTTTTCGGGAGGTTCGCGAAAGTTCCGTTAAAGAGTTTCTTATTCTTGATCCATATCTGCTGACCGACCGTCTTGATTTGGAATGGGACTCTGAAATGCCTCGACTGAAGTTTAAGGACCCAAGGCTCATGACATCCGCAATGCCTGAAGTTGTCTACGAGGTTCGGGTGAAGCCCCTTGCGCTAAGCATGCCAGGTTCAAAGGGGAAGCCGATTTGCTTGGGGGTCCATCGGATTCCCCTGCAAGTGTTGCAGCCAGCGCCAAGCTTGGCTGATCTTGTGGCCAGCATCAAGGTCTCCTCACTTTGCAGTGATTCCCCCCTCAAGGACTTGAAGATCGGACGTTTAAAAGCTGAGAAGTTTGAGTGTTTGAATCCTAATGATCCAATTTTCAAATATCCCGACAGCCATGACACGAAACCAAACGAGTTAGAAATATGGCTGGAGGAGTCTCTGATTGAAGCTGTGGGATTTTTTGGCGAACCAATCGTTCTGCGAGATCCCCAAAAACCTGAGTCTCTGGATGAGCTGAAGACACGACCGCCACAGACTCGCCACGGAAAAGTCCTGGTGGGACAGTGGACAGGAAAAGGGATCGTATTTAATAATTTGAATGATCAAATATTCAGACTCAAGCCTGGATACACATACCGCATGTTTGTGGGTCACAGATCTAGTGGATCTTGGCATGGTCTGTTAACAGAACTACCCTGTGCACTGCTAGGGGAGAAGAATCAAGACGAGATGCAGTTTTCATCAACAATTGAAGTCATAAGCAGCGAAGAAAAGCCACGATATCTTGCAGAGAATGAATTTGAGATTCAAAGAGTATCCTGGACCCGCAACCTCCTTCAGCTACTGATCCACCCAGTCCAATGTGGGTTGCTTGGGGGTTTCGAAGTTAACATTCGCGATCAGCATGAGCGCCATCTCAACATCTCTCTAGAGCGTGAAGTCATCAGCCATAAGTATTTTCTCTGCAGTGAGATGGACTACCGTAATGACAGCCGCTGGGAGTTTGCGTCTCCGCCGAAACAAGATGAGACCATCAATACCCAGGATTACGCCTTTGATGGATTTTATCAAGACAATTACAATAATGAACGCACCCAGCTGATGCAAAAGGCCAAAACCCTGATAGACCTTCTCGATGAAGCGAATACGCCATGGACGAAGCTTTATCAAGTAGCACAAGAGTTCTGGTCATCCGTTTGGGCATATCAACGGACAGGAGCGTATGTGAATTCTCGCGATCGTTGGGAAGAGCTGAAAATGCGCTTCCGCTTCCTCTTTACCGGCCTACATCCACTTGATCCTATAACGATGGAAAGTCTGAGTGAGCGGTGGTCGGAGTGTTCAAAAGCGCTGCTCGAAGTTGAAAACACAGATGTGGATGCATTGGTGGCGGATGGAGGAGAGGAGGGCACTCAAAGCCTGGCTGATTTTGAAACAGCCGTACGGATCACAGCCATCATCCGCCACTGTCAGGAAATTACGGAGGAGATCTTTGGGAACGCTGCTCCTGATGTGCCCGTGCTTCCAGGTGATGAAATGAGCGTCTTACCAGGGGAAATAGTATGGCGCTCCCTGCTGACTGACAAGCAGAATCATGGCAGACTCACGAAGAAGCTTCTTGAGTTATTTGGTCAAACACGTCAGCGAACTTCGATTCTTTTGAAGCCTCTGCTTCTGGAAAACTACGAAGAAGAAATACTTGATGATCCCAAAGACATTCAAGCCTGTGTCACCCACAGCACGGCATTGGTCAAGCTGATGAATGCCCTGAAGAGCCATCTACAGGGTAAACAAGGGGAATTGGTCAAGCGCCCACATCACACTGTTCAATCCACAATGAGTGGAAACAAACGCGTGCCGGTTGCCACTGATGTCAAAGACCTCCTCCCCCCGCATTTGGAGAATCCTCTGCAAGAACCTACAGCTCAACAACCATGCCCTCCGATGTACTTTGCCAATCTCCTCGAACGGTTGGGCTTTGCAGCGGATCTTGCAGCCTATGATGCACTAGGTCAACCAATCAATGGTCAACTACTCTGCGACGAACTGATTGAGCTGGAAGACAGTGTGGACAACGACCATCGTCTGGTCGTTTGGCTGCCACAGGAGAATCGTGGGCCGGAGCCCGATGAGACGGAATCGCAGGGTGATAAACCTGAACCTTATGCCTTCCTGAAGGTCGCCTTGATCCCCAAGACATTAATTCCCAAGGAATTTAAAGCTAATGGTGCTAGTAAGTTTGAGAATTTTCTAACAACGCGAGGGATTAAGGGTGATCTGAAGAAATTACACCAGTTTTTGCTGGAGAATCAGAAGAACTTGGGTGGCTCTAACTCCAAGGAAATACGGATCCGACCCGTTGGTAATCGCTGGCTCAGCCTCTGCGCCACCGCTGGGCACACCATCAGCTACTGGGATGGATACGACGACAAACGCCATGTGTTTGAGGTGTCTGTAAGAGCCATGTCCCGCCACGAACGCTTGCTCCGCTGGGCGGGAGTGGGTGAGGACAAAGCCCCTGGCGAGCCATCGTCACCACCGATCCGGGTGGTTCGTACCGTTCGGCAGTTCACTCCTGAAGAAGAAAAAGCTGTCAACCTTGAACCCCGTCCCGTCTACGTTCATCCCAATCCCAGCCGAATACAGTTTAGTTATGCTCTTCCTGTAGAGGGTGCCAGATCTCTTATGAACAATCTTTCGGCGGTGCGAAGTGGCTGGCGAGGAGTCGAGGTTGCCTTTGGTCATCAAATCAACGATTCTGAGAAGCAGTTTGTTGAGTACGTCAAACAAAGAAGACAGGGTGATTTCAGACCCAATGTCACCCTTCGCCACGAAAGTGCTCTCCGACCAAGGGTGATGGAGTTGAGAGAGGAAATCAAGGAGAATACGGCAGCTATCATTCAGGTTGATGACACCTGGGGCTGCCAAGATGCGCCAAGACCTTCATATTTGCTTGTCGGCAAGGAGATGATGAAGCTGAGCATAGTAATGAGCTGCAGGCAATTAGAAGTAGAACGGGGTTCCTTAGGAACGCTTGCCACACCGCACCAAGCCGGTGAATGGATTCGGTTGCTTGATCAAAGACTGGAGTTTGAAGTAGCGGAGACATATGACCAAGGCAGCAGGATGATCAAGCTAAAAACCAATGACGGAAGCTCCCGTCCCACACCAAACTGCTACATGGCGATTGACTCAGAGTTGTTCTGGATCAAGGCCGTGAGCTCAGATGGGGAGATGTTGTTGGTAGATTATGGTCAACTTGATACAGAGAATGTCAGCCATAAAGAATTGACAAAGGCGATGCTTTTTCTCCCAGCAGAAGAAAGCTGTGAATTGAGAATGTTCCTCAATGAACGCCTCCTTTCGAGCCCGAATCTTCCCTACTGTTATCAGTACAGTATGGTAGCCAGAGTGCATTATGAATACAACGCAGGCGATTGGCCCCGTGTTCCATCTGCGGTAGCCGTACGTGAACCAGCACGCCTGGCCAGATGGACACTGATTGATGGGAAGCTTGATTCCGACCAGACAATATCCGTGTCCTTGGTCTTGTCACGCAACTGGGACTTGATGACCCATAAAGAGCAAGTTCAATGCCTCCAGATGACAGATCACGACACCGATGACGTTCAGGCCTTCGCGTTTTATCCCGACCCTTATCTCAGCTACGATCTGTTCTACTTCCATCCACTCCCATCAGATCCAGGTTCAGGTGTCTTTTTCCATCTTGAGAGCATCCTCATGCCTCTGGCCCCTGGTTACAAGACGCCGCCAGAGGGAGAACCCAAGCCCTTTGCTGCAAAGAGTTCACAATACCTTGATTTTCTTGCTACAAACAATCTCAACCCTGAAGATCGGCTCTATCGGCTAGACCTCCATTTGGTTCTGCCTGCGGAGATTCAACCCAAGGAGTTCAAAGCTGATCAGCTTCGGCTCCAGATCCGGCGCAATGCCTTAAGCAGCACGCTGCGTCGCAACCCCGACACCGACCCGGAGTAACCCATGGATGAGTATGACAAGGCTCCAATCCGGCTGGACCTCCAAGCTGATTGGGGCACCCTAACCACTTTCGTCAGCACTTTCCAGCTGAAGCGGCCGATTATATTTGACAATGATGTTGTAGCGCTCCGAGCTCAAAGACGTCACTTCCGATTGCCATTAGAACTAAAACAAGTCACCAAGATTACCCTAGCTCAACAGCAGTCGGGCAAAGAACTCATGACCTTCTATCATCAAATGAAAACGGAAGGTGATGTCCCGGAGATGGAACTCGATGCGATTGTGCGAATCACCAATCCCATCAATGAACAGGAGGTTGAACCAGGTCAACAAGTCGTGATTAAAGGCGTCCTGTTGCGTGGGTTTCTCTCAATCCAGCTTGATAAGCATTCTCTATCTGATGCGTTTTGGCCTCATCGTAAGCAACCTCAGAGGCTCATTCTCGACTCTCACTCTTGCTGGGTTGAGATGGATGAGAGTAAGTTAAAGCTCAGGCCTGTCCCTATCGTTGAACCTGCTGATGGGCGACAAGAAGGTATCCAATGGGAGATTCTAGATGTTTCAAACTACCAGTCAAATCTGATCAGCTCCATTCGAACGATTGGCCATCTCCCTGAGACTCAGGGCATGACGTCCCCCGCACATGATGGACTCCAACTCTCTGTAGCCCCCTATGGCCCAGTGCAGGGTGTTCTGCGTGTGAACACGGAAAGCTTTCAATACGTTCTTCAAAACGCTGTCATTTTTACAGGACTAAGAGGCACCACATGGGTGCCAAACTGGACCATTATCTCCTTCGATGACGGAGGACAGATGTCTCACTTCAGTTTCACTGACATCCCATCAGATGAAGAAAGGACGGAAGCCCCCCTCCCATGCCTTTCCTGGCCCCATAAGGATGATCAGGACGATTCGTTCACGCTCTCGTTACATAGCTCCGACGAAAGAACCTTGGCATTGGTTGGCTCTCAAGATCCTGAGCAATTACAGGGTGCCTACCTCTGGTCTTACCAGGAGCTGAAGTCCAACTGGGGATGGCTGCGCTGGCCGATCTGCAAATCAGAGCACGTTCCGCTTGTTCCCAAGGAGGATCCCTTTGAGGTGGGAGTCAGCGGGAGCACACCTTTGCAATGGCATTGGCGCCTCGGCCTGGATCGTGCCCACAATGCCAGTTCTCAAGATAATGGAATCGAATTGCGCCTTGATTCTAATGGCTTATGGACATTTTGTGCCAATAAACTCCACTTCAGCATGGCCAGTCCTGAAATCAGATTGTATTCAGGGAACACTCCATTGGTTGATCCAGATTGTCCGCCTGCCCTCACGGATCCCAAAGATGATCTAGATCTGGTCAAGAGTCGCCTGCAGTTTGTACTGGCATCCAAAACTTCTCCAGATGGCCTGAGTATCCCCTTTGATGAGATCAATGGGGAAAGCAAAACGAAGACGGTGATCTTCGGGCGTCTAGACAAAGATGTGAAACTCGCTGGCTCTGTTGATTGGATTGGATCACCGGACCCAAAACATGCCTGGATCTTCACAGAAAGCGTCACAGGCCGCAATCTGCCTGGTGGGGCAACAACAGCATGGGATCCACATGCGGGTAAGTGTTGGGCCACCATTGACAAGTGTGTCCTGAAGAGCATCGACAATCAACTCATGATCTTAGAGGGTGCTTTACAACCCCCAACCAACTTCCAGGCAACATTGGCACTTCTACCTTGGGTGGAAGGATCCAAGGCCGATGAAAACATTGATAGAAACACCAAACTGGAAGTGTTTCACCGCAATCTGATCTGTGAAATTGAGGAAGCGAGGGCAGCACGCGCAGACCGTGGTCTTCGTCCTGACCAGCGGGATCAGTTGAGCCATGCAGATCGCACCCGTGCCGTGCGAGATCGCTATGCCTCCCTCGGATGGATTGACCAAACCCTCCGAAGAGACCACTTTTGGCCTGGCTTAAAGCTGAACGGTCTCAACTTGACCCAGCCATTATCTCTCCAACCTGGATCGGCTCTACCTACGGCTCTACCTACGGTCCAGATCGGAGGCAGGACCATGCAACTTCGCACGGAGCCCTCCAATCCTCCTACGGCCATTCCGAACCACTCCCCCGACTGGCTGGATTATCAAGTCTATCTGCGTTCCTTAGTTAATGACGAGAAACAACCGAATCCAGAAGCTGACGTTGTCAACGATGGAGACCAAGATCTTCATCGAGGCCTCTTGATGAAAGATGGATTCTGGCTGGATCAGAGTGGGGCACTCTGTGATCCCACGCCAGACATCTTGGCAGGCTTTCATATGCAGGTGGTCCACCAGGCCGCCCTTGAATCTGATTCTGAGTCCTTCTCCTGGCGACGATACGCCTTGCTTACAGGTTGCATCTCGCTCGCTGTCGACGCCACTGTTGGCCATTCCATCAAACTCTTTCTGGATTCCTTTCTGATCGACCTTAAGACCAACAAACCTCCTGAGAAAATAACCGGGGCTTTGCAAGTTGGCGCCTGGAAACTGTTGGGAAGATCGAGTGAGGAAAGTCCAAGATTCTTTGGTTTGCCGCTGTCAGAAGTTTCCATTGAGAAAATTTCGAATGAAACGGTGACTCTCAAGGTTCTGCTCCTGGCTCCAAGTGAAGCCACCACAACTTCAGCCGTTGAGCTTGAATTTCCTGTGAATCCAGCGGGGCCGATCAGTCTGAAGTCATCAAAAGTGAGCTATCAGTTCCACTCCCTTGATGCCTTGCCCTTTCCCCACGGTGGCTTGCCCGCGCAATTGACATGCCTGACGGGAGAGCTGTCTCTTCAGGCAAATTCGAATGGGAACCAGGAACTTCACTTGACACCCTCCGAAGAGACAAGCCTGGGTTTGTCCTTGGGGGTGTCGTGGCCTTGCATCGTTCCTGTTCTCAAGGCCCATGGGGGTGGCTGGAGCAATCAGAGTCAACCGAGCACCAGAACGCCCTTTTGGATGGAGTCTTTCCAAGATCTTGGTAACCAGCCAAAGTTTTCCTGCCATTCCTTGCACCTCGAACATCGCACAACAGCAGGTTTTGAAGAAGAGGACTTTTCTCAAGCAGGTTTTCTGATTTGGACAACCACCCAACTACGATTTCACAGCCTCTATGAACCAGAGAACCCCCTGCGCTTTGAGATTGAGGACCTATCCAGTTCGCTTGTTGATGTAGATCTGCTGATCTCAAGACGAGCATTTGCCATGTCGAGCTCGTTACAACCTGAGGGAGCCCGGCAAATCTTTTTAATTCGAGATCAACAGAATATCATCCGAGTTTGGCCCAAATCAGCCCAGCCCACTCCCACTACAGACACCATTCCCCATCAGCTGGATGAGGTTCGAGGGTCTTTGTTGTTGCCCATTTCTAACAGCCAACAGCATGGTCTCGCTATTGCTGTTTGGACCCAGAACACACTTAGGATTCTTTGGTTTTCTTCAGACGGGCCTGAGCCGAAGCAAAAAGATCTTGGTTTCGAAACCATTAGAACAGTTCTCAGAATACCCAATCAGGAGAATCAGCTGATTGTCATCGATGCTCAGGCGATTCACTTGGCAAAGCTTCAGTTGGATGCAGCTGATGCGTCCATCTCTAAACAGTTGCTCGATGGCCTAGCGTTTAAGTCCATTCATCAAATCATTGGCATCGACTGCTCGGCATTCCTTGTGGTTGATGACACAAGAACAGCCTTTGTCATCACTCCAGGGAATGATTCCTGGAACGTCACCAAGATTCCCAACAGTCAAAATGCCATCCTTGTTCCGGAACTGGATATAAAGAATGACACTGTGGAGCGCTCAGACCCACGACTCTTTCTCGCTAAAGTCCAGGATAACTTCTCTGTGGTTCACCATTGGAGCTTACCTAAACCATCCGTCACTGCTGCGGACGTGGAGCCGGAGCCTTTCGCAACAATTAAATCTTCTGTGTCAGGAGGCCTAAGCACGCCTCTGGGGCCTTGGTGGTTTGCTTGGGAGGTTCAACCAACTCAGGCCAAGTTGCGCGTTTTCAGCCTTGACGACTGGGTGGAATGGGACGAAAAAGGATTACGCGCTGATGTACAGATGAAGGTCAGGACGGCTCACGATCCACAAGATGAACATGGGAAGGTTCCTTTTGATCTGGTCTGCCGAATCAGCCGTGGCCATACGCTTGCCATGACGCATAAATGTGGAGAAAGTTTTAGCCCCGCCTGGCCCCGCCAGGCCCAGGGCCAATACACCGCATTTGCCGTTCCTTCCCATACCCCACAGTTACACTGGACAAGAGGTTTCCTCGTTCTTTGGCCGGAACTCCTGCATGACACCATCGGTGAGTCGATTGTGATGGCGGGAGCTTGGTTTCGAGAGAGCTGGCAAACCAAATTCCTGACAATGACAGCCACGGAAACTTTCCCAGAACAGAATTGGCCATGCCGGGTGGAGGGAACCCTGCATATCCTTGAGGTTGATTGGTGGCAGAGCAACGAATGGAAACATGACATCACGATTACCGGCTCCTTGCAATCCAGTGGCTCCAATTGGTCGTTACAAATCCATGAGCAAGCATGGCAAGCCGATACGCCGATTCTTGGGCTTTTGTTCTTGCAGCAAGGCGCAGGTGTAGATGTTCAGTTGCCTATGAGTCTCATTCCTAAAGGCCTACTGCAGATTGATGGTGAATGGCCCAGCCTAGAGATCCAACCTGGGCTGTACTCGGTCAATGAAGTTGCGAGCCTTTTGGGTTCCGTTGAGTTGACGGATATGAGCCTACCCAAACCAGCTGGCGAGGGAGAGGACAGCTATGACATCCAGCCAGTCACCTTGGCTACCGAGAACCAGTGGTGCCGGCTCACTCCCGGTCCTCAAAATAGTTTGATTTTAATGGCCGTCAACCCTGATGATCAGTTGCCTTTCCTGGATTTAGAAGCGCGATCTGAGCTTCCAAAGCAGCCTGTGGCCAGGCCGCAACTCACCCACCGTCGTGTGTTCGGAGCACGCCTACGGTTTGGATCGAATGTAGTGCCCTTTCAGCCCATGATCACCAATGCCTGGAATGTGATTGGGAATGTTTACAATTGCAACGCCAACGGCAACTCTGAAAATCCCGATAACTTAACAGCTATTTCGAGATTCATGATTAACAATGAAGCGCACTACCTTGAATTCACTCCACAAAACAGAAATCAACTCTGGAACGCTCAAGCTCGTGCTTTCAACAAAGATGAAGAAAATCCAAACTGGGACTCAATCAAGCCAGGCGATCACTTCACTGCCTGGACTCCTGCACAAGATGATGTTTCAGGAATCAAGCCAGTGCCGAAGCCGGTCGAGTTCAAACGTTCTACTAAGTATATCGGTGCTCTGACTGCTCAGGCCGCTGGCAACCTCTGGATGTTTCAGGAACCCTACTGGGTGTCTCTCTCTACTAATGGACCAGACAAGGTCTACCGCACCGAAAATGTACTTGTTGTGGGCCGCTCGGAGAATACGGCTGATCCAGCTGTCCGGTGCTTGCGCAGCGTCACCGATGTCGTGGGCTCTTCCACTGACCGTGGGCTCGATCCAAACACACTCTGGAGTTTTTTGTTGGAGAGCGGCGCCTCTGGGCTTGTGGTTCAGCGCCTGTTTCAAGCGGCGGGGCCTCCTGTCTACCGCTTTTCCCGGTCCCCTTTCTCCATCCCAGCTGGTGACATCAGCATAGTGCCCCAATCTCCTCAAGTCGCTGAATCAAATAACACTGGAGCCCTTCTTCCGATCGTGCTCCAAGGACAACCACGCTCCACACAAACCTTCCTGGCTCAATACGTTCCTTCATTTGAGACCTCTTGCCCAGCGCTGCCGATTTTTTCAAGGGACTATCGACACGTGAGCGTTCA
This sequence comes from Cyanobium sp. FGCU6, assembly GCA_024958655.1. Taxonomy (GTDB): domain Bacteria; phylum Cyanobacteriota; class Cyanobacteriia; order PCC-6307; family Cyanobiaceae; genus Cyanobium. The sequence continues at coordinate 74,045 of JANWUR010000014.1, read as the reverse complement.
GCTGAAATCAAATGAATTGAATTCGTCTGGTACCACCACCTGCTCCTCCCTCTTGCTGCAGGAATCGGTCTGCTACGCCGACCAGGCGCTCAATGATCCCTCAGAGCACACTGCGAGCTCGCCACTCCCACCGACATCGACGTTTTATCCGCTAGCTCTTGATCTGGTCTATGCCACTGACAAGCCAGGTGCCATGTTGAGCCATTCCCTGGATCTGCACCAGATGAGGGGTGATCAAATGGCGCATGGATTAAGGACCATGTTTGCCATGCGTGATCCACGCCAAGTTATCCTGCCGCCAGGGGCTCAACTTCGGATCAGTCAACCCCCTCTGGTTAAGGCCAACTCAATCACTCTCGGATTTGAGGAAGTGCTTGGCAGTCTCCCTGCTCCATCCAAACCTGTTGAGACACTTATCGCACCTGATCCAACTAAACCAGACAGCTTTATTCTGGACTATGAAGCGCTGCTTCTGTTTACAGTGATTGGTGATGAACTAATCCAATTGAAGCAAGACTCGCCCTATCTGCCGTTGGAATCAAGCATCAAATCACCCTGCATCTACCTTGTCAGCAAGGGGCAACTCTCTAAGCCATGCGTTGTTCATGATGGACAAAACATGAGGGAGTTTGAATTGGATGCCATTCAGCTCGAAGACGAGACACGGATTGGAACAACAGACTATTGGCGAGCAACGATTAAAAAGCAAGATCAAGAGGATCTTCAGCTCTCGTGGAAGGAGAAAACCTCTGGAGAAAATCCTGATCCAAGCCTAGTAACCTTCTTTGCAAAGCCACGTCAAGTACGCCTGATTCCAGCTCTGGCGACGCCAAAGCTAGGAATTGTCACTTGCAAGGAGCAAGAGCAGAACCTTGATTTGTTTGCTTCAGCAAAAGGCGGAAACGCCGTTTTCAACCTGATCAACGATTCTCATCGTCCTGTCGTTGAGGTGTCAAATCAGTATTGTGTTTCATGGCACAGCCAAACTGCTGGCTTTGATACTCTCCATGTGGTCAAATACTTCTCTGATGGCCAGACCCTTTGCACATCCTGGCCTGTGCCACCAGTCTGAAGCCCAATATCTGAATGGGATGCTTGGTTGGCGTATGCGTTCAGGGGTCGGGCTAAACCACCGCGAGAGTCCGCTTCATCGCCAGCTTCTCAGGCCCCGGGGGTGACCCGGCTGGCCGCCGCGCTTGCGGCCACTGCCTCTTCGCCGCTCAAGCGCCTTAATGCTAGGCCCTTCAGTCGAGGGTGGCTGAACGAGTTACGGGAACTGCGGCCGACTCTCTCCCGCAGACTTGCCAGTTCTGTCGCCAGGGCGGTGAGCTCTCTGGCACCGGCGGCCGGACATGACAACAACTCTTCTCCTGAAATCCCGGTCAGTGGGCCGCCCACCACAAACTGTCCCTACCTGAGATGTAATCGGGTTTCAGGCTTTCGTTAATGGTGTAGCAGGGCCGAAGGACGCCGAGAGCCATCCCAACCTCTGAACGGGTACGGTTATGCTTGTTGTAAAAACTTTTTTTCTGCGGCACGTAAGGCCCATTCCGACACCGCACAGGTCCTGGCTTGTCGGCTCACAAGAAGCCTCTTCTCTTCATCAGAGGCATTGAGCCAGAGCTTCGAATACGAATTTCGATCTTTGTAGTTCGGCATGTCCTCCGTTGTCCAACTGCTGCTAAAGGGATAATATTGCCACGGCTCGGTATAGCCCGGATCTACTTTGTTAATTTGGCTAAAATCGGGTTTCCAGTTCGAGACAGCGAGGAACTCAAAATTGTCAAACTCCGTAGGAGTTCCTTGATGGTAGACGTGATTCGCATGTTCAGGAGCACCCATGTCCTGGACCAGGTGCAAAATAATCCCTACAAGGAAATAGGCTGTTTCTTTGTTGCCTGCTTGATATGCATTCAAAGCCTCAGTCCACCACCCCTGGATGTCATCTGTGCCTTCATTTGTTCCCTTGTGGCGAAGGCGTGCTTCCTCCAGATTCAAGCCATGCTCTTCTCCTCGAATAGGCAGCTCATGCATCTCTTGGTTCGCCCCATCAATGATGACTTGACTGAACTTTCTCAGTTCCGGATAGGTGTCATCTAATTGATCAATGGCCCATTCGGTAAAATAAGAGTGCGTTGGATGAGTTGGATTAAGCCAACTTTTGCTGTCCCATGCCAATGCTGGGCCAGGTGCCAGCGTGACCGATAGAAACAGGATGAGAGTGAGTAACGAGGAAAAGTATCTTAGAAGGAGCGAGTGAAGTCTGCTTGAATCGTCCATGGTAGCAGTAAAAATGATACTTTACCACTAATTCGAGCCACGATTGAATGAACAGAATGAAATTGCAACAATCTTCCATGTTCCCCGCCGAGCTGTTCTTTCGCCATTGATCTCCAAGGCTGAACTCCTCACGCTTGCGGCTACAGCGCACATCGGGACTCCCTCTATGGGATCAACCCTTAGTGAACCGACACGACATCCTCTCTTGTTGAGCGCCCAAAACACTCTTCTGCGGACCAGAGCCTCCCATTCCGAGACCATCAGCCTGCATGATGGAACAACTACTTCCCACATGGCGCTGGCAGTCACTGGCCACCATTTCCAGAATTAGAGCGCATCCTTTTAGCCGCAAGCCATAAACCCTCACCTCACCTGAAACGCGCCCTGTTGGATTTGAACCAAGAAATGGCTGCTGGCGAGCACTCAGCAAGCTCAGCCGGGGGGCTCTGCAACCAGATTCAGGTGCTTACCAGCGATCGCAGCGATCACACCAGGCGAGAGGTGTCACTTGGGCCCTTGGACGAGAGCGATTCACCGGCAGAGGATCCGTTGAGGAATGACCGCTTTCTGGTCGCCGACGTCGTCAATCAGTTCCTCTATTGCTCTGCCTGTTATGCCTGTAGCTCAGCTCCTGTCCGCCTCTGGGAGCTACAGGGTGATGCGTGTGGATGTCTCCCATCGCCCTGAATTCAAACCAATCCATCGACGCAACCTGCAGCGCATGGCCGTGTGGTTCCAACAGAAGGCTCCTTAGTCACCCGATGGGTTTCTGGCCGGGTGCATAGCCACCAAAGCCCTTGTAGGTGAGTTGTATGACGGCTGGGACCGGATGACCCAGCGTTATGAGGCATCTTCTGATTGGGGCCTGACAGAGTGCAAGGGAGAACTTGATAGCAACGGCAAGTGCCAGGGGTGTTAGATCGTCTACAGCTCCTTCCCGGAAGCTTTTCGCACCTTCCTGATCGACACCGGCTATATCAAGCCATCTGGCCAGCAGTAACTCCTGATCATTCAGGTTTCGGCTGTTTAGGAGAGTCGCCGCTCTGCCTTGGCGAAGGCGTCGTCCACCACGTCATCCCCGCACCAGCGGCTGTAGATCGCCAGGTGGGTCTGGACGCTGTGCCCCATGGGGCCGCAGCCACCACCTTGGGCGGCAGGACGCAGATCACGTGGGCACGGTGGGTGTAGCCGTGCCGGCAGGAGTACAGAACCAGCTTTTCGCCCTGGGCGTCGTACTGGCGCCGCAGGTTCTGCCAGTGCCCGCGCCGAAGCAGATAGCGGCTGAACGAATCAGAGCCAAAGCCAGCTCGCATCGGTGGTAGCAGGGCCGGCTCAACGGTCTCGACCAGGTTCCATGCCGCTGCCCATGAATCGCACGGCAGCAGCCGAAGGGGCCTGGGTTTGGTTCTGCCGCGCGTGGCCACCTTTTCGTAGGTGCACCAGAGCCGCCCCTGGCGAGGCTGCAGATGTTGCAGCTCCTCAGGGCGCAGGCCAAAGGCATTGGTCAGCTGAAAGGCGCGACGCCAACGGGGATCTGGGATGGCCTGCACCATTGCCAGGATGTCCTCCACGCCGATCGGTGTGGTGATGGTCTTGCTCTCCCTGGATTGGCCGATGGTGCTCGCCAGATCAGGTGGCGGAGCCCAGTGGGTTGGCAGGAGCCCTTCGCTCACACCCCAGCGCAGCAGCGCTGCTATGTACTGAATCTGGAGCCGTCTGGTGCGGCAGCCAGGGCGTTGTCGCCAGAGATCAGCCTGGGCTTCCAGCAAGTGCTTGGCGTCCCGCGGACTCGGAGGTTCTTTCGCTGTTTTGCGAAGCAGGGCCATCCGCGGCTTGTACAGCCGCTCCCAAGTCGGGACTCCTGAAAATGCCAGATCCCCTGCGGCGCAGCTTGTTTCGGTGATCAAGCGCCGGTAAACTGGGCCTGATCAGGGCAATTGTCGATTGCTGCAACCTCTGAAGGCCGAGAATGTACCGAATACACCATAACGGCCAGCTCTCAATCGAGGAGTTCCATGTGCCTTTTGGCGGCACGCTGGACTCGGACAACCGCTGGGTGCTCTTCTCGTCTCTGATGCCATGGGAAGCGCTGGAAGAAAGATATGCCCCTCAGTTCAACCCCACGACTGGGGCCCCTGCGAAACCAGTGAGGCTGGCGTTTGGAGCGCTGTTCATCAAGCAGCGGCTTGGCTTGACCGATGAGGAGACCGTAGAGCAGATCCGAGAAAACGCTTACATGCAGTTTTTCCTTGGCTTTGCCGGCTATTCCAGCAAGGCACCGTTCGACCCATCGATGATGGTTCATTTCCGTAAGCGATTCTCGGAAGAGGTCTAAATCGAATAAACGAGCTCATTGCCGAACGCGGTAAAGCCATGGTGATGGATGCCGTGGCGTCACTCCCAAACGATGACGACTCTGACGATCCGGATGCTGATGCTGGGCAGCAGCTCTTACTCGACGAACTTGTGAAGCCTGCAGATTGGCCAGAGGGCAAGAACTGGGGCACACTCACTATCGATGCATCTTGTACGCCAGCCGACATCACCTATCCAACTGACCTGAAGTTACTGAACGAGGCGAGGGAGACAACAGAACGGATCATTGATGATCTCTGCGACCAGCTGTCAGATCTTCGCAAACACCGGCCCCGTTATGATCGTGGGAGGGCACGCGCTGTTTTCCTCAATGTCGCCAAGCAGAAGAAGCCACGCAGCCGCAAGATAAAAGCAGCAATACGCTGCCAGCTCGACTACCTGCAGCGTAATCTTGATGCCATCGATGCCCTGATCGCTTCTGGCGCAGAGCTTTCGGTCCTGACGACACATTGGTGGCACAAACTTTTAGTGATCAGTGAGCTGCACCGCCAACAAAGCATCCTGCTTTACGCCAAGACGCGCAGCATGCCCGACCGTATCGTCAACTTGGTTCAGAGACAGGTTCGTCCCATCGCTCGTGGTAAGGCAAGGTCACCTTTTGAGTTTGGCGCCAAGATTAGTGTCTCCGTGCGGAATGGCTTTGCCTTCCTGCACAGGATCAGCTGGGATGCATTCAATGAAGCTGAGCACCTGATTCCACAGGCCAAGAAATACAAGAAAGAAGAAGGCTGTTATCCCGAGCGAATTTGCGCAGATCGGATTTATATTAACACCAAGAATCGCAACTTCTGCACCAGGAACAACATACGGCTATCTGGTAAGCGATTAGGGAGACCGCCCAAGGATCCAGAGGTCAATGCTGCCCACAAGCAGCTGCTCAGTGCAGATCAGAGGAGGCGTAACGAGGTGGAAGGTTTTTTTGGATCAGGGAAGCGGAAATATTCTCTGAGGTTGATTATGCCTCGGCAGGCCATGGGTGCAGAGACCTCGATCTGCATGGCATTTCTGGTGATGTGCGCGGAGAAGATCCGGAGGCTCCTCCGCATCTTTTCTGTCACTATCTTTGCCTGGGTATACGCCTGGCAATGGCCAGACTGCCTCTGGATGGCGCTCAGGAACATTTGCCTGCTCGAGACAACCGAAATGCTGGTCACTGGATAACCGTGCTTAGGGGCTGCCTACGCCACGGTCCTTGGCTGCAATCGAGCCAGCTCGCGATTTGTTTTTTTCAGGAGTCCCCAAGTCGATTCCTTGATTTCGCCGCTGCGCAGCTTGTGCTGCTGGTAGCGGCGGATCAAACCAGGCCAATTAACTGTTACCTGGCGGCCTGCTGCTGCGGGGATCGGGGCACTGGTGAACGGGCAGAGGTGCCGCTGGTCGGGCTGGGCGTCTCTCGCCTGGCCTGCGCCTCAGCCATGGCAGCACGGATCTCGGCAATGGCTTGCTCCAGTGGGACGCCCTGCTGGAAGACCCCGTAGAGCTTCACGACGCCATCATGGATGGCCTTCAGCTGGTTCGACTCCCACGAGTGGGGCAGCAGGAGCTGCCTGCGATGGCCACCAGCGGCACGGGCCGTGATGTGGAGGCGAGCCCGTCCCCTGAAATTTGAGACCGTCCAGCCGCTTCGGCACCCCCTTTGGCTGAGGGCCCGAAGCACGCCGCCACGGAGCAGAACATCCCATTCCGGGACCGCTGGCATGTGAGAAGGTCCTGCTCACAGCCTGGCACGGGCGAGCATGGGCCGGCAAAGGCGGTCAGCCCTAAAGCCAGTTGCAGCAAGGCTCTTTGGCTGAAAACTCAGGCTCTGATTGAAACGCCCCCTGTTGGATTCGAACCAACGACAGGCTGCTTAGAAGGCATGGCTAGATTCTAGTGGCTGACGGGGTTTTCGCTCGCTCTTGCCGGCTTTTCGCGCACGGTTTCGCGCAAGCCTGCCCAAGCAAGTCGGGGCCGTTCTGCGCGAATCCTGCGGGTGGCGGCAGTTGGGGCATCCGCTCCCTATCTGAGGAGGGGTCAGGAAAGCCCGCTGGGAACTGGCTCGAACGGCGCTGACATCAATGCCTTGTTTCACCGCAGGGCTCCGGTCGGCAGCGACCGTCCTTCAGCGTGCCACGGCTGCGCCGTGGCGTGCATCGGCCAGCCGCCGCCGCCCTCCGCTCCTGGGCCGGCGTGGGGGTGGTGGGCTCAGCTGCTCGCCCGCGGCTGCGGTGGCGCAGCGGCTTTCAGCCGGGAGGGGGCTGGAGTGAGGCCAGCGGGGTGCGCGCGCGGCTGCGCGGCCATGTGTTTATTTCATGCTGAATACCGGCCTTCCGTTGATCACCTGCCGAGCCGTCAGCGCATGGCGCCGCTTTATGTAGATCCATTGCCGCGCAGTGGCTCTGCCCGCTTTGGAGTGCGTTTGTACTGGTAGAATAAGGATTGCGCCAAAGGCCCCGAGCCCATCGCCTGCGGCAACGTCATCCCCTGATCTCGCCATCGCTGCCGTGCTGTCACCAGCGGCATGATGCCCCAGTCAGTTGTCCCTCAAGGCAGCTGATTCCATGGTTATTCCTTATTCATCTGGGCCGGGTTCGGAGCCTGCCCGTTCGTTGGTGATCGCAGCCGGCGGCGGCCGTGATCTGGTCTGGTCCCATCAGCGGGTTGCCGCTGAGCTGCTCGCCCGCAGCGGCGGCCGGCTGGTGCATCTGGTTCTTCACGGCGGTGCCCGCGGCGCCGATGCCGCCATTGCCCGCGCCGCCCACCAGCTGGGTTGGCCGGCCATCGCTCTGCCTGCCGCCTGGGAGCGCCATGGCCGGGCGGCCGGGCCGATCCGCAATCGGGAGCTGCTCCAGTTGTCCATCGCCGAAGCCCTGGCCCACACCTCCCCGCTGGCGGCCACCTCGGTGCTGGTGCTGGCCTTCCCCGGCGGCACCGGTACCGCCTCGCTGGTGCAGCAGGCCCGCCGCATGGCCTCCCGCTCTCCGGTGCCCCTCGCCGTGGTGGAGGTCAGCCCATCCGCCGGTCTCTGGGCCGTGCCTGCTGCATCCGCCTGCTCCTGAAGACTTCCGCGCCCTTGGGCGCCATCCGATCCATTCCCCACATACCGCCATGCCTGTTCTCGCCCCCGTCCCGCTCGATCTCTCCTCCCGCAGTGAGGCCGCCCCTCCAGAGCCCACAGGGCCTGTCTGCTCGCTGCAGCGATCCGGTTCCCTCTGGCAGCTGGGCATCGAGGCCCAGGAACTCACCACCGCCATCGGCCAGCTTGCCGAGCAGCTGGAGGCCGATGACGAGGATTCCCGCGCCCAGGCACTGGCAGTGCTGGAAGCCGCCCTGCTCGCAGAGGAAGGGAACAAGAAGGCCCTCGCCGCCAAGGCCGATGCCACCTGCTGGGTGATCGAGCACCTGCGCGGCCAGGCCGCCTACCGGCAGCAGCAGGCCAAGCGGCTCACAGAGCTCTCGCGTTCCGATGCCGGCCGGGCCGATGCCCTGGAGGACTCGCTGGTGCTGGTTCTCACCAGGCTGCAGCCCTCGGCCACCCGCTTCTCGTTCCCGAACCACGAGCTGACCTCCCGCAAGTCCCAGGCCGTCGAGATCGACGAGGAGGAGTCCCTCGCCCCCGAGTGGCTGGCCATCACCACCACCAGCAAGCCCGATAAGGCCGCCATCAAAGAGGCCCTCAAGGCAGGCCAGCTCATCCACGGCGCCCAGCTGATCTCCCGCCGCTCCTGGCGCATCCTCTGAAGGGGCCAGAGGCCCCTCACACATGGGGGCCCGGCGAGAAGCCAGTCCCCCCTTCCCTCCTCACACCATCGCTTTCCACCCCATGACCATCGCCGCTCCTGCCGCCAACGGGGCCAGCACCAGCCGGCCCGCAGCTCCTCGAACCAACCAGAGGCCTTCCACCGCCCTGGAGCTGATCCGCCGCGATGAGGGGATGCCAGCACCGCATCCGGCCTCCGAGCCTCTGGCTGCCGGGTTCACCGCCGAACAGGTCGCCGCCCTCGCGGCACCCCTTGATCGCGCCAAGGTGAAGCAGCGGGAGCAGGGCCGCAGCCGCGTGAGCTATCTGGAGGGGTGGCAGGTGATCGCGGAGACGAATCGGATCTTCGGGTTCGATGGCTGGCAGCGGCAGACCACCTCCATCCACTGCGTCAGCCAGGCCGAGCGCAGCATCGGCGCAGGTAACAGGCCCGGCTGGGGCGTCACTTACATCGCCCGCGTCAGGGTCACGGTGGCGGTGCATGGCGGCGCTCCATTGATTCGCGAAGGCAGCGGCGCCGGCCACGGCATCGACGTGGACCTGGGCCAGGCCCATGAATCCGCCCTCAAGAAGGCCGAGACCGATGCCATGTAGCCGCAGGCCCGCGCAGCGGTAGCGTGCCCTGATGACCTTCGGGAATCCCTTCGGGCTGGCGCTTTACGACAAGCAGCAGCGGGAGGTCAGCCGCGCAGCAGGTCAGGGTGATGGGCCCCAGCGCCCAGGTGGGCAGCGGCCAGCCGTGGGCCGACCGGCGGCGAGTTCTCTCTCCGCCTCCCCGGCCCAAGGCCGCACCCAGGCCACGGCCCCGACGCCAGCGGCATCAGTACCAGCCGACCCCGGCCAGGCGCCCCTCGGTGCCGAGACGATCCAGCACCTCCACAGCACTCTCCGGGCCCTGCAGAGGCCCCTGCTGGAGAGCCTCACCCGAGCCTTCCGGAAGCGCTTCCAGATACCCGATGAGGCGGTCACGATCGCTGACCGGATCAACCAGAAATGCCACCACGACTGGATTGAGTCCTTCCTGGTGCAGCAGCTTCATACTCGAGAGAATCTTTCCCCTCTGCATCGTTGAGCGGCCATCGAGAGCCCTCACTTGCGGCCTACAGACAAGGCCTGAACATGCCACCGAGAGACAACCATGGCAGTCCAGGCCTATGATAGCTCGCCCACGCTTCGACTCATTGTGCCAGAGAAAGCCGGCCAGAGAGAGCTTTCTACAGCGGAGTCGCAACTGCTAAGGGACATTGCAACCCTGCAAGAATCCCCATCTTTAGACCTGCTGGACGCGGCCAAGCCGTTTCTGACTCAGCAGGAGAAAAAGAATCTTTTGATTCATATGAGCTGGCTAAGGAGCAACCTTGCGCAGCTAATTGACAGACTGGAAAAGCTGCCAACGACGGACTAATCCAGATATCTGTTTATCGAAAAACCAACCAGATCTACATCCCCAGCTCCTGCATCCGCTTCCAGAAGCCGCTCTTGCGGGCATGGTTCTGGCGGATTCCAGCCAGGTAGGCGTCGTGGCTGGGGATCTCCCCCCAGTCGGCGATGCGCTGGCTGAGCTGCTCGCAGCTCTGCAGATGGTGGGCGGCATGGCCGTAACGGCTGGAGCGAGCATTGGTAAGGGTGAAGTCCACCATGGATCGCAGGGCGATGGTGGCCGCCAGTGGATGCGCCTGGCTCAGCTTTTCGGCGGCGGCCCCCAGCAGGGTGTAGTGGTCTCCGTCCAGCTGGCTGCGGCGCTTGAGCACGAGCTCGGAGGCGCGACCGAGGCTGGAGGGCCAATGGATCAGGAAGCTCAGCGCCTGAGCCACCGAAGGGTGCGCCAGGGCCTGCTCGATCGCCCGCTGCTCGGCAGGCCCATCCTCAAAGGCCGGAAGGCGATCCAGGTAGGCCCGCAGCACATCCGAGCGCAGGCAGCGCGTGAACAAGCTCCATCGGGCGGCCTGGGCCTCGTCCTGCCGGGCCAGGGCTTCCAGAGTTTCGATGTGGGTGTCCTCCCACTCCATCTCCGGCCAGCGACGGCGATCCGGCGTCGCTCGGGTGAGGAATGCCAGCGCATCTTCAGGCCGCCCGACAGCCAGCAGTCGCCGGGCGATGCCGGTGGCAATGCGCGGGAAGCGCTGCTGCTCCGGCGTGTACTGGGCGATGTAGGCATCGACATCGCCCATCGCCGTGGCCACGTCCTGAAGGCCCAGCTTCACGGTCCACTGGCGTGAATCAGCCTCGCGCTCATGGGCGTAGGTGGGGCCGCCGGAGCCCCAGCCCACCTGCTGCCACTCCTGCCGCGGCGGCACGGGAACAGGCTGCTGGGCCAGCTGCTCGAACCGCGACTTGAGCAAGGCCAGACCCTCAGGCCCGAGCGCCTGCTTCAGCTGCCCGATCACCCCGTCGAAGACGCCGTAGCCGTTGTCACAGAAGGCCTCGAACACCTGCTCCGCCAAGGTGGCGGCGTCAGGTGGTGCCGCCTCGGTGAGCCGGCCAAGCTGGCCCATCGCCTGGCGAAACACATCGCCCAGCAGCCCACTGCTGTCATCGCAGCGGCCCAGCACGTTGTTGCCCAGCTCCAGGAACTGCCACAGCAACTCCCGGGCGGCCGCGGGTTCCGCCTGGGCGATCGGGCCGGTGATCGCCTCCAGCTGCAGGGTCAACTCCTTGAGCACCGCCCGGCGCTGCTCCCGCTCCAGGAAGCTCCGCGAACGGGCGATGGTGGCCAGGCGCTGGCGCACCTGCGCGGCGGCGTCCTGGGGACTGGTGGCGTTGGCCACAGCCAGGCGGATGCGGCGCTTGATCGCCGGGTCACTGCCGGCCAGCTCCAGCAGCAGCTCCGCCAGGCAGTCGGGGCCCAGGGCGATCAGGGTCTTGCTGGTCAGGGCGGGGGAACGAGGCACCGATGGGGGCCGCGGAACGTAACCCCAGCCTGGCCGATCGGGACGACTGGAACGGCACGGCCAGACGCGATGCCCAGCACCCCAGCACAAGGGCCCGGCCTCACACTGGCGTGGCAACTCATGCTGCCATGAGGCAACCCATAAGCCGTTTAAGCTGTCATCATCCACCTGCGTACTCCATTCACCCGGTTGCCCCAGCTCAGTCCCCTCGTTCAACAGCCCCCGGCGGCCCTGGAGCAGGCCCTGCAGCGGCTGGGGCGCAACATCCGCACCGCCCGGCTGCGGCGCCGCTGGCGGCTGGAGGATGTGGCCGAGCGGATGGGCGTGAGCCGCTTCACCGTGGCCGATGTGGAACGCGGCAAGCCCGGCACCTCGATCGCCGCCTATCTCGGTGCGCTCTGGGTGCTGGGGCTGCTCGATCAGCTGGAGGCGGTGGCCGATCCCGATCGGGATGAGGAGGGCAAGGCCCTCGAGGCGTCCCGCCAACCGGGCCAGGCCCCCCGCCGCCGGCGTTTCGACGACGACTTCTGATCCTCCTCGTCCATTCCCCTCGCCCAGCCCTGGCGCTCGCCTGTCATGCCATCGGATCTCGAGTGCTACGTCTACGTGGTCCCACCGGGCGGCACGGAGTTCGTCACGGCGGGCAGGTTTTCGCAGAACCGCGATCGGCAGGGCCAACCGGTGGGCACGTTCGTCTATGGCCGCCGCTACCGAGAGCGCGCCGACGCGGTGGAGCTCGATCCCGTGCAACTGAGGCTGCGCCAGGGCCCCTTCGAGACCGCCCGTCTGGGTGGCTTCTTCGGGGCGCTGCGCGATGCCCTGCCGGATCACTGGGGGCGCCGGGTGATCGCTCGCCATGGCGGTCTGGGGGAGCCCAGTGATTTCGATCTGCTGCTGCTCGGGCCGGATGACCGCTGCGGTGCGGTGGGCTTTGGCCGCGGTGTGGAACCACCTGCGCCGCAGCGTCGTTTCCACCGCACCCTCGATCTGGAGCGGATCAAGCAGGCGGCCGATGCGATCCTCCGCGAGGAACCCCACCGGGCAGGCTCGGCCCTGGAGCAGGTGGAGGAGCTGATCGGCCAGGCCGGCACGTCCATGGGCGGCGCCCGTCCCAAGACCACCGTGGAGGCCGATCAGGCCCTTTGGCTGGCCAAGTTCCCGGCGCCTTCCGACAGCTGGAACCAGCCGCGCGTGGAGCATGGCTTGCTGCTGTTGGCCCGGCGCTGCGGGCTGCAGGGGGCGGACAGTCGCATCACGCGCGTGGGCGATGCCGATGTGCTGTTGGTGAAGCGCTTCGATCGCGACTGGAGCGAGGCCGGATACAGGCGCCATCGGATGGTGAGCGCCCTCACCCTGCTCCAGGCGGAAGACAGCGCCACCGATCGGGGCCGGTGGTCGTATCTGCTGCTGGCCGATGAGCTGCGCCGCGTCAGCGCTCAGCCGGCGGCAGACCTGCGGGAGCTATTTGGCCGGATCTGCTTCAACGCGGCGGTCTCGAACATCGACGACCATCCCCGCAACCATGCGCTGCTGGCCCGCTCCCGCAACTGGCAGCTCAGCCCCGCCTACGACCTCACGCCAGCACCCATGCAGGCCGAGACCCGCCGCGACCTGGCCATGGCCTGCGGCCTGGCGGACCGCAGCCCCAGCCGCTGGGCCAACCGCCGGGCGATCCTGGCCGCGGCGGGCCGCTTTCTGCTGCAGCCGGCGGAAGCCGAAGCGATCGCCACGCGGATCTTCACCACGGTGGCGAGCAGCTGGGAGGCCACCCTGCGCGAAGCCTCGGTGAGCCCCGGCGACTGCCAGCGACTCAGCCGCGCCTTCCTCTACCCGGGATTGGAGCTGGACCCGCAGGTGGAGGAATGATGGCCGCGCCACTGCTCGCAGCCCGGCACGGGCACAATCCACTCAAGCGGAGCACCCTTGGCGGCCCGCGTCCTGTCCATCGCTGATCCGCCTCCTTCCTGAAGTCATCTCCCCCTGATGCCCCCCACCATCGACTTCAAGCGCCTTTTCAAGCTCCGCCTGGCCTGCGGCCGCGGCGCGGCGGGGGCCTTCGGTGATTGAGGAATGCCGCGGCGGTGAACGCTGGTGATGCTGGCCTATCGATGATCGATCTCGACACCAGCGGGGTGGTGGCTCTGCTGACCCCGGAAGAACGCAGTGCCCAGGCCCTCGACTGGTTTGCGCAATCTCGCGAACCCCTGATCAGCAGCGATTGGCTGATCACCGAGACTCGCAGCGCCCTGGGAATCAAGCAGCGCCATCATGGCCTCAGTTCCGAGGCCGGCTGGGCGGCTGAGTCGTTCCTGACAAGGGCAGCAGACTCAGCCCCGCCAACGTCGCGGCTTCCGTGAGGCGCAGATCCGAGGCTCCAAAGGTCACGGGCTCCGAACCAGCCAAGGCGTCGTGAACCGCCAGGGCAGCGGCCAGGTGAACGCTGTCATAACCGCGCAACCCGTAGCGGATCGCCAGCTCAGCCGCGCGTCGGGCCATGGAGTCGGTGAGATCCACCACATCGAGGGAGGTCCAGCGGCTTTCGAACTCCCCCAGCCGCGACTCCAGGGAGGAGGCAGGGATCCGGTTCATGCGCACTGCCCTTCCCAGGGTGGCGTGCATCTCCACGTAGGCGATCCGGTGGGTGGCCACGGCCAGGGCGGAGGCCACGGCGGCGGCGACGGCTTCCGAGCCCGGCTCGGAGATGAACAGCTTGGCAAGCGCGGAGGTGTCGAGATAAAGGATCACTCCCGATCCGCCAGCATCAGATCGCTCAACAGGGGTTCTCCTTCTGGCACGGAGGGTATGGGCTGTGCGGCGGCAAGGATCGGTTGGCCGTCGCTGGGGCGCAGCCAGGGCTGGCTGCGCAGACGCCGCAGAGATTCCACGGGATCAGCCGGGGCGCAGGGTGCAGCCGGACCGAGCCGCGCGACGGGACGACCGTGGGAGGTCACGACGATCTCCTCGCCAGCTTCAGCTCGCCTGAGCAGCTCGGAGAGCCGGTTCTTGAACTCGCGGACAGCGACCTGCATGCTGGCAATGCTCTGTGGCCACATTAAACGACGTGTGGCCACTTCTTGCTGGGCGGAGCGGAATGGGTGGGCAGGCCCAGGAGCTGGTCATGGGCTGCTGAGGTGAATCGCTTCACCGTCGTCGACGCCGCCTGCGTTCTCTACCCCGCTCCACTGTGCGATCTGCTGATGCGCCTGGCGCTCACGGATCTCTACCGGGCCCGCTGGACCCTGCCACGGAGCAGGTCCCGGCAGAGCCTGTCAGCCCGAATGCCTGTTGCAGCAAGGCTTCTCGGCTGAAAACCAGGCTCTGACTGAAACGCCCCCTGCTGGATTCGAACCAACGACCGGCTGCTTAGAAGAATTGCGGTCGTTGGCTTGCAAGCCTTTGTCCTGACTGGGTTTATCGGCTCCGGAGTCGCCAGGTGTGAGCAGAAGTGTGAGCAGTTCGCCGGATTTGGACCCCTGCCATGCCTTGCTATCAGGGGCTGTTGGAGCTGGGGCTCGAGGTCGGCGCGAGCGCCAAGGAGCCGCTCGGCGGTGGTTTCCCGGGCCCGCTGAAACCCGTCGATTGCCTGGGGCTTTGGACCGTGCTCAGCGGAGCTCAGGCCGGTCATGCCCTGCTCATGGCGTGAGCGCTGCGCCGCAGCCTGGCTGCGCTCTCCTGGGCATTCGTCGCCCGGGCGGCCCCTTGGTGGCCGGGCTTCACAGCAGCACCAAAGCCGCCTAGAGTATTCCGTGGAGGGAATACTGGATGTGGGATGTCTGCCAGACCGCTGTCTTCGAGGACTGGTGGTGCGAGCTCAGCGAGCAGGAGCAGGACGATGTGACAGCCGTCGTTGAGCTCCTGGCAGAGAAGGGGCCTCGAACACCTCAACAGCCTGAACACCCAACCCAAGCCATGACCCGCTCTTTCTCTGAACTCACCAAGGACTTCAGCCCTGAGCGCCGGGAGCGCATCGAGCAGCGCAAAGAGCAGCTGCGGCAGGAAATGACCCTGGCGGAACTGCGCAAGGCTTTTTCCCTCACCCAGGACACGCTGGCCAAGAACCTCAACGTCAAGCAGGCCGAGATCTCCAAGATCGAGAACCGGGCCGACATGCTGATGAGCACTCTGCGCAACTTCGTCCAGGCCATGGGTGGTGACCTCGAAGTCAGGGCTGTGTTTCCCGACCGAGCCATTGAGATCAGCACCTTTTCGTCTCTGTCCGGTAAGCCCGCCAAGTCGCGCACTGGCAAGAAGAAACAGTCATTGGTCGAGGCGTAGAGCCTGTATCTGGTCAGCCTGGGGACGGGTGGACGCCATCGGCAACGGCTCGAAGGTGATCGTTGCCTTCGATATCTACGACTGGGACGGCGAGAACGGCTGCGGCATGACCTTCCAGCCCCGCGCCGTCCAGGTCGTGGAGTTCGTGCCCTACGAGCAGGTTGACCCCACGGACGGCTTCGACGAGCTGGATGGCTACACCACCGGTTGTGCTGCCGAGTCCGACAGCACAACAGGCTGGGCTGTTGATGACGACGACGAGGCCCCCTTCTGATGGCCTCGCCACACGTCCGCAAAAACGGGACCGCCGGGCCCCGTCCCCAGTTGCCTGCCTTCTGCCGGAGCCGCCGGCCAGTCGTCACGGTCACGGCCAGCAGCATCGCCAGCTTGCGCCTGCTTGTCCTGCTGGGAGTGGCCCTCCAGCTCAGCACCCTGCTCCTGATCCTCGCTGGCCCCGTGCCGCCGCGGTTGTCACCGGGCACTGTCACGGACCACTTCCAACTCGATCCCGATCTCAACTCGGCCCTCAACAGGCCCATCACCGCCGTACCGATTTCAGGCCGATGAACAACAACACTTATTCCCTCGTGCCCTTTGAGTACGAGGGCCGCCAGATCCGCATCATCAGCGATGAGGTGGGTGATCCTTGGTTCGTGGCAGCTGATCTGCTTGCCTCGCTCGGCCTCGACCGCAAGGCCTTGGAGCGGCTTGATGACGACGAGAAGGGTGTGAGTTCAATTCACACCCCTGGGGGCGAGCAGGCCATGACGATCGTGAATGAGCCAGGGATGTACAACCTGGTGCTGGGTAGCCGCAAGAAGGAGGCTCACCGGTTCAAGCGCTGGGTCACTCACGAGGTGTTACCGGCAATCCGGCAGACAGGGCCTACACCGTCCCAGGTGCCCTGCCTGCTCCGGCATCCTTGCCCTCAGAGAAGCAAGACAGCGTCGGTGCTCTTCTGTTGATCGGTCAAGCCATCGCACGGCTCCCTGGCGTGAAGGCCGGCATTGCCATGGCTGCCACCCTGAACTGCATCCAGGAAAACACCGGCCTGGTAGTGGAGACCCTGCGTCGTGCCTTGCCGGCTGCCGAGGAGCCCATCTGCTCTCTGAATGCCACTCAACTGGGTCGAAAGGTGGGTATGTCGGCCAGGGTGATGAACCAGCACCTGGCGGCATGCGGGCTGCAGACCCGCAATGCCCGCGACGAGTGGGAGCTGACGAAGCGGGGTCAGGAGTGGGCAGAGGCCATGCCTTACTGCCGGCATGGCCACAGCGGCTACCAGATCCTCTGGAATCCCGATGTGGTCGATGTGCTGCGGGAGCTGGCCTGATGGAGAACCAGTCGCCCCCACTCGCATCTGGACGTCACCGGGTCTGGGTGACGACGGCAAGCCTGCGCTGCTCTCGGGATGAGCCGCGAAACCCTCCCCCAGCTGCGGCTGCGGGGGGTGCTCGCCCCCGGCAAGCATTACCGCCGCTGGGGCTGCACCCAGGGCCGTGGGCCACTGCAGTGGCACCTCGAAAACGTGGAGGCCACCATCACCGGCTGGAGCCGGCGGCACCTGTAGGGGTCAGTGACCGCAATGGATGTGCAGCCCACCGGAGCAGGCCTGGGCCTCTGCAGGCAGCGCCCGCACTGCCTCGACACCCTTGCGGAAGCTGCGGTGGCTGCGATTATTTCGATTACTGTGCAAGTGGCCCCTCCCCCGTTGCCCATGGCCGTCGCTCTCCCCGGCTCCATTGAGCCCGTGATCCCCACGGCTGAGGCGGCTGAGGCCGCAGGGGCGAGCTTGCGCCATCTCGCCGGCTTCCGGGCCAGCCATGGCCTGCGGCAAGCCAGCCTCTCCCTCGATCTGGAAGGTGGCCAGCACGTATCCGTTCCCATCCCAGCCGCGGTGTTGGAGTTGCTGCAGGGAATCCTGGTGCAGATGGCCCAGGGCAATGCCGTCACGCTGGTGCCGGTGCACGCCGAGCTGACCACTCAGCAGGCCGCTGATCTGCTGAACGTGTCGCGGCCCTTCCTGATCGAGCGGTTGGAGCAAGGGGAGATCCCCTTCCGCAAGGTCGGCACCCACCGGCGCATCCGCCTGGCCGACCTGATGGCCTACAAGCACGCCATTGATCAGCAGCGTGCCGCAGCCCTCGATGAGCTGGCGGCCCAGGCCCAGGAGCTGGGCATGGGCTACTGAGGTGAATCGCTTCACCGTCATCTACGACGCCTGCGTTCTCTATCCCGCTCCACTACGCGATCTGCTGATGCGCCTAGCGCTCACGGATCTCTACCGGGCCCGCTGGAGCGACCAGATTCATGAGGAGTGGATCAACGCCGTCCTGCGGAACCGGCCTGATCTCTCCAGAGCCCAGCTGGAGCGCACCCGCTCACTGATGAATGCCCATGTGCGTGATGCGCTGGTGGAGGGCCATCAGCCCCTGATTCCAGCCCTGGAGTTACCGGACCCGGATGACCGCCATGTTCTGGCCGCCGCCATCCAGTGCGGAGCCGATCTGATCCTCACCTTCAACCTGGATGATTTCCCGGAGCAGGCCCTGGCGAGCTACGGCCTTGGCGCCTGCCATCCCGATCCGTTTCTGGTGGATCAGCTGAACCTGGATGCCGAGCGGGTCTGCCTGGCGATGCGGCAGCACCGAGCCAGCCTCAGGAACCCACCCAAGACGGTCGAGGAGTACCTGGCAACCCTGGAGGGACAAGGGCTGAGCAGGTTCTCGCAGGCCGTGCGGCACTACGCCGCTGAGCTCTGAGCGCGTATCCCCTGGCCCAGCCGTTGTCCCGCCTTGGCGAAGGCGTCATCCACCACGTCATCGCCGCACCAGCGGCTGTAGGCCGCCAGGTGGGTCTGCACGCTGTGACCCATCGCCGCGGCCACCACCTTGGGCGGCAGGTCGCAGATCACGTGGGCCCGGTGGGCGTAGCCGTGCCGGCAGGAGTAGAGCACAAGCTTTTCTCCCTGTGCTTCGTACTGCTGGCGCAGGTGTTGCCAGTGATCACGCCGCAGCAGGTAGCGGCTGAACGAATCCGAGCCGAAGCCAGCTCGCATGGGCGGCAGCTTTGCCGGATCAAAGGTCTCGAGGAGCTGCCAGTCCGTGGCCCATTGGTCACAAGGCAGCAATCGCAGTGGCCTCGGCTTGGTTTTGCCGCGAGAGGTGAAGCCGGGCCCGACCCCTGAAATTCGAGACCGTCCAGCCGCTTCTGCAGCCCCTCTGGCCGAGGGCCCGCAGGACGCCACCACGGAGCAAAACATCCCATTCCGGGACCGCTGGCATGGGAGAAGGTATGTGAGAAGGTCCTTCTCACAGCCTGGCACCGGCGAGCAGACCCCGGCAAAGCCTGTCAGCCCGAAAGCCTGTTGCAGCAAGGCTTCTTGGCTGAAGAATCAGGCTCTGACTGAAACGCCCCCTGATGGATTCGAACCATCGACCGGCTGCTTAGAAGGCAGCTGCTCTATCCGGCTGAGCTAAGGGAGCCTGCGGGGCCGAGGAGCCCCAGACTCCCATGATGGCGTGCCACCGAACGGGTTCCGGACCTAGGGGTGGGGAGGGGTGCCTACAGTGGCGAATCGTGCGGAAAGCGACGCCATGGCGGCCACCCGGCTGAGCGAGGGCCAGAAGAGCCAGATAGTGGCCCGCTTCCGCGAGGGAGAGAGCAGTCAGGATCTGGCCGCTGCCTTTGACTGCAGTGCGGCCACCATCACCAGGGTGGTGAAGGGAGTTCTCTCCGGCGAAGAGTATGAGCGACTGAAGGCGCAGCGTGGGCGCCGTAGCCGGGCCAGCGAGGAGCCGGCAACCACTCCGGAGGCTGAGCCAGCGCCGGAGGCCATCGCCATTCCGCCGGACACGCGCCCGGAGCCGGTGGCAGCTCCGGAGCCGGAGCACTCCCCGCCCGCCCCCGCTGTTCCCGAGAACCGCCGCGAGCAGGATCCCGACGACGACGGCCTCCCCGACTCTGGCGGGGTGCTGGCCATCGATGATGCCGATGACTTCGGCGACGACGACGACGACGACTTCGCCGAAGACGACGGGGCGGACGGTGAGAGTTTCATGCCGATTCCGGTGGCCCTCGCTCTTGACGACCACACGCTGCATGAGGCGCGGCCGCTGGTGGGTGCCACCCTGCCCGCCAGCGCTTACATGCTGGTGGACAAGACGGTGGAGCTGCAGGCCCGCCCCCTGAGCGAGTTGCTGGAACTCGGGCGCCTGCCCCCCGGGGAGGAGGCCCGCCAGGCGCTGGTGGTGTACGTGAACCCGCGACAGGCCAAACGGCAGTGCGGCCGCACCCAGCGGGTGATCAAGCTGCCCGATCCCAGCCTGCTGGAGCGCACCGCCCCTTACCTGCTGGCCCAGGGCATCAGCCGCGTGGTGATCGAAGGGGCGCTTTATGCCCTGCCCGGTTCCTGAACGGGCACGGTTGTTGTGCCGTTGCGCGTTGACGACATCTTCACCCAGGTTGGGGTAAATCACGGCCATGACCTCACTCCCCGCTGACGGAGGGCTTGCGGCCTTCGGCTCCAGCCTCACGGCCATCACTCTGGCGGAACTGGGCGACAAGACCTTCTTCATGGCGCTGATCCTGGCGACGCGCCATCGTCCGCGCTGGGTGTTCATCGGCTCCTTTGCCGCCCTGGCGGCGGTGACGCTGATTTCCCTCGGCCTCGGCTATGGCCTCAGGGAACTGCTGCCCACCAACGTGATGCTCTGGCTGGGCACCGTGCTGTTTGTGGGGTTCGGGGTGCGGTTGTTGCTTGAGGCGCAGCGGCTGCGCCCGGATGCGGCCACCGAGGAGGCTGCCGAAGCTGAGGAAACCGTGAACCTGGCCGAGAGCCGCGCCCGGGTGCGCACACCGCAGCAGGTGATGCGCGAGGCCTTCGTGCTGGTGTTCCTGGCGGAACTGGGCGATCGCACCCAGTTCGCCACCATCTTTCTGGCCACCGCGCCAGCCTTCACCTTTGCGGGCCTGCTGGCGGGAACCCTGCTGGGCCACGCGCTGGTCACCTGGCTGGCGGTGGGGGCCGGCCGCTGGATCGGTGGCCGCCTCAGTGAGCGCCTGCTTTACCAGCTGAGCGGCGGCCTGTTCCTGGTCTTCGGACTGTTCTCGTTGCGCCAGGCCCTGGGCTGAGGCCGGCTTCAGGCGTCCTCGTCTGTGCTGCGGCCCGCCAGCAGGGCCACGGCGCTGCCGCCGCTCACCACCCCCAGGGCCAGGGCCAGCCCCACAAGGAAGCCGCTCGGCAGCGGGGCGCTGGTGCCGAAGCCCAGCTGGAGACGGGGCCGGTCGGAGAGGTTCTGGGCACCCAGACAAAGAGCCACCAGCAACAGGGAAGCTCCCGCCAGGCTGCCCAGAACGAGACGCAGGCGCAGCAGCATGGCGTTGGCTGAGGAGTTTTCAGTCTGCCGTGCCATCGGCGGTGGGTTCAGCGGCATGCAGCAGGGCGTAGAGCTCGCGGCGGCTGTGGCCGCTGCGGCCGGCCAGCTCCCGGGCGGCCTCCTTGCTGCTGAGCCCCGAGGCCAGCAGCGCCCGCAGTTCCGCCCGCAGGTCGGCCTCCTCCCACACCGGTGCAGCCGCCGCTGGAGCACCGTCCAGCACCAGGGTGCATTCCCCCTGGGGAGGGGTGGCGCGGAAATGGGCCAGGGCAGCCGCCACCGTGGGACCCACCTGCTGCTCATGGCGCTTGGTGAGCTCGCGGGCCACCTGCAGGGGCCGATCGCCCAGCACCGCCAGCAGATCCTCGAGCAGGGCCACCAGCCGGTGGGGTGCCTCGAACAGCACGATCGTGCGCTGCTCGCCCGCCAGCTCCGCCAGGGCGCGGCGGCGGGCGGCGGGGCGGGGCGGCAGGAAGCCCTCGAAGCAGAAGCGGGCGGTGGGCAGGCCGCTGCTCACCAGCGCCGTGGTCACGGCGCACGGCCCCGGCACGCAGATCACCGGATGGCCGGCGGCCCGGGCGGCGGCCACCAGCGATTCGCCGGGATCGGAGATCCCGGGCAGGCCGGCGTCGCTGATCACGGCCACCGCCTCGCCGGCCGCCAGCGCCGCCAGCAGCTGGGGTTCGCGGGCGCTCTGGTTGTGCTGATGGAAGCTCACCAGCCGGCCGCGGATGCCCAGGCCGTGCAGCAGCAGGCCGCTGCGGCGGGTGTCTTCGCAGGCGATGCGATCGACGCCTTCCAGCACCCGACGGGCCCGCGGCGAGAGGTCGTCGCGGTTGCCGATCGGGGTGCCCACCAGATAGAGCACGCCCGCGGCCGGTTCGGGCCCGGGGGCCGGTGTGTACGGCGGGGGCGGCTCCTGCACAATGCTCGTTTGCCTGCTCCCATGATGGCGGCTGCCCCTCTTCTGCCCGCCGGTGTCGACCGGGACGTTCTGCTGGCGGAGCTGAGGCGGTTGGCCTGGGGAGCGGCTGACATCCTGCGGGCCTACGCCCGCGGCGAGGAGCCCCCCCATGGCTTTCCCGCGGCCCTGAGCGTGGACGACGGCGGCGAGGGGCCGGTGAGCGCGGCCGATCTGGCGGTGAACCGCTGGCTGCTGGATGGGCTCGGCCAGGCGTTCCCCGCGGCGGATTGGACGCTGCTGAGCGAGGAGAGCGCCAAGGAGCAGCTCACGGCCGGCGAACCGCTGGCGGCGGACTGGCTGTGGATCCTCGATCCCCTCGATGGCACCAGGGACTTCCTGCAGGGCACCGGTGAATACGCCGTGCACCTGGCCCTGGTGCACAGGGGCGGGCCGGTGCTGGGTGTGGTGCTGCTGCCGGAGCTGGAGGAGCTGTGGTTCGGCTGGCTGGGTGCGGGCCGCGAGGGTGAGGCCTGGCGCGAGAACCGCGGCGGTGAACGCTTCGCGCCGGCCCTCAGCGGCCGGCGGGCGCTGGATGCGCTGGTGCTGGTGGCCAGCCGCAGCCATCGCGACGAGCGCCTGGAGCAGCTGCTGGCGGCGCTGCAGCTGGGCCGCACCACGGCGATGGGCAGTGTGGGCGGCAAGGTGGCCTCGATCCTGCGGGGGGAGAGTGATCTCTACATCTCCCTTTCCGGGCGCAGCGCCCCGAAGGACTGGGACATGGCGGCACCGGAAGCGGTGTTGCGGGCCGCCGGCGGGGCCTTCAGCCATGCCGACGGCCGCCGCCTCATCTACAACAGCGGCGATGTGCGCCAGGCGGGTTGTCTGATCGCCAGCCATGGGCCCGCCCACGCCGAGCTGTGTGCCCGGGCCGCGGCAGCCATGGCCACGATCGACCCGGGCTTTGCGCTCTGAGCGGCCCCGGCCTCAGACGGGGGCCGGCTCCTGCTGGGGCACGCCGCGGAGGGTGAGGTTGATGCGGCCGCGGTTGTCGATCTCGCGCACCCGCACCGTCACCTGATCGCCCACGTTCACCACGTCTTCCACCTTATCCACCCGCGCTTCCGAGAGCTGGGAGATGTGGATCATGCCCTCCTTGCCGGGGAGGATCTCCACGAAGGCGCCGATCGGGATCACGCGGGTGACGGCACCGCTGAACACCTCGCCTTCGCTGACGCGGCGGGTGAGGCCCTCGATGATCCGCTGCGCCTCCTCAGCGGCGGCCCCGTCGTGGCTGGCGATCGTGACGATGCCGCCGTCCTCGATGTCGATCTTGGTGTTGGTGCGCTCGGTGATGCCCTTGATCGTGCGGCCGCCGGGGCCGATCACGGTGCCGATCAGTTCCGGATCGATGCGGAAGCTGAGCAGACGCGGGGCGTGGGGGGAGAGGGTGTCGCGGGGCTTGTCGATCGCCTCGAGCATCTTCTCGAGGATGTGCAGGCGGGCGGGACGGGCCTGGTTGATCGCCTCGGCCACCGTTTTGACGGCCAGGCCGGTGATCTTCATGTCCATCTGCAGGGCGGTGATGCCCTTCTCGGTGCCGGCCACCTTGAAGTCCATGTCGCCGAGGAAGTCTTCGATGCCCTGGATGTCGGTGAGGATGCGCACCTCGTCGCCCTCCTTGATGAGGCCCATGGCGGCGCCGCTCACCGGCGCCTTGAGGGGCACGCCGGCATCCATCAGCGCCAGGGTGCTGCCGCACACCGAGCCCATGGAGGTGGAGCCGTTGGAGCTGAGGCACTCCGACACCACGCGCAGCACGTAGGGGAAGGATTCCTTGCTGGGCAGCACCGGCACCAGGGCCCGTTCGGCCAGGGCGCCGTGGCCGATCTCGCGGCGGCCGGGGGAGCGCATCGGCCGGGTTTCGCCCACCGAATAGGGGGGGAAGTTGTAGTGGTGCAGGTAGGTTTTTTCGTTGGACGGGTTGAGGTCGTCCATCTCCTGGGCGTCGCTCGGGGTGCCGAGGGTGGCGCAGGAGAGCACCTGGGTGAGGCCGCGCTGGAACAGGCCGGAACCGTGCACGCGGCGGGGCAGTACGCCGGCGGCGGCCTGGATGGGGCGCACCTCGTCGAGTTTGCGGCCGTCGACGCGCTTGCCCTCCTTGAGGATCTGCTGGCGCATGAGCTTCTTGGTGAGGCTCTTGTAGGTGTTGCCCAGAGCCTTGCCGTTGCTGCTGACGGCCACCTTCACGGCGTCGTCGTCCTTGAGGGCGGCGATCTTCTCGGCGGCGGCGGCCTTGATGGCGTCGAGCTTCTCGTCGCGCTCGGGTTTCGTCTGCGCGAACTGCTTGAGCACCTCACCGATCGCCTTGGCGCATTCCTTCTCCAGGAACGCCGGCAGGGCAGACTCCTCGACCCGGGGCTCGGGCAGCACCTGCTCGATGCCGAGCTCCTTGATCAGGTTGAGCTGGGCCTTGATCAGCTCGCTCACGGCCTCGTAGCCGAAGTCGATCGCCTCGATCATGTCCTGCTCGGGCAGCTGGTTGCCGCCGGCTTCCACCATGATCACGCCCTCGGGGGTGCCGGCCACCACCAGGTCGAGGTCGGAGCGCTCGATCTCGCGGTAGCTGGGGTTGAGCACGAAGTCGTCGCCGAGCAGGCCCACGCGCACGGCGGCCATCGGGCCGTGGAAGGGGATCTTCGCCAGCAGGGTGGCCATCGAGGCGCCGGTGACCGCCAGCACATCGGGCGGAACCCGCTCATCAAGGGAGAGGCAGGTGGCGACGATCTGCAGGTCGTCGCGCATCCAGGCGGGGAACAGGGGCCGCATCGGGCGGTCGATCAGGCGGGCGATCAGGGTGGCTCGCTCGGGGGGGCGGCTCTCGCGCCGCATGAAGCTGCCGGGGATGCGACCGGCGGCGTAGAGCCGCTCCTCGTAGTCGCAGATCAGGGGCAGGAAATCGATGCCTTCGCGGGGGTTCGAGCGGGTGGCGGTGACCAGCACCGCCGTGTCACCGCATTCAACAAGCACCGAGCCCCCGGCCTGGGGGGCGAAACGACCGGTGGTCAGCCGGATCTCCCGACCATCGAAGGAGATCGACTGCGTTTGTCCTTGCACTGGGCTTTATGTCCGTTTTTTGTCTGATCCATCCTGCCATCCGGCCTTCGCCGCTGTGAAAACCCGCCAAAAGAAAGCCGCCACCGGCTGGTCCGGGGGACCACCGACAGCGGCTTGCGAAGGGAGCGCTCCGGGGGAATCCCCCGGCGGACTCACCAGCTGGACTTGACCACGCCGGGCAGTTCGCCCTTGTGGGCGCGCTCGCGCAGCTGGTTGCGGCAGAGGCCGAAATCGCGGTACACACCGCGGGGTTTGCCGGTGGCCCAGCAGCGGTTGCGCACACGGTTGGGGGCGCTGTTGCGGGGAAGGTTCTGGATCCTGCGGTGGATCTCCAGGCGCTCCATCGGATCGGCCGCGGCCTCGAAGGCCGCCTTGAGGGCGGCACGCCTGGCGGCGAAGCGCTCCACCATCTTCTTGCGCTTCACATCGCGCGCGATCATCGACTTCTTCGCCATGCGGCTGGAGGGCGGACAAACAGGAGTTTCCGATCCTACCTGTCGGGGTGGAGGTGGGAGCGGTGACGCCTTCAGCGCCCGAGCCACTGCTGGATCGCCGGCAGCTGGCTGGTGTCCTTCACGATCAGCACGAGGCTGAGGCCCACCAGGAACACGAAGCCCGACTGCAGGAAGGCGGCCTGGAAGCGCTCGGGCAGGGGCCGGCCCCGCAGGCCCTCGAGCAGCAGCAGCACGAACTGCCCGCCGTCGAGCAGCGGCAGGGGCAGGGCGTTGAGCACCGCCAGGTTGATCGAGATCAGGGCGGTGAACAGGAACAGGCTGCCGCCGCCCTGGTGGGCGAGCGAGGCGCCCATCTCCACGATCTTCACCGGACCCGACACCTGCGGCGCAGTTTCGCCGAAGTGGGTGAGCAGGGTGGCGAAGCCGTCGATGGTGCGGCCGAGCAGCAGGGTGAGGTCGCGGTTGGCGCGGCGGATGGGTTCGAGCGGGCCGCGGGGGGCGCGGAAGTGCTCGGCGCCGTTGGGCTGCAGCTGGGCGCCGATGCGGCCGATCCCGCCCTGATCGGCGGGGGTGAGACGCAACTGCAGGGGCTTGCCGTCGCGCTCGGCCTCCAGGGCCAGGCCCAGGCCCGGGGACTGGCGGATGCGCTCCACCAGCTCGGTCACCGCCTCCTGGCCGCCGGCCAGCCGGGCACCGTTCACGCCGAGGAGGCGATCACCGCTGCGCAGGCCCGCCTCGGCCGCCGGCTGGCCGGCCTGCACGCCCGACACGAGCACGCCGGGGCTGGCGCTGAAGCCGTCGGGGATGCCCATCACCACCCCCTGGGCCACCAGCACGGCCCAGGCGAGCAGCAGGTTGGCGATCACGCCGGCGGCGATCACCAGCGCCCGCTGGGGCAGGGGGCGGTTGCGCAGCAGGTCGGGGTCGTCGGCGGGGATGGGGCTGTCCTCGTCGTCGTCGGGGAAGGCGACGTAGCCGCCGAGGGGCAGGGCGCGCAGGGCGAACAGCACGCCGCGGTGGCGGCGCTGCAGCAGCACCGGCCCGAAGCCGATCGAGAAGCCGCTGACGCGGATGCCCTGGAGCGTGGCGGCGAGGAAGTGGCCGGCCTCGTGCACCACGATCAACCCCGCCAGGATCGCCAGTGCGATGAGCACACCCATGCCGGATCCTTCCCTTCCATCAATCGCAACATTCTGGGGGCTGGCGGTGAGTCCCCGGGACCTCAGGCCTCTGGAGTGAGCCGATCGCGGCCGAAGTAGGGCACCAGGGCCGCCGGCAGGCGCACGCTGCCATCGCCCTGCTGGCCGTGCTCCAGCAGGGCGGCCATGGTGCGGCCGATCGCCAGGCCGCTGCCGTTGAGGGTGTGCAGCAGGCGGGTGCCCTTGCCCTCCTTGCAGCGGATCGAGGCGCGGCGGGCCTGGAAATCGCCGCAGGTGCTGCAGCTGGAGATCTCGCGGTAGGTGCCGGCGCCGGCGAGCCACACCTCCAGGTCGTAGGTGCGGGCGGCGGAGAAGCCGAGATCACCGGTGCAGAGCTCGATGCGGCGGTAGGGGAGCGCGAGGGCCTCGAGCACCGCCTCGGCATCGCGGGTGAGCTGCTCGTGGGCGGCTTCGGAGTCTTCGGGGCGGCTGAACCAGTAGAGCTCCACCTTGTTGAACTGATGCAGGCGGATCAGGCCGCGGGTGTCGCGGCCGTAGGAACCGGCCTCGCGGCGGAAGCAGGGGGTGTAGGCGCAGTAGCGCAGCGGCAGCTGGTCGGCGGCGATCACCTCATCGCGGTGGAGGGAGGTGAGCGGCACCTCGGCGGTGGGGGTGAGCCAGAGGTCGTCGCTGTCGCAGCGGAAGCTCTCCTCGGCGAACTTGGGCAGCTGGCCGGAGCCGGTGAGGCTGGCGGTGTTCACCAGGATCGGCGGCAGCACCTCCGTGTAGCCGCGCCGGCCGTGGAGATCGAGCATGAAGGCGATCAGGGCGCGCTCGAGCCGGGCGCCGTCGCCGAGC
The DNA here is from genome assembly GCA_024958655.1 of Cyanobium sp. FGCU6. Lineage (GTDB taxonomy): Bacteria > Cyanobacteriota > Cyanobacteriia > PCC-6307 > Cyanobiaceae > Cyanobium. The sequence goes on along the minus strand of JANWUR010000014.1, from coordinate 46,639 downwards.
AGGGTGACGAAGCGGCTCTGGGCGATCCGCACCGAGCGTTCGGTGTCGACCAGAGCCAGCCGTTCGGCGATCTGCCAGTGCTCCTCAAGGCTTTCGCCCGGGCCAGGAAGGCGCGGTTCGCCCCAGCGCTTCACCTCCACGTTCTCCGCCTCGCTGCGGCCCTCGGGCGCCAGGGCGGAGGGAAGGTTGGGCAGGCCGAGCAGCTGCTCCTGGAGCCGGGCTTCGAGGCCCTTCTCCTCCTCCTCGAGGGCGGCCACCTGCTGCTTGATGCGATTGCCCTGGTCCCGCAGGGCGGCCACCTCGGGCCCGCCCTGCGCGGCGCCGCCCTTGATCAGGCTGCCCACCTCCTTGCCGATGCGGTTGCCCTCGGCCTGGAGACCGCTGCGCTGCTCCCCGAGGTCGCGGGCCTGCTGCGCCAGCTGCTGCAGCTCACCGAGATCGAGGCTGATGCCGCGGCGGGCAAGCTGGGTGGCGATCAGGTCGGGGTTCTCGCGCAGCAGGCGCTGATCCAGCACGGGCCGAGGGCAGGTGGGGCGAGCCTACGGGGCGAGGTTTCAGCCCAGCCAGGCGATGAGGTCGGCGGGCCCATGGAAATCGAGCACAGCATCCGCGAGCTGCTCAAGACGCTGCAGATCGAGCGCGCGGATGGAGGCGCACTGGGCCTCGGAGAGCGGACCGCAGCGGCGTGCCAACTGATGAAGCAGAAGCCTGGCCGCCTCCTCCTGGCGGCCCTGTTCCATGCCCAGCTGGCGGCCTTCCTCGAGGCCTTTTCTGACGATCAGTTGGTAGACGGAGGAATCCTCGAGGATGCTCATGGCGAGAAGACGCTGGATCACGTCAGGGTCGAAGGTTAGGCCGGCCAGCAGCTGGCAACCGGTGGTGGTGCGGCGGCGCTGATCGGGATCGGTGATGGTCTGCAGCCGCTGCTGCACCCGCAGAAGAAGTTGCTCCGGCCGTGGCTCGGCCGATCGGGCCAGCACGGCGAGGGGCAGCAGGGCAGGGTCGGCCAGCAGAGGCGCCGCATCCTGTTCCCAGAGGCGGAGGCAGTGGAAGTGATGCCGGGTGCGACCGATCGCCAGATGGTCGATGCGGGCCAGGGGGCTGGCGGTGGGCCTGAGGTGGATCACCACCTGCTGAATCGGTCGATGAAAGCGCTGATGCAGGCGGATCCAGTACGCCAGCATCCGCTCGGCCATGGCGGGATCCGGACGCGTCTGGAACTCCAGGTGCAGGATCGGGGCCGGGACCTGCGGCAGCAGGATCACCGCATCGGCACGGAGGGGTTCGCTGCTGAGCTCACGATCCAGCAGCCGCCATGGAGCGCTCGGAGGTGGCGCTGCGGTGTTGGGTGCGGTGAGGCTGAGAACCCAGCGGCTCACGCTGGCGGGGTGGCTGGCCACCAGCCGTTTGCAGAAATCGTCGATCACAGCGGCAGCACATCCCTACAGCAAAGGCACCGATGGGAAGCAGCCATGCTGCCCCTCTCATCAGTGCCACCTGTTGGAACAGTGCTGGCTGCGGCACTGGTGTGGGCTCAGAGCACCTGCACCACTTCGCTCACCTCGGGGATGGCCTCGCGCAGCTTGCGCTCGATGCCCATCTTGAGGGTCATGGTGCTGCTGGGGCAGGAGCCGCAGGCCCCCTGCAGGCGCACCTTCACGATCGGCCCGTCGATCTCCACCACTTCCACGTTGCCGCCGTCGGCCATGAGGTAAGGGCGGAGCTCATCGAGGGTGCGCTCCACGTTCTCGATCGTGAGGGCGCGGGGATCGGAGGCCTCGGGAGCGGTGGTGGCGGTTTCGGTGGTCATGGCGAAGGCCTGGCGTTGCGCTGAGCTTAGAAAGCGGTTCGCGGGGATGACGGGAGGGCCACCGCCTTTCTCCGTAGTGGTGGAGAAGCTGGGCGATCAGGAGCGCGTCGTCGCCGGGGCGGTACCGGCCCCGCTCCCTAGGATCGCCTCACTCCCGGCGCGTCGCGACGTCCGCCGCGCCCTGACCCTGCCCGATGACCGACGTTCCCGTTTCCCGGATCCGCAACTTCTGCATCATCGCCCACATCGACCACGGCAAATCCACCCTGGCCGACCGGCTGCTGCAGGACACCGGCACGGTGGCGGCGCGCGACATGCAGGAGCAGTTCCTCGACAACATGGAACTGGAGCGCGAACGCGGCATCACGATCAAGCTGCAGGCGGCGCGGATGGAATACAGGGCCGCCGATGGTCACACCTACATCCTCAACCTGATCGACACGCCCGGGCACGTGGATTTCTCCTACGAGGTGAGCCGCTCGCTGCAGGCCTGCGAGGGGGCGCTGCTGGTGGTGGATGCCAGCCAGGGGGTGGAGGCGCAGACGCTGGCGAACGTGTATCTGGCGCTGGAGAACGATCTCGAGATCATCCCGGTGCTGAACAAGATCGATCTGCCGGGCGCCGATCCCGAGCGGATCGGCGAGGAGATCGAGGCGATCATCGGCCTGGATACCAGCAACGCCATCCCCTGCTCCGCCAAGACGGGGCTGGGGGTGCCGGAGATCCTGCAGGCGGTGGTGGATCGCGTGCCGCCGCCGCCGGATCGGCTGGAGGAGCCGCTGCGGGCCCTGATCTTCGACTCGTACTACGACGCTTACCGCGGCGTGATCGTGTATTTCCGGGTGATCAGCGGCACGATCGCCCGCCGCGACAAGGTGCTGCTGATGGCCAGCGGCAAAACCTATGAACTCGATGAAGTGGGGGTGATGGCGCCGGACCAGCGGCAGGTGGACAGCCTGCATGCCGGCGAGGTGGGTTATCTGGCGGCGTCGATCAAGGCGGTGGCCGATGCGCGGGTGGGCGACACCATCACCCTGGCAGCGGCGCCGGCCGAAGCACCGCTGCCGGGCTACACCGAGGCCAAGCCGATGGTGTTCTGCGGCTTGTTCCCCACCGACGCCGACCAGTACCCGGATCTGCGCGAGGCGCTCGACAAGCTGCGGCTCTCGGATGCGGCGCTGCAGTACGAGCCGGAAACGAGCAGCGCCATGGGCTTCGGCTTCCGCTGCGGCTTCCTGGGTCTGCTGCACATGGAGATCGTGCAGGAGCGGCTGGAGCGCGAGTACGACCTCGACCTGATCGTGACGGCACCTTCGGTGATCTATCGGGTGAACATGATCGACGGCAGCACCGAGATGATCGACAACCCGGCCACCTTGCCGGATCCGCAGAAGCGCGAATCGATCGAGGAACCCTATGTGAAGCTCGAGATCTACACGCCCAACAGCTATAACGGCACCCTGATGGAGCTGTGCCAGGAGCGGCGCGGCGAATTCATCGACATGAAGTACATCACCACCGACCGCGTCACGCTGCACTACGAGATGCCGCTGGCGGAGGTGGTCACCGATTTCTTCGATCAGATGAAGAGCCGCACCAAGGGTTATGCGTCGATGGAATATCACCTGATCGGCTACCGCCGCAACGAACTGGTGCGGCTGGATGTGCTGATCAACGGCGAGAAGGCCGATCCGCTCACCACGATCGTGCACCGCGACAAGGCCTACGGGGTGGGCAAGGGGCTGGTGGAAAAGCTGAAGGAGCTGATCCCGCGCCAGCAGTTCAAGATCCCGATCCAGGCCTCGATCGGCAGCCGCGTGATCGCCAGCGAAAGCATCAGCGCTATGCGCAAGGATGTGCTCGCCAAGTGCTACGGCGGCGACATCAGCCGCAAGAAGAAACTGCTGCAGAAGCAGGCCAAGGGCAAGAAGCGGATGAAGGCGATGGGCAAGGTGGAGGTGCCCCAGGAGGCCTTCATGGCGGTGCTGAAGTTGAATCAGTAGGGCCCATCCCCTGAGGGGGGTCTGGCTTTTCTTTCAGGAATGGTTTGACCAATCGGATCCCAGAGATCCTGGCTCCGTGGCTCAGATCTTCTGAGAAGAGCACATCACAGCGGCTACGCATCGCGGCTTCGATGATCAAGGCATCAAACCAGCTGAGCTGTTCGTTGATCGCCAATTGATGGGCGTCGAGAACAAGAGTTGAGTCGGTACTCACCACCTCGAATCCGCTTAGGGCCTCCAGCAAGGCGCTGATCTGCCGCTCACTGAGCGCCGGCCGCAGCTTGCGGGTGGCAACGGACCGCAGTTCAATCAACACCTGGGTGCTGATCACGACCTCGTGATCCTGGGTGATGTCGGCCAGCCAGGTGGACATGCTCCTGGACTTTTCGGGCTCCCGCTGGTCGAGCCGATAAGCCCACAGATTTGTGTCGATGAAGACGCGTATCAGGAGCGTTCATGGAGCGAGTCACGGCTCCAGGGAGCTTCGCTTCTGCTCTGGCTGGTGGCGGCGACGGCTTCAAAACGGGAGAGAGCCTCCAGCCGCCGACTCCGGGCTGCCACGTAGCGCGTGAGAAAGTCCCGGACCAGGGCGTTGACCGATGTGTTCTCGCGCAGGGCAGCCTCGCGTGCTCGCTGGAGCAGCGCGTCTTCGAGGGCGAGGGTGAGGTTGGCCATGGATTGATGGTGACCCAGGATCCGTCTGCACGCCGCGCCAGCTGAAGCCCGTCTGCAGGTCTTCCGTGAGCAGGAGGCGGGCACCCCCCTCCGCCGCCACATTGAGCACCAGGGCATCCCAGCTGCCCAGCTGGTGGGCGACGCACAGATCCATGGCGCCGCGCCAGGCGGCCTCAGTGCTCTCCACAACGGGGTAGGCATCCATCCAGGCGAGCACCGCCTCCTGAACCTGTCGGGCCGGGCGACCGGCCTTGCCGGTGAGCACTCGGTACAGCTCGCCGAGGCACTGCAGCGGCACCACGAGGTCAGCTGCCCTCAGCCGATCCAGCAGCAGGCGGATGGCGCTGACCCGTGCTTCATCCCCGAAGCCTTCGGCATAGACCAGCAGATTGGTGTCAAGCGCGGCCCGCATCAGCTGGAACCCTCAGGAGAATGGCTCAGTCGTACAGGTCATCGCGCCGCCAGCTGCGGGGGGCACCGGTCGCGGGCTGATTTGCCAGCCTGGCCAGCAGGGCGCCGCGCGAGGAACCTCGGGAGGCCGTGGCCTCCTCGGCGGGGCCGATCGTGGCGACGGGGCGGCCGTGGGAGAGCACGGTGAAGCTCCGTCCCTGAGCCACCTGCCGCAGCAGGCTGGAGAAGGAGCGATTGGCCTCGGACGCACTGACGACGACAGCTCCGGGTTCAGCCAAAGTCGCAAAGGTAGTGGATCTCACTACTCTAGGGGGCAGTCTCTGTTGCGGTCGGTCTGCGACAGCGGGAGGCGTTGTCGTCAAACTGGCTCCATGGCCGAACGTTCCGCCGACTGGCTGAATCAGGCGCTGCGCGACCTGGAGCAGGCTGAGGCCTCGATGGAGGCTGATCGGCATGAGTGGTCTTCGCCCATGCCACCGCCATCATCGAGTGGGTCCGTGCTGCGCTGGCCGAGCGCTGAGGACGTGCTGGAGCAGGCTGGCGAGTGGGCCCGGCGTCAGGCCGAAGGCCATCCGGAGGTGGAGGCGGTGGGGGTGTTTGACTCCTACGGCCGTGGTGATGCCGGGGTGGGCAGCGACCTGGATCTGGTGTTGGTTCTGAGCGAATGCGACCTGCCTGTCTGGGAGCGACTGCGCCCCTGGGACACCTCCGCGCTACCCCTGGCCACAGACCTGCTGGTCTACAGCCGCCAGGAATGGGACATGCTGCCGGAGTGGAATCCCACCTTCGCGGCCGCGCTGCAGCGCGATCTTCGCTGGCTGTGGCTAGGCCAGGAGTCTTGGGTCGAAGCTGAAGTCGTCCTCGCTGAGGATGCTGATCCGCTTCGCGTGGTGATGCAGGGGATTGAGCAGAACATTCCGTTCGATCGTGATCACGGCTGAAGGCACGATCAGCGCTGCACTGCGGCCACTGAGGAGCCACGATTCCCCCAGAGCCTGGAGTTCTGGTGGTGCTGGAACCGCATTCCAGCCTTCTGGAAGTTCCGAGGGCTCGAGAGCTTCGATGGCCAGATCATCGGGGATCTCGATGGAGATCAAACGCAGGTCGTCCGGAGCGGTGAGCGGGTCGACGTGGACGAGAACTTCGAGCGCCGCCAGAGATGCCGACGTGGCGGTGTAGACAATCGGACGGCCCTTTCGGTGCCAGCGCCCGGAGGTGTAGAGGCCGCCGATGCCATCGAGCGCGGAGGGGGTGTATGGCTTGCGGCAGATCCGCCAGAGCCGCATCAGCTGTAGATGCCGTAGTTGAGACGCAGCAACACCTCCTCAACCTGCCTTGCGCCGATCTCGGTGTCGAGCAAATCGAGCGGGATCTCACCAGCGAGGGCACGGTTGGGCGACTTGAGCCACTGATGGGCTTTGTCTACGGAGCCCAGGCAATCGGCGGCCTGGTCGATCGCCCTTGCCACCCGATAGACCCTGTCGGATTCCTGAGGAGTGAGTTGCCGGGACGCCTTCCTGCGAGCGAGTGTGCGAGGAGGAATGCCCAGGACAGCCGTCACCTGCTGCTGGGTGAGCTGCAGTTGCTTGGCAAGAGCCTCGAAGGCCGAGAACGGCAGGCCTTGGCGAACGGCATCGCGAAGCTGGGAGGGGCTGCCTGCCTGGAGAGGCAAAACGATGCTCTCGGCTCCCAGGGGAGGAGAGGAGTGGCTTGCAGCCGATGTGGCGGGAAGCACCATAAGGCAATCTTAGCGCGGCCATTTGGCAATGCTCATCCGCCGTGATCAGCGTGGCCCGTTCCCGTTCGGCCAGGGCGACATAGAGGCAGTGATAGGCCGGGTGATCGAGCTCCAGGCACCAGGGATGGCTCCCTGGCGCAGGCTCTTCCAGGCGGCATTGAGGAGTTCCACCAGCACGAGATCCGGCGCCAGCAGCACGGTGGTCGGTCCGCCGTCGAGCAGACGCACGGCCTGATCGGAGCCGGGCACGGCGGCAAACCAGCCGAAGGCCACCGAGGCATCCACCACCCAGGTGCCGGGCTCAGCGGCCATCGCGATCGGCGCGGATCAGGGCCGCCACATCGAGGCTGCGACCGGCGAGCGGTGTGGTGGCCCGCACACGCGCCAGATCGTCGCGCAGGGATTCGCCTTGCCGGGCGGCCGCGATGAGCAGATCGCGCAGGCTCTGCTCGAGGGAGAGCCCCTGGGCCCGGGCGCGCGCCCTGAGCGCCTCCACCACCTGATCCGTCGAGCTGCCGGATCAGGACCTGGGCCATGACCCCAGCCGCCCGCCCGTGGGAATCCTGGCGGGGCCGAACGCGAATGAGCCATGGCAAGGATGCAGAAACAGTCGGCCGGGTTTGCCCTGCCGCTGGCGTTGTTGGGGGCGTTCGGGCTGCTGCTGGGCAGCCTGGCGTTGCAGACGGTGGGGCTGGCGGCGCGGCAGCAGACGGCGGTGGTGCTGCGGCTGCGGCAGGCGGAGGATCGGCTGGCCTCGGCGGCCCATCGGCTGGTGGGCACGATCAGCCGGCAGCATGGCTGCCTGCTGGCCTTGCCCCTGGCCAGCTGGTCCACGGCGGGCCTTGCGTGTGCGGATCCTGCGGAGCTGGCCCAGCTGCTGGAGAGCCTGGGACCTGAGGGGCTGGTACGGCTGATCGATTGGCAGCCCGGACCAGCCGGGGCCGATGGTGGGCTGGGAGCGGACCTGCTGCTGGAGGCCCAGGCGCCGGCGGGATCCGTTCCGCCCGAGGAACCGCCGCGCCGGGCGGCCTTCGCGCTCACGCTGACCGGAGATCCGCTGCGTGCGGCCGATCTGCGCGGACTGGGTCTGCGGGGGGTGACGCCATGACCCTGCTGGAGAGCGTGGTGGCCAGCCTGCTGTTCGCCATGGTGGCCACGGCGTCGCTCGGGATCTGGTCGCTGGGACTGACGGCGGAGGTGCGCCGGGCCGCCCAGGAGCGCAGCCTGGATCGGATCGATGCCGAACTCAATGCGGTGGATCTGCGCCTGCGGGCGGAGGGAGCGCAGTCGCCTGCGGGGGGCGACTGCGCCAGCGCTCTGCACACCCTGGAGGAGATGGTGGAAGCCATCCCTGCGGGCGAGGGAGTGGTGCGGCAGGTGGTGCCGGATGGCAACGGCGAAGGGGTGTGGGTGACGGTGGCCGTGGACGGGCAGGCGGAGGATCGCCGGCGCTGGTTCAGCCCGGCGGCCCTGGGGTTCTGCAGCGGAGGGGCGGATGGCGCGACCTGAGCGGCGGCGGGGAGCGGCGCGCCGGCGGGAAGCGGCGGGCTTCAGCCTGGCGGAGCTGCTGCTGGCGGCGGTGATCCTGGCGTTGCTGGCGTCGTTGGCGATCGGGGCCGGCGGCCGGGGGCTGGCCCTGCTGCGGCTGGAGAATGCCACCCGGCGGGTGCTGCTGGGACTGGAACTGGGCCGCAGCGCCGCCCAGCGCACGGGTGCCCCCTGTGCGCTGGCGCTGGCGGAGACCGGCTGGCGGGCACCCGAAGGCAGCGGGCTGCCGGCCTGTGAGGGGGTGGAGCTGGCCCTGGATGAGGGCGTGCTGCCGGGCGGGATCGCGATCGCCCACAACCTGCCGGCGGCGGTGCGGTTCACCAGCAACGGCCTGGTGCTTGATGGCGGCAGCGTGCAGCTGCAGGTGAGCGGTGAGGCGCTGGTGCGCTGCGTGGTGGTGTCGCTGCCGCTGGGGGTCACGCGGGTGGGCCGGCAGGGGCCGGCGGGCTGTGAGCCCGATCCGCTGCTGTGAAGCACTCAGGGAATCAGGATCGAGCGGGTGCGCACCGCGAAGGGGACGATGTTGGCGCCTGTGATCGATGGGGTCAGGGTGACCGACACGTTGTTGGCGTCGACGGCGGCTGTGATTGGAATGCCTGCGAGCAGCCGGGCCGGGGTGAAGGTGGTGGTGGCGCTGTTCAGGCGACCGCTGGTCTGGATCGGCGGACCGCAGCGGAAGATTGCCGTGTTGGTGCCGGTGCCGGTGGTGTAGAAGTGCACGTTGCGTTCCTCAGGGTTGCCTGTGTCGGTGGCGATCGGCACCGAGACGCTGAACAGCAGCGCGCCGCCGGATGGGAGCGTGCAACCATCGGCGGTGAGGGTGGGCGCGGGGGTGTCGGTGCGCACCAGGCGACCTTCCCCCACTTCATTGGCCAGGAAATAGGTGAAGCGGCTCCAGTCGCTGCGGCGTTGCTGGGCGAGCAGCTGGGCACGGCTCAGCCGCACCTGGGAGGTGATCACCGTGGTGATGGCCGCCAGCACCAGCCCACCCAGCACCACCACGATCAGCAGCTCCAGCAGGGTGTAGCCGCGGCTTGGCGCGCGCTGGGGGTGACGGGCAGAAGGGACGGGCATTCTTCAGATGGTCTCGAAGCTGGCGTCAGGGCAGGCGGTGGTGGCGGAGGAACTGGCGTCGTTGCGGCCCAACCGGATCAGGCCGAGGACAGCTGAGAGCCGCACACAGCGCACGGGCGCCTGGTTCAGCAGGGCGAGGCGCACCTGGATGTCGGTGCTGGCGGTGATGGCGTTGCGCGGTGTGAACACCACGCTGGCCGCTGAAGCCCCTGCGGCGATCTGCTGGTTGCCGAAGCGGGTGGGCACGGTGAAGCTGGGCTGGGGTGAGCAGGAGGCGGGTGAGACGCTGGCCAGCTGGGCGCCGTTGTTGAGGGTGATCCCCCCGGTGATGCCGTTGGCGAAGGTGACGGTGCAGCTGCCGCCGCTGGATTCGGGCGAGCGGCTCACCTGCTCCAGCCAGCCGGCGAGCTGGAGAGCCAGATCGCTCACCTGCGCATCACGCCAGGTGGAGAGGGAATTGCTGATCGTGATGCCGCTGAGGATGCCGATGATCGCAATGATCACCATCAGCTCGGTGAGGGTGAAACCCGCGGGAGGGCGATGACGCCCCTGCCGGGGGAGGCGCTGGCGGATCATGGGCACCAGTTGGCTGCGGTGGGGATCAGGTTCACCACCCGCGTGGTGACGACGCTGCCCTGATTGGACCCGGTGTAGGTGAGCTGCAGTCGGTTGGCCGCGTTGTCGGTGACTGCGGAGACGCGGTTCAGGGTCGCAGGCGCCTGGGCAGAGGGAAGGGTGGGCAGCAGCCCCTGGAACGTGGAGGCGATGGTGCCGTTGCCACAGGCAGTGCGGAAGGTGGTCCAGGCGGAGTTTTCGGCGGTGGTGGGGATGGCGCTCTGCCGCGGGGAGTAGAAGTTCTCGTTGCCGGGCGGCCGGGCGGTTCCGGTTCCGATGGCATCCCGGCAGGTGGTGGCGGCCGCGATCGTGGCGGCGTCAGCGGTGCAGGGGCTGCCGGTGCAGCAGCTGAAGCGACGGTCGAGGGCCTGGATCGCGGCAAGATCCCGATCGATCAGCGATTCCAGCTCGTTCAGCCCCCCTTGCCTGCCGGAGGAGCGGTTGGCCACGAGCAGGGTGGCGGCGGCCCCACCGAGGATCACCGCCATCAGAACGCTGGCCAGCACCATCTCCACGAGGGTGAAGCCGGTGACCGAAGCAGTGCGCTGACCGCCCGCGTTGGTTCGGCGTTGGCAATCCAGCTGATATCGCCAGTGGAGGCCCATGACTTCAGTACACCCTGGTGGTGACCGGGCTACGGGCCACCCAGTCGAACACGAAGGCGGTGGCGCCGCCTGTGCCTCCGGAAAGGGAACCCCGCACGATGTAGCAGAACCCATTGGCGGCGATGACACAGTTGGTGGCCGGAGCTCCGGATGTGAAATTGCCGTTCATGGTGAGATTGTTGGTCCAAATCGTGCCGAGGGCGGTTGAGTTGCCCGAGATCTGCACCGTTCCACGCGACAAGTAGATGAACATGGCGGTGCCCTCTGCTCCGCCACGAAATTGGAAGTCGTTGGTGGTCTGGCTGCCCAGGAAGGAAAGACGGGTGAACTGGCCAATCGGTGCGGCTGTGATGCAGCCGTTAGCACCAGTGGGGGCTGGGGAGCAGAAGCGATGGAGAAGCTCGCCTGAACCACCAATGCGCACATCCCCGATATTGCCACTATTATTGGATGGAGCGGTTTCGTTAAGGAAGATCGCCATCGTGGCGAGGCTGGTATCGAAGTAAAGTCTACCGCTGTTGAACGAGATATTGGTCACGCGGCAATGAAAATCTGCTATTGAACTGCCTGTGACCCGCGTACAGAAATTCACAGTATTGCACGAACTCAGTGTGATGGTCCCGCTGGGTGCTGATGCAGTGCACCGCTGCATCACGTTGGTGTTGGTGGGGTTAACTCGGTAGTAGCCCGTGGTGATGGAGCCCGCGGTGGCGATGGTGGCCCCGATCGTGGGCGGAGGGTCGGGGGAGAAGATGGTGGGGATCACCGGTACCGAATCAGCTCCCTGAACTGGGATCGGGTTGGTGCTGGCTGGCTCAATGCAGTTACTCGCCGTGGAGGAGGTGGTGACACACAGCACCGAGCCGATGCTGTTGGTGTAGTCAGGAACTAAAGCGCCAGAGGAGTCCACCACCACCTCCTGGAGAGCACCCGCACTGCCACTCACGGAGATGCTGCCGCCGTTGAAGCCGAACACCAGCCCGAGATCAGCCGTGCCATCGCAGGCGCGCAGATCGTTACCCAGGCTGGACAGAGGCGTGCCATCGGCGCTGTTGGCCGGCCCGGAAAACGAGCGTTTGCAGCATTTGGGAATCACCTCGTATTCTTTCACCACGGTGGCGGTGGCCACGGTTTGATTGTTGCGCTGCACCCTGCCCTGTATTTCCAGCTGGATGAAGCCGGTGTTCTCCTGATTAACAGAAGCAACTGGAGCGAGGTTCACCAGGCTGCTGAAGTTCGACGCAGCAGGGTCATAGCCACTGTCGGTACGGGTGGATCCGCCTGATCCAGCCGTGGTGTAGCTGATGGTGCTGGTGGCGCTGCGGGTGCGGTTGGAGTGGCGCACGCCGCGCAGGATGTACTGGCCGGTGGCTCCGCCGTCTTGCCAGGCTGTTTGCCACTGATTGCTGCCGGCAGCAGCGGCGCTGGGGAGTGGGGGAACGGCAGCGGTGGAACCCAGCTGCTCACAGGGGTTCTGCTGAATGGTGTCGGTCTGGGATCCCCATGATTCCGGCGCCGTGGCCGAGACCAGCAGTTTTCGGTTTCTGGGTTTGTTGAGTTCGCCGATGATGGCCGTGGCTCCCGATTCGGCCGTTTCCTGGGCCTGACGCCTCGCGCTCAGCCTCAGGCCGCCGGATTCGCTCGAAGCGCTGCGCAGGGCCAGGCTGCCCGCACCCACCACGGCCACCAGCAGAACAAGCAGCACCACCGCCATCGAGAAACCACGCTGGCGGAGGGTGCGGCTCCGGCCCGTGTGTAGCAGCAGCAGCACCCATAGCCGCGGATCGGTTCGACGCCCCATCCGCTTCCTCCCTTACTCTCACCATTGCTTCATTCTGCCAAGTTTCATCCCGCCGGCGGGGTGGGGGAACCCTGCGAACGATCCGCGGCAGCAGGGCCCGATGACATGTGCGCATGGCCGGTTCCGGAGGGGCGGCGGCTTCAGCCTGATCGAGCTGCTGCTGGCCCTGGTGCTGGGGTTGCTGCTCTGCGGGGTGGTGGTGCAGGCCCTGGCGGCCGATGGCCAGGGCCTGCAGCGGTTGGTGCGGCGTCAGCGGGTGGCGCTGCTGCAGCGGCGCCTGATCGAGCTGCTGCGCAGCGAACTGCTGCGCGCCGAAGGGGTCACGCTGGGGGCGGCCCCTGGGGCGGCCTGTGCCATGGGCGGCCGCACGCCGGTGCTGCAGCTGCAGCTGCCCACCGGACCGATCACCTACAGCCTGGGGTCACCTCCCAGTGCCATCTGGCGGCCCTTGGTGTTGATGCGCTGCGGGCCGGCCTATGGCCTCGATGGGCAGCCGAGCAGCGGCGCCGCGCAGAACCGGGTGGTGCTGGACCAGCTGACTCCGGATGGCTTCCGGGCGGAGGTTGCCGCTGGCGGAAGGCTGCAGCTGCATCTGGAGGGTGCCGCCGGCGAGGGGCCGCCGCTGCTCACCAGCGTGGAGCTCGCCCATGGAAGCCCTTAGTGGAAGGCTTCGCGTTCGCAGCGGCGGAAGCGGTTGAGGGCGTCGGGGAGCAGGGGCTCGCTGCCGTGCAGCACCGGCGGGATCAGGCGCTCCACCTCGGCCACGGCCTGCTGATGGGCCAGGCGGGCGGCCCGGTGGCGGGGGTCGTCGTCGGGATAGACGCTGTCGGCGTGGGTCCACTCGGAGGCGGCGCGGGTGTAGGCGTCGTAGGCCCTGGCGATCTCCTCGCGGCGCAGGCGGCAGTGCAGGTAGCGCTGCTCGGCGCTGGCCAGCCCTGCGGGCGGCGGTGTGTCGGCGCTGATGGCGGCGGAGCCGCTGGCCAGTTCGCGATCGATCGTGTGCAGGCAGGCCGCGTACACCCCCCTGGCCTGCAGGGCGCTGGTGCCGGGGGGGAGGTCGGCCTGGCGTTCGCGGCAGAGCCGTTCGCCGTGACCGCTCACCGCCTGCGGCGCCCTTTCGGCAGCGGGGCCGCAGCCGCCGGCGAGCAGCAGCAGCACCGCGAGCAGGCAGCGGCGTGGGGCGATGCCTCGCCCCATCAGTTCGTGATCCGGCGGCTGCGCATCATCGCGCCGGTGGGCTGGGTGCCGTTGGTGTACACCACCCCGGTGGGGTCGGTGAGGGTGAGCGTGTAGAAGGGGCGCTGCGGATCGCTGAGATCCACCTCGAAGCTGGTGACACGCTCGGCCACCAGGTCGTCGCTGGTGAGGGTGGGGCTGAGTTCGCCGGTCACGGTGATGGCGGGGCCGCAGCGGCGGAGGTTGGTGCCATCGAGGTAGTAGGTGATCGGCTGGTTCGTGCCGGCCACGGTGAGCGTGAGCCGGGTGCCGGAAGCCGCGCAGCCGCTGGCGTTGCTGCTGGCGATCGATTCCTCGATGTCCTGATCGAGCAGGAACTGAACGCGGGTCCAGTCGTCCTGCAGTTTCATCACGGCTTCCATCCTGCCGCGGGAGCGCACATGGCCCACCACCACCGCCACCAGGGCGGCCATCAGCAGGCAGGCCAGCACGGTGGCGATCAGCAGTTCGGGCAGCGTGAAGCCCGGGCGGCGGCGGCGCTTCATGAGCGGTAGTGGCAGCTGCCGGCGGCCACGTGGCCGATCTTCACCAGCCCGAGCAGGCCCATCAGGCGCACGCAGTGAATGGCACCGCCGGTGGTGATGGCGATGCGGAACTCGAGCGGGTTGAGGCTGGCCTCCGCCACCGTGCCCCTGGGGGTGAAGGAGAAGGTGGTGTTGCGGGGGGTGAGGGTGAAGCTGGTGCCGCTGGACACCGCATGGATCACCAGCGGCGAGTGGGCCAGGCAGCCGTTGTCGATCGGGTCGGTGTCGTCGACCTCCCGGGCCGTGGCGGCCACCGCATTGCCGGTGAGGGGATCAGGGGAGGTGTCGGGGGCGATGGTGATTTCGCAGCGCTTACCCCGCAGGGCGGCCCGATGGACGCTGCCAAGCCAGCCGGAGAGTTCATTGGCCACCGCACTCGACTGTTCGGTGCGCCACTGCTCGAGGGCCCCGGTGATGCTGGTGACACCGATCAGGCCGAGGATGGCCACCACCACCATCAGCTCGGTGAGGCTGTAGCCGGACGGCCCTCTCATGGGCACCAGCCTGCCGTGGTGGGCACCAGGGTGTTCTGGCGCAGGATCGTGTTGTCGCTCGAGCGCCAGGTGATCGTGTAGCGATGGCTGAAGGGCTGGCCGATGGTTTCGGCTTCCCGCACCGCCTGGCGGCTGATGCCCAGCTGGGCCATCTGGGCGGTGGCGGGGACGGCGTTGATCAGGGTCACCAGGGGATCGGCCAGGGCTGCGGCGCTGCCGCTGGCGGGCCTGCAGAGGCCGAGGAAGGTGGTTTCGGCCGCGCTGCCCACCAGCGGGTAGTACTGGTTCTGGTTGGGAGCGGTGCCCGTCTTGATCACGCAGGTGCCCGACTGGCAGGTGAAGCGATCGTTCATCCGCTGGAGGTTGGCTTCATCGATGCTGATGGCGAACTGTTCGGCCTGCACGCCCTCGGTGCGGGTCTGCTGCCGCACCGTGAGACTGAACAGGGTGACGCTGCCGGTGCCGATGATCGCGAACAGCATGGCGCTCACCAGCAGTTCCGTGAGGCTGTAGCCGGCCGCTGCCGGTGGGCGGGGGCGCGTCACCGGCCCACCCAGCGGAAGCGATTGCTGGAGCGGGCGATGGCATCGAACAGGATCGGATTGCGGCTGGTGGTGGTGTCGCTGCCCGGCAGCAATCCCATGTACACCATCACATCGCTGAGGCCCGATCCGGGCACGACCCACTGCACACTGCCCGTGGCGGTGATGGTGTTGGCCCACACCACCCCCTCGAAGAAGGTGTTGCCGTAGAACTCCACGTGGCCGTTGGGGAAGTAGGCGAACATGTTCAGGCCGCCGGCATCGCCCACCAGGCGAATGTTCTGCGTGCCGGGGGCGGCGCAGTCGGGGTAGGGGTAGGTGCCGGCGGGGTGGCTGCTGCCATCACTGTGGGTGACGTTGCAGCCGAACAGGGCCAGGTCTCTGGTGCTGGCGGCGGGCACGGTGCACAGGGGCCGGCCGGCGTTCTCATCGAATCCCGCCGCGCGGCAGTGGTAGATGGCATTGCTGCCCTGGAAGCCGTCGATGAGGTAGTCGCTGGCGCTGGTGCTGGGCTGGCTGAAGTACAGCCGCAGCCTGCTGGTGCCCGTGATCACCACCAGGTCGGATGACTTCAGGGTGATGCGCCCCACCACGCAGTGGGTTTCCGCGGTGAGCGGATCACGGGCGCAGTAGCCAGGAAGATTGTTGGCGTTGGCGTTGATCATCCAGACGCGGCACTTCCTGCCGTTCGATCCCACCGTGCTGGGATCGGGGTCGTTGGCATCGGCGAGGGCATCACGAAAGCAGCCGATGAACTGGTTGGTGCTGGCGTTCCAGTTGGGCCGGCTCAGGATTCCGGGCACGTTGTTCATCTGCAGCTGGTTCACCAGGGCCGCGGGAAACTCCTTGGCCACCGGAAAATCTGTTGGTCGCGGATG
The DNA here is from genome assembly GCA_024958655.1 of Cyanobium sp. FGCU6. GTDB lineage: Bacteria > Cyanobacteriota > Cyanobacteriia > PCC-6307 > Cyanobiaceae > Cyanobium. The sequence continues at coordinate 30,685 of JANWUR010000014.1, read as the reverse complement.
GATCAGGCTCACGGAGATCTGCTGCTGCGACGACGACACGTTGGAGGCGTTGCAGCCGCCATTGGCATCGGCGAGGCAGAAGATCGTGGGGATATAGACCGGCACGGTGCTGCTGCTCTGCTGTGTCACCGTGGAGGAGCCGCCCAGCTCGATCGTGCCGGTGCTGTCGCCGGTGCCGCCGAGGAACCCCAGCCCCAGCATGGTGTTCTCGTTGAGGCAGGCGTTGGCGGAGGTGGTGGCGTTGGTGGCGTAGCTCACGTTGCCGTGGCTGCCGCCGAAGGAAACGCCACAGCACTTGGGCACCACCTGGAAGTCTTTCCTGAGGCGGATCTGGGAGATCACGCTGCCATCCGGCCGCAGGGCCACCCCTTCCACCTCGAGCCCCAGCTCGCCGTTGGGCGGGGTGATGGGCTGGAAGATCGTGAGCTGAGGTTCCGGCCGCCGGCTCACCGAAATCAGCCGATAGGCGCGGGTGGCGGCCTCGCCGTTGCGGATGCGGCTGCTGTGCACCGAACCATCGGCGAACAGGAACACGCGGCTGTAGGTGGTGCCGCTGCTGGGGGCACCGATGTTGACGTTGGTGGCCAGATCCGAACCGCCGGCACCCGGGCACTTGGACCTGTAGAAGGTGCCCACATCGGCCACCTGCCAGGGGGTGGTTTCGATGCTGCTGCCGCGGGCCCGCAGCAGCCCCCGGTTCTGAGGCTTGTTGAGTTCGGTGACGATGCGTGTGGCGCCGATCTCGGCGGCCTCGCGGGCCTGCTGGCCAAACAACAGAAACACCGATCCCAGCAGCCCCTGGCTGGAGCGGTTCGCCAGTGCCAGCCCACCGGCCGTGAGCATCAGGGCGGCCAGCACCACCAGGGCCAGGGCGAAGCCCTGCTCGGGGTGTTCAGGCCGGGATCGCGGGATCCTCGACAACCAGCTTTTGGGGGACATGCCACGCATCTGACGCCATCAGGTGACACGCTCGGGGGGAGGGGACCAGAGCCTTGCTATTACCCTAATCAGCTGTCCACCTAGCCACTCTCGGCTTCCTGGGGAACGCAACTCTTCACTCTCACGATTGATTCAGCCTCCTTTCCACTGCTGTGGGTAGCGATGATGCGCATGGGCCCCCCGAAAGCCAGGCTTCCCGAAGCCAGTGCCGATACATCATTTGGCTGAATCAAACCCAGGGCTTTGCCCATGTTGCTGTGCCGGGCGGGCGCGTTGGGTCTGTTGTCGCCATCGGCTTTCGGAGCTGGACAGGGCCTCACGACCTGCAGCCCTGCCAGAGCTTGCGCATCAGCCGCTGTGCTCGGCCAGCCAGGCGGCCAGGTCGGTGGGGCCGCTGAAATCGAGCAGTGCCTCGGCCAGGGCCTCCAGCTGCTCCAGCGGCAGCGCCTTGATCCGGGCTGCGGTGGCGTTGCTGAGGGGGCCGCAGCGACGGTTGAGCAGGCGAAGGATCACCTTGACCTCGCCACGAGCTTCGCCCTCCTGCCGGCCCTCCTCAATCCACTCCTGGGCGACGCGGGTGTGGCGCAGGTCTTTGGCGGGAATGGTGGCGAACTCCATGAGGTCCTCGCGAGTGAGTAAGGGAAGCCGCTCCAGAAGGATAGTTTGAACGGCTGAAAGCAGATCCGGCCGGCGCGCCAGGATCTGTTGCGAGCTGGCCTGCAGCTCGGCCTCCGGCCGCACCGGACGATGCGCGGCGTGGGCTTGATGCTCAAGGAGGGCCCACCGCGGGGGTGAGCAGGTCAGAGGCGATTCAGGAACTCAGCGACGGTCTGAATCAGCAACCCATCGGTGCGATCAGGGGCATTCATCAAGGGACCAAAATCACGCAAATCACCAGTTAGCAAGACATCGGCAGAGGCCCTTGCTGCACGGAAGATGGGGCGATCCTTTTCGGGCAGAGCATCAGGACAGGGCAGGGCGGGATAGTCAGGCACCACACGAAAGGCGTCGACCATGGCATCGAGTGAGTGAAGAGCATCGGGAGCCTTGCGGGAGAGATTGCGTCTTGCCTCCTCCAATGCGTAGTCACTCGTGATGAACTGCAGGCCTGCGTCAGCAGCCAGGCTGATCAAGAAGGCTGCTTTGCCATTGGGATTGTGGGCAGCGGTGAATATCACATTGGCGTCAAGAAACAGACGCATCACCGTTTACTGATGCGCTGGAGAATCGCGTCGCGGTCGGATGGCGTGAGCACATCGGCACGGTCCCACTCCGTGATCTGCGCATCGCTGTAAAGCTCAACCTCAATCACAGCAGCTGGCTTGAGGCGCAGCTCGCCCTCGAGTTCTTCAACGATCAAAGCACTGCCAGGAGCAATGCCCAGATGCTTGCGCATCCCAGCAGGCAGGGTGATCTGCCCCCTGCTGGAAACCGTGAGCACGTCTCGCCGGAGGTCGCCCATTCGCCCAAGGAAGCTGAAATTCCGAACTTCAGCTTATCGGCCCCAACGGCTTCACCGGCGGCAGCAGCAGCTGGAAGTCGGCGCCGCTGCTGGCGGTGAGGACCACCGAGCCGTCGGTATAGAGCAGGGCGTTGTCCACCAGGGCGGTGAGGCACTGCTGCAGGCGGTGGGGGTCGGCGAGGGCGACGGGCGGCTCAAGGGTGGCGGCCAGCTGGAGCTGCAGGCGGCCGGAATCGTTGCGGGCCAGATCGAGCAGGTCGCTCACCAACGTGCCCATGCGCTCGGCCTCCTGCTGGATCAGCTGCAGGGCGGGGGGCTGGGGGCCGCGGTGGGGGATTCGGCGGCACTCCGCTCGCGGCCGGCAGGGGACTGAGCCTGGCGAGGGGGTTGGGCCAAGAGAAGCCTGGATCCCGCTGAAGCAGCGGGTTCTGCACGACCTGCAGCCCTGGCAGAGCTTGCGCTTCAGCCGCCGTGCTCGGCCAGCCCGGCGGCCAGGTCGGCGGGGCCGCTGAAATCGAGCAGTGCCTCCGCCAGGGCTTCCAGTTGCGCCAGCGGCAGCGTCTTGATCCGGGCTGTCGTGGCGTCACTGAGAGGGCCGCAGCGACGGTTGAGCAGGCGAAGGGCCACTTTGGCTTCGCCTTCCTGGCGACCCTCCAGCCGGCCTTCCTCAATCCACTCCTGGGCGACGCGGGTGTGGCGCAGGTCTTTGGCGGGAATGGTGGCGAACTCCATGATTCGTTCCTCACGATGGAGTGCTAGTGAGTGGGGGAAGCCGCTCCAAAAGGATCGTTTGAACGGCAGAAAACAGATCTAGCAGGCGCGCCAGGATCTGTTGCGAGCTGGCCTGCAGCGGCTTCGGCAACAGGGCGGGACTGAGGTTGAGGCGCCGGTGCGGCACCAGCATCACCACGGCCAGGTGCTGCACCTGCGCGTGCAACTTGAACCCACCCTTGCCGTGCATCTGCACCTCCTGTTCACGCTCCTGGGGCCGGCGTTGTTCTGGCTGGCCTATCCGCTGGGACCTTTCGTGGCGCTGTTCCGCAACCGGCTGGATCACACCGCTCTGACGCTGACCGGCGCGGTGATCGCTCTGGTGGTGGGGAGGCGATGAGGCCTCACCCCCCCCAGATCTCTGCAAGCTGCAGCTGTAGACCGGGGAATTCCGGGCCGGCTTCCAACACCTTCAGGCCTTCGAAGCGCTGGGGGGCGCCGCTGGTGGGCCAGACCTCCACAGCCTGCTGGTGGGGAATCAGCAACCAGCCGAGGCGGGCACCGTTGGCCTGGTAGGCGGCCAGCTTGCTGCGCAGGGACGGAAGGGCGCGGGGGCCTTCGTCGCTGGGGCTGGCCAGTTCGACCACCAGATCGGGGCAGAGGGGGGCGAAACCGCGGCGCTGCTCGGAGGTGAGGGCTTGCCAGCGATCGAGACGCACCAGGGAGGCATCGGGGCTGAGCACGGAGTCGTCGGGCAGACGGAAACCCGTGGAACTGTCAAACGCTTTCCAGGTGGTGCCTGATCGGGCGAAGCGCTGCAGCTGGAATGCCAGTTCGATGTTGCGGCCGCCGGTTTCGCTTCCGGTGGGCGTCATTTCCCGCACCTGGCCATCGGAGGCGAGTTCAAGCACCGCGTCACGGTTCTCGGCACACAGGAGGGCAAACTGCACGGGCGTGAGCCGCATGTCGGAGGGAAACCGCAGCGGCACCAAAGCATGGAAGCGAGTGGATGAATCGGATGTGAGTGGGCTGGCAGAGATGGTCATCACACCAGGCCGTTGGTCTGCTCCAGGGTAGGGTCGATCCTGGTGCACGGTTCAGCTGCTGTGCTTTGCGCCAGGATGGCGCGCGCCAGAAGGGCGAGGCCGGCGATACGTTTCACCCCATCGGAGCCAACGTTGCGGCGCTCCGCCACCATCGGCGCCCCAACGACAACGTGAGCGAATGGCTACGGGAGGGAGCCCTGCAGTCGCTGCGACGGGGCCGGTATCTCGCGGGAGCGCCGCTGCGGTCCACGCCCGTCTGTCTGCCCCTGGTGGCCAACCATCTCCATGGCCCCTCCTACGTGTCGCTCGACCCTGCCGGATACCTGCCGCTATCGCGCAAACGCCCAGCCCTTGCCCGGGTCATCATGAGCTCGCCGTCAGTCCGCCGCGGGCGGCGAGGATCACCGGGCAGGGCCGTTTGTGCAGAGCTGGGCGGCCAGCAGGGGCCGGCGCCTGCCGAGCGCGTTGGGGCTGTTGTGGCCATCGGCTTGCGGAGCTGGACAGGGCCTCACGACCTGCAGCCCTGCCAGGGCTTGCGCTTCAGCCGGTGTGCTCGGCCAGCCAGGCGGCCAGATCGGCGGGGCCGCTGAAATCGAGCAGTGCCTCGGCAAGGGCTTCCAGCTGCTCAAGTTGCAGTGCCTGGATGCGGGCCGTGGTGGCGTTACTGAGGGGGCCACAGCGACGGTCCAGCTGGCGAAGGGCCACTTTGGCTTCGCCTTCCAGCCGCCCCTCCTGCCGGCCCTCCTCAATCCACTCCTGGGCGACGCGGGTGTGGCGCAGGTCTTTGGCGGGAATGGTGGCGAACTCCATGAGGTCCTCGCGAGTGAGTAGGGGAAGCCGCTCCAGAAGGATAGTTTGAACGGCAGAAAGCAGATCCGGCCGGCGTTCCAGGATCTGCTGGGAGCTGGCCTGCAGCTCGGCCTCCGGCCGCACCGGCAGCGTGAGCAGATTCAGCAGGGGATCGAGCTGCGGCTGGGAGCCCAGCTCCTCCAGGCTCAGCCACTGCACGCCATCCACAAACGCCTGCAGCTGCTGCGGCAACAAGGCTGGGCCGAGGTTGAGGCGCCGATGCGGCACCAGCACCACCACGGCCAGGTGCTGCACCTGCGGGTGCAACTGCAGAAAGCGAAAGCTCTGAGCGCCGAGCCGATGCTTGAACCCCGGTTTGGCATGCATCTGCACCTCCAGCAGCACCACCGGCTGTTCCGCTGTGCCCGTATCTGCTGAACGAGGCCAGAACGCCCCATCAAGGCGATGGTTCGCCGCCTTCAGCTCCAGCGCATCAAAGCGATAGAGGGCATCACCAGGCGCGTCGGGCCCGAGCGAGGGTGCTGCAGAGGCACCTTGCGGCAACAGCAAGGCGACCAGATCCGGCGCGCTCTGGAACAGCCCGTAGAACCAGTGATCCGTTTTCACGGCTCAGCAACGCGCAGCAAACAAACACCCGACACCGGCCAGACCTCCAGCCCAACCAGCTCATAGTACGCCCGTACCATCCTGCACGACTTCCGTGTTTTCACGGGTTGCCTCGTCAGCCCTGGCCTGCCCCACCCGCCAACACCAGCTGAAAATCCGCCCCGCCGCCGGGGTGGTCGGCCACCTGCACGCGGCCGCCCATCGCCTCGATCAGCAGGCGCACCACCGACAGGCCGATGCCGCTGCCGCGGTGGGGGCTGGCCAGGCCGGCGCTGCCGCGCACGAACCGCCGGAAGATCGCCTCGCGCTCGGATGGCAGTACGCCGGGGCCGCGGTCGATCACGTGCAGCACCAGCTCACCGGCTGGGCCACTGCTGGCGCTGAGAATCACCGGGCCGTCGGTGTAAAGCAGGGCGTTGTCCACCAGGGCGGTGAGGCACTGCTGCAGGCGGCCGGCGGCCTGAACGGCGAGACGCTCGTGCAGTTCGAGCAGCACGTCGTCGGCATGGAGGGGGCGGCAGCGCAGGTGCAGGCGGCCGGAATCGTTGCGGGCCAGGTCGAGCAGGTCGCTCACCAGGGTGCCCATGCGCTCGGCCTCCTGCTGGATCAGCTGCAGGGCGGGCGGCTGGGGGCCGCGGCGCTGCAGTTCGTGGTGGAGGATTCGGCGGGGCTCCGCTCGCGGCCGGCAGGGGATTGAGCCTGGCGAGGGGGTTGGGCCAATAGAAGCCTGGATCCCGCTGAACCAGCGGGCTCTCCACGACCTGCAGCCCTGCCAGAGCTTGCGCTTCAGCCGCTGTGCTCGGCCAGCCAGGCGGCCAGGTCGGCGGGGCCGCTGAAATCGAGCAGTGCCTCGGCCAGGACTTCCAGCCGCTCAAGTTGCAGTGCCTGGATGCGGGCCGTGGTGGCGTTGCTGAGGGGGCCGCAGCGGCGGTTCAGCAGGCGCAAGGTAACGACAGCAGCCTCAGCGGCACGGCCACGAGCTTCGCCTTCCAGCCGCCCCTCCTGCCGCCCCTCTTGCCGGCCTTCCTCAATCCACTCCTGGGCGACGCGGGTGTGGCGCAGGTCTTTGGCGGGAATGGTGGCGAACTCCATGAGGTCCTCGCGAGTGAGTAGGGGAAGCCGCTCCAGAAGGATAGTTTGAACGGCAGAAAGCAGATCCGGCCGGCGTTCCAGGATCTGCTGGGAGCTGGCCTGCAGCTCGGCCTCCGGCCGCACCGGCAGCGTGAGCAGGCTGAGCAGCGGATCGAGATCGGCCTGCTGGCCCAGCTCTTCCAGGCTCAGCCAAAGCACGCCATCCACGAACGCCTGCAGCTGCTGGGGCAGCCTGGCTGGGCCGAGGTTGAGGCGCCGGTGCGGCACCAGCACCACCACAGCCAGGTGCTGCACCTGAGGGTGCAACTGCAGAAAGCGAAAGCTCTGAGCGCCGAGCCGATGCTTGAAGCCCGGTTTGGCATGCATCTGCACCTCCAGCAGCACCACGGGCCGATCCGGCGTGCCGACATCTCCGCTTCTGGGCCAGAACGCCCCATCGAGGCGATGGTTCGTCGCTTTCAGCTCCGGCGCATCAAAGCGGTACAGCGCATCCCCAGGCGCATCAGGCCCCAGCGAGGGTGCTGCAGAGGCACCTTGCGGCAACAGCAAGGCGACCAGATCCGGCGCGCTCTGGAACAGCCCGTAGAACCAGTGATCCGTTTTCACGGTTTGCCAACGCGCAGCAAACAACCAACCGACACAGGCCAGCCCTGCAACCCAACCAACTCATAGTACTCCCGTACCATCATCCAAGGCTTCCGTGTTTTCACGGTTGACCAACCCAGACGCTGGACCCCGTGGCCCCGTGGAGCCGACCTGCACGCCATCACCCCACACCCGCCAACACCAACTGAAAGTCAGCCCCGCCACCGGGGGCATCAGCCACCTGCACGCGGCCGCCCATGGCCTCGATCAGCAGGCGCACCAACGAGAGGCCGATGCCGCTGACGCGGTGGCGAATTAAGCGGGACTCCGCTCGGAGCCAGCAGGGGCAGGCGCCTGACGAGAGTGTTGGGGCTGCTGTCCCCATCGACGTTCTGAGCTGGTCAGGACCTCACGACCTGCAGCCCTGCCAGAGCTTGCGCTTCAGCCGCCGTGCTCGGCCAGCCAGGCGGCCAGGTCGGCTGGGCCGCTGAAATCGAGCAGTGCCTCCGCCAGGGCTTCCAGCTGCCCCAGCGGCAGTGCCTGAATGCGGGTCGTGGTGGCGTTACTGAGGGGGCCACAGCGACGGTCCAGCTGGCGAAGGGCCACTTTGGCTTCGCCTTCCAGCCGCCCCTCCTGCCGGCCCTCTTGCCGGCCTTCCTCAATCCACTCCTGGGCGACGCGGGTGTGGCGCAGGTCTTTGGCGGGAATGGTGGCGAACTCCATGAGGTCCTCGCGAGTGAGTAGGGGAAGCCGCTCCAGAAGGATAGTTTGAACGGCAGAAAGCAGATCCGGCCGGCGTTCCAGGATCTGCTGGGAGCTGGCCTGCAGCTCGGCCTCCGGCCGCACCGGCAGCGTGAGCAGGCTGAGCAGCGGATCGAGATCGGCCTGCTGGCCCAGCTCTTCCAGGCTCAGCCAAAGCACGCCATCCACGAACGCCTGCAGCTGCTGGGGCAGCCTGGCTGGGCCGAGGTTGAGGCGCGAGTGCGGCACCAGCACCACCACGGCCAGGTGCTGCACCTGCGGGTGGAGCTGCAGTAAGCGAAGGCTCTGAGCGCCGAGCCGATCTTGAACCCCGGCTTGCCGTGCATCTGCACCTCCAGCAGCACCACCGGCTGTTCCGCTGTGCCCGTATCTGCTGAACGAGGCCAGAACGCCCCATCAAGGCGATGGTTCGCCGCCTTCAGCTCCGGCGCCTCAAAGCGATAGAGGGCATCACCAGGCGCAACTCGCTTCGCGAGAAGCCTGCGGCTACGGGCCCGAGCGAGGGTGCTGCAGAGGCACCTTGCGGCAACAACAAGGCGACCAGATCCGGCGCGCTCTGGAACAGCCCGTAGAACCAGTGATCCGTTTTCACGGTTCAGCAACGCGCAGCAAACAACCACCCGGCAAAGCTCAGCCCTCCAGCCCAATTAACTCATAGTGCGCCCGTACCACTACCCACGGCTTCCGTGTTGTCACGGGATGCCTCGTAAGCCCTGGCCTGGCCCCACCCGCCAACACCAACTGAAAGTCAGCCATTCAAGGGTTATATCAGTATATCCACAGAAACATGGATTATCGCAAAGCCCCTGCATGCTCTTGGCTCTCGAAATCACAGAGACTGTTGAAACCGCATTGATTAGCCAAGGCATATGGAGCAATCGACAACTACTCTGCTAGTGCAGTCTCATCAGCTCGGATCAACATGCGTGGTCAACAATGCCGAGGCGCACCAAGCGGGGCAGGGTGGTGCTGCGAAAGGTGTCGATGTGCTGGCTGATCTGCTGCAGGCATTGTTGGGGGTCGGTGAGCAGTTGGCCATCGGCGCCGCGCATCTCCACGGCGGCGGCCTCCATGCCCATCCACACACAGCTGCTGAGCACCTCACCATCGAGACCCTGCTCGATGCCGGCAAGCACAAAGGCGTCGAGCATTGAGAAGGGTTGGGCACCATGGCCGATGGCGGGAGCGGCCAAATAATTGAGGTTGTGTCCAGTCGTCATCAACTCCATCAGGCGTTGATTGACCGCACGGCAGGGGGCTTTGGCGGCTTCCCCTGCCGCACCTCGATCCAGGCCCAAGCGTCCCGCGTGCAGCAGCAGACTGATCATCTGGGTGAGTTCGCTGACTGAGATTCCCAGGCCCTGGTGAAGGTCTGCCAGGGAGACCGCCTCACTGCCAAGCAGAGTTTCCATGATTTGGAAATGGCTTCCGCTCACACCAACGGTTCCCATGGATGTTTGAATCTGTGTTGCCTTGTTGATCGCTTCTGGATCGAGGGCTGGTGATGTGGCAAGGCGCAGGCTCTGGTGCGCCAACAATTGCTCCTGGGCCGTACGGCTGAGGGTAATCGGGCCTTTCACAAAAAGATCACGCCGGAAACTCTGATTGATGGTTAAATCAAACAGGGCTTGCCGAATCAGCCCATCTGGTTCATTCGTGATCAATTCAGAAAGATGCTTTGGCAGTAATAACGGGTGATTTTCGGGCATGCTGGCGGAGGCCACAAAACTCAGTTTGTGTACTGCCGCAAGCTGATGAACTTGGCCTACATAGAAGGGTTGCCAGTTCTCCGATCCGTATTCGCCGCATAGGTAATCAACCTTATTCAGTTTCTGAATCTCACGCAATTGTGTGGCGAGCCCTGGAAGGCTGCGGGCCAGGGCGGCCTGGCCAGGGGCATCCGGCATGAGCAGGTTGCTGAGTGTGTGATTGGCTCGGCCCAGGGCCGCCATCAGCCCATCAGGCCCCATGCGTTGACGTTCCAGATCGGCCAAGGCTTTGAATGCCGTGCGCTCCAGCCAGCCTGGAAAGCAATTGTAGGAGCAATAGAAGACACCGCCAGACCTCAATTGGGAGGCTGCAAGGTTGAACAGGGCCTGGCGAACCGGTTCGCTAATCCAGCTGAGAATGCCGTGGGCAACCGCATAGTCGAACTGTTGCGCGTGTTCGCTGGGGAAGGCGTTCCCATCCTTGGCAAGCTGCAGGAAATCGCCCTCGTGAAAGGTGATGTTGGCCAGCTGAAGAGCTTCGGCCAACCATTGGCTGTGGGCAATGTGGGATGGGTGAAAGTCGATACCCACAAACTGGCCTTCTGGATACGCAGCTGCCAGCAGGCAGAGCCCCACGCCCATGCCACTGCCCAATTCGAGGTAGGAGAAGGCACTTCCTTCCTGCTGCCGCGGCGACCGCTGGCGCTGGCCGAGCAGGGCATAGTCGATCCAGTTGGGGGCCAGTTCCCGAAAGGAGTAGCCCCCATAGGTGGTGGCTGTGCAGTAGCCCTGCCCCCATGCGGCTGATGTACCCACAGGCCGTTGTTTGGCCTTAGCGGCTGTGGGACTCGCTGCCGGCACGGCGTTGCCGATGGTTGGCGGATGGGATGGCGCCTCTGCGCAAACTCCAGCTTTCTGGGCTAGCAGGTTGAGGCTGATCAACCTGCCTTTGAACACGAAAGTGCTGGTGTCGTCGAACAGGTCAAAGCTGGCTACGCGCTCAATGCCACCAAAGCCGGCCTCCCGCAGGTAAGTGCTGAGGATGTCTTCATTCAAGCCTGTTTGATGGAAGTCGTGAGCATCGATATGACCACCAAACATCATGCGCATCACCTGGAAACGCTCCTGGCTATTTAGTTCATCGCGATTGAGGAAGAGTTGGCAGAGAATATCCAGGTCTGGCACGCTCAGGTGAAGTTGCCCCCCCGGGGTGAGCACGCGATGCCACTCAGCCAAGGCGCGGGGCAGGGAAGACTGGTAGTCGAGATGCTCCAGCACATGGGATGCGTAGAGAGCGGTAAAAGTCTGGTCTGCGAAGCGGGAGAGGTCGTCGGCCTGGCCCACATGATCCACCCATGCGCCGGGCTGAATGTTCAAAATTTCCCAGCCCTCGCAAGCGCAGGTGCCACCGATGTGCAGTTTGCGCGCCGCCATTGTTCGGGTCGAAGGCAGATGGTGAAGTCTAAGCCGGCCTTGCCGTTTTCAAGGCCTTGGTCACACAACAAATCGGGTTAGCACATCACGGCAGTTGATCTAGGATGGAGTGCGCTGGATGGCAGGCAAAATTGGTGGAGCAATGTCAGGCACAACAGCAGATGGCGGAAGCTGCTGTGCTTGTGAAAGAGGAGCGTTACGAGGAGGCCGAGCAGATCTATCGGCGGATCCTCAACGCCGACTGTTCCATTGCTCAGGCCTGGGTCAATCTGGGGGTGATCTGCGGCCTCACCGGGCGCCTCGATGAGCGGCTTGAGGCATTTGATCAAGCGATTCGCGCCGATGCGAGCTCTTATTCAGCCTGGTTCAACAAGGGCGTGGCATTAACAAAGCAGCCCAACTATGCGGTTGCCCAGGATTGCTTTGCGCGTGCAGCGGCTCTGGCTGCCAATCAGCCCCTGGCCCAAGCCGGCCTGGGATTCTGCAGGGGCATGCTGGGAGACCTCGAAGCGGCCCTGGCTGCTTACCGGCGGGCCGTGGATCTTGGCCTGAAGAATCCCCAGCAAGCTTTTTTCCAGTTGGGCCGTGAGCTATTTCTGCAGGAGGATTTTCATACGGCGATCGTCGTTTTTCGTGCCGGCATCCGCGCTCTCGGTGACCATCTTGATGCGTTGCTGCTGCTAGGGATGGCGCTGCATCGGGTGGGGGAGCTGCAGCAGGCGGCAGAAGTGCTTCTCTATCTGCTCTCGATTGATCCGGAGCACGATGAGGGCCTCACCATCTATGGCCATGTTCTTGCGGAGTTGGATTGCTACGACGAGGCCTTTGATCTCTATGAGCGCGCTTTAGCTGCCAATCCCAAGAGTGCCTTGGCGGCCAATCTGCTTGGCCAGCTTCATGCCGACTTTGGCCGAACGCACCTGGCCATACCGCTGTTCGAGCAGGCTCTTCAATCTGATCCAAAGGCGATTGGTGTGTTGGTGAATCTTGCTTCTGCCTATCGAGCCCAGGGCAAGCTTGATGAATGCATCGCCACATTTCGCCAACTGCTCGATCAGAAGCCCGATCTAGAGCTGGCCATTCATGGCCTACTCTTCAGCTATTCCCTAGCTGGCTCGGCCTATGCCGAGACGATGCTGCACGAAGGCCAGGCCTGGTGGGCCCGCTACCGAAGCAACAGCAAGGCGGCTACCGGCGCCAGCAAGGAGCCGCCGCTACCTGCCACGGTGTTGCGGCAGGAGCAGAAACTGCGCATTGGCATACTCTCGGCCGAATTCACCGGCCACTGCGTCACAACGTTTCTCAATTCTTATTTGCATCACTACAACCGGGATGCCTTTGAAGTGGAAGCCATCACACCGGTGTATCTTTCCTCAGATGTGGAGGCGGGTCTGCGCCGCCATGTTTCAGACGTGTTGAAGGTGTATGACGTCTCCAATGATGAAGCCCGGCGCCGCCTCAAGGGTCGTAACTATGATCTCATCCTGGAAACCAGTGGCTTCACGCGCAACAGTGCACTTCGTTTGTTGAGTGAACGGTGTGCGCCCGTGCAGTGCCACTACATTGGTTATCACGCCACCTTGGCGCTGGATACGATTGATTATTTTATTGGCGATGAGGATACTGCAGCTGCTGATCTTCAGCAGCAGTTCGTTGAAACCCTCTGGCGTCTACCGCGCCCTTGGCTCGCCTGCACGCCAAGTGGCAAGTTTCCCTTAGCCCATTCCACATCTTCCAGCCGACATATTGTATTGGGCAGCTTTAATCAACTCGCCAAGGTGCGCTCCGAAACCCTGGCGTATTGGGCCGCTGCTTTGACTGCCGTTCCGAGTGCACGATTAATCATCAAGGATCGGCTCACTAGTGATCCAGGAATCTGCGCCCGCATACTGGATGAATTGCGAGGCCATGGGATTTCAGAAGAAAGAATCGACTTCAGAGGGCGTCATGCCAGCTGGCATGACCATCTGGCGACGTACAACGAGATCGATCTCGCCTTGGATACAACCCCATGGAGCAGTGCTACCACGGGGTTTGATGCACTGGCCATGGGCGTGCCCCTGGTGGCGATCCGCGGCGATGCGATGGTGTCGCGCATGAGCAGTTCGCTTGTGCGCGGCTTGGGCCGGCCCCATTGGGAGGCAAGCAGCCCCGACATGTTTGCTGCGATTGTGAAGGGCCTTGCCGATCATTGGCAGGCCCTTCGTGAAGAGAAGCCCAAGCTTCAGCAGGAGGTGCTGGCCAGCTCGCTCTACAATGCCAAAGATTTAGCGCTGCATCTAAATCAAGCGTTTGCGTGGATGATTGAAAAAGCTCACCGGCGCTGAAGCCAGTGAGCTTAGTGTGCAGAAGATTGAGGCTTATGTTTAGGATCCGCCGGTGAATTCACAGGTCAATCCACCATTATCAGCGATATTAACCTTTACACCAGTTTTTCCATCGACAGCTGCTGAGGTAAGGCATTTCACGCCGGCAACCCCAGTTCCGTTAGCCCAGGTACCGGTCACCGTGCCACCCGTCGCGCCGCACGTTACCTGGGTCGATCCTGCTGCAGCTGGAGCCGATCCGACCTCCGATGCGGCGATCACGGCGCATTCCTTGGCAATGCCCAGTGCTTCGCCCACGGCTGCACCAGCTGCGGCTGCATTCCGAGTACCCAGGAACTGAGGCAGCGCCACAGCCGACAGAATGCCGACGATAGCCACCACAATCATCAGCTCCACCAGAGTGAAGCCCTTCTGCAGAGGATTCTTTTTCTGCCGCAGCTTTTTCAGCAGCTCGAGCTGCAGGCGGCTATGGAGGAAAGTTGATTGCATGGCTCAGCAGGCAAGGACCTTCATAGCTTCTTCAAGGCTTGACCGTTCGCCAACCCCACGGATACTAAGCATGTCTTAAGAGCGCTCTTAGGAAGCCTGGCTCGGCGGCCGATGCCCCCACTACGCCTGCAGTCGCTGCGGTATTGGCTGCAGAGCAGCACCCTGATCGCCGTGCTGGCGGGCTATGGCCTGCTGCTGGCGGTGGGGGCCGGGCTGCTGGAGCTGGAGCGGCGCCAGGCCCACAGCCAGCTGGTGGCTGCCCTCGTGAGCAGCCTCAACAGCGCCAGCCCCGCCGAAAGCGAGCTGGCCCTGGCCCGCTACCGGCCCCTGGGGATCGCGGCCTGGCTGGAGCCGCCCCAGCCGGCCCGGCCCGTGCAGCGGCTGGGCAGCGGCAGCCAGCGCTGGCTGCAGAGCGTCACCCCCCTCAAGCTGGCGAACGGCCAGGTCTTCAGCCTGGTGGTGCGGCAGAACGTGAGCCAGTCGCTGCAGCGGGAGCGGCGGCTGCTGCTGCTGCTGCTGGCGGCGGCGGGGCTGGCCAGTCTGTTCACCTCCGCCCTGCTGCGGCCCGTGCTGCGCCTCGGCCTTGTGGTGCCGATCGAGGCGCTCTGCCAGCGGTTGCAGGCGATCACCACGCCCCCCCGGGCCGACGCGCCCCTGCTGCCGCTTGCGGAGCAGCCCAGCGAGCTGCAGCCGATCGCCGCCGCCTTCGGGGCGCTGCAGCAGCGGCTGGCGGCGGCCTGGGAGCGGGAGCGCAGCTTCAGCGATGGAGCGGCCCACGAGCTGCGCACACCGATCACCCTGATCTCCGGCCACGCCCAGAGCCTGCTGCGCCAACCGCTGCCCGAACCCCAGCGCCAGGCGGTGGCGGCCATCGCCCGCGAGGCCCTTTCCATGGGCCTGCTGGTGGGCCAGCTGCTCGACCTGTCCCGCCAGGACGCCGACCGGCTGCAGCTGCTGCTGGAGCCCCTCGATCCGGAAGCCCTGGTGTTGGAGGCCTTTGATCGCCTGCGGCCCCTGGCGCCCGGGCGCCTGCTGCTTGCGCCCGCCAGCGCCGCCGCGCCGCCGCGATCGCTCCAGGCCGACCGGGAACGGCTGCTGCAGTGTCTCTCGGCCCTGGTGGAAAATGCTCTTGCCTACGCACCATCGGGCCCGGTGGAGCTGGCCTTGAGCTGCGATGGCCGGGCCGTGACCTGGCATGTGCGCGACCGCGGCCCCGGCGTGGCCCCCGACGAGCGCCTGCGCATCTTTGAGCGCTTCGTACGCGGCCGCGCGGCGGCGGCGGCCGACAAGCGCGGCAGCGGCCTGGGGCTGGCGCTGGTGCGGCTGCTGATGGAGGCGATGGGCGGCTCGGCCACCGTGGCCGATCACGCGGGCGGCGGGGCGGATTTTCAGCTGCGCCTGCCCCTCAGCCCTTCACCGCCCCCACCCGCAGCGTGAAGCCCACGCCGCGCACGGTGTGGATCAGCTGGGGCAGGCCGGGGCGCTCGATCTTGCGGCGCAGGTAGCCCACATACACATCGAGCAGGTTGGGGTCGCCGATGAACGGGGTGCCCCACACGGCGTCGAGAATCGACTGGCGGCCGTGCACCCGCTCCCTCCGGCACGCGGATCAGAAACGCCAGCAGCTCGAATTCCCGCTGCGACAGCTCGATCAGCACCCCGTCGCGCTTCACCTCACGGCGCAGCAGGTCGACGCGCAGGTCGGCCAGGCTGAAGCTGGTGGCTTCACCGGCACTGCGGCTGCCGCGGCGCAGCTGCACCCGCACCCGGGCCAGCAACTCAGCAATGGAAAAGGGCTTGGTGAGGAAATCGACGGCCCCGGCATCCAGGGCCCGCACCCGCTCGGCCACGTCGTCGTGGGCGGTGAGCATCAGCACCGGCGTGGTGACCCCGGTGGCCCGCAGCCGCTCGCACACCTCCACGCCGCTGAAATCGGGCAGGCCCCAGTCGAGCAGCACCAGATCCCAGCTCTGGCGCCGCAGCGCCAGCAGCGCCGCCTGGCCGTTGGCCGCCGCCTCGCAGCCATGGCCCTCGGCCGTGAGTTCGCCCAGCAGAAACTCGCGCAGCTCGGGGTCGTCGTCCACCACCAACTCCCGCGCCGCGGCCGTTGAGCTGGGGGCAGGGCTGGCCATCGGCGGGCGGGCAGGCGTGGGCGAGACGGACGCCTCAGCAGCAGGCGTGGGCCGATTCTGCTGCCAGCCAAGCCGCAAGGTCGGCGGCACCGCTGAAGTCGAGCAGTGCCAGCCCCAGGGCCTCCAGCCGCTCCAGCGGCAGGGCCTGGATGCGGGCGATCGTGACGTCGTCGAGGGGGCCGCAGAGGCTGCTGAGCTGGCGGAGGGTGGCCTTCACTTCGCCGCAGACCTGCCCCTCCTGTATCAGCTCCTGGGTAGCCCGGGAGTGACGCAGCTCTTGGGTGGGAATCTTGACGACCACCATCATCTGCTCCAGGGTGAAGTTGGGGTGCCGTTGCATCAGGATAGGGAAAACAGACTCAGCCAGATCCGGACGGCGCTCCAGGATCTGCTGGCTGCTCGGCTGCAACGCGGGCTCATGCAGCACCGGCAGCCTGAGCAGGTTGAGCAGCGGGTCGAGCTGGTCCTGTAGGCCAAGCTCTTCGAGGCTGATCCAGATCACCTCATCCAGCGCCGCCTGCAAGTGCCGCACCTTGGGATGGAGCTGGTATCGCGCTGCATCTGCAGCTCCAGCTTCACCACCGGCCGGCGCGCCATGCCGGCCGGGCCCCGCTGCGGCCAGAGCACGCCGTCGAGGCGGTGATCGCCGGGGGAATCGGGGCCCAGGCTGGGCGATGGAGTGGCTGCAACCCCGGCCGGTTGCAGCAGCAGCGCCACCAGATCGGGAGTGCTCTGGAACAGGCTGTAGAACCCATGAACGGCGGTGCAGGCAGCCAGAGCCGCTATCGTGATAGCACTCCAGAGAGTGTGCGATGGCCCAGTTGCTGGTGCGTCAGCTGGATCTGGCGGTGAAGGAGGCGCTACGCCGCCGGGCCCAGCGCCATGGCCGCAGCATGGAAGAGGAGGTGCGGGTGATCCTGGCCCATGCTGTTGCCAGAGACGAATCATCCAGCAGCGATGCCCCAGGGCTCGGCAGCCGGATGGCAGCGCTGTTCGCTGACGTTGGACTGGAGGAGCCGATCAGCGAATGGCGGGGGGTGGAGCCCGTGCCGGCGCTTTTCGAGCCGTGATCCTGCTCGATACCAATGTGGTGTCGGCGGTGATGCTGCAGCGCCCCGAGCCCGCAGTTGTGGCCTGGCTCGATCAGGTGGATCCCCGCCAGGTGTGGCTGCCCAGTGTGGTGGTTTTTGAGTTGCGCTACGGAGCAGCCCTGCACCCGGATGCGACCCGGCGCCGCACGTTGGAGCACAACCTCAACAGGCTGATCGACGAGCTGATTCAGGAGCGCATTGCCTCCTTGGATGCTGCTTCCGCCCAGAAGGCTGCCCTGTTGGCAGCCCAACGAAAAACCCAGGGGCGAACAGTAGATCTGCGCGACACCTTGATCGCCGGCATCGCGCTCGCCCACCAGGCCCAGTTGGCCACGCGCAACCTGCGCCATTTCAGCGACACCGGCCTGAGCCTGATCAATCCCTTCCCAGCGACCTCAAGCGAGTGAACACAGCAGCGATACATGGCCTGTCTGGTGCTGGCCAGTCGTGGCCGGAGCGGCTGCGGCTTTTTCACACCAACCAACCCCCTTTACCAGGGGATGCCGTGGCTCTGGTGCGCGAGCTGCGCGAAGAACGGGAATGACCACCCGGCAGGGGGTGTATCCGGACAGTTGCGTGCTGCTGTCGCTGTTCCTGGCCGACAAGGCGCTGATCCAGGCGGCGCATCACCTGGGGGTGGCCCATCACTGGATCAGCGAGCAGCCCACTTGAGCCGGCGCCAGCACCTGGATCCGGCGTGCTCTGGAACATTCGCTGCCACCGAGCACAAAGCCATCCCTGCCCATACTGATTTCAGTACTAACCTGGGGGCAGAGTGAAGCCACGGTGAGGGCCCATGAACCATCGGCCAGAGCCTGAACCCGCCAATGTGCTCACCTCTGCGGAACTGAAGCGCCGCGGTATCGCCGCGATCGAGCTGGCGCTGCAGCACGGTCCGGTGCACCTGCTCAAGCGCAACCACTGTGCCGCCGTGGTGCTCAGCGAGCAGCACTTCCGCGACCTGCAGCGCCGTGCCGCCCAGGCTCCAGCACCTCAGCAGTCAGCGCTGGAGTGGCTGCTCCTGCAACCACCAGCCACGCAGCCGCGCACCAAGCCAGCGATCGATGCCGAGCTCGCCGCCGAACGCGCGTGGTGACCAAGCCATCATGATTGCGTTTCTGGATGCCAGTGCGCTGATTTATTTGCTGGAAGGGGAGCCAGCCTGGTGCTCTGCGGTGAAGCATGAGCTGCAGGCCCTGGCCATCGCCCAGCCCAACCTGCAACTCGCCCTGAGCCGCCTCAGCGCCCTGGAGTGCCGGGTGGGGCCCTTGCGGCGCGGCGACCAGGCCAGCCTGGATCGTTTTGACCATTTTTTTGCGCAGCCGGATCTGCACTGGGTGGAGCTCAGCCCATCCGTGGTGGAACTGGCCACCAACCTGCGTGCCATCCACGGGCTGCGCACTCCCGATGCCCTCCAGGCCGCCAGCTGCCTCCAGCTGGGCCCACAAGCCGTGATGCTCAGCGGTGATGCGGACTTCTGCCGCGTGGCAGGACTGCAGGTCCGCCTGATCAGCTGACAGCCAGACCGTTCAGCGCCCCTACGCTGGATCCAATCCGCTGGCCTGAGCCATGACCAGCACACCCACGCCACCGGCCCCGGCCCCCGCCAGCCCGTTCGACGCCCTGGCGCCATTGCGCCTGCCGCCCGACCTGCGGCTTACGCCTGAGCAATGCGAGCGGGTGTGCGCCGAAAACCGCGAGGCGGTGCTGGAGCTGGCTGCCGACGGCCGCCTGATCACCATGACGCCATCCGGGAGCGAAACCAGCGGCCGCAACTCGCGGCTGGTGATGCGCCTGCTGCTGTGGGCCGACCAGCAGGGCGGTTGGAAGGTGTTCGACAGCTCCGCTGGCTTCCGCCTGCCCGATGGCTCGGTGCTCAGCCCCGATGCCTCGCTGCTGCGTCTGGAGCGCTGGCAGGCCCTCAGCGCGGAAGCGCGCAGCGGCTTTGCCCCCCTCTGCCCCGATCTGGTGGTGGAGCTGGCCAGCCCCGGCGATCAGGGACCGCGGGGGGTGTCCGCCCTGCGCCGCAAGATGGCCGCCTACCAGGCCAACGGTGCCCGCCTCGGCTGGTTGCTGCTGCTGCCCCACGAACGGGCTGTGGAAGTGTGGGGGCCCGGCGGCGAGGAGCCACGGCGCCTGGACCAGGCCGTCACGCTGGATGGTGGCGCCGAGTTCCCTGGGCTCAGCCTCAACCTGGAGGAGATCTGGGCGGGCTGAGGCGGCCTCAGCCGGTGTGCTGCGCCAGCCAGGCGTCCAGGTCTGCGCCGTCGCGGAAATCGAGCAGGGCGTCCGCCAGCGCCTCCAGCCGCAAAGCCTGGATACGGGCAGTGGTGGCCTCGCTGAGGGGGCCGCAGCGGCGGTTGAGCTGGCGCAGAGCAAGATTGGCTGCTTCTTCCTGGCGGCCCTCATCAAGGAGCATCTGGGCTGCGCGGGTGTGGCGCAACTGCTCGGTGGGCATGCCGGCGATCACCATGATCTCCTCGGGGGTGAGTGTGGGAAGCCGCTCAAACAGCATAGGTAGAACGGCGGACAACAGATCAGGGCGGCGCTCCAGAATCTGCTGGGCGTTGGCCGCCGCTTCGAGCTCAGGCCGCACGGACAGGGTGAGCAGATTCAGCAAGGGATCGATGTCCGGCTGGCTTCCCAGCTCCTCCAAGCTCAGCCAGATCACCTCATCGAGAAGCTGCTGCAACTGCCGCGGTAACGGGCCTGGGCTGAGGTTGAGGCGCCGGTGCGGCACCACCACCACCACAGCCAGGAACTGCACCTGCGGATGCAGCTGCAAAAAGCGGAGGGTCTGAGCTCCAAGCCGGTGCTTGAACCCAGGCTTGCTGTGCATTTGCAACTCCAGCTTCACCACCGGATGCTGAGGCGTGCCTGTCTCGCTTTGGCGCGGCAAGAGCACCCCGTCAAGGCGGTGATTCGCCGCTTTGAACTCCACTGCTTCAAAGCGATAGAGCTGGTCCCCGGGAGAATCAGGGCCAAGCTTTGGAGCTGCACTCGCCATCCCTAGCCCGGCAGCGTGCAGCAGCAGGGTAATCAGATCTGGCGCGTCCTGAAACAGGCTGTAGAACCAGTGATCGGTTTTCACAGCGGCCTCCACTGCCCAACCACAGGGATGCCACCACTGCGGCGCCGGCCTCAGCCCTTCGCCGCCCCCACCCGTAGCGTGAAGCCCACGCCGCGCACGGTGTGGATCAGCTGGGGCAGGCCGGGGCGCTCGATCTTGCGGCGCAGGTAGCCCACATACACATCGAGCAGGTTGGGGTCGCCGATGAACGGGGTGCCCCACACGGCATCGAGGATCGCCTGGCGGCCGTGCACCCGCTCCGGCTCGCGGATCAGGTAGGCGAGCAGGTCGAATTCCCGCGCCGACAGCTCCACCGGGGCGCCGTCGCGCTTCACCTCGCGGCGCAGCAGGTCCACGCTCAGATCGGCCAGGCTGAAGCAGCTGGCCTCGCCGCTTCTGTGGCTGCCGCGACGTAGCTGGGCGCGCACCCGCGCCAGCAGTTCGGCGATCGAAAACGGCTTGGTGAGGTAGTCGTCGGCGCCGGCATCAAGGGCGCGCACCCGCTCGGCCACGTCGTCGTGGGCGGTGAGCATCAGCACCGGCGTGGTGCTGCCGCTCGCCCGCAGCCGCTCGCACACCTCCACACCACTGAAATCCGGCAGGCCCCAATCCAGCAGCACCAGATCCCAGGCCTGCTGGCGCAGGGCCAGCAGCGCCGCCTGGCCACTGGCCGCCGCCTCACAGGCATGGCCCTCGGCCGCCAGCTCCCCCAGCAGAAACTCGCGCAGGTCGGGGTCGTCATCCACCACCAGCACCCGTGCCGCGGGCGCTGGACTGGAGGGCAGAGCCTGCAGGTCAGCCACGGGTGGGCCCTTCCTTGAGCATGAAGCCCACGCCCCGCACCGTCTGGATCAGGGTGGGGCGGCCGGGCGGCTCGAGCTTGCGGCGCAGGTAGCGCACGTACACATCCAGCAGGTTGTCATCGCCCATCCAGTCCTCGCCCCAGAGGGCATCGAGGATGCTGCGGCGCTCCTGCACCACGCCGGGCTGGCGGAACAGATGCAGCAGCAGCTCGAACTCCCGGGCCGTGAGGTGGATCGGCTGGCCGGCGCGGGTGACTTCATGGCTGCCGGGATTCACGGCCAGGTCGGCCAGCCGCAGCCAGCCGTCGCTCGGATCGGCCAGGGAGGTGCGACGCAGGCGGGCCCGCACCCGCGCCAGCAGCTCCTCGATCGAGAAGGGCTTGGTGAGGTAGTCGTCGGCCCCCGAATCCAGCGCCTCCACCCGCTCGCGCACCTCATCGTGGCCGGTGAGCATCAGCACCGGTGTGGCGATGCCGCCGCTGCGCATGCGGCGGCACACCTCCACGCCGCTGAAATCGGGCAGGCCCCAGTCGAGCAGCACCAGATCCCAGCTCTGGCCGCGGATCAGCCCCAGGGCCTCCTGGCCGCTGCCCGCCTGTTCACAGCTGTAGCCCTCCACCCCCAGCTCGGTGGCCAGGAAGCTGCGCAGCTCGGGGTCGTCGTCGACGATCAGCAGCCGGGACGTGCTCATCAGGCCGGGCTGGCATCCTCTGCTCGTGGGGAAGCTAGCCAATCGTGCGGGCGGCCACCCACCGGCGTCAGGGATCAGGATGGAACGGCCATGACGCCGCCAACCGCCGCCATGCTTTCGGCCGCTCTCCCCTCCACCCTCTCCGGCCGGTTGGCGCGCTGGGGCCTCACGATCGTGGCGGTGTATGCGCTGGTGGCGCTGCTCACGCCGCTGCTGCTGCACCTGGGGGTGCTGCCGGATCCCAACGCCGGTCTCGACAACCCGATCTACGCCGCCCCCTCAGCGGCCCACTGGTGCGGCACCGACCGGCTCGGCCGCGACGTCTGCACCCGCACCCTGGCGGGCAGTGGCGTGGCGCTGCAGGTGGTGGCGATCGCCCTGGTGCTGGCCCTGGTGATCGGCGTGCCGCTGGGCATGGTGAGCGGCTACCTGGGCGGCGGTGTCGACCGGCTGCTGGTGCTGCTGATGGACACCCTCTACACCCTGCCGGTGCTGCTGCTCTCGGTGGTGCTGGCCTTCCTGCTCGGCCGGGGCCTGCCCAATGCGGCCGCGGCCCTGTGCGTGGTGTACGTGCCCCAGTACTTCCGGGTGGTGCGCAACCAGACGGCCCAGGTGAAGGCCGAACTGTTCGTGGAGGCCGCCCGTTCGCTCGGCGCCGGGCCGCTGTGGATCCTGCGCCGCTACCTGCTGCGCAACGTGATCACCTCGGTACCGGTGCTGCTCACCCTCAATGCCGCCGATGCGGTGCTGGTGCTCGGCGGCCTGGGTTTCCTGGGCCTGGGGTTGCCGGAAACGATCCCCGAATGGGGCGGTGATCTTCAGCAGGCGCTCACCGCGGTGCCCACCGGCATCTGGTGGACGGCCCTGTTTCCGGGGCTGGCGATGTTCGTGCTGGTGCTGGGGCTTTCCTTCCTCGGGGAGGGGCTGGAGAGCTGGTTGGCGGGTCACCCGCAGAGATCCAGCTGACCGGCACCATATCGTGGGCAACCATCATCTGCTGGTGATTCGGTCCAGTGGTTTACGCGGATGCCGGCTATCAGGGAATTGAGAAGCGCGAGGAGATGCAAGGCCGGGGGATCGGCTTCCGGGTTGCCATGCGCCCAGGCAAGCGCCGGGCCTTACCGGACACCCCCGAGGGGCGGGTTGATGATCTGATCGAGACAGCCCTAGCCGGAACGGCTTCTGCTTGCATTAGGCGCACCTCCGCGCCAAGGTGGAGCATCCGTTCCGAGTGATCAAACGGCAGTTCGGCTTTCAGAAGACCCGGCTGCGGGGCATGCAACTACCGAGGCCGACGGCCGAGCGTGGCGGAGCCACTAGAACCGTTGCAAGGTGAAGGTGCTGGCAGCACTTTCCAACTTCTACATGGTGCGGCATGAGCTGCTGTGCAGGACATGATTGGGGGCATGGTGTGGGCATTCGGGGTAAATACCGCCCCAAATGAGCGAGATTCAGCCTCGGAATCAGCGAATTCAGGCTGATTGGAGCCTGATCGGCGATGAAAATGCTGATAAGGGACAAATCAAGGCCTGGATGCCTCTTTGAGCGCTCGTTGTCCGGAGGTTCCCTGGGTTCCGATGCCGTTGTGGGGAAAGATGCGAACCTACTTGCTGGGAAGTGATCCGATGCGAAATCTCCATCGGGAATGCGCACTAACATTCGAAGCCCGCTGAGATGGCTTTGGCTGCTTCATCCCCATTCAAAACTTCACCGCGGAGGTACAAGGTGTCGGGTGAAATATCGATCTCTTCATTCCGGCAAACAGTGCCATTCTGAACATGTGCTTTCATGAACAGGCTTGAATCACGCAGATCAGAGAACGCTGGATAGTGAAGCAGAGGCTTCACGTCAAACAGGCGAATTGAGCCGTCTGCAAATTCGAGTTCAAGTTTTGTTCCCTGATGAGCCTTGACCTTGATGACGTCTGGAGTCATTTTTGGATTTAAACGCAGAGGATCTTAAAGGGGGTCTGCCCCTCGCTGGCGAGTAGCCAATCAGCCATCAGCTCAGACGTGGATGTGAGGGCTGTGGTGCCTATCCGTATCAAGGGCATACATGCTTACAAGTATGCCGTAAAACATGCTGATCGTTGGCATTGGTTTGCTCCGCGTGCGCACAGGATTGTCACGTTCTGCCTGATCGCGTCTGCCACACGTTGCTGTTGCCCCTCGCTGAGCCCCACAAACACCTGCCGGTTGCGCTCGGCCACGATCTCCTCCAGCCGCTGCAGCTGGCTCAGGCCCAGGGCTGCCTGGATGTCGGTGATCCGGTAGTTGAAGCCCAGCTGCTGCTGTTCATACACTCAGGGCCCGGCCGCAGGCCGCTCGAAGCGCTCGGCCTCGCGCACGATGCCGTGGCTGCGCAGTTCCGCCATGCGCTGCGCCAGCTCCGGATCATTGGTGGTTGCCAGGCCGCCCTCGCCGCTGGTGATGATCTTCACCGGGTGGAAGCTGAACACCGTGATGGCGCTGTGGCGGCAATTGCCCACCGGCTCGCCGTGGTAGCAGCCCCCGATCGCATGGCTGGCATCCTCCAGCACCGCAAAGCCGTAGCGCTCGGCCAGCGCCCCGATCGCCGCCATGGCGCAGCTGCTGCCCGCCAGATGCACCGGCACCACCACCTTCAGCAGGGTGCCCTCGCGCTCGGCCTGCTCCAGCTTGGCCGCCAGCGCCGCCACGCTCATCTGTCCCGTAGCCGGGGCGCTGTCGACAAAGTCGACAGCGGCACCGCAGTGGCGGCCGCAATTGGCCGAGGCCACAAAGGTGATCGGTGAGGTACAGAGCCGATCGCCTGGCCCCAGCCCCAGGACCAGGCAGGCGAGGTGCAAGGCGCTGGTGGTGCTGTTCACCGCCACCCCATGGCGGGCGCCCACCTTGGCGGCCACCGCCTGCTCGATGGCCGGCACCACCGGCCCCTGGGTTAGGAAGGGGCTGCGCAGCACCGCAACCACCGCAGCGATGTCGGCTTCGCTCACGCTGTGGCGGCCGTAGGGGAGGAAGGACGCCGCCATCATCCCGCTGCCATGGGCGAAAAATCAGGATCCACGTGCTCGCGGATCAGCAGCCGCAACTGATCCACCGTGAGGAAATCCGGATTGGTGCCGGAGTTGTAGGCGAAGCCCACGGGCACAGGGGTGGTGGCGGCGATCTTGGCGTCCTCGTAAAGACGATGCACACTGCCATCACTGGGGAGGATGGCGTAGTAGTTGCCTAGGCCGATCGTGCTGAAGCTGTCGGAGCTGGTGATCATCTCCTCGTGGATCTTCTCGCCCGGACGGATGCCGCTGATCGGCTTCTCGCACTCGGGCCCGATCGCTTCGGCCACATCGGTGATCTGGTAGCTGGCGATCTTCGGCAGGCACGAACAGCTCCCCGCCCAGGGCATGCTCCAGCGCCCACAGCACCATCGCCACCCCTTCGCTGAGGGTGATGTTGAAGCGGGTCATCGCCGGATCAGTGATCGGCACCATACCCGTGCGCGCCTTCTCCAGGAAGAAGGGGATCACCGAGCCACGTGATCCCATCACATTGCCGTAGCGCACCACCGAGAAGCGCAGATCTCGGCGGCCTTTGATGTTGTTCGCGGCGATGAACAGCTTGTCGGAGCAGAGCTTGCTGGCGCCGTAGAGGTTGATCGGGGCGGCTGCTTTATCCGTGCTCAACGCCACCACGCGCCGCACCTCCGTGTCGAGGCAGGCCTCCAGCACATTCTGGGCGCCGAGAACATTGGTGCGGATGAACTCGAATGGGTTGTACTCCGCTGCCGGCACCTGCTTCAGTGCGGCGGCATGCACCACCGTGTCGATCCCCTCAAGCGCGCGGCGCAGGCGATCGCGGTGCGCACGTCGCCAAGGAAGAAGCGCAGCTGGGGGTAGGCCTGCTCGGGAAACTGCTGCTGCAGCTCCCATTGCTTGAGCTCATCGCGGCTGTACACCACGAGCCGCTGAAGATCCGGATGGCACCGCAGAATTTCTGCGATGAAGGCCTTGCCGAAGCTGCCGGTGCCGCCGGTGATCAGAATCCGGTTCCCCAATGCAGGCGACATCTCAATTATGCCATCATGGCTGTGAATGGTCGCCATGAGCCCAGCTGCAGCCCTGGGGCCGATGGTGACAGGCATTGGCAGATCGAGAGCCACCCGATGCGTGCTTTGCCAACGGCCTGGCCATGTGAAGGCTGATCCGGTTGATGCACGATAAAGCACTATCAGCTGCCGTTGGCCCTGAAGTTGGCCTGGGCCTCAAGAGAGCGTGATTGCGCATCAGAATTCCTGTACCGCTCTGCAAAAGACCCCGTCGCCCCCATGATGCGGATCTGGCGGATCCCAGCCACACTCTCCTGCACCAACCTCACCTTGTCTTCCTGCAGGGCTGCAAAGCGGGAGTTGACGGCCTGCAGACGGCTGCTCGCAACTCGGGAGGTGATCAGATAGATCATCGAGGCAATCAGGGCCAGGATCAGAGCCAAGGCCGGGTTGATCAGAATCAGCGCGATACCCACCACCACTGCGATCATTAGAGATGAGATCATCTGCAACAATGATCTGAATACAACACCGACGAATTGATCAATGGCCTCCAGCACCGTGATCAGCTCACTGCTGTTGCGCTCCAGCAGAAAAGTATGCTCCGCATTCAGGATGCTGGCGTAGGTGGTGACACTGAGGTCGTGGCCTATATCTGCCGCCAGCCGGCTGTTGATCCACAGGGCATTCGATCGCAGCAGGGCCCCCAGCAGGGCGGCGCTGCAGAGCAGCAGCGTCAGGGGCAGCAACAACTGCTGCGGATTCTCGATGCTCAGCAGCGATCCCAGCCAGCGCACGCCCGCCATGCGCAGCAGCCGCTCCGGGGCCGTCAAGGCCACCAGAAACGGCACCAACAGCACCATCGTGACCAGTTCCGACAGCCCGCTGATCACCATCCACAGCATCGCGATCACAACGTCCCGCCGCCGTCGGTTCGGCAGCACCACCCACAGGCGCCGAAACAGGCCAGCCAGCGAATCAGCGGAGGCCCGCAACCGGATCCTGGGCTTCCACATCACCTGCCTGTGCCTTCGTGTCTGCATGGGTGGGCCCTCTCCAGACTCCACTGCAGGCAGCCGGGTCACGTCCTCCCATGCTGCCAGTGCCCTGGCGTGCCTACTCAGCCCTCACCGCTCACTGCCGCCGTGAAGACCAGGCTGGCTGTTTCCGTAGCCGCCAATCCCTGCACAGCAAGGCTGCACCTGCCGATGATCAGATCGGGGGGGCATCTGCCCAGTGTCGGGCATCAGGCTGCGGCTGATGACTCTGGCACCAACCCCTGGCGATCCCTTGCCGGTTGTGCCTGCCCTTGCTGGCTGAGGATCCGCCTCGCCCCCTGCTGCCATGGGCCTCCCTGACGCGCGGTTCGTCGCCACGACAGCCCATGTCTGTCGGGTGGTGCTGCCAGTGATGGCAGCACGCGCCGCAACCCTCCCGCAGACGCAGAACGCCTTGGCCCCATCATCTGAGCGTCTGTTCCTGGCGCAATGCAACAAAGGCTGCTGTGCACCGCTTACGGGCAGATCCCTCACGCGTCCCAGATCTCCAGCAGGTTGAGCCTCAGACTGGGGAAATCCGCGCCAGCCTCCAGCGCCGTGGCCTGCTCCTGACGGCTGGCCGTGCCGCTGGCGCCCCACACCTCCACGGCCCGCTCCTGTGGCAGCAGCAACCAGCCGAGGCGTGCGCCATTGGCCTGATAATTCGCCATTTTCTGGCGCAGGGCGCTCACCCCCCGGGGACCCTCATCGCTGGGGCTTGCCAGTTCCACCACCAGATCGGGGCAGAGAGGGGCAAAGCCGCGGCGCTGCTCGGCGCTGAGGGCCTGCCAGCGCTCCAGACGCACCAGCGAGGCATCGGGGCTGAGCACCGAGCCATCGGGCAGGCGGAAGCCACTGGAACTGCCGAACACCTTCCATCCCCCCACCTTGTCGGCCCAGAGAAGCAGGCGCATCTCGAGCCGAGAATTCCGGGCACCGGTTTCACTGCCTGTGGGCGTCATGGCGATGATGCGGCCATCGGCAGCCAGCTCCAGCACCGCCTCGCGGTTCTCGGCGCACACCCGCTCGAACTGCTCGGGCGTGAGCCGTAGATCCGCCGGCAGTCGCAGGGGTGCCAGGGCCTCGAAGGGTTCTGCATCGGAGGGCGCTGCAACCGCGGCAAGGCT
This sequence comes from Cyanobium sp. FGCU6, assembly GCA_024958655.1. Classification (GTDB taxonomy): domain Bacteria; phylum Cyanobacteriota; class Cyanobacteriia; order PCC-6307; family Cyanobiaceae; genus Cyanobium. The sequence goes on along the minus strand of JANWUR010000014.1, from coordinate 2,739 downwards.
GCTGGTCACGGCCATCGCCACCCATCCCACAGGACCCTTGAATCGTAGCCAGGGTGTCTGCAGGGGCTGCGAAGGATTCAGGGCAGCACGCGCTCAGCGAGCTGCTGCAGGCGCCACTGGGCATGGGCCGCCTTGCTGAGCATCAGCTCAGATGCCAGCACCAGATGGGTCTGACACGGCGGGCCTTCTCATCCCTCCCGCCCCCATTGCAGGATGGTGGGGCGCAGGTCCCGCCGATCGCTCTTCTCGATCCGACCGGGTCCAGCCATCAGCCACTCACTCCTCCCAGATCTCCCGCAGGTTGAGACGGAGCCCGGGGAACTCGGCGCCGGCCTCCAGGTCCGTGGCCTGCTCCAGGCGGCTGGGCTCGCCACTGACACCCCACACCTCCACGGCGCGCTCCTCGGGCAGCAGCAGCCAGCCAAGGCGGGCGCCATTCGACTGATAATTCTCCATCTTCTGGCGCAGGGCGCTCACCCCCCGGGGACCCTCATCGCTGGGGCTGGCCAGTTCCACCACCAGATCGGGGCAGAGTGGGGCAAAGCCGCGGCGCTGCTCAGAGCTGAGGGCCTGCCAGCGCTCCAGGCGGACCAGGGAGGCATCGGGGCTGAGCACGGAGCCGTCGGGCAGACGGAAGCCTGTGGAGCTGTCAAATGCCTTCCACCCACCCGCACCATTGGCGAACAGCTTGAGCTGGTAGAACAGCTCGCCACTCCGTGCACCGGTTTCGCCGCCTGTAGGTGTCATCGCAATGAACTGTCCATCGGCAGCCAGCTCCAGCACCGCCTCGCGGTTCTCGGCGCACACCCGCTCGAACTGCTCGGGCGTGAGCCGTAGATCCGCCGGCAGTCGCAGGGGTGCCAGGGCCTCGAAGGGTTCTGCATCGGAGGGCGCTGCAACCGCGGCAGGGCTGCTGGTCACGGCCATCGCCACCCATCCCACAGGATCCTTGAATCGTAGCCAGGGTGGCCGTGCTGGAGGCGCCGCCAGGGGGTCAGGAGCAGGGGGAGAGCCCTTGCTGGGCAGCGTGGTTGGGCGAAAGCCGCCGCAGCCAGGGTTCGAGCGGCTCGCAGCGGATGCCGTCGATCAGCAGCGCTTCAGGAGCCAGCGAGAGCAGCAGACGGTCGGCCTGGGGATCGTCGGCACCGAAGGCCTTGAGGCCGGCCAGATCCCGCCGGCGATGCGCTCCCGCAGCCGTTCCGGCTGGGCCTGGTAAGCCCGCACCACCTCAGGAGCAAGCAGATCGAGGCGCAACGCCTCCGGAAACACGTGCCCCAACCAGGTGGATTTGCCGGTGCCGCGCGGGCCGAAGAGAAAGAAGCTCTGGGCGGGAGGCTGCAGAAATCGCTGCACAACCGCCATTTCCGCAGCCGAAACGGAGTTTCTCACGCCATTTTGCGAGAGCGTGCAGCCCACAGCCGTCCGAGCCGCCGGGATGCGACGCCCGAACGGCTTGCGATCAGGCCTCAGCCGTACGTCCCGAGGCTGGCGCCCCCAGCGGTGGCGGGCGGCCGCAGACCGCCGATGGTGTCGGCGATCTGCTCCTGCAGGCTCCGCGGCGCCAGGCCATGGCGATGCAGCAGGGCCTCGTAGGCCTCGCCATCGCCCCCGTAGTGATCGCTGGCAGCGGAGCTGATCGTGCGCGGAGCCAGGCTGGCCCCCAGAGCGGCCGCCACCCCTGCCGCCAGCTCCCCCAGCTCCACGGGTGGGGCGCAGGCGTCGAGGCGTTGAAATCCAGCTCCGGCCGCCTCGCCCTGCACCCGCAACAGCCGCCAGCTCAGCTGCATCAGCTGCTCCACGCTCCCGTAGCTGCGCCATACCGCATGCGCTGCCTTCACCCGCAGCGGCTGGCCCCGCAGCCCCTGCAGGATCAGGTCCCCCAGGGCGAATTTCTGCGGCCGTGTCATGAAGCGGCCCGAGGCGGCATACACCCGGAACACCACCGCCATGCGCGTGGCCGCCTGCCGTTCCAGCAGGGCCTCCTCCTCCTGTTTGAGGGTGGCGTAGGGATTGCCCCCCAGATCGGCCGGCAGGCCATCGAGCGCCGCCGCCGCCCCCGACGAAGTGACCACCACCGGCAGGGCCGGCCAGGCCTGCAGCAACTTCGCCAGCGTGGCCGTGATCGCCCGGTTGGCGGCCACATAGCGCCCGTGGCCGAGCTCCTCCACCTTGTCGCGCGTGAGGAAGGCCAGGTGCAGCAGGCCCCGTGGCTGGCTCACATCCAGGATCGCCTCCAGCGGGTAGCCCTTCACCGGGCCGTGGGGGCTGCCGAACTCCACCCAGCGCTCGCGCGAGGCGAAGGGGATCAGCTCGCGGCGCAGCGCCTCGGGCCCGTGCTCCTGTTCGTAGACATGCAGGGCGGTGCGGCCGAACCAGCCGCTGGCGCCGGTGAGGAGCAGGGGGGCGGTGTGGCTCATGGGCTGATCACCTGCGGCTGCAGAGCCTGTTCAGCAGCGCCCCGCGCAAGAGCTCGGTCGAAGCTGAGCAGGGCAGAACATCCTTCACTGCGCAGCAGATGCAGCGCATCAGCGAAGTCCAGACCTTGGCGGTGGCAGTCAAGCGCCTTTCGCACCAGGTCTTCCTGTTCGACATGCAGCTGACGAATCGCCAGCAACCCTTGAAACGCCTGAATCACGGCATCGCGTGGCAGCTTGTAAGCCCCTCGCAGCACCCACTCCAACTCAAGACTTGATTACGCATAAAGCTCCGCGACCCTTAAGGCCCGCTCCGGACAAGGCT
>JANWUR010000062.1 GCA_024958655.1 Cyanobium sp. FGCU6 | reverse complement strand
TCAGACTAGCTTCGATCTGGACTTTGCGGGATCCCCTCACGTGGACCGGCCAACGCTTGCCATCACCTGGCCGCAGGAAACCACAGCTGGGAAAGGAAATCATCTGGCGGCGGCTCAGGTGCATGGCATTGTTAGTTTGCGCTAAACAAGTCGTGGAGGAGGTCGCTGATCTCCGCCTTCAACACAACCAGGTCTGAGTGAATAAGACCGAAAACAGAGTCATCATCAACAGCACCATACTCGTGGGCGAGAAGATTTCTAAAGTCAATGATTGAACGAGAATTTGTGATAGAAGAGAACAGTCGCTCATCTAAGCCGCTAATCCTACGCAGGGCCTCGCCAATAATGATAAACTCTCTCTCCACGGAAGACCTTACAGCTCGCCGTGACCGATAGTCTTCCAAGGTTACGTCAAGCGTCACGTCTTCAATTGCATTGCAAGCATCAAGAATATCCTGTAGATAAGCAGATAGATCATGTCCCATAAAGAAGTCGCTTGGTGCGATCGATCTCTTTTGCGATAATCTTGTTTTTTACTGCTCCATGCATCACTAAATCGACTTCAGCACGAAAAATCTGCGTAAATGCTTTGCGAGCATCAAGAAAGTTATGAAATTTCTTGGTAATGTCGACTGGCCCAAATTCGACAAGGAGATCAATATCGCTTTCTCCGACCCTGAAGTCCTCTCTTAACGCCGAGCCAAAGACGTAAAGACGCTCGATCCCGTATCGCTCACAAGTTGCGGCGATTTCTTCTCTATTTGTATCAAAGGGGTTAGTCATGACATACCTCCAATCTTCATTCTACACAAAACCGCTGCCAAGTCAGTCAGTACAGCAGGTCCCCTCTGCTGCGTCAAACTAACGCTCAAGATCAGCGGCGGGAGGTTGCTCTACGGTTCCAATAGGAATGCTTGGCTGCCCGACCGCTGCATCCTGATGTTAGGCCTTCAAGCGAAGCAGTTGATCATAGTCTGCATGACTACCAATCCACACCCAAATCAATCCATCACCGCTATCTTCAACTGCTAAAGCTCTAAAACGTAAGCCAACTCTCGCCGACCAAAACCTGCCGATCCTCTTGAAATGGAGCGAAGGATGACGCGGCTCGGACTTGAGGAGTTCGAAGCAGCGATCCGCCTGGAGTCTGATCTCTGATGGAAGAGAATGATAACAAGCCCAGAATCGCGGACTGGCGCGATGCCTCATAACTCAGAACATCGCCCAGCCAGACTGTCGTTGATTGCCTCATTTTCGAGCCAGTCAAGCTTGCCCGTTGTCATGTCATCCTCAATCTGCTGATCCCAGTCCGACGCGTCGAAGGACAAGAACCAAGCCCTAAACTCGGCCCGCTTGGCCGGTGGCAGCTGCTGAACCGCAGCCTCAATCTCTTCAAGGGTGCTCATGAGGTTCATTGTACCTGAGTTGTCCTGCTGAGACTTGCCATATTCCGGATAGGCCTAACGCTTGCCATCACCTGGCCGCAGGAAACCACAGCTGGGAAAGGAAATCATCTGGCGGCGGCTCAGGTGCATGGCATTGTTAGTTTGCGCTAAACAAGTCGTGGAGGAGGTCGCTGATCTCCGCCTTCAACACAACCAGGTCTGAGTGAATAAGACCGAAAACAGAGTCATCATCAACAGCACCATACTCGTGGGCGAGAAGATTTCTAAAGTCAATGATTGAACGAGAATTTGTGATAGAAGAGAACAGTCGCTCATCTAAGCCGCTAATCCTACGCAGGGCCTCGCCAATAATGATAAACTCTCTCTCCACGGAAGACCTTACAGCTCGCCGTGACCGATAGTCTTCCAAGGTTACGTCAAGCGTCACGTCTTCAATTGCATTGCAAGCATCAAGAATATCCTGTAGATAAGCAGATAGATCATGTCCCATAAAGAAGTCGCTTGGTGCGATCGATCTCTTTTGCGATAATCTTGTTTTTTACTGCTCCATGCATCACTAAATCGACTTCAGCACGAAAAATCTGCGTAAATGCTTTGCGAGCATCAAGAAAGTTATGAAATTTCTTGGTAATGTCGACTGGCCCAAATTCGACAAGGAGATCAATATCGCTTTCTCCGACCCTGAAGTCCTCTCTTAACGCCGAGCCAAAGACGTAAAGACGCTCGATCCCGTATCGCTCACAAGTTGCGGCGATTTCTTCTCTATTTGTATCAAAGGGGTTAGTCATGACATACCTCCAATCTTCATTCTACACAAAACCGCTGCCAAGTCAGTCAGTACAGCAGGTCCCCTCTGCTGCGTCAAACTAACGCTCCAGATCAGAAGCGGGCATAAGTTTTGGTGTAGCAGATACCTCCTGCTCCCGTCTTCTGGATCTGGTTGTTAGACACCATCACGTTAGCCTGGATCAACCAATGCATTCTCGCCAAAAAGTAGAGAGCGGATCTCTTCGGGTATATCAAGCGAGTACGTATTACCTATCTGATCGAAAGCCAATACAGACTCAAGGAAGAACTTGCCATTCTCCTTGTGTTCAAGCTGGAACATTAGAAATGGAAATCGAAACTCGGCGCTGCGACCTGGTTCAATTGGCTCATCAACTTTGGGATTTGCGAGTGGATCAATCTGGCCTGGGGGGATTGGAGACTTCATGAAGTAGCGAACTTCTCCATTGCGAAAAATCTTAAACTTGATGCTGGAAAGGTATGAGGTGGCTTCTCCGACATTCATCACGCTCAAACATAGTATTGGCCGATCAGGAGTATACGCTGTACCCTCGTGCCTCACAGGAGAGCCTTTTTTATACGTATATCCTGGCACAATCTTAAGGGCAAGATTAAACCTGGCTGGCGAGAAGATTGCCGGAAAGAACATGGATCTTAGCTGCCTATCCTCCGTCACCCAGGCTTCCAGCTCATCCAGTCCAATCACCAAGTAATTGTGAATTCTTGGATTTTCTTTGCCACACAGTTCGGCGAATCAGGATCTAAATCCCGAGTTGATTTCAACATTCGTCACCAATATGTATACGTCAGGGTCACGCTTAGTGATTTCAGGACCAAGTACTTCGGTTTTTCGGCCTCTTGTGGAACGGAACATTGACATGAGCTGAGTGCGAGCATTTGCTTCTCCGACCCTTGCAACGGCTTTGTGCTTAAACTGAAATACTGCTCTCATGTCTGTTTGCAAGAGGGTTTGTTGCATGACTGCTGGCGTTTCGATTGTTAGCTCGCCCAATTCAGGGCAGACTTCTGCATCTACTCCACCATCAGGCCCAGGACTAGTCAGGCTGGCGTCCCCAGCAGTGGTGTAATTCCCCCGGCACCCCCACCCCGGCTACGC
>JANWUR010000039.1 GCA_024958655.1 Cyanobium sp. FGCU6 | reverse complement strand
GGGCCATCAGGCGTGCAGTCCTGCGCAGGAGCGTCACGACCCCTGAACGCGTACACCGCTGCAGAGGATGCCGCAGGGGCAGCCGTTGAAGATGCCCAAGATCACCATCAACAACAGTAGCCACTGCGGGTAGCGGACGCCTCGGCGCGTGCGGCCTTCTGGCAGGGTCTGCAGGAAGGCGATCAGATCAGGAGCGGCAGCAGGGCCGGACAACGGACGGGAGCAGCCCCGACAAAACCGGCACCAGCATGGTGACACCAGCCAACCTATGGCGGACTTTCAGTCGGCCCTGGGGAGAGTGGAGGTTTGGTCTGCGGAAATATGCAACAATTTCAAGACAACGTTGTCAGCTTCAACTGCAGTTTTTTCGGCATGGAGATGGACTATCCTGCTCCCAAAAGTCAATGTTGTCAGAGACTGCGAGCCTACTGGGAGCACCCTTTTATACGTCCTTGCCATAGACTTTCTGCCTGTCAATACTTCGCAAGGGTTGCATCTTGTCTAAAGCAATATAAATTCTACTGACTTATTCGAATCGCTCAAGCCACTGGCACATCGAAGCTTGTAAATCACTATAAGCTCACTTCCTGCCTAAAATTAGCTCAACCCACTCTTAATTGGACGTGAAACTAATTAAACACAACCGCCATTCTTTCATCACTTCGCATTTTAGGTTTAGCCTTTTGGCTTTTCTAGTCGGAGTCCTTGCTAATCAGACTATTAATATTCTCGGCACTTTAAAGGCAGGAGAACTGCTTGCATTTTTCTACTTACTTTTTATTAATAAAAAAGTAGCTATCTCCAAAGTACCGGCTTCAATTTTTTTTGCTGCTATAGCATGGTCTGTCGCTCAGCTGCTCTCTGATGTAATTAATAAAACTGAACTCACTGATGCGGTCAAGGGCATAGGAGCTCCTTTGGTTTTTCTTGTAACCCTTACAGGCCTTATCGCATTTTTAACGCGCTCGACCAGGAGATTGCCATCTTTTTTATTGGGCCTACCCATAGGTGCTCTTGCGGACTTATTGCTCAATCCAAGAGGCCACTACCTTGCCGGTGCTAACCCTTGGAAATGGGGCTTTGAGAGCATAGTTTCCTCATTGGCACTTATTATATACTCTTTCATCATTGAACCTAAATTACGTTCACCACGTAAAGTCAATATAGGCGACTTACTGTACCTGTTCGTTGTAATAATTCTAACAGTAGTTTCACTCGGAAACGAGTCTCGTTCGTCTCTGATAAGTCCTGTTATATTTATCGGCTATTTATTTCTAAGAACGGGCAAGCTTAATCGTTATATTAACCTTGCAAGATATATATCCCCAAAAACCTTTGTTAAGCCATTCGCATTGGTGATAATCGCCTTCCTTATTGGTAACATTGCCTTAACAGCGGTATTTCAGAATTCATTTGTGCTATCTCTGATGCCTCAAAGTAGTCAAGCTAAAACAATAGAGCAATCAAGCAATCAATGGGGACTGCTTTTTGGTGGCCGTACAGAAATCTTCGCATCTGCCCAAGCTTTTTTAGATAAGCCATTACTAGGCCATGGATCCTGGGCAAAAGACCCCATTGGATTTTATACAACTTTACGGTCTGACAGGTTAAGCGAATCTGGGCAGGATGTTAACTACGATCGCCTTGATTATATACTCAGTTCAAGTGATAAACTCTTGATACCAGCTCATTCCTATTTATTTGGTGGATTGGTATGGGCTGGAATTATGGGCGGGATCTTTTGGATCATTGTTTTGTCTTATGTTATTAGGACTTTGCTAAATAACTATGAAATTCTTTCCTATTACTTTTTTGCACAAGGCTATGGCCTCATATGGTCAATATTCTTTAGCCCTTTTGGATACTCATCTAGATTTAATACTGCGATCTTCATGGCCGTATTAATTTCAGAGGTTTGTTTCTCCAATAGCTTATCTGCTCCAGGGCTTAAGCAACAAGCCTAGTCAAAAGTACTAAATTAGAGCTAAAAATGAATTGCTACCTCGCTCGACTGAGCTTACATCGATTAATAAGTCCCTTGGCTCTAAATCCGGCATAAATTTCAGAAGATGGACAGCCCATGTAGCTTTTTTGATTTAGACCGTTTATTTGCAATTATTTAATCAGTTGTCACTAAATAATTTTACTTGCGGCCTTGATCCTTGGTGATATAAGCTAGCAGGCCCTTAATGGTCCAATTTATTAAGAAAGTTATCGGCAATATCTTGTCTATTTTGCATAAGCACTCCCTTTTATTATTGCCCCTTCTGATTTTCCTTTAGGTTTTTATGGGCTCGCCATTCTTTTCGATAGCAACTATTTCATTCAACCAAGCGCCTTTCCTGGGGCCCGCAATTGAAAGTGTTCTTGGTCAAGATTTTCATGACTATGAATACATTGTCCAAGACCCTGGATCCACCGATGGCTCTCGTGAGATAATTTCATCATATAGTTCACGCATCAGTGCTTCCTTTGAGCCTGATCAAGGGCCTGCCGATGGTTTGAATAAAGCCTTTTCTAGAGCTAAGGGTAAATACTTCCTTTTTCTTAATTCCGATGATATGCTTATGCCAGACTCTCTGGCTAAGCTATACAAATGGATCAACTCTGACGATCATCGGCATCACGTCTATTCTGGCGCATGTAGCGTCATAGATACGCGTGGCCGGCATCTTCGTTACGCATACTCAGATGCTATGAACTTGATGATGGCTGCATATGGGCAGTGCATTCTTATTCAGCCTTCATCAGCCATAAGTGCTATGGCTTTCCGCGCTGTAGATGGTTTTAACGCCCTGAATCGTTCCAATTGGGATGGAGAACTGTTTATCGACCTTGCCCTCAATGGCTGCCAGTTTGCCCGTTCCTGTCATGCTCTTAGTTGCTATCGGGTACATGCCGCTAGCATTACTGGGAGTGGATCCCTTTATGCACAGCAAGCTGAAGAGCGTCGTCGACTCTTTACTAAGATTACATCAAAGAGTTACAACGAACGGTCTCGTATATTGGCAGATTTCTATTGGCTAAAAAGGAAGCTCGCGAATCCACTTGATACAATAGAGAGGCTTTTGGGAGGCCCTATATATGGCTCTTGTGGCTGATCTTGATGTAGTACACTTTATTCATACTTCTTATTTTAAATTCAATTGCTTAACCCTGATTTTCTTGTGCCATTAGGCGCATCCTTGTATTGGCTTGCCTAGTCTACGCATCTTTCCTGAACATTGCTTTAAAAGTGATTTGGTTTACCTTTTTATGAAACTTGTCTCTGGATTAAGAGCCTACCCCTTGGCTACTCAAGCCTTTCATATTTGAACCTTTTGCTTGGTGTCGCCGAGATTATTATATTTGACCTTGGTCCCTTGCTATAAAATAAATGATTCCTTCTATTCTGTTTTTTACGAGAAACGCATTGCGCTTCTTGCTGAGCTAAAAACTTTTCATGCGAGGTCTTTCCTGCGCTAACCTATGTTTGTAAATATAGAGAGCGCCGTACTATTTAAGCTGCTCCCATGGGACTTCATTCCCTCTGCTTGAGTGAGCGCACCTTGTAATGATATCAATCTTGTCATCTATTCTCATGTTCTGCGTCTTCCGTTTGGCTATTGTATGACCAGCCGATATTTAGAGTAGTTTTCTGGAGATCGTGCTATTTTGGAGCTGGAATTAATTTATAGGATATGTTTAGGTTAGCACGGGTCCGCAACCCTGCTATTCTATTTAAATATGCGTGCCAAGCCTAATTGATCCGAGCGGCTTTGAATATTTGTATTGCTATACATGCAATTTTTATTTTTCAGGTCGCTTGAAGCTTCTCCGCCTTATCCGCTCCCTCAACCCCAGCGGCGGCGGCCCCATGGAAGGCGTCCGCCAGATCACCCCGCACCTGGTCGCCCTGGGCGTGTGCACCACCGTGGCCAGTCTTGACCTCCCCGATGCCCCCTGGCTACAGGATCAGCCCTTCCAGGCCATCGGGCTGGGCCCGGTGGCCGGCGGCTACGGCTACCGACGCGGGCTGCCAGCCCGCATCCGCGACCTGGCCCAAGAGCACGACGCCGTGATCATCCACGGCACATGGCAATACCACGCCTATGCCACCTGGCGCGCTCTGCGCGGCAGCGGTATTCCCTATTTCGTGTATCCCCACGGGATGCTCGATCCCTGGTTCAAGCGCACCTTCCCGCTCAAGCACCTCAAGAAATGGGCCTACTGGCCCTGGGCCGACTACCGGGTGCTGCGCGATGCCAAGGCCGTGCTGTTCACCACCGAGCAGGAGCGCCTGCTGGCCCGCCAGTCGTTCTGGCTCTACCAGGCCAATGAGCTGGTGGTGGGCTATGGCACCTCGGCGCCGCTTGCCGATGCCGAGAGCCAGCGCCAGGCTTTTCTGGCGCGCTTCCCCCACCTGCGCGGGCAGCGCATCCTGCTGTTCCTCAGCCGCATCCATCCCAAGAAGGGGGTGGATCTGTTGATCGAGGCCTTCGCGGCGGTGGCATCCAACGACTCGCGTCTGAATTTGGTGATTGCTGGTCCTGACCAGGTGGGCTGGCAGGCCGCCCTGCAGCAGCGGGCCATTGAGCTGGGCATCGCCGGGCGCATCACCTGGCCCGGCATGCTCAGCGGCGAGCTCAAGTGGGGCGCCTTCCGCTGCGCCGAGCTGTTCTGTCTGCCCTCCCACCAGGAGAACTTCGGCATCGTGGTGGCCGAAGCCCTGTCCTGCGGCCTGCCGGTGGCGATCGCCGAGCCTGTCAACATCTCGGCGGAGGTGGCGGCTGCGGGGGCTGGGCTGGTGCATGCCGATACGGTGGCGGGCACCACCGAGGCTTTGCAGCGCTGGCTTGCGCTGGCACCTGGGGAGAAGCGGCAGATGGGGGCGAGGGGGGAGCAGCTGTTCCGGGAGCGATTTGATTTTGCTTCGGTGGCTCGCAAGCTGCTGCCGGTGCTTTCTGCTGCCTGAATCCTCACCATGCGCATCACCATCCTCCAGGGTGCCTTCCTGCCCGTGCCACCGCTGCGCGGCGGTGCCATGGAGAAACTTTGGTTCGAGTTGGGCAAGCAGATTAGACAAAAGGGCCATAGCGTTTGTCATCTGTCCCGCAGTTTTCCAGGGCTTCCTGATGAGGAAGAGATCGAGGGTGTGCGACACCTGCGGGTGCGGGGTTACGACACTCCTGCCAATAGCCTGCACCTTAAACTGCTGGATTTGTTGTATTCAAGGCGAGCTCTCCAGTTTCTTCCGCCGGCCGATATCCTCGTCACCAATACCTTTTGGATGCCGATCCTGGCTCGCCGCCGGCAAGAGAAGTTTGGTCGGATTATGGTCGATGTAAATCGAATGCCCAAGGGTCAGATGCGTTTGTATAGCCGATCTTCATGTCTGCGTGCGTGTAGCAGCGCTGTGCTGCAGAGCATCAATCGTGAAGTGCCTCATCGGGTGAGCATGATGCGCATGATCCCCAACCCACTGCCCTTCCTGCCGCCAACATTGCTGAGTGAGATCCGTCAACCCGTAATCCTTTTCTGCGGCCGCTTGCATCCAGAAAAGGGCATTGAGCTGCTGATTAACGCTTTTGCTAAGGCCTGTGAGCAAGGCCTCAGTGGATGGACGCTGCGCTTGGTGGGCCCTGCCGATCCTGCTGCTGGGGGCGGTGGTGAGCATTGGCTGAAGAGTTTGTTGATCAGCCCGCGAACAGCAGGGCATTCGATCGAGTGGCTCGGCCCGATCTATGCCGAAAAGGAACTAATAAGCCATTACCAGCAGTCAGCGATTTTTGTCTATCCCTCACTGGCAGGTCAGGGTGAAGCCCTGCCAGTTGCCCCCCTGGAGGCGATGGCCTGTGGAGCTGTGCCGATCGTGAGCGATCTGGCCTGCTTTCGCGATTACATCACCCCCGGCGTAAGCGGCCTGGTTTTCAATCAGTGCGACGCCGACCCTGCCGCCCGGCTTGCCGAAAAGATCCTGATTCTCGCCGGCGATCCAGAGAGCCGCGCCTCCATGGCCGAGGCTGCCCTTTCCGTGCGCCAAAGCCATCACCCGGCCACGATTGCTACTGAATTTCTGCGTTGTTTTGAGGAAATGCTCCAGCAACCCATCGCCTGATCCTCGCCTATATATGCACACCCATACCCAGGCTAGCCGCTATTCCAGCCCCTGGACCCTAGGCTACCGCCTGCGCATGTTGCTCTGGGAATACAGTTGGCCTCTTCTCTGTAGCTGGACTCCAAAGCATTGCTACCGATGGCGCCTATTGATTTTACGATGCTTCGGGACTGCGATCCACGGTAGACCTTTCGTGCATCAGCGAGCCCGAATTGAGCATCCTTGGAACCTTACCCTTCATCACAATGCGTGTATCGGTGACCGCGCTCATGCTTACTGCCTCGGTCCCGTGGAGATCCAGTCAGGTGCCTGTGTGGCGCAAGAGGCATACCTCTGTACCGGAAGCCACAATTTCAATGAACCCAAAAGGCCACTGCAGACCGCCCGAATCAACATTGGTGCCGATGCCTTCATCGGTGCCCGGGCCTTCCTCATGCCTGGAGTGATGGTTGGTGAAAAGGCGATCGTGGGCGCTTGTGCGGTAGTGACCCGTGATGTGCCTCCAGGAACTGTGGTGGCTGGAAATCCAGCTCGCCCTCTTTATCCCCCTACTCGCTGAGTTTGTGACTGCCATGAAGCAAGCCTTTTCTTATTATGATGATCAGTTCTACAGCGATCAGGCAGATCGTTCTTATTCTTCTGCGGTTGTTTATATAAACCATTTGCTGAATTATATCCAGCTGGCCTCAGTTGTTGATGTTGGCTGTGGAAGAGGAACTTGGCTTAAAGCATTTAACGAGCAAGGCGTGGAGAAGTGCGTTGGCCTAGACGGTACATGGAATTCGCAGGAGAAAATGATTTCACAGGCGGTGCAGTTTTTTTCGATCAATCTAGCATCTCCTTCGTTTATGGTTGATTATTCGTATGATCTTGCAGTTTCACTTGAAGTAGCAGAGCATTTGCCCGAGACTTCTGCTGATAATTTTATCGACTTCCTAGTTCAGCTATCAAGCGTTGTGTTGTTTAGCGCTGCTTACTTAAACCAAGGCGGAGATAACCATCTTAACGAACAACCCCATTCTTACTGGGCGGCTAAGTTCCTTGCGCGAAACTATATTCCATTTGACTTGTTTCGCCCTCGCTTCTGGGGTGATTCATCTGTTGACTTCTGCTACCGGCAAAACACATTCTTGTATGTAAGGGAATCAAGCGATCTAGTTCCAAGCCTGGCTTGTAAAGGAGTGCATCCAATTGAGCACATTGCCTTCATGGATTGCATTCATCCTTATTTGTATGCCCAGCGATCTTCCCCTCGCTCTATGATAATGCGTGGTCTGGGTCAAATTACTCCATCTCCAATCCGTCCATTTGTCAAAAGTCTCTTAAGGCGTTTGAGTTGACTCATGCTCTGCACAAATATATTTTGTCGCATCTATATTAATCCATGGTAAATTATTTACACTCTTGACGAGTTTTGTAGACCCATGCCACGCCTTGGATGGCAAGACTTAGCCGGCGTCTTTGTATTTACCAGTCATGAAACGCATTAATCCATCTAGGCTTATTCCAGGCCCCATTCTGGAGCGGCTAGAGTTGCAAATGGGCGAGTTCTATGATCACATAACTCACTATCCATCTTTCGCTGTCTCTTCTCATCACCCCTTGGAGTGGCAGCATCTGCTGAACGAGGTACGCCGTCGCAACGCCGGGGGGGGGGAGGGGAGGGAGCCCGTGGCCATTCTGGAATTTGGGTGTGGTCGTTCAGGATTTCCCTCTTGGCTGCGCCAGCAACTCGGCTCCGATGCCACCGCACTGGTGACCATCACCTGTCAGGACGTGACTGCCACCAATCAGGCCTATCTCCAGCAGGTGGCCGACCAGGTGCTGATCGCCCCTCTGGCCGAGGGCGTGCTGCCTCCGGGCAGTTTCGATCTGATCTTCAGCACCCACTGCTTTGAGCATGTGGCCCGACCTGAGGCGTTGCTGCGCACCTGCATCTCCTTGCTCAAGCCGGGCGGTGCCTTGCTGCTGTTCGCTCCCCGCTACGACCTGCCCTTCTACCTCAGCCCCTCCTGCGTCAATCTCCCGCCCGTGTCGCGGCTTCTCCTGGGCCTGCGCCTGCTGATGATTCGCCTTCTCTCAGTGCTTCGCGGCCGCCCCGCCTTTTTAATCGATACCAACCCTGCCTGCCTCGATCGCCCCTTCGTGCGTGATGCTGATGCCATTCACTGGGTGTCAGCCCATGATCTACGCTTATTTGCTCGCCGCAATGGGTTGGAATATTCGCTGTTGGATGTGAGGCATCGTGCTTCCTTCCTGAGCAAACAGGGTGTGATTGATGCCTTTTGCAAGCTTGCAGTGCAGCTTCAGAAGGTGGCCCTGCTGAACCCCTGATTTATCCGATCATGCTCAGTTATATCCGTAAGAGGTATCATCCCTTATTTCATCTGCGCAAGCTGAGAGCATTTCGGGCTCTTCAAAGACTTGTTGACTTCGATTTCTGGACTGCATCTGGGGCAGGCTCTGGGATGTATGTGAAGTTTCTTCGTGATCTCAGCTTGGTGCTCCCCCACGATGGCAAGGAGCAAAAAACAAGGCAGGTGTTCATCAAGATGATCTCGGAGCTTAAGCCTGATGTTTTCATTGATATTGGGGCCAATGTCGGCCTTTATTCCTGGCACGCTAAGCGTCAGGAGGTTCCCATCATCTTGATGTTTGAGCCCGACCGGGACAATTCACGTCTACTTGCCAAAACGATCAGGGCCAATCGTATGCACGGCGTGTTTGTGCTGGCCTGTGCAATTTCTGATCAAGCTGGCATATCAGAATTCCTTGAAGATCAAGCCAGTGGTGCTACTGGCAGCCTGGTTGATCGCTCGGCAAGCAGGGAATCACTTCACGGTGCTTACGGAATGAGCCACAAAGTACTCGCCCCAACTCTTAGTCTTGACGTCTTCACTGATTATTGTCGTAACAAGAAAGTATTTGTTAAAATCGACGTAGAAGATGCGGAAGATAAGATTTTCGCGGGGGGGCAGGCCTTCTTCGCGGATGTGATGCCATATGTTCTGGTTGAGTGCTTTGACGTTGAGAGATTGAGCTTGTTTAGATGTCTAGGTTATGCCATCAAGCCTCTCCAAGAGAATTCCAATTATTTATTAACGCCAGCCAGCTCTCCTTTCGCTGTGGCCTGAATTCGTGAACGGCGTTTCGGTTCTGTTGCTCACAAGGAATGAAGAGAGAGATCTGCCAGGATGCCTGGCATCTGTGGCCTGGAGTGACGACGTCGTTGTCTACGATTCTCTGAGCACGGATCAAACGAAAGATCTGGCTGAGGGTCATGGGGCGCGATTCATTCAGAGGCCTGGGCAAGATCCTTCTCTTGCTTATGGCGGAAATGAAGGGATTCATCGCACCTGGGGCATCCATCAGATCCCCTACAAGCACCCCTGGCTCTTCGTGATCGATGCCGACGAACGCCTCACGCCTGAAACGTCGGCCGAACTCCAGGCAATCGCCAGCAGCCCCGATCCCCGTGTCGTCGCCTACCGCATCCGCCGACGCGACTTCTTCCTGGGCCGCCAGCTCCGTCATGTGCAGACCTCGCCCTGGTACATCCGCTTCTTCCGGCCCGAGTTCGTCCATTACGAGAGATATGTAAATTGCGTCACCGTGGTGGAAGGTGCCGTGGGGGATCTGCAGCACCCGCTTGATCACTACCCCTTCTCCAAGGGCCTTAGCCACTGGATCGCCCGCCACAATTCCTACAGCACCTTCGAAGCCCAGCAGATCCTCCAGAACCGCGCCACCCAGGAACCCTTCAACTTGCCCGCAGCCTTCTTCGAGCGCGACTTCAACCGCCGCCGCTTCCACCAGAAGGAGCTCTTTTACCGTCTGCCCGCCCGGCCCCTGATCAAGTTCCTGCTGCTCTACGTGCTCAAACGCGGCTTCCTCGACGGCCGCCCCGGCTTCACCTACGCCCTTCTCCAGTCCATCTACGAAGCCATAATCCTGCTCAAGGTGCAGGAGCTGGAGCAGCCCCAGTCGTCCTTGCCCCCGGCTGGCTGATCGCCTCTCCAAGCCTGTCGTCGCATGCCCTCACCCTTCCGTTCCGTCAGCGAGCTGGCTTCGCTGTTCCGTTATTGGCAGCGCCATCCCCTCGCCAGCCGCATGAAGCCCCTGATATGGCCTTCGTGCTCCATGCGCTCCGGCCCGGTGATGTCTTCCTCGATGTGGGCGCCAACGTGGGCATTTACCCCATCGCCGCTACATTTGAGCGGCTGCTGCGCAACCTGCGCCTGAACGATCTGCTCAGCTGCGTCGATCCCCACCGTGTGGCCGTGGGAGCCACGTAGGGTTCGGTCCGCTTCACCACCGGTCGCGACACCACCAACCGCGCCGTTTCCCTGCTTCCCTCTCCCAGCCAGGAACCCACCGTGGAGGTGCCGCTCAGCAGCCTCGATCAGCTGCTGCAGGAGTCTGGCGCCACCCCGCTGGTGTGGAAGGTGGATGTGGAGGGCTACGAACCCGAGGTGCTGCGCGGTGCCGCCGCTGCCCTGCAGCAACCCCACCTCCGCGCCGTACTTCTGGAAGCAGACTCCCCCGCCCTGCAGCGCGCCATGGAAGCGGCCGGCATCGCCCGCTACAGCTACCACCTCTTCAGTCGAACGCTCAGCCCCGCATCCGGCCCCGCCTCCTCCGGCGGTCACAACCAGCTCTGGATCCGCGACCTTCCCTTTGTGCAGGAGCGTTGTCGCGCAGCTCCGCCGGTGCGGGTGAATGGGCTTGAGTTGTAAGGCGGCTGGGGCAGCGTCAGCATCCTGATCGCCCACGCCGATCTGCTCCCGCATGCCATCGCCGCCTTTCGGATCCATCCGCCATGGCGCCCGCGCTGGCCGGCCCAAACCGCTGCTTAATACTATTCGCAGCTTTTTTGTGGCCTGATTGATGCGCTTAAGGTCATAAGGGCTACAAGCAGCGGTGCTGGAGGCCCGCCGCGCCCGTCCTTGCCGGCCCCGCCTGGCGCACCGCGCCCGACGCGGTCGAGGGCGAACAGGTGTCCGATGCAGGCTGCATGGAAGGCCTCAGGCCTTGGCGCAGAGCCAGCAGCAATGGGTGATGCCCTCGCGGTGCTGCTGGATGAACGTGGGCCACCGGTGCGGGTGAATGGGCTGGAGCTGCGGCATGTCATGCAAGCTGCCGACGCGGTGTTGAGCCCCGGCACCCAGGCGCACCGCTTGAGTACGTGTGTACTATGTTGGATGTCTTGATGCCCTCGGGCTTTGGTGCAGGTCCAGCCCTCTACTGAATCTGCGCCAGACTTGGCGGCAACACCAGTCTCGCTCCGCGGGCGCTGCGGCCTCGATCTCCAGGGTTGGATCCAGGCCACTGCCGGCTTTGTGATCGCCCTCATCGCCCTGTTCTCCTCCTATGACCACATCGCCTTCCCCGCCGGCGCCAGCCTCCAGCTCCCACAGCAATGGGGCGTCTGGTTCATCGCTGCCTCGGTGGCGCTTGTGGTTGTCGATGCTCAACTGGCGACGGGATCCCGGCTACGAGCAGCGCGTGATACGGCACGAGCAGCGGATGAGGCAGCTGAGGAGCGAAACCGAGCAGCTGCGGCAAGAGAACAGGCGACTCGCCGAGCTCGAATCCAGGATGGATGCCTTGTTGCGCAATGCCGATTCCTGCTCGCAGACACCTCCCGCAACCGACTCCAACTGAGTGAAGCGCTGGCGGTGCTGCTGGATGAACTCAGGCCTCCAGCTGGCTGAGCGCAGCGGATGGGTGCCTGCATCCTTCATCCGCACCAGCCACTACCTCTTTTGCCGCAGGGCTCATCTCCGCATTCGGATGAACGGAGGCCGTCGGTGCGGGTGAATGGGCTGGAGCTGCGGCATGTCATGCACGCTGCCGTCGTGGTGCTGAGCCCCGGCGTCCAGGCCCACCGCAGGAGTACGTACGTACTATATTGGATGCCTTGATGTCCTCGGGCTTTGGTGCGGGACCAACCCTCTCATGAATCTGCGCCAGACTTGGCGGAAGCTGGAGCCATGCCTCGCCGCTGCTGCTGTCTCGATCTCCAGGGCTGGATCCAGGTGCTCGCCGGCATTGTGATTGCCCTGATCGCTCTTCTCTCCTCCTATGACCATGTCACCCTCCTCGCCGGCGCCGTCCTCCAGCTCCGCCAGCAATGGGGCATCTGGTGCATCGCTGCCTCGGTGGCGGTTGTGGCTGTCGATGCTCAACTGGCGACGGGATCCCGGCTACGAGCTGCGCAAGATGCAGCACGAGCAGCAGATGTAGCCGCAGGCCGGCGAAGCCGTAGCTGCTGAAGAAAGAGAACGCGCGGCTCGTAGCGATCGAGTCCAGGCTCGCGCGCTTCGAGCGGGAGCACTTGTCCAGCTCGAACCCTCTCTCCTCCACCGGCGATTCCTCGCCCTCATAGCCGCCGGGCTGGCCGCCCCCAGCTGGACACCCGTCAACTGGCTCGGCTGAGCCCGCCGCTTCGGCTTCCTCCAGGCCACCGATGTGGTGCTGGTGATCAGACTCCCACGACGCTGCCGACAACCCCAACACCCCATCACCCTCCCTCACCCCGCCGGCGTTGGCCTCCAGCTCCCGCAGCCTCCCGCCATGCTCCCGCCCGCCATCGACTGGACGACCTGCCCGCCAGCTCCGATGGCCTGGATTCCGTTGCGGGAACTCCTGTTGGCTGTGGCCACCACCCCCGCCCTTCTCCTTCCCCTTGTGGCGGTGGTGGTGCTGCCACTCGTTGGCCTGGCGGGCTTCCCCTGGCCCTGGCGCGCCCTGCTCAGCGGCCTCCTGGTCGCCCTGGTCTCCCTCTTCTACAGCCCCTTCGCCACCACCGCTCTCACCGCCTGGCTTCATACCCAGCTGCCGGCCCCACCCTCCGGCGTCTCCGCTCCGGCCCTGGCCGTGCTCGTGGGGCGAGGCGCTGAAATCTCCACAGCCACCACCGCTGAAGCCGCCCGCCTGCTGGGCCAGCAGCGCGTGAACCGCATCTACGTGTCGGGCGACGCGCCCGCCACGGCTCAGCAGCTGCTCTCCCTCGGCGTACCAGCCGAACGCATCGCCGGCGACAGCTGCGCCCGCACCACCTGGGAGAACGCCACCCTCACCACCGCCTGGATCCGCCAGCACATTCCCGCGAACACCCCCGTGCTGCTCATCACCGATCCCTGGCAGTTGCCCCGCGCCAGCCGCGCCTTCGCCCGTCAGAACCTGCCCGTCACCCCCATCGCCGCCGAGCCGAACCTCTCTCCCCACGACCGCAACCGCCTCGCCCTGCGCGAATCCGCCGCCACCCTGCTCTATGCCCTCCAGGGCAGGATGTGAGCACATGCACCCTGGATCAAAGACCTGCACATGAGATTTGTCATGGTCACTACATGTCATCATCGTGATGATGGCGTGCATGGAGCACAGGGGATCTCCGGCTACAGGTGGCTCGCGGCGATGGTGGCCGGGCTCGCGCGCTTCGAGCGGGAGCACCTGGCTGGCTCGAACCCTCTGGCCTCCTCCGGCGATTCCTCGCCCTCATAGCCTCAGAGCTGGCTGCCCTGGCGGAAGAACCGTCTTGATCGCCATGTCCTGGCGCTGCTCGCAACAGTGCGCTGGTCGTCCCGGATCCGCTGGATTTTGGACGTACGCATGTACTATTCTGCGTCATTGACGCCCCGTCCTGGCTTTAGTGCGGATCGAGCCATCACCTGAATCTGCGCCAGACTTGGCGAAAGCTGGGGCCCTGCCTCCTCGCTGCTACTGGCTCGATCTCCAGGGTTGGATCCAGGCTCTCGCCGGCATCGTAATCGCCCTGATCGCCCTGCTTTCTTCCTATGACCACGTCACCCTCCCAGCCGGTGCCAGGCTCCAGCTCCCACAGCAATGGGGCGTCTGGTTCATCGTTGCCTCGCTGGCGCTTGTGGTTGTCGATGCTCAACTGGCGACGGGATCCCGGCTACGAGCAGCGAATGAAGCAGCTGAGGAGCGAAACCGAGCGGCTGAGGAAAGAGAACGCGCGGCTCGCAGCGATCGAGTCCAGGCTCGCGCTCTTCGAGCGGGAGCACTTGTCTGGCTCGAACCCTCTCTCCTCCACCGGCGATTCCTCGCCCTCATAGCCTCAGAGCTGGCTGCCCTGGCGGACGAGCCGGAGGAACCGGATGAGCCCTCCTGATCGCCCCCAGCTGGTCACCCGGCAACTCGCGCGGCTGGGCCCGCCGCCGCTTCGGCTTCTTCCAGGCCACCGATGTGGTGCTGGTGATCAGCTCCAACGACGTTGCACACCCTTACCAGCACATTTGGCGGCCTGTTGCGCCCGTCCTTGCCGGCCCCGCCTGGCGCAGAGCAAGCAGCAATGGGTTATCCCCTGGCGGTGCTGCTGGATGAATGGAGGCCGCCTGTGCGGGTGAATGGGCTGGAGCTGCGGCATGTCATGCACGCTGCCGCCGTGGTGCTGAGCCCCGGCGTCCTGGCCCACCGCAGGAGTACGTACGTACTATGTTGGATGCCTTGATGTCCTCGGGCTTTGGTGCGGGACCAACCCTCTCCTGAATCTGCGCCAGACTTGGCGGGAGCTGGAGCCTTGCCTTGCCGCTGCTGCTGTCCCGATCTCCAGGGCTGGATCCAGATCCTCGCCGGCATCGTGATCGCCCTGATCGCCCTGCTCTCCTCCTATGACCACATCGCCCTCCCCACAGGCGCCAGGCTCCAGCTCCCTCAGCAAGGGGGCGTCTGGTGCATCGCTGCCTCGGTGGCGGTTGTGGTTGTCGACGCTCAACTGGCGACGGGATCCCGGCTACGAGCTGCGCAAGATGCAGCACGAGCTGCGGATGAAGCAGCTGAGGAGCGAAACCGAGCAGCTGAAGAGCGAAACCGAGCAGCTGAGGAAAGAATCCGCGCAGATGAGGAACGAAACCGAGCAGCTGCGGCAAGAGAACAGGCGACTCGCCGAGCTCGAATCCAGGATGGATGCCTTGTTGCTCAGTGCCGATTCCTGCTCACAGGCACCTCCCGCAACCGGCTCCAACTGAGTGAAGCCCTGGCGCTTCTGCTCGCTGAACTGAGGCCGCCATCACCCTGAGCGCAAGCGGATGGGAGCCTGCACCCTTCCCTTCGAAAGGCTGAAGAGCGGCTGAAGCAGGGCACCGTTGTCCTGCCGCGGGTGTCCGGCCTGGGGTGGTTTGGCACACCAGATGTGGTGTGCCTGAGCGGCATGTCACGCACACTGCCGGGTGGCGCTGAGCCCCAGCACCCCGACCTGCCTGGGCGTACAGATGTACTAAACCGGATCCCTTGATGCCCTCGGGCTTTGGCGCAGGTCCAACCCTCTCCTGAATCTGCGCCAGACTTGGCGGAAGCTGGGGCCCTGCCTCGCCGCTGCTGCTGTCTCGATCTCCAGGGTTGGGTTCAGGCCCTCGCCGGCATCGTGATCGCCCTGATCGCCCTGCTTTCCTCCTATGACCACATCAACTTCCCAGCCGGCGCCTCCCTCCAGCTCCCGCAGCAATGGGGCGTCTGGTTCATCGTTGCCTCGATGGCGCTTGTGGCTGTCGATGCTCAACTGGCGACGCGATCCCGGCTACGAGCAGCGAATGATGCAGTACGAGCAGCGCAAGATTCAGTACGAGCAGCGCAAGATTCAGCACGAGCAGCGAATGAAGCAGCTCGAGAACGAAATCGAGCAGCTGAGGAGCGAGTCCGAGCAGATCGAGAGCGAAACCGAGCAGCTGAGGAAAGAGAACGCGCGGCTCGCAGCGATCGAGTCCAGGCTCGCGCTCTTCGAGCGGGAGCACTTGTCTGGCTCGAACCCTCTCTCCTCCACCGGCGATTCCTCGCCCTCATAGCCGCCGAGCTGGCTGCCCTGGCGGAGGAGCCCTCCTGATCGCCCTGCAGCGATCCAGGGAACAGGCCGGCGGGACCGCCACTCCGGCATCAGCGAGATTGGGCAAAGTGGCCGCCCCCAGCTGGACACCCGTCAACTGGCTCGGCTGAGCCCGCCGCGTCGGTTTCCTCCAGGCCACCGACGGGGTGCTGGTGATCAGCTCCCACGACGCTGCCGACAACCCCAGTACCCCATCACCCTCCCCCACCCCGCCAGCGCCGGCCACCAGCTCCCGCACCCGCCCTCCATGCTCCCGCCCACCGTCGACTGGACAACCTGCCCGCCAGCTCCGATGGCCTGGATCCCCTTGCGGGAACTCCTGCTGGCTGTGGTCACCACCCCAACCATTTCCCTTCCCCTCGTGGCGGTGGTGGCGCTGGTGCTTGTTGGCCTCGCGGGCTTCCCCTGGCCCTGGCGCGCCCTGCTCAGCGGTCTGCTCGTCGTACTCGTTTCGCTCCTCTACAGCCCCTTCGCCACCACCGCTCTCACCGCCTGGCTCAACACCCAGCTGCCGGCCCCACCCTCCGGCGTCGCCGCGCCGGCCCTGGCCGTGCTCGTGGGGCGAGGCGCTGAAATCTCCTCAGCCACTACCGCAGAAGCGGCCCGCCTGCTCGGCCAGGCGCGCGTGAACCGCATCTATGTGTCGGGCGACGCGCCCGCCACGGCTCAGCAGTTGCTCGCGCTCGGCGTACCAGCCGAACGCATCGCCGGCGACAGCTGCGCCCGCACCACCTGGGAGAACGCCACCCTCACCACCGCCTGGATCCGCCAGCACATTCCCGCGAACACCCCCGTGCTGCTCATCACCGATCCCTGGCAGTTGCCCCGCGCCAGCCGCGCCTTCGCCCGTCAGAACCTGCCCGTCACCCCCATCGCCGCCGAGCCGAACCTCTCTCCCCACGACCGCAATGGCGTGAATGGAGCACAGGGGATCCCCGGCTACAGGTGGCTCGCGGCGATGGTGGCCGGGCTCGCGCGCTTCGAGCGGGAGCACCTGGCTGGCTCGAACCCTCTGGCCTCCTCCGGCGATTCCTCGCCCTCATAGCCTCAGAGCTGGCTGCCCTGGCGGGAGCGCTGCCCCGATCCCACAGCGTTCCCGGAACAATCCGATTCGGCCGGGTCACGGCTGTGCTGCCGCGTGCCTCCCTCCCGTGCCGATCTCACACAGCACATGTGGGGTTTCGCAGGCTGTACAGATGTACTACAATGAGCATTTGACGCCTTCGGGCTTTGGTGCCGATCGAGCCCTCTCCTGAATGTGCGCCAGAATCAACGGAGCCTCAGGCTCCGCCCCGTCGGGGCTGCTGCCTCGATCTTCGGGGCTATCTCCAGGTACTCGCCGGCCTCGTGGTGGGCCTGATCGCCCTGCTCTCCTCCTATGACCACATCACCCTCCCCGCCGGCGCCTCCCTCCAGCTCCCGCAGCAATGGGGCATCTGGTGCATCGCTGCCTCGGTGGCGGTTGTGGCTGTCGATGCTCAACTGGCGACGGGATCCAGGCGTCGAGCTGCGGATGATGCAGTACGAGCAGCGCAAGATTCAGCACGAGCAGCGGATGAAGCAGCTCGAGAGCGAGATCGCGCGGAGCAAAGAGAGAACGAAGCAGATCGAGAGCGAAACCGAGCAGCTGAGGAACGAGACCGAGCAGCTGCGGCACGAGAACATGCGACTCGCCGCGCTCGAATCCAGGATGGATGCCTTGTTGCTCAGTGCCGATTCCTGCTCGCCGATACCTCCCGCAACCGGCTCCAACTGAGTGAAGCCCTGGCGCTTCTGCTCGCTGAACTGAGGCCGCCATCACCCTGAGCGCAAGCGGATGGGAGCCTGCACCCTTCCCTTCGAAAGGCTGAAGAGCGGCTGAAGCAGGGCACCGTTGTCCTGTCGCGGGTGTCCGGCCTGGGGTGGTTTGGCACACCACATGTGGTGTGCCTGAGCGGCATGTCACGCACACTGCCGACGCGCTGCTGCCCCCGGCGCCCAGGCCCACGAGGGAGTACGGGCGTACTATGGTGGATGCCTTTGATGTCTTCGGGCTTTGGTGCAGGTCCAGCCCTCTCCTGAATCTGCGCCAGACTTGGCGGCAAGACCAGTCTCGCTCCGCCGGCGCTGCAGCCTCGATCTCCAGGGTTGGATCCAGGCCATTGCCGGCCTCGTGATCGCCCTGATCGCCCTGCTTTCTTCCTATGACCACATCAACTTCCCCGCCGGCGGCAGACTCCAGCTCCACCAGCAATGGGGCGTCTGGTTCATCGTTGCCTCAGTGGCGCTTGTGGTTGTCGATGCTCAACTGGCGACGGGATCCCGGCTACGAGCAGCGCAAGATGCAGCACGAGCTGCGGATGATGCAGCTCGAGAGCGAGATCGAGCAGATCGAGAGAGAAACCGAGCAGCTGAGGAAAGAGAACGCGCGGCTCGCAGCGATCGAGTCCAGGCTCGCGCTCTTCGAGCGGGAGCACTTGTCTGGCTCGAACCCTCTCTCCTCCACCGGCGATTCCTCGCCCTCATAGCCTCAGAGCTGGCGGCTATGGCGGATGAGCAGGATGACCCCGATTGATCATCTCGCCGTCGTTGCTGCCTGCATCTTCAGGGTTGGATCCAGGTGCTCGCCGGCCTCGTCATCGCCCTGTTCATGGTTCCCGGCATGGAAGACGGGTGGCGCCGAAGTGATGTCAAAATGAGATCAATCGCAGGAGAGCACAATGCCATCATTGAGCTTGCGGGGTCTGTCGGATCAGACCTATGAGGGCTTGCGGCAGCTCGCCATTCGCAACCACCGCAGCATGCAGGAGCAGGTGCGGCTCCTGATTGAACGGGAGGTGCGTTATGCCTAGGTTGGCGCCATTTCCCCGATCTGGCTGCCGATCTCCAGGCCGACCGCAGCCGCTGGTGCGATGACGGCAGCGACGCCAGCACAAACTGATTGCTTTGTCCTCGATACCTCTGCCCTGCTGAGGCTGTATCTGGCTGTTGGTCCGCTGCCTCCTTCGCTGGAGCTCGCCATCCAGAGCGGCTGCAGTGGCGATGCCCTGTTGTTCGTTCCCGATCTCTGCCTGCTCGAATGTGCTTCGGTGCTATTCAAACAGGTGCAGCGCCAATTGCTCAATGCTGATGAATGCCGAGCCCTCCTGACGGATCTGCTGCAGCTGCCGTTACGGCTCACCAGCGCCGGTGACCTCGCTTGCGGTGCGCTCGATCAGGCCATGGCCCTCTCGCTGAGCGTCTATGACGCCAGTGACTTTGCCCTGGCGCTCAACCATGGTGCCCGCCTGATCACGGCAGACAGGCAACTCGCCAAGGCGGCCCTGTCGCCTGGCTGTCTGGCGGATCCGGCGTTGGCAGAATCGTGAGCGGTTGCACCGCCTGAAGCATGCGCCCCCGTCTCCACCCGCCCGGGCGGACGTCCGGCGGATCACCTCGATTCGATCGCCCTGCATCTGGCCCAGCGACCCCAGCTGAACGATCGCGATTTGACCACCATCAGGCCCAGCTGGCTCTCACAGGCTTCCAGCATTCCGGCAAGGGGCACCACCCTGCAGGCCTGAACATGGCTGATTGTTATTCCTACGCCCTGGCGCAAGCCACCCGCTCGCTCCTGCTCTTCGAGGGCAACGACTTTCCTCTCACCGATATCGAGCCTTCACCATGAATCGATGAACCGATCACGGCCATCCAGGTGGCCTCACTCCCCTCACTCAGCAGGCATGGAGAGATCACCCAGCTGTGCTCAGCCGATCTCGCGGGTCGCTGAGGGAGTCGGCTGGGGCGTGTCGCGGTGGCGCTGATCGCCCTGGTGGAACCACCGTGAGATCGCTCACGTTACTCGCCTATCCCTTCATCGCTCGATCAACCAAAATTGGGTTTATGCGTTTTTCGCATAAATTCACTCCAGCACAATCATGCCCCCCCCCAAGGGCCACAACCACTGCAAGAATCTCAGTAGAAGCTACGATTGATTCATAACCAGCTTTGACAGTTTTTGATTCGAGTGCCGGCATCCATCGGCCCCGCGCCGCTGGCCCCCCCACCAGCCCGCACCAGGATGCCGGCGATGCGGATGAGATCGATCTACGTGCCCTCTGGAACGCCATCCGCCGCCGTTGGGTTCTGGCCCTGGCTGTCGCCGCCAGCGTGCTCACCCTGGGCGTGGCCTTCACCATCAGCCGCCGAATCCTCGCTCCTGTGTACCAGGGAAGTTTTCAGCTGCTGGTCACCGACCCGATCAGCCAGGACGGCAGCAGCGGCGCTGCCGCTCCAGCCGATTCGCTGCGCCAGCTGGCGATCAGCGAAACCGGCAAGGCCGATACCGCCGTGCTGAACCAGGTGCTCCGCAGCACCCTCCTGCTCGCCCCCATTGCCACACGCTTTGGTCTGCCGCCGGGTAAAATCGCCTCCGGGCTCACCATCGCGGGCGCCGATCGCACTACCCAGGGCGTGCTCAACATCACCCTGCAATGGCACGACCCGCTGCAGGGCCAAGCACTGCTTGCCGCCCTGGCCGAGCGCTATCTCGCCTACTCCCTGCGCCAACGCCAGGAAAAGCTGCGCCAGGGCCTCGCCTTCCTCGATGAACAGGCGCCCGAACTCCAGAATCGGATGGGCAAGGTGGAGCAGGAGCTCGCCGTCTTCCGCCGCTCCACGGGCTATCTCGAGCCCTCCACCAGTGCCGCCGCACTGCAGGAGCGCCGCCAGCAACTGCTCAGCCGCCAGCAGGAACTGGCCCAGCGCCGGGCCCAGCTTGCCAACCTGGCCGCCTCCATTCAGGCCGGCCGCATGGTGGGACAGAAGTACCCGGTGCAGGAACTGGTCACCGAGGTGGCCCCCAAGCTCCGTGACGATCTCACCCAGGTCGAGAAGGAGCTCTCAGAAGCCGAAGCCATCTTCACCGATTCTGCCCCACAGGTGAATGAGCTGCGCGCCCGGCGCACCCAACTGCGCCGCCTGCTGCAACGCCGCGAGCTCGATGTGCTCGCCACCGAGCTGAGCGACAATCGCGCCCAGAACCTTGAGGTGGAGCGGCAACTGGCCTCCCTGGCCCTTCAGGTGGCTGGCAACCCCAGGCTGGTCCAGCAGTACGACGCCATCCAGCAGCGTCTCACCGTGGCCCGCGCCAACCTCTCCTCCTACATCGCCTCGCGCGAAAGCTTCCGCCTTCAGGTGGCCCAGCGCACGGTGCCCTGGCAGGTGATCGTGCCCCCGCAGTTCTCGCCCGCTCCGGTGAAGCCGAGCCTCTCGCGCGATCTGGCACTCTCCACCCTGCTTGCCGTTGTGGCCGGGCTGGCGGCGGCCCTGCTGCGCGATCGCCTCGATCACGTGTTCCACAGTCCCCGCGAACTGGAGGACGAGCTGGGACTGCCGCTCCTCGGCCAGATCCCCCACCTCACCAACGCCGATGGTCAAACCATTACCGCGGCGATCGAGGCCCTCGAGCCCCGGCAGCGCTTCCCCCTGCGCGAATCGTTGCGCAACCTGTTCACCAATTTCCGCCTGTTGCGCGCCGACAAGCCTCTGCGCCTGATCCTGGTCACCTCTTCCTCCCAGGCCGAGGGCAAAACCACGGCCACCGCCCTGTTCGCCCACACACTCGCGGATCTGGACCTTCGGGTGCTCGTGGTGGATGCCGATCTGCGCCGCCCGCGACTGCACCAGAAGCTGGGTGTCGACAACCTCCTGGGGTTCTCCAGCCTCCTCACCGCCGAACAGCTTCCCAACCTGGCCACCATCACCACCATCCTCCAGCGGCCCCGCGACCGCCTGCATCTGCTCACAGCCGGCCCAACACCCCCCGACGCGGCCAAGCTGCTCAGCTCCGAGCGCTGCGGCCAGCTCTGCGAACTGATCCGCGCTCTGCCGCACTACGACATCGTGCTGTTCGACAGCCCGCCTGCCCTCGACCTCAGCGATCCGGTGCTGCTCAGCCAACACCTCGACGGGCTGCTGTTCCTGGTGGGCATGCAGCAGATCAACCGTTCCCTGCCCACCATCGCCCTTCGCCGCATCAGCGCCTCCGGAGCCGACATCCTCGGGGTTGTGGCCAACGAAGTGGTGGCCACAACCGCTCACCACAACGGCTATGGCTATGGCTATGGCTATGGCTATGGCTATGGCTATGGCTATGGCTATG
>JANWUR010000013.1 GCA_024958655.1 Cyanobium sp. FGCU6 | reverse complement strand
CTCTGATCAGGGCATTCGGGCCTCGGGTTTTACACCACGCAAAGGGACGCGGCCCTAGTCAGCAAGAAGCCCTTATAGCGAGATCCTAGGAGCAATCCACAAAGCTGGACAAATCTTTCGGGACCAAGGTTGTCAAAAGCGTAAACAAATGCAGGTGTGGCCATTGGCGATCGTATGTGTGTCTAACGCTCATCATCACCCGCCCGAAGCAACCGCTGCCGTAGGCAATCACACTGGGGGCGGGTCGGGTGCATGATGTTGTTGGGAATGCCACTAACATAGCTCGATCTTCAGAGTCTTTCCCACTGCTGATGCTGCTCTGCCAAGGGTAGAAAGAGTAACTGACCGATTAGAGGGATCAAGCAGGCGATCAACAACTGGTCTACTTGTATGCATACGGTGAGCAAGTTCCGTTTTGGTGATATTTGATCTTATCATCTCCTCGGCTATCTGGAAGGCAATAACTCGTTTTGCTGCTACCACTTCTGCATCTTCGATGAATCCCTCGTGACGAAGGAAGTCATCAAAATCACTTCCAAGATGCTGCTTCTCCATCATTGGGCACCTCTCAACCTTGAGCGCCGATCTCGTGCAACCTGAAGATCATCAGATGGGGTCTTCGCGGACTTTTTGACAAAGCCATGCAGCAGAACCATTACATCATCCTCTACTGTGAAAATAACCCGTGCAATGCATCTTTCAATAGCGGATCGCACCTCCCACAGACCAGGCTCAAGCTTCCGAACCAGAGGCATTCCAATAGGCCAGCCATATTGTGCAGTTTTAATGTCGCATCCAATAGCCTTGCGATCGCCTCGGCTCTGATCAAGCAACCATGCTCTCACTGGCTCCCTCCCTCCTTGAGAACGGAAAAAGACGACTCGAAGGACAGGGTGATTTCCCATGCCACGGGCCGACCATCCAACCTACTGTACCATAAATGATGCGGCCTTGCCGGTTTGCGTTTCATGAACCGGATCTCAGGTCATCCCAACGCTGCCCTTGAGTGGCAGGCAAGGAGTTTGAGGTGGCGTAGCAGATTGATGATGGTGGCCTGTCCACTCGAAGGGCTTGTTCGACTGTTAAAATGGCGTGAGGCACCAACTTATTTCACAAGCAATCCATTCACGTAGTTGAGACCCTTGTCAAAGCTAAAGAGCATCTTGCAATCCATTTTCTCAAATGTCTCGACAATATCTGGATCATCGAAGTCCTTGCTATTACGATTCAGAAAACAACTAGGTGCTCTCGGCACTGAGTGAAGGTGATCGATGACTGACGAAAAGACAAGCGAATCCTGATATCCGAGGCCGTACTTCTCACGATGCCCTATTGCTTTCATGACAACACTCTGGTCTAAAGGCACTATCTCGGCCACTTTTAAAACTCTGGTCAATATCTTGTCGAGTCTTCTCTTGTCATCTTCCAGGCTGTTAATAAGCAGCCGCGTGATGGAATCAAGAGCAGGCACTTCGCTCCTGTAAGCCAGGGAACGCGATAGCTGCTTTAGTTCGGCTGAAACAGTCTCCGCCAAGCGTTTTCTCTGGGTGCTTCGACGAACTAGGGTATCAAAGCACTCTCCAATACTGAACGCAGGAATGACTAGCCTTGCTGCGCCCTGTTCACAACACTCAAGCAGATCTAGGCAGCTCGGAGCTTGCTCTTGAGAGAATGAAAGCTCAAGAATATAGTTGGTCTCAACATAGATTAAAATCATATTAGTTCTTCGAGTGCGATTCTCCCGCCTCTTATTGCGTCTACCAATCCAGACTCAGCCAAAGTAGTTCGTTGTGGCTCAGGCAGATCATCTGGAAGCCCGCTTTGAATCAGGTCACTTATCCACGAATTGATGAGAATCTCGAGAGATTGCTCTCCAAGCTTTAATGAGTTAGCATTAGCGCTATCAAGGTATCGACGAAAAAGTGGCTCTGGACTAATGATATAGTCGGGCGTGGCTGGCTCAACTCCCACCTCCTTGCCACGCCACAGATATAGATTGTCGGGCATTGCAAGCATGAAATAACTACTCTTAGGCACTATGCCATGAGCAAATAGATTTCTGCGCATTTTTGCAGCCCAGTCAGCGGTCGTGTGAAGGCGACTCTTTGCTTCTACTACTAGGGCTAGCTGCCCATCTTTGTCATAGGCGGCCACGTCGGCATAGGCTCTCATTGTTCCTCCTTATTGAGACAATTGTATCAATTTTCACCATTGTAGCATGGAGCGCTATCGACAGCCTTTGTAAGGCTTTCTTCAAGCAGGCGAACGCTGCCCTTGAGTGGCAGGCAAGGAGCTGGTGGTGGCGAAGCTGAGAGTTGATGGTGGCCTGTCCACTCGAAGGGCTTGTTCGAAGTGTCGCATCCCTGAAGTCAACTTATGCGGCCTGTCGCCAGATGAAGCACCCACTACGCTTGTCACGGAGGAGGCAGTCCAAGATCCTTACATATTTTCCGCACAAGTAATTCCTTTACTTCAGAATGGCGCGGAATCGAGCTACGAAGGTTCTGTGATGGATTCCACCACCATGAATGGTTGCCACCCTCGCGCAACTGTTCACAGCCACAGCCGCTGAGGTAACGAAGCAGATCCCTACGTTCACAGGATCAAGGCAAGCTCCTCGGCCCCTGGGCCTGCAGCTTCCAAGGCATCCTGACGGTTAAATTCCAGTGCTTCTCGGAGAATCTCCCTTAGTGATTCCAGAAGCGCTTCGCGACTCTGCTCTTGAGCATTTACGCCAGGAACCTCTTCCACCCATCCAATCCACCATGGTCCATCCTGTCGAATCACAGCTGTGTAGGCGGATGCTGTAGTCATGCCTGTTCCTAGGATCTCTGCTTAATCTAGCTCATATTAGAGTTGATGCGCAGTGCTTGGGTCTCAAGTGTCTGGTTGGGAAATGATCGTCCAAATAATTCTGTTACCTTCTGCAGGCCTATTGCCATAAGCATTCTCGTCGATGCCTGCGCCCTTCTACCCGATCCTTCGAACGCTGCCCTTGAGTGGCAGGCCGTGATTTTATATCGACAGTTGTAACTTGCCGGCGGCCTGCCCACTCGAAGGGCTTGTTCGAAGGTCCTGTCCAACAGGCTGCCTCGGCCTGCCACTTTGCGCCAACGACTCACGACAGACAGAATAGGCTGAGCCGCCCAGCTTCCCCATGGACCCGATCACCCTGATCGTCACCGCGTTGGTTCAGGGTGCCGTCAAGGCGGCCACCGATGTGGTGCCCGATGCCTACAAGGGCCTCCGGGAGCTGCTGCGTAAGCGCTTTGCCGGCAAGCCTGCTGCCGAGATGGTGCTTGAGGAGCACGCCTCCGACCCGCAAACCTATGAGGCGCCGCTGCGTAAGCAGCTGGAGCAAGCGGCCCTTGCTGAGGATCAGGAGGTGCTGGCCCTTGCCCGCCAGCTGCTGGAGCAGCTGGGCGCCCCGGCCGCCTCCCCAGGCATCGATATCGGTCGCGGAGCCAAGGGGATCATCGGACAAACGGTGAGCAACGCCACGATTGTGGGCGACATCAACTGATCATGGAGCCGGAGTCGCCAGCCACCTCGACCCAGATCGGCCAGGACGCCAGGGGCGTGATCGGTCAGACCGTGATCGGCGCCACGGTGATCTACGGATCGGTGACGATCATCCAGGGCTCGCAGGCTCCCGTTTCAGATGTCACTGCAGGCCCCGCATCTGCAGTCGGCACCGCCGCATCAGCCCCCACCCCTGTCGAGGAGGGCCCCAACCCCTACCAGGGCCTTCTGGCGTTTCAACCAAGCGATGGCGATCGCTTTTTTGGCCGTAACGCTGAAATCGAGGACCTGTGGCAACGCTTCCGGGCGCTGCATGAGCAGGCCGACGCCACCCGGCTACTGGTGGTGTACGGCCCCTCCGGGTCGGGCAAGTCGTCGCTGGTGCGGGCGGGGCTGGTACCGGAACTAGCGCGCAGGCCCCCGGGGGGCAGGGCCCAGGCGCGGATTGCCCTGTTGGTGCCGGGCAGCCAGCCGCTGCAGGCGCTGGCCAGCGTATTGGCCCGCATCGCCACCAACGACCCGGCGCCGGTGCGCAAAACCCGCGAGCTTGCCGAGGAGTTGGCCCTGGCCAATGGCGCCGGCGAGTTCGACGGCCTGCAGCGCATCGCTGCCCTGTTGCCGGAGGCCGATGTGTGGCCGTTGGTGGTGGTGGTCGATCAACTGGAGGAGATCTACAGCGATCTCCGCTTGGACGCCGCCGTGCGCCAGGCGTTCCTGGCCAACCTGCTGCATGCGGCAGCGAACCGTAGCGGCCAGGTGGCGGTGCTGGTGACCCTGCGCAGTGATTTTCTCGGCGCCACCCAGGCCGATCCGGCCCTCAACCAGCTGATCCAGGCCCAGGGTGTGTTTGTGGCGGCCCTCTCCGAGCCAGGGCTGCGCGATGCCATCCGCCTGCCGGCCGAGCGACGTGGCCGGCCCCTGGATGCCGCCACGGTGGACCTGCTGGTGGAACAGAGCCTGGGCCGCGATGGCGCCCTGCCCTTGCTGCAGTTCGCCTTGCTGCGCATCTGGGAGGGGTTATTGCGGGGGCAGCCCGCAGCCGAAACCCTGCGCCAGATCGGCGGGGTGGGAGGCGCCCTGGCGGGGGAGGCAAAGCGCATCTTTGACAGCCTTCCTGAAGGCGACCAGCGCATCGCCCGGC
Organism: Cyanobium sp. FGCU6; assembly: GCA_024958655.1. Classification (GTDB taxonomy): domain Bacteria; phylum Cyanobacteriota; class Cyanobacteriia; order PCC-6307; family Cyanobiaceae; genus Cyanobium. The sequence continues at coordinate 105,898 of JANWUR010000013.1, read as the reverse complement.
GCCTGTTTCTCAACCTGGTGCAACTGGGCGAAGGCAGCCGCGACACCCGTCGCCGGGTTGCCCTAGAGGAGGTGATCGCTCACGGCGAAAATCCGGCGGCGACGCGGCGCGTGATTGAGCGCTTTGCCAGCCCGGCCGTGCGCTTGATCACCCGTTCCAGCGGCCAGGACGGCCGCGAAACCCTGGAGCTCAGCCATGAAGCCCTGATCGAGGCATGGCCGTTGCTCCGGGTTTGGTTGAACAACAGCCGTGCGGATCTGCGCTTCCAGCGACGCCTGGAGGAAGCGGCTCGCCATTGGGAGAACTCAGGTAAGCCCGATGGGAGCCTCTGGCGGCCACCGGATCTTGATCTGCTTGAGCGTTTTCGTCAGTCCCACGATCCCGATCTCACGCCGCTCCAGCTGGTATTTGCCGAGGCCAGCCGCAATGCTGAGCGGGAGCGGCAGTACCAACAGCGGCGCATCAAGATACTGCTCCGGCGGGGACTGGTGGTCGCCAGCGGAACGTCTCTGCTTGCTTTCGGATCCACAGGATTCGCCTGGCACCAACTGCGGCAATCAAGGGCGGCCCAAGTACTGCAGTTTGAGGCAACTCATCGGGCTCTTATCATCAGCGATCCCTTCGCAAGCCTAGTGTATGGTCTGGCGGTGGCGGAACCTCTGTTGGACGCGAATCGCCCTTGGGAGGAGGCGCAGTTGAGAGCATCTTTATCGGAGGCAGCGTCAGCCAACCGATCCGTTGCTATCCCCATAGACACTGGACAGGGGAGTGTATTGAGCCTGATTGAGATGAAGAACGGCGAGCTGATCAGTGGTGGATCCGACGGGACGCTGCGGCGCTGGCGAGATGGTGAGCCGGTGGGTGATGGTAAATCGATCGCCACGAGGCAGGGGGGTGTGTCTAGCCTGATCGGGCTAAGGAACGGCGAACTGATCAGTGGCGGTGAGGATGGCTCGCTGCGGCGCTGGCGAGACGGCAAGCCGGCAGGTGATGGCAAGCCGATCGCCACGGGACAGGGGAGAGTTCTGAGCCTAGTTGAGCTAAAGAACGGCGAGCTGATCAGTAGTGGCACCGACGGGACGCTGCGGCGCTGGCGTGATGGCAAGCCGGTGGGTGATGGCCAGCCAACCGCCACAGGTCAAAAGGTGGTGTTGAGCCTAATCGAGCTAAAGAATGGCGAGCTGATCAGTGGTGGCGCCGACGGGACGCTGCGGCGCTGGCGTGATGGCAAGCCGGTGGGTGATGGCAAGCCAATCGCCACGGGTCAAGGGAGTATGTTCAGCCTAATCGAGCTAAAGAACGGCGAGCTGATCAGTGGTGGCACAGACGGGACGCTGCGGCGCTGGCGTGATGGCAAGCCGGTGGGTGTTGGCAAGCCGATCGCCACGGATCAGGGCAGAATGTATCACCTTATCGAGCTGAAAAACGGCGAGCTGATCAGTGCTGGCGTTAATGGAACTCTGCGACGCTGGCGAGATGGTAAGCCGGTGGGTGATGGCAAGCCGATTGCCACAGGGCAGGGGGGTGCGCTGAGCCTGATCTCGGTGGAGAACGGTGAGCTGATCAGTGGTGATGTCGACGGGACGCTGCGGCGATGGCGAGATGGCAATCCTATGAGTGATGGCAAGCCGATCGCCACGAGGCAGGAGAGAATGTTGAGGCTGTTCGAGCTGAAGAATGGTGAGCTGATGAGTAGTGATTACAACGGGACGCTGCGGCGCTGGCGAGATGGCAAGCCAGCAGATGATGGCAATTCAATCGCCACGGGGCAAGGGCCGGTGTACAGCCTGATCGAGCTGAAAAATGGCGAGCTGATCAGCGGTGGCTCCGACGGGACTCTGCGGCGATGGCGAGACGGCAAGCCGGCAGGTGATGGCAAGCCAATCGCCACGGGACAGGAGGGTGTGTACAGCCTGATCGAGCTGAAGAACGGCGAGTTGATTAGTGGTGGTGTCGGCGGGACGCTGCGGCGCTGGCGAGACGGCAAGCCGGTAGGTGATGGCAAGCCGATCGCCACGGGACAGTTGACTGTGTTAAGCCTGACCGAGCTAAAGAACGGTGAGCTGATCAGTGGTGGAACCGACGGGACGCTGCGGCGCTGGCGAGACGGCAAGCCGATTGGTGATGGTAAGCAGATCGCGACGGGACAGGGGGGTGTGTTGAGCCTGCTCGAACTAAAGAACGGCGAGCTGATCAGTGGTGGAAGCGACGGGACGCTGCGGCGCTGGAGAGACGGTAAGCCGGTAGGTGATGGCAAGCCGATCGCCACGGGACAGGAGCGTGTGTGGAGCCTGCTCGAACTAAAGAACGGCGAGCTGATCAGTAATGGCGAGGATGGCTCGCTGCGGCGCTGGTCGATCAAGCCTGCCGTCATCGCAATTTGCCGTTCGATCGATTTAAGTTCCGGTAGTTATCCTGCAGCTATGGAGTCAGCCAGGGAGGCTGCCCGCAGCAGCTGCCGCAAGGTGGGCGTGGTCAACTGAATACAACGACTAGATGTTGACTCCACTTCAAAACGCAACTTCCCAGGTCATCCGAGAAAGGCAAGAACTAAGCGAAAGGGACTTGAGAGGCTTGCTGCAAAGGAATGGCTGTCGTTTTCATTTAATCTTGGCGACAGGCGCTTCCCGCGTCGAGTTGAACGCGATCCTTCGAACGCTGCCCCTGAGTGGCAGGCAGGGAACCTGGGGTGGCAGGGCCGAATGCCTGCGGTGGCCTGTCCTCTCGAGGGGCTTGTTGGAAGGAAGAAGATTGCAAGTCACTTGCCAAAGTTGTTGTTATAAGCATCTGTCAAGCATTCTCACTGGCTGTCTGGGCAATGCTGGTGGCTATAAAGTTGCTATAGACTGATACTATCGCCTCTTCTTTCTTGTCCATAGGCAAGCTACAGGCTAGTTCTAGATAGCGCTGGGCTTCAGCAAATGCCTTCTGAAGAATGAGGGCTTTAGCGTATAGCAAATAGTGTCGTGTCCTCAATGGGTCAATGGACAGCAGTTTAGAGGCAACCTGACTGTATTCATCATGCATTATATTCTCCTCGAGTATATTGAGATATGGTTGGAACACATTTTCTTCCGTTGGTCTGATGGCAAAAGCCTCACGCAATGCTTCTAATGCTTCAGAAATGAGACCGACTTCCCTAAGAGCGATACCTTTGTTCCTTAGGACTAGCGCCTTAGTGCCAGGATTTCCTATCGATAACAACTCGAGGCATCTAGTACAAAACTCATTAAGAAGTTCATATTTACTTAACTCAATCAACGCATTAGCAACTCTCGCAAATACTACTCTATCTGGTTGATCTATGACCAGCTGCATTGCTTCCCTAAGCAGGACATCACGTTCTCCAGGCCTTAGCTCCGCTTGTAGAGCAAGTAATTCTATTCTTGCACTAAGGCGCTGAGGATCTATTTCAACAGATCTTTCGTAAAGTCGTATAGCGAGCGGATATCTCATTCGGCGTCTCATACTGTCGCCTGCTCTCTCAAGATCTTTGCCACTAGCATCTGGATCTTCGAGAATTCTATTACAATAGAAAACAGCCATTCTCGAATCTTCCGACTCCTCTACCTGCCCCACTAGATCCGCTACGCTATATTGGTCAATATCTTTTACCACGTTCATCATAACACCTAGGTCGGATTGGATAGCATTTAGTTGTTTTGTTGTGGTTTCATAAATCTGTTCAAGACTACTCTCCTTTGACTTAAGATCATTGGTGAATCGTGAGTACAAACTATCGATCTCATCAAGACGTTTTTGTTGCACTCCAGAGCTTAGGCTGATCTCAGCGATCTGCGCTTCCATGCTAGATCTGATCTCACCAATAATTGAATACACAAACTGCTTTGTTAATTCACTATTTTCTCGTTTTAAGGATCTATATTCTTTCACGACAAAAATGATGAAATATAAAATTGCTACTGTAATTACAGCAGATGGCGCTTGTGCCACTAACTTAGCAAAGGCATTTTCGATTGGAGTTGTGAGTGCCATTCGATCCTGCTGAACGATGTCTACAGACTAACCCCTGTAAAAGGCCAACCATGGGGAATGTGGTCCTTCCCTCCCAACGCTGCCCCTGAGTGGCAGGCAGGAAGCCTGGAGTGGCGTAGCAAAGTGCGAATGGAGGCCTGTCCACTCAAGTGGCCGGTTGGAAAGTGCTCTTCGCCCTTAGCGGAAACCTCTCAGGATGGCGTATTGATTCGACAGATAAGTCAATATCTAAATCAGGCCAAAATAGGTGGTCGGCCGTGGGACGCATGACGTTGAATATCTGCTGAATCGTGGCTGCCTTGAACCAGGGAAACTCCGAGTACGGAAGTGCAAGCTCCTCATCATCAATAAGTATCCAGACGCAGTGTCCGGAAACATTGGTGACCTCAGCCCCCAAAGTGGTTGTTCCAGGCATCGGTGATCTCCTTTTGGCGGGACTGGATGAGGCGCTCTGCCTCTTTCATCTTTGACGAGCTTAGCCCGATATTGCGGGCTAGTTCAATGGTCGGTTCTAGCCAAAACTTCGCCTCACCATCTGAGTGACTGACATGGATGTGCTTGCGGCTTTCTTCTCGAGAGAAGAAGAAAAACCGAAATTCTCCTTCTCTGAATACGGTTGGCGACAAACAGGCTCCCCCACTTGCTTCTCAGCATAGCCTCGTTTCGCCTTCCGAGGCAGGAAAGAGACTCCTGCAGCACATCTCACACGTACACGGCAAGGGCTATACGAATACGGCTGTTTGCATCGTTCCAACGCTCCAGATCAGAAGCGGGCGGGATTCGATGCATGTTAACAAGCCTATGCTCCCGTCTTCTGCATCTGGTTGTTAGCTGGACATTCTTGCTTTTATTCGGCAAACAACGTGCACTAGAGCTTGTATTACATGCTTAAATCAAGCATCGTAACATATGCTTCTCAAGATTAAGAACATATCGTGCAGTTTCCCTGAACTAGCTTAATAGAACAAGCAGACAGAAAATCCCCCCATTATTCGCGATCAACAAAGTAGAAAGGATCTGCCTTGAGTCTATCAAGAGCTCTAATATAAAGCTCCTTGCAATCAATTAGGCAAGCCTCAGCATTACCTATAGTGCCTCTAATTAAATATGGCCATTTTAAATCGCACGCAATCTTGTCATATCTTTGCGCATAGCCTTTAAAATCATGTGATATGTACTTCTTGGTTATCGGCATTCCATGCTTATCAATCATAGAATACTGAATGATTCGCCCAAATAAATAGGGAGGAGCAATGTATTCTTCTATTGCATGCATTGTTGTATTGGGCTTTAAGCCACATCCAATCATCAAGATCTTTCCACGAGACCATATCAGCTTGTTAAACGGGGAATGCAAGCCACATGGTGTGACATCAAGAAGATGCCTATTTAGGAATTCATGAGCATTACTTCCAGATGCACAAACCGAATGGGTAGGATGTAAACTACGCAAAGTACCATTACGCAACCGAAAATACTCTGCTAAGTACCCAACGCAAGAGCGTGTTGTCAACGTGTCAAACGGAGTTGTGATTGGGGAATGGTAGGAGAGGGCTGGCATCATAATTAAGCCGCTGTTCCCAATAGTCTCTTCTAGAGCTTGGATCAAGATTTCAGGATGCCAGATCTTCATGGCTTTAAATGAAGCATGGATCATAACCTTATGGCCATAATCAAGCCCAATACGCTGCAATTGATTGACTACAGCCTGAATACTCGTATTATTCACAAGCTCAATAAGAGAGAATCTCATTAATGCTATCAATTGTATATGTTGCTGGTGATATACTTACATCGGTCTGTTTCAATATTGTAACTGGATTACGGGCTATTAGCATAAGCTGCTTGATAGTCTCTAAAGAGTCTTCAATTACGAGACATCTAGATATCGGAACATCAAGACTATCTGATGCTAGAATGTACCCCTCTGTGGATGGCTTGCTATTGTTAACATCATCATTGGTGATCAATACCTTGAAATACTTGCCGATTTGCAGACGCTCTAGGATCACATCAACCTCTAATCTCGAGGAAGCAGTGACTAATCCAATCAAATACCCGTGAGATACTAGGTTTTCAAGCAGAGTTTGAACCGATGGATCAATATGAATGTCTGAGTTGCTAAGCGAGTCTATATAGTATGATTGCTTCTTTGCAACCAGAGCATCAACGGATGCATCTATTGAATATTCGGTTAGAATATTGGTTATGCCTTCTGCATCACTCCTACCGAAGCACAGTCTTGTATAGAGTGAAGGCGTAAGATCTCCTCCGCAGAGATCAAAAACAACTGCGTGAAAAGCCATGCGATGCAAATCTTCATCATCAATTATAATTCCATTTAGATCGATTAGAACTGCTTCTATATCGTGGAAGACTTCAAACTTCAATTGTTGACGCCCTGCGAAAAATCCAAGAATGCTTGTTTCGCGTTCAAACACATCTTGACAGTAGGAAAGATTAAATTTTTGCTTGATACGTGGAAACACGCCAAACTCGTTAATGTATGCGTATACATTTATGCTCGGTATCTCATAAAGACGAACTTCACGCATTGCTGGAAAAAGTCTCTGTATACCTAGTATATACTTGAGGCTGTCGAATGAGTATCCTTGAAGTGGCACGTGTGTGCTTAAATCGCTGATCTGATAATCTCGTACTTTGTAACTTTCGGATATTATAACTAGTCTAGTAACGCAATTGTTATTCTCCTTTCTTGAGATCCGAGTTATTAAGGCAGCGGTGTCTGATACTGTGCCTTTCGTGAGTGCTGGGATAAGTGCATTACCACTTGTGTCAACTCTTTCACAACCAATCAAAGCATGAATTCTTCTCTCTGGATGGATTGCAATATCCCCACCTATCTTGCATCTAATCGATCTTGTACCTTTCAAAAGGTCGTCTGTCTGATCATAAGCAATTAGATGGTATACGACTTTTTCTGACTTCAACCTATTGCAGACAATCTGATGTTCATTTAAGCTTTCTTTATGGTATTGTTTGTCCTCAACGACAACAATCGTGAAGCGTGACTCACGATAACCAGCAACAACAGCCTCAAGTACGACCGTGCTATGGCCATAAATTAGTATGATATCAAGATCATCCTTAAAGGTTTTGAAATACAGAAGACATTGAGCTACGATTCTGGGAACGGCCATCTTCTTGTAGAATCGCATAAACTCTAGATAATGACTTACCTGTGACAATACTTGTGAATGTTCAGCGAGGCTCTTGGCTCTTGCTGCGATGCGCATGCAATCAACCAGAATTATTTGCATAGGTTGCTTTCTCAGTAAAATATACTTTTGGAACGAGGGCAAAACAGTATGAAACCCATTTTCTGGCACTCTCATCGCTAGCCAAACTTCTCTTTGTATAATATCAATAAAGAGATCAAGGGATCTTGTCGCTGAGTCTTCCTTCAAGAAGCGTATCTGTTTGTGTCTCCATTGACACTGTCTTAAGTATCTTGCTAGGGGCAATACAGATGCAAGGGCTAATATCCAGACGGCAATCCTCAATGGCACTCTAAAACTCACACTTGCCAGGCTATTATATGCGAAACCGATAGATGCAACGACAAAAGGAGTGAGCCATTGGGCAAAGATGCCATAAAAGAAGTCAGTTGCAACTTTCCTGAGTTTCTGCATTGGCTTTAAACAGTTCTTACTATGATACACAGATAAGTGTCTGCACAGTCCCAGCTAACGCTCCAGATCAGAAGCGGGCAGAACCTTGGAATTCATCAGCCATCCCCGCTCCCGTCTTCTGCATCTGGTTGTTCGGCGGTTTGTTTAAGCTGGGGTCGCCTTACTCGTTTTGCGCGAAGTCGATCAGCCTTGCCTGGAAGAATATAGATAGTAGTCAATAGACTATCAATTATGTCGAATCCATCATTAACATCCTGCGAAGAGGGCGTTACAATTTCATGTAAAGCAGAATTTCCTAAATACCTTTCTTCGTGCAGGAGATCGGCTTGCGGTTTCGCTAATAGCTTTTGCTCGACAAGGCTCTCAATCTTGACTTCGAGGTTTTTGCCTTTCACTTTCTTGTCCTGGCACATCGCCTCTACTACAGCACGCAGGCCGCCACCGGCAAGGATGAGCGCACCTGCATTGAATGCAATGACGGCCTCCTTGTAAATTCGAGCTACAGGATCGGGAAGCTCCTGCAAATCAATGCCTTGCCTTGCGTTGCCTATGCTTTCAGGATATATCTTTTCCGTGACTTCTGGCTCGCCAGTCTGCCAGTCAATATCTTCGCTATTCCAATAAAAGCTACGGAATCTGATGGAGTCGCATCCTGCACACTTCAGTATTTGATGTGCACTTTTCCCATATATTCCGGCATCTTCAATCTCCCACTCGTCGCAATGCTCACTTAAGACTTCGTGATTTCTAGGATCTCCTCCGCAGTTTGAGCAAGGGATGCGTGCATATCGCAATTTTGGGTCTTCAGTCACTTACGCGTGGGCCATTCCTGGGTGACTCTAGCCCACCGAACGCTCCAGATCAGAAGCGGGCAGAGACGTGGGCATAGTCGATGCATTTTGCTCCCGTCTTCTGCATCTGGATGTTAGCCTTCGTCTCATTTCGATTATGCAGCAAGTTCGACATACCCAACGGCACATGACGGCTCGGGTATTTCCATGCCATCCTCCCGCAACCCGTCCAAGTGAAATGATATTGCCTCGCGTATCTGCTGTTCAGCCTCAGAAGCAGTATCGCCAGTTGCGATACAGCCTGGGAGATCTGGCACGTAGGCCGAAAAGTTGTCTCCAGCCTTCTCAATGACTACCGCGTACTTCATGGCTGTTCTGAACCTCGGAGACCTGCTTGCTTCAGGATACTCATCTGAGTGCCCTTTGCAAGCTCATCGGACGGCTTACCAGCAATGGTTACCCTTCCTGGCTTGCTTGGATGCTTAAATTGACGATGGCTTCCTTTCTGGGCCACTTGAAACCAGCCATCATCCTTGATCGCTTTGAGAACCTCGGACACCTTCATTTCATCGCCTAAAGCGCTACGCCAGGAAGTAGAATTATAGAGCAAAGCTGATCGATTGCTTTGCATGAGTTCACATACAGTATCCTCCAAGGCTTCTGAGCTGACAACAGCATCCAATAATGTCAGAGGCTTGCAGAGTAGAATGAAGCCAATTAATCAATGGAACATGATCTCCAGCAGCTATTTGATCTCGTGGCTCGGAACTCAGGACAGCCGGACGCATGGATTTTGCGTAAGGCTAACGCCCCAGATCAGAAGCGGGCTGGGACGTATCACCTTGGTAACCAGCCCTTGCTCCCGACTTCTGCATCTGGATGTTCGGAGGTTTCAGCAGTCATTTAGTTATCATAATTGGAGTAAATCAAAGTCTCCACAGCAGAAGCGAGGCATCTTGACTAGAATCTAAAGCGATCTTCCGTAATAAACTTAGCTTTTCAGCAAAACAATCTAATATTTCTACCGCAACCATAGATGATCACACACTTATGCCAATATTTGGGAACGCAGAGGAAGAGCGCTTATTGGCCAAAACCACCTGGCGCTCACAAATGTCTTTGCGGTGCATTTCCGTGTATGCATCGCAGATGTGTCAGTTAGCTGAATTACCCTGCATCGCCACCGGGATGCGGGGCACCGGGAATCCCGCCTTGCCCAGCACCTCCACGATCATCCGGTTGGTGTCGAAGTACACCTGCCAGTAGTTGGCGGTGTGGGTATAGGGTCGCACCGCCAGCCGCGGCCCACGCTCGCTGAATTCCAGCACCTCCACGTCGGCCTCGATGCCCTCCACCTGGTTGGGCACCTGCTTGATCCCTTCCTTAAGCAAGCTGATGGCCTTGCCCACATCGGCGCTGTTGTCGAGCTGGGCCACCAGCTCAACGCGGCGGAAGGGATTGGCGGAGTAGTTCTTGATCGTGTCGCCGAAGAGCTTGGCGTTTCCCACATAGTGGCGCACGTTGTCCGGTGAGGTAATAGAGGTCACGAACATGCCCACCTCGTCCACCGTGCCCTCCACACCACCACCATCGATGTAGTCTCCGGCATTGATCGGCCGGAAGATCTGCAGGAACACCCCGGCGGCGAAGTTGCCGAGCATGCCGCTCCAGGCCGCACCGATTGCCACGCCGGCACCGGCCAGCAGGGCGGCGAAGCTGGCAGTTTCGATGCCGAAGAAGCCAAGGATAGCCACCACCAACACCACCCGCAGCAGTGCGCCCAGGATGTTCAGCAGGTAACTGATCAGAGTTGGGTCGAGGGTGCCCTGGTTGAGGCCGCGGCGCAGCAACCGCAGGGCGAAGTTGATCAGCCAACCGCCGACAATCCAAAGGGCAACCGCGCCAACCAGCTTGAACAGAAAGGGAACCAATACGGCCCCTACGATGCCCACGTCGAAAACAGCGAGAAGAGGCAAAGTGGAAACAGTGAAGTTCATTTTGTTCTTAAATTAGCTTGCTGCTTGTGGGAACAGCTAAACTATTTGTACTCGCAAAGTCAACGCTCGGCAATTAACCTTCACAATAGTGCACACAGCGCCAAGATGCTTGCAAACTCCAAACACAGCTTTATGTTCCGGCTGAAATGCGGCGGTTGTGCATGTTTCTTACCCAAAATCGGGCATTGGTGCATCCGGCCTGTCCTCCGAACGCTGTATGGACGGGTCCGGTATCCGCTCTGCGGTGGGTGCCGCTGTCGGCCTAAGCGGCCGATGGGAAGCCGGCAACTTGCTCCAAAGGGCATGCGGCGCAGTAGGTCTGAGGGATTGGACAGTGGCTTGGTTGGGATTTTATACGGACCCGGTATCAACGGCAGCTCTTTTCCATTTCTTTACAGGAAATCTGCCGGGCTGGCGACACCCAATGGTCCGCGATTGAGAACGTGCGTATAGATCATTGTTGTTTTTAGGTCCTTGTGCCCCATCAATTCCTGAATTGTGCGAATGTCCTGTCCTCTCTCTAATAGGTGTGTGGCAAAAGAATGACGCAAGCTGTGGCAGCTGGCCGGCTTGCTGATACCAGCTGCCAGCACAGCGCACCGCACCGATTTCTGAATCAAACTCGGATCGAGATGATGGCGTCCCTGTTGTTTTGAGGTTGGATCTTGCCAGCGCCGATGCTGGGGAAATACCCATTGCCAGCCCCACTCAGTTGCAGCATTCCGATACTTACGCGCTAAGGCGAAGGGAAGTTGCACCGCACCCCATCCATCTATTAAGTCTCGTTTGTGTACAGTTCGTACTTTCTCAAGATGGATCTTTAGCTTCTTCGATAGCTGTTTTGGAAGCATTGTGCGTCTGTCTTTTCCGCCCTTTCCATTACGAACGGTCAGTTCCTGCCGATTGAAATCCACGTCATGCACCCTCAGCCGCAGAGCCTCCATCAATCGCAGCCCACTCCCATACAGCAGCCCAGCTACTAGCGCTTCGCTTCCTTCGAGCCGCTGCAAGACAGATCGTACCTCTTCTTCTGTCAGCACCACCGGCAACCGTTGAGGCTTGCGGGCACGCACCACTCCCTCCAGATTCAGATCCCGATCCAGCAGTTCTCGGTACAGAAACAGCACCGCCGAGAGGGCCTGGTTCTGCGTGGAGGCGCTCACCTGACCCTCCACCGCCAGGTGCGTGAGAAAAGCGTTCACCTCCGCGCTACCCATCTCCCGCGGATGGCGCATGCCATGAAACCGCAGGAACCGCCGCAGCCACTGCTCGTAAGTCTTCACCGTGCGGCGCGCGTAGTGGCGGGACTGCAGCTCCTCGCGGTAGCGCTGGATCAGCCCCGGCGGCTGGTTCGGGTTGGTCATCGATGGGATGCTTGTGCACCCATGGAGTATTCCCCCGTTGCGACAATCATCAGCAACAGCTATTCGCAACATGGACTGGCGATGCTCCTCCGCCCTGCCTGATACGCCTAACAGATCGCTGGACGTCACCGCAAACCCGATGCCGATCGTGGGCAGAGCCAGCGGCAGGCGGCTCAGCGCCTCATCCGGCATGGTTGTCCCTCCAGCGCTGGACCTCCGCGGCCAGCGGCATGGGCCGCCCATCCGAGCGACTGCCACCGCCTTCGCCCAGGGAGGACTCAAACAGAAACGCTGCCAGATTGCTGAGGGAACGGCCCTGCAGGCTGCTGAGCTGCGTCAACTGGAGATAGATCTCGTAAGGCAGGGTGATCGAGATCCGCCTCGGGGATCGGAAGGCGATCGCTCGGCCAGCGAGGCGGTTGGGGGGTGTTTTGGCTGTTGGGGGTCATGGCTTGTGGCTTGGAGCCTGGCGAATCATTCAAGTACGGCTGAATCGGAATGCCTCAGGCCGTTGACGGATGCAGCGGCGTTGCTGCGCCTGGGGACAGATCCCACGTTTTTCTGGCCCTCGCCGCCCGGCCGTCCGGTGAGGTGCGCCAGCCCCTTCGCATGAGCTGCCCCGGCGCCCCCTGGGGAAGCGGGCCGGTGCGCCGCATGGCGATCGATCGGTTCACCTTCACGCTCGAAGACACCGGCGGCAGGGTGCTGGCGGTGGCAAGCGCCCAGGGGTGGCGCGATGACTGGCAGCCGTTTCTTGGGCTGGTGAGGGAGCCGGAGGGGATCCGGCTGGACACCAGCGACGGCCGAGCGGTTCGCTGCGCCACTCTCCTCGTGTCCTGATCGCGCCTCGGGATGGTTCCCGTGTGCTTCAAAGACCCCCGCGAAGCCCTGAGAATTGCTCAACGACCAGTACTGACGTATCATCTCCTCTCGCCAGGGTTGGAGCTTTTAGGCTTTGACCATTCCTTCGCCTGATCTCCCGGGGGCCGTTCCGCCTCAGCGGCGGTTTCTGGGGCTTGACAACCAGGGCATCGTTCAGGTCCTGGCGGGGATTGTTGTCGGTCTCATCGCGCTGTTTTCGTCTTATGACCACATCGCACTCCCCGGCCGGGTCGTCCCCCTCCAGCGGCAATGGGGCATCGGACTCATCCTTATCTCCTTTGCGGTCTTTTTTATCGATGCTCAACTGGCGACCCGTGCGCGAGATCGAGCAGCGAACGAACGAGCTGAGGAGCGAGTCCGAGAGGATCAGGAACGAGACCGAGCAGCTGAAGCAAGAGAACGCCAGGCTCAGGCTGCTGAACGCCAGAGGCAGGGAATTGCTCTCCTCCGCAGCACAGCTCTGCTCTCTGCCCGATTCCAGCTCGATCCCTCCGACGCCAACCGCTCCAGCCTCAACGCCCTCCTCCCCTTGATGGCCGCTCAGGCGGCTGATGATGCCACCTGAGGGGGGCACCGTTACAGAGATGCCCAGATTCTGCAAGGGCAAGGCAGCCGAGGCCTTTGATGACAAGACTGGTCGTGTGACCACTAACAAGGCGCGCAAGGAGTCGGACGGCAGGTATCGCGTATTCGGGCAGTCCATCACCCCGGCCAATGATGTGCAGGTGTTCCACTGCAAGTTCAACCCCAACGGCAAGTTCCTCAGCGTGAAGACGGACAACCGCTGAGGGTCATGTCCCCCCCCAGGAGGCACCGCCGTCCCAGGACTGCAGCGCTCTGCGCTGATCCGTGATCGCCGGCGCGCAGCTGAGGCGGTAAGAAGAGGTTTTCTGTTCCTTTCCCGGCACGGGCCCAGCCGCCCCCAAGCGCCACCCCCACCGTGGTGCGGTCCGTGCCGCCGGAGCCGAAACCCAACCGCGCGCTGGAAGCGGCTTTGCGCGAGGCGCTGTTCCCGGTGCGGATCGGCGACGGCCAGGGTCAGGGCCCCGATCCCGGCAGTGCGGAGGCTGATAGCGCCAGGCGCCACAGGATCAAGGCCGAATGCGGGCGCCTGCCGGCCCATCGCTACACCTGGAGCCGGGTGGATCTCAATGGCGACGGCAGGCCCGAACTGGTGGCGCAGGTGCTGGGGCCGATGTTCTGCGGCACCGGTGGCTGCCCACTGCTGATCTTCCGCGAACCCAGCCCCGGCCGGCTGCAACTGCTGACGCAGATGAGCCTGTTCAAGGATCCACTGATCGTGGCCGAGCGGCGCCAAAACGGCTGGAAGGAGCTGATCACCCGCGTGCGGGTGGATGCCGGACATGGCTACAACGCCGAGCTGCCCTTCGATGGCCGCACCTATCCCACCAACCCGAGCGTGGCGCCGGCCCTGCCGCTGCGCCGTCCCGAACCCGGCACGGCCTACCTGGCCTGGAACGAGAAGGATCCCCGCGCCCATGTCCTGCCGTGTGAGGGTGAACGATCCAAGTGAGGTGACTGAAGTCGGATGTCCACGCCTGCTCCCCCCTGTTTCCCCCCCACCGCCTTCCTCGGACTCGGCGCCCTCGGTACGCCGATGGCCCTGCGGCTGGTGGGGGGCGGCGTGCCCCTCGCCGTGCACAACCGCAACCGCTCCCGTGAGGAGCCGGTGGCGGCTGCCGGGGCCCGCCGGGCCGCCACGCCGGCTGAGGCGGCGGCCGGCGCCGAGATCCTCTGCCTCTGCCTGAGCGACGACAAGGTGGTGCGAACGGTGTTGCTGGGGGAGGGCGATGCGTCCGATCCGGCGATCGCCGGCCTGGCCCCCGGCTCGTTGGTGGTGGACTTCTCCACCATTGCCCCTGCCACCGCCGAGTCTCTGGCGGCAGCCCTGGCGGAGCGGGGGGTGGCCTATCTCGATGCGCCGGTCACCGGCGGCACCGAGGGGGCCGAGGCCGGCACCCTCTCCGTGCTGGTGGGGGGCAGCGCGCAGGATCTTGAGCGGGCCCGGCCGCTGCTGGAGCTGGTGGGGCGTTCCCTCCACCATTTCGGCCCTGTGGGTTCCGGCCAGCGGGTGAAGGCGCTGAACCAGGTGCTGGTGGCCGGCAGCTACGCCGCCGTGGCGGAGGCGATGGCTTTGGGGCTTCGGCTGGGCCTGCCGATGGAGCAGGTGCGCCGGGCCCTGATGGGCGGAGCGGCAGGCTCCTGGGCCCTGGAGCACCGGGCCACCAACATGCTCACCGACTCCTATCCGCTGGGGTTCCAGCTGGCGCTGCACCGCAAGGACCTGGCCATCGCCCTGGAGGAGGCGGCAGCGGCAGGGCTTGAGCTGCCGGTGTGCGAACGGGTGGCGGCGATCGAGGAGGACCTGATCGCGAGGGGGTTCGGCGGTGAGGACGTCTCGGCCCTGGCCCGCTGGTTCGCCCGTTCGTGAGGGCGCGCGCGTGGCGCCGGCTCCATCACGTTGCGTTCCGGGGCACGCCCTCCGTGGGCCTATCGGGGAGAATGACCGGAGCGTTCCTTCCCGCGCCATGAGCCCGTCCACCGATGCCGCGTCCCCGGCTCCGATCGACGGCGCCCCGGCCCATCCCCACAACTTCGAGGTGCAGAAGGAGATCCACCGCAGCATCCGCAACGATCCCGACTACGACGACTGGGAGTACGGCACCGAGCCGCTTCCCCACGAGGCCTGGGTTCGCAAGGGCGGTCAGGGTTTCGATCCCGCCCAGTCGGCAGCGGGCTGAGGGGAGGGACTCGAGGCCTCAACCCGGGGGGGGCGCCCCCTCGGGGGGGTTGTCGAGCGGGAGTCGATAGAGGATCTCCAGATCGCCCCCTTCCCCTTCGCCGCTGAGCACCTCCAGAAGATTGCGGCGTTGCAGGCCTTCCAGCCGGGCCACCGGCAGCAGGCCCAGCAGCAGCAGCGCCGCCATCGCCAGCCACAGACCGATCGCATGGCCCTGCAGATCGAGCAGCCAGCCGGCCACCAGCGGGGCCGCAAACGCGCTCAGGGCGAAGCACTGCGAGAACAGCGCCAGGGCCAGCCCCCGGTGGGACGCGGGTGTGAGCTCCACGATCGCTTCGGTGGCCGTAGGCAGGAAGGCTGCCTCCGCCAGAGCCAGCGGCAGCTGGGCGGCGATCATCACGGCCCCTCCGAAGGGCAGCAGGGCCGAGAGCGCCAGCAGCAGGCTGCCGGCGGCGAACGCGCCGAGGCCGAGGGCCAGCCCGTCGCGCACGGGCCGACGGGCCAGGGCCTGACCCACCGGCCACTGCAGTGCCAGCAGCAGGCTGAGCTGCAGGCCGATCGTGAGGGCTCCGAGGCTTTCCGGCAGGGCAGGCCGCATCGGGGCGCCCCGCACCAGATCCAGCGGCAGGGCGCTCTGCATCAGGGCCTGCATGCCGGTGGCCAGCAGCGTCACCGCCAGCACCGGCAGCAGCGGCAGCACCCAGCCCACCCCGCCGCCGCGCCTCCCGCGCCGGCGGGATGGGGCGGTGGGCAGGGGGCGCCGCACCAGCAGCAGCGCCACCGCGGCCAGGGCGCCCATGTCCACCACGTAGATGCCCCGCAGCCAGCCGGCCGCCGCCAGGGCTGCCCCGAGCAGGGCGCCGGCGGCGATGCCGGCCGCGTCGGCGGTGCGCACCAGCGCGAAGGCCCGGGCGGAGGGCAGCGGTGGACAGGCCAGGGGGACGGCCAGCTCGATCGCCGGCCAGTAGAGCCCCACCGCCATCCCCATCAACACCTGGCCGATCAGGTAGCCCCCGAAGCCATGGGCGCCGAGCAGGACCACGTCGCCGAGGAACCCCATCGCCAGGGCCAGCAGCACGGGACGTGACACCGCCATCCCCCGATCGAGCAGCAGGCCGCTGGCCAGCCGCCCGGCGGTGCCGGCTACGGCAGCGGCCGCCAGCCCCTGGGTGACGCTGCGGGCGCTGAAGGCCGCCAGGTGGAACACCATCGGCGTGAGGTAGATCACGCCGCCGGCCCCAAGGGCGGCAAGCAGCCGCACCCCTGCCAGTTCCTGCAGCGGCGCGGGAAACTGGTGGAACCAGGACCACACCCTGGACGCCCGCTGTGCCTGTTTCAAGCCTTCTTCGCCGCCTGGGTTCCGTGCTCGCCAGTCTGCTGGTGGCGCTGCCGCTGGCCTGGGGTGTCAGGGCCGGCGCCGCCGAGCTGCTGGAGCTGCGGCTCGACGGGCTGGCGATTCCGATCCGCCTCGACCAGCTCGAGGCCTGGAGCCTGGGGAAGCGGGAGCCCGCCGCCGATCTGGAGGTGTGGATGGGCCTGCTGGAGAGGGGCAGCCGCGACGACCTGCGGGCCCTGCTGCAGGCCCCGCTGCTGCGGGACCGAAGCTTCGGTCGCCAGCTGCTCGACAGCTGGGCCGGCGGCCAGATGCTGGCCACCCTCGGGGATCTGCTCACCACCGTCGATGGCGCCAGCACCAGGGCCCTGCTGCCGGTGACGCTGCGGGAGCAACTGGTGCGGCGCCGGCAGGTGACGGCGATCGAATTGCTGCGGGCCCTGCCGCCCCGCCAGCTGGTGCTCGATCTCGACGGCCTGCTGTCGCTCGCCGATGGCTGGCGCCGCCAGTTGCGTCGCCAGGGGGAGGCCCTGCGCAGCCTCAGGCGCCTCCCTCTGGCGGAAGGTTCGCCGGTTGAGGTTTCTCTGCCCGCCGATCGGGGTCCGCTGGTGGCCGGACCTGCCACCGCCGATCAGGCGAGCCCGCCGCCGATCACCCCCCGGCGGTGGTCTCTGACGGTGGCCCATCGCAGCGAGCCCCTGCCCCTGGAGATCTGGCTGCCCTCCGCTGCCGCTCCAGCAGCCTCCCGGCCCTGGCTGCTGCTGATGCCGGGCCTCGGCGGTACCACCGACCAGCTGGGCTGGCTGGCCGCCGACCTGGCGGCCCGGGGCTGGGCGGTGCTGGCTCTGGAACATCCGGGCAGCGATGCGGAGGCCGTGCGGGCGGCTCTGGAGGGGCAGCGGCCGCCGCCCGGTGCCGAAACCCTGGCGATCCGCCTCGACGACGTGGAGGCGGTGCTGGAGGCCAGGCGAAGTGGTCGGCTGGAGGTTCCCGGCGACGGGGTGGTGCTGGTGGGACATTCGCTGGGGGGCCTCACCGCCCTGCTGGCCGCAGGGATGGTGCCCGAGCCCGGCCTCGATGCCCGCTGCCGGCGGGCCCTGCGCCGCCTGCCGATCTCCAACCCCTCGCGCCTGCTCCAGTGCCAGCTGCCCGCCAGCAGCCTGCCCGCTCCCCGGCGCCGCCCGCCCGATCTGAAGGCGGTCGTGGCCTACAACGCCTTCGGCAGCCTGCTGTGGCCCCATCAGGGGCTGAGCGCCCTGCCGGTGCCGGTGCTGCTGGTGGGCGGCGGCCTCGATCTGGTCACCCCGCCGATCGAGGAGCAGCTCTCCCTGTTCCTGCCGGCCGGTCACCGACGCAGCCGGCTGGTCGTGGTGGACGGCGGCAGCCACTTCTCACCGGTGCGGGTCAGCGGGCAGGAGGCGGTGCTGTTCCGGCTGGGCAGCGATCTGGTGGGGGAGGATCCCGCCGTGGTTCAGGGCCTGCTGCTGGCGCTCACGGGTGATTTCCTCTCCACGCTGGAGACGACCCCACCGCAGGCTCCCCAGGTGCGGCGGCGTCGGGGTGTGAGCGCCTGGCTGCTCGACCCGTCGATCGCCCGCCGCTGGGAGCGGGAGATTCAGGTCGGCGACGACTGACAGGTTGCCGAAGCGGGCTCAGAAACGGATGCGCGGATCGAGCAGCGCCACCAGCAGATCCACCGCCACGGTGACCAGCACCACCAGGGCCGCCACCACCACCACGATGCCCTGCACGAGGGGGTAGTCGCGCTGGGCGATCGCCTCCTGCAGCCGGGCGGCGATCCCCGGCCACGAGAACGTGACCTCGATCAGGAGGGCGCCGCCGATCAGGGAGGCCACGGTGATGCCGGTGATCGTGAGCACCGGCAGCAGGGCATTGGGCAGGGCGTGGTGGAGTACCACCCGCCGCTCGCTCAGACCCCGGCTGCGGGCCGCTTCCACGTAGTCGGAACCCAAAGCCCGCCGCAGGTTGAGCCGCAGGGCATTGGTGAAGATGCCGCTGAGCAGCACGGCCAGAGTGGCGGCCGGCAGGGCCAGATGCCGCAGGCTTCCCAGCAGCTGGGGGAGGTTGCCGGCCCGCAGGCTGTCGAGCAGGTAGAAGCCGCTGCCGCCGGGCGGCACCAGGGTGGCCGGGAACCGCCCCCCCACCGGCAGCCAGCCCAGCCACACAGCGAACACCAGCTGCACCACCATCGCCGCCCAGAAGGGGGGCAGGGCATAGGTGCCGATGCCGAACAGGCGGCCCGCCAGATCCACCTTCCCCTCCGGCCTGGCGATGCCGCTGAAGCCCACCGCCAGACCCAGAACCGCCGCCAGCAGCAGGGCCACCAGCCCCAGCTCCAGGCTGGCGGGCAGGGTGTCGCGCACGATCGCGGTGACCGGCTCCTGGGCGGCCTGGGAGGTGCCCAGGTTGCCGTGCAGCAGCTGGCCCAGGAAGTGGCCGTACTGCTCCAGCAGGGGCCGATCGAGACCGAGCTGCTGGCGCAGGGCGGCCCGGGCGGCGGCGGGTGCCTTCGGGCCCAGGAGGGCATCGATCGGATCGCCCGGGGCCACCCGCAGCAGCAGGAACACCAGGCTGGCCAGCAGCCAGAGCATCACCGGCGCCAGGGCCAGCCGGGCGGCCACGTACCGGGCGAGTTCGCGCCGCCGGCTCATCGGCCCGCCTCCCGCCGCAGTTCACCCAGCTGCACGCGGCCTGAGCCGTCGTAGCGGGGTGGGCTCAGCTCCGGCCGCGTCCAGGCCACCGGCGCCATCAGCCACACCGGCAGGTAGGGAGTGGCGCGGGCGGTGCGCCGCTGGATCGCCTGCAGCAGGCCGATCCGCTCCGGCCCACCCACCCGGCTGCTGCGCTGCAGCTCCTCCTCCAGGCCGGGGCTGGTCCAGAAGCTGCCGCTCAGGGCGCTGTTGCCCTCGAGGCAGCGCTCGCCCTTCGCCTTGGTGCAGCCCAGCAGCGGCACCAGGAAGTTCTCGGCATCGGGGTAGTCGCCGATCCAGTCGTAGAAGAACAGGGCCAGGGAGCCCTTGCCCAGCTGGTCGTAGGCGGTGGTGGATTCCATGCCGCTCACCTGCAGGGTCACGCAGTCGTCAAGGTCGCGCCGCAGCTGAGCCTGCCAGGTGAGGGCGAACAGGCGGTCGCTGGGGATGTCGGAGCGGAAGGTGAGCGGCAGCTCCAGACGACGGCCCTGGCAGTAGCCCGCCTTGCGGAACAGGCTGCGGGCGCGGGCCGGGTCGTAGGCGGGCCAGGCCTCAGGATCGGAGCCCGGCAGGCTGGGTGGGACGAGCTGCCGCAGCGGCGGTCGGATGTCCAGGCTCACCCGGCGGCTGAGCAGGTCGCGATCGAGGCTGCGGGCGATCGCCTGGCGGAGCAGCGGATCGGCCAGCGGCGGCTGGTCGGTGAGCAGCGAGAGGATGCCGATCTCCATGGCCGGCCCCACGGATTCCCGCAGCCGGCCGGCGGCCGCCTCCTTGTGCAGGGCCTGCTGGTGGTCGATCTCCAGGCCGCTGTTGAGCAGCACGTCCACCTCGCCGCTGCGCAGGGCGCCGTAGAGGGCGGTGGAGTTGCCCAGGGTCACCAGGGCGAGGCCGCTGTTGGCGGGCCGGCGGCCCCAGTAGCGCTCCCAGGGCACCAGCCGCTGCTGCTGGGGGCTGTAGGCGGCCAGCCGGTAGGGCCCGGTGCCCACGAAGCGGCTGGCCAGGGGGGCATCGCGGTGGGCCCGGTAGGCGGTGGGCGACACCGGCGTGAGGAAGATGGCGCTCAGCAGCCGGGGCAGGGGACTGAAGGGCTGCTTGAGCTCCAGCTCGATCTCATGGGAGCCCGTGGCCCGCACCGCCGCCACCCGGTCGCTGAGCTGGTAGCCGAGGGTGCCGATCCGCCGGAACCGCTCCAGCGAGAACACCATGGCGGCGGCATCAAAGGGGGTGCCGTCGTGGAAGAGCACGCCACGGCGCAGGGGGATACGGGCGCGCAGGCCGTCGGCACTGAGGCGCGGCATGGCGGTTGCCAGGCGGGGTTCGATGCGCCCGTCGGCGGCGATGGCGTAGAGGGGATCGCCGAGGGCGCTGAGCACCTGCATCACCCCCACCCGCGAGGCCTTGGCGGGATCGAGGGAGTCGATGCGGCTCTTGGTGGCCACGATCACACTGCCGGCGGGGCGCTGCGGCTGGCAGGCGGCGATAGCGGTCGCCAGGAGGGACAGGGCCAGTATCCGCAGAGCCATCGGAGGTGTGCGCAGGCGATGGCGGCCTTGGTCGCACGCAGCCAGGCGGGATGGTGACGTTCCGGTGTCCGGACCTGCGGATGCGGCCAAGCCAGTGCTTCGGATCGCGCCATTCAAGACGTGGGGCGGCGGCGCGCGAGGGCGGGCGGGGCCGGTTCAGGAACGGCCGTGGAGAGAGCAGCGATGGGCTTGACGGTGGGGTTGGCGGCCCTGGAGCTGGCGCAGGGAGAGCTCGAACACCGGCGAGCCGTGGCGGGCCAGGGGCCAGCGCCTGAGCCAGCAGCGATCACCCGGGGCGTCGACGCTCACCACTTGATAGAGCTGGTCGCCGGAGGGATCGACCGCCGGGTCGAGGGGCAGCGCGAGGCTCGGCTCGACGGCGGGGAGGCTGATGCAGTCGCCTTGATGAAGGGTCATGGGGGGCGCCCCGGGGAGAGGGCTTTGGGGAACGCGTTTTGCTTCTTCATCATTTCTACCGGATCGACGGGCGGCGTACCGGCCGCTACCGAACAGGTGACCGACCCCGGCTTTGTCAGCGAAACGCTACGCAATCGCCCTGTCGGACTCGCGGGTCACAGCGTGCGCAGGCTGGCCGCCACGGTGAGCACCTCCGGATGGGCCTCGATCGCCGCCAAGGCCTCGCGGAAACGGGCCTCCTGCACATCGTGGGTGATCACGACGATCTCGGCGGCGCCGCCGTCGCACTCCAGCTGCACGATCGACTGGATCGACACGCCGGCGCTGCCGAAGGCGGTGCCGATCTGACCGATCACACCGGGCTGGTCGTGGGTGCGGAAACGCACATAGTTGCGATGGCTGGTGAGGGCGCCCTCCACCAGGGCGCAGCGCCGCCAGCTGCTGGCGGCCAGCAGCGGATCGAGCCCGGCCTGGGGGCCCCCCACCTGGCGGATGCCGGCGATGTTCAGGATGTCGGCCACCACCGCCGAAGCCGTCGGACCCGCGCCGGCCCCGGGCCCGTAGAACATCACCCGGCCCACCGGATCGCCCTCCACCAGGATCGCGTTGTTCACCCCGTTCACGCCGGCCAGGGGGTGATCCACGGGCAGCAGGGTGGGGTGCACGCGCACATCGAGGGCCTGCACCCCGGCGTCGTCGGGATCGCCGATGCGCTGGGCCACCGCCAGCAGCTTGACCACGAACCCCAGCTGGGCGGCATAGGCCACGTCGCGGGCCTCCAGCCGGTCGATGCCCTCGGTGGGGATGGCGGCGCGGGGCACCGGACCGCCGTAGGCCAGGCCAGCCAGGATCGCAATCTTGTCGGCGGCATCGTGGCCCTCCACGTCGGCGGCGGGGTCGGCCTCCGCGTAGCCCAGTCGCTGGGCGTCGGCCAGCACGGCGCCGTAGGCCGCGCCTTCATCGGCCATGCGGCTGAGGATGTAGTTGGTGGTGCCGTTGATGATGCCGCTCACCCGCTGGATGCGGTTGCCGCCGAGCGACTGCTTCAGCGGTTCGATGATCGGGATGCCGCCGCCCACCGCCGCCTCGATCAGCACGTACACCCCCCGCTCGGCGGCGGCGGCGGCGATCTCCTCACCGTGGCGGGCGATCACGGACTTGTTGGCGGTCACCACCGGCTTGCCGGCGGCGATCGCCCGCAGGATCAGGCTGCGGGCCGGCTCCAGGCCGCCCATCACCTCCACCACGATCTCCACCGCCGGATCGTCCACCACCGCTTCGGGATCGGTGGTGATCACCTCCGCCGGCAGGCTCACCGGCCGCACCCGGCCGGGATCCCGCACCGCCACCTTCTTCAGGTCGAGGGCCCCCACCAGGGGGTGGCGCCCCTCCGGACTGGTCAGGATCGCGGCGACGCCGGCCCCCACCGTGCCCAGTCCGAGCAAGCCGACGCCGATCGCCATGGGCCGCAGTCCCGCAAACCTCCGATCCTAGAAATCCAACGGCATCCAGGCTAGGTGGCCCCGGCAGCGGCATCGGTCCCGGGGCTGCCGAGGGAGCGGGCCTGGGTCTGCATCATCCGGAAGATGTTGAGGAAGCCGTTCGCGCGCGAGGGGGTGAGGCTTGCCTGCAGCCCGGTTTCGGCAAGGAAGGCTGGATCGAGGGCTGCCACCTGGGCCGGGGTGAGCCCTTCCAGGCCCTCGATCAGCAGTGCCAGCAGGCCCTTGGTGATCGCCGCATCCGAATCGCCCTGCCAATGAAGGCGGCCTTCCTGCAGCTGTCCCACCACATACACCTGCGACACGCAGCCCCGCACCTTGAACACGTCCTGCCGGTAGTCCTCCGGCAGGGGGGGCAGCTTCTTCGCCAGCCACAGCACGTACTCGTAGCGGCGCCTGGGATCGGCGGTGCTGCCGAGCCTCTCCACGATCCGGTCCAGGGCGGGACTGCCGGTGCCCATCACGTCAGCGGCGCCGGCGCAGCAGCGGCACGGCGCCGAGGCAGCCGATCAGGCCGAGGGCAGCGATCGGACTGGCCGCCGCCGCGAGCCGTGGGAGGCGAAGGCCTTCGCTCGTGCGGGCCTGGCTGGCCCCGGGAGCGGTGGGCAGCTCGAGGTAGTCGCGGTGGCCGGGTCCGGCATCCACCTGCAGCTCCCAGTCGGGCCGGGCGCCGCGCGGCAGGGCGAAGGTGAGTCGTCCTTCGGCGTCGGTGCGGCCGAGATCGATCGGCGTGCCGCCATCCGGAGGAACGAGGCGAACCGCGGCGTCGATGGCCGGCAGTCCGGAGGAGAACCGGCTCTCCAACTGCAGGGAAGTGTCAGAGCTGCGGGGCCGCTCGAAGGCTTTGCCATCGGTGAGAGGCGCCAGGCGCTCGAGGCTCGACTCGATGCCATGGGCATGGGCGCCACCGCCGGCCATTAACAGTGTGCCACTGGCCAGCAGCCAGGAGAGAGAGCGGAGCTTCATCGAAGTGGAGGCGTGTTCAGGAGGCTTTCCACCGACTGTCGCGCGTCTTGCCCGCCTGCACCATCCGGGCGATCGAGCCCACCATCATCGAGAGGGCGTCACTGCCTTCCGCCCTGCCCGCCATTTCGGCGGCCAGGATCCGCTCCGCGGCGGTGGGACCGCTGGCCGAGGCCGCCTGCGCCGCAACCGACAGGGCGCGGGGGTGTGCGCCCTCGGTGGTGTCGGTGGTGTCCGTGGTGTTGGTGGCCGCCAGCTGATGGGTGGTGCGATCCAGGGGCGTCAGGTCCAAGGCGGAGGCATCACTGAAGCGATCCTGGCAAACCTCCGCCTGCTGTGCGTGCGCGGGCTCCCAGCCTTAGGAGCTTGCAACGTTCATTCGCCTTCGTGGAACCAGGTGCAGGCCGCCCTCGTCGAGCCAGCCATCGAAGGCCACATCCCAGGGATCACGGGGCAGAGAGAGCGCCACACAGGCCGCCGGCAGCACCGCCAGGGCCGGCACGGCTCCCCAGGCCGCATCGCTGCGCAGGCGGTCGTACCACCCGCCCCCCGATCCCAGCCGCAGGCCTTCGGCATCCATCGCCAGAGCCGGCACCAGCAGCAGCCCCAGCGCCCCGGCCGCCAGAGGCGCGGATCCCTCCAGCGGTGCCGGGATGCCGCAGCCGTCGTCTGCGAGTGGCTGGCCCGGGCTCCAGGGCAGGTACACCAGGCGCTGCTCGCCCTTCACGCCCGCGGCCGGGCCGCCGCTCCAGGGCCGGATCGCCGGCAGTGCCAGCCGATCGGGCAGCAGGGCCGCCAGGGGACGAAGATCGGCTTCGCTGCCCACCGGCCAGTACAGGCCGAGGCGGCGTCCGGGAGGCAGCAGGTCCGGCAGCTCCCGGCAGCCCGCGCTCTGCAGGGCCGGCAGGGCGGCCGCCAGGCTGTCGCGGCGCAGCCGCCGGTAGTGGCGGCGCAGGGAGTCCTTGGTGGCGGGTTCGCTCATCGCTGAAACCAGGCGGTGAGCGCCACCGCCAGGGCATCGGCGGCGTCATCGGGCCGGGGGGGCGCCTCCAGCGCCAGCTCACGCATCACGGCGGCGAGCACCTCGCCCTTTTCGGCATGGCCATGGCCGGCGAGGACCAGCTTGATCTGCATCGGCGGAAACTCCACCACCGGAACCGCGAAGCGGGCCAGGGTCATCACCAGCACGCCGCGGGCCTGCACCACAGAGATGGTGGTGCTGGAGCGGTAGAAGAAGAACTTCTCCACCGCCGCGAGATCGGGGCGCCAGCGGCGGATCAGCTGGCGCAGATCGGCAGCGATCTCCACCATCCGCTCGCCGTCGCTGCGGCCGGGGTCGGTCTTGATCATGCCGCAGTCGAGCAACTGCTGCTGCCCGCCGGCCTCCACGTCGATCACGCCGTAGCCCACGCGGGCCAGACCGGGATCGATGCCGAGGATCACCATCGGAGGCCGGACTGCTGGTGATCCAGTGTGGTCGGCGAATCAGCAATGGTCGAGCGTGGCAGAAAGAATCAGCCTTTGGTCAGCAAGCGTGCACCCTCGATCCGACGGCGCAGCTTACGGCTGAGGCCGAAGGCGGTGCCGACTCCAAGGAGCGGCAGGGGGCCGGGAACAGTCGAGGCAGCTTCTATCGCATCAATGTTTTCAGAATTGATAGTATAACCCTGATGTGCAAAGTAGTCTTGAATGTTGAAACCGGTGTTCCAGGTAATCAGATCATCGGGATCACTGGTTAGCAAATTTTTGCCAAACTTGAGGAATTCGGCTGGCGCGGCTCCGCCAGTCCAATGCCAGATTTCACCACCATCAAATCCACCAATGGGTTGAATGCTAAACAAAAGCTCATCTCCAAAAACCATAAGGCCATCAAGATCAATATCATCAGCAAGCTGAGGAGCGCCGATGGCAGTTGCAATGTCTAAGGGTGTATATTTAACTGTTCCATTATCATTCATGACAGAGGCAGGCTGAGTGCCATCTGGACTGACATCGCCCTGTAGGGAAAAACGGTTTGCGACTACGAGCTCGGGTCCCCAGATTTCTAACGCATCCAAATCAAATGAGGCTGGAGGACCAGACCATACTGTATGATTGGTCGCCCAAATAGATATATTTCCATAGGGGTTAATGGCATAGACAGAATTGCCGCCGGAGTCGCCTACGAAAGATAATAACAAGTTTGTTCGTCTTTCTAGGACGGCATGGAATAAAGCGTCGCTGGAGTACGCCAAAGCGTCAAGCTGAAAAATATTCGAATAAACCTTCGCATCCTGCACGCCGCCGAGGCCATCCCAGAACATCGACTGGCCGATCGCCTGGTTATTAGCAGAATTAAGATCAGGATATGTCGAGAATTCTTTTCCTGGAACACGCCAGGGCTCGGGGAGGATTTTGCTTGGAACCGGCACGACAAAAGGCCCTGGTGGAGTTGGCACGCCGTAAGCGGTGTTCCCTGAAGCAAGAGCACTACCTGCCGCCAGGAGTACTGCTGACACAGCTGGTATAACAAGTGAAAGCTTTGACAGGGGCTTGGCAATAGCGACTGTTGTAGATTTCATATTAAGATGAGCGTGAGGTTGTCGGGCTGTAAAATTGCGTACCCGGTTTCGAGGATTTATGTAGGTGTCTTGGCATGGCTGCAGATTATTGCAAAGGCCTGAATCTCCCCGGGTGGCGGGAATTTCCTGGACGTCAACATCGGCTTTGCTGAGATCAGGCTGATGGGGTAAGAATTGCTGAGATGTTTGGCAGAAAGTCATGACATCTGAAAACCGGAGAACTGCAAAAGCCGACCTATCATTTTTAGGTTAGCATATCTGTTGCTGCTGTGTTGCGCCTCAAGGTACTGCTGTTGCTGATCATTTCCTGATTTTGTTACTACTGCCTGTTTTTGATGGTTCTGGTGGGGGTGCGGTGCATATAAATTTCACAATTTTTCTGTCCTAGTAGGCGGGTCGGCCAGAATTGCTTTCTGTTGATCATGCGCCGGGTTGTGTCGCTTCGGCACATTCGCTCTGCCGTTGATCCCGGAGCTGTCTTGACAGACCTGCCGCAACATCAGAGCAGAAGGTCGCGGCAGGCTCGACTGCCCAATCGGACGCTGCGCCACCCCCTGCGGCCCTGGCTGCAGCCCTCCCCCCGTGTGGCCGACACCGCCCGCGTTCTGGCCGGTCTGCTGCCGCTGCGGAGGCTGGTATCCCTCGCGGGCGAGTCGGCCTGGTGGCACCGCGACGGCCACCTACAGCCAGGACCGCTTTGCATGGCCGCCTGGCTTGGCTCGCCGCTGCGGCTGGAGGTTGATGGCCATGACGGCCATTGGCTGCTGCTACAGCACCAGGGTGTCTCGCGGCTGGAGCAGCACGGGCTGCAGCACGAGCTGCGGGCCGGCTCTGGTCTGATCCTCTCGGGGGAACCCTGGGTGCTGATCGCGCGCAGCCGGATTGCCAGCGGCACGCTGCTGCCCCTGGATCCGGCGGAGTTGTTCAAGAGTGCCTGCCGGATCCACGCCGAGCGGGGCGCGCAGGCACCCTTCAACGCCCGGCCGCTGCGCTCGCCCCAGCAGGTTGGCGGCAGCCACGACCGGCGCGGCACCGCCCTGCTGGCATCCCTGGAATGTTTACTTGCCAGCATCTGCCAGCTGGAGCGGATCGGCGACGGGCTGCAGGATCCGCTCCTGTTCGACCGGCAGCTTCCGCGTCTGCTGGCCCTGCTGGCGTTTGCTGACCTCGACGAAGCGGAGACGGTCGCCGCGGGCGAGGTGCGGGGAACTGCTTCCCATGGCGACGATGACCTGATCGAGCCCCTGCTCGATTACATCAAAGCCAACCTCGATCAGCCGATCAGCCTGCAGTTGCTCGAGCAGCGCAGCCACTATTCGCGCCGCACTCTGCACAACGCTTTTCAGCAGCGATTTCAGTGCAGCCCGATGCAGTGGGTTCGCCAGCTGCGCCTGGCCCATGCCTTTGCCAGGCTCTCTGCCCCCCGCGACTCCGACACGGTGCAGGTGCTGGCACGGGAATGTGGCTATCGCTCCACCAGCCAGTTCAGCGCCGATTTCCAGCGCTTCCAGGGACTGAGGCCCTCGGAGCTGCTGCGTCGGGCCCGTGCCGGAGCTTTCAACGCCATGCCTGTAGCAGCGGGGCCCCCAGGGCCAGCCCCCGGGTGAGCAGGACCCACAGCATCCCAAGCGCGATGCCCCCAGCACCAGCTGGAGCTCAGCGGCCAGCTGCGGGGGCCGGCACGTCTTCGAGCGGAGCATGCCGTTGCAGCAGCAAGTGGCAGCGCAGGACGCCGTTGAGCAGCAGCAGGCGAACGCCTGATCGACAACGCCGACCAGCGCATCGCCGAGAATATGAATCGTGTGGGATTCAGCTCCACCGACCTGCTGTTCGGCTGCGGAATTGAGTAGGCCGGCCGACTCTGGGCAGGCTTTACGAGTTGCTGAGGTTTTGCAGCTCTGATTTATTCTCGTAGCGCCTTCCGTTGGCGCTTTGCTGCCCGCCGGCCTCCACGTCGATCACGCTGTAGCCCACGCGGGCCAGACCGGGATCGATGCCGAGGATGCGCAAGGGTTCAGCCGGCGAGGGCCAGCTGGAAGGCGCTGCGGTCGCTGGGTTCGGGGCGCTCGAACACCTTGCAGAACACCTTCACCACCCGATCGCCGGAGTCGATCTGCTCCAGTGGGTCCTTGCGCAGGCGATGGCGCAGGCAGCAGGCCACCACCCGGGCCACGTCGTTGTCGCCCACCTCGGTGCGGCCCTCGAAGGCCGCCAGGGCCCGGGCCGCGCGGTTGGTCACGATGTCGCCCCGCAGACCGTCCACATCCAGTTCGCCGCACACCGCCGAGATGCGGATGCGCAGGTCGTCGTCGATGCTCACGTGCGGCAGGCGCTGCTGGGCTTCCACCACCCGCGCCTGCAGCGCGTCCTGGTGCGACTGCACGGCGTCGTTGAAGCCGTCGGGATCGCTGTCGAAGCTGGTGCGCTGATCCACCACCTGCACCCGCAGCTCCGGATCGCGCACCGTGCGCACCTCCACGCTCATGCCGAAGCGATCGAGCAGCTGGGGCCGCAGTTCTCCCTCCTCCGGGTTGCCGGAGCCGATCAGCACGAAGCGGGCCGGGTGGCGCACGCTCACCCCCTCCCGTTCCACGGTGTTCCAGCCCGAGGCCGCCGAATCCAGCAGCACGTCCACCAGGTGGTCGTCGAGCAGGTTCACCTCATCCACGTAGAGCAGGCCGCGGTTGGCCTTGGCCAGCAGCCCCGGCTCGAACGCCCGCACGCCCTCGCTGAGGGCCTTCTCGATGTCGATCGTGCCGCAGAGGCGATCTTCGGTGGCGCCCAGCGGCAGATCCACCATCGGCACCTGGCGCTGCTCCACCGGCACCTGCTCGCCATGCTCCAGCCGCTGGCGCACCTCGGTGCTCTGCAGATCCGGATCCGCCGGCGAACTGTTGTAAGGGTCGCCCGCCACCACGTCGATCGCCGGCAGCAGATCCGCCAGGGCGCGGATCGTGGTGCTCTTGCCCGTGCCGCGGTCGCCCATGATCATCACGCCGCCGATGCGTGGATCGATCACATTGAGCAGCAGAGCCAGCTTCATCTCCTCCTGACCAACGATGGCGGTGAAGGGGAAGACCCTGCGCTTCCTGGTCTGGCTCACGGGGTGGCGGACGGCGTAATCCCGGATTGTTTCACAGCCCCGCCGGCCACCGGCGCCAGCGGCAGCAGCGACAGCACCTGGGGCGGCGTGGCGTCGGCGGGGTAGATCAGCCGCACCCGCAGGGAGCGCCGTTCGCCGGGGGCCAGGCGCACCTGGCCCAGCGGCGGTCCCTCCTCGCCGGCCCGCAGCACCAGGTGAAACGCCTGCCTGCCGAGGGGGCGTCCCTGGGGGCCGTCGAGGCCGCTCACCTCCACCGTGCCCCGGAAGGTCACGGCGCGGCTGGGGGTCACCGCAAAGCGCAGACCCCCCATGGGCCGATCGTGCTTGAGGGGCGATTCGAAGGCGAGCGCCAGGGCTGCCGGCCGGCCGGTGTCGTTCACCAGCGGCAGCACGAGGTCGTAGGTGACGCCGTAGTTGCCGTGGGCTGCCCAGGCGGTGCCGGGGTAGAAGGCCGAAAGCGGGGCGGTCTGCACCTGGCCGGTTCCCAGGCTGCCCCGCTCCAGGGAGGCGATCGGCCAGGAGATCGGCGCCCGGCTCACCGGCAGCTCGCTGCTGCCCGGCGCCGCCAGCCGGCCCCGCCAGTGGCTGCCCGTCTGCACGCCGCTGACGCGGGAATACACCATCCCGCCCGGGGCTCCCTTCGGGGTGGGCGCATGCTCCTTCGGGCTCAGCCCGCCCTCGAGCAGCTGGCGCCAGACAGTCGCCGACGGAGGCCGCTCCCCGTCGGCGGGGGCCGCCAGCAGGGCCAGGTCGAGCGGTCCGTCGCTCTGGAGCTGGAGCTGGAGGTTGCGGCCGTTGAGCAGGGGATCGAGCCCCCGCACCGGCAGCGGCAGCTCCAGCAGGGTGGTGATCCGGCCGGGCTCCAGGGTCCAGCCCGAGGGCAGCCCCGCGCCCCGCTGCCGCTGCAGCAGTTCGGTGGCCACCCGGCTGCCCGGCCCCGACCACGCGGGAGTGGTGCTCGCCCCCTGGGGCATCAGGGTGGGCAGGGGCAGGAACGGCGCCGCCGGCTCCCGGCCGTCGGGGGACTGGGAGAGGGCCGTCGAACCGGCCAGCAGCTGGAGCCGCACCGGTCGATCGCCCCGGGGCCGCCCCACCAGCGCCAGCCACAGCGTGGAGTCGAGAGTTTCGGGCCGGCCGGCGTACACGTGGTGGCTGAACAGGTCGAAGCGCCCGCTCAGGGGATGGTCGAGGTGGGCGGAGGGATCCGCCTGTCCGCTGCCGGCGAAGGTGGAGAGCAGGATGCCGGCGGAGCGGATCAGCTCCGGGTTGTTGTCGTTGAGCATCGGCACCGCATCCAGCCCCCCCGGCAGGGGGGCGACGGTGCGGGGCCTCAGCACGGAGGTCGGCGCCGCGGCCGGGGCGCCGTTGGCGAGGGCCGCCGCCGGCGGGCCGGCGAGCGGCAGGGCCAGGAGCAGCGCAGCGATCGTTCTCATGACTGGGGCCTCATGGCTGGGGCCGTCGGGCGGGGGTCTCCCCCTGGTTGGGGAGGTCGGCGCTCGAGACCGCGCCCTTGCCCACCAGTGTGCGGCTCACGGTGGCGGCCATGGCGCGGATCAGGTCGCCCGAGCGGGGGTCGTTGAAGGGCCCTTTCACCATGAAGGCCGCCACCGCCCGTTGGCCGCTGGGCAGCTGGATCAGGGCCGCGTCCGCGTAGGCGATGCCGATGTCGCCGGTCTTGTTGTAGGCCGTGACGCCGTAGGGCAGCAGTTCATCGTCGGGATCGGACGACTCCTTGCCCAGGCCCTTGAGCAGGCCAGCTGGAATCAGGGTGTTGGTGCCGGAGGTTGAGAGGATCTCGCGGAACAGATCCCGGGCGCGGGGGCTGAGCTTCTCGCCGGTGTCCACCATCGCGATCGCCTTGGCCAGATCGCGGGCGCTGGTGGTGTTGGTGCCGCCCAGATCGGGGAGCCAGTTGTTGATCACGGTGGCGGGCAGCCCGAGGGACTGGAAGCGGGCGTTGAGGGCCTGCCGGCCGCCGAGCCGCTTGATCAGCAGGTTGGTGGCGCTGTTGTCGCTCACCCGGATCATCTCGGTGGCGGCCTCGAAGAAGGGGAAGCGGGTGCCGAGCGGCTTGTTGGCCATCCAGCCGGCGCCGCCGCCCTGCACCTCCTTGGTGAGGGGCAGGGGCTCATTCCAGCGCAGCCTGCCGCGGTCGAGGTCTTCGAGGCCCGCCAGCAGGATCGGTGTCTTGATCGAGCTGGCGGCGGGCATCGGCTTGTCGGCGGCAAGCTGGGCGTAGCGGCCGTCATCGAGCACCAGCAGGAAGCCGGAGACGGTCAGTCCCTTCTGGGCTGCCGCCAGCTGGGTCCACTGGCGGCTGAGGTCGGTGAGTTCGCGGCGGGGGTCGAACCGCCCGAGCGACATGCCGCCGCCGGCGGCGATGCGGGGGGCGGCGTCCACCTGGGGCTTGCCGACGGCGCCCTGCGCCAGCCGGGGGGCCAGCAGCTTCAGTCCCGTGCCCACCAGAACGCCGATCCCGGCGCCCATCACGGCCAGGCGAAGCACCAGCAACAGCGGGCGCACCACGGGGTTGCTGCTGCGCGAGCGGGGTGATCGGCCGCTGTTCACGGTGGAGGGAGGGGCGGGGGGAAGGTTCTGACGCTAGGGGTGGCGTCAATGGGCAGGCCGCGGCGGCTGGCCCAGCGCAGCTGGGCCACCATCCCCCGCAGCAGGGCCACCTCGTTGCTGCCGGGCTGGGCCCGCTGCAACAGGGTGCGCAGCTTCGCCATCCGGGCCCGGGCGGTGTGGGGATGGAGGAAGCCCACCTCCAGCAGCAGGGCCTCGGCATCCGCCAGGGTGGCCTCCAATGCCGCCCGGGGGGCCGGCTCCGGTGGGCACGCCCCCGTGGCGGCGGCGCTGCTTTCCCGCTGCAGGCTCTGCCATTCGTGCAGCACCACCGCCACGGCGTGGGAGAGGTTGAGCGAGCCGTAGCTGCTGTTGGTGGGGATGTGCAGCAGCCGTCCCGCCTGGCGCAGTTCTTCGTTGGCCAGTCCCCGGTCCTCCCGCCCGAACACGAGCGCTGCAGGCTCCTCCGCCGGCGCGGCCCGCAGCCACGCCAGGGCCCGCTCGGGGGGATCGAGGGGCAGCGGTTCCCCCTCGCCCCGGCCGCTGGTGGCCACCACCCGCCGGCAGTCGGCCAGGGCCGCCGCGAGGGTGGGGTAGGTGCGGGCGGTCTCCAGCACCGCGAGGCCGTGCACCGCCATCCGCCGGGCCTCCTCGCCGAGGGGATCGCAGCGGGGGGCCACCAGCCGTAGACCGGTCAGTCCGTAGTTCGCGCACAGGCGGGCGACGCTGCCCACGTTGAGGGGGCCGGCCGGCTCCACCAGCACCAGATGGAGGGTCATGGCCCGATCCTGCCGCGGGGTTCAGGGAAGGCTGTGCAGAAAGGCCAGCAGGTCGGCCATCGCCTGGGGCTCGGGCTGGAAGCGGGGCATCGGCGGCGTGCGGCCGCTCACCACCTGCTGAATCAGCTGGCGGTCGTTCTTGCGCCGGTCGACGCCGTGCAGGTTCGGACCCACCAGGCCCTGGGCCGCCAGGCCGTGGCAGCCGGCGCAGTTGAGCCGGAAGAGCCGTCCGCCGTTCTCGACCGATCCGCTCAGCGCCAGGGTGGTGCGGGTGTAGGGATCGCCGCGCAGGCCCGGCAGAGCCAGCACCGCCCCCATCAGCAGCGAAGCGGCCAGCACCACCACCAACAGGGCCGCGAAGGCCCCGCCCCGGCCGGCGGCCGGAGCGGGGAGGCTGGCGACTTCAGGGCTGAGCTCGGGAGTGGGAGGCGTTCCTGTCACGGTCTGGGACGGGGGGTCACCGGGGCGGCGCCGCTCATGGAAGAATTGTGCAACGCACCACCAAGACTCTCCATGATCGAACCCCTGCTCTGTGGCATCGTGCTCGGTCTGATCCCCGTGACGCTGCTGGGTCTGTTCGTGGCCGCCTGGAACCAGTACAACCGCGGCAGCGCCCTGGGCGGCTGAACGCTCCAGGCCGTCCCCCGGGCCGTTCGGCCTTGAGGCCCGAACCCCCGCCCTCCTGGCTCGAGGGCGACGACAACTTCGCTTTTGTCTCGGACACAGGCCTTGCTTACGGCTTGCCGTCTCCAGCGGTGGCGCCTGCTGAAACCCAATCTGCGGCCCGGATTTCCGCTTGCTCCACCTCCTGCAGCAGGTTTGCGCGCAACGCCGCCGGGGGCTTGATTCCTTTGTGGCGACCCAAGGATTCGCTGCCGGTTTGCGCAGTGAACTTGCAGCCTGTTGGTGCTGGAGGATCTGTTGAACGCCTCCCGCACGGCGGCGATCCTGCTCTTGAGCTCGTGGAACAGGCTGCTCTGCAGGCCGTTGGCGCTGCGGATGCCTCCCCCTGCCGCCCAGCCCAGCGCTGCCACAGAACCTGGGCGGCAAAGGTGTTGCGGCGGCGGCTCAGAAGGGGATTGGAAGGGTCGAGATAGGCGGCCAGATGCACCAGGGCTTTCCCGAGCCGGGCAGGGTCGGCAAGCCGGAATGGGCAGAAAAAAGGGCCCTGCCGGTCGGCGGGGCCCGATCACGCTTTCAGACGTGTTCGTCAGCCTGTGACGCGCTGCCCCTGGATGCGACGGCGCAGCTTGCGGCTGAAGCCGAAAGCCATGCCGGCGCCGAGGATAGGCACCGGACCTGGGACCTCGTTTTGCTGGTAGCTGTTCTGCATAGAGTCAATAGCACCGTCGCCGTTGTACACGTTATTGACTGTCATGATGGTCGGGTGTCCTTCAACACCTTGAACAGCTGAGGAGCCATTTGTGCTCGTCAGGACAATGGGAGAATTTACGCCAGCAAATGTATATGTTGCCGTTAGAATACTGGGTGGATTCGCGGCCGAATCTGCATCGGAGTCGAGATCAACTTCATTGAAGAAGCGCGTTGGATCTGTGATGGTCGCTTGGTAAGTGAAGGCGAATGGATCTGTCGTGAAAACGGGGAAATCCAGATTAAACAGATAATCGCCCGGGAGGGGTTGATCGGCCTGGACGACTGAGCTGGCAAGATCGCCGATGGTTTGTGTGGAGAGATATGTGAATTCTTTGTCGTCACAGGTCAGAGACTGACCGCCTGCCCAGGCTGCCCAGGTGATCTGAACCCCACAACCGGTTGCTGCCTGAGCGGAACCCGCGGAGAGCGCTGCGCCGGCACCAGCAAGCAGAGCGGCTGCCATCAGCGCCCGTGAGAGGAGGCGCTTCGGGTTGAAGGCGGTGGTGGGGGATGGCCTGGAGTGACTGGAGCTGAGGGTGGGCATGGTTCTCGGTGCCAGAACGGGCCCTACCTGGTTACATCGGAATCTGGGCCAACTTGTTCTGCTCAGCAGGTTGGCCTGAGTTCTGCAGCGGATGTGCGGCAGATGATTGAGGGTTGATGACAATTGTTTAGCCCGCCGGTGGCGAACGTTGTCCAATCCATACGCCTGACGACCTTCAGGTTGGCAAGGTTCCGTTCTCTTGCCGAGGCGCCGCCTCCAGCAGCACCACTGTGCTCCCCCCGTAGCGGCGTCGGTCATGGCAGCGCCAACCCTGGGGAAGCTCGGGCACCGCATCGCTCGCACATTCCCACACCAGAATCCCCGCGGGGGCCAGCCACCCGCCCTTCAGCACCGCCGCGGCGATCGGGGCGTAGAGCCCGGCGGCATAGGGCGGATCGGCGTAGATGAGATCGAAGCGGGTGGTGCAGGGTCGCTTCAACCAGCGCAACACGTCTTCCGCGTCCACGCGCACGCGGGGGCCCTGATCTCCCTCCTCTCCGGTGAGTCCCCCCTGCACCGCCTCCAGGTTGGCCCGGGCCACCGCGGCTATCCTCCGGTCGCGCTCCACCGCCACCACCTCGGCCACCCCGTGCTGCAGCGCCTCGCAGGCCATCGCGCCACTGCCGCAGCAGAGATCCAGCCAGCGGGCCCCGGCCAGCCGGGGGGCCAGCAGGTTGATCACCGCCAGCCGCACCCGCGAGCTGGTGGGACGGGCCACGTCTCCTTTGGGGCTGCGCAGCCGCCGCCCGCCGCTCACCCGCAGGCTCATCGAAGCGGCAGCTGCTGCAGCCAGCGCCGCAGCATCGCCTCTCCCACCACGCCCGATTTCTCTGGATGGAACTGGCAGGCGGCGATCGGTCCCTGGCCCACAGCGGCGGTGACCGGCGTGCCCGCGTAGTCGACCCGGGCGATCGTGCAGGCCGGATCGGTGGGGTCGGCGGCGAAGGAATGCACGAAGTACACCCAGGCCTCGGGGGATCCCGGCGGCAGCAGCGGGCTGGGCGTGGCGGGGATCAGCGGGGCCCAGCCCATGTGGGGCAGGGGATGGCCGGGGTGGCGGGGCAGGGCCCGCACGCGACCCTTGAGCAGGCCGAGCCCCTCGCGGCTGCCCTCATCGCTGGCCTCGAACAGCAGCTGCAGCCCCAGGCAGATGCCCAGCAGGGGGCGATCCGCGCCGCACCAGTTCCGCAGGGACGCGATCAGTCCTGCTTCGGCCAGCCGTTCCATCGCCGGATCGAAGGCGCCCACGCCGGGCAGCACCAGGGCATCGAGATCGCCGGGCAGCCCGGGGCCGTGCACCGCCTCCACCGTGGCTCCGAGCCGCTGGAAGGCCTGCTGCACGGAATGCAGATTGCCCATGCCGTAGTCGATCAGACCGAGCCGGCGCGGGCGCATGGATGAGGACGACGTCAAGCCCCACTCTGCCAGCGGAGTGTTCAGATCCTGTCGGCGGGGTGCTGGAGGGCTTCGCTGTCGTCGAGGTCCATGCCGTTGAGGTGGTCGATGAACTGATACAGCCGCCCCACCCGCCGGCGGTCGAAGCGGAAGCGCAGGCAGGGGCGCAGGATGCCGCGGTCGTCGACGTTCTCGCCCGCCTGGATGGCCCCTTCCTCCACCATGTCGGCAAAGGTGCGGTTGAGTTCGGGCAGCCGCTCCCTGGGGATCGGGGCGTTGAGCAGCAGCTCGATCCGCTCTCCCCCCAGCAGGGCGCTGTGGAACACCCGGTAGAAGCGGGCGATGCGCTCCACCGCCGCACCGGCGCAGGTGGCTTCCACCACCAGGTCGACGTCTTCGGGGGAGATCAAACCGCGGCCGGCCAGCTCCTGGCTCACGTAGCGCTGCCACAGCTTCCAGAAGTCGTCGCCCTCCGGGGCCAGCAGCACCAGCGGAATCGGCGGGGTGCGGCCTGTCTGGATCAGGGTGAGGGCCTCGAACAGCTCATCGAGGGTGCCGAAGCCGCCGGGCATCACCACCAGGGCATCGCTCTCACGCAGGAAGAAGAGTTTGCGGGTGAAGAAGTAGCGGAAATACAGCAGCCTGCCTTCACACTCGCTCACATAAGCGTTGGGATGCTGCTCGAACGGCAGGTCGACATTGAGGCCGATGCTGTGCTCACAGCCGGCGCCGCTGTTGGCCCCTTCCATCACGCCGCCACCAGCTCCGGTCATCACCTCAAAGCCGGCCTCAACGGCCTGTTTGGCAATCGCCTCGGCCAGGTGGTAGCTGGGATCGTCGTGCAGGGTGCGGGCCGAACCGAACACGGTGATCTTGCGCGCTGTTCTCCTGGGCCGAAACACCTCCATCGCCTCGCTGATGTCGGCGAGGCACCCGCTGATCAACCGCCACTCGTCGATCTCGTTCTCATCGCGCGCCACCTCCAGCAGGGAGATCACCGCGCGCTCGATCAGGCGGCGCTGCGGATGGCCCTGCAATTGCTCGGCCAGAGCTTCAAGGGGGCTTTTGCCGCCGGTTCGCGAGAGGCCGGCGGACGGAGAGGCGGAAGTCAGAGGTATTTCGAGATGGTGCCGGAGAGGGTGGTCTTGGGAACGGCGCCGACCACGGTGTCGACCTTCTGACCGCCCTTGAAGAGCATCAGGGTGGGGATGCTGCGGATGCCGTACTGACTGGCGACGTTGGGGTTCTCGTCGGTGTTGAGCTTGAACACCTTGATCCTGCCTTCGTAGTCCTTGGCGATTTCGTCGACGATCGGAGCGACCATGCGGCAGGGTCCGCACCAGGGAGCCCAGAAGTCGACCAGCACGGGCACATCGCTCTTGAGCACGTCTTGCTCAAAGGAGGCGTCGGTGACAGCGGCGGCGCTGGACATCCTTGGCGGGGATCGGAATTCCCGGAATCTAGCAACTGTGCGGGGTTCGGCTCTCCGCAACGGCCCGCAACGTTGCAGGCCGTTGCGTGGCGCGGCGCCGAGCGGACTGGAAGACGAAAAGCCCGGGAACCCCGGGCCGGTGGGTGTGAGGAGTGTGCGAGCCGTAGCCCCCACATCCGGAGGTTAGCCCCCGTTCTGTGGGCAGGTGAGGCGCTGGCCCCGCCGGTTACTTGCCCATGCCCAGCTGCTGGGCCTTCTGGTACACCTTGCCCTCGGTCAGCAGCGAGGGGGCGACCACCACTTCCACCTGTTGCATCTCCTTGATGGTGCGCGCGCCGAGGGTGCCCATCGAGGTGCGGATGCAGCCCAGCAGGTTCTGGGTGCCGTCGTCGAGACCGGCAGGCCCGCGCAGGATCTTCTCCAGGCTGCCGGTGGTGCCCACCTTGATGCGGGTGCCACGGGGCAGCACCGGGCTGGGCGTGGCCATGCCCCAGTGGAAACCGCGGCCGGGGGCTTCGGCGGCCCGGGCGATCGGCGATCCGATCATCACGGCGTCGGCGCCGCAGGCCAGACACTTGCAGATGTCGCCGCCGGTGACGATGCCGCCGTCAGCCACGATTGGCACGTAACGGCCGGTTTCGTTGAAGTGGTCGTCACGGGCGGCGGCGCAGTCGGCCACGGCCGTGGCCTGGGGGATGCCGATGC
The DNA here is from genome assembly GCA_024958655.1 of Cyanobium sp. FGCU6. GTDB lineage: Bacteria > Cyanobacteriota > Cyanobacteriia > PCC-6307 > Cyanobiaceae > Cyanobium. The sequence goes on along the minus strand of JANWUR010000013.1, from coordinate 67,550 downwards.
CCAGCACACCCCGCGAGGTGCAGGCGGCCCCCGGCCCGATGCCCACCATCACACCGGCGGCGCCGGCACGCATCAGCTGCAGCGCCACCGCATAGGTGACGCAATTGCCGATCACCACAGGCACACCCATCGTGCGACAGAGGGTCTCCAGGTTCAGGGATTCCTGACCTTCAGGTCCGATGTGCTCCGTGCTCACCACCGTGGCCTGCACGAAGAAGAGATCGGCGCCGGCTTCGGCGATGGCCGCACCGAACCTCAGGGCGGCCACAGGCGTGGCGCTCACCGCGGCGATCCCGCCCTTCTCCTTGATGCCGGCGATGCGGCGGCGGATCAGGTCTTCGCGCACAGGCTGGCTGTAGAGCTCCTGCATCAGGGGCACGAACTCCTCCTTGCCCACCGCGGCGATCCGATCCAGCACAGGGTTCGGGTCGTCGTAGCGGCATTGCACGCCTTCGAGGTTCAGAACACCAAGAGCACCGAGCCTGGTGAGTTCCGCGCACATTCCCACATCCACCACGCCATCCATCGCACTGGCGATGATCGGGATCTCGCGGGTGATACCGGCCAGGGTCCAGCTGCTGTCGGTCACGGCTGGATCGACGGTGCGACCGCCCGGCACCAGTGCGATCTCGTCGATGCCGTAGGCGCGGCGGACGACGCGGTTGCGACCGAGCTGGATGTTCACCGGAGTGCTGCACAATCGGGTCAAGTTATCAACCGGCCAGGCGAAACCTCACCGGCACTCTGCCGTCGGGCTTAGCCGCGGAAGCGTTGCCAGCGCGCCTTCCAGTCGCTCAGCACCGCCTGGCGCTCCTCGGTGCGCACCAGCCGGGTGAGGGCGAAACGCACCAGGGCGATCAGCCCGGCCAGCTGGAGCAATCGGGGAACGAGCGGCAGATCGTCGAGGGTGTCGAGCAGCGCGTCGTAGAGGCGCAGCACGAGAACGAGACCGATCAGCAGGCCGAGGCCGCGCAGCGGTCCTCCGAGGCGATCCCACCAGGCCTGAAGCTCGCCGCCGTCGAGGAACGCGCGAACCTTCCCCACCAGCAGGTCCCATTCGCCCCCTTCCTCGCTCGCGGATCCGCCGGTTCCTGCGGCCACGGGAGGCGCTTCCAGAGTGGCGGCGATCGAGGGGGCGGCGAGGGGCGGCGGTGCGCTGGGGGCCGGTGCCGCAGCGGCCACCGGCTCCAGCTCCGGTTCCGACTCCGGAGCCGAAGGCTCCGGCTCTGACGCCGGCGGGGTGTCGTGACCGGGGACCTCCTGCCTGGGAGTCGCTTCAGGAGCCGACGCCTCCGCCGGCACCGGCGGCTCCACGGCCTCGGCGGCGACCTCAGTTTCGGCGGCCGGCGCTTCGAGGGGGGAGTCCTGAGCTTCCGCAGCCTCTGGGTGGTCGGGGGAGGCGGGGTTCACGGGGACGTCGGCCATGCCTCTGGCGTGGTGATGGCGGGAGCTTACGGCGATTTCCCCCCGCCGGTCCCCCGATCCTGCTCAGGCCTCGAGGGGAACGAGGCCGGAACGCTCCCCGAGGGGTACCAGGGGCAGGCGAAGGGGAAAGCGTCCGCTGGTCAGCCGGGCGACCAGTTCGCCGGCGATGGCGGCCGCCAGCCGGGGACTGTGGGCGGGCGCTGCAGCCACGGCGCGACCCTCCACCCGGATCGTCCCCGACCGCAGCTGGCCGTAGGGCACACCGCCAAAGCTGGGTTTGATCCGGCGGGGGATGGCCACGTCGAGCACCGGTGCCTCGAGAGCCTCGTCGGCTGTGGCGGCTCGGCGGGCGGTCTCGCCATCCAGCAGGGGGATCGGGGCGGCGATCGCCACCAGCAGGGCGCTGCCGTGGCCTTCAAAGAAGCAGGGCCGGATCCAGGCAGGGTTCAGGCCGTGGAGATCCACGCTCACCGCCGCCACGGCACCGGGTGTGCGGGCATGGCCACTGGCCTGCCGCTTCGGCCGGGGCTGATGTCCGTGCCCCGTGCCCACCACCCAGCCCACGGCTCCAGCCACCAGCACCGGTGATCCCGGGCCGAGCAGCGCCAGGGCCGGCATCGCCAGGCCGATGCTGTCGGCACCGCCGCAGGTGTGGAGGGCGTTGTGGAAGGGCCCCAGCAGAGGGCCGTAGGCGCTGCGCAACACCCCTTCGGCACTGCTCACCGCCACCACGCCGTTCTCCACGATTCCCCGGTGCAGCAGCAGCCGGGCACTGCCGAGCCGCTCGAGATCCAGTTGGGTGTGGAGGTCGCGGCGGGGCTGCAGGGGGGTCACCTCTCCCATGGCCCCCAGCTCCAGCGGGCGTCCGCTGAGCAGGTCCCCGAGCACCTGGGCGCCGCCGCGGCGCTGGCCCTCGGCCAGGCCGCCGCCGATCGGCAGCACCAGATCGCCACCGGCCCCACCGGCCATCGCCGCCACACCTCCGAGCACGGGATCGCGCAGCCGGATCGGCGGATCGGTGGGTCCGAGGCCCAGGTGAAGGCTGGCCTGGTCGGTGAACTCGGCTGAAGCGGCTACCACCACGTCGGTGTCGGCATAGGCCGACGCCAGCCCGGCACCGGCCACGAGGGCCCGGAAGTCGGCGGCGGTGCGCACCCGCAGGCGCCCCTGGCGCTGCCGCAACTGGAGTTCGGCCTCCTTCCGGGGCGCAAGGTCGTCGACCGGGCTCATGGCGCCTCCTGGTGGCCTCTGGAGGCGCGGGCGGACCTGGGATGCACCCGGCGGTAGGCTGAGCCCTGCACCAGGCGGTCATGCATGGCGGATCCCACCGGACCCGGCGGAACCAATCCCGGCGATTCCGACGGACGGATCATCCAGACCGACCTCCGCAACGAGATGTCGCGCTCCTACCTGGAGTATGCGATGAGCGTGATCGTGGGCCGGGCGCTGCCCGACGCCCGCGATGGCCTGAAGCCCGTGCATCGCCGCATTCTTTATGCGATGTACGAGCTGGGTCTCACCAGCGATCGGCCTTACCGCAAGTGCGCCCGTGTGGTGGGCGAGGTGCTGGGCAAGTATCACCCCCACGGCGACACCGCGGTGTACGACGCCCTGGTGCGCATGGCGCAGGATTTTTCGATGCGCATGCCCCTCGTGGATGGGCACGGCAACTTCGGCTCGGTCGACAACGACCCGCCTGCCGCGATGCGCTATACCGAATCGCGTCTTCAGGCCCTCACCACCGACAGCCTGCTCGAGGACATCGAGAGCGAAACGGTCGACTTCGTCGACAATTTTGACGGCTCCCAGCAGGAGCCCACGGTGATGCCGGCGCGCATTCCCCAGCTCCTGCTCAACGGCTCCACCGGCATCGCCGTGGGGATGGCCACCAACATCCCGCCCCACAACCTCACCGAGCTGATCGACGGCCTGCTGGCCCTGATCGAGAACCCGGAGCTCAGCGATCGCGAGCTGATGGCGATCATCCCCGGGCCCGACTTTCCCACCGGCGGCCAGATCCTCGGCCGCCGTGGCATCCGTGAGACCTACACCACCGGCCGTGGGTCGGTCACGATGCGCGGCGTCGCCAACATCGAAACGATCGAGGCCAAGGGCCGGCCCGACCGCGATGCGGTGATCATCACCGAACTCCCCTACCAAACGAACAAGGCGGCGCTGATCGAGCGCATCGCCGAACTGGTGAACGACAAGAAGCTCGACGGCATCGCTGATATCCGCGACGAGAGCGATCGCGACGGCATGCGCATCGTGATCGAACTGCGCCGTGACGCCTACCCGCAGGTGGTGCTGAACAACCTGTTCAAACTCACGCCCCTGCAGAGCAACTTCAACGCCTACATGCTGGCGCTGGTGGGCGGTGAGCCGATCCTGCTCACCCTGCGCCGCCTGCTGGAGGTGTTCCTCGACTTCCGGGTCGAGACGATCGAGCGCCGCACCCGCTACCTGCTGCGCAAGGCCGAAGAGCGCGATCACATCCTGCTCGGCCTTCTGATCGCCCTCGACAATCTCGACGCGATCATCGCCCTGATCCGCGCGGCCGCCGACACCGCCACCGCCCGCCAGCAGCTGATGGAGAGATTCGGCCTCAGCGAGGTGCAGGCCGACGCCATCCTCCAGATGCAACTGCGGCGGCTCACGGCTCTGGAGGCCGACAAGATTCGGCTCGAGCATGAGGATCTGCTGGCCAAGATCACCGACTACAAAGACATCCTGGCGCGCCGGGAGAGGGTCTTCGGCCTGATCACCGACGAGCTCCAGGCGATCCGTACCCGCTACGACTCCCCTCGCCGCACCGAGATCCTTGATCTCGAGGGCGGCCTCGAGGACATCGACCTGATCGCCAATGAGCGATCGGTGGTGCTGCTCACCGAGAACGGCTACCTGAAGCGGATGGCGGTGAGCGAGTTCGAGGCCACCAGCCGCGGTACCCGTGGCAAGGCCGGCACCCGCAGCCAGGGCGAGGAGGCCGTGAAGCTGTTCATCAGCTGCAACGACCACGACAGCCTGCTGCTGTTCAGCGACCGCGGAGTGGTGTATTCGCTGCCGGCCTACCGGGTGCCGATCAGCAGCCGTACCGCCAAGGGCACGCCGGTGGTGCAGCTGCTGCCGATCCCCCGCGAGGAGGCGCTCACCTCCCTGCTGGCGGTGAGCGCCTTCGACGATGACGCGGTGCTGGTGATGCTCACCAGCGGCGGCTACGTGAAGCGCACCCGGCTGTCGGCGTTCGCCAACATCCGCTCCAACGGCCTGATCGCCATCTCGCTCGAGGAGGGGGATGCGCTGCGCTGGGTGCGGCTGGCGCTGCCCGGCGACAGCGTGTTGATCGGCTCGCTCAAGGGCATGACGATCCACTTCCGCCTCAGCGACGAGGAGCTGCGGCCCCTGGGCCGCACCGCCCGGGGCGTGCGCGCGATGACCCTGCGCAATGGCGATCGCCTGGTGAGCATGGATGTGCTGCCGGCTGAGCTGGCCGACCGGGTGGCCATCAGTGCCGTGGCCGACGACGAGGCCGAGGTGGAGGAGGTGGCCGTGAGCGAGGGACCCTGGGTTCTGGTGGCCACCGCCGGCGGCCTGGGCAAGCGGGTGCCGGTCGATCAGTTCCGTCTCCAGAAGCGCGCCGGCATGGGCCTGCGGGCGATCAAGTTCCGCCGCGACGGCGACGTTCTCGTGGGTCTGAAGGTGCTGGGCGCGAGGGAGGAGCTGCTGCTGGTGAGCGAGCGCGGGGTGATCGTGCGCATGCAGGCCGACGCCGTTCCCCAGCAGTCCCGGGCCGCCACCGGCGTGCGCCTGCAGCGTCTCGACTCCGGCGATCGTCTGGCGGAGCTGGTGCTGGTGCCGCCGGCCGCCGAGGGGGAGGAGACCACTGATTCGGCCTTGGCTGAATCCGCTCAGGGCGAAGGGGAAGAGCTGGCTCCCGGGGACGAACCGGCCGAAGACCGCCCCGCGCCCTGAGCCCCTGCTCGGGCCTCCCGGTTCGCTCCGGCGGGCCTTTCGATGTGCGCCCTGCCACATCCCATACGGAAGCGCAAGGGACGTGCGTACGGTTCAAGGACTGTGCCTGCCGTAGCGATGGAACAACTGACCCCCGAGGGCCTCAGGGTCGTCACTGAACTGTCTCAGCGCTACGGCTTCAGCCAGGAGGCTGTCTACCACATGATGGTCGCCATGCTCCGCGGACGGGGCGGCATGGCTCAGTTCAACCATCCGGAGTTCGCCGGCTCGGGGCAGTGGATGCGGGGCGGCATGTTGATGCTGGGTGACATGTTCAACCACGCCCTCAAGGCGAGGGTCGACGGGCTCTGCCAGGCGATCGCCGCTCAGCTCGCCAGCCAGCCCGACCTGTTCCCGACCGGCAGCTTCCAGGCCCAGAGCCAGAGCGGCGGCGGCCAGCAGATGCAGGTGGGTGGTACGGGCCAGCAGATGCAGGTGGGGGGGATGACGCCCATGCCGCCGATGGGTGCCGGGGGCGGCAGCCTGTTCACGCCGGATCCGCGTGATACCTGGTGGCCGAAGGAGCTGGGTACCCCCAGTGCCATGGGTGCCCAGAACGAGGTGCGCTACGCCTTCTTCCCCGCCGCCGGCCGCCTCGCCGTGGAGGCGAACGGAAAGGTGAGTGTGTACGACACCGGCGAGCACCAGATCGCCGGGCTCTCCCAGCAGCAGGGCCCCGGCGGTGCCGTGGTGTTCAGCACGCCCGGTGGGAGTGTGAGCCTGGCGAGTCTGGCCAGCACCGGCGGCGGCACGTTCCAGCAGGCCCAGAGCTCCGGTGGGGGAAGCCAGCAGCAGCAGCAGGTGAGCACCGGCGTGACGCCTATGGCAGGCCTGGGTTCGATGGCGCCCATGGCCGGCATGCCACCGATGGGGGCGATGGCACCGATGACGTTCTCGCCGATGGGCTCGGCGGAGCCCTGGTGGCCGAAGGACCTGGGCAGCCCCAGTTCCACAGGTGCCCAGAACGAGCTGCGCTATGCCTTCTTCCCGGCGGCACGCCGGTTGGCGGTGGAGCTGAACGGAGCCCTGAGCCTGCACGACACCGGCGACCTGCAGATCTCCGGCTGCTCTCAGGACAGTGGCGCGGATGGGGTGCGGTTCACCACCGGCAGCGGCAGCGTTGCCCTTTCCACGCTGCCGGAGGTGCGGCCCGCGGCGTCGGCGCCCGAGCCGCAGGCGGCGGAATCCGCCCGTGACTCCGGGGAGGGCGACGTGCTCGACGCTCTGGCCCGCCTCGGTGCGCTGAGGGACAAGGGCATCCTCACCGAGGAGGAATTCGCGGCCAAGAAAGCCGATCTGCTTCGCCGGTTGTGATGGCGCCGCCTTGAGTGCCACCGTCAGACGTCCAGGCGGCAGCAGGAGGAGCAGAAGTCGGCCGCTTCATGAGCCCTGCCCTCCTGCGCGACCTCCTGGTCCAGGTGCTGAAGGGGCAGGGCTGACGTTATCCTCTCTCGTAGTGAAAGCGTCCAAGAGGCTGAGCCGACCGCAAGAGTCGGATGATCCTTCCCCATAACCCTCCTCCCGCATGTCTGACGTTCCCAGCATCAAGATCAATACCACAACCTATCCGACTATTCGATCCGCGTTGACCGCAGCGGCCTCCGGATCGACCATCGTTCTCAGTGCCGGCTCATTTAATATCACCAAGTCAGACAATGATTCGGCAACGCCGGAGAAGCCCGGAGCTTCAGCCGCCACATTGGCGGGATCTGCTTCATCAAACCTGACAGTCAAGGGGGCGGGGGCCCAGCGCACGACGATCGGCGGCAATGCAAGCCTTTATGCCCGTGGGGTTGATGGATCGATTGCCCCGAGCGGCATGAGGGTCGAGGATCTTTTATTGGTTTACGCCGGCGCAAGTGGATATATCTTCTCCCCCAGCAAGGGAAGTATCCCCTTTGATCCAGACGCTCCTACTATCAGCAACTACTCCCTTAGGAACGTATCGTTTTCCGGCCAGCATCTAGGTGCCGTTGGAGTCAGCGGCACGTACATGGATATCTCCGGCTCAAATGACGTCACCTTTGACGCCATCAAGGTCTCCCTGTCCGGACAATTCGGCTACGACCCCCTCTTCGGTACGGGAGGCGGCTTCTTCGTTTTCAACGAGGGCGGCCGGAACGTTCAGATTCTCAACAGCGAGTTTGACGAATCTGGCTACAGTTCATCTGTTTTATTCTTTGCCGTTCCAGATGCTCGCGTCCACGCCAACAGATTTCTGGGTGCTGGTCTGATCAAGCAGGATGACGGTACGGATACAGCTTACAACCCGCGCGGAGAACGCTTCTATAATTCTGGCGGTTTCTTTTCCAATAATTACCTGAATTCGGGGGCGTTCTTCGACTACTTCTTCAATGTGTCTGATGGAGGTGCTGTTTGGCAGGATTATAAATCTAAGCATTTCACTCCAGACGGAACGTTTGGTCTCAGAACGGTGATATCGGGCAATACTTTCGATCTGTTGACCGGAGGCTACGGGGTGATGATCCGCTCCGACTCGGATGCCAGCGTGGTCCAGAAAACCCTAACCCTATCGGGCAATACCTTCAATAATGGACTGGCCGTACGAAGCGAGCTGTCGACGCCAGGTGAATTGGTGTTCGGTTCCAATACGGTGAATGGAACTCTTTTCAACAGTCTCCATGTCGGTGGGGTGAAGGATGATCAGTTGAACATGTCTCCAATTGGTGGATCTGCCAGCAACTGGCTCAGCGGGGGCCCCGGGAACGATCAGCTGAATGGAGCCTCAAGCGCCTTCGATGCGTTTGTCTTCTGGGCACCCCTTGATTCCCAGGCGAACGTTGACACGATCCGTGGTTTTGAGGCGGCCTCCGGCACCCCGGATCAGATCTGGCTGGATGTCTCGAGATTCGCCGGTCTCGATTCGACCAACGGTCTACTGGATGCGAATTCATTCGTATCCAATTCGACGGGCCTGACAGCTGCTCTGAGGAGTCAGATTATTTACAATCTTTCTTCCGGTACCCTCTCCTATGACTCGGATGGCGCGGGAGCGGTTCAGGGAATTGCCTTTGCGGTCCTTGAGGGTAAGCCAGTTCTTTCGGCTCACGATATCTTCCTGTTCGGCTCTCCGCAAACGCCACTATCGCCGGCGCTGCCATCCGTCTCCCTCGACCTGACTCCTGCTTCGGTCACAGAAGATGGAACCTCCAATCTCACCTACACATTCACCCGCTCAGGTTCCACCGGTAATCCCCTTACAGTCAGTTATGCCGTAGGTGGAACCGCCACCCTCGACAGCGACTACACCGGGATTGCTGCGACTGGGAGCACCAAGTCCGTTCAGTTCATGGCTGGATCTGCCACCGCCACCGTCGTCGTCAATCCCTCAGCAGATCTGACGGTGGAGACCAACGAAACAGTGTCGCTGACTCTGGCCGCCAGTTCCGAATACATTATTGCTACCGCAGATCCGATCACTGGAGTGATCCTCAATGATGATGTTCAGATGAGGGGAACAATCGGGCCGAATACCTTCAGCACGAAGAGCAACTCCAACACCGGCCAAGGCGGCACCGACACCTTCCGGCTGTCCAAGTCGACCAAGTCGACGTTCACGGCCAACGATTTCATCACCGATTTCGCCAAGGGCAGTCATATCATCGATGCCTCTCTGAATCGACCCCCGACGGTCCAGATCTCCAGCCCTCAACCTACGAAACTGGGCAGCGGTCCTGTCAGCCAGCTGCTCAGGACGACCGGTGACTTCAAGGCCAATCGTTCATCGGTAGTCACCTTTGGAGCCTCAGACGCCAGGCGAACATTTTTCGCGATCAACAACAGCACGGCTGCCTTCCCCAACTCTGCCGATGCCATCACCGGCTACACGGGAGACCTGGCGCCACTGCAGGTTATCTGAACCCGCTTGGCCATCTGGCGTCTGATGTCAAGCCTGGGAGAACCGGGCGGCAGCGATCCAGGCACTTCGGCGTAGGCTCAATGCCTGCCTTCGTCCTGACGGCTCCTACGGCAGAGCCTGCGCGGGCAGATCCTTTCCAGTGCAGGTTCTCTGCAGCGCCATCACGAACAGCGTTGCAGGCCTCCTCCCACCTGTATGCCTTTCCCGGCGGATCGATCACCGCTGGGGCAGCGGGCCCGCTCGCGGCTACCAGGCAGCCCGGGTCGAAATCCAGCCCATCGACGCCGTCGCCATCTGCGACTGCTCCGGCTCAGCGGTTTGGTCGCTCGGACACGGTCACCTCCAGTGTCGGGGGGCTTCTGCGGCCACCGTGGAGTGCTGGTCTCCACATGGCCCTGCTCAGCCTCGCTCGCCTGCCCGGCGCGCCTCCTTCCCTCACGGCTCGGAGGCTGAGCTGAGCTAGGTCCCGGCCAACGCTGCCGGCCGTAACCCGATCCGCCGTGGAACGATTGGGGCGTTGCTCGCCTGCTCTCCCCTGACCACTCCCGACGTGCTCGTGATCGGGGCCGGCCCCGCCGCCCTCACCATCGCCGCGGCCCTCTGCGAGCGGGGCCTGCGGGTCGAGGCCCTCGCCGCCGGTGAACCCGATGCGCCCTGGACCAACACCTACGGAATCTGGGCCGACGAGGTGGAGGGCCTGGGTCTGGCCCACCTGCTCGCCCATCGCTGGAGCGACACCATCAGCTGGTTCGGCAACGGGGGCCCGGGCGATGCTGGCCCGATCCGCCACGGGCGGGACTACGGCCTGTTCGACAAGGCGGCCCTGCAGGCCCACTGGCTGGGGGCAGGGGAGCGGGCCGGCCTGCGCTGGCACCGGGGACAGGCGGCCTCGATCCACCATGACGCCGGCTCCTCCGTGGTGACGACCGCCGCGGCAGAGGCGTTGCCAGCGCGGTTGGTGGTTGATGCCACCGGCCATGAGCCGGTGTTCGTTCAGCGCCCCGCCGACGGCCCCATCGCCGGCCAGGCGGCCTACGGCATCGTCGGACGCTTCGCAGCGCCGCCGATTGCCCCAGGGCAGTTCGTGTTCATGGATTACAGGGCCGACCATCTCGAGGAGCAGGAGCGCCGCGTCGAGCCCCCGACCTTTCTCTATGCGATGGATCTGGGCGAAGGGCGCTTCTTCGTGGAGGAAACGTCCCTCGCCCTGGCACCGCCGGTGCCGTTCCCGGTGCTCCGGAATCGGCTGCATCGCCGTCTGGCCCATCGTGGGGCGCCGGTGCTGGAGCTGGAGCACGAGGAGTTCTGCCTGTTCCCGATGAATCCGCCGCTGCCCGATCTCTCCCAGCGGGTGGTGGGCTTCGGCGGCGCCGCCGGCATGGTGCATCCCGCCTCGGGTTACCTGGTGGGAGGGCTGCTGCGGCGGGCACCGGATCTTGCCACTGCCATCGCGTCAGCTCTGGATGGGGGCCTCGGCGGGGATGCTCTGGCCAGGGCCGCCTGGCAGGGGCTGTGGCCGGCGGATCGGCGCTGGAACCATGCCTTCTTCCGCTTCGGGCTCGAGAAGCTGATGCGCTTCGACGAGGCCCGCCTGCGCCACCACTTCGCCACCTTCTTCGCTCTGCCCCCTGAGCAGTGGTTTGGCTTCCTCACCAACACCCTCACGCCCCGGCAGCTGCTGGCGGCGATGGTGCGGCTCTACGGTCTGGCGCCCTGGGACGTGCGCTGGGGACTGATGGCCCTGCCGGGCCGCGAACCGCAGCTGCTCGCCCGCATGCTGGCCAGGGGCTGACGGCCTCGTCTGTCGCCAGCGGGCCGCTTCAGATCTCCTCGCCATCCTCCTGGTCCTCGCCGTCAGAGGGCGGCCAGTCGAGGTGCACCACCACAGGCGCATGGTCGCTGGGCTGCTCGTTGCCGCGCATCCGCTTGTGGATCACACAGCCCGTGGCGCACTCCTGCAGGTCGTGATCGAGATAGACATGGTCGATCCGCCAGCCCCGATCCCGGTCCCAGGCCCCGGTGCGGTAGTCCCACCAGCTCCAGTGGCCCGCCTCGCTTTCGAACAGGCGGAAGGCATCGACCAGCCGCTCTCCCAGAAGCGCGGCCAGCGCTTCGCGCTCGGCTTCGCTGGCCATGATCGAGCCGGTGAGCTTCTCAGGGTCGTGAAGGTCGCGGGATTCCGGTGCGATGTTGAAGTCGCCCACCATCACCAGCGGTTCCCCCTGCCGCTCCTGGACCTCCAGGTAGCGACGCAGGCAGGCCAGCCACGCCAGCTTGTAGGCGTATTTCTCCGAGCGGAGCGAGGAGCCGTTGGGCACGTACAGGTCGAGCACCCGCAGCCCCTCGATCCGGGCGCTGATCACACGCTTCTGCGCCTCCAGTTCGATGGCTTCGGCGTCGTCCGGCAGGAGGGCCGAGAACCCCACCATCACATCCTCCACGGGGACCCGGCTGAGGATGGCCACGCCGTTGTAGGCCTTCTGACCGCTGATCGCCGCGCTGTAGCCCAGATCCAGGAAGGCGTCGTGGGGAAACAGCTCGTCGGCCACCTTGGTCTCCTGCAGGCACAGCACCTCGGGGCGTTCCGCAGCCAGCCATTGCCGCACCTGCTCCAGGCGCATGCGCACCGAGTTCACGTTCCAGCTGGCGATCCGCATCGTGGCTTCCGGAGGAGGCTCTTAGATTGGGACCACTATCGTGAGTCGCCGGCTGTAGTGCCGGCCCCGGAAGTCTCTATGGGCCGCACCCTCTCCCACCCCTTTCGCTCTTCCGCCCTGCTGGCTGTTGTGCTGGCCCTCGGGCCGATCGCCGCTTCCCCGGCTGCTGCCCAGCAGGCCGGCTACGGCCAGACCCTCGGCACGGAACAGCAGCAGCGCCAGTTGCTCGACGGCGGCACCAATCCCAACGGTCGGGGGGGAACGATCCTCGAATCCACCAATCCGATCGATCTGATGAACAAGCTGCGTCGGGCCAGTGCCATGGACGATGCCACCCCTCCGGGTTCGGCGGTGGATCAGGCCCTCAGGGATTTCGAGGCCCAGACGACGGCGCCGAAGGCGAGCCCGGCTTCGACGGTGCGGACTCCCTGAGGGAGGCCAGCCCCCAGCCGGCCGCCAGCCGATCCAGCTGGCGGTCGCGTAGGCCCGGCTCAGGATTCCGCTGCCGGGCCAGGGCAAGCGCTTCCTGGGCACCCTTGCGATCTCCCCCCTCATGGCGCAGCAGCGCCAGGGCCAGCAGCGGACGCTGGTCTGTCGGGAACTGCTGGGCCAGCCTGGTGAGGGTGGCCTCAGCGGCAGGACGCTGCTGGCGCCGCTGCTGCAGTTCCGCCAGCAGCAACCCCAGCCCCAGGGCTTCGGGGCGCACCTCGCTGCGGGTGGCGTTCCCATAGGCGATCTTCACCTTCGACTCCGCCTCGCTGCCGCGACCTGTCTCCAGCATCAGCAGGCTGAGCAGCTGCAGACTTTCCTCCTGAAGGGGATGGCGGGAGAGGATCTGGCGCAGTTCCCGTTCGGCACCGCGTCGATCACCGCCGTCGCGGCGCAGCTCCGCCAGCATCAGCCGCAGCGACCAGCGGTCAGGCTCGCGGTCGGCCATCGGCTCCAGCAGGGCGATCGCCTCCGACTTGCGCTCCAGTCCAACCAGCAGCTCCAGCAGCCTCTGTCGCTCCGCATCGCCGGCCACGCCGCGGTCCAGCTGGCTCCTGAGGCGGGCGGCCTCGCGGGCGACTTCGCTGCGCCGGGGGTTGCCGGCGGCGGGCGCGGGGGCCTGCCGTCGCCCCAGCCACCAGCCGCCGCCGAGGGCAACCGCCAGCGCCAGAATCAGGGCGGGCAGCCACCAGAGGCCCGCAAGGCGTGGCTTCGGCGTCGGCATCCGTTGGAAGGGCGGCGGAACGGCTGGTGGGGATCACCACGCCGACGACGGAGGCTACCGCCGGGGCTGGTTACATTGGCGCGGCCGGACCTTCGGTTCCGGCGGGAACCTTCTCCCCACCCCATGCGCCAGCACCCCATCCCCCCGGTCACCGAACCGAACCAGTACCGGGCCATCGGCGTGGTGCGGGGCGTTTACGTGCCGGCCGAGCCCGAGGCCCTCACCCGCGGCCTGATCCGGACCGCCGAGGGCGATGAGATCGAGGCGGTGGTGCTGGGTCGCCTGCTCACCCTGATGCGGCGCCATCTCGATCTCTCCGAGCCCCATCTCTGGGTGGTCTACCCCCGTTGCCGCGAGCAGGACCGCCTGCATCTGCAGATGGTGGGGGTGTGGGAGCCGAGCACCCTCTCGGCCGGCGAGCCCGAGGGGGCCGGGGACGTCCTCCCCGAAGGCGACGACTATTTCTCCGTGCGCGGCGAGCTTATCTTCACCCGCCCCGAGACCGGCGACCTGGTGGTGAAGGTGCGCCAGCAGCCCCGTGCTGACGGCACCCGGCCCGTGCCCTTCAAGCTTCAGCTCAGAGGAACGATCCCCCTCGAGCACCTGCGCCACTTCGTTGCCCTCGATCTGCGGCGTCAGGGCCAGCAGCTGGTGCTGGAGTCGCTTGAGGTGCTGGGCCCCCTGGCCCAGCGCGGCAACCGCGGCGGCAAGGGCCGGCGGGGTGGCGGCGAGAGGCCGGCCGGCGAACGCGGCGGCGAGCGCGGCGGCGAGCGTGCTGGTGGACCGGAACGGCCGCGGCCGGTGCGGGGCCATGGCAAGGCGGTGAGCCGTCCGGGGCGCTGACATGCCCAATGCTCTGAGGGCCGGGGTGTTCGTGGCGGCGGTCACCGTGCTCGCCGTGTTCGGCCCCCTGCTCGGACTTCCCGCCGGAGCCATTGCCCTCGGGGCTGGGCTGGGGCTCGCCCTGCTCACCCTCGATGCCGCGCGGCTCGGCGGCCGCGGCGGCCATCTGCTGGCCGAGAGCCTTCCCGGTGGCGAGCGTCGGCTGCGGCGTGTCGCCATCCATGAAGCCGGTCATGCCCTGGTGGCCGCCTCGGAGAACCTGCCGGTGCAGCGCGTGCTGGTGGGGACCCTGGCCTGCCTGCAGGCGGGGCTGGCCGCAGGCGGCGTCACCGAATTTCCCCTCCCCGAGCACGCCAAGATGCCCGCCGAGGAGCTGCGGCGTTGGAGCCGTGTGCTGCAGGCCGGCATGGTGGCTGAGGAAGTGATCTACGGCAGCAGCGTGGGCGGCAGTGATGACCGTGCCCTGCTCGGGCGTCTCTGGGGCCTGTCGGGCTTCGATGTGGACACCGCCCAGCGCGAGCAGCGCCGTGCCCGCCGCGAGATCACCACGCTGCTGCGCCTTCAGCGGCACGACCTCGAGGGCGAGGCCGATCGCCTGCTCCGGACCGCCCCCCGCCTCGGCCGACCCCGCCCGCAGGCCAGCCCGGACCCTGCTCCATTGCCGCTCGCATGAGCCTGGCTCTGCTCGATGTCCCCACCGGGATCGCCGGCAACATGCTGTTGGCCGCGCTCCTCGATCTGGGGGTGCCGGAAACGGTGATCCACGGGCCCCTGGCCGAGTTGGGGCTGGCACGCTGCTACCGGCTGCAGGTGGAGGAGAGGCGTAGCTGTGGTCTCCGGGGGCTGCACCTGGCGGTGGAGGCCACCGAGCGGCAGCCCGGTCACCGCGCCTGGGGGGAACTGCGACCCCTGCTGGCGGGCGCAGCCCTGGAGCCCGCTCTTCAGGACAAGGTACTGGCGGTGTTCACCCTGCTGGCGGAGGCGGAAGCGGCGGTCCACGGCCATGCCCCCGAGCAGGTTCACTTCCATGAGGTGGGGGCGATCGATGCCCTGGTGGACATCGTGGGCGTGTGTGCGGGATTGATCCATCTGAAGGTGTCTCAGCTCGTGGTGGGCCTGCCCCCGGCGGGCCATGGCACGGTGGCCACCGCCCATGGCCGCCTGCCCCTCCCGGCCCCGGCGGTGCTGGAGATCGCCCGCCGACGCGGGCTTCCCCTCGGATCCAGCGAGGGATTCCCCCCCGGTGAACTCACCACTCCCACCGGCCTGGCCCTGGCGGCGGTCTGGGCCGAGCGCTTCGGCCCGGCCCCGACGGCGATTCCCCGGCAGGTGGGGGTGGGGCTCGGCAGCCGCCGCCTGGATCGGCCCAACCTGTTGCGCCTGGTTCTGGCCCAACCGCTGCCGCAGGAGGCCGGGACGCCGAGCCCGGAGGGAGAAGGTGCCGAGTCCGAGGCCCTGCTTCAGCAGCAGGCCCAGATCGATGACGCCACCCCGGAGGATCTGGCCTTTCTGATCGAAGAGCTGCGCTGCGCCGGTGCCGTCGAGGTGTTCAGCCAGCCCGTGGCGATGAAGAAGGGGCGACCGGGTGTGCTGATCACTGCCCTGGCCCCGCCGGACTGCGGGCCTTCACTGCGGCGGGTGTGGTGGCAGCACGGCACCACCCTGGGGGTGCGGGAGCAGGAGCAGCGTCGCTGGCGCCTGCCGCGCCAGAGCGGGAGCGTGGAGACCGCGCTCGGACCGGTGCGGATCAAATGGGCCCGCCTGCCTGATGGCCGTCGCCGCGCCAAGCCCGAGCATGATGATCTCGTGGCATTGGCCCGCAGGCATGATTGCTCTCTGGAGCAGGTGCGCCGCCAGGTGATGCAGGCCGTGGATGCCACCGAGCCATGGGAGCCGACGCCATGAGCGGGCCGCAACCCAGGCCTCCGCTTCCGGGTGCTCCCCCACCGGGCGACCGGCTCGCCCACCTTGGGGGGAGGTTGCTCGTCTGGTTCCGAGGTGTCGCGCGGAAGGCATGGCAGGGGCTCGCCCCCCGTCTCGCCGGGCTGCGTCGGCTGCAGCTGCGGCTGCCGGGCGGTCTGCGGCCCTGGATCACGCTGGCCAGCCTCGGCTTTGTGCTGGCGGCCCTGTTCCAGCACGGTCGCCAGCTGCTCCTGTTCCGGATCGATCTGCAGGGATGGCTCTGGCTCACCCTGGGCGTGGGTGTGAGTCTGCTGAGCCTGGTGGTCAATGGGCTGGCCTGGGGCGTGTTGATGCGCTGGCTGGGGCTGCGGCCCCGCTGGCAGGCGACGGTGAGCCTGTTCATCACCACCAACCTCCGTAAGTTCCTGCCGGGTGGGTTCTGGCACCTGGCCGGCAGGGTCCAGGCGCTGCGGGGCACCGAGACGCCTCTGCAGGCGGCGATCGGACCCGCCAAGGCCCTGCTCACCGTGCTGCTGGAGCCGCTGCTGGCGGCGGTGGCCGCCCTGGTCCTGGTCACCCTGGGGGGCTGGCAGGGCGGGCTCGGTGTGCTGACCCTGCTGCCGTTGATGCTGCTCCAGCCGCGCTGGCTCGGCCCGTTGCTGCTGCGGCAGGAACGGCGCAAGGCCCAGGAGCTGGGCCTTGTCGATGAGATGGTCGGCGAGCGGGTGGCGGGCGCGTCCAGCGCGACGGTCCTGCCCGGTTTCCCCTGGTGGCCGCTGCTGGCTCAGCTGGGGTTCGTGATGCTCCGCTTTGCCGGCTTCGTCTGCTGCGTCTGGGCCTTCGATCTGCAGCTGGCGGTCGACTGGCCCACCTGGCTGGCGGGCTTCGCCCTGGCCTGGACCGCCGGGCTGGTGGTTCCCGGAGCGCCCGGTGGCCTGGGCGTGTTCGAGGCGGTGCTGCTGCTGCGGTTGGGGGGGACACTGCCGGAGGCCTCCCTGCTGGCGGTGGCCCTGAGCTACCGCCTGATGGTCACCCTGGCCGACCTGCTGGGCGCCTCCCTGGTTCAGTGCGATGCCTGGGCGCTGTCAACGGGAAAGGCCGGCGTCGGTTCTCAATAGGGCTTAGTGTTGCGAGGCTTTGGGAGGGCCTGGTGCCGCTGCAAACGCCCCGCGCCCAGCCCAGTGCCCTGCGCACCAGCCTTCACGACCGCGGTCAGCGGCTTACCCCCCAGCGCCAGCGGGTGCTGGCCTTGTTCGAACGCATCGGCGAGGGCAGCCACCTCAGTGCCGAGGAGGTGCACCAGCGCCTGCTCCGCTCCAGTGAGCGGGTGTCGCTGGCCACGGTGTACCGCACTCTGCGACTGCTCAGCTCGATGGGCCTGCTGCAGGAACTGGAATTGCCCGAAGGGGGCCGCCGCTTCGAACTGGCCAGCGATGCCCATCCCGACCATCACCACCTGGTGTGCGTGCGCTGCGGCCGTACCGAGGAGTTCGAGAGCGGGGCGGTGCTCACCGCCGGTGAGGCGGCGGCCGGCCAGCACGGCTTCCGGCTGCTTGAGTGCGTGCTCAATGTGAGGGCGCTCTGCCCGGCTTGCGCGGCAGCCGAGCAGGCCTGAGGGCACGGGGATCCCGCGACCGACGCAGCCATGCGGAGCGGAGATCGACAGGGGCGTGCCATCGCAACATTTCTCGCTATTGAGAATCGCTTGCAAAGAGGCCGGCGGGTTGTTTAGGTTGCGAGTCATTCGCAGCAAGCCCCTCACCCCCATGGCCCAGCCCCTCGGTAACGAACGCGAGCCCCTCCGTCCCGGCGAAGCAGGAGCCGTTCGCGCTCCACGGGTGGCCGCCAAGAAGAAGGGCTGCAAGCAGAAGAAGTGCTCCAACTGGAAGGGAGGCAAGTGCCGCTGCGGGCGGGACTGACCTCCCCTCTCCACAGCCGCCGGTGCCGGCCTCAGCCCACGCCCGTGAGGCTGGCCGCCCGGGCCGCCTCAACTGCAGGGGCTGAAGCTTCTGCAGCAGGTGACCGTCGCGCCGATCGAGGCCGTCCAACGCTCGGCTCGAGCTGGGGAATCAGGGCGAGAGCGGCCGCCAGGCCCAGCAGCAGGATCAGCAGGGCCGGCATCAGGGCTGCCCCCACCCGCTCGTCGCTGGCGTACTGATAGACGCGCACGGAGAGGGTGTCAAAGTCGAAGGGGCGCAAAGCGAAGGTGAGGGGGAGCTCCTTCACCACGTCGACGAACACCAGCAGGGCACCCACCAGCAGGGGGCCCCGCAGCAGCGGCAGGTGGATGCGCCGCAGCACCTCGATCCAGCTGCAGCCCAGGCCCGTGGCGGCTTCGTCGATCGAGGGCGGAATCCTCTCCAGGCCTGCTTCGAGGCCCTGCTTGCTCACGGCCAGGAAGCGATCCGTGTAGCCCCACACCAGCAGGAGCAGGGGCGCCAGCTGCAGGGGGCCGCCCACCAGCATCAGGGCGAGGGCCAGCACCGCACCGGGCACCGCATAGCCCATGCCCGCCACGAAACCGAGGCGTTGCAGCCAGCGGGATGGCAGCCAGCGCCCGGCGATCGAGAGCAGCAGGCCGGCGGCCAGCGTGAGGGCGGCGGCCACCAGCGCGAGGGAGAGGGAGCGCAGGCTGAGGGTGGCCA
Organism: Cyanobium sp. FGCU6; assembly: GCA_024958655.1. Lineage (GTDB taxonomy): Bacteria > Cyanobacteriota > Cyanobacteriia > PCC-6307 > Cyanobiaceae > Cyanobium. The sequence goes on along the minus strand of JANWUR010000013.1, from coordinate 48,974 downwards.
GTTCGAGCGGGGATTCCCCCACCAGCTGATCCAGGCTCAGCGCGGCCCACAGCAGGGGCAGACCGAGGGTGAGCAGGGGTGGCAGCAGGGTGATCAGCTGGGCGCCGCTGGCCCTGGCTCCCCGCAGCTGCCACAGCGGTTCGTTGGCCTCGGCTCCGCCCATGCTCCAGCGCCGGCTGCGGTGACGCATTCGCCGCTCGGCCGCCACCAGCAGACTCACGATCGCCAGGGCCAGCAGGGCCAGACCCACCGCCCCCTGGGGATCGCCGTCGCTCTGCCAGCGCTGCAGGATTCCCACCGAGAGCGTCGGGACGCCCAGCAACTCCACCGCTCCGAGTTCGTTCACCACCTCCATGCCGCTCAGGGCGATGCCGGCCCCGATCGCAGGTAGGGCCATGGGCAGGGCCACCCGGCGGAACGCGCTCCAGGGGCCGCAGCCGAGATTGCGACAGGCCTCCAGCTGGCGGCGGCCGCCCTGAGCGAAGCTCTCGGTGGCCAGCAGGAACACGTAGCTGTAGGTGGCCAGGGTGAGGACCACCAGGGCCCAGCCGTCTCCATGGATGCGAAGCTTCAGCCGGCTCCCCAGATCGATCAGGGTGGCTGCCAGAAGGTAGGCAGGTGTGGCCAGGGGCACCAGCTGGGCGATTCGCAGGCCGCGGCGACCGGGAAAGTCGCAACAGGCGGTGAGCCAGCCGTTGGCGGTTCCCAGAACCGCTCCGCCCACCCCCACCCCGAGCACCAGCAGGAGGGTGTGGGCCAGGGGGGTGAAGCCGTCACTCCTGAGGTTGAGCCCGCCACGGCCGGCCAGCGCAAACAGCAGCAGACCGAGAAGGGGAAGCAGGGCGGCGGCGCAGAGAACCACCACCAGAACCGCCAGCATCCTGCGGCTGGGACGGCGGGATCGACCCCCGGGGCTGAGCATGGGCGAACGAAAGGGAGTCAGTGCCCCCAGGCAACGAAGAAGCTAGGCACTGCGCTGCCTGAGCCCGGAACAAAAGAATCGCCCTGATGTGATCAAGGTCACATCAGGGCGAAGGAAGGCTGGAATGAACGAAGGAGGGCCTGCTCAGCGGCGGACCCGCACGGGCACCAGAGCGGGCTGCATGAGGCCGCCGCCGCCATTGTCATCGTCGGAATCGACGCTCAACCAGAACACCAGACCGAGAAGGCCGAAGGCGGCCACCAGAAGAATCAGCTCGGTCATGAGGCCGCATCAGGTTGAAGCACACTAACCCCGCTGGCTGGATCTGGCGTATCCGTTGCTGCCGGTTCCCCTCACCCAGGGTGATCTCAGGCGGCGGGCATCAGGGCCAGAACGCCGCCGGCCAGGCAGAGCACCAGAGCAAGCCGGCCGAGCCAGGCGTCTCCCAGGCGTCGCAGCAGGGCGAAGCTGCCGAGGAGAACGCCTCCCGAGCCGAGGGCGGCCCCCAGCCACCAGAGCGCCTGGGCCGGGGCTTCCTGGCCATGGAGCATGGCGTGGATCGCCACGGCTGCGGCCACCAGGGCACCCACGGGCGCGAGGCGGGAGGGTTGACCCCGGCGCAGCATCAGCAGGCCCATGGCGCTGATGGCCAGAGCCGCAAGCAGTTCGGCCGCCGGCAGGGTGCCGCCCAGGGCACCGAAGGCCGCCCCCAGAACGGCGCCGGCCAGGGCGAAGGCCAGCAGGGCCGCGTCGATGGCCGCGGCGGCTCCGCCCACACCCACCAGCAGCAGCAGGTGGTCGAGCCCCGTCAGGGGGTGGGCCAGACCCGCCGCCAGCCCCTCACCGGAGAATCCGTGGGCCCCGGCGGGCAGGGCCGAGAGCAGGCTCAGACCGAGCCCGGCGGCGGCGGTGAGAGCAAGAGAACGGGGGGAGGTGGAAGCCATGCAGCCGCCGGTTGGGGTCGTTTCGGTTCAGTATGAAATGGGATGGGGACGGTGGTGGTTCAGGCGAAGCCCTTCCCGGCATCGCGGGCCACGCAGGCCTGAAGCTGGCGACGGAGGGCGTCGTGATCGAGGTCGCGGCCGATCAGCACGAGCTGGTTCTTGCGCGGACCCGTCCAGTCGCTGTCATCGATCGAGAACCGCTTGCCTGCCAGGTGGAACACGTGGCGCCGTTCGCTCTCGTTGAACCAGAGGATGCCCTTGGCCCGGAACACGTTCTCCGGCATCTGGTTGTCGAGGAAGTTCTGGAACTTGCGCAGCGAGAATGGTCCGTCGCTACTGAAGGACAGCGAGGTGTAGCCCTCGATCGCCAGGTGGTCGGGATGGGCGCCGTGGTCGTGATGGTGGTGATGCTCGGGCGCGTGGCCATGGGCGTGGCTGTGGTTGTGCCCAGGGTCGTGGTCGTGTTCGCAGTGCCCGTGCTCGTGGTCGCAGGCGCTGTGGTCGTGCGCGTCGGCCGCGACTGGTGCCGGGGACTCCTGGGCCGCCACCACCCGGTCACTCTCAAACAGCCCCACGCTCAGAAGCAGTGGCAGGGGAACCTCCCCTTTGACCGAGCGGAGGATGCGGGCCTCCGGTTTGATCTGCCGCAGGTCGTGTTCCAACTGATCCAGGCGGCTTTCGTCAACCAGATCACACTTGTTCAGGAGCAGCATGTCGCTGTAGATCACCTGGGCCCGGGCCACCTCACCCTCGAGGATCTCCTCGCCGAAGTTTTCGGCATCCACCAGGGTGATGATCGAGTCGAGGCGGGTGAGGTCGCGCAGATCGCTGCCCAGGAAGGTCATCGCCACCGGCAGCGGATCCGCCAGGCCGGTGGTCTCCACCACCAGGTAGTCCACCGGTTCGGGCCGATCGAGGATGCGGTAGACGGCATCCAGGAGTTCGCCGTTGATCGAGCAGCAGATGCAGCCGTTGCTCAGTTCCACCATGTCCTCACCGGTGGCCACCACGAGTTCGTTGTCGATGCCGATCTCGCCGAACTCGTTCACCAGCACCGCGGTCTTCAGACCCTCCTGGTTGCTGAGGATGTGATTCAGCAGGGTGGTCTTGCCGGCGCCGAGGAAGCCGGTGAGGATCGTCACCGGCAGGCTGGAGGGCACCGGATCCATCGCCGTGGCGTCGACAGCGGGGCTGGTGGTCATCGCGGCGGAGGCGCAGGGTGAAGGAGGCCGTCACGGGCCCTGTTGACCCTAGGCAGAGGCCGGCGCCCTGAGCCGGGGCCCTGGTCAGGGTCAGGTGTCGTCGTCGCCGTGGCGGTGGCGGCAGTGGCCGCAGAGCCCGAAGAACTCCAGCGTGTGATAGAGAGGCTGGAAGCCATTGAGAGCATGGTCCGGCAGGTGCAGGTCGTGCACCGGGCAATGGGGCAGCGCCATGGTCTGGCCGCAGTCCACGCAGGTGAGGTGGTGCTCGTCCCGCTCGGTGGGGGCGAACAGGGCCTCGCCGCTGGGCAGATGGCGGCAGCGCACCAGGGCCCGCTGCTGCAGCTGGCGCAGGTGGCGGTACACCGTGGCCAGCCCCATGGCGGCGGGCCCGCCGCGCAGGCGCGCGTGCAGGTCCTGCCCGCTGAGTTCACAGCCCGCGCTCCGCAGTTCGGCCAGCAGCAGCTCCTGCCGTGCATTCGCGGGGATGGCCACGGCCTCGTCTGCGTGCGCAGGGGTCGTTCTACCCCGGCGGCAGCCACACCGCCTGCCGTCCGCTGCGCCCCAGCGGCCGCGGCATCAGGTCGGTGGTGTCGATCAGCACCACCTGCGGCGGTGGCGGCGCTGCGTTTGCCGTGGTCGAGGCATGGGGCCGCAGCACCGTGAGCAAGCGGTCGCCGGTGGGGTCATGGTGCAGCCCCGCGCCGGGCTCCAGTTCCCAGTCCTGCAGCGTCCGGCTGCTGCGCAGGGATCCACGGCGGTCGAGGTCCACCAGGGTGAGCGTGGGCTGAGCCAGCCCTTCCACCAGCAGCATCCAGACCCGCTCGCCCGCGCCCCCGCAGGCGGCGGCCACCACCGCCTGCGGGCCGATCCAGAGCTGGCGTGGCGAGCGACCGGGTTCCACCAGCTCGAGGGAGCGCCGGTAGTCGGGCCAGTGGCGCACCAGCAGGGCCCGGCCGGCCCGGGGACAGAAGGCCACCAGATCGCGACTGCCCGGCAGCAGGTCGCGCCGCGGCGGCCTGGGCGGCAGGGACTGCAGGCTCAACCCCTCCCTCTCCGGCACCACCAGGCCGCCGCCCTCCGGCAGCAACCGCACCGGACCTGAGGCCTTGAGGCTGAGCACCTCCTGTCCGCCTCGTGGCGGCCACAGCACCAGCTTCCCGTCGCTGGCTGAGAGGCCGCCGCTCTGCACCAGCAGCGATCCGCGGCGGTCGACGCTGAGGTGGGCGAACAGCACGTTCGCTCCGCCGGCCAGGCGTTGGAGGCGGCCGGGGCGGGGTGGAGCGAGGGGTGTGGTGAGCGGCGCGAGATTGTTCTGGCGCAGGTCGAGGCGCCAGGCCTGCTGCCGGCCCTGGGCGTCAACGCTGGTGAAGGCCACCCCGGAACCGTCCCCGAGCGCTTCCACCTGCGGGATCTGGCTGAGGGCGGGCGTCAGGGCGCGCCAGCGGCCATCGTGTTCCCGCAGCCGCAGCTGCTCCCCGCCGCCGGGCACAGGAACCACGGCCACGACCCGGGGGCGCGGATCCCAGCGCCAGGTGCTGGGTGGCAGGACCAGGCCCCGATGGTCGCGGCCGGCCAGGTGGAGGCGCAGCGGGCCATTCACCCGTTGTCCCGCCGCCAGCGCCAGCATCACGGTGTCGCCCCGCCCCAGCCAGCGATGGGGGAGGGGCGGCTCCAGCCGACTGGCCTGCTCCAGAGCGGCCACGGACATCGGCCGGCTGAAGCGCGCCTCCAGGCTGGCGGGCCCGGCGCTGGCCGCCGCTCCCCTGAGCTTCTCGAGATGCGGCGGCCGGGAGCTCAGCCATTGCTGCTGGACGAGGGCCAGCAGCAGGGGGAGACCGAGGGCCAGCAGCAGGCGGGACATCCGGGCGGCCTCCGTTCAGGGCTCGAGGGGCCGGCGCGGCCGAGGAATCGGGCGGATGCGCTGGGGGACCACCACCAGGCGCTCCCTGCCACGGGCCGCAGGATCAGGTTCCACCGCCATCGTTCCCTCGATCGCCAGCCACAGATCCGCCGCCGGCACCGGGCCGCGGGGCCAGCGCACCGGCAGCCCCACCGGTGAGGCGTCGGCCAGGCAGCAGCGCACCCGCAGCCGGGCCAGCTGGGGAGATTGCCCATCGATGGGCAGCACGAAGCCGCTGATCCTCACCGGATCGCCTTCGAACAGGTGGGGATCGGGCTGGCTGGCGAGCAGGCGCGACCAGTCGGTGAGGCTGCGCTCCAGGGGCGGCAGCACGAACGAGAGACCGTCGTCGCCGGTTGCATCGGGGGGGCGTTGGCCGGCCAGATCGGCGAACGAGGGGGTGGGTGGCAAGGCCAGCACCAGGACGGCCACCAGGGCGGTGGCGGCGGTGGCCAGCCCCTGGCGGCCGGTACCAGGTCGCCGCTGCTCGGATGCTCGGGTGGCCTGACGCAGCTGCAGCAGGGCCAGGGCGGCCAGCAGAACCCCGGTGAGCGGCACCAGGGGGTGATACATCGCGCGCAGCAGGAGATGGAGGCGACCGTCGAAGGCGCTGTGGAGCATCACGGCGGCCCAGAGGGCCAGGGCCCCGGCGCGCCAGGTGGCCGCTCGCCGCAGCAGCGGAACCGTGGGGATCACAGGCGCCACAGGTTGATCCACTGGCCGATCAGCAGCACGAACAGGCAGGCGCCGGCGGTGGTGAGGATCAGGCCGCGGGGCCGGAAGAGCAACCCCAGCAGGCCGACGAGCTTCAGGTCGATCACCGGGCCGAGCAGCAGGAAGGCGAGCAGCGCGCCAGGGGTGACCTGGGCGGCGAAGCCGAGGGCCAGGAAGGCATCGACGCTGGAGCACACCGACACCACCATCGCCAGCAGCATCAGGGCCAGGATCGAAAGGGTGGGCGCCCCGCCCACGGCCAGCAGCCAGGCCCGGGGCACCAGCGACTGGACCGCCGCCGCGATCAGGCAGCCGATCACCAGCAGCAGGGCCAGCTCGAGGAATTCCCGCGCCGCGTGCTGCACGGCCTCGCCCACCGGAGGCCTCACCGGGGAAGCCGACCTGCCGCTGCGGGCCAGCGCCTGGGCTTCCTGCAGTCCGCCACCCACCAGCCCGCCGCGGCGTTCGAGTAGGCTCACCTCCTTCAGGGGTTGAACGAGTCGCCGTTCGGCCAGCAGATCGGCCTGCAGCAGCTCCCCTTCCGGCAGCAGCGGCAGCAGCAGGGCCAGACCCACCGCCACCACCACGGCGCCCAGGGGACGGGCCACCAGCAGCCAGGGCTGATCGGGGAAGGCGGCCCAGGTGCCCGCCAGCACGATCGGGTTGAGCACCGGGGCGGCGAACAGGAAGCCCAGCGCCGTGCCCATCGGGGCCCCGCCCACCATCAATTGGCGGGCCACAGGCACGTTGCCGCATTCGCAGGCGGGCAGGGCGAAGCCGAGGGCGGCGCCGGTGAGCGGTCCGAGCAGGGAATGGCGCGGCAGACGCTGCAGCCAGCGCCCGCCCGGCGCCAGCCAGCGGGCGGTGGCGGAGATCAGCACGCCGATCACCAGGAAGGGGAGGGCCTCCAGGAGCAGGCCCTGGAACAGGGCCCAGATGGTGGCCAGGCGTGCGGGACCCAAGGGATGGTTCTCAGGGGGCTTCCCAGAGCCCCGAGCCATCCGGGGACTCGTCGGCGCCGTAGCCCTGGGCCGGATCGGTGTAGGAGGGAACCGGCAGGGGGCCTTCGGGGTAGAGCTCCTCATCGGCCGCGAGGGCCGAGGGGGCATGGAACCACTCGGGTGTGGCGGTGTAGCAGGCGGCGTTCTTCTCGTTTTCGCGCGCCTCCACCCGCCAGCAGCAGGTGCGGCCGCCGTCGCGGGCCAGCAGCAGCTCGTTCGCCCACTGCCATACCAGGGCGGCGCTGGCCTCCATGCCCACGTTGTCCATCACGCGCAGATCGAGGGCGCCTTCGTCGTGCAGGGCGCGCCAGCGATCGAGCAGGGGGTCGTCGGCGTTGGCGAGGAAGGTGTGGTCGAACTGATCCGCCAGCCGGGCCTCGAGATCGCGGAGGCTGGAGAAATCCACCACGAAGCCGTGGCGGTCGAGCTCGCGGGCGCCGAACCACACGGTGAAGCTGCGGCTGTAGCCATGCACGAAGCGGCAGTGCCCGCGGTGGCGCCACTGCCGGTGGCAGCAGGGGTAGCCGCTGAACTGCTTGCTGCAGGTGTAGGCCGCGGACTGGGACATGACGGGGCAGCTCGACGGCGGCTGCCAGCGCGCCGACGCAATCTGCCGCCACCGTAGGGTCCGAGCCCTGCGCCCTGGCCAGAGCCCCCGATGGGGATGATGGAGGCCGCTTCAGCTTTCTGCTTTCCCGTGTCCGCATCAACGGAGGCCAGCCCCCATCCCGCCGCCGTCCCGGACGGCCTGCGTTTCGATGCGTCGGGCCTGATCCCGGCCGTGGCCCAGGACTGGCTCGACGGCGCCGTGCTGATGGTGGCCTGGATGAACCGCGAGGCGCTGGCGCGCACCTTCGCCACGGGGGAAGTGCACTACTGGAGCCGCTCGCGCCAGGAGCTGTGGCACAAGGGAGCCACGAGCGGTCACATCCAGACCCTGCGGGGATTCCGCTACGACTGCGACGCCGATGTTCTGCTGCTCACGGTGGAACAGCGGGGGGATGTGGCCTGTCACACCGGTGCGCGCAGCTGCTTCTACGACGAGGGACCTGAGCCCAGCGGCGGTGGTGCCGATGCCGCGCCGCCACCGGCGGACGTGTGCACGGAACTGAGCCGCGTGATCGTGGGACGGCGGGAGCGACCGGAGCCGGGCAGCTACACCAATCGATTGCTGGAGGGCGGCGACAACCGCATCCTCAAGAAGATCGGCGAGGAGAGTGCCGAGTTCGTGATGGCCTGCAAGGACGATGACGCCGAGGCGATCGCCGGCGAAGCGGCGGATCTGATCTTCCATCTGCAGGTGGCTCTGGCCCACCACGGCGTGGACTGGCGCCGGGTGCAGGAGGTGCTGGCCGCCCGGCGCGGGGCACCGCGAAGGCAATGAGTGCATCGAGGGGGCGCTGACCGCCGCTGGGAATGCTGCAGCGCAGGTGGATTTCTCGATCCCCCACTCCTCGTTGGTCCTCCGATGCTCCGGATCCTTCCCTTACGCCCTGCTGCACGGCTTCCTTGTTTCAGTGCCAGGCATCTCTACCCTCCTGTTGATCCCATCGGCCGGCTGCAGGGTGGGACCTTCACAGCAGCTGCAGCGGAGATTCCCATGCCGTTCGTGAATGAGGTGGTGTCCGACGCGGATATCGACCGCTATGGGCTTCCCTTCAAGAAGGGATCCGGCCGCTACTGGACCCGCGACGCTGAGCGCGATTTCTATCTCTGGGGCGGCAGGGTGGGGAATCCGGCATTTGGCGAACCAATCCAGACCTGTTTTCGTGTTTTTCTTGCAGGTGAATCATTTGTTCTTTACTTAGAGCCAGGGAAGGGATCTCATGCCTTTAGCGAGGTTCCATTTAGAGTTGTATGGAAATCAGTGCTGTCCATTTCGCCAACATGCGCTCCCGGGAAGAAATGTGAAGAGTTGATAGGCGTGTTGAAGGAGGCGTTACTGGTCTACGGTGAAGACGGAAGAGAAAACAAGCTCGCTAAGAATTGCGTCGTGAGTTTTCTTTTTTAGCATTGTTATTTTGTCTTGGATGAGCTCTTGATGCTTGGGAGTTTGGCGAAGATTGCCGTTTCCCCTGGGTGACTAGGCCCGCTGCTCCAGCGAAGAATGATCTTGTCTTGCGTTCGCTTTAACGACTGTTCTCATCCCATCGATTGAGGTACTATGGCAACGGGTCTTTCAATGCAGGAGGCTAATGACCTTCTGTCCGGGATTCAATCCGAGGATGAGTTTCGGGTTTTAGTGGAGCGGATTAGTGTCTCTGCCGAAGGCTCGCTTACTGTTCTGTATAGCGGTGGTTATCCTTTTGAGGGGTTGGGTGGAGACAGAAGATTTATGAGTGGCTCGTCTTTGGCTCGGCAGATCGCAATGAGTGCGAATGATGTGAATGCTATAGACTTTACTGAGGCTGGGCGTTTCCTTGATATCAGTGAGGGCAGTCCGAGCGCTAATCAAGCTCTTATTGATTGGCTCAGGGCTTTTTATGGAGTAAGTGATGTCCAGAATGACAGCCGCGTTGCGGATCTTCTCTTCGGCACTCGCGTCGATGGCATCCGCCAGCCCAACGGCATCTGGGATGAGGTGTCGCGACGCTTCGTGAGTGAGGCCCGCGGTGCAGTGGTCACCCTCACTGGCGGGGCGGCGGCAGATCGCGTGTTCCGCCAGACCGAATTACCTGCTCTGCTGGCTAATCCATCGATCACCCATATCGATGGAATCCCGATCCAAGTCCTGCGCTCTCTCGATGAGGATCAGGCCTTTGCAGCGATCCGCGCCCAGTCCGAGGTGAGGGCGGCAGAACTGCGCATTGCAGTGGACGACCAGGGCATGCCCCTGCTGGCCGAGCAGATGGCCGTGGATGCACGGCAGTTTCTCGCCGATCAGCCTCACCTCACCGTTGTCGCTCCGAGTGCCACCACGGCCATGCGCCCTCTGGCGGATTTTGTGCCAAGCACCCGTCTTGCCGACCATGCCCAGGGAGTGGAGACGTTGCGCCAGGTGCGCCAGGAACTTCTCGCCGAGGCCAACAGCCATGCCGTCAATGGGCGGGCCACTGATCTGGCAAGGGTTCTCGCGGTTCTCGATCATCTCGGTGCTGCCGCGGATGTGATCGATCTGGCCCTGCTGGCGCATCAGGCAGTCACCCTCCATCAGGCCGGGGACACCGATTCCGCCCAGCGGCTGCTCACGGACTGGGCGATTCGCAATGCCTCGGCGCTCGCTGCCGGACGTCTGGCTTCGCTAGCGCTGGCTCCCCTCCTCCTCGCAGGTCCCTGGGGCCTGGCCCTGGCGGCGGCCCTGGTGCTCGGGGCCGGGATCGCAGGTGATCAGGCCGGTGCCCAGCTCTCCTCCTGGCTCCAGAACAGCACCGGTGACTGGACCCCGGACTTTCTGCGGCAGCTCCAGGAGTGGTTCGACAGACCCACGCCGCCGCAACAGGGGTGCCCGCTGGTTCTCGATCTTGATGGCGATGGCGTGGAGACGATCAGCTGGGAACAGTCGGGCGTGTTCTTCGACCACGATGGCAACCGCTATGCCGAGCGCACCGGCTGGGTGGCGTCGGACGACGCTCTCCTGGTTCGTGATCTCGACGGTGACGGTCGCATCAGCTCCGGCGCCGAACTCTTCGGCAACCACACCCTCCTGCCGAACGGCAGCCTTGCCGACAACGGTTTTGAGGCCCTGTGTGCCCACGATCGCGATGGCAACGGCCGCATCGATGCCGCCGATCCCGTCTGGAGTCAGCTGAGACTCTGGCGGGATGGTGACGCCGATGGCGCGGTGGATGTGGGAGAGCTCTCCGAGCTCGGTTCCCTTGGCGTTCATTCCCTTTCCACCGCTTACACCATCAGCAGCGAGCTCGATGGTGCGGGCAATGCCCACCGCCAGCTCGGGACCTACACCACCAGCACGGGGAACCAGCGCGCCTTGAGCGACATCTGGTTCGCTGTCAACTCTGCCCTGAGCCGTGCTCTCGACATCCAGAGGGTCGATGCCTCTGTGGCAGGCCTCCCCGACCTCCCCGGCATGGGGGTGGTGCCCAGCCTGCATCAGGCGATGGCCCGTGACGGATCAGGCCTGCTCAGGGATCTGGTGCAGCACTGGGTTACCGCAGATGCCACCGTCCGCTCCTCCCTGCTGGATTCCCTTCTCTTCCACTGGGCGGGCGTGCAGTCCGTCGATTCAGGGTCATACGGTGCCGCGATCGCCGAAGGGCGAAAGGTGGCGGCCCTCGAGGCTTTCTTCGCCGATCGCTACCGCGACGGAGCCGTTCCGGATGCCTTCGGCGCTTCCCAGCTGGAGCAGGCCTTCGAAGCGCTGCGCCGCCGTGTCGCCGCACGCCTCACACTCCAGGTGGACCTGGCACCGATGCTCGCGGCGTTCCAACCGGAACCGGCAAGGGGTGGAGAGGGTCAGGTCCTCAACGTCGATGCAGGCATGGCGATGTTGAGAGATCATCTGGCCAACGGCAATCCGGAAGCCCAGTCCCGTGCCCTGACCGCCGCTGTTCTTGAACTGGGAAGGGAGCCCATGGCACCCCTGATCGATGGGGCCCGCCTGGCCGCCCTGTCGGCTCCGGAGAACCTCTTCCTGCCGTTGCTGGCGATCGGAACCCAGGAATGGATCCGACAGATCGACGAACCCGGTGGGCTGATCGGTGGCAATGCCGATGACTTGCTGGTGGGGAATCAGTACGGCAGCTGTATCTTTGGCAATGGTGGCGACGACATCCTCGTGGGTGGTCCCGGCTGGGACAATCTCTACGGAGGACTCGGGAGCAACACCTTCGTCTTCGGCCTCGGCGATGGCATCGACTGGATCGAAACGGAATATCTTCCCGGTCAGGAGGCCGACAACACTCTCGCCTTCCGTGCAGGTATCCGCCCGCAGGATCTGGTCTTCCAGCAGGACGCGTCGGGGTATCTGGCCATCAGCATCGCCGGCAGCACCGATCAGGTGTACGTCGAATCCTTTCGGCAGCACTACGCACCCGCTCCCTTCCACGTCACCCAGTATCTCGGCTGGATCACCTTTGCCGACGGCACCCGCTGGAGTGCCGACGAACTGCGGTTGCGCCTCAACCAGGGCACTGCAGGAGCCGATTTCCTCGATGGCGATTACCGCGCCGAGACCATCCGCGGTGGTGCCGGCGACGACCGGATCCGCACCTGGGGCGGCGATGATCTGCTGGATGGCGGCAGCGGCTCCGATGCGCTCGATGGCGGCAGCGGCTCGGACACCTACCTGATCCGCCGCGGAGAGGGAAAAGACGTGATCACCGACCTCAGCGATGGCCAGCCCCATCGCGACAGCGTTCAGTTCGGCCCGGGGATCGGACCCGCGAATGTGCGCTTCTACCGCTCTCTCTCGGAATGGGATCTCGACCTGCACATTCAGATCGATGGCGACCCAGGCGCCTTGAAGATCACTTCCTTTTTCTGGGGAGGTCTGCCTGGGGACTTCTGGCGCTGGTCTGTGGAGGAGTTTCGCTTTGAGGACGGCACCGTCTGGACCGACGAAGAGATCCGTGCCCGCATGCTCGCCGGGACCGCCGAGTCCCAGTCCCTTTTCGGTTACTTCGGGGATGACACCATCTTGGGTCTGGACGGCCATGACCGGATCCACGGCATGGAGGGGAATGATCGGCTTGAAGGAGGCAACGGCGACGATCGTCTCTTCGGCGGAATGGGCAACGACTGGCTGGATGGGGGAAGCGGCAGCAACGTCTATGTGTTTGAGGGAGAGGTGGGACGGGACGTGATCGCCTCCCGCAGTCAGCCCCTCCAGGGCGATCCGGGCCAGATCCAGATCCATCACTCCGTGCTCGCGCCCGACGTGGTCGTTCTTCGCCGGGTAGGCAACGATCTGGAGATCGTCGAATCCAGCAGCAGCGCCGCCAACGCTGTTCTGATTCAGGACTACTTCCGCGACAACACGTCAGCCAACCCCTGGAATCCAGTGCAGTCGATCGGCTGGTGGGGACATTCCAGCTGGGATCTGGCCAGCATCGATTCCCGGGTGACCAACCTCTACCGCGGTGGCCGAGCGGATGATCCGCTGACTGGAACCGCGGACCACGATTTCCTCGAGGGATTCGCCGGCAACGACACCCTCCATGGCGGCCTCGGCAACGATCGTCTCGATGGCGGCGAGGGGATCGACACCGCATCCTGGGCGGGCATGACAACCTCCGTCACGGTGGATCTCGCGCTCGCCGGTCCCCAGGAGACCGGGGCGGGCCAGGACACGTTGGTGTCGATCGAGAACCTGATCGGTGGCGCCGGCGCTGATCGGTTGCTGGGCCATGGCGGCGACAACCGCATCGACGGTGGCGCCGGTGACGACACGATCGATGGCGGTGCCGGCTCCGACGTGCTGTTGGGGGGCTTGGGCGTGGACACCGTCAGCTTCGCCTCGGCCCCATCCCCCGCCACGGTCGATCTCGCCAACACCCGGGCTCAGCGGACCGTCGGCACCTGGAGCGACACGATCACGGGCTTCGAGAACCTGGTGGGTTCGGCCTGGAACGACACACTCACCGGCAGCTCCGGGGCCAACCAGATCCACGGCGGCGCTGGCGCCGATCTGATCCGTGGCGGGGAGGGCGCCGATCGTCTCACCGGTGGCCCTGGGGCCGATCGCTTCAGCTATGGCTCACCTGCAGAGGCGGGCCTTGGTGCGGCCGGTCGCGATCTGATCACCGATCTGGAGAGCATCGATCGGATCGACCTGTCGCTGATTGATGCCCACAGTTCCCTCAAAGGCAACCAGGCGTTCGTGTTCATCGGTTCTGCTGCCTTCTCCGCGCCCGCCCAGCTCCGCTACTTCCTGCTGGGCAGTGAGGGCCTGCTTGAAGGGAACGTCGACAACAACCTGGCGGCGGATTTCCAGATCGCCTTGGCTGGGGCGCCGGCCCTCACGGCCGGATGGCTGGTGTTGTGAGTGGAGCCTGAGGAGCCGGGCCCCCGGCTCACTGCAGCGCCAGGGAGGCTGAGATCAGGATGAACAGGGCGCTGGAGATGCCGATCATCGACAGCGCGGAACCCTCGTTCATGACGGTGTTGGCTGGTAGCGAAAGCTACGGCAAACCATAGGGTGGTCTGGGGCGAGAGGCGTTCCCTGCTTGCCCCCCTCCTGCCGGCCAGGCGACAGCCCCTGCTCTGCTGTGGCTTCCACCCCGTTCCTGTTCTCGCTGGTGGCGGTGCTGCTGCTGGCGTCGCCCGCCCCGGGCGTGCCGTGGCCCTGGCGCGACCCCGCCAACGCACCCCGCCAGGCCATCGTGGAAGCGATCGGCGACGGCGACAGCCTGCACCTGCGCGCCGGCGATCAACGCTTCACCGTGCGGCTCGCCTGCATCGACGCTCCCGAACTGGCCCAGGTACCCGAGGGTCCGGCCAGTCACCGCTACCTGCTCACCCGAGCCCCCCGAGGCAGCCAGGTGCGGCTGATTCCCCATGACATCGACCGCTACGGCCGTCTGGTGGCCGAGGTGATCGGCGGCGTGAACCTCAACCTCGCCCTCGTGGAGGACGGCCAGGCCTTCGTCGATCCCCGGCACGTTCGGCACTGCGACGCCCAGGAGTACCGGGACGCCGAGCAGCGTGCCGAGCACAGCCGTCTCGGGGTCTGGCAGCTGGAGGGAGGCAGCGAGCGGCCGTGGCTGTTCCGGGCCCGCCATCCACGCCACCATCCACGCCCCCGTTCCCGCACTCAGCTTCCCGGCTTCCCATCCGGGTTGGGCATCGGCCGCAGCACCGTCACGCCGATCACATCCGGCACCCCCGCCGCGTAGCGCGCCAGATCCTCGCTCAGCATCACGCCCCGGCCGGGGGCGGCGTGGATCGCCGCCACCCGGTCGCCCTCCACCTTCACCAGACCCACGTGGGTCACGTCCAGACCCTTCTGCCGGGTCACCAGGGCGAACAGGTCGCCATCGCGGAGCGACGGCAGGGCCGCTGGCAGCTGGGCCAGGGGCAGATAGCTCTGTCGGGTGCTGAGCCCCTGCTCCAGCGCCGTGATGCAGTTCCGGTTCGCCGGGTTGCGCATCGGTGCATAGGAATCGGGATGGGTGGACATCCAGTTCAGCTTGATCGTGCGGGTCGCCGCACCGGGCAGGTAGGGGGTGAGGTTCACCAGATAGCCCGCCCGTTCGGCCGCCTCCGCCCAGCGGCTGAAGTAGTGATGGCGGTGGCAGTAGTCCACCCTGCCCTCGTCGTAGCGGAGCCTGCGCACGTGGTCGACGAACCGATCCACCGCCTCGGTCTGGGTGTTCACGGCCCGGCTGTTCACCAGGGCCAGAAGCTGCTCCACGAACAGCAGGCAATCGAAGCCTGTGAGATCGAGCCGCAGGCGCTCAGCCGGCCCCTTGTCGAGGGAGAAGGCCCGGTAGGGAGTGCCCAGATAGCGGGTCGCCAGCCCCACCAGCGCCTGGCCGATCGGCCGGCCGGCGGTGTCATCCACAGCCCGCACCGCGATCGCGCGCGTTGCACCCACCAGTTCGGGCTTGATGGAGATCGGTGCCGCCGCCGCGGGGCTTCCGGCTGCCGGACCGCTGGAGGCGAGGCCCGCTGGCGGTCGCTCGGTGGCCCGGGGGGCTCCGCCGCAGGCCGCCAGGCTGGCCGCCAGGCCCAGGCTGAGCAGCAGCCTGCGCTCGAGCCGGCGCCCCATCACGCCCCCAGCCAGGCCGCCAGGCTGGTCGCCGCTGCTCCCTGGCGACTGGTGATCTCCACGATGCGGCCGATCGAGGCCGGCGTGTCGAGGGCATCCAGGCACACCCGGGCCACGAGCCGGCGCGGGATGCTGTCGCTCTCCTGTTCCCCCGGGCCGCTGAACACCAGGCCCTCCTGCTCCAGGTTCTCCTCGCTCTCCTTCAGTCCGCCGGGTCGCACCACCGTCCACTCCAGGCCGCTCTCCCCAAGCCAGCGCTCCCCCAGCCCCTTCCACACCAGGATCAGCCCGAAAAGGTTGAGCGGATGCAGCCAGCGGCCGCTGCACAGGGAGCTCACCAGCACCACCCGGCGCACCCCGGCGGCCTTGGCGGCGGCGATCTGGGGGCGGATGGCCAGGGCATCCACCTTCAGGGGGCCGAGCAGGTCGATCGAGGGGCGGGCGCCGGTGGCGATCACCAGGGCGTCGCAGTCCTGCAGGGCGGCCGTGACGGCGGCCTCGTCGGTCAGCTGCAGCCGCACCACATCGGCGCCCTCCAGTTCGGGCGGCAGGGTGGAGGTGGGTCGCACCAGCGCGGTCACCGCCAGGCCCCGCCGCCTGGCCTCATCCACGATCCGCCAGCCGGTCTTGCCCGAGGCGCCGCTCACCGCGATCCGCTGCATGGTTCCGATGGGAGGGAGGTGGCCATGGATCGTATGCAGCCGGAACGCCTGGCCGCCAGAATGAGAACCGTTCTCGCACGCGTCGATGGCTGTCCTTCCCCGGTCCCCGGCCGCTGTCGCCTGCGTCGTCGTCGTCCTGTCGCTGCTCACGGCCGGCTGCGCCCGCGCTCCCGAGCAAGCCACGCCGCAGGTGGCGCCCCCGGCCACTGCTGCCGATCCCGCTGAAACCGGGCCCCGCGCCCCTCAGGCCCGGCCGCTGGTGCTCACCACCGCCCTGCCGCTCACCCTGTTCACCCGAGCGGTCGCCGACGGCTGCGCCGCGGTGGAGCCCCTCAGCAGCGACGGTGGCGACCCTCACCACAGCCACGCCCGCCCCGGCGATCTCGCCCGCCTGGGCAAGGCCGGTGTTCTCGTCGTGAACGGCCTCGGCCTTGAGGCTCCGCTCGAGGCCGGCATCGCTGCTGCCGCTCCGCCGGATCTGGTGCGGGTCGAGGCATCCCGTGCCGTCACTCCCCTGACCGGGCCCGATGGTGCCCCCAACCCCCATGTCTGGCTCGATCCCCAGCGGGCGATCCAGCAGGTGCAGGCCATCCGTGACGGCCTGGGCGCCGCCGATCCCGGCTGCCGGGCCCGCTATGCCGCCAATGCCGCCGCCTTCATCGCCCAGCTGGAACGCCTGGATGGCGAGCTGGCCACCCGGCTGGCGCCGTTCGCCGGTCGCCGCTTCGTGGTGTCCCACGACCTGGCTCCCTACCTGGCCGCTCGTTACCGGCTCCGTTCGGAGCCCCTGGTGGCCACTCCCGACAGCCTCCCTTCGCCCACCGATCTGCAGCGTGTCAGTGCGGTGGCCGGTGATGGCGGTCTGAAGGCCCTGCTGGCGGAGCCGGGAGGCCATGGCGGCGATCTCCAGACCGTGGCCAGCGATCTGGGCCTGCGCATCCTTCCCTTCGATCCGCTGGAAACCCTGCCGGCGGGCGCCACGGCGGGCCCCGCCCACTACCTCGACACGATGCGCCGCAATGGCGAGGCCCTCGTCAGCGCCCTGGGTGGCTGACTGCATGGGCTGGCCCGGGTAGGGTTCCTTTCATGGTGGAAATGGTTCTCGCTGTCAGCGACCTCAGCGTGCGCCGCGAGGGTGTCACGGTGGTCGACGACGTGAGCTTCGAGCTCGCTCCTGAAACCGACACCGCCCTGGTGGGGCCGAACGGCGCCGGCAAGAGCTCGCTGCTCCAGGCTCTGATCGGCATCCTGCCCCGCCGCTCCGGCGAGGTGCGGGTGCTGGGGGCCCGGCTCGGACCGCGCGGGCAGCTGCCGGCGGCGATCCGCCAGCAGGTGGCCTACCTCCCCCAGACCCTGGCCCTCGGGGGGCGCTTCCCGGTTTCGGTGGCGGAGTTCGTGGGTCTGGGCTGGGATCCCCCCGGCCCGAGCCTGCCCTGGACCGGCGGCCGCGCCCGCCGCAGCGCCGTGGCGGCTGCCTTGGCCAAGACCGGCTGCGCCGATCTCGCCGATCGCGCCCTCAGCGAGCTCTCCACCGGCCAGCTCAAGCGGGTGCTCCTCTCCTTCTGCGTGGTGCGCCCCCGCCGGTTGCTGCTGCTCGACGAAGCCCAGGCGGGACTCGATCCCCTGGCGGCGGAGCAGTTCCACCAGCTGCTCTACCAGCTGCACCGCAGCGAGGGCTGGACGATCCTGCAGGTCTCCCACGACCTCGACATGGTGCGTCGCACCAGCGACCGCGTGCTCTGCCTGAACCGCAGCCTGCGCTGCTCCGGCAGCCCCGATCATGCCCTCTCAGCCGCCGAACTCGAGCGGGTCTACGGCCGCGACTGGGTGCCCTACCGCCACCACCACGCCCCCGGCCCGCCGGCATGAGCACCGCGGTGCCGGTGGCGGAGCTGCTTGCTCTCCCCTTCCTGCAGCGCGCCCTGCTGGCGGGCCTCCTCACGGGCGCCCTCGGCGGTGTACTCGGCAGCTTCGCGGTGCTGCGTCAGCTCTCCTTCTTCAGCGACGCCCTGGGCCATTCCGCCCTGCTGGGGCTCAGCCTGGGCATCGTGCTGGGTCTCGATCCCACCCTGGTGCTGATCCCCTTCGCGGTGCTGTTCGCCCTCGGGGTGCATCGGCTGGTGCGCAGCAGCCGGCTGCCCGCCGATGCGCTGCTGAACATCGTCTACTCGTCGTCGCTGGCGCTGGCCGTGCTCACCCTCAGCCGGGCCCGGGGCCTCCAGGGGGGCATCGAACGTCTGCTGTTCGGCGACATCCTCGGCGTCACCAGCCACGACCTGCAGCTGATCCTGGGGCTGCTGGTGCTGGCGGGGAGCTACCTGCTGCTGACCCGGCGCAGCCAGATCCTGCTCACGATCGACGAGCCCCTCGCGGTGTCCCGCGGCGTCGATGCCGACCGCCATCGCCTGGCGTTCGTGGTGCTGCTGGCGGTGGTGGTGGCGGTGTCGATCAAGGCGGTGGGCGTGCTGCTGATCAGCGCCTTCGTGGTGATCCCGGCCTGTGCCGCCAGGCTCGCCTGTGGCCGTTTCGGGGCGTACGTGGCGCTCGCGGCCGCGCTCGGGGCCGGCGGCGCGGTGCTGGGCCTGCTTCTTTCGGCGGTGTTCGACCTGCCCTCCGGGCCGAGCGTGGTGCTGGTGCAGGCTCTGGGATTCCTGCTGGTGCTGGCCCTGGAGGCCGGGCGCAACGCCCTGGCGGGCTGAACGGTCAGCGGCCCGGGGCCGGAGCTGGGCGCTCCTCCAGCGGTTCGCCGATGCGGCTGGGCTGGGCCTGAAGCCAGCGCAGAGTGGCCCGATCCCGCTCACTCGGCTCCAGCACCGGCTGCGCTCCGGGAACAGCCGCCATCGCATCGCCGGGGTCGTCGCTGTGGCCCCAGAGCCCGAAGGCATGGCCCAGCTCATGGAGGGCGGTGGCCTGCAGCCCCTGGCTTCCCTGCCCCTGAGCGATCCAAACCTCCACCTGCGGTTCGATCCATTGCCGCCCTTGCGTGCGGGCCGCCACCAGGCGCAGCTGCGCACGACCATGGCTGGCACGCAGCCGGCCGTCTGGGCCGTGGCGCAGGGGAGGGCGCCGGCGCCACACCCGTACCTGCGCCGCCTGGGGATCGTCGGCGCGCTGCACCACCACCCCCGAACGGACCCAGTGCCCGAGAGCAGCCTGCACGGCCGCCAGCCAGAGCCGGTCTCGCCGGTGGGAAGCCTCATCGCCGTCCGCGACAGGCTCCACCCACACGCACCAGGAAGGAAGCCGCACCCAGCCGTAGGGGGAGGGGCTGAGCCGATGGCGATAGTCGCCCAGGGATCCGGCGCTTGCGGGCGGGGGGGGCGGAGCCACGGGTGCCTGCTCAGCAGCCAGGGCCTCGAGGGTGAGGCGTTCATCCGCTGCCCGGCAGCCTGGGGAAGGCGCCGCCACGCTCGGCATGGCCAGGGCCAGAGCGGCGAAGGCTGTAGCCCAGAAGCCTGGCCAGCCCCAGAAGCCTCGGGGTGGCATCAGCCCGCCAGTCCGACTCCGCGGGCCATCAGGGTGGCGAGGAAGGGGATGGCCGCGAAGCCCACCAATTCGATGTTGAGAATCCAGCGCAGGCGCCCGGCCAGGGCCTCGCTCACCTGCGGCAGCTCGCCCTTGCGCAGGGGGATCGCCCACAGGATGTACGTGATCGTGGGGTAGAGCGACAGAGCCCCCACCGCGACGTAAGTGCCCACCTTCACCCAGAACAGGGGATTCTCGGTGTAGAAGGCCGAGCCCTGGCCGAAGTGCAGCACCCGGGCGATTCCGCTCAGCAGAAGGGCGAGGGCGGCGATGCCGTACACCACATCGGTGATCACCATCAAGGTGGCGTCTTCGCGTGAGGGATCGGCGCGGATCAGTCGGCGTTCCAGCACCAGCGCTCCGAAGCAGACCATGAAGCTCAGGTAGTGCACGTAGGCCACGGCGGCGCTGGGCAGCACCGGTGCGGGCAGGGCGGCGAGAACGGCCATCGGAAGCGGCGGGGCGGATTCGCAGAAGCCTGGCGACGTTAACGGTCGGGATGGGGCTGCGTCGTTCTCCATCTGATCCCGAAGAAAACATGTCGTTCCGCGGAGTCAGGATGTCCAGGTGAATGTCCCTCTCTCGCCGGCGCGTTCACCGGAAGACCCAGGCCTCGTGCGCGCGGATGCCGTGAAGGTTTGTGTCCTGCTGAGGGCGCTAATCCGGAAGCCTTTCGGGGGGTTCGCTGGAACGCCTCTGGCAACCCTAGGTTCCGAACAGTGCCGGTTGAATCTCATGGCGAGTTCCTTGAGCGCCTTTCTCGGAGAGATTGGTCGCCATCAGTTGCTCACGCCAGAGCAGGAGCTCACCCTCGGGCGCAAGGTGCAGGCGATGGTGGCTCTGCATGAGCGCTGCAGCCTGGCGGGCGGTGTCGGCGACGCCTGTAGCTACGACGATCTGGAGCGGCGCACCCTGCGCAACGGTGAGCGGGCCAAGCAGCAGATGATCACCGCCAATCTGCGGCTGGTGGTGAATCTCGCCAAGCGTTACCAGGGCAAGGGTCTCGATCTGTTGGATCTGATTCAGGAAGGAACGATCGGCCTCACACGGGCGGTGGAGAAATTCGATCCCACCCGCGGGCATCGGTTCAGCACCTACGCCTACTGGTGGATTCGTCAGGGTCTGAACCGGGCCCTCTCCACCCAGAGCCGCACGATCCGCATCCCGGTGAACGTGAACGAAAAGCTCACCCGGCTGCGGGCCGCCAAGGCCCGGCACCTCCAGAGCTGCGGCCATGCGCCCACGCCCCAGGAGCTGGCCAAGGCCATGGGCTTGGCGGTGAGCGAGGTGGAGGAACTGCTGGGCTGCGAGCTGCGCAGCATCACCGTGAGCCTGCAGGGGGCCGTGCGCTCCAAGGCCGATCCCTCCGAACTGGTGGATGTGCTGCCGAGCCCGGAACCGGCGCCGATGGAGCGGGCGGAACAGGCGGAGCGCACCGCCTCGGTGTGGACCCTGCTGGAGCAGGCGAACCTCACCCCCAAGGAACGGACGGTGGTGCTGCTGCGCTTCGGGCTCGACGGCAGCCACGAGTGGCGCACCCTGGCGGAGGTGGCGCGACAGCTTGCCTGCAGCCGGGAGTACTGCCGTCAGGTGGTGCAGCGCGCCCTGCGCAAGCTGCGCAAGGCCGGCATTGAGAGCGGTCTGGTGGAGGAGTGAAGGGCGGTCCTCACCCCCTCCCGTAGGGGCAACCGTATCTGGTGACGGAAGGGGGGTGGTCCACAGAATGACGTCGTTGTCGCCCTCGTGGCGAGCCACCCAGAGGAGAACGCCATGTCCGCCGCCCAGGCCGCTGCGGGCCCCGCCGCCCAGGACACCCTTGCCACCGAGGTGATGCCCAACGCTGTCGTCGATGAGTCCGTGCTTACGCGCCTTCTGCGCCGTGCCGGCCGCACGATTGCCAGGCCCGCCCTCGAGTGTTTCGAGATGCTGATCGACGGCAGCACGCCCCACCAGGCCCGAATCACGGTGCTGGCCGCCCTCACCTACCTGGTGCTGCCCCTGGATCTGATCCCGGATTTCATCCCGGCTGCCGGATTCACCGACGACATGGTGGCTCTCACCGCCCTGCTCGGGCTGTGCACACGTCACGTCACGCCGGTGATCAAGGATCGCGCCCAGCGCAGACTGGATCAGTGGTTCCCGCCGAACCGCTGACCCCGATCACGGTGTGATGCCTGCCCTCAGCCCCGACCAGCTCGACGACCTTCAGGCCTTCCTGAAGGACTGGCTGCGCCACACCGGGCGCACCCAGGCCGATCTGCGCCGGGCACTGAGGGCGGCCTCCATCCGCATGCCGGTGCTGGTGGACGAACTCCACCGCACCTACGCCCAGGAGGGTCTCACCGGGCTGGCTCAGCGCCTGTGCGGCGTCGAGGCCCTCTGGCAGGGTGAGGACCAGGTGGTTGAGTACGGCGAGGGTTCCATGCCCTCGTCGCCGTCGATCGATGCCTCGCTCGGCCAGCTGGATCTGCTGCTCGAGGAGATCCGCCAGCAGGACCTCGCCTGAGCCCGTCTCTCCACGTTCGCTTCTCTCTGCCTTTCCCCGGCTTCCGTGCCGCAGCGGCGGTTTTGGCGCCATGCTGAGCACGTCCACCCCCTGGAACCCTCCCCAGCGATGATCCACCGCACCGCCCCCGCTCTGTTGCTCGGCCTGGCGGCGCTGGCCCTGCCGGCTGTGGCCCAGGTGGAGAAGTTCATGTTGCAGCCGGGCAGCAAGGTGGGTCCGGAGACCCGGGTCAAACCAACCAATTGCGTCACGGCGCCGGATGGCTCCGTGACCTGTGACACGGAACTGGAGAATTCACCGAGCAGCACACCGGCCAAGCCGCAGTACACCCCGTTCCGCAACTGAAGTTCCGCCGCTGATGGGCTCTCTACCGCGGTGGTTCACCGATGCCGCCTACCTCCGCCTGGCCGATCGGGCCGAGCAGCAGCTGGCCAAGCTGCTCGGTCTGCTTCTGCTGGTGGTCACGGTTGTGGCCTCCCTCCAGCTGGTCGTCCTCGTGACCAGGGAGATGGTGACCCCAGGCATCACCTGGTACGGCGAGCGTCTCGTGCGACTGCTGGGCGATCTGCTCACCCTGCTGATCGCCATCGAGGTGCTGCAGAACATCAATTCCTATCTGCGCCATCACAGTGTTCAGATCGAACTGGTGCTGCTCACGGCCATCACCGCCGTGGCCCGCAAAGTGATCGTGCTGCCCGCTGGTGCCGAGAACAAACCCCTGCTGCTGGCCGGCCTCGGGGTGGCGGTGCTGTTCCTGGCCCTGGCCTTCGTGCTGGTGCGCACGCCGGCGCGGCTCAGGAATGCCGATGAAAGAGAGCCAGCCAGATCGTCCCGGGAGGTCCGTCCGTCGCCACCAGCCGATGGCGACGGCCTGACGGAATCGAGAGCACATCCCCCCGGTTGAGTTCCCTGTCGGCGCTTTCATCGGCAAAGAGGATGCGGGCGCTTCCCTGCAGCAGCAGCACCCATTCCTCCTCGTGTTGGTCGTACCAGAACCCTGGTGGGCTGACGGCTCGACAGGAATGGATCCTCTCCAGTCGAAGGCTGGCGGTGCTCAGCAACACCGTTGTGCTCTCCTCTCCCTCGCTGGGGCACGGCCCTGCCAGCAGATTGGCCTCGCCAGCACTGGCGGCCGCCGTCTCCCCCCATCGCCTGCCGATCTCGAAGCCGCAGCTTCTGGCCAGGGTCACCACGTCGTGATGGCTGGCGCAATCGCGCAGGGCGCAGCGCAGGGCAGGATCGGCTTCGGAGAGGGCAACAAACGCGTTCAACTGCCGCACCTTCTCCAGAAATTGCTGCAACTGGGCTTCGGCCATGAGCAACCAGGGGATCACATCAGGTCCTTGATCATCCGCCAGCGGCTGAACCACTCGCCGGCGAAGCGCACGGTTTCCTCGCGTTCCACCCGCCATCCCAGCCGAAGCAGGAGCGGTTGGGATAGCTGACTGGCCTCCGTGCGGATGTGCTGACAGCCGCGGCGCCTGGATTCCTCTTCCATGGCCTGCACGAGGGCACGACCTCGCCCTTGACGACCGGCGCGCCCGCGGCAGTAGAGGAGGGAGAGGCGATCGTCGGGTTCGAGCAGAGCGAAAGCTTCGATGATCGCGTCGTCGCCCATGGCGCAGCTGGCAAGACCATAGCCCCGCAACAACGCTTCCCGCAGACCAGGATCACGGCCAGCATGCTCGCCCCAGGCTGCAATCTGCTCGGGGGTGTAAAGCCCCACCGCCTGGCTGAGTACGGCGTCGCGATACACCCTCACCAGCTGGTCGAGATCAGTGGACTGCAGCGGCCGCAGGCAAGCCATCCATAGATTGCGAGGGTTCGATTGTGGCGCAGGGGGGTTGGCACGTGCCGCTGCTGCTGTATCTTTTGGAAGTGAACGAGGGATCTTCCTCCGGATCCAGCCCTGGAGATTCAGGCGAAAATCCAGCGAAGCTCCCGCACCAACCCTTTCTTCATCACCGCCCTTTCTTCCCATGCTCACTGGATCGGAATTGCTGGCCAAGGTCAAGGAGCTTGGCGACGTCGGCAAATCGGAGATCGTCCGTGCCTGTGGCTACGTCTCCACCAAGAAGGATGGTGGTGAGCGGCTCAACTTCACGGCGTTCTACGAGGCCCTGCTCGAGGCCAAGGGTTTTGAGCTCGGCGCCACCGGAAAGGTGGGTAAGGGCGGTCGCAAGCTCAGCTATGTGGCCACCGTGCAGGGCAATGGCAACCTGCTGATCGGTAAGGCCTACACGGCTCTGCTCGATCTCAAGCCCGGCGATGAATTCGAGATCAAGCTCGGCCGCAAGCAGATCCGCCTGATTCCCGCCGGTTCAAGCGAAGACGACGAAGAGTGAGCCGTGGGGGCCGGGTCCGTGGTTTCGCTCTCTGGTCCGCCCTGGGCCACGTCTTCCTGGGCAGACTGGAGAACCCGGCCTCTCTCCACGATGTCCAGCGGTGCCCCACTGTTCTCGAGCCCCGCTGACCGTGAGTTTTTGGCGTGTCGAAACTCAACGCGTCGAAACGCCCTGGCCTGGCGCATCCTCGTCGTGGCACTGACGGGGACGGTGCTGCTGCTGACCCTGATCTGGCCGCCGCCGGCCCTGGGCCTGTCTCCGTCAGGGCCTGGGGAGCAACTGTTCGTGAACCATTGCGCCGGTTGCCATGTGCATGGCGGCAACATCATCAGGCGCGGACGCACCCTGCGGCTGGAGGCCCTGAAGCGGAACGGCCTCGCCGATCCAGCGGCGATCGCAGCGGTCGCAGCCTCTGGTCGCGGACAGATGTCCGCCTATGGCGAGGTCCTCGGACCGGGAGGTCCGGAAGCCGTGGCCGCCTGGGTCTGGGAGCAGGCCCAGGCGGGCTGGCCGCGCTCCTGATGCAACTTTCTGACAACATTCGGTTCTTTTTGCCGAAACGGCTCTGTGACACGGTGATCAGTGTCCATCGAATCATGTTTATGGGAGTGTCGTTATCTAGACAGACATTGGTGTGAGACCCTCTGTTCAAATGTCCAACAGCATCCGCAAGGCTCTGCTTCGCGGCGTCGGCTTTGCTGCCGCCAGCGGTGCACTGCTTGCCTCCCCTTCCTTCGCCGGTACCGAGTCTGGTGCCGAGCAGCTCCGCATTGAGCCCCAGGCTGCTCCCCAGGTGGCCCAGGGGTTCGGCAGCCCCACCACCGTTGAAGTGGTGGAAGTGGAATCCGTCAACGGCTGGTACCTGACCGTGGGTGCCGGTGCCGCCTGGCCCTCCAGCCTGGGCATCCGCACCAGCGACGTGTTCCCCGGTGATCAGCCCAGCGGTGACCTCAGCTTCGGTGGCGGCTTCTCGATTGACGGCGGCATCGGCTACGACTTCGGCGCCATCCGTACAGAGCTCACCTATGGCTACACCCGGGCGAGCCTGAACGAAGTCAACATCAACAACAGCAACTACAACTTCAGCGGCTCCGGCATCATCAACAAGAATGATGTCATGGGCAGCCTGTACTGGGACATCGACACCAACAGCCGTTTCGTTCCCTACCTCGGCGGTGGTATCGGCTATACCAACCTGAGCACCCCCAGCTTCACGGTGGATGGCTATCGCACCAGTAGCGCCAATCGCGGAGTGTTCGGCTGGCAGGCCAAGGCCGGTGTCAGCTACATCATGAGCTTCAACACCGACGTCTATCTGGAGGGCACCTACTCCGGCGCCAGCGGCTTCTACAACGGCGACGTTCACTTCAACTCCTATAACGATTTCGGCGCCAAGCTTGGCTTCCGTTATCGCTTCGCTTCCCCCGAAGTGGTGGTGGTTGCTCCCGAACCCCAGCCCGAGCCCGCCCCGGCTCCCATGCCTCAGCCCGAGCCTGAGCCGGCTCCCGCCCCGATCCGCGGCCTCTGGTGAGCCCCTCACCCGTGGGGGCGTCTTCCGGGCCACCCCTGCATCCCTGGAGGAGCCGGCATGCCGGCTCCTTTTTTTTGTTGTGGTCTGCTTGTTGTGGTCCGCCCGGCCATGGACGGCGGATCAGAACGCCTGGATCCAGGGATAAATGTCCACAGCGGTCCAGATGCCGTTGCGCCAGTACACATCGCCCTTCACCAGGCTCTCCACCAGCTCGAGGCTCTCGGCCTCGTAGATGCCGAACACGTGGGTGCTGCCTTCGGTGGGACCGAGGGTCAGGAGGATGCCCTCCTCCTTCTGGCGGCGAAGACCGGCGAGATGCTCCTCGCGGAACGGGGTGCGACGCTCGAGCGCGTTGTCGCAGTAGGTGCCCCAGAGAACGAATTTCACAGGAAGTTGTCGCGGCGGAGGTGAACGCGGATGAGTTTTTCATCCATCAGACCTTCGCGGGCGTAGGGCGCCTCGTTGCAGCTCTCCAGCACCGCCACCAGCAGTTCCGGCCGGAACGCCTGCCCTTGCCCGCCGGCGAGTTCACTCACTTCGAGCACGGTCTGCATCCAGTTGATCTGCTCGCGCAGCCCGGCATCGTCGCGGATGCGGCCGAGGAAGGCGAACAGCGTTTCCAGTTCGGTGCGGGGGGCGCTGGCGATCAGTTCGGACGGACCGCTGGTCATCGGCTCAGGACAGGTTGGATCAGGTTCCCATGGCGCCCGCTGCCACTGCAGCCCCCACGGCGCCCCAGCGGCCCATGAATGGCCAGCGCAGACCTACCCGGGCATCGGCATCGCCGGGCCAGCACCCTGCCAGCTCACGGGTCAGGGCGGGCAGGGGATCCACGCCGCCGGAGCGGACCCGCTGCACCGCCGACCAGGTGCCGAGGTGCCCCACCAGTTCCGCGAGCGTCCAGTGGCGATCGATGTGGAGGTGGTCGGGGAAGGGCCATTCGCGTCCGGGGAAGTCGAGGCCGGCGTAGGAGGCCTCGACCCAACGGCGCTCCGGCGGCCACCAGGGCGCCAGATCCTGGTGGTAGAAGCGCTGGAGCACGGTGTCCACCGCCGGATCCAGCGCCTGCACCGTGAGGTAGCCGATCCAGGCCATCGGGCTGCCGGGCCGGCACACCCTCTGCGCCTCACGGTTGAAGGCCGGCCCGGCGAACCAGTGCACCGCCGCCGCCACCACGATGGCGTCCACGCTGGTGTCCGCCAGGCCGCTGGCTGATGCCTCCGCGCGGCGGTAGCGGATGCGGGGATGGGGGAAGGCGGCGGCCAGCTGTTCGGCACTGGCATCGGTGGCGATCACGTTCACCCCGCGTTCGGCCAGGGCCAGGGCCGCCTGGCCGTTGCCGCAGCCGCAGTCCCACACCAGCGGACCCTCCGGGCCGGCGGCGACCGGCAACCGTTCGAGGAAGGCCGTGAAGAACGCGGTGGGATAGGTGAGGCGATGGCGGGCGTAGTCCCCGGCCACCGCGCCGAACCAGTCGCAAGGCCTGTCCATGACCCCCATCATGGGGGCGCCGCTCCGCACCCTGCCCCGTGCGCCTGTCCTCCGCGCCCCTTCCGGCCCTGCTGCTGGTGGCCGCCACCACCATCGCGCCCCCGGGACCGGCTTCTGCGGCCCCTGTGCCGGCCCAGCCCCGTCTGGGCGCCGTGGCCTCCGATGCCGCTGAAGCCGACCCCGCCCGGCTGTTGGGGGTGTGGTCGCTGGCGGATAACGCCAACGTGCTGTTCAACCTGCGGCTCGACGCCGACGGCCGGGCCACCACCGCGGCAGCCGGCCGCGGTCCGCGGTCCGCGGAGGCCGGTGCCTTCACGGCCGCCGATCTGCTGGAGCGGGGGCGCTGGCGGGGCTGGGGCAATGGCCTGCGGGTGGATTACTCCAGCGGCTGGACCGACACCCTGCTGCTGGGGCCGGCCGGCATGGTGCAGTGGTCGTGGGCTCCGGGTGCCGACCGCAACGGCCCTCCCACAAACGCCCGCCAAGCCATCCGCGTGGACGCCGGGGTTGCCGCGCTGGTGGGGGTGTACCGGATCATGCCGCCGTCGGCGGCCCAGGCCCCCTGGCTGGTGAGCCTGCTGTCCGATGGTCGGGCCGCCAACACCCTCGATGCCGATGGCAGCGGCACCTGGCGGATCCAGGCCGGCGCCGTGGCGATCGACTGGTCGAGCGGCCGTCGCACCCGCCTGCTGGTGAAGCCGGAGGGGCCGTTCAGGGCCGAACTCTGGTCGATGGGAGCGAACCGCGACGGCGCACCGTCGCAGGTGGCGGACGCGATCCGGCTCTGAGGCCGGCCCCCAGGAGCGGCCCGGGCTTCAGGCGGCGTCGAGAGCCTGGCGCAGGCTGCGGACGAAGCCGGCAGCAGCGGCGGCCACGTCGTTGCCGCCGGCATGGGCCTCGGCCATCACCCGCACCAGCGCGCTGCCCACGATGGCGCCGTCGGCGCCCCAGTCGCGCACCTGGCGCACCTGGTCGGGGCTGGCAATGCCGAAGCCCACGGCTACCGGGGCACCGCCGAAGTCCTTGAGGCTGCGCACCAGGGGGGCGACCCGGTCTTCGAGCTGGGTGCGCACCCCCGTAACGCCGGTGACGCTCACCAGATAGGTGAAGCCGCGGCTGGCGGCATGGATGCGGGCCATGCGTTCGGCCGGCGTGGTGGGGGCCACCAGGAGCACCAGATCAAGGCCATGGGCGGCGGCGATCGGCGAGAGCTTCTCGGCCTCCTCCAACGGCAGGTCGGGCACCACCAGACCGGCGGCGCCGGCGGCGGCGGCGTCGCGGCAGAAGGCCTCCATGCCGCGGTTGAGCAGGGGATTGCTGTAGGTGAACAGCACCACCGGGATGGAGAGCGTGCTCCGCAGGCCGGCGAGCAGCTCGAGCACCCGGCCGGGGGTGGTGCCGGCGGCCAGGGCGCGGCCGGCGGCCGCCTGGATCACGGGTCCGTCGGCGAGGGGATCGCTGTAGGGAATGCCCAGTTCGATCAGGTCGGCGCCCTCGGCCTGCAGGGCCAGCAGGGTCTCGCCGGTCACCTCCAGCGACGGATCGCCGGCCATCAGGAAAGGCATCAGGGCGCAGCGTCCCCGGGCCGCGAGGGCGGCGAAGCGAGCGTGGATCGCGTGGGGGTGGGTGGCCGGGTCGGAGAGGGAGGCGCTCATCGGGCCGGGCGGCGGGGCGTCGCAGCCGAGCCTATGGGAGCACCGAGTCCTCGCCGGCGCCGGCCTCCGCCAGCAATCGCTCCTGCTCCTCGGGCGGCAGGGCCTGGAAGCGCTGCATCAGTTCGTCGTCGCTGAGGGCGTTGGCGCTGGCGCGGTGAAGACGGCGCTGCTCGAGGTAGGTCATGCGGCCGGTGACCACCCGGAAGAGATAGGTGGCCGTCCAGCCCAACACCACCACCATCAGCAGGGCTGAGGCGGCGATGCCGGGGGAGAAGCCCTCGAGGCCGCTGGCTCTGAAGCCGCCGTAACCAGCCGCCCCGAGCCCGAAGACGGCGAGGCCGAGCAGCAGGGACTGTCCGCGGGTCATCCGGGCCGAACCTCGCCCTGGCCGGCCATGCGGAAGTTGAGGAACGGGGCGAACAGGATCAGGCCGGGGAAGAACAGGAACACCAGGCCGTACACCCCGGTGCGCTCGATCTTGCCCATCACATTCCAGCGGCGGTGCATCCAGAAGTAGAGCGCCAGCGGCACCACCACCAGGTAGGCCCCGGCGATGGCGAGGTAAAGACCCAGCACCAGCAGGGTTTCGGAGGAGATCTCGCTCAGGAGGGCGGGCATCGCCGGGACCACGGTGCGGGGAGGCGCGAAATCTAGACTCCTGCGGCGGGGGCATGGCGGAATCGGTAGACGCAGCGGACTTAAAATCCGCAGGCTGCAAGGCTGTGGGGGTTCAAGTCCCCCTGCCCCCACCTTCCGAAGGGCTGCGATGAACCTCCGGGACCTGAGCCTGGAGGCGGGGAATCTGGGGTCCTGGGAGGGCCGGTGCGTTCGGCCAGTGCTTCGGCTTCAAGATCCCCACACACTGAACAACACCCACCATCTGCCGGTGATCGGTTGCGCGTTTGACGCCAGCTCGGAGAGAATCTCACGCGATCTGGCCAGGAACTATGGCGTCGGCATGAATGCTGCACGGATTCTGTTCCATGGCGAGGACGAGGAGGATGTCTCCAGGTTGTTCCATGGGGATCCGTCGCTGTAGGCGTTCAGGGGCCCGGAGGCGGTGATGGCATCACCTCAGCGCAGTGATGGGCGATCCAGGCCTGCTCCCGGACCTCCCGGATATCGCGGCTCTGTTCCCCGAGGGTGGTGGTGAAAGCGCGCAGGCTGTCGCGGCAGAGTGACCCTTGGCGTGATTGGACGCCATGGCTGTTGCTTGGCAAACGGCTGTTCTCGCGCAGATGTCAGTCCTAGGGCCGAGGCGACCTTCAGGATGGTGCCAACACCTGGAGCAGGCTCTCCAGATACGACCAGAGGCTTCTGTCTTGGGGAGGCCAATGATGATGTCAAAAACAATTTCATACACTGTTGCGATCGATTCGGTATGGCCACCCTGAGGGCAGCCTCCACAAGTTGCATGGGCTTCCCTCTCCGACGCTGGCAACTGGTGCCACTGGCCCTGATGGGCTTCAGCGGCCCAGCGGCCCTGGCCCAGACCCTTGAACGCATGGGAGGAGTCAGTGCCCCGGGTGTGAACACCGATGTGTGCCGCACCATGGCCACGCCGCTGGTTTATGCCATCACGCTGCTTGTAGCCCTGGGAACGTTTTTGGGCCTCTATCTGGTGAAGCGGCGTCTCACCAAGGAAGGTTGGTCGCTGGCGAATGCTCTCTCCGAGCCAACCCGTCTGATCATTCCGGCGGAACTGCGCTGGACCGACTCGGGCGGCGACGATTCGGCGATGGCGTCGCAGACGAGTGCCCGCAAGGTGATCAGGCGAGCGGACGGCACGCCAGTGGCCTTGACTCTGCTGGAGGCCAGCAGCAGTCGCATGATCGCCACCCTCGGCGGGTTGGCGATTCTGATGCTCTACATGGGCTTCGGCACCTTCGCTCTGTACAGCTTTGGCCTCACCTGCCAGCTGCCGGCTTCCATGCCAGCGGTCACCACCTTCCTTCTGTCCGGTCTGAGCCTGTTTGCCCCCTACGCGGCCAACAAGATCTCCACGGCCATTCAGCCCGGGATCCGCAGTACTTCCGCTGGCCAGGCCAGCGGGGGGGAAGCGCTGGCAGCACCCCCACCGGCAGCCGCCGCCGCAGCAACCACCCTCCCCCGCCCGCGATCAGCGCCTCCGGCCCCGCCCATCCCCCACGCTGCTCCAGCTCCGCCGTCGGACGCAGATGGCGATGGCCCCGCCCTGCAGTTGATTCGCCGGTTCGAGGGCTTTGTGGACCATGCCTATCCCGATCCAGCCAGTGGCGCCGAACCGTGGACCATCGGCTATGGCTTCACCACGATTCATGGTCAGCCTGTGCAACCGGGTCAGACCATCACGCCCGCCGAGGCCGAGGCGGAACTGCGACGGCAGGCCCAGGCCTGCGCCAACCATCTGGCCGGCACGATTCCCTACTGGCAGCAGATGAATGTCAATCAGCGTTGTGCCCTGCTGGATTTCGCCTGGAATCTGGGCTCGGATTTCTACGGCGATGACACAAACTTCGCCACTATCACCCGTGATCTGAAAAACCGGGACTGGAATCAGGTGCCCCAGACCCTTCTGCTCTACTGCGATCCCGGCACCAGCGTTGAGGCCGGCCTGTTGCGTCGACGCCAGGCGGAAGCCCACCTCTGGTGCACACCGGTGGCTACCGGCGACGGGTCTCCTGCCGCCCAGGCTGTCAAGCCCGCTGCAGGGGCGGCAATCGTCCCCTCGCACTTCGGCAATCCCCTGAAGGTGCCCTACGACGATCAGCTGTTGATGGCCGATGGGCAGGGCTGGCGCGAATGCTTCTCCGCGAGTTCAGCCATGCTGGCCCAGTACTGGGGCAAGGAACCCAACGAAAACGTCTACGACAAGTTGCGCGCCCGCTACGGCGACAGTACGGAGGCCGCCGCCCAGCTGGGAGCGCTTCGCTCTCTCGGCCTGGATGCCCACTACCAGACCAATGGCACCGTGGCCATGCTCCAACAGGAGATCGATGCGGGTCGCCCCGTGGCCGTGGGCTGGCTGTGCGACGGCCCCGTCTCCTCCCCCAGCGGTGGTGGTCACTGGATCGTCGTGATCGGCTACGACGACACGGGCTTCTTCGTGAATGATCCCTACGGCAACTGTGATCTGGTGAATGGGGGCTACCTCAGCCACCACGATGGTGCTGGTCTCCACTACTCCTTCCTTAACTGGGTGCCCCGCTGGCGGGTCGACGGCACGGGTGGTTGGATGCTCACCTGTCGGGCCTGAGTTGAGACGGTGAAATGCAGCGCAAGCAGATCTGCGGAGGGCGTTGTTACGCTGATCTGCAGGTTATTGATGCTGCCCAATCAATCACGCCGACCTGCCCTCGCAGGTTGATTGATGGCCAGCTGAAAGTGGTTGAAGCGCTGTGGCCACCCAGCAAGAGGGTTGAAAGGACCACCACGTCTCCATGCTTCTGCTGGGATCCAAGCTCTCTGTTCGCCCCACCATCGGCCGGCTGCTCTCGGCGGAGCGCCCGGTGGTGGATTAGCTGGAGGGGTCGCTCCGCTCCCAAGGACCATGGCCCGTGTCTTCCTCTCCCACTCCAGCCGAGACAATGCCGCAGCGGCGAAGCTGAAGGCCTGGCTGGAGGGGGAAGGATTTCTGCCGGCCTTCCTCGATTTCGACAAGCACAGCGGTATTCCGGTCGGTGCCGATTGGGAACACACGCTGTATGAGCAGATTCAGCTCTGCCAGGCCCTGCTGATCCTGCAATCGCCGAACTGGAGCGCCTCCCGCTGGTGCTTCGCTGAGTTCACCCAGGCGCGGGCCTTGGGCAAACCGATCTTCCAGGTGGTGGAGAGCGACGAAGCGGCCGCCGAACGGCCGATCGCGGCGGACCTGCAGCGCCTCGATCTGCGCCACGACCGGCCGGCGGGGCTGGAGCAGCTGCGGCGCGAGTTGCAGCGCCTGGCTCTGCAGGATCAGGGCGGCTTCCCCTGGCCGCCGCCGCAGGATCCCACCCGCTCACCCTTCCCCGGCCTGATGGTGTTCGAAGCGGAGGATGCGCCGGTGTTCTTCGGCCGCGACAACGACTGGCGAGCGGTGATCGAGCGGCTCAACACCCGGCGCGTGCAGGGAGGGAAGCGCTGTCTCGTCCTGCTGGGAGCGTCGGGATCAGGCAAGTCGTCGCTGCTGCGCGCTGGGGTGCTGCCGCGGTTGAGGCGGATGGGGAAGCAGTGGCTGGTGCTGCCGGTGTTGCGGCCCCAGGCGCGGCCGCTGGCGAGCCTGGCCCAGAGCCTGGCACTCGCCCTGCAGCGGCCTGAGACCTGGCGGCAGCTGCACCAGCAATTGCTCACCACGACGGCGGCCCCGGCCCTGGCCGACCTCCTGGCAGGCTGGATGGCGGATCTTCGCCAGGCGGCCGCCTCGCCGGAGGCGCAGCTGTTACTGCCGATCGATCAGGGGGAGGAACTGTGCACCGTGGCCGAGGCCGTCGAGCGGCAGCGGTTCGTGGCCGTGCTGGCGGCGGCGTTGCAGCCGCCCCAGCCGCTGCAGGTGCTGATGACGATCCGGGCCGACACCATCGGCTCTCTGCAATCCCTGCCGGAGCTGCTGAACAGCCTCGAAACCCTGCCGCTGGGCCCCCTTTCCCTGGATCGCTACCGGGAGATCATCGATGGGCCGGCGCGGGTGGCTGGCCTCAGGGTGGAGCCAGCGTTCGTGGAGCGTGCCATCCACGACACCGCCACGGAAGACGCCCTACCCCTGCTGGCCTTCGCCCTGCGGCAGATGCATGAGCGCTTTGGCGCCGATGGGGTCCTTGCTCTCAGCGACTATCAGGCCTTGGGGGATGCGGCCGCCGGCCATTCGCCGCTGGAGAGCGCGGTGAAGAAGGCGGCTGATGGCGTGCTCCAGGGCCTGTTGCCGGATCAGGCGAGCCTGCAGGCGCTGCGGCAAGCGTTTGTGCCGGCGATGGTGCGGGTGAGCGAGCAGGGCGAGTACACCCGCCGCGCTGCTGTCTGGGACACCCTGCCCCAGGCGGCTCGGCCGTTGCTGGAGGCGCTCGTCGCCGCCCGCCTGCTGGTGCGGCGCCAGGGTGAGGGGCAGACCAGCACGGTGGAGGTGACGCACGAAGCGCTGCTGCGGGCATGGCCACTGCTGCGCGGCTGGCTTGATGATTCCCGCGACTTCCTGCTCGGCAGCCAGCAGCTGGAGCAGGACCTGGCCGAGTGGCAGGCGGCGTCGCCGGCCGACAAGCCCCGGGCGCTCCTCAGCGGCCTGAAGCTCGCCAAGGGGCGGGCCTGGCTGGTGGAACGGGGCGAGCAGCTGCGGCCTGAGCTGCGGACTTACATTCAGGCCAGCCAACGGCGCGCCGCCCGCGAGCGGCGGCTGCTGATCGGCTCGGCCGCCGCTGTGTTCGCGCTGATCAGCGGCGCTGCTGGCGCGGCGTTCGTGCAACTGCAGCGGGCCCGTGCCGCGCAGGCTGCGCAGTTTGAAGCCACCCATCGGGCGTTGATCAGAAGTGATCCCTTCCTCAGCGTGGTGTATGGCCTGGCGGCGGCCAAGCCGCTGCTGGAGAGCGGCAAGCCCTGGAAGGCGGCTCAGCTGAGCGAAAGTCTGCAGCGGGCAGTGAAGGCCAATCTGGCGGTTTCGGCTCCGATCGCCACCGGCCAGCAAGCCATGTGGTCCCTGATCAAGCTCCGAAGCGGTGGACTGATCAGCAGCGGAGGTGACGGCACGCTGCGGCGCTGGCGCGGTGGGACGGCACCCAGCGAAGGGCAGTCCATCCTCGCGGGTCAGGGAGGAGTGACGAGCCTGATCGAACTGGACAGCGGCGAGCTGATCAGCGGCGGGGCTGATGGGACGCTGCGGCGCTGGCGGGATGGCCGGCCGCTGGGCGATGGCCGGCCGATCGCCACGGGCCAGGGAGCGGTGCTGCGCCTGGTTGAACTGGCCAACGGCGAGCTGATCAGCGGCGGCAATGACGGAACCCTGCGGCGCTGGCGGGATGGCCAGCCGGTGGATGGTGGCGAGCCCATCCGCCACGGGCAGGGAGCAGTGTTGAGTCTGATCGCGCTGGCTGACGGCGAGCTGATCAGCGGCGGAGCTGACGGCACGCTGCGACGCTGGCGGGATGGCCAGCCGGCGGGCGACGGCGAGCCCATCCGCACGGGGCAGGGAGCGGTGTTGAGCCTGATTGAGCTTACCAACGGCGAGCTGATCAGCGGCGGCAGTGACGGAACCCTGCGGCGCTGGCGGGATGGAGCACCGGTGGGCGCTGGCGAACCCATCCGCACCGGCCAGCAGGCGGTGTTGAGCCTGATCGAACTGGGAAACGGCGAGCTGATCAGCGGCGCCGCAGATGGAACCCTGCAGCGCTGGCGGGATGGCCAACCACGGGGTGACGGCAAGCCGATCAGCACAGGCCAGGCTGCGGTGATCAGCCTGATCAAGCTGACACACAACGAGCTGATCAGCGGCGGAGCGGATGGAACCCTGCGGCGTTTTCGGCTTGGCAAGGGTGCCGACGATGGCCTCACGGTCACCACCGGGCAGGGATGGTTGAGGAGCCTGATCGAGCTGAGCAACGGTGAGCTGATCAGCGGCGGCAGTGACGGAACCCTGCGGCGTTGGCGCGATGGGAAGCCCATCGGCAGGGGCCGGCCGATCCTCGCGGGTCAGGGAGGAGTGACGAGCCTGATCGAACTGGCCAGCGGCGAGCTGATCAGCGGCGGGGCTGATGGGACGCTGCGTCGCTGGCGGGATGGCCGGCCGCTGGGCGATGGCCGGCCGATCGCCACGGGCCAGGGAGCGGTGGAGAGCCTGATGGCGCTGGCCAATGGCGAGCTGATCAGCGGCGGGGCTGATGGAACGCTGCGGCGCTGGCGGGATGGCAAGCCGCTCGGCAGCGCTCGACCGATCGGCATGGGCCGGCAGACGACGTGGAGCCTGATTGAGCTGAACAACGCGGCGCTGATCAGCGGCGCGACCGCTGGGACGCTGCGGCGCTGGCGGGATGGCAAGGCGGTGGGCGTTCGCCAGCCGGTCCCCGCTGCTTCGGGTTGGCTGACCAGCCTGATCGCTCTGCGGGAGGGGGAACTGATCAGCGGCGGCCGCGATGGAACGCTGCGACGTTGGCGGCATGGAACACCGGCGGGCGACGGCCAGCCGATCCCCACCGGTCAGGGAGCGGTCTGGAGCCTGATCGAGCATGGAACGGGCGAACTGATCAGCGGCGGAGCGGATGGAACGCTGCGGCGCTGGCGCGATGGACGACCGGTGGGCGACGGCCAGCCGATCCGCACCGGCCAGGGGGCGGTGGGGAGCTTGCTTGAGCTCCGAAACGGTGCGCTGATCAGCGGTGGTGAGGATGGAACGCTGCGCAGCTGGACCCCGGCGCCGATCGCGCGTGCCGCCTGCCGCCAGATCGATCTGGCCTCCATCCCCACGGACACGGGGCTGGGCCCGGTGGTTCAGGCCGCTGAAGCCACCTGCCGAGCCCTGGGGGTGCCCTGAGAGGAGCCGGCATCCGCCTGCTGGTGGCCCGCGTTCCGTAGGGCGTCCGGCGTAAACCCTGTCGGCCGCCGCCCAACGTGTAGCTCGCCGGACACCACCGCAAATCACCAGATACCAGCAAAGATCGGCGTCGATCAGTGCACAGCAATCGTCTCAGTCGGCGAAGGGTTTCCCCAACGACATTACGAAAACACCGATGAAGCAGGAGCAACAGATCGGCAAGGCTAAAACCAGGCAAACGTCCATGCCCAACCTTCGGTGCTCATCGCAAATCCCCATGAATCCAGCCCCTACCGCCACACGGATGCACAAACTAGGCAATTCGCTGCCTGCGGCCCCGAGTTTCCAGCCATTGCCCTCCTCCTCGCTCGCCACGGGAGAACCCATCGCCGACATCAGCGCCGGCTGGGACGGAACGTTGTGGGCGGTGGACAGCCTTGGCATTCCCCACGTCTACGACCCCTTGCAACAGAGCTGGCAGACCTATGGCAAGGGCGTGGACGCTGCCGCAAAGTGGGGCGATGCTCTCTATCTCTTCAGCGGCGCAGACGTCGCGATTTACGATTTAGCCACCAGCCAGGTCACCCTCCAGACCATTGCCACGCTGTGGCCTGATCTGCCGCCATCGTTCACAAGCCACCTGGATGGGGCGAGCTGTATGGGTGGTCAGCTCGTGCTCTTTCGCGGCGGCCGTTGTGTGGCTGTAGCCAATCCCGCGGCGGTGCAAACGCTAAGTGAACTTGAATTCTGGCCTTCCCAGTGGGCGGATGGCGTCGTTCACGCCGTCGCCGGAGTTGAACCGTTCGATGGTGTATACCAATTCGGCTTCCCATTCTTCTGGCCGCCTGGAGACACCACTGCACCAGTTATCACATGCGTTTGCTACGAAGACGCTCAGTTCGGGGTCTTGTCTGCACTAGAGAAAGATTTCTCAAGGCTGCCGCTGCATTCGGCTCTGCGAGATGTGCTGGAGCAGAGGTTTGATGCCTATATTGAATATCATGATGTCGACCCCTCGGCTCAAGGCTTGGTCTTCCAAGGTCCAGTGGTGTGGAAGGCGTCCTCTACTCAACCGATCACAGCCTGCCCGCTCGGCAGCTTTGTCCCTTTATGGAGCCCCAGCCTGTGCCATGCCCCGCGCGGTCGCGTCGGCAACCTCTGGAGTGTGACGACCGAGGGCAGTGTGGTGTACCACAATGGCGAGGGTTGGAATCCAGTTGAGGAGATCGTCGGCGCCACCGTGCTCGGTGTGGATGTGGGTGAGGATGATGTTCCCTTCGCCCTGGTGAATGGCGAATCCGGCGCGGCGGTGCACTGCTTCGATGCGGAAACGATGAGCTGGCAATCGCCACTCTCCCTCGGTGCGATAACGCCGCAACAGCTTTCGGTGGGCGATGCCAGCAGGGTTTATGTGCTGGACAGCGACGGAGTGGTGAATCGGCTCAACGACGGCACCTTTGCCCCAGTGCAAGCCCTGCCGGCCGGAATCACGCACATCAGCGCCAACCACGATGGCACCCTCTGGCACAGCGACGGCTCGGCCGATGCCTTTCGCTTCATTTCCGAACTCCCCTATCCGCCGCAGAGCTTGCCTGTAGGCAGCACGGTGCAGAAGGTGGGAAGCACGGGCTATGGAAATGCGCTGCTATTGGTGAATGATCCGAGCGGAGCCAGCCAGCTCTACACCTACGAATCACCGTATGTGTTCAAAACATCGCCTTCGTTTGTGCCAACCGGCAGCGGCACGGTGGGTCAGAGTCCTCAGGTTGCCGCAGGCAACGGACGCTGCTACATCAACCTCGGCAGCGGCATCGTGGCTCTTGACAGCCACACCGGCCAGGAGCGTTGGAGCATCCCACTGCCCAATCAGGGCACCTGTCAATCCATCCTGTACGACCCCGTCCATGATGTGCTCTACGCCACCGACGCCACGCAACTTCTCTACGCGCTTGATGCAGCCACTGGCGAGGAACGCTGGTGGTTCCAGGTCGCCACTGGTCCGATCAGCCAACCCGCCCTGATGGGGGGTGGTCTCTGTGTGGTGGGCAACAACACGGTCTATTGGCTCAATCGAACCGCGGCTCTCGCCCAGCCCAGCGGCCAGAGCGTGACACCGGTCTGGCAAACGGAACTGAACACATCGTTGCTAGACAACGGCACACTGGATCCGGCGATCGTGTTTCTGGGTGCGGGTACGGTTTACGTCACTCTGAACAACACCTCCAACACGCAGTCGAATGGTCAGCAAATCTTTTCGCTGAATGCAGCAGATGGTGGCAATGCCAATCAACTCGCTTGGGGGACTTCAGCTCCGACCGCCCTCTATGTCCCCGTCTTCGCGTTTGCATACTGGGGTATTGGGGTCGACTGGACCGCATTCACGAACAAGGGTGGCTATGTGCAATATGACAACCTTCGGACCGGTGCTTGGGGAAATTTGTTTCTCCCTGATAGCCTAGGGGTTGCGCCATCATTGTTGGTCGATCAAAACACTCTATTTGTCGGCGGCAGCGATGGCAATCTGTATGGGCTGGATCTGACCCAGGATGTGTCTAATGGCCCCCAATTCCTCTTGGTGGCTGAATCGAGCGCAGCCGGCAATACCAGTTTCTGCGCCGGCCCCATCGTGGTTCCGAGCAGCGCCGGCTCGATCATTGCCTACAGCACCAAGGACAACAGCACCAACAAAGGCAGCATCTGGATCTATCAGCCCCCCGCCACCACGCCCATGCCGGGCGGCAATTTGATCCAGCTTGAAACAGACCATCTGATCGCCACCCAGCTCACCGTGGATGAGAACGGCATTCTCTACGCCACAGGGCAGGATCCCGTTGATGGCGTATCGGGCCAGGTCTATGCCCTGCGTGTCAACACGTTGTTGCAACAAGAGCGCGCCTTCATCATCGAATCGCAATTGATGCAGGATTTTGATGCTCCCTCCGGCCAACTCACCACCACGGCGCGATATCAGACCCATGTCTCCATTGTGGAGAGTGTCGACACGAAGCAAACGCTCCGGCCTTTGCTGCCGGTGAAGGTGTGGGCTGATACGGCCATCACGGTGCTGATCGATGGCGTGAGCCATGCCATTGACACCCACACCGCAGCCACCGTGAAAACGGATGCCTCGGGCACGCTCACCATCGTCAGCGACGCGACGGATCTTGTCTCGCCAGCGCTCAAGCTCTGGGCGGGCTTCATGGACCCCCATGAACGGATCGTGATCTATCCCGACCGCGAATTCCATCAACGCCTCGCCACCACCCACTACGACACCACCACCAGCCCCGACCCCACCACCATCAATCTGGCGACGGCTTCCACCTATACCGTGACCAACCTGAACCAACCGCCGCCTGCGCTCTACAACACCCCTGCGCAGCAGCAGGGCGCCCAGGCGGTCGCGCCCGCCGTGCAGCAGTTTGCCAGCAGCGTTGCCTATCCGGGCGCTGCGGCGCAAGGAGCGGCGCCAGCAGCCGCGGGGCGGGTGCCGTTCCGCGACGCGGCGGCCGCGCCAACGGAGGTCAGCGAACACATCCTCCCCTTGGCGCCCAGGCGTTATCTCGCCGACGCCTGCACGGGAGCGTTCTACGCGCCTGCGAGCAGCCCGGCCCCACGACAGGTGGCGGCGGCGGCGGCGACGGGTTTCAGCATTGATTTCAGCGCCTTCCACAACCAGAGCGGCCCACCGATCTACACCCCGTTGTCGGTGGCTGATGCCGCCAACAGTATCGATGCGCTCAGCGGAACGAGCGAGATCGCAACGGCAAGCTTCGGCAGCTGGTGGAGTTACCTCTGGCACGCCATTGAGAAAGAGGGGGCCAAAGTGGCTCACGTGGTGGTCAGCGTCGGGCGTGAGATCTATCTCGGTCTAAAACTGTGGTGGAAAGATACGGAACAAGTCTTCAGACACATCATTCATTCGATCGAAGACGTGGCCCGGGCGATCGGCAGCGCCTTGGTGGCTCTGGGGCGCGTGATCGATGATGTCATCCAGGGGCTCAGCATTATCTTCCACCTGGACCAGGTGTTGTACACGGCGCAGAAGATCGGGGATGCTTTCGAATCTCTGCTGGACAATCTGCAGACCATGGCTAGCGATTCACAGGGAATGTTCACAATACTATTTGACAAATTGAATACGGACGTCGCTAAGGACTTCAACAAGATCATCGCGGATCTTCAGTCTGGACAGATGGCGCCAGCCAGTGCATCCAGCTCGATTATTGGCTTGCAGGGGATGGGATCCACGCCCAACTCAGTCTTCAGCGTTGGGCCCAAGAACTCCGGACAGAAATCCTCGCAAGCCGTACCAGGGATGTGGGGCATCCACAAATTGCGGCACAATTATCGCCAAGCCTCCCAGTGTGCGGCAGCATCAGACAGTGACAATACCCTGGAGCAGCTTGTTCAAACTCAGCTCAATCTGTTTCAAGCGAGTGGAAACTACTCCCATGCGTCCACCACGATCAAGGGCAACACCCAGTACCGCTCAGCCGATGACTTCTTTAAATCCCTGTTGGCGGATTTGCTGACGGGCCTCGAACACTTGGTGGAGGATGTGCTCGCTGTCTTCGAAGATCTTGTGAACTTGGTGCTCAACAACCCCGAAGACCTTGTCCAGTTCCTCCGTGATGTGGGCAATGTGGAGATTCCCGTGTTGTCGGCGATCTGGCATGAGCTCACCGGCAAGCCGCTCACCTTCCTGGATGTGCTCATCTTTGTGATCGCGATTCCTGTCACCCTCATCTACCGCGTCATCGAGGGAGCCTATCCCCAAGAGCAACTGTCCGCCTGCAGCGCGGCGAGCGATACCAACAAACAGATTCTGGCTCGGGTGAATGGCGTATCCGCCACGATCAACACAGTGCTCTATGGCATCTTGAATGCCATCAGCGACTTGGCAGCCGGCATCCAAAAAGGCGTGCCGGTATTGGGCAAACTTTTGATTTATTGCTCTTCCCTAACAGTGGCCTTCAATACTCTCGCTGGCGATGTGCTGACGCCGAATTTTTACGTGATTACCTCCTCCATCATCAGTCTGGTGGATGTGTTGCTGAATCTGCCGTTCGTCCCCTCGGAGGAGGGTTCCATCCTCTGCACCTGTCTCACCGTCGGCTCATTCATCGTCTATGTATTGCAATATGAAGAGTATGACGATGCCTTGAACCTGGCCAGCAGTGTGGTGGGGACACTGCCAACGGTCATCAATCCGATCAAATTCTTTGAGAGTGCCTGGGGCGTTGCGCCGGTCGCCGATGTTGTCTGCGCTCTGGCGGTCGCTGGGATGACCCTGGATTCCACAATCACAAGCTGGGACGATCCGGCCGCTTTCCTGCCCCAGGGCAGCTGAAGCAGGTCCATCAGCGGCGTCGCAGCAGCGACGCCGTGCGTGTTTGCCGCGCCAGGGAGCGGCCGAAGTAGGCGGCGGCCTTGTCGAAGCCGGCCACCGGCCCGTATACAAACAGCCGACCCGAGAGCGAGGCCTTCTCGCGCAGGCCGTCGATGTAGATCCACTCCATCGCCGCCGCCGGTGAGAGCAACTGGCAATAGTGAAAGCCCCGGGCGGCGGCGATCGGGTAATTCAGCGGTGTTTTCATCACCGTGCTGCTCATGCCAAACACCTGCTGATCTCCCTGTTGCCGATACCGGTAGCCGGGATAGCTCCAGATCCACAGCGGCCCCACGGCGGGCCGCAGCGTGTCGGGCTGCATGCACATCGGCTGGCCGAGCGTCTCGAAACGCTGGCGGGTGGTCCCGTCGCTCTGCGCCAGGGTCCAGCGGAAGGCGGCCTCATTGATCGGCTGGCCGCGGGAGGGGCCGTCGGTGCTGGTGAAGTTCGGATCCGCCACACCGCCGTGGCTCCAGAACGACTGCCGTGAATTCAACTTGCAGCGCAGCGAATAGGCGGCGATCGGAAAGAAGCCGGTGTCGAGCAGCGTGAACAGCCCGTA
Organism: Cyanobium sp. FGCU6; assembly: GCA_024958655.1. GTDB lineage: Bacteria > Cyanobacteriota > Cyanobacteriia > PCC-6307 > Cyanobiaceae > Cyanobium. Next base: position 6,486 of record JANWUR010000013.1, on the reverse strand, counting down.
CAGCGCCTGGGTGACGCTGGTGACCATCACCTGGCAAGGCTGGGACGGCGCACACTCGGCGCTGATCTGGGGAACGTGAACCGGCGGCTTGGCGAAGGGGTTGTAGGTGTAGCTGCGGTGGAAGCTGTCGAGGGCGGTGATCGTGAAACGCACCGGTGCCTCCGGCTCCCCAGCCATCAACGGATTGGCCTGCTCCTGGATCCAAGGGGAACAGGGGGTGCAGCAGGGGTCCGTGCGGCTGTTGGTCTCGGCGGTGTCGTAACAGGCCGGCTTGAAGCCGTTGTATCCCTCCATCGTGAGCGCGGCGATCAGGGGTTGCAGCCAGGCGCCACTGGCCGCCACCGCCGACTGCAACTCCGTTGTGGGGGCAGCGCCCTCCTCCAGGCAACTGGGCAGGAAGGCGGCCACCAACGCACCGATGCGTTCATGCACCTGGGCCTCGGCGGCGGTGGGCACCAGGTCAAATGCCTTCACGTAGGGCACCGGCTCACCGGAGGCGAACTGCATGTGGCTCGCCCCCTCGAGCGTCACCACCGGAAAGCGCTCCGGCCTGCTCTGGGGTGCGGCATTGAGCTGCTGCAGCCAGGTGGCCACCGCGAAGCGGCTGATGCGGGCCAGCCCATCGAGGGTGCCGGCCAGGGTGAGGGTGGGCAGCGGGTAGTCGATCAGCGTGCGGCCCTGCGCATCAAGCCGGTTGAGGTTCCAGCGGCCGAGGAAGGAGCCCATCAACACCTGGCCGATCCCCTGCTCGGGGAAGGCCTTGAGGTACTTCTGAATGGCGATGCCCCCCACCGAATGGGCCACAAACAAGCAGGGGGTGCCGGGGGGCATGCCGCTGCGCTCAAGCGCCCGCCTCGCCTGGGCCACCAGCAATGGCGTCTCACGGGGAATCGGCGAATCGCCGAGGAAGTGGGGGATTGCCAGCCACAGCCGCCTGGAGGGGCAGGCGCGCTGGATCGCTTCCGCCACCGGCAGATAGCGCTCCGCCGGGATGCCTTCGCCCTGGATGAACAGCACCGCCAGCTCCGGCCCTGAGGCGGTGGCGCTGGGCTCCAGCACCAGGGGGACACCGTTCCAGTCCAGGCGGTAGGTCAGCAGGATCGCCACCACCAGCAGCAGCAGGATGCCGCTGCCCCAGGCGGCCACGGGCACCAGCCAGGCCAGCACGAGGGTGATCACCACCAGGGCAGTGGCCAGCGGCGTGCCCAGCCAGAAGAAACGCGCCATCACTCAGTGCACCCCCCCATTCACCATGTGCCAATAAAACAGGCCATAAAGCCCCAGCCCGAGGGTGAGGATCACAAAGGCGATGAAGTGCTGCCATTGATTGAACGTGGATTCAGCAATCCAGCCTTCGTAGGCTCCACCGGCAGCCACGGTGAGTGGCGCCAGCAAGGAAAACCAGGGCACCAGCCAGATCGGTACCACGGCCAGCCAGGGCAGCAGGGAAGGAGGCCAGGCCTGGACGAGGGTGGGCCCGAAGAAGTGATAGCAGGCCACCAGATTGGCGAAGGCGTTGAGGGCGAACACGATCAACAGCGACCAGGACAGCGGCAGCACCGGGCGCGCCTCGCCGTCCACCCGGCGGCTGAACGCGGTTCGGGGCTCCGAGGGGCCGATCAGGGCGACGGCGATGCCCCCGAACACCAGCAGCAGGATCAACGGCTGGGGACCGAACACCCCCAGGGTGAAGAAGCCCAGGCCGGCGGTCTGAAAGGAGAAGAGCATCTGATAGGCCACCGCCCGCAGCCAGGCGTTGTTGAAGTTCGGCACCAGAATCTGGGCCACCTCCTGCGGTGTTGCCTGTTCCTTCAGTCCAAGGATGTTGCGAAATGGCGTGACCTGCCAGCCCTCATATTCGTGCATCAGGATGCCGCTGATGCCGCCGCCGAACACCTGGCAGGCCATGCCCAGCTGCAGCCAGAACACCCTGAGAAGGTCGCCCCCCACATGCACCGCGATAGCGGACGCATGCACAAAGATGTAGGCGAGCACATAAAAGCCCAGTGGAAAGGAGGCCCAGTGGATCAGCTCGATCAGGTTGAGCACCAGCGGCCGGGCCGAGCGGGCCAGGGTGGGATTGAGGGAGGCCTTCGGCGCTGCCTTCTGAAAGGCCCAGGGCAGGGGTGGATAGATGAGGCCGGGCAATGCCAGCGGCGAATCTCCGGGGGGGGCGCTGCCAGGGAGGGGGGCGGAGGGCATGACAGAACGCCGGAGGCAAAAGCGCTTGTCCGACGCTAGGCACGGCATGGACTGGCGGAAACAGCATCAACGTCCAGCGGCAACTGATGCGAACGGCCGCCGATGCCGGCTCTGCGTTGCCCATCACTGCGGTGGGGTGATGCCGTACGTGCTGCCGGATCCCTGGCACATGACCTGCAGGTGCAGGGGGGCGTGCATGGGGCCGATCCATGGAGAGGCTGCAACTCAGCGGCGCAGGCATGTGGAGAGGGTGCCGAAGCGCGTGTACAGCTTCGAGCGCCGGCGGCTGCGGCCGGTCGCAGTGAACGACGGTGGCACCACGATGGAGGTCCCTCCGAGGATGGACATGTAGGTGGTGGTGTGGTGCTGGTAGGCCAGCTCCACGTACCAGTCGCGGTTGCTGTTCATGCAGGAACTCCAAAGCGGCATGCTGTTGGTGTGCGGCTGGATATACGAACGTCGCTTGGCCCCCAACAAGAACTCCCAGGCCAGGATCAATGCGTAGGCCGTGTCGGGAATGGTGAGACCACACCCTTCGTAGATCGTGCTGATCCCGCTGAGGTCCCACCATCCTCGGGGTACCACGTCCAGGGTGTTCCAATAGCGGGCGGCGCAGGGAAACTGCGCGTCGAAGTAGTCAGCGAATGCCCCATTGCCGGCTGTGGGCCCTGCGAAGCTCGACGGGACGATCTGTGGAGTGAGACCGACCGCTGCGAGCGCAGACTTCAACCACGGCGCTACGACGGATACGAGGCCGCCCCCGAGGCTGTGGCCCGTGACGACGAGTACTTGGTTGCCGTTCACGGGGTCCCCCAGAGAAGAGGCCAGGAAGGCTTCAAGGGTCTGGCCGCCGTGCTGAAGGCCCTGGATCGTGGCGAGGGTGTCGATCGAGCCATTGGCGATGCGAGCCGGATGGGTGGGGTCCCACGGCAGCGGACTCCAGCCGAGCACATCGGCGTCCTCCCAGATCTGCTCGAGAATCCCCAGGGGATCGGTGACAGAGAGGTCGGTGCCCCGGATCACGACAGCGGTGAACACAGGCAGGCCTGGGCTGTGGAAATACGACGCGACATAGACCAGATTTGCCTCGTCGGCCGACTGGACGGGGCCCCACAGACACTCCCAGCTGCCCCCATGGTTGAGCGCCGGCAGTTTTGCAACCTCCGACGCGATGATGGAGACGGGCAACAGGTAGGATACCTGGCATAACTGCAAATATGCAATTGCAAACTGATTGCTGACAGTGGCGTCCAGGAGGCTTGCCTTTAGCGTTTCCAGATCCATAGTCATGGTGGGCTCTCTGGTGGGTACCTTCATGCAATCATAGACTTCGTTATCAGGCCTTCTTTGATGATCAGGAAGCAGCCGTGATCGAAGGCTTGCGACAGCTCTCACGAAGCAACCGAGCATTCCAGAGGAAGGCATGGCAGGCCCAGCACGGAAGAAGCGTGCCATCCACGCAGAATGCTCATCGCTGAGCATTGGTTTCATCTCCGGTGCACCCATCAGTCTCCGCATGAACTTGCCCATGACGTCCTCGTACTGCTTTGCGGACGCCTGCGGCTGCAGCAGGTGCTCCCGGTTCCTGAACAACGGTGTCGGCTGCCCGATCGGCCCCGTTCCACCGTCTGGATCGCTCTGCCCTCAGCCAGGCCGGCCATGAACCCTGCTGGTTCGATCCCACCCACGACGGCACCTTTCTGAGCTGGGAACGCGCCCTGCGATTGAGCCTCTCCAGGGGAACCGTCGTCGACTGCCCCGATGAGCTGCGGCGTGCCCCGCATGACGAGACTCCTCCGCGCCGCCCAGGGCGAAGAGGGTCTTGCTGAACTCTCCGGCGCGCAGGCGTTCAAGGAAACGCTCACCTTCGTCCCCCGGCGTGTCCACTGAGTTGAACAGGACATCAAGGTGGTGTCCGAGCTGTTCTGTGAGTACGGCGATCACCTGCTCGGCCAGGGCGTTCTCCAGCCACTCCCGATTGATCAGGATCAAGCGCCGTTCCGGTGCCTAGGCACAGGCGCTCCCCTCCATGTCCTCCCAGTCGAGGGGGACGACTGCAGGCAGTGCCGTGAAATCGGCAGCGGCAAGCCTGTCAACAAAATCAGCCAGACCCCGGTGATGATCCGGAAGGATGAGGGCGATCCGGGCAGCCTCTGCAAGTCGGCCATTCCCCGCCCAGAGCCGCAGCCGTTCCTGCCAACGGCGAATCAGAGCGTCGAGATCGCCCTCGCACTGATCGGAGGGAGCCGAGGAATCGGCAACGCCCTCGACCGAGCCGGGATTGCCAACGGCAGGAGTCGTCATGGCCGAGGATTGATGGCGCCTGCCTCAACGTATCGACGGGTGGCGTGTGGGAGGGTGCAGGTGCCAGGGATGTTCAACATCTCTGCAGCACCAACCACAAATCGCGATGGCCTTGGGCATGGTGCCGCGCCATCACGTGCGACCTTTTTCGGAGCAAGCGTGACGGCCGTGAACGGCAGCAACCCATCGACCGCCGCCGCGGCTTCCACTGCCGATCTGGTGGTGGTGGGCAGTGGCCTTGGCGGGCTGTGCGCCGCAGCTCTGGCCGCCCGCCATGGCCTCGAGGTGCTGGTGCTCGAAGCCCATGACCGGCCCGGCGGCGCGGCCCATGGCTTCGAGCGCCGGGGCTTCGCCTTCGAATCGGGACCCTCGCTCTGGAGCGGGCTGGGCAGCTGGCCCAGCACCAACCCCCTGGCCCAGGTGCTGCGGGCGATCGGCGAGTCGGTGCCCGTTCACCAGTACCACGACTGGGGGTTGTTGCTGCCCGAGGGCCAGCTGCGGGTGGGTGTGGGCCTGGAGCCGTTTCTGGCGGTGGTGCGCGATCTGCGCGGTGCCGCCGCCGCCGAGGAATGGACCCGGTTCATGGCGGTCCTGCAGCCGCTGTGCGCCGCGGCGCGCTCCCTGCCCCTGCTGGCCCTGCGGCCGGGGCTGGGCACGGCGGCCGTGCTCGGCGGCAAGGGGCTGGCGCTGCTCGGCCAGGCCGGCAGGCTCGGCCAGCTGGGCGGCGCCTTCGGACCGCTCGCCCGCCGCCACCTGCGCGATCCCTTCCTGCTCCACTGGGTGGAGCTGCTGTGCTTTCTGATCTCCGGCCTGGGCATGGAGCAGACCAGTGCGGCGGCGATGGCCACCCTGTTCGGAGAATGGTTCGAGCCCGGGGCGGCCCTCGATTACCCGATCGGCGGCAGTCCGGCGGTGGTGGCGGCCCTGGTTCGCGGCCTGGAGCGCCACGGCGGCGCGCTCCGCACCCGCTCACCGGTGGCGGAGATCCTTGTGGCGGAGGGAAGAGCCTGCGGCGTGCGGCTCGCCGGTGGCGAGCTGATCGCGGCGCGCCGTGGGGTGATCGCCAACCTCAGCCCCTGGGATCTACCCGCCCTGCTGAAGGCCGCCGCCGCACCGGCGCGTTGGCGGCAGCGGCTGGAGGCCACCCCGGCCTGCGCCAGCTTCCTGCACTGGCATCTGGGCCTGAGGGGCGACGATCTGGCGCATCTGCCGATCCATCACGTGTGGGTGGGTGACTGGCAGCGGGGCATCGGCGCCGAACGCAACATGGTGGTGCTCTCGATGCCGTCGCTGCTCGATCCCTCCCTGGCACCGGCGGGGCAGCACGTGCTCCACGGTTACACCCCCGCCAACGAACCCTGGGAGCTCTGGAAGAACCTGGAGCCGGGCACCGCCGCCTACGACCAGCTCAGACGGGAGCGCTGCGCGGTGTTCCATCACGTGTTCGATGGGGTGCTGCCCGACTGGCGCGAGCGCGTGGTGATCGAACTGCAGGGCACGCCCCTCACCCATCGCCGCTATCTGCGGGTGCACCAGGGCAGCTACGGCCCTGCCTGGCCGGCCGATCGTGGTCCCTTCCCGGGCGGCATCACCCCGATCCAGGGGCTGGTGCTGTGCGGCGCCGGTGTGTTCCCCGGGATCGGCGTGCCCCCGGTGGCCGTGAGCGGCGCCATGGCGGCGCACCATTTCGTGGCGGCCCGCCAGCACCGGCAGCTGCTGCAGGAGTGCGGAATCCTGGCCGGCTGAGACGGTCCGCCCACCATCGGCTGGCATGAAGCCTCCGGCGCATCGCCTGCCCTGACAGGGCTGATCAGCGGAGCTGATCAGTGGTATCGGCAGCCTTGATGGCCCAGGAGGCGGCTGCGTACGCAGGAGCCCGCAACAAGCCGTTACAGTTCTCGGGCCGGCAAAGCCGCGCTTATTTACCGCCCCCAGCGGGCATACCCCCAACCGTTCTCATGACCGCCACAATCCAGCAGC
>JANWUR010000012.1 GCA_024958655.1 Cyanobium sp. FGCU6 | reverse complement strand
GCACAGCGGCAAGAAATGGCGTCGGCGACGGCGCTACGGGCAACACGCTCCTAGACACGGAGCCCTCCGGATCCACTTCCGCCCGGGGTTCTTCGCCGGCCGGAAGGAGAGTGGCGGCTCAGGAACTCAGCCGAATCCTCCAGCGGATCCGGCGGGCGACGGCAAAGGCGCTTCCCACCCCAAGAACGGGAAGGGGGCCGGGAACCTGGGAGACCGGCCCCGTTGAGGACTCACCGGCGACGTACACCCCCGCCCAGCTGAGGCTGTCCTCCTCGGTTTCGCCTTCAAGCGCCATGCTGGCCGCTAAGGCGATCCTTCCTTTGCGGTAACCATCCCGCTCGATCCCCACGGCCACGATCGGAATTCCGACGGCTTCTGGATCGATGAGACCGCCATCCATGCCGGTTTCCACGATGGTGCTGATGTCCGGGGTTCCATCGCTGTCCGCGGCATAGATACCGGACAATACCTCCTTGAAGACGTCCTCCACGCCATCCACGGGCCCCAGGTCGACGCCCTTGAAGGCCAGGCTGTCCTCATCCAGAGCCAGAAAAGCGGAGGAGCGCCAGCGGGCCAGCTCCTGATCCCCTTCCTCATCGCCCCCTTCCCCGACCCCAGGCGGGCGTCCTGAGAAGTTCCAGGACAGGAAGGACGAGAACTGCTCACCGGTACTGGCGATCAGCCTGGTGAGCCTGGAGGTGATATCGGTGACAAAGATGCCCTGATGGAGGGGGATCTCGAACTGGAAGTTGCCGTTGCCCACCCCACCGGTTTCGGGTTTCGCGGATTGCTCCTGGCAGTACTGAAGCCTCGAGGCGTTACCGGATGGCGCACAGGAGACCTGCTGGGTGATGGTCTCGGAGCCCCAGGCGCCCCAGTAGGCCACGGAACGGCCATTGAAGGAGAGGACTTCACCGATGTTGGTGAGGCCACCGGCATCCGTCAGGTCGGTGAGGCCGCCGATGCTGGCCAGGGACGTGAGAGACGTCGGAGTCCCGAGCAGCGACGACAGATAGATCCCCCCAACCGAGGGTGCCTCTTCGTTGTCCACACCCAGGAACACGGCCTGATTCAGCGCCGCACTCGGTGGAGCGGTGGATCCGAAGTTGCGGTTCTGGGAATCACCGGGAATCGGCGTGTTGCTGTCGGCAATCAGACGCACAGGGGCCACACCGCCCTCGGCAACCAGATCACGGAAGTACACCCCGGTTCTGCCGGCGCCCTGGGCATCGGTCCAGTTGCCCTTGAAGACGACCGTGTTGTCGGTCACAGAGGGGGCACCGGGAAACTGATCGAACGTCAGGCCCGTCGCACCGGCGGATGACGGCACGCTGAAGTAGTTGAACGCGGCCAGTGCTCCGAGTTGGCTGGCTCCGGTGATCAGGCTGCCCTGTGGGTTGCTGTAGATCCCCGACGTCCCCAGCGAGCCATCGGGGGACTGCCAGACAGGGCTGGACTGACCACGGAAGGCGACGGTGGTCGACGCGTTCAGATCGATGCGCGGGAACGAGGGGAACTCGGTGAAGGTCGCACCCGTGTTGTTCGGAGCCGGCATGAGGCCTCCCCGCGAGGCGATCGAAAAGATCGGACGGGGCAGGGAGGCCTCGAGGAGATCACGGGTGAAGATGCCCGTGGCCGGCTGCCCGCCACCGCCACCCCGCCCCCTGGCCCTGAAGACCACGAGGCCAGAGCCATTGATGGAGGGTGGATTGTAGGCATTGAAGAGACTGGAGGTGCCCGGTATCAGGTCGGCATTGTTGACCACCGTCTCGAAGCGGAACGGGGCCGCCTCGGCGGAAGATGCTGCCGAGAGGATGGTCAGAATGCTGCCGAGAAGACAGGCCGTGCGCCATCGCCCTCCCCCGAGGCGAAAGGACGTCGATGAATCTGAACGCCCCATGGAAATCCCAGACAACACTCACCGGATCGTCACAGACACGGATGCGTATTCCCTCAGGTGATGCGGATGGGCCGCAGAACGGAATGACGGTTCAACAATTCGTTATGGTCAGCAGGGCATCGATGCGGCGGGCCAGGTCCACGTCGAGGTTCGAAAGACCGCCGGTGTCGTGGGTGGTGAGGTCGATGCTCACCCTGTTCCAGACGTTGCTCCACTCCGGGTGATGACCGAGGGTCTCAGCCGCCAGGGCCACCCGGGTCATGAACCCGAAGGCGGCCGAGAAATCGGCGAAGCGGAACTGCCGGTGCAGCTTGCCGTTCACCAGCGACCAGTCGGGGAGATCGGTGGCCAGGGCTGCGATCGCGGCAGCATCCAGGAGTTGGGCACTCATGGCAGCGGAAGCCGGACAAGGGATCCGAAACGCTAGGGCTGCTGGCCGGAGGAGCGATGGCGTTGCCTCCTCACTCCCCGATCAGGTGCAGCGACAACTGGCGGTTGCTGCCGACCCGGCGGTGCTCCCACAGATAGATCGCCTGCCAGGTGCCGAGCAGCAGCCGCCCACCCTGGAACGACTGGATGAGGCTGCTGCAGGTCAGCGCGGTGCGCACATGGGCCGGCATGTCATCCGGACCCTCATCGTCGTGAACCCAGCGGCGGAGATCGCCACGGCCGCTGAGCGGACGCACCCCTTCCTCCGGCACCAGGGCCTGGACGTAGGCCGCCAGGTCGGCCAGAACCCGTGGGTCGGCGTTCTCGTTCACCGTGAGCGAGGCACTGGTATGGAGGCAGGCGACCACGGCGACGCCGGTGTCGAGGCCGCTGGCGGCGATCTCCCGGTTCAGGGCCGTGGTGATGTCGGTGAAGCCGGCCCCGGAGGTGCGCAGGCTCAGGCGGTGGAGGCTCTGACGCAGGGGCGCCATCGGCTGCGGGAGAGAGATTGAACTGCATAGCATCGGCCCAGCGGTTCCTCGCCCATGCCGCCTCTGTCGCACTGCCGCCGCCTATGAGCGCGTCTCACCACCCTGCGCTCACCCTCCTCTACGACGGAGCCTGTCCGCTCTGCCGGCGGGAGGTGACTGTCCTGGAACGGCGGGACCGGCAGGAAAACGGCGCGAGCCGCCGGCTGGCCTTCGTCGACGTGGACGCGCCGAACTACGACCCGGCGGACCATGGCGGCATCAGCTACCGCGAGGCGATGGGGCGCATCCATGCGCTCGAGGCGGATGGCACCGTGCTGCGCGATGTGGCCGCGTTCCGGCGGGCCTACGCCCTGATCGGCCTGGGCTGGCTCTACGCCCCCACGGGCTGGCCCGTTCTCGCCCCGCTCGCCGATGGGCTCTACCGCCTGTGGGCCCGCTGGCGACTGAACCTCACAGGCCGACCGCCCCTGGAAGCCCTCTGCAGGGACCGGGAGCAGTGCCGGCTGCCAGATGTGGGGCAGGCGATCGAAGAAGGCGCGAGCATGAGGAGCCCCGTGCACCCGTCATGACCCTGGTCCACTGCCGCTACGAAGGCAGTCTCCGCAGCCGAGCCGTGCATGAGGCCTCCGGCGCCGAACTGATCACCGATGCCCCCCTCGATAACCACGGGCGCGGCGCGTCCTTCTCGCCCACCGATCTGGTGGGCACCGCCTTGGTGAGTTGCATCCTCACGATCATGGGCATCGTGGCCGAGCGCCATGGGATCGCCCTCGAGGGGGCTGAGGGGAGGGTGGAGAAACGCATGACCAGCGAGGGCGACCGCCGGATCGGCGCGCTGGAGGTGTGGATCACCCTGCCCGCGCACCTGACCGAGAAGGAGCGTGCTCTGCTGATCCGTGCCGGCGAGGTCTGCCCGGTGAAACGCAGCCTCGAGGGGAGCGTGCCGATGACCGTGCACTGGGACTGATCCCGCCCGACGGCCGGGTTCAGAACGCCTTGGTGCGGGCCTTGGCGCCCGTGGGGGCCGGTGCGGTTGCAGGGGGAGGCAACTTGAGCGGACGGGTCTGGCCATCCTTGGCGCCTGTCGCCGGGGCTGACGGCGTCGCAGGCGCCGAGGGTGTGAGGTTGGCACAAAGGCTGGCCACCATCCGGTCCTCGCCGCCCAGGATCTTCGACTCGTCGGTGGACAGGGGGAGTCGCCAGGGCTCCCATGGTCCTTCACCGATCCGGCGGGCCACACGCAGCGTGTCGCAGTGCACGGCCACGCTGCTCGCCGCAGGCGGTTCGCCGCATTCTGAGGCCGTGGCCCTCACCCCGGCCTCGCTCATCCGCCACCCACCCCAGTCGTAGCGGCAGACGCCGAAGCTGCGCCAGCGGGGCGCCTTGAGCTGCCGGATGCGATCAAGCACCTGCTGCTCCTTGCCGCTGAGGGGTGGGGTGGTACCGGTTGCGCCATTCGGAGCCATCACCGGCACCGGCGTCATGTCACCGGCCTTTGGAGTGGCAGGCGTCTCGGGGTCGGCTGCCTCCGCCGCAGCTCCGGAGAGCAGCAACGGCAGGAGCAGCAGCAGGCGCAACGGCATGCGCGGCAGACGGGCGGACATCGACGCGAGCGCGGCGGACCCACTGGAGGCTAGGCCGACCCTCCGGTCTCAGCGCCGGGGCTGGAGGAAGCGGGCGCAATTGCGCTCGAACAGATCGATGACCACCGGGGGCGTCTGCAACTCCATCCAGAACGCCTCTGCCTCCAGCCGCTGGTCGGCGCTCGCATAGCTGCGTCCCACGAGCTTGGCGTAGTGGGGCGCCATGGTCTGCAGCTCCCGGTAGGTCCGGGGCATCAGCTCGTCGGGGATGGCTGTGCTGCCGGTGCAGGCCTGCATGATGTGGGTGGATTCGTGGGCCATCACCTCCCATACCGCCTCAACATCACTGAGGTTCACGTTGTTGCGGCAGATCACCAGGCGATCGGTGGCCTTGCCATCGCTCTCGTAGTAGCCGGCGTGATCGGGCGGACAGCTGTCGGAGACCACGGTCTTGGTGCCTGAGGCATTGATCAGGTCTTCCAGTCGCTTGATGTCCTCCAGGCTGGCAGCCCGGCCCATGGCCGGAGCCAGCGCACTGAGCAACAGAACAGCGACCCAGAGGAGCGGAACGGGAGAACGGCGGGACATCGGCGAATCCGGAAGTGCGCCGGCGGCACGGCTCCGTTGGAAGGGAGCCGAATCGTCGGTGGCCTCTTCCCACAGTGGCCACGTCCTGCGCATCCGGCCACGGCTCCTCGCTGCTTCCCTCCCTGGGATTGAACCGGCGTGATTCGCCTCGCGTCGGCAACCAAAGCGATGGGTCATGGGTCGACGGTCAGCGTCATGCTGGCGTCACCGGCTCCCTCCACCTCCATGCCCGCAGCGGGTAGCGCCTTCACCCAGCTTCACCAGCACCTGCACCACACCCGTCTGCTGGGCTCAATCAGCAGCACCCTCTATTACGACCAGAACACGGTGATGCCAGCCGCTGGCGCCGCCTGGCGGGGTGAGCAGCTGGCCCTGCTGGCCCGTCAACTGCACGAGCGCCAGAGCAGTGATGTCTACGCCGAGCTGGTTGCTGCCGCGGAGGCTGAGCTGGGTGCCGATGCACCACCCGAGCAGCACCGCAACCTGCAGCTGCTGCGGCTGGAGCTGGATCGCCAGCGCTGCCTCGATCCAGCCCTGGTGGGCGCCCTGGCCCAGGCCCAGTCGCGCGGCAATGCGATCTGGCAGGACGCCCGCAGCCGCAACGACTTCGCCGCCTTTGCCCCTGCCCTCAAGGAACTGATCGCCCTGCGGCAGCTACAGGCGAGCCAGCTGAGCGCGGCCGAGTCGGTGCCGCGCAGCCCCTGGGAAATCCTGGCCCAGCCATTCGAGCCGGATGTCAGCAAGGCTCGACTGGACGAACTGTTCGCACCGCTCAAGGCCGAACTTCCCCCTCTGCTTGAGCAGGTGGCGGCCGGGGGCGCCCCATCGTCGCCGACCGCCCCCCCGGCGGTTGCCGTGGAGAGAGCCGATCTACCGGAGGCCCTGCAGGAACAGCTCTGCGCCGAACTCCTCGACAGCTGGGGCTATGACAACTCCCGGTGCCAACGTTCCCGTTCTGCGCACCCCTTCTCCTGCACGGTGGGCCCTCACGACTTCAGGATCACCACCCGCGTGGTGCCGGGCCAGCCGCTCTCGTCGTTCCTGGCCACGGCCCATGAATGGGGCCATTCCCTCTACGAGCAGGGTCTACCACGCACCGACGACCACTACTTTCCCTGGCCCCTGGGCGAGGCCACCTCGATGGGGGTGCACGAATCGCAGTCACTGTTCTGGGAATGCCGCGTGGCACGAAGCCGAGCCTTTGCCGAGCGCTGGTATCCCCGCTTCTGCCAGGGGACAGGAGCCGGGGCGGCCACGGATCCATGGGGCGGGCCCCTCGGCTTCTGGCGTGCCCTCAACCCGCTCAAGCCCGGCCTGATCCGGGTGGAGGCCGATGAGCTGAGTTACTGCCTCCACATCGTGCTGCGCTTTGAACTGGAGCTCGCCCTGCTTGAGCAGGACATGCCCGTGGAGGATCTGCCCGGGCAATGGAACCAACGGATGCTCGCACTTCTGGGTGTGGAGCCCGCAACAGACTCGGAGGGCTGCCTTCAGGACATCCATTGGGCTGAAGGTCTTTTTGGCTATTTCCCTTCCTATGCCCTCGGCCATCTCATCAGTGCCCAACTCTCCGAGACCTTTGAGCAGAAGAATGGACCTATCCAGGACCTGATCAGCGCCGGAGAGGAAAGCAGCCTCCAGGCTTGGCTGGCCGGCAGCGTGTGGCCCCTCGGCCGTTCGGTCAACGGCGAGGAGCTCGTCGAACGCGTCTCGGGTCGTGCTCTGAGCACCCGGCCTTTCCTCACCTACCTCCGGAACAAGGTCGAGGCGCTCAGCGGGAATCCCTGAACCCAGCCCGCCCGATCCGAGGGGGGTCCCGAGCAATCGTGCCCAGGAGGCTGGAGCGGCTCACAGGCTGACCGCCGGTGCCCTTGGTCGCCCGTGACGCTTCGTAAGATGCACCGGCGCAAACCGATCCCATGGCGAACATCGACCACGCACCGAGCCGCACGATGCTCAATCTGCTGCACGTGCTGCCGGCCTTCGCCGACGAGGTGGAGCTGCGGCTGAACGCCATCGTGGAGCTGAACTCGGGAACGATCAACAAGTACGAGCTGATCACCGAGTCCGGCCAGCTGAAGCTCGATCGTGTGGGCTACTCCTCGCTGGCCTATCCCTTCGCCTACGGCTGCATCCCCCGCACGTGGGACGAGGACGGCGATCCCCTGGACATCGAGATCGTGGGCATCACCGAACCTCTCATCCCCGGCTCGCTGGTCGAGGCCCGCATCATCGGCATCATGACCTTCGACGATGGCGGCGAGGTCGACGACAAGGTGATCGGCGTGCTCGCCGACGACAAGCGCATGGACCACATCACCAGTTACACCCAGCTGGGTGACCACTGGCTCAAGGAGACCCAGTACTACTGGGAGCACTACAAGGATCTTAAGAAGCCAGGCACCTGTCGTGTCAATGGCTTCTTCGACACCACCGAGGCCGTGCGCATCGTCAAGGAGTGCGAGGCGCGCTATACCACGACGATCGACCCCAGACTGGTGGGCTGATTCGCCTCCCTGACCACCCCATCCCGTTGCCCATGTCCTCGCCCCGCACCTCCTTCCTGCGTGCCCTGATCGTCCCGCTCAGCGGCGGGGTTCTCCTGCTCGCCGGTCCCCTCGGGGCGGCGGAGCTCGGCACGACCACCACGGCGGCAAGCCGCAGTCTCGGCGCCCCCCTCACCGCTCCGCCGCCGGTTCCCACAGCGGCACCGGCGCCCGAAAGCGGTACAGGCTCCGCTGCCCCTGCCACCGCGGCCGTCACCAGCACCAAGGAGATCGTGCTGGAGCTGCGCAAGCGCACCATCAGCCTGGTGGATAACGGCAAGGTGGTCGGAAGCTGGCCGGTCGCCGTCGGCGATCCCGCCACGCCCACTCCCACCGGGACGTTCAAGGTCCGCAACAAGGTGGTCAATCCGCAGTACCAGAGCACCAAAAGCGGCAAGAACAATCCCACGATCGGCCCCCAGGGACCGCTGGGTGATCGCTGGATCGGCTTCCACACCACTGCCAGGGACCAGTTCGGCATTCATGGCACTCCAACCGCCTGGGAGTGGACCGTGAAGGGACGGGAGGCGGTGTCGCACGGCTGCGTGCGAATGCTCACCCCCCATGTGCGCTTCCTGTTCGACCAGGTCGACGTCGGCACGCCGGTGATCGTCAAACCCTGATCGCTGGCCGATTCGGGCACGACGGGCGGGGAGCGGAAGAGATTCTGCAGATCCCCGCCCGATTGCTCAGGCGAGTAGGTATAGACCCCTAGGGTGGCTTCATTGCCAGGCGCCGTGCCCAAGGGCCTACGCGCACCCCTCCATGTCCGACCGTCACCCGGGACCTGCTCCGATTTCCCACCCGCCCCACAACACCGCCCTGAAGTGGCGGCATGATGGGGAACTCTCCCGTCTCGACCTGGAGCGGATTCTCACCTTGCTCAGTCAGACGGATCCGGTCGCTGAAGCTCTGATGTCTTCCTGCTCCAGCCCAGACGCCTGAAGGCGGCGTGCCAGGGCCCTGGCCATTCCATCTCTGCTCGCCAGTCCCCGCAAAGCCACCAGGGGGAGGCCCGCGGATGGAAGGCCATGCGGGAGATAGCCGGCGATTCCTGCAGGCACATCAAACACCGGGATCTGGCGCAGGCCATCTGGAGTCAGCTGATCCTCCAGCTGATCCAGCCAAGCCGACAGCGGCAACCACAACAGTTCGTTGCGACGGCAGTCGCCCAGGCAAACAGGGTTGGTGTTGTCATCTACTGCGGAGAGGCCCCTCTGCAGATCCGCCAGCGTCACCAGGCCCACGGCATGCGGGCCCTCGCTCACGATCAGACAGTGACCATGTGCATCGATCAGGCGGCCAAGGGCAGCAGCCGCTGCCATGTCGGCCGGCAACACCAGAGGAGAGTCGGGTTCAAAGGCCTCGGCCACCGGGATCGTGGCCAGCTTGCCGCGGCGCTGCTCCTCGATCGGATCGGCCCCCAGAAGCCCGGGATCCTGAAGACCTTGCCACCGCTCCACCAGGGCCGCGCTGAGACCGGCGCCAGCCATCAGCGGCAACACGATGCGAATGTCACGGGTAAGCTCAAACAGAAGCAGCAGGGCTGTGAGCGGCGCCCTGGCACTGCCAGCCAGCACGGCGGCCATCCCCACCATGGCGTAGGCAGGCGGCTCGGCCACCGGCAGCTGCAGGCCCCCTTCGCCGAGGAGTTGTCCATAGGCATTACCGAGCACCGCACCCAGGAACAGAGAAGGGGCAAAGCCTCCACCCACGAAGCCGGTGGCGTTGCTGACGGTGGTGGCCAGCAGCTTGACGCCGATCAGGGCCATCAGCGTCAGCAGCGGAATGCCGCCGTCGCTGCCGAGCAGGGCTTCGATCGTGTCGTACCCCACCCCGAGCACCTGGGGGAAAGCCAGGGCCATCGCCCCGACCGCGGCGCCGCCCACGGCCGTCGGCAGTCCCGGGGGCAAGCGGCGCAGAACCGCCTGAAGGCGGGCATCGCGCCCCAGGCCGAGCAGGCGCACCAACGCCAGCGACATCACACTGGCCAGCAGACCGAGCACCAGATAAAGGGGTAACTCCCAGGGTGAGCGCACCTCGTAAGCGGGAAGCCGCAGGATCGGCGTGTCCCCGAGGCAGAGCTGGGTGACCAGGGCCGAGGCCACCGCCGCCACCAGTACCGCCCGCAGGTTCGGTCGACCGGGCACGGAGCTGAAACTGCCTTCGAAGGCAAAGAACACGCCTGCGATCGGAGCCTTAAAGCCGGCCGCCAGACCAGCCGCCACACCAGCCGCCACAAGTGCCTTGCGCGACTCGGGCGAGAGGCGTCCCCCCTGGGCCACCCACAGACCGATGTTGCCACCACTCTCCACGCTCGGGCCCTCTGGGCCGAGGGAAGCACCGCTGCCCAGGCTGAGAGAGGCCGCCACCAGCCGCAGCAGGGGAAGCCTGGGAATCCCTGCCAGGGCACCGTCCGCCATGGCCATCAGGCTGGGCAGGCCCGGGCCGAGATTGCCGCCGATCGTTCGCAGCAGCCCTACCGCAAGGCCGCCAAGGGTGGGGACCACCACCACCGGCCAGAGGGCCAGCCAGTCAGGGAGCGCGCTGGTGTCGACCACCGGGGGTGGGGGGTCGGGCAGGATCGGCGGCGTGGGGAGCAGGCCGATACCACCGAGGCCGAGCTGCAGGAGGGCCTTGAGGGGCGTTCCGTTGTCCTCGGCGAGGGGGGGGAGATCCACCACCGGCAGATCGGTGGTCGGCAGGCTGCCGCCGGAGGAGCGGCCCACCACCAGCAGTCCCTCCACGAAGGGGCCGAAGAGAAAGTTGTTGATGAAGCCCAGCAACTCGTGAAAGCCAACCACCGCCAGACCGGTCAGGGTGCCCACCAGCGCCGCCCAGGCCAGGAGGTTCCACTGAAACGGCAAAGCACGGACGTCGCTCGCGCCGTCGGGAGTCGGCGCAGGGGCTGACGGGGAGACAGCCTCAGGCCTCGGGCCGGACGGTGGCAAAGATCTCCTCCAGGATGGCTCCGGCACCCTGCTCCCGCAGGCTCGTGGCCAGGGCGATCCCCAGGGCCTCAGGGTTGTTCTGGTCGCCGCGCACCTCGTCGCGGATCAGGCGCTGGCCATCGAGGCTCGCCACCATGCCGGTGAGGATCAGATCACCGCCGCGGTCGGGCTCCGCGAAGCGGGTGTTCACGCCGATCGGCACCTGACAGCCCCCCTCGAGTTCCCTCAGAAAGGCGCGTTCAGCCAGACACCGCAGGGCCGTGGGCCGGTGCTCCAGCACCTTGATCTGCTCCAGCACCGCCGTATCGCCATGGCGACATTCAATCCCGAGGGCCCCCTGGCCCACGGCATGGAGGGAGATGGAGGGATCGATCAACTCGTGGATGCGATCGCCGAGCCCCAGGCGACCGAGACCGGCGGCGGCCAGGATCAGGCAGTCGTACTCGCCGGAATCGAGCTTCTCCAGGCGGGTGATCACGTTGCCCCGCACGTCCTTGAAGGTGAGCTGGGGAAAATGGTGACGCAGCTGGGCCAGGCGGCGGAGGGAACTGGTGCCCACCACAGCACCGGCCGGCAGGGTGGCGAGGGTCTTGTCGCGGTGCTTCTCATGCACCACCAGGGCATCGGCCGGATCCTCCCGCTCGGTGATGCAGCCGAGCATCAGCCCCTCCGGCAGGTTGGTGGGCAGGTCCTTGAGGCTGTGGACGGCGATGTCGGCGCGATCCACCAGCATCTGGGCCTCGAGCTCCTTGGTGAACAAGCCCTTGTCACCGATCTTGGCCAGGGCCACGTCGAGGATTTTGTCGCCCTGCGTGGCCATGGCCTCGATGCTGATCTCCAGCCCTGGGTGCGCCTTGCCGAGCTCATCGCGCACCCAATGGGTCTGGACCATGGCCAGCTGGCTGCGGCGGGAGGCGATGCGCAGATAGGAACCGGCCATCGGGGTGCTCGGGGGGGCAGGGGAACTGCCGAATCACAGCCGCCCACACTAGGGAGC
Source organism: Cyanobium sp. FGCU6 (assembly GCA_024958655.1). Classification (GTDB taxonomy): domain Bacteria; phylum Cyanobacteriota; class Cyanobacteriia; order PCC-6307; family Cyanobiaceae; genus Cyanobium. The sequence continues at coordinate 105,727 of JANWUR010000012.1, read as the reverse complement.
CGCCGGACCGTCACGGCCACGGCAGCGCAAGCATTGATCAGCTGATCAGCAGCCCCGTCTCCACGGGCAGGTTCAGACCCCGAAGAAGTCGAGCGGGAGCGGTCCCCAGGTGTCCTCCACGGAGGGGTCCTCGGGGTGATGGCCGGTGATCAGGATGCCCTCCCCCAGTCCCGCTTCAGCGCGGAGCAGGAAGCGACCATGGCGTTGGTTGCCCTTGAGAAAGACCGGCCCCTGCACAGTCTCCGGGAGCGGGCCCGCCGGATCGGCCACCAGGGCGGGCCAGCCCAGCGCCTGCTCCATGGCCCGCAGGGAGGCAACCGCAGCAGCGGCGGAGGCGGCCATGATCCCGATGGTGAACCAGGTGCAGGCTGCCAGCCGCTCCTCCAGCTGGGTGCGCAGCTGCTGGCGCGGGAGCTCGTCGAGCGCAGGCGCGGAACGCAGTCCGCGCAGTCCAGCCAGATCGGACGGCTCGGAGGCGGGGGTGCCGCTCATGGTGGGGACAATGGGAGCTGCCATCAGGATGCAGGAGCGGCGATCAGGGGTGTGGATCAGGGATGACGGCGCCGGCCGGAGCGGGCCTCCCACACGCTGAAGCCAGCCAGACAGAAGCTCAGCCAGACGAAGCCCAGGCCGGCGCCCGCGGCGATATCGGTAAGCCAATGGGCACGGCAGTAGAGGGTGCTGAGCCAGACCAGCGCCACCCAGCAGGCTGAGGCGAGGAACAGGGGACGGCGCAGCTGGGGATAGTGGGCGGAGATCAGGGTGCAGGCGAGGAAATAGAACACGACCGAACCGGCGGCATGGCCACTGGGGAAGCTGCGGCCACTGATGTCCTCCAGCAACCGGTCGCTGGGCCGGCGGCGATCGAACAGGGGCTTGAGCCAGCGGTCCACGATCAGCAGGATGCCGCCGGTTCCGATCACCAGGCAGGCCAGTTCGGGCCAGAACCGCCGCACGGTGAGGAAGATGAGCACGGCCAGCACGAGCACCGCGGTCACGTGGACGCCGCTGGCCTGGTAGACGAGCAGCAGAACGCGACCGAAAGCGGCTGGGATGTGCTCGTGCACCCAGGTGAGCACCGACTCGTCGAAAGGGGGATGGCGCTCTGCCGCCAGCCGGGGCCCGAAGCCGGCGATGGCAGCCGCGAACATCGCGGCGAACGCCAGGCGGAGCCAGCCCATGGCTGCCAGCCATTCCTGCACCAGCCCAGAGAGCTGGGGCGTGAGAGGGGAGGGGTGAGCCTTCAACGTTCGCCCTCCTGCGGGAGGCTTGCGGCGGGCAGCCGCAGCAGCCGATGGCTGCCGCGGCGGGCCAGCGTGCTTCCCACGCCGTCGCCCAGGCCGAAATCCTTCAGCTCGGCATCGCTGCCGAGCAGCAGAAGGCTGGAGGGGGGAGGACCTGCCCGCTCACGCAGGGCGCGACGAGCACGATCTGGCCCAGACACAAACAGAACGGGCCGTCCGCTGTAAAAGACGACGCTGTAGCGCTTGTAGCCGACCACCAGCAGGGGCTCATCACCGCGAACCTGCTGACCCGCCAGCCGTGCCAGCTCGCGGACAGGTTCCTGCCGCTCCCGATCCATGACCCTGCCGACCCCGGGGACCACGAGGGCCAGAACCGCCAGCATGGCGGCGGCGTTGGGTCCCCAGAGGCGGCGCAGGCCCTGGGCCCCCCCCATGACCAGCAGGCCCGCCAGGGCAAGGGCGCCAGCGGCGAGCACCAGGGCGAGGGTGGTGGGAAGGCCCGAGGCGGCCACGGCCTCGGCGAAACCGGGGTGGGAGGGATCGCCACCGGCCAGACGGGGAGCGACGGCGGCGGCCCCGGCCATCAGGGCGAGGACCAGCGCGTTCAGCCAGCCGGTGATGCGCACACCAGCCCCCTCGGCATGGACACCGGCCACGCCACCAACCATCGGACTGAAGGGGCGGAAGAACAGACCAACCAGCAGGGCGCCCCCTGGTACCGCCGGCAGGATGTAGCCTGGAAGCTTCGTGGCGGCGGCGGAGAAGAACAGCACCACCACCGCCAGCCATACCAGGCCGAACAGGGGGAGATCGGAGGCGTCCGGCTGACTCTGGCGCCACCGGGCCCAGCCGGCTCGGCCACGGGGCAGGATCCTGGCCGCGGCGACCGGCAGAAACAGCGACCATGGGAGCAGCAGGATCAGCACCCAGGGCAGATAGAACCAGGGGGGACCAGGGTGGTCGTAGATCACCGAGGTGAAGCGCTCCAGGTTGCTGAAGCCGAGGAACCGGGTCAGAAACTCGCCGCCGTTGACCTTGGTGGCGATCGCGTACCAGGGCACCGCCACCCCCAGAAACAGGGCGGTCATCGGCAACCAGGGGGTCTGGCGCAGGCTGATGAACAGCCGGCCCCGCAGCAGCAGATAGACCACGATGACCAGGCCCGGCAGCAACAGCCCTACAGGCCCCTTGGCCAGCACCGCAATCCCGGCGAAGACGGCCAGACCGGCATGGCCGAGGCGACGGTCCCCGGAATCCTCAGGCGAGAAATGGGCCAGGAGAAAGCTGAACAGGGCCAGGGCGATGGCGCTGGCCAGGAACATGTCGGTGACCGAGGAGCGGCCCCAGCCCACCCAGCCTGGAGAGAGGGCGAGCACCGACCCACCCAGGAGTGCCCGGCCGACGACCCGACGCTGCGGTTCATCAGGCTGGGCCAGCCGGAGCAAGAGGGCGAACAGCGCCAGGACTGTGAGGGTGGCGGACAGGGCCGCGGGCACCCGGGCAGCCCACTCCAGCGGGCCGAACAGGCGGAAACTCAGGGCCACCAACCAGTACCCCCAGACCGGGTAGTCGAAGAAGGTCTCCCCGTTCCAGCGCGGGGTGATCCAGTCGCCGCTGTCGGCCATGCCTCGGGCGACTTCCACGAACAGGGCTTCGGTCTTGTCCATCAGCCCGAGGGTGCCGAGGCCCTGGAAGAAGGCGATCCAGCAGAGCAACGTCAACAGGACGAGCGCTCCGAGGCGGAGGCGCAGGGAGTCCGCAGCAGTGGACGGGACCGGCGGCAGGTTCATCGAGGCGGATCACCGGATCGAGGCAGCCTGGACACTAGGTGTCCGAAACGACATCGGGGTGGTCTGGAAGGCGACGGCGACGAAAGAATCAGGGGCTGTTCCAGACCAGCCGAGAGGACGCGGCATAGTTCCAGATGAACACCACCAGGATTCCTGCCAGCTGCGCCCAGAGAGTGTCCCTGGCCACGAAGCTGTAAAAGGCGGAAGCCAGGCCCACATTGGCCAGCACCGGCAGGGAAGCCACCAGCAGGAACTTCAGCAGACCGACAAGCAGAGCCAGTCCATGCAGGCGCTGGAAGCGGAAGGTGAGGGCATTGTTGATCAGATAGTTGGAGGTTGCCGCCGCGACCACCGCGAAGGGCAGGGCCTGCTCGAAGGCGAGGCCAGCGACGGCCATCAGCAACTGACAGGCGATCAACTGGACCAGAACCCCCAGCATCCCCACCAACCCGAAACTGATCGCCCGGCGGGGTAGAACCCTCAGGGTGAGGCTGTGGAGGATCGAGATCAGGAAATCCCAGAAGATCGCCACATCGAGCTTCGAGGTTCCCCGGGTGCGGGGCTGGAACGTGAGCGGAATCTCCCGGACCCGCAGCCGCCCCCGGCTCACGGCCAGCAGCTCATAGAGGAACTTGAAGCCGTTGACATCCACCCGCCGCACCAGCGGGAGAACGGCGTCGAGCCGCACGGCCAGGAAACCGCTCATCAGGTCGGTGAGCGGGGCGTAGATCCGCGGGAGGCTGAAGCGGGCGACCCGGTTCGCCCAGGTGGATCCCGTCTCGCGACGACCGCTGAGGCCGAGGATCGACGCCTCAGGATGAAACCGGCTGCCGATCACCAGGTCGAAGGAGCCGGACTGCAGGCTCTCCAGGGCCCTTCGGACACTGGCCGGTTCGTGCTGACCATCACTATCCATCACCACCGCCAGATCCCCGGTGGCATCAAGGAGTCCTTCCTTGATGGCGCTGGCCAGTCCGGCCCGTCCGACCCGCCGGATCAGGCGCAGACAGCGTTCATGATGGGCCAGATCACGCACCAACTCGGCAGTACCGTCGGCCGAGTCGTCATCGACGACCAGAATCTCGAGGTCATACTGCTCACGTAAAGGCAACAGCTTGTCCAGCAGCGGCTGGATGTTGTCACGTTCGTTGTAGGTGGGCAGTACGACCGAAAGCCGGACGGGGGAGGGCATCGGCGCCAAAAAGCCCGGGAACGGCTTGGATCAATGACCGGCGCCGTCGGCAGGGGGGTTTACTGATGTTACAGCATCGACGATCTGGGAAATCCAGGGTGGTGACGAGTACCACCCTGGACGGTGGACATGGCGGGTCGTCCTGTTTACTTGATGTATTCCTTGAGCACGCCGTTGCGATTGGGATGGCGCAGCTTGCGCAGCGCCTTGGCCTCGATCTGGCGGATCCGCTCTCGGGTAACGTCGAAGATCTGGCCGATTTCCTCCAGAGTCTTCATGCGACCGTCATCGAGTCCATAGCGCAGGCGCAGTACGTCTCGCTCGCGGGGGCTGAGGGTGGCCAATACGCCTTCCAGATCTTCCCGCAGAAGGTTTTTAGCAACATCCTGCTCCGGATTCTCGATGTCAGCCTCGATGAAATCACCGAGCCGGGAGTCCTCTTCCTTACCGATCGGCGTCTCGAGCGAAATCGGAAGCTGGGCAGACTTGGCGATGAAGCGGAGCTTCTCAATCGTCATCTCCATACTCTCGGCGATCTCCTCCTCTGTGGGCTTGCGCCCGAATTCCTGCGAGAGGGTCTTGGTGGTTTTCTTGATGCGGGAAATCGTTTCGTAAAGGTGAACCGGCAGACGAATGGTGCGACTCTGGTCAGCAATGGCCCGGGTGATCGCCTGGCGGATCCACCACGTGGCGTAGGTAGAAAACTTGTAGCCCTTCTCGTGATCGAACTTTTCCGCGGCCCGGATCAGACCAAGACTGCCTTCCTGGATCAGATCCTGGAAGGAGAGACCTCGGTTCATGTATTTCTTAGCGATCGAAACGACGAGGCGAAGATTGGACTGAACCATCTTCTCCTTGGCACGTCGACCGAGCATCAGACGACGACGGAATTTGATCAGGGGCATATCGAAGATCGCCGCCCACTCTTTGGTATCAGGGAAATGACCCTTGTCGGCCTCGAATTCGGCAGCCTTCTCCTCCAATTCGAGAAGATCGGCAATCTTGCGAGCAAGTTCAATCTCCTCGTCGGGTCGCAGCAGGCGGATGCGACCGATCTCCTGGAGGTACACCCGGATCGAATCCTCGGTGTACACCCCCTTCGGACCCACTTTGATGCTGGCAAGCGCCTTGGCGGCTTTGGCCTCTTTGGCTCCAGCCTCCTCATCGGCAGCGGCAGGACCTGCGGCGGCCAGAAGGTCGTCGGCGGCGGTATCAAGGTCGGCGGGAGCCAACGTCTTGACTGTTCTGGGCTTCGCTTTCGCCTTGGCTTTGGGTTTGGTTCCGGCGGATTCGACAGCGACCGGCTCGGCGGCGGTGGACAGCTTCAATGGCTTCACCTCACCGGCGCTGTTAACGGTTGCCAGGATTTCCGGGGCTGAGGACTGCGGCTTGGCGGCGCCGGCTGACGACTTGACCTCTTTGGTGCTGGCAGTGGCGGCGACAGGGCTCATGGGCAGGGACCGAGGGACGGGGGCAGAGATACGAGGGGAAAGGAGCGGACCCGACGAAGGATCCAATGCGTGAAGCTGAGGTGGGTTGCCGGGCAGGGGGCCTACAGACATCCCGGCGGCAGAGGTCGATCACCCAGGCGGGCTCTGCCCACACGGGGGCCAGCCACGGGCATGCCGAAGGCAATGGAAGAGGTGGTTGGACAAGGAGAGAGGGAACGGCTCCGGAGAGGAGAGGCGGCGGAGACGGAAGTGACGACGTTCGATGAGCCTGGCTGCAACGGCAGCCGCGACAGCGATGTCAGGGGTGGTCGCAGACCGGAGGGCCAATGGGACGCAGAATCCCTGGCGAACTCGACGGGTCTTCCCTCTGGACGGAACTCTGCCCGGTTCCGACGACAGCCTTTTGGACTGTCCAACCCCCACAGTGTAGGAATGCGTCGCGACCTTTGCAAGATTGGCTCACCCCGATCTGAGCACCACTGGGACGGTCCCGCAGCCACCATGGGTGCAGGTCTGGCTGGAGGCGGGCTCCGAAGGCCAGGCCTTCACCTATGCCAATGCCAATCGGCCTGATGGCGGTGCTCGCGTCGGGGATCTGGTGAGGGTCCGCCTGCAGGGACGCCACCACAGCGGACTCGTGGTGGGACACCTGGAACGGTTGCCTGCCGATGTCCGGGGGAAGACGATCCTGCCGGTGGAGGCCGTTCTGCAGCGTGCTGCGGTAACGCCGGCCTGGCAGGAGCTGATCCGCGACGTGGCCGGGGCCTGTCACACGGGTCTGTTCCGCACCCTGCGCAGCGCTCTGCCACCCGGCTGGCTGGGTCAGCGTGCGCGCAGCGGAGAAGGCCGGCGTCAATGGTGGCTGGAGCGTGTTGAGGGAGCGGGTGAAGAGGCCTCCCTCACCGCCAGGCAACGGGATCTGCTGGCCCACCTGCGGCGCCACGGTGACCGGCGGCGGCTGCAGGATCTGGTACGCCGCGACGGGTTCGGCCGCGGCGTGATCAGCGCTCTCGAGGAGCGGGGCCTCCTGCGGCGCGTGGCCGAACGGGTGGATTCGCCCGCCCGCCAGACCCTGGGCAGGGCTTCAGGAGACCCCCCGGTGGAGGTGTCCCGCCCGCTCACCCCGTACCAGGAAACGGCATTGGCGGCGATCGGCGAAGCCCAGCCCGGGTCCGTCCTGCTGCTGTGGGGCGTGACCGGCGCCGGCAAGACCGAGGTGTATCTGCAGGCGGCCGCACGGGAACGCCAAGCCGGCCGCAGCGTGCTGATGCTGGCGCCGGAGATCGGGCTGATTCCCCAGCTGGTGGATCGCTGCCGCAGCCGTTTCGGCGACGCGGTGGTGGAATACCACAGCGGGCTCTCGAACGGGCAGCGGGTGGAAACATGGCGGCGCTGCCTCGAGGCCGCCAGAGAGGGGGAGTCGCTGGTGGCGGTGGGGACGCGCTCGGCGGTGTTCCTTCCCCTCGATCCCCTGGGCCTGATCGTGCTGGATGAGGAGCACGACAGCGCCTACAAGCAGGAGAGCCCGATGCCCTGCTACCACGCCCGGGACGTGGCCCGGCAACGGGCGTCCCGCTCCGGCGCCCGGCTGCTGCTGGGCAGTGCCACCCCATCCCTGGAGAGCTGGCTGGCCTGCCACGACCCCGGAGGCGGCGCCCGCCTGCTGCGGCTGCCGGAGCGGATCGGAGCCCGTCCGCTGCCTGAGGTGCGGCTGGTGGACATGCGTCTGGAACTGGCGGAAGGCCATCGGCGGCTGATCAGCCGCGCCCTGATGGGACGGCTGGAACGGCTGAAGGAGCGGCAGGAACAGGCGGTTGTATTGGTGCCGAGGCGGGGATACCACGCGTTCTTGAGCTGCCGCAGCTGCGGAGAGGCAGTGCTGTGTCCCCACTGCGACGTGGCCCTGACGGTGCACCGCCACAGCAGCGGACGGGAATGGCTCCGCTGCCACTGGTGTGACCACCGTCAGGACCCGGGCGATCGCTGCGGGCACTGCGGCTCCACGGCCTTCAAGCCCTTCGGCGCCGGCACCCAGAGGGTGATGGAGCAGCTGGCGGAGGAGCTCGGGGACCTGCGCCTGCTGCGCTTCGACCACGACAGCACCCGCGGCCGCGACGGTCACCGGCGCCTGCTGGAGCGCTTCGCCGCGGGTGAGGCCGATGTGCTGGTGGGCACCCAGATGCTGGCCAAGGGGATGGATCTGCCGCGGGTGACCCTGGCCGCCGTTCTGGCGGCTGATGGGTTGCTGCACCGGCCCGATCTGCGCTCCGGCGAGCAGTGCCTTCAGCTCCTTCTGCAACTGGCGGGCCGGGCCGGGCGGGGGGAGCAACCGGGAGAGGTGCTGGTACAGACCTACTGCCCGGAGCATCCGGTACTGCGTCATCTTGTGGACGGACGCTACGAGCGATTCCTGGAGGAAGAGCTGGCCCAGCGGCGCCATGGGGGACTGGTGCCCTTCAGCCGGGCCTGCCTGCTGAGGCTCGCGGGACCCACCGCAAGCGCCACGGCCACCGCAGCCACGACCCTGGCGGAACGGATCCGAGCCGGGCTTGAGTCGGCAGGCTGGGCGCTGATCGGTCCTGCGCCTGCTCCGGTAGCCCGCGTGGCCGGCCGCAGCCGCTGGCAGTTGCTGCTCCACGGTCCAGCTCACGAGCGCGGCGAGGACACCGGATCCCCGCTGCCCCTGCCGGCGGAACCTGAGCTGCGGGCGATGCTGCCGCGCGGGGTGAGCCTGGCGATCGACCCCGATCCGCTTGCCCTCTGAGCCACCATGGGCTCTTGGGTAGGCGGAAGGTCCTCAGGCCGGCAGTTCAGGCGGTCCGAACCCAAGCCGCAGCCGCAGGCGCTGCAGGATCAGCACCACAGTCAGGCCCCCGGCGATGGTGAGACCCCCCAGCCCCAGCGGGCTCCACCGCCAGACGCTCAGTTCGAGCCGGTTGCGGCGTCCGGGGGACAGCGGCCAGAGCACGGCCGGCTCCGCCCTGCCGAGCCGCGCTTCGGCCGACACCGGGAGGGGATCGGCCCGGCGAACGGCGGAGGGCGTCAGGGGCAGCAGTCGCCAGCTCAGCTGCAAGCCAGGCAGGACTGGAGCCTCCTCCAGGTCGAGCTCGATGTTCAGGGTCTGACGCACGCCCACCAGCCAGTTGCGCTCATGGAGGCCGATGTTCGGCGAGGGAAGATCGAGTCCGGCGATTCCGGCCGCCGCCTCCAGGCTTGCCGTGAGAGCCGCCACGGCCTCGTCGGCCGGCAGCACGGCTGTGCTCAGTTCCAGCGCGGACGGCTGCCCGCGACTGCCAGGCTCGGCCAACCGGAAGCCGTGGGCGGCCAGAGCCTCGACCAGACGCTGCTGCCAGGGCGTGGGGCGACCGCTGGCGCTCCCGAGAACATGGCTGACCTGCAGACGACCGGGCCCCTCGAAGTGCAGATCGGTGCGGACCTCCATGCAGCCGCCCAGCAGGGAGGCCAACAGCACCAGGAGCAGCAGAAGTACCGCCAGGCCGGCGAAGCCCCAGGGGGGGCGGGTAGCGCCCACCGGCGCCGGCGGTGGGGCGGGCGGCGGCACAGAGCGGCGCCGGCGGCTGCCAGCCCGGCCGACGGTCTCGAACCCCCCGTCGTTCCCCAGCTCAGGAAGGGTGAGGGACCAGGCCCTGGGCCGGCGGAGCACCGGGGCCTCCAGGACCTCCAGAAGCTCCCGCGCACGGGCCCGCAGTGCAGCATCGGGGCTGCCCTGGAGCGCCCGGCAGCAGGCGGCGGCCCGCTCCCCCTCCCCCTGGCCCATCAGGGCCGTCGCCATCAGCAGCCGCACCCCCGCCCCCAGGGAGGTGGCAGGGCCGTGCTGGGCGGCGATCGGCTCCAGCAGGGTGAGCACCCGGCCGTACTCGCCCCGCTCCAGGGCCCGGCGGGCGGCCGCCAGGGGATCGTCCACGGCAGGCGGCTCGCCCATCGGAGCCTCAGCCCGCCAGTCGGGCCGGGCTGCCGACCACCATCGTGCCGATGCCGGCATCGGTGAACACCTCGAGCAGCAGCGAGTGGGGCACCCGCCCATCGACGATGTGAGCCGCCGCCACACCCTGGGCCAGGGCGCGGATGCAGCATTCGGTCTTGGGGGTCATACCCCCCTCCACCACGCCGTCGGCGATCAGCCCCCGGGCTTCGGCGAGGGTGAGCTGACGGATCAGGGAGCCCGGATCCTGGCGGTTGCGCAGGATCCCGGGGGTGTCGGTGAGCAGGATCAGCTTTTCCGCCTGCAGCGACGCCGCCAGTTCGCCGGCCACGGTGTCGGCATTGATGTTGTGGGCCTGGCCCTCGGCATCGGGGGCCACGCTGGAGATCACCGGGATGTAGCCGGCTTCGAGCAGAGGGCCGAGCACATCGGGCTCCACCGCCGCCACGTCCCCCACCAATCCGTGGGAGCCGTCACCCCACAGGCGGGCCTGGACCAGGCCGCCGTCACTGCCGCAGAGCCCCACGGCCTTGCCGCCGACCCGATTGAGACCGTTGACGATCTGCTTGTTGACCCGTCCCACCAGCACCATCTCCACCACGTCCATGGTGAGCTGGTCGGTGACCCTGAGTCCGCCGCTGAACTGTGGTTCGATCGCCAGGCGGGAGAGCCACTGGTTGATCTCGGGGCCGCCGCCGTGCACCACCACCGGTTGCACGCCCACGCAGGCCAGCAGGGCGAGGTCGCGGAAGACGGCATCGCGCAGGTCTTCCCGCACCATCGCCGCCCCGCCGTACTTGACCACCACGCGCCGGCCGGTGAAGCGCTGGATGTAGGGCAGAGCCTCGCTGAGAACCGAGACCCTGAGGCTGTCGGCCTGGCTGACGAGCAGGTCGGTGGTCATGGGGCGACGGGAGTGGGATCGGCGGCCAGGGGCTGCAGGACGAGGCAGAGGCGGCCGGGGGCGGGTTGCTCAAGCAGAGCCTCCAGGCCGGGGCCGAAGAAGCGCCCCAGGCGCTCACGCCGCTCCTGCCAGCGTTCCGCCGACACACCATGAAGATCGAAGCTGAGTCGCAACCCGTAGCGGCTCTGGTGTTCGAATTCCTCGACCTCCATGAGCTGGGGGGGATCGTCCTCGTCCCAGAGCTTGAGCGCTTCGAGCGAACTCTCCAGGTGGGCCTTCTGGCCATAGCGCCAGCGGCTCACATCAGCCAGAAGCTTGCGCAGGCTTTCGCTCTCGGGTCGCTCCCGGAGCGCGCGCAGGGCACCCGGCGGTGTGAGGCACCGCGCGGGGGGCAGCTCAGACGATTTAAGCGCCAGACCGCCCAGCAGGATCGGAATCCCGTAGAAGATCGTGGGCAGGCTGAGGTTGGCGTTGTCGCCGAGGTAGGCCACGGATCCCACCACGGTGAGAGCCGCGCCCGCCAGGGTCACCAGGCTGCCCGGCGACAGCAGGGCGGAGGAACGGGGAGATTGCATCTCCCCATCCTCCTGCAGCGCCGGGCAGGATGGAAGCTACGTGCCGAACGCGCCGATGACCCCGACGCCCTCCCCTGCCGAGAAATCCGCCGCCCTTGGCGCCGTGGAACTTCTTGAACAGCTTCGCCAGGATCGGCTCTGGCTCCTGCGTCACCTCGACAGCGGACGCTGGAGCGAGTGGCGCCTGGACCTGGCGGCTCTGGAACGGGAGCTGGGTCAACTGCTTGAGCAGGCGGGCGATCGTTTCGGACCCTCCTGAACCGGCACCGGCGACGCGCCGACGTTTGGATTCAGAACGGGATCTCGTCGTCATCGGGCAGATCCTGCTCCACCAGAGGGCCGCTGTTCCAGACGGTGGTGGTGGGAACCGGGGCAGCAGCCGCGTTCACCGGCCCTGTGGGGGTCGTGGTCCGAGCCGGGGGCGCAGCGGGCGAGCGGCGGGGAGCGGCGCCGGTGGCAGGACCAGGCGGCGGCGCGCTGGCGGGCGCCGCGCTGGCGATCGCCCCCAGCGGGTGAAGCCTGGCCAGAGTGAACTCGGCTCGCTTCTCCTTCACCCCATCCTGCTGACGCGTGACGGTGTTCATGCGCAGCCGACCTTCGAGCACCAGCCGCTGGCCCACCTGCACCCGGTTCTGCAGATCCTGGGCGAGGTTGCCCCAGCCCACCACCTTGAGCTGGCCCGGGGGATCCTCCGGCCGCAGCCCCTCGAAGCGCACGGTCATCTCCGCCACGGGAGTCTGGTTGTCCTGGGTGTAGCGCACCTGGGGAGCCTCCAGCACCTCCACCTCGAGCAAACAGTGATTCACGCCCCGTCCATCGGTTTCGCAGGGCCATCCTGATGCAAGCCCCCCCCGAACACCACCGGAGCGGCCGTCTGTGGTTGATCGCCGGCACGGGCGAAGGACCGGTGCTGGCCAAGGCACTGCTGGCGAGAGGCTGGCGCCTCCGCTTGAGCGTGGTGGCAGAGGCGGCGGCCCGTGCCTATCCCCCCGAACCGAGCCTCGAGCTGGCGGTCGGGGCCATCGGCGAAGGCGAAGGCCTCACGCCGGAGCTGGGCCTGGAACAGGAACTGAGGGCAGCGGAGAACGCCGGGGATCCCTATGCCTGGGTGCTGGATGCCAGCCACCCCTTCGCCACCACCATCAGCGCCGCCCTGGCCAGGGTCTGCGGGGCCCGCGGCCAACCGCTGCTGCGTCTCGGACGCCCCCTGGACCCCCATCCGGGAGCCGTGCTGCTCGACGATCTGCCGCAGCTGGAGGGCTGTGTGGCCCGGGGCGAGCGGCTGCTGCTGGCGATCGGTGCCCGCCAGCTGCCCCTGGCGGTGCGCCACAGCCCCGGGGCCGTTCACCACGCCAGGCTCCTGCCGGATGCCACGGCGTTGCGGATCGTCATGGCGGCAGGTCTGGCTCCCGCGCGGGTGGCCTGCCTGCGCCCGGGCGGCGAGGGCCGGATCGAGGCAGCACTCTGCAGGCACTGGCGGATCGATGCCGTGCTCTGCCGCCAGTCCGGGGGGCACACCGAAGCTCTCTGGCGGCGGATCTGCCGCGACCAGGGAATCGAACTTCGCCTGCTGCGGCGGCCCCCGGAACCGGAGGGGGTGAGGATTCTGCCGCTGGCCGAGCTGCTGGCTCACGTGGGAAGCTCGGTCAGCACCTGAAGGGAGCGCATGGGGGGCTCAGGGACGGAACAGACTCTGGAGATCGTGCTCACCACCGAAGTGGATGAGGCACGGGCCGAGTCCCTGGCGACCGCCCTGCTGGAGCGGCGTCTGGTGGCCTGCGTGGCCCTGGTTCCGGTGCGCTCGCTCTATCGCTGGCAGGGCCGGATCGAGCGCAGTGAGGAGGTGCAACTGCTGCTGAAGACCACCCCGGAGTGCCTGCACGCCCTGGAGGCAGCCATGCGGGAGCTGCACAGTTATGAGATTCCGGAATGGATCCACTGGCGGGCTTCAGCCGCTGGCAGCTATGGGCAGTGGTGCGGCGACGAAGTGGCCGTGCCTAGTCCAGATGCCGTTCCATCAGCTCCCGCAGGCAGCTCTGGGGACGGGGACCGAGCTGGGTGACCACCTGGCCGGCGCAGAGGGATCCCAGCCGGCCGCAGCGCTCAAGGCTCGCGCCACGGGTGTAGGCATGCAGAAAACCGGCGGCGTAGAGATCACCGGCACCGGTGGTGTCCACCAGCTCCCCCAGTAGAAAGGGCTCGATTGGAATGGACTCCTCCCCCGCCAGAACCTGGGAACCGAGCTCACTGCGGGTGAGGGCGGCGATCCGGCAACGCCCCCGCACTTCGGCGGCCGCCTGCTCGAAGCTGTCGGCCTTGTAGAGCGAGGTGATCTCCATCTCGTTGGCGAACAGGATGTCGACATGGCCGTCGACCAGCTCGCGGAAGCTGTCGCGATGGCGATCCACGCAGAAGGCGTCCGACAGGGACAGGGCGACCTCGCCTCCAGCCTCACGGGCCGCCTCGGCAGCAGCCACGAAGGCCCGCTGGGCCTCGGGACTATCCCAGAGATAACCCTCCAGATAGAGCACCCGGGCCTGACGGACGAGGTCAAGATCGAGATCGTCAGGGTCGAGCTGCACCGAAGCGCCCAGGTAGGTGCACATGGTGCGCTGGGCATCCGGGGTGACCAGGATCAGGCAGCGGGCCGTGGAGGGGCCGGTGGTGGCGGCGGGGGTGTCGAAGCGTGCCCCCACCGAGCGGATGTCATGGCTGAAGATCGCGCCGAGCTGATCGTCGCGGACGCGGCCGATGAAGCCCGCCCTGCCGCCGAGCTGGGCGATGCCCGCCAGGGTGTTGGCGGCGGATCCACCGGAGGTCTCGAGGCCCGGGCCCACCGAGCCGTAGAGCCGCTCGGCCTGGGCCTCGTCGATCAGGGCCATGGTTCCCTTGGTGAGGCCGTGGTCGTCAAGGAAGGCATCGTCGGCCTGCACCAGCACGTCGACGATGGCATTGCCGATGCCGACGACATCGAGGCTCTTCGGGGGGAGGGGGGTCATTGGGGAGAGGGCGTTCACGTTCAGACGCTGAGCAGGGCCCGCTTGGGACCGTGGATGGGGTCTTCGACGACGATCGTTTGATCGCGCTGAGCCCCGAGCGACACGATGGCGATCGGAACCTCCATCAGCTCCGCCAGGAAGCGCAGGTAGGCCATGGCGGTGGCGGGCAGATCGTCGAGGCTGCGGCAATCGGCGGTGGAGCACTGCCAGCCCGCAAGAGTTTCGTAGATCGGCTGGCAACGGGCGAAGTCTTCCGCGCTGCTGGGGAAGTGCTCGATCCGGTGGCCGTCGAGCTCGTAGGCCACGCACACCTGGATCTCATCGAGTTCGTCGAGCACGTCGAGCTTGGTGATCGCCAGGCAGTCGAGCCCGTTGACTTCCACGGCATAGCGGCCGATGACCCCATCGAACCAGCCGCAGCGGCGCCGCCGGCCGGTGGTGGTACCGAACTCGCCGCCCCGGTCGCAGAGGTGATCGTTGAGACTGCCCTCCAGCTCTGTGGGGAAGGGCCCTTCGCCCACCCGGGTGGTGTAAGCCTTGGCCACCCCGATCACCCGGTCGATCAGGGTGGGTCCCACCCCAGCCCCGATACAGGCACCACCGCTCACGGGATTGGAGGAGGTGACGTAGGGGTAAGTGCCATGGTCGAGATCCAGCAGGGTCCCCTGGGCGCCCTCGAACAGGATGTTCTTGCGGGCCCGGGCCGCCTCGTGGATCGTGCGGGTGCAATCCACCACGTGGGGAGCGAGCCGGCGGCCGTAGGAGGCGTACTCCTCGATCACCTCTTCCGGATCGAGGGGGCCGAGCCCGTAGACCTTCTGCATCAGGTCGTTCTTTTCGCCCAGCGGCCCGAGGAGGCGATCGCGCAGCCGCTCTGGATCGAGGAGGTCGATCACGCGGATGCCGTTTCGCTCCGACTTGTCGGCGTAGGTGGGACCGATGCCGCGGCCTGTGGTGCCGATGCGTCGCTCACCCCGGCGCTGCTCCATCGCCAGATCGAGCAGGCGGTGGTAGGGCATCGTGACATGAGCCGTGGAAGCAAGCTTCAGGCCGGAGACATCAATGCCGAAATCAATCAGGGTGTCGATCTCTTTGAGCATCACCTTCGGATCGACCACGGTGCCCGAGCCGATCAGGCAGGTGGTGTCGGGGTAGAGGATGCCGGAGGGAATCAGGTGAAGCTTGAGAACGCGGTCATCGACGACGATCGTGTGGCCGGCATTCACACCGCCCTGATAACGAACCACAACGTCGGCGGATCGGCTTAACAGGTCGGTGATCTTTCCCTTCCCCTCGTCGCCCCACTGTGCACCGATGACGACAACGTTGGCCAAGGACACGGCGGCCCGCGGCCGCTTCTGAGCACAATCCGAGAGCCTGTCAGATGGAGGGGCGATCCGTCAAAGGAAACGCACGAACCCTGGCATCAGGCACCCCGCACCACCGAGGTCTCCGCCCGGTGCAGCTCCTTCTCCAGCCGGGTGCGCAGGGCATCGGGGAGGGGACGGTTGGGGTAATTGGTGTAGTGACCGGCCAGGGAGTTGAGGGCGGTCTGCATGGTGGTGAACGAACCGAGGCCGTTCACATCCCGGCGGGGGCGATAGCGGGCGGTGTAATCGTTGATCAGGGATCGAGCCTGGGTCTCGGCCTCCCCCCGTCCGGGGTCGTCCGCGGACAGGGCGATGGTGCCCAGAAGAGAGCGGGCCACACTCACGGTGTCGTCCACGTAGTTGCCGGTAAGGCCGGTGCTTGAGCCGCTGCAGGCAGTGAGGCCGAGCGAGAGCACAAGAGCAAGGGCGGTGAGAGCCACCGGCAGACGCCTGCCGATCCACTCGTCCATCCAGGCGGAGATCCGTCGCAGGAGGGCGCGCATGGCAGGGAAGCGAATTCTCGGAATCTTAGGAACTGCTCAGACCCCCGGCCGGCGGGAGCGCTGGCGGCTGATCGCCGCCGTGAGGTCAGCCACGGCGGCGTCCACCTCCAGGTCACGGCGCTCACCCACAGCCCGCTCCACCACTTCGACCCGGCCCTCTGCGGCCCCCCGGCCCACCACCAGGCGCCAGGGGATGCCGATCAGATCGGCATCCTTGAACTTCACCCCGGCCCGCTCGTCCCGGTCGTCAAGCAGCACCTCCACGCCGGCAGCAGTCAGCCGCTCGTAGAGCTGTTCCGCCAGGGACACCTGGAGCGGATCCTGGGCGGAAGCAATCACAATCAGCAGTTCGAAAGGGGCGATCGCAACCGGCCAGCGGATGCCGGCGCCGTCGTGGTGCTGCTCCACGGCCGCCTGTGCCAGCCGGGACACTCCGATGCCGTAACAGCCCATCCACAGGGCCTCCTCCACCCCGCCCTCGGTGGTGAAACGAGCGTCGAGAGCTTCGGAATATTTGCGACCAAGCTGGAAGATGTGGCCCACTTCGATACCCCGAGCCGCCTCCAACCGCTGGAAGGGATCATGGAGGCAGCGATCCCCGGGCTGGGCCGCTCGCAGGTCCACGGCCTCCGGTGCAGGCGTGAGCTCACCCCAGGCCGCACCGGCCAGATGGCTATCCGTCGCGTTGGCCCCGCAGACGAATCGCTGCAGATCCACCGCCGTGGGATCGGCCAGGCGCAGGAAGCGCGGCTGCCAGCGCCTGGCACCCTTCAGTACCGCATCTTCCAGATGGGGTCCGACAAATCCGAAGGGAAGGGGCTTCAGCCCTTCGGCCTCCACCTGTTCGGCAGTGAGCGGTGTGATGTCAAGCAGCCCACCGCACGGAGGCTGGCGCGTGGCCACCGCATTGGCGAGCTTCACCTCGTTGAGCTGCTGATCGCCCCGCAGGGACACCAGCAGAGGCTGGAGGCCGCCGTCGGCGAATCGGGCCAGCAGCAGCAGCACCTTCACCGTCTGGGTGGGATCGAAACCATGGCCTGAGCAGAGAGCCTCAATCGAGGCGGTGCCGGGGGTGGACAGCTCCCGGCATTCGCTGATTTCCAGGGGGACCGGATCGGCCGGGAGCGAAACCGCCCGCTCCTGGTTGGCCCCGTAACGGCCATCGGGACTGGAGAGCACCAGATCCTCGCCCGCCTCAGCGGTGACCATGAACTCCTGGCTGGCGGAGCCGCCGATGGCTCCGCTGTCGGCTTCCACGGCCACCGCCCTCAGACCACAGCGCTCGAAGATGCGGCGATAGGCGCTATCCATCGCCTCGTAAGTGCTGCGCAGACAGGCTTCATCTGCGTGGAACGAATAGGCATCCTTCATGATGAATTCGCGACCGCGCATCAGCCCGAAGCGGGGACGGATCTCATCGCGGAATTTTGTCTGGATCTGGTAAAGACATACGGGCAACTGACGGTAGGAGCGGATGAGATCAGCCGCCAGATCGGTGATCACTTCTTCGTGGGTGGGGCCAAGACCCATCTCCCTCCCCTGGCGGTCCTCGAGATGAAACATGATGCCCTCGCCGGCGGTGTAGCCGGCCCAGCGGCCGCTGCGCCGCCAGAGCTCAGCGGGTTGCAGCTGGGGCAGCAAGGTCTCAAGGGCCCCGATCGCGTTCATCTCCTCACGCACAATCGCGGCAATTTTCTGCAGCACCCGCCAGAGCAGGGGCAGGTAGGCATAAATGCCGGACGACACTCTGCGGATGTACCCCGCCCTCAGCAACAGCCTGTGAGAAGGAATCTCCGCTTCGGCGGGATCGTCCCGGAGCGTCACCAGCAGCAGGCGGGACACGCGCATGGGGGAGGCGGATGGGAGGGGGGCGGACGCTATCACTCAGCCCGGAGGACTCCCCGGCGTGGCGAAGGCGACCCCCAGGAGTGTCCGTGCCGATCGGTCCCGGCAGCCAACCTCTGCTAGGGTCACGACTCGAATCCAGTCAGTCCAATTTCCGTCTCATGCTTGCGCCCTCTGGTTCGATCGTTCCGGCCACAACCGGCGGCGCGCACGAGATCCTCGATGGGTACGTGGCTCGCCACGCCATGGTTGGAGGCGAGGAGGGGGCCGATGGTGGCGAAGAGGTCCTGATCGGTATCGAAGACGTACAGAAAGCTCTCAACCGTTCCCGGGCGTCGGTCTATCGCTACACGAACACCGATCCCCGCAATCTCAATCCGCCCTTCAACGCTCGCAAACTCAATCCCGAATACCGCAGCGATCAGAAGGAACCACTGCTCTTCCACCCCAACGAGGTGGCCAGGTTCGCCCGCGATGTGCTGCGCATCAAGGAGGTCACCGTCGAGGTGTTGAATTCGCCCTCCACCGCCACCCAGCAGATTCTCACCTCAATCCTTGAGGAACTCCGCTCAATCCGCCAGCGTCTCGATGCGCTCGACGGCGGCCCCACCGACCTGGCCGCCCACCGCCAGCAGTCCCAGGCGCGACCGGCGGCTTGAAGCGGTTCCGCCGCCACCAAACCGGATCGGTGAACCGAACCTGGCATCCCTTCGGTTTGCTGGCAGAATTCTTTTTTCCAAGACCAACCACGGATGTCACCTGGTTCGGCCGTTCTGACGGTTGGATCGGGGCTCCGGCCCCCATGACCCTACCTTCCTCTTCCATCCTCGCCGAGCCGTACAGCCCTCTCAGGGCAGCTGACGAAGTGGAAAGCGCAGAGGAGCCTCCCGGACGCAGCACCTTCCTCCCCTCCCACGGTCAGGATGTCGCCTCCC
This sequence comes from Cyanobium sp. FGCU6, assembly GCA_024958655.1. Taxonomy (GTDB): domain Bacteria; phylum Cyanobacteriota; class Cyanobacteriia; order PCC-6307; family Cyanobiaceae; genus Cyanobium. The sequence continues at coordinate 86,976 of JANWUR010000012.1, read as the reverse complement.
CGGCTGACCCCGATCTGGTGACCTCGCCGCTGGGTGTTCTTGCGGGCATCGGCATTGCGTTGCTGACTCTGGCCGTTCCCCTGGCCAGCGTGCTGGGGGATCGACAGGAGCCCTCGCCCGTGGCTTTTCCCACCTCTCTCCAGCGCTGATCGGTACAGCTCGGCAACGGCTTCGTGTCCAACACCCTCGACAAGGACGGCTCCCCCTCGATGCGATCGTGATCCTGTGAGGAGCCCACCATCGCCGTCTTCCTCCTGACCGCGCGACCGATCGGCATCCCGCACCTGATCGACAGCGGCGCCCGGTTCGCCCGCTGCACAGTATCCCCACCGCCGATCCCCGCGTGGACGGCATCACGAGCATCCGTCAGATCGCCCCCAACCAGGTGAAAATTGTGGTCTTGTTCTTACGGACCTCCACAAACAAGGAAGCAAGTCTTACCACTATCAGCAGTTGGTTGGTAGTGGACGGATTGGCCTACGCTTCCGGTCGGGTGCTTGGCGCCTGAGAAACAGGCCCACTCCCACGTTGATTCCAGTCGAGAGCAGGCGCCTGGCGGCGCCGCTTCAGCTGCGGCGCTGCAGCAGGAACCCCTCGAAGTTGAGCGCCTTGAACACCGGTGCCGGGTCGCCGAAGCCGGACGCTTCGGCCAGGGCAGCGAGGCGCGCCGGTCCGATCGGATGGGGTGCCTCCACCCGGGACGCCAACGTGCCGGGGTCGCCGCTCTCGCCACCGGCGCGCTGAAACTGCCCCCAGGCGAGCTCCACCTGGGCCTGGAGCGCTGATCGCTCTGGTCGCATCAGGTCGACCAGGACCAGTTGGCCACCGGGGCGAAGGCTGCGGGCCAGAGCGGAGAGGAATGCCAGCTTGCTGCCGTCGTCGGGGAGGGACTGGAGCACCAGCACCGAGAGAGCCCCGTCGAAGGCGGCCTCCACCCCCAGATCCTCGACCCGGGTGCAGCGCCAGTCGATGGAGGGCGCTGCGGCATCCAGGCGGCCTCGGGCCACCTCCAGCAGCGTGGCGGATGGATCGATGGCGGTGAGATGCCAGTCGGGACGCTGGGCCCGGGCTTCCAGCAGCTCAGAACCGGTGCCGCAGCCCGCCACCAGCACCGACGCTTCCGTCGAGGAGGCCAGAGGCGAAGACGCGAGCAGGGCAACAGCCAGGCGAGCGAGGCTGGCGTAGCCGGGGATCAGTCGTGGAGCCAGGCGGTCGTAGCCAGGCTCGGGAGAGGGAGGAACGGCAGGGCTCACCACACTCAACTCGCAACTCAGCGTGTTGCCTTCATGCTACGGACCTCGCCCGCCAACACTCCGTTGCAGGTGGAGGAGAGGCTGCCGGAAGGTGCGGGACGTGCCTTAAGTTGGGCGACGCCCTCCCCCAGAATTCCCGTGCCCACCATCCGGTTCGAACGCGAAGGCCAGCAGGTCGGGTGCATCGAGGGTGCCAACCTGCGCAGAGCCGCCCTGGATGCCGGCATCAACCCTTACACCGGGTTGAACAATCTCAACAACTGCGGCGGACTGGGCCAGTGCGGCACCTGCGTGATGGAGGTTCTCGAGGGTGAGCGCAACCTCTCCCCCCGCAGTGATGTCGAAGAGGTCTACCTCGCCGACCGGCCGGCCAACTACCGGCTCAGCTGCCGCACCACCGTCAATGGCGACGTGACCGTGCGCACCAATCCTGCCTCCGGCGTGGGCAAGGGTTCCAACAGTCTGGTGGGAGCGCTCAAGGCCCTTGTCGGTCGGAAGTGATCTGAAGGGGGAAGGGGATGAGCGCCCACCGCTTCTACGGCTACGGCCCCTGTGGCACCTGCCGAAAGGCCCTCGCCTGGCTCAGGGAACGCTCCATCCCCGTGGAGATTATCGACATCACCACCACGCCACCAGGGTCCGACGAGCTTCGCCAGGCCCTGGTCCAACTGGGGCGCGGCCGTCTTTTCAATACCAGCGGCCAGAGTTACCGGGCCCTCGGCGGCGAACGGGTCAGGGCCATGGACGATGAGCAAGCCCTTGCGGCCCTGTCTGCGGATGGGCGGCTGATCAAGCGCCCCTTCCTGGTGACCAGCGGAGGCAGCATCCTGACGGGATTCAAGGATCTGGAGTGGTCGAAGACCCTGGCCTGACCCCTTTCACCATCAGCTGATCCAGTTCGTCGATCAGGCCCTCGATGCCCGCTCGGCTGATCTGGCTGAGATAATTGGCCTTGAACTCCTCCAACAGGGCACAGAGCAGCTGCTGCGACCGTTCCAGGGCAGGACCGCTCTCGAGGGCCGCGGCCAGTTCCTCCCAGAAGCGGTCAATGCACCGCTCCAGCAGTTCGAGCTGCTGGTCGTCGCGGCGACCCAGTCGCTCACCGGTGCTGCGGCTGAGGTCGAGCAGACTGTCCACCATGCCGCTCGCCACCTGGCGGGAGACTCCACGTTCCACTTCCAGCAGAGGCTGCAGACCTCGCAGCGGCGGCGGCACCATGGCGCTCTGCAGGCTCTGCTGCAAGGCATGGCCGAGCACCCCCTGGAGCTCCGGGGCCAGCCGAGGGGCGACCTGCACCAGCAGCAGCGGCGCCCAGATCCGTACCAGTTCCACCAGTTCGCGCTCGTCGTTGCTGACCACGCTCTGGTGGCTGCGCAGAGCACGGATGCGGCCGGGCCAGCGACGGGAGCGGATCAGCCCCTGGAACCCATCGATCAGCTGCAGGGCCAGCACCTCGAACAGTTCGACCGCCAGCAGGGCGACCACCGCCCGGCTCACCACCGCCCGCAGCGGTTCGATGTTGATCAGACCGCTGGTCTGGAGCCGCTCCAGCACTGGCACCACCCGAAGCCAGCGCCAGAAGGGAAGCAGCAGCGGGAGGTCGATCCAGCGCCGCAGCAGGGCCTCGCCCCAGCTGAGGCCGGGAAGCCGCCGCCGCAACCGGCGCACCCGCACCAGGACGTCGAGGGCGAAGACGCTCTGGAACAGCAGCAGGTCGTAGCGCCAGAAGTGGTCGGTGGGACGCCCGTTCTCGTCGATCGAGCGCCAGTAGTTGGTTTCCACCAGCGGCAGCACCCGCTGGCGCCAGAAACGCTCCTGCTCCGGCCAGGGGTGGGCCTCGAGGCCGGCAGGGCTCAGCAGCCACAGGGCCGACTGCCGGGCCGAGTCACGATCGGCCTCGCGCCGCAGACGGGACTTGATCTTCTCCAGAGTTCCAGACGCATTGGAGGCAGCGAAAGGATTGGTGTCGATCATCTGGGCGGTGAGGTCCCCCTGGATCGCCAGCAACCGCTTCTGCACGGGGTTGAGTGGGGCGCCAGGTCGGTGAGCGGCCATGGCACTGTCCAGCTGATCAAAGCTGCGGATCCAGGCGGCGGTCTCGCGGTGGGGTTCGATCCCCTTGATCGGATCCATCCAGGGGGTGACATCCGGCAGAACGCGCAGAGGCACCGCCAGGGGCACCGAGGGGATCGGATAGAGATTCCGTTGGAGCCAGAACGTCCTCAGGGGGACGTAGGTGATGTCGAAGGCCACCCAGCCCAGATTCACCGCCGCCCAGATCGCCACGAAGCGGTCCCACCAGCGGCCCACAGGGCTCCCGGGCAGAACCGGGGTGCGATGCCAGCGGGGACGCGCCATCGGGAACGCGGGAGGCAGGGGAGTGCCTAATCTGCCTGCCGTCCCCGGTCCCTGTCGCACGATCGCCTTGAGCCCAACGGAACCCCAGGCCGAGAAAGGCATCGCGCCGCCCAGCCCCGAACCCAGCCGCGAGGACCAGCCCGAGGAGAGCCCCTGGGCGTTCTGGCGCAGTGTGCTGATCACCCTGGCCATCGCCCTGGGGATCCGCCAGTTCCTTCTGGAGGCCCGCTACATCCCGTCCGGCTCGATGCTCCCCGGCCTCCAGCTGCAGGACCGGCTGCTGGTGGAAAAGCTCAGCTACCGCAACCGCCTGCCCGAGCGCGGCGAGATCGTGGTGTTCCACGCCCCCCATCACTTCGATCCGATCCTCTCCAGCGGCAACAAGCCGGGACCGTTGCGCTGCCTGCCCGTGAATCTGCCGCTGATCGGTTCCCTCCCCGGGGTGCAGCACCCGGCCTGCGACGCCTACATCAAACGGGTGATCGCCCTGCCCGGAGAGCGGATCCAGGTGGATCCCCGCGGCCGGGTGCGCATCGACGGCCGCCCCCTTGTGGAGCCCTACGTGCAGAACCTCTGCCCGGTGAATGCCCAGGGGATGGGCCCCTGCCGCCCCCTCGACGTCGTGGTGCCCCCCGGCAGCGTGGTGGTGCTCGGCGACAACCGGGCCAACAGCTGGGATGGGCGGTTCTGGCCCGGCGGGCCGTTCCTGCCCCGGCAGGAGATCATCGGCCGGGCGTTCTGGCGGTTCTTCCCCTTCAACGCGATGGGCCCGCTGGGAGCCTCCACGACGCCGCCTCGCTGAAGCCGCTGGCCACCACGGCTCCCCTGAGGTCGGCGGGCACCGGCGGCGGGTTCGCCGGCAGGAACCTCGGGGAGCGAGAGGCGGGCTCGGCCGTGGGATCGAACAGCAGCCAACGCCGGCCACCGATCTCCAGGGGCCGCTCCTTGAGCCCGAGAAAGCTCTCCGGGCCCCAGCAGAGCACCTGCCAGAGCTGGAGGGCAGACCAGCCGCAGCCCGTCACCAGCTCCCGCCACAGCAACGGCAGCACATGGCCATGGCCGGCCATGCCCGGACGGCGCTGATCGAGGGGCAGCAACCGCTCCTCCGCGTCAAGGGCCTGGTGGTGCACCGCCACGGCCGTGAGCCGGCCATCGGCGAGGGCGGCGATCAGGGCCTGCCGATCCTTGGGGCCGCCGAGGGAGGGAACCTGGCGCCAGCCTTCATCGGCGGGATCGAGCAGGCCGCTGTCGGCAACCAGATGCCACCAGGGCACGCTCGCCAGGGGCGGCGAAGCGCAGCGTCCGAGGCGCTCCACGCCCTCCGCGGTGGTGAGGTTCATCAGCCGCAGCCCTGGGAGCGGAAGGGCAGCGTCGAGCACCAGCAGGGTCTCCAGCGGCAGGAGTTCACTGACGATCGGATCGAGGGGCCAGCCGGCCCGCAGGGCCTCCACCCGCTCACGCACAAACCCCTGCTGGGCCAGGGCGGCATCGCGCACGGCCAGCAGAAGGGGACGATCGCCCGTTTCCGCCAGGCGAAGCCCCCGTACCAGCAGATCCAGTGGCGGCAGATGGTCGCCGCAGGCCACACCCACGGCACCCGCCTCCAGCTGGTCGGCATGGGGGGCGAGATCGGCATCGGCACCCTCGCTGCTGAACGCTCCCCAGCAGTGCAGTTCCATCGGCGGCGGCCAGTGCAGGCCCAGCCTCTCGGGACGATCGCGCCAGGAGCTCGCCCAGGGCAGCAACGCCACCGTGCCGTACCCCCCCGCTACGGCCGCCGCCCGCAGGCTGATGAGGGTTTCGGCACGGCCACCGACCGGATCCTCCAGCGCGCTGTGGGGATCCACCAGGGGTGGGGCGAACCAACAGCTCCGGGCGTCCACCTCCGTCCAGCCTTCCGATACCGCCGCACCCTCGGCCTCGACAGCGATCAGGCGCTCGCCCTCAAGGCGCACATCGGCCGATCGCTCCGGCTGGCCCGGGGCCTCGAGCAGGTGCACCCCGCGCAACAGCAGACGACGATCCATCGCTGCGGGATTCAGAGAGCGCCAGCTGCTGTGCGGTCGATCACCCCTCCCAGATGGTGGGTGAGGTTCAGACAGGCCACCAGCGGCGGACCGCTGATGCCGCGGGGGTAGTCGATCACCGTGACGCCGCCGTTGCCCTGCTTCACGGCCCAGATGTCACCGGGGGAAAGGCCGAGAAGGGCGCAGAGGATGGCCTTGTTCACGGCGTCGTGGGCCACCACCAGGGCGGTCTCCCGCTCGTCGAGCCCGGCGGCGATCTGCTCCCAGGAGGTCAGGGAGCGTCGCCAGACGTCATGGATGGTCTCGCCGCCAGGCATCTGCACGGTTTCGGGGGCCCGCTTCCAGTCGGCCAGCAGCTGGGGCCAGCCCTCGGCGATTTCGCTTTCCAGCCGGCCCTCCCACAGCCCATGGCCGATCTCCAGCAGGCCGGTGGTGCTGGTGAGGGGAATGCCGGGATGGGCCGAGAGGATCACTTCGGCCGTCTGGCGGGGACGGGCCATGGCGCTGGTGTAAGCGCGATCGATCGGCACCGTGGCGAGAAATTCGCGCGCGGCGGCGGCCTGCGAGAACCCATTGCTGTTGAGAGGAATATCGATCTGGCCCTGGAAACGACCCTGCCGGTTCCAGTCGGTCTCGCCATGACGCACAAGCAGCAGACGCGGGCCCGGGCCCCTGGGGGGCAGGGGCTGGCCCAGATGGGCGATGCCGTTGAGAGATTCGATCTGCACGTCCCGTCGGCCCTGGGGGCCGGGGGCGATGTTCAGCACCGAGATGGAGCCGTTGTCGAGGCGCAGCCGACGGAAGCCGCTGACCTCCAGACCCAGCAGCTGCAGGAGCAGGCAGCGAAGGATGGCGTTGTGGGCGACCACCAGGACCGTGGCGTCGGAGGCGGGGTCGTGGCGCTTGAGCAGACGTTTCACAAAAACGGCCGCCTGCTCCATGAGTTCCGGCAGCGGGCGGTAGCGCTGGCCATCCCTGCGCTCGAGCTCAAGGCTTTCGGGATGGTCACGCCAGCGCCGCTCCCCCTCGGGGTCGTGCTCGCGAAGATCCGAGCGCAGCAGCCCGCTCCAGGGACCCAGATCGATCTCCTGGAGATCGTCGTCAAGAACGGCACTGCGGCTACTCCCACCGTGGGCCGCCAGCAGGGTGGTGGCCGTATCGCGGGCCCGGCTGAGCGGGGAGCTATAGGCGGCGTCGAGACGCAGTCCCCGCAGGGCCTGGCCGGTGAGACGCGCCTGCTCGACACCTTCCTCCGTGAGGCTGGAGAGGTCGTCACGACCCTGGATGCGGTGCTCCAGGTTGAAGCTGCTCAGCCCGTGGCGAACAAGCAGAAGGCGGACGGGCACGGATCCGGCGACCACAGTGGGATGCATCGTATGGGAGCACCCCTGAGGGCCGATCCCAGGCGAGGCGGTCCCGGCGGCACAATCGCTGCAGCATGATCCTGCGCCTGTCCGGTTGATCCTTCCCGCTTCCCACTCCAGTGCCCCCGGCAATGGCCCAACGGATCCACCGCCGCCCGATCCACCGTCCTGGAAGGTGCTGCTGGCCCTGCTGAGTCTCTCCCTCAGCCTGCTTCTCTGGCTGGAGGGGCTGGCGGGCAGCCTGGAGCGTCCCTCGGTGGAGTCAGCCCTCGACCTGCGCCAGCTCGAACTGAGCGCCCTGGTGGAAGAGCAGCTGCCGCCAGGCCTGCGTCCGCTGCTGGTGGGTGACGACCCCCGCGAAGCTCTGGCCGACGCCCTCGAGGGGAACCTGGAGCAAGCGGCCATCCCCATGCCGGCCCAGCGGCGACTGGAACTTGGGCTGCTGCGGCGGGGCAGCGCCGACCTCGCCGAAGCAGAGGCCGCCGAGCAGAACCTGCGGCGACTGATTCCAAGCGTCGAGCCCTCCCGCCGCCCACTGCTGGAAGCCCTGGTGGCCGGCCGGCGAGTGTCGCCTCCGGAACGCGCTGCGCTGCTGCGCCCCTGGCAGCCGTCTCCGCTGCTGGAGCAGCTCAGCTGCGAACAGCTGGGGGGAGGGATCGGCGGGGAGAGCTGCCCCGCCGATCGGAACCCGGCCCGCCGGGTGCTTCAGCTACTGGCGGTCAACGTGCTGCCCCTGCTGCTGCTGCTCATCGGTCTGGGGCTGCTGATCCGGATGCTGCGGCGCCTGGTGACCCGCAGACAGTCCCCCTTTGCACCCCTGGTAGGACCGCCGCTCACCCCGATCGATGCCACCCTGCTGATCGCGGGTGGGTTCGTGCTGGTGGGCGAACTTGTCGTGCCCGGGTTGCTGGAGCCACCGCTGACGGCCCTGATCCAGAGCCGCAACCTCTCCGCACCCCTGGCGGAGGGGTTGCGCGTGCTGGTGCTCTATCTGGGGCTGATGGCTGCTCCTCTCTTCATCCTGGTGCTGCTGCTGCGAGGCAGGCTCGCTTCCCGCCCCGCGGGGGGCTGGCTGCAGTGGCACTGGCAGCCCCTGGCCACGGCGGCGGGGCCGGCCCTGACCCTGGTGATGATGCTGCTCCCTCCAGTGGCCTTCTCCGGCTGGCTGGTAGGAAAGCTCTGGGAGGACGCTGGCGGCAGCAATCCTCTGCTCGAGCTGGTGCTCACCAGCGGCGATCCCCTGGCTCTTGCCTGCTTTGCCCTCACGGCCATGGTGCTGGCCCCGCTGTTTGAGGAAACCCTGTTCCGCGGGGTCCTGCTGCCGGTGCTGGGGCAGCGGCTGGGGGGCACGGCGGCCGTGGGGATCAGCGCGTCGGTCTTTGCCCTGGCCCACCTGAGCCTGGGGGAGCTGATGCCGCTGTTCGTGCTGGGTATCGGCCTGGGACTGCTCCGCTGGCACAGCGGTCGGCTGGCCTCCTCGGTGATCGCCCACGCTCTGTGGAACGGACTGACCTTCGCCAACCTGCTGCTGCTCGCCGACGGTGCGGGGGGCGTGTGAGAAGGCCGTCACCGGACGCCTTGCTGCCGGGGCCCCGGGGTGGTTCACTTGCGCAGTGAACGGACAGACACCCTTGGTCGCCACCTTCCTCAGCGCCACACCCAGGCGGAGTGAACGCCGCGCCAGCCAGGGTCGTCGCCGTTCCTCGGGCTCCCTCAGGGTGATCGAGAACTCACTCTCGGCCCGACGGATCGAGCGGCGCTCCCCCTGGCTCGCAGGGTTCCATCGCATCAGCAGCGGCGCCCTGGCCGGCCTCGGGCTGGCGACGGTCTCCCTCAGCGCCCTCACCCTGCACTGGCAGAACGAGTGGGCCCGCAGCTACAGCCAGCTCGAGGCCTCCAAGTCGCTTGAACATCGCCTGCAGGAATCGGCGGCCCTTCTGGAGCAGCACCATCTCGGCGCCGTGCGTCGTCCCGGTCAGCTTGTTCCCACCAGCAGCGAAAAACTGATTCACCTCCCCCAGCCCGTGGTGCAACGCCGTTCCGCCACGCAGGCCCTGCTCGCCCAGCTCCAGCTGCGTCGCATCCCGGCCGGCTACTGATGGCCCGCTCCTCCACCCGCCCCCATCCGCCCGGCGGCACGGGCAGATCCGACCGTGCCCGCGGCGGCGGGCTCCACAGCTCCGGTGCTGCCGGGGGTGGTCGGGCGGCCCGTCACCGGGTGGTGGACATCCAGCCACTGAGCAATCGCCGGCTGGTCACGGTGTTCCTGTTGCTCAGCGCCGCGCTCGGCGGCCTGGTGCTCAGGCTGGGCTGGCTGCAGGTGGTTCAGGGGGACCGGTTGCAGGCTCGGGCCCGTGCGATCCAGACCCAGTCGATCATCCCGCTGGGCAAGCGGCGCACGATCGTGGATCGGACAGGCCGCCTGGTGGCTCTCGATGAGGAGCGCTTCACCCTGTGGGCCCACCCGCGCTATTTCAATTTCCCCGGCGATGATCCCCAGAGCGTGCGACGCCCTGAGGAGGTGGTCACGCGCCTGGCCGCCGTTCTGGCCCGGCCTCGCCAGGAGATGCTCAACGCTATGGGCAACCGTCGAAGCGGGGTGAAGCTGGCCACCAACCTTGACCCTGAAACCGCTGAGAGGGTGAGGCAGCTCAAGATCAGCGGTCTCGATCTGGAGGGCTATCCCCAGCGCGTCTATCCCCAGGGCCAGTTGTTCGCCAACGTGGTGGGGTTCCTCAACCTCGAGCGCGTGCCCCAGGCAGGCCTGGAGCAGAGCCGCGACAGCGACCTGCGCCGTCAGGAGATGACCGTGAGCATGCGGCGCGGCGCCGATGGCACCCCGCTGCCAGATGGCCTCCAGGCCGGTTCCCTGTACGGCGACGACCTGCGCCTGCAGCTCACGCTCGATTCCCGCCTGCAGCAGGTGGCTCAGCAGGCCCTGGCCAAACAGGTGAAACAGTGGAGTGCCAAACGGGGCGCCGCCCTGGTCATGGACAGTCGCAGCGGCGAGATCCTCGCCCTGGCCTCCACCCCCACCTACGACCCCAACAACTTCTGGCAGTACGACCCGGGCATGTTCCGCGAGTGGTCGGTGCAGGATCTCTACGAACCCGGCTCCACCTTCAAACCGATCAACATGGCCCTGGCGCTGCAGGAGAAGGCGATCCAGCCCGATGGCACCGCCAACGACGTCGGTCAGCTGAACATCGGCGGCTGGCCGATCTTCAATGCCGATCGTCGTGCCAACGGCGTGATCGACTTTCCCACCGTTCTCCAGGTGTCGAGCAACGTGGCGATGGTCGACATCATGTCGAGGGTGAAACGCGATCGCTTCTGGCACTGGCTCCACACCATCGGCATCGACACCGTCCCCGACACCGACCTCCCCGGTGCTGTGGCAGGGCAGCTCAAGAGCCGGCAGGAGTTCACCGGAGCCGCCATCGAGCCGGCGGTGGCCGCCTTCGGCCAGGGCTTCTCCCTCACCCCGCTGAAGCTGGTTCAGCTGCACGGGATGCTCGCCAATGGCGGCAGGCTCGTGAGTCCCCACATCACCAGGGGGCTGCGCTCCGGGGAGGCCCTCGCCAGCTCCGGCACCCCCACCGGCATCCAGCTGCTCGATCCCAAGGTCACGCGCACGGTGATCAACTGGATGGAATCGGTGGTGGAGAAGGGAAGCGGCAAGGGCCTGCAGATTCCCGGCTATCGCCTCGGCGGCAAGACAGGCACCGCCCAGAAGGCCCACAACGGCGTCTACATCCCCGGTGCCCGCATCACCAGCTTCGTGGCCGTGCTGCCGATCGAGGATCCGCGCTATGTGGTGCTGGTGGTGGTCGATGAGCCCCAGGGCGGCAATGCCTACGGAGCCACGGTGGCCGTGCCTGTAGCCCGCCAGATCGTGGAGGCCCTTGTGGTGATCGAGAAACTGGCGCCCAGCCGCCCGGTCCCCAAGTCCGCAGCCGCCGGTTCCAGCCGCGGCTGATCCCTGTCCCGTTCCCACAACCCGGGAGCGCCCGACAGAACGGCCTGGCTAGCGTTGCATCATCGACAACTGCGTGATGGCCAACCTGCTCGATCAACTCGCCGCGATGACCGTGGTGGTGGCGGACACCGGCGACATCGATGCCATCCGCCAGTTCACGCCGCGCGATGCCACCACCAACCCGTCGCTGATCCTGGCGGCCGCCCAGATCCCCGCCTATCAGGAGCTGATCGACCGCTCCCTGCGCGAGTCGAGAGCAGTCATCGGCAGCCAGGCCGGGGCAGACGAGGTGGTGAGCGAAGCCCTCGATGAGATCAGCGTCACCTTTGGCAAGGAGATCCTGCGGATCGTGCCGGGCCGGGTCTCCACCGAAGTGGATGCCCGCCTGAGCTTCGACACCGAGGCCACGATCGAGAAGGCCCGCAAGCTCATCGGCCTCTACGAACAGGCCGGCGTGGGGCGGGAGCGGGTGCTGATCAAGATCGCCTCCACCTGGGAGGGGATCCGGGCCGCCGAACAGCTCGAGAGGGAAGGAATTCATTGCAACCTCACCCTGCTGTTCGGCTTTGCCCAGGCCGTGGCCTGCGCCGAGGCGGGCGTCACCCTGATCTCCCCCTTCGTGGGCCGCATCCTTGACTGGTACAAGAAGGCCACTGGACGCGACAACTATCCCGGACCGGAGGATCCGGGCGTGATCTCGGTGTCGAAGATCTTCAATTACTTCAAGACCTACGGCTACCGCACCGAGGTGATGGGCGCCAGCTTCCGCAACATCGACGAGATCATCGAGCTTGCCGGCTGCGATCTGCTCACCATCTCCCCGTCACTGATGGACCAGCTCCGCTCGACAGAGGCGCCATTGGAACGGCGTCTGGATGCCGCCAATCCCGGGCTCGCTGATGAGCGCCTCACGGTGGATCAGGCAACCTTCGAGCGGCTGATGGCCGCCGACCCGATGGCCAGCGAGAAGCTTGATGAGGGGATCCGGGGGTTCTCCAAGGCGATCGAGACCCTGGAGGCCCAGCTGGCCCACCGCCTGGCAGAGCTCGAAGGGGGCGCCGCCTTCACCCACGCCGTCCACGAGATTTTTCTTCTCAACGACCTCGACGGAGATGGCTGCATCACCCGCGAGGAGTGGCTGGGCAGCGATGCCGTCTTCGATGCCCTCGACACCGACAATGATGGCCGGCTGGCACCGGATGAAGTCAGGGCCGGGCTGGGGGCTCCGCTGGCCCTGGGCGCCGTGCGCTGAGCCCGGCGATCCTGCACACTGGATGGCCAACTCAGCGCCCAGCGGCCCGTGAACGCCCTCGACACCATGCGTGCCCTCGCCAGCAAGGGTGAGGTCATCGACGTCAAGGCCGGTGACGCGATCTTCCGTTCCGGCGAGTCCGGCGACTGCATGTTCGGTCTGCTTGATGGGCAAGTGGAACTGAGCTGGAACGGGGGGGCAGGTAAGGAGACGATCCAGGCCGGCGATGTCTTCGGTGCCGGAGCCCTGGTCACCCCGGACCACCGCCGCTACGGCGATGCCCATGCGCTCAGCGACTGCCGCCTGCTGGTGATGAACCGGGAGAAGTTCCTGTTCGCCGTGCAGGAATCGCCGATGTTCGCCATCGAGCTTCTGGGCTCGATCGATCAGCGTCTGCGCGACCTCAAGGACTGCATCCGCAGCTGAACGGGAGCGGTTTCGCCTCAGCCGCGCTGAAACAGCAGGCGCTTGATCACGCGCTGGGCGATGTCCCCGTAGCCCATCTCACCGGAGAGGATCTGGGCGATGCGCTGCGGGGCGGTGGGACGCTTGACCCCGAGCTGATAGCCCACCCGAGGCACCCGGTAGAACACCTGGGCGATGCGCTTGCCCCAGGCCATCGAATCGCCCCACTCTGTCCGCATGCGGGCCGTGTAGTGCGCCAGAGCATCCCGCTCTCCGTCGAGCCAGCGGTCGAGGGCGGAGGCGGCTTCCGTGCCGCTGAGCAGGGAAGGCCGCAGCCCCTCCGCCAGGAACGGATCGCAGAGGGAGGCTGCATCACCCACGGCCACGATCCCCTCAGCGTGCAGCGGATGGTGGCCATCCCAGACGCGCAGCGCCCCATGGCGCCGCTCCCCAGCGTCGGCAGGCAAACCGAGGGCGGGCAGGAGCGAGGCCAGCACGGCCTCACTGTCGGCCTCCTGACGACCGATGAAGGTGCCGACGCCGATGCTGTAGCCGCCTCGCCGAGGAAAAGACCAGCAGAAACCGTGGTGCACCAGTCCGAACTCGAAGCGGGCCGTGTCGGGCTCGGCCACCGCGGCCTCCACCTCCAACGACACTGTCGCTGCGAAGCGCGGGCGCGCCGGGCCCAGACCCAGGGGAGCGGCGAAGCGGGAACCGGAACCATCGGCCACCACCACCGCACGGGCCTCCAGGCGCTCGCCACCCTCCAGCGCCAGCTGCCACCCCTGGTCGCGTCGCTCGATCGCGCCGACGCTGGCCCCGAAACGCCGCTCGGCCCCGGCCGCCTCGGCCTGCTGGGCCAGGAAAGCATCGAGCACAGAGCGCCGCACGATCCAGAAGGGGGAATCGCCGGGCAGTTCGGCGGTGACCGGATCCTCCAGGCACCAGGTGAAGCGCACCTGACGGATCACCTGATCCACCGCCGGGGTGAGATCGAAGGGGAACCAGCGCTGCACCGAGGCCGCCATGCCCCCGCCGCAGGGCTTGCTGCGACCTGCCGGCTCCCGTTCGAGCAGCAGGACCCGGCGCCCCAGGCGAGCCAGGTGAAAAGCCGCGGCGCCTCCGGCGGGGCCGGCACCGACGATGGCGACGTCGTAGGGCAGGGAGGCGCCCACTTCAGACCTTGAGGATGTCGGCTTCCTTTTCGCTCAGGTGTTTCTCCAATTCGGCGATGAAGCGATCGGTGAGCTTCTGCACCTTTTCCTGTTCATCGCGGCTCTGATCTTCGGAGAGCTCCCCGTCCTTCTCCAGCTTCTTGACGCGATCGATGCCATCTCGACGGATGTTGCGCAGGGACACCTTGCCTTCCTCGGCATACTTGGCCGCAAGCTTGCACAGTTCCTTGCGGCGGTCCTCCGTGAGCGGCGGAATGTTGATGCGGATGATTCGGCCGTCGTTGTTGGGGGTGAGGCCCAGGTCGCTCATGGCGATGGCCTTTTCGATCACGGCCATCGAGCCGGTGTCAAAGGGCTGGATCTGGATGGTCTGGGAATCGGGGGTGGAGAGGGTGGCGAGTGATTTCAGCGGTGTTTCAGCGCCGTAATACTCCACCATGATCTTGTCGAGCAGGGAGGGATTGGCGCGGCCTGTGCGGATGGTGTTGAACGTGCGCTGGGTGGCTTCCACCGACTTGCGCATGCTGGCTTCCAGGTCCATGAGGGAGAGGGGATTTCAGAGAGCGGGAACGATGCGGGTGCCGATCGGTTCACCGGCCACGGCCCGGCCGATGTTGCCGGTGCCGAAGAGATCAAACACCACGATCGGGATGGCGTTGTCCTTGCACAGGGCGATGGCGGTGCCATCCATCACCTCGAGTTCGCCGCTGAGCACATCGAGGAAGGTGAGGCTTTCGTAGCGCACGGCATCGGCGTGCTTGGCCGGGTCCTTGTCGTACACCCCGTCCACTTTGGTGGCCTTGAAGACCACGTCGGCACCGATCTCAGCGGCCCTCAGGGCGGCTGTGGTGTCGGTGGTGAAGAAGGGGTTGCCGGTGCCGGCGGCGAAGATCACCACCCTTCCTTTTTCCATGTGGCGGATGGCGCGGCGACGGATGTAGGGCTCAGCCACCTCCTGCATCGAAATGGCGCTCTGCACCCGGGTGGGGACCCCGGCCCGCTCAAGGCCGTCCTGGAGGGTGATGGCGTTCATCACCGTGGCGAGCATGCCCACATAGTCGGCGGTGGCCCGGTCCATGCCACCGGCCGAGCCCTTGAGCCCCCGGAAGATGTTGCCGCCGCCCACAACGATCGCCAGCTGGGTACCGTCCGCCACCACGGCGGCCACGTCGGCGGCGATCGACTGGACGATGGCGGGGTCGATGCCGTAGCCCTGCTCGCCCATCAACGCCTCACCACTGAGCTTGAGAAGGACGCGCCGGTAAGCCATCGATTTCCACGATCGGGCGAACAGTAGCAACCCCTGCCAGGGCCACTCTCCGCCCGGGCCCTTGCGGAAGCGGGGCACCGCCCTTTTCTGGGTGAACGTCCACGTCACCATGGCCCGACCTGCTGAGCACGGGGCTGCCGATGCTGATGAACGGGCTGAGTCAGCTGAGCGACGACCTGGGCTGAACCTCTCGCCTTGACGGGGCGGCCCCTCAGTACTCGATGCCGGCCTGGGCCTTGACGCCCTGCTCGCGGAACGGATGGCGGATGAGCTTCATCTCGGTCACCAGATCGGCCCGCTCCACCAGCCCCTGGGGCGCGCCTCGACCGGTGAGTGCCACATGGGTAAGAGGGGGACGCCGGCTGAGCCCCTCGAGCAGCGTCTCCAACTCCAGGTAACCGAGCTTGAGGGCCACGTTCACCTCATCGAGCACCACCAGCCGGCAGTCCGCCCTGGCCAGATAGCCGAGCGCACAGTCCCAGGCGTTCCGTACCAGCTGGCGGTCGCGCTCGCGATCCTGGGTTTCCCAGGTGAATCCTTCCCCCAGGGCATGCCAGTGCAGGGCGTCGCCGAACAGGGCCAGCGCCTTCGCCTCGCCGGGGTTCCAGCCCCCCTTGATGAACTGCACCACCGCCACCCGCTCGCCGTGGCCGAGGGTGCGCAGCACCAGCCCGAGGGCCGCGGTGGTCTTGCCCTTGCCGTCGCCGGTGAACACCAGCACCAGTCCCTTCTCGCGGTCGCGCTCCCCCACCCGCTGGAGCTGCACCTCCCGGCGGCGGGCCATGCGGCGTCGATAGCCGTCGGCATCGGCCTCCGGGGCCAGTGCGCCACCGGGCCCCAGATCGGCTGCCTGGCGGTCGAGCTCAGTGGTGTCGATCGGAGCGGTGGCGATCTCAGGGCTGTCGGGCTCGACGGGGATCACGCGGAAATGGCCGGTGGTCCCCCCACTGTGGCGGGGCCGGCGCGATGGCGGGCGAGGGCCGCATCCACGGCCTGTTGCTGGTCGCGGCGGGTGATCCAGTGGTGGTAGGTGCGGGTGTGGATCGCCACCGAGTGCCCCATCATGCGGGCCGCCACTGTGTCCGGCAGGCCGATATGGATCGTGCGCACCGCCCAGGCATGGCGCAGGTCGTAGGGCGTGATCGGCAGGCCGTAGCGGCGGAACTGCTCCGCCACGCGCCGACCCACCTGCTGCAGCGTGGTGCGACGCAGATCGGTGGACACCCGCGGCAGGGCCCCGGGATCCCGCCCCAGCCGCTCGAGCCCGAAGGCCTCCACCCACTCGGGCCGGAAGGGCCACACCTGATGCTCACCGGTCTTGGTGGTGGGGAGCACCCGAAGCACCCGGTCACCCCCAGGAGCCAGGGAGGAGAGGTCGCAGAAGAACACCTCGTGGTTGCGCAGTCCGTAGGTGGCCATCAGGCCGTAGGCCAGCCGCCAGCTGGCATTGGGGATCGTCTCCAGCAGGTCAAGGATGCGGCCATCGTCGGGCAGCTGGCGGAAGCGGGCGGCATGGAGGCCATAGCCAGCCGCTCGCTCGCTCCAGTCGGCGGGCAGGGCCAGGCCCCGGTGGCGGGCGAAGGCGGCCAGGGCGATGCCGCACTGCTGGCGGCTGCGGCTGCCGAGCTCGTAGCTCTCCAGCACACGGATGAACTGCTCCGGTGTGAGGCCTGAGCCATCGCCGCTCCGCTCCAGCAGCCGACGCAGGTAGGGCAGGTAGGCGCCGCTCCAGGTGCTGCGGCTGCCGGCCAGGCGGCGGCGGCGGCGGGGCTCGGCGAAGAAGGCGGCGCGGAACGCTGCCAGCGGCCCCTCGGCCTCCCATCTGTCCGTCGCACCTGCGGGCTCGGGGATGCCCACGGGGGAATCGGAATCCCACCCCCCGGGACGTCCGGGATCGAAACGGCCCTCCACCACCGCGTCCCATGCGATTCGCAGTTGGCGCGAGGCATCCTCCAATCCCTCCTCGCTGGCCGGAAGACCGAGGCTGAGACGCCGCACGCTGCGTTTCCAGGGCGCCGCAGGATCCGGCAGCGAACCCCGCAGGCCGATCCTGCCGCCGCGCCGTTCCAGCCGCAGGCCGATGCCTTCGGCCGCCAGCGCGGCATTGCGGGCGGCCAGGACCGCATCGAGGGGATGGGCGGAGGCGGACGGACCGGAGGCCAGGGGTGCGGCAATCAGGTGCGGCTGGACGCTATCGGCGCGGAGCACCTCATGCACGGCGTCCGCCGGGGTGATGACGCTACGCTCCGCGCTGCGGGACGCATGGCACGGACATGGCGAGGGTCGGGGTGCTGCTTCTGAACCTCGGCGGTCCCGAACGGATTCAGGACGTTGGTCCGTTTCTCTACAACCTTTTTTCCGACCCGGAAATCATCCGGCTTCCCAATCAGGCCTTGCAGAAGCCGCTGGCCTGGCTGATCAGCACCTTGCGCAGCGCTAAGTCTCAGGCGGCCTACCGTTCGATCGGCGGCGGCTCTCCGCTGCGCCGCATCACCGAGCAGCAGGCCCGCGAGCTCCAGAGCACCCTGCGTCAACGGGGGGTGGAAGCCACCAGCTATGTGGCCATGCGCTACTGGCATCCCTTCACTGAATCCGCCGTGGCCGACATCAAGGCCGACGGGATCGAGGAAGTGGTCGTGCTGCCCCTCTACCCCCAGTTTTCGATCAGCACCAGCGGCTCGAGCTTCCGCGAGCTGCAGCGCCTGCGCCAGGCCGACCCGGCCTTCAGGAACCTGCCGATCCGTTGCGTCCGCAGCTGGTATGACCACCCCGGCTACGTGGACGCGATGGCGGGCCTGATCGCGCGACAGATCGAGGCCTGCGACGATCCGAGCCAGGCCCACGTGTTCTTCAGTGCCCACGGCGTTCCCAAGAGCTACGTGGAGGAAGCGGGGGATCCCTACCAGAACGAAATTGAGTCCTGCACGATCCTGATCATGAAGCGACTGGAGGAGTTGCTCGGCCACGTCAATCCCCACACCCTCGCTTACCAGAGCAGGGTGGGACCGGTGGAGTGGCTCAAGCCCTACACCGAGGACGCACTCCATGAACTGGGCGAGAAGAAGGTGAAGGACCTCGTGGTGGTGCCGATCAGCTTCGTCAGCGAGCACATCGAAACCCTTGAGGAGATCGACATCGAATACCGGGAGATCGCCACCGAGGCTGGCGTCACCAACTTCCGGCGTGTGCCTGCCCTCGACACCGATCCCACCTTCATCGCCGGGCTCGCCGACCTGGTGCAGCAGGCGATGGCCGGTCCCGAGATCAACCTCGACCAGGCGGCCGCCCTGCCCACCCGGGTCAAGCTCTACCCCCAGGACAAGTGGGCCTGGGGCTGGAACAACAGCTCCGAGGTCTGGAACGGCCGACTGGCGATGGTGGGCTTCTCCGCCTTCCTCCTGGAATTGATCAGTGGACGGGGACCGCTCCATGCCCTGGGTCTGCTCTGAACGGCGACGCCCCAGCGGTCATGCGGCGGTACGCCTGCTCGCCGTTGCGGCCCTGGCCCTGCCCCCATCGGCCCACGCCAGTGGGATCTCCCGCTGGGCGATGGGCACCTTCCCGGTGGGGGGGTTCAGTGGCTACACCAGTCCGTTCGGCATGCGCGTCCATCCCCTCGGCGGCGACTTGCGTCCCCACTACGGCCTCGACATCGCGGCGCCGCTGGGGTCACCGGTGCGCAGCTGGTGGGGCGGCCGCGTCACCCAGGTGATCCGCGACGGGGGCTGTGGCAACGGCCTCACGATCACCTCAGGCCCCTACGAGCATCAGTACTGCCACCTGGGAGGGGCAGTGAGTGGCAACATCTACCGCAGCGGTGCGGTCGCCCTGCGGGAGGGCCAGTGGGTGCGCACGGGCCAGTTGATCGGCCACGTCGGACTCACCGGCAGCACCACCGGTCCCCATCTGCACTGGGGCCTGCGCTACCGAGGTGCCTGGCTCGACCCGGCACGGGTGTTGCGGGCCATGGCCGAAAGCCGTCGCCGTTTCCTACCACCCCAGAGACGGACGCCTAATGTTGGGCAACTCCGCTGATCCGCCGCCCCCCAGACGGTTCCGCCCACCCCATCCCCTCCACGCCTCCTCTCCGCCGCCGTGACGATCACGCCCCTGAATCCCTCCACCGCCGCCAGCCCGGTCGTCCAGGAGATCGCGGCAACGGCGCAACGGCCCCAGCGGGTGAGTGGGGCCTACGCCCTGATGGATGCGCTCCACCGCCATGGCGTCGAGCACATCTTCGGCTATCCGGGCGGCGCGATCCTGCCGATCTACGACGAGCTGCACAAGGCCGAAGCCCGCGGCTGGCTGAAGCACATCCTGGTGCGCCACGAGCAGGGAGGCACCCACGCGGCCGACGCCTACGCTCGCGCCACCGGCAGGGTGGGCGTGTGCTTCGGCACTTCCGGCCCCGGCGCCACCAACCTGGTCACCGGCATCGCCACCGCCCAGATGGATTCGGTGGCGATGGTGGTGATCACCGGCCAGGTGCCCCGGGCGGCGATCGGTACAGATGCTTTCCAGGAAACCGATATCTTCGGCATCACCCTGCCGATCGTGAAGCACTCCTGGGTGGTGCGCGATCCTCGCCACATCGGTCGGATCGTGGCGGAGGCTTTCCTGATCGCCTCCACCGGCCGGCCAGGCCCGGTGCTGATCGACGTGCCCAAGGACGTGGGCACCGAGGAGTTTGATTACGTGCCGGTGGAACCCGGCTCCTCGATCCCTGCCGGCTTCCATCGGCCGCCGGCGCCCCGGCCGGAAGCCATTTCCGCAGCTCTCGATCTCATCCGTCAGTCACGCCGTCCTCTCCTCTACGTGGGTGGTGGTGCTATCAGCAGCGGTGCCCATGCGGCCGTGGCGGCCCTGGCCGAGCGGTTCCGGCTCCCGGTCACCACCACGCTGATGGGCAAGGGATCCTTCGACGAGAAGCATCCGTTGGCTGTGGGCATGCTGGGCATGCACGGCACGGCCTACGCCAACTTCGCCGTCACCGAATGCGATCTGCTGATCGCGGCCGGTGCCCGCTTCGATGATCGCGTCACCGGCCGGCTCGACAGCTTCGCCCCCCGCGCCCAGGTGATCCACATCGACATCGACGCGGCCGAGGTGGGCAAGAACCGGGTGCCGGAGGTACCGGTGGTCGCCGATGTGAAAACGGCCCTCGAGGCCCTGCTGGCGGCCAGTGACGACGAAGGATCCGGGGGTCGCACCGAGGCCTGGCTCGAGAGGATCAACACCTGGAAGCACCACTACCCCCTGGTGGTGCCCGCACCAGAAGGCGAGATCGCCCCGCAGGAGGTGGTGGTGGCCCTGAGGGAGTTGGCTCCCGACGCGTTCTACACCACCGACGTGGGCCAGCACCAGATGTGGGCGGCCCAGTTCCTGCACAACGGCCCACGGCGCTGGATCAGCAGCGCCGGCCTTGGAACAATGGGGTTCGGCATGCCCGCCGCCATGGGCGTGCAGGTGGCCTTCCCCCATGAGTGCGTGATCTGCGTGGCGGGCGATGCCAGCATCCTGATGAACATCCAGGAACTGGGCACCCTCAGCCAGTACGGCCTGCCGGTGAAGGTGGTGGTGATCAACAACGGCTGGCAGGGCATGGTGCGCCAGTGGCAGGAGAGCTTCTACGAGGAGCGTTACTCCAATTCCGAAATGACCGGCGGCATGCCCAACTTCCAGGCCTTGGCCGAGGCCTTCGGGGTCCAGGGGATCACCATCACGGACAGGGCAGATCTCAAGCCCCTTCTCCGCCAGGCCCTTGCCCATCCCGGCCCCTGCTTCGTGGACGTGAAGGTGCGGCGCAACGAAAACTGCTACCCGATGGTTCCGCCGGGCGCCAGCAACGCCCAGATGGTCGGCCTTCCCAGCCATCCGGAGCTGGCGATCGACACCATCCGCCAGTGCGGTGCCTGCGGCACCGCCACGGCCAGCGCTCACCTGTTCTGCCCCAGTTGCGGCGCCAAGCTCTGAGCCGGATGCCGCCCCTGACCGCTCCCAGCTGGCAGGGTGTTCCCATGTTGAAGCGTGCCATGGCTGCCTTGGCCGCTTTCCTCCTGCTGCTCGTCCTCCCCAACGCTGTGGATGCAGCTCAGGTGCTGCAGGTAAGGGGACCCACCCTGCTGCAGATCGGTGACGGCAACCGCAGCGTGCCTGTGGAACTGGCCTGCGTGTCTGTGCCAGCAGCCAGAAGCGCCGAAGCGGTGGCCTGGCTGCGCCGTGAACTGCCCCGCCAGACCCGTATCCAGCTGCGTCCCGTCAGCCAGCACGACGGACGGCTGGTGGCACAGGTGCAGCGACTGGACAGCCTCAGCGACCTCGGAGCCGGGCTGGCCGCCGCCGGGCTGGCAGAACTCTCCCCGGAGTGCCCATGAGCCGCAACCGCACTGCCAAGGGGATCGTGCTGGTGCCCAGCCTGTTGCTGGGGGGCGCCTTCATCGCCACCGCCGTTTGGGTCGATGGGCCGGCGGCTGCCAACCGAGGGCTCGCGCTCACCCTGGGCGGCATCCTGATGGCGGCCGGACTCCTGGCCCAGCTGCTGCCCGACCCTCCCTCGGAATCCTGAGGTCCCCCTGCCACCGGTGGCAGAATGCCGCGGCTCCGGTCCGCCCCTCGCCCTGTCCGTGCGCCCTTCCCTTCTTCTACGTCTGCTCGCCCCCGGGGTTCTGAGCCTGTCACAGCTTGCGGGGCCTGCGGTTCTCGCCCAGTCCCCCCCGCCCCCACCCCCGGCTGGCGGCAGGGCGCCGGCGAGTGGCGGCACCAGCAACTCCATGCCCATGGAGGGACCCGCCACCCAGCAGGACCTCTACGCCTATGCCCTGATCGGAGCGGTCAATGCCTGCGAACTGGCCACAAAGGCCAAGGTATCCGTGCAGCAGGGCATTCCGGCAGCAGCCCAGTCCGTGGCTTTCGTGATCAGCAGGCGCCATGGCGGCCGCGTCAAGGGCATCGACAAGCCCCTCACTCCGGAGCAGATGTTCGACGGCTCAGCGGTACAGATCACCGTGCTCGTGCGACAGGGCTGCTACGGCCAGCTGAGTGCGGCCGACAAGAAACTGATCGACACCTCGATCGCTCAGATCCAGGCCGCCCGCAACCAGAGGCGCTGACCGCCTGCGCCATGGCCTGTGGGCACGATCCGCACCCGCAACCGAGAGAAAGAAAAGAGCACAAAGAAATCGCATGGGCGCTTGCCCGCCGAGGGGGCAGCGCCAGAGTGACGGAAGCCGCCTGCCGGGCCGATGCCGGAAGCTCCCGTATCCGTCAACCCGTCCGTCAACCCGTCTGCCGATGCTTCGTTCAGGCATCTGGTGGTCGCCTTCGAGGACGTGGGCATCGACGCCATTGCCGACGTGGGGGGCAAGAACGCCTCCCTGGGGGAGATGATCCGTGAACTGAGCGCCGAGGGGGTGAGAGTTCCGGGAGGATTCGCCACCACGGCGGCAGCGTATCGCCATCATCTGAGCGCAGCCGGGCTGGAATCAGGGCTCAGAACCATCCTGCAGGGGCTGGATGCCGAGGACCTGGCGGCCCTTCAGGCAGCAGGACTTGCCGCCCGGAAGCTGCTGCTGAGCGCCCCATTGCCATCGGACCTGGCGGAGGCGATCCGCGAGGCTTACCGGGCCCTGGGCTCCCCCGCGGTGGCCGTGCGTTCCAGCGCCACCGCCGAGGATCTGCAGGACGCCAGCTTCGCCGGCCAGCAGGAGACGTTCCTGCACATCGAGGGCGAGGAAGCCCTTCTGGATGCCTGCCGGCGCTGCTATGCCTCGCTGTTCACGGATCGGGCGATCTCCTACCGCCAGCTCAACGGGTTCGATCATCTGGAGGTGGCCCTCTCCATCGGCGTGCAGCGGATGGTGCGCTCGGATCTGGCCTGCTCGGGCGTGATGTTCAGCATCGACACCGAGACCGGCTTCAGCGGCACGGTGCTGCTCACCGCGGCCTACGGCCTCGGGGAGAACGTGGTGCAGGGAGCGGTGAACCCCGATGAGCTGCTGATCTTCAAGCCCACCCTCGCGCAGGGTCATGCATCGATCATCAGCCGACGGCTCGGCAGCAAGGCGATCCGCATGGTCTACGCCGACACAGCCGAGACAGGCGGTCGCTCCGTGCGCAATCTCGACGTGCCGCTGGAGGAGCAGCAGCGCTGGGCGCTCAGCGACCCGGAAGCGCTCACCCTGGCCCGCTGGGCGGTGACGATCGAGCGGCACTACAGCGCGCAACGGGGCGTGCCCACCCCGATGGACATCGAATGGGCCAAGGACGGCCACAGCGGCGAGCTGTTCATCCTCCAGGCCCGGCCGGAGACGGTGCAGTCCCGCCGCCGGGGAGCCGTGCTGCGCACCTGGCATCTCGATGGAGCCCCCGGAGAGCCGATCACCAACGGTCGGGCGATCGGCGCCTCGGTGAGCAGCGGCAGGGCCCGGGTGATCCACGACCCCTCGGAGATCCGCCGGTTCGAGACGGGCGACCTGTTGGTGACGGAGCGCACCGATCCCGACTGGGAGCCGATCCTCAAGAAGGCCAGCGGCGTGGTCACCGACCAGGGCGGGCGCACTTGCCATGCGGCGATCATCGCCCGCGAGATGGGCATCACGGCGATCGTGGGCACGGGGGACGCCACCGGCCGGATCGCCGACGGCGACACCATCACGATCAGCTGCTGCGAAGGGGATGTGGGCCATGTGTACCGCGGTGCCGTTCCCTTCCATCTCGACGAGCAGGCCCTCGACGATCTGCCGCCCACGCGCACACAGATCCTGATGAACGTGGGCAACCCGGAGGAGGCGTTCAACCTGGCGCGCATCCCCTGCGACGGGGTGGGACTGGCGCGGCTTGAGTTCATCATCGCCAACCACATCCGCGTCCATCCGATGGCGCTGCTGCAGCCGGAGCGGATCACTGATGCCGCGGAGCGCGAGGCGATCGCCGCCCTCACCCGCGGCTACGAGCAGCCCGCCGACTACTACGTGGATCTGCTGGCCCAGGGGATGGCGCGGATCGCCGCCGCCTTCCACCCCAGGCCGGTGATCCTGCGCTTCTCCGATTTCAAGAGCAACGAATACGCCAAGTTGCTGGGGGGCAGAGCCTTCGAGCCCAGCGAGGAGAACCCGATGATCGGCTGGCGCGGGGCCTCCCGCTACTACGCCGAGGGGTTCCGCGACGCCTTCGCCCTGGAGTGCCGGGCCCTGCGCCAGGTGCGCGACACCATGGGGCTCACCCATGTGATTCCGATGGTGCCCTTCTGCCGCACCCCCGAGGAGGGCGATCGGGTACTGGCCGAAATGGCGAAGGAAGGGTTGGTGCGCGGCAGCAACGGGCTGGAGGTTTACGTGATGTGCGAACTGCCGAGCAACGTGATCGGCGCCGAGGCCTTCGCCGAACGGTTCGACGGCTTCTCGATCGGCTCGAACGATCTCACCCAGCTCACCCTCGGCCTCGACCGCGACTCGGCGCTTGTGGCCGACCTGTTCGATGAACGCCACGAAACGGTGAAGGAGATGATCCGCCTGGCGATCCGCACCGCCAAACGCTGCGGCCGCAAGATCGGCATCTGCGGCCAGGCACCGAGCGATTACCCGGAGTTCGCCCGCTTCCTGGTGGAGGAGGGGATCGACTCGATCAGCCTCAACCCCGATGCGGTGGTGAGCACCCGCCTGGCCATCGCCGCCATGGAAGCCGGTACCCCGGCCACCCCACCGCCTCTGGGCGTGGGGGTGGCCTGAGGGGAACCGGGGTTCAGACCAGCAGCAGCCCGGAGGTCTGAGCCGCCGGCTCAGGCCGGTACCGCTGCCACATCAGCAGGGCAAGGGTGCTGCAGCGCACTGCCGAGAGGACGGCAAGTCCGACACACAGCGGACAATGCATCACTCCCATGAAGTTGGCATGCTGTTTGCCACCACCCTGGCAGGTCCGGAGCATCGATGGTGGCCGCTGCAGCGATCCGCCACCCATCGTCTCCTACAACAGAGGGAAGCAGACTCTCCCCACCGTGCTACGCCTCAGTGAGCTCAAGCTCTCCCTCGACCACAGCGAGGAGGATCTGCAGGAGGCGATCTGCCGTCGGCTGCGCATTCCCCCCACCGCCCTGCGCAGCCACCGGCTGGTGAAGCGCAGTGTCGACGCCCGGCGCCGGGGAGCGATCGCGCTGGTCTACAGCCTCGATCTTGAACTCGATCTCGACACGGTCAGCCGGAAACGCCTGGAGCGCCGCTTCGCCGACGACCCGCACCTGCGGCCCACGCCGGACGAGCGCTATCGCTTCGTGGCCCGTGTTGCGGCGAACGATCGGCCGGCCCAGCGGCCCGTGGTGGTGGGCGCCGGACCCTGCGGTTACTTCGCTGCGCTGCTGCTGGCCCAGATGGGCCTGCGCCCTCTGTTGCTGGAGCGCGGAAAGGCGGTGAAGGAGCGCAGCGCCGACACCTTCGGCTTCTGGAAGGGAAGGCAGCCCTTCGATCCCGAATCCAATGCCCAGTTCGGCGAGGGTGGGGCCGGCACCTTCTCCGACGGAAAGCTCTACAGCCAGGTGAGCGAACCCGCCGCCTACGGGCGCAAGGTGCTGGAGGAACTGGTGGCGGCCGGGGCCCACGAGGAGATCCTCACCCTGCATCGGCCCCATATCGGCACCTTCAAACTGGCCACAGTGGTCAGGGGTCTGAGGAAGCGAATCGAGGACCTGGGTGGCACCGTGAGGTTCGGGGCCCGGGTGGAGCGGTTGCTACGGGAAACGGACGCGGATGGGAACGGTCAGCTGCGGGGGCTGGTTCTGGCGGATGGCGAGGTGATCGCGTCTGAGCACATGGTGCTGGCCATCGGTCACAGCGCGCGCGACACCTTTGCCATGCTCAGGGAGTCGGGGGTGGAGCTCGAGTCCAAGCCGTTCGCCGTGGGCCTACGCATCGAGCATCCCCAGGCCCTGATCGACCGGGGGCGCTGGGGCGCTGCAGCCGGGCATCCCCGTCTCGGCCCGGCGGAGTACAAGCTGGTGCACCACGGTGCCCATGGCCGCGACGTCTACAGCTTCTGTATGTGCCCGGGAGGTCTGGTGGTGGGGGCCACGTCGGAGAACGGCTGTGTCGTCACCAACGGCATGAGCCAGCACTCCCGCAACGAGCGCAATGCCAACAGCGCCCTGGTGGTGACGATCACCACCGCAGACGTGGAGCCCTACGGCGAGGGGCCGGGAGATCCCCTGGCGGGCGTGGCCTTTCAGCAACACTGGGAGCGCCGGGCCTTCCTGGCTGGTGGGGGCGACTATCGCGCCCCGGCCCAGTGGCTGGAGGATTTCCTGCAGCGTCGGCCCAGCAGCGCAGAGGCGAAGGTAGGCGTGAATCCGTCTTACCTCCCGGGCGTGCGGCTGGGAAGCCTGGAGGGATGCCTGCCGCAGCCGGTGCTGGAAGCCATCCGGCAGGCGCTGCCGGCATTCGAGCGACGCATCCCCGGCTACACGGGAACCGGGGTCCTGCTCACGGGGGTGGAAACGCGTACGTCTTCACCGGTGAGGATCCCCAGGGATCCGGCAACCCGCCAGAGCCGGAACACCCGGGGGCTCTATCCGGCCGGCGAGGGTGCGGGCTATGCAGGCGGCATCCTCTCGGCGGCCATCGATGGCATCCAGGTGGCCGAAGCCCTGGCGCTCAACCTTCTTCATCCTCCGCTCCAAGGGGCACGAGACGGATCTGCTTGCGGCCCAGCTTGATCTCGAACTCGTCGCCGGGCTGCAGGTCCAGCATGGCGGTGTAGGCCTTGCCCACCATCAGATTGCCATTGAACTGCACCTTGGTGTTGAAACTGAGCTTGCGACCAGCCCGACCGGCCTTGGGAGCAGCTCCGAAATCAACGCCCTTGGCATTGAGAAGCGCTTCGTAGAAGGCGGTGAAGTTGAGCCGCTCGGTTCCGTCTTTCTTGGTGGAGACGTAGCCACAGGCCCGAACCAGATCGGACTTGCTGACATCTCCCAACTCCTTGACCTTGGCGAGGAGTTCCGCTCCGGTGAGCATGTCGAAAAGAATTTGCGGCATCTGCATAATGTCGCCCCACACCCCCAAACGGCAAGTACCTTCCGGCGGCATTTGATCAGGATTGCGCCACGATCCCGCTCCATTGCACCGCCTTGATGTGGTCGCGGCGCCAGGAATGGAAGAGGTCCCCCTGCTCCACCGTGCAGAGCGGACAAACCGAGATGTGCTCCCGAGCGATGCCCTCATGCGCCAGCTGGCGCACCGTCGCTGCCCGGATGTCCAGCCGATCCCGACCCGGATCCGGGTCGGGCCGCACGGCCCCGCAGGCGATCAGTTCCTCGAGGGAGCCCGCGCCGCCGGGTTCCGCGTCCCCTGGCGGGCGCAGGGACTCCGCCAGCTGTTCGCTCACCGTCCGCTCAACCTGATAACGGGACCCACTCACTGCCGGCCCCAGGGCCACCAGCAGATCCGAACGGCGGCTCCCCGAAGCTTCCAGCAGGGCGACCGCAGCCGGCAGGATTCTGCCGGCCACGCCACGCCAGCCCGCATGGCAGGCGGCCGCCCGGCCACTGGCGGGATCAGCGATCAGCACGGGCGTGCAGTCGGCGCCACATACCCACAGGCTCTGCCCACCGCCATCGCTCACCAGGCCATCGGCTTCCGGCCAGGGCTCACCCGTCGCGGCGCTGGCGGGCAGCACCAGGGCACTGTGCACCTGCTTGGGCCGATGCACGCTCACACCGGCACTGAGATAGCCCGCCAGCTCGACGGGTTCGCGACCCTGCCAGAGCCGGGTGAAGAACCCATGCTCGAAGCCCGTGAGCAGGTCAGCCTGGAGGAAGTGACCGCCATAGGTGCCGACCCAGGTCCAGCCGGGTAGGGCGTTGAATCCCACATCCGGGCGATCGAAGGGGGGATCGAGTCCCTCAGCCATCGGGAAGATCGCGCAGGATCCAGAAGCCCTCGAATCCGGGTGCACTCTCGTCGGACTGCACGGCGATGAACTGCAGCCCGGCGGCCTGTTCACGGGCGAGGGCGAAGGCGGTGGCGGCGGCCTCGGCTTCCTTGGCGGCGAGCGGGGCCACCAGCCAGCGATCCTCCAGAGCGGCCTCCAGCACGAGTTGCTCACCGTCGATCTCAAGCCGCACTGGCTCGAGTCCCGCGAGCCAGCCGGCGATTGCCAGGGCCCGGGAGCGACTGACGAGGCGAAGACCGGTGACCGGCGCCTGAGGATCGATGCTCTCGGGCAGGGGCAGGAGGGAAGCGAACCCCGTGTCCCATTCCGGGGCCTCCGCCAGGGCCGCGGCCGGCAGGCTCACCCAGCTCCAGCGATCGCCACGCACCGCCTCGGGCAGGGGCACCGGGATCGGCCGGATCGGGGAGGGCAGCGGGGCCAGGGGACCGCACAGATAGCCCTCCTCGGCGGGATAGACGGTGGCCTCCCGCTCCCGCAGCCACTCCAGCAAGGCGTAACAGCGGCGGCTGGGCACGAGCTCCAGGCCCAGGCCTTCGGCAGCCCGCTGCACCATGGTGCGCATCGAGGCCCGCCAGCAGCGCAGGCGGCGGGGCCTGCCCATGCCCTGCTCTGCTGCGGCATCGAGGGCCTCCTGCAGGGCTTCGCGCAGCCATACGGAGTTCACCGAGCCGGCGGGGCAGGATCGGACCCAGCGGAACGGCTGCACCGCCTCGACCACGGCGGGGTCAGGAGTGGAGCAGATCAGCAGTTCCCAGCGCTTCTTGCCATCGGCCTCCACGATCGGCCGCGAGTAATAGTCGAGTTCCCAGTCGGGAGCAGCCACGGGCGGGGCGGCGAACGGAGCCGGGGTCATCCGGCGGACTGCTCCTGCTGGCGCAGCACCGATCGAGCCCGGTTGGCCCGCTCCGCCGCTTCGGACATCACCTTGTCTTTCTCGATCAGCAGCTCGCCCGGCTGGCCTTCCAGCAGAGCGGTGTTGAGAGCGATGCGGCCCCGACCGGGATCGATCTGGGTGATCAGGGCCTTCACCGGGTCGCCCGGGCGGAAAACCTCACGCAGATCACGGAGTGCGCCTCCGGTGATCGAAGACTGGTGCAGCAGACCGCTCACGCCCCCCAGGTCGACGAAGAAGCCGTAGGGCTTGATGGAGGCCACATGGCCCTCCACCAGTTGGCCTACCTCCAACTGGGCAAAGCGGGCTGCGGTGGCCGCCTTCTTCTCGGAGAGCACCAGCTTGCGGGTGTCGGCATTCACCTCGAGGAAGGCCACGCCCAGGGTGGTGCCCACCAGAGCCTCGTGGTTCTCCCCGTCGTTGAGCTGGGAGCGGGGGATGAAGCCGCGCAGACCCTCAAGATCGCAGGTGACCCCACCACGGTTGAAGCCGTTGACCTTCACCTGCACCACCGTGCCGTCCTTCTCGAGCTGGCGAACCTTCTCCCAGCTCTGGCGCAGGGCCAGGGCACGGGCGCTGATCGTCACCATGCCGTCGGCGTTCTGCTCGCGGGTGACCAGCACCTCGATCGGCAGACCCCTGGGGAAACGCTCCTTGAGGTTGGTGATCACCCCCAGGCCGCATTCCTTCTTGGGCATGAATCCCGGAGCCTTGCCACCGATATCCACGTACACGCCATCGCTCTCGATGCCGATCACCGTGCCGCTCACCACCTCGCCGGTGGTGCCCACCGGCTCGTTCTCATCGAGAGCGGCGAGGAAGGCCTCCTCATCGAAGTCGAAGTCGTCGACGGTGCGGGAAGAGGGTGCCGCCTTGGTCCGCTCAGCGGCAGGGGCCGAGGATCCCCGCCGGCCACCGCGACCCGGTTCGGGGCCGAGCAGGTCGGCCATCGTCATCCCCTCGAGATCGCCGAGGTCGAAGCGGTCGTCATCCCCCTGTGCGGCGACCGGCTTTGCCGGAGGCGCGGCGGGGGATGGGGCAGAGGGGGCCTGGGCCGCCTCAGGGGCGGCTGGCTCGGCGGCGACGGCGGGAGAATCCTCTTTCTCTTTGCGGATCAGCAACACCTGCGGCGGTTTGCGCGGCGGCTGCGGGGCCGCGGCTCCTCCACCGGCGCGGGGGCCGGGCGGCCGGGACTGACGCGGCGATGGGTTGCCGGTTCCGGCCATGACCGTGGGGATGCTCAGGGGTCTCACACTGTACGGACCACCCCCGGTGAAAAGCCGATGGAGACCATGGTGCCCGCACGCCGGCTCGAGGACCTTGCCTGGACGGATGTGCGCCGGGGGGCGGCACGGCCCGGCAGCACCGTGATCTGGCCCTTCGGAGCGATCGAGCAGCATGGCCCCCATCTGCCGCTGGCCACCGATGCCCATTTCGCCGACCGCGTGTGCGACGCGGTTCTGACCCGGCTGGATCCGGCGCTGCCGATCTGGCGTCTGCCGGTCCAGAGCCTGGGCTTCTCGCCGGAACATGCCGGCTTCGCCGGCACCCTCTCCCTCTCGTCAGATCTGCTGATCGCCCTCGTGATTCAGGTGGGTGCCCAGCTGGCGGAGGCCGGCTTCCGGCGGCTCGTGCTGCTCAATGCCCACGGCGGCCAGATCGGCCTGCTGGAGGTGGCGGCCCGTCAGCTGCGGGCCGGGACACCCCGGATGGCGGTCCTGCCCTGCTTCCTCTGGCGAGGTCCCGAGGGCATCGGCGAACTGATCCCCGAACCGGAACGGAGTCAGGGGCTGCATGCCGGGCTGGCCGAAACCAGCTTGATGATGCACCTGCAGCCTGAGCGGGTGGGTCCCGCCCGACCGGCCGATGGCCCCGCGCCCGGACTCGCCCCTCCGCCCGGCTGGAGCCTCGAGGGGGAGGCCCCCTGCTCCTGGCTCACCAGGGAGATCAGCAGCACTGGGGTGGTGGGGGATGCGGCTGGGGCGTCGGCCGAGCTTGGCGCGATGCTGTTCGAGCGGCTGGTGCAGGGCTGGCAGGGGCGCCTGGAGGCCCTGCTCCGCTCTGACTGGCCTCCGACCCCGGGATCGGACTGAGGTGTCTACAGTCCCTGCCTGCCCTTAATTCTCTGGTCATGCCCTTTCTCGACACCACCAGCCCCGCGCCGGCCGCCGAGAACGATGGTCTGCCCGACTTCGCCAGCAGCGCTTACAAGAGCGCTTACAGCCGCATCAACGCGATCGTGATTGAAGGGGAACAGGAGGCCCACGACAACTACATCGCCCTCGGAACCCTCCTTCCCAGCGAGGCCGAGGAGCTCGCCCGGCTGGCCCGGATGGAGCTCAAGCACAAGAAAGGGTTCACCGCCTGCGGCGCCAACCTTGGTGTGGAGGCCGACATGCCCTTCGCCCGTGACTTCTTTGCACCGCTGCGGAACAACTTCCAGAAGGCCCTCACCGAGGGCAAGGTGGTGACCTGTCTGTTGATCCAGGCGATCCTGATCGAAGCCTTTGCAATCTCGGCCTACCATATTTACATCCCCGTGGCAGATCCGTTCGCCCGCAAGATCACCGAGGGCGTTGTCAAAGACGAGTACCTGCACCTCAACTACGGCCAGGAGTGGCTCAAGGCCAATCTCGACACCATCCGCGAGGAGTTCGACCAGGCCAACCGTGACAACCTCCCGCTCGTGCGGCGCATGCTTGATGGAGTGGCCGCCGATGCCGCCGTGCTCCAGATGGAGAAGGAAGACCTGATGGCCGATTTCCTCACCTCCTACCAGGAAGCTCTCACCGAGATCGGCTTCACGTCCCGGGAGATCGCACGCATGGCCGCTGCCGCCCTGGTGGGCTGAGAGGGCTCCCAGCCCCTCAGCCCGTGCAGGACGTGGCAGGATGACGTGCTGACGACAACGCCGGGTTCCGTC
Organism: Cyanobium sp. FGCU6; assembly: GCA_024958655.1. Lineage (GTDB taxonomy): Bacteria > Cyanobacteriota > Cyanobacteriia > PCC-6307 > Cyanobiaceae > Cyanobium. The sequence continues at coordinate 55,142 of JANWUR010000012.1, read as the reverse complement.
CATGACGGGCACTCGATACCACCTGCCGTCACGCCCTGTCTCCCCCGCCCATGTTCGGCCTGATCGGTCACTCCACCAGCTTCGAGTCCGCCCGTCAGCTGGCCCAGAGTCTTGGCTTTCCCGAGTACGCCCAGGGCGATCTTGAGATGTGGTGCAGCGCTCCGCCCCAGTTGGTGGAGCGCTTCAGTGTCACCAGTGCCACCGGTCGCACGATCGAGGGGGCCTACATCGATTCGGTGTTCGTCCCCGAGATGCTCAGCCGCTTCAAAACCGCGCGGCGGAAGGTTCTGAACGCCATGGAGCTGGCTCAGAAGAGCGGGATCGACATCAGCGCCCTGGGAGGTTTCACCTCGATCATCTTCGAGAACTTCAATCTCCTCAAGGAGCAGCACATCCGCAACACCACTCTTGAGTGGGAGCGATTCACCACCGGTAACACCCACACCGCCTGGGTGATCTGCCAGCAGGTGGAGAAGGAGGCACCCCGGCTCGGCATCGACCTGCGCAAGGCAACGGTGGCGGTGGTGGGAGCCACCGGGGACATCGGCAGTGCCGTGTGCCGCTGGCTGAGCCAGCGCACCGGTGTGGCCGAACTTCTGCTGGTGGCACGCCAGCCCCAGCCCCTGATCGATCTGCAGGCTGAGCTTGGCGGTGGTCGCATCCTCTCGCTCGAAGATGCGCTGGCCGAGGCCGACGTCGTGGTGTGGGTGGCCAGCCTGCCCCAGGGACTCACCATCGATGTGGCCAACCTCAAACGCCCCTGCCTGATGATCGATGGCGGCTATCCCAAGAACCTCGACTCCAGGGCCGCAGGTGACGGCATCCACGTGCTGAAGGGAGGCATCGTGGAGTTCCATACCGACATCGACTGGCAGACCGTGGCCCAGGCTGCCGAGATGGCCCGCCCGTTCCGGCAGATGTTCGCTTGCTTCGCCGAAGCCATGCTGCTCGACTTCGAGAACGAGCACACGAACTTCAGCTGGGGCCGCAACAACATCCAGCTCGATCGCATGGACTGGATCGGTGCCGCCTCCCGCCGTCACGGGTTCCAGGCCCTCGGTCTTGAGACGGAGACCATCCCCAGCCTGGCGACGGCCTGAGCCGGTCACACCCCTTTCCCCATCACCCCGCTCCACCCCATGGCCCGTCGCGCCCTGCTCGATTTCGAGAAGCCCCTGGTGGAGCTCGAGGAGCAGATCGAGCAGATCCGCCAACTGGCCCGCGATTCCGAGGTGGACGTGAGTCAGCAGCTGTTGCAGCTCGAAACCCTGGCCACCCGCCGGAGGGAGGAGATCTTCAACGCCCTCACGCCGGCCCAGAAGATACAGGTGGCGCGCCACCCCCAGCGGCCGAGCACCCTCGATTACATCCAGGTGATCAGCGACGAGTGGGTCGAACTGCACGGCGACCGGCGTGGCTCCGACGACCAGGCCCTGGTGGGAGGCGTCGGCCGGATCGGCGACCAGCCGGTTCTGATGCTCGGTCACCAGAAGGGGCGTGACACCAAGGAGAACGTGGCCCGGAACTTCGGCATGGCCTCACCGGGCGGCTACCGCAAGGCGATGCGGCTGATGGAGCATGCCGATCGCTTCCGCCTGCCGATCATCACCTTCATCGACACTCCCGGTGCCTACGCGGGGGTGCTGGCGGAGGAGCAGGGGCAGGGAGAAGCGATCGCCGTGAACCTGCGCGAGATGTTCCGGCTGCGGGTGCCGATCATCGCCACCGTGATCGGCGAAGGGGGATCGGGCGGCGCCCTGGGGATCGGGGTGGCGGATCGGCTGCTGATGTTCGAGCACAGCGTCTACACGGTGGCCAGCCCCGAGGCCTGTGCCTCGATCCTCTGGCGTGATGCCGCCAAGGCACCGGTCGCAGCGGAAGCGCTGCGGATCACCGGCCCCGATCTGCTGCAGCTGGGCGTGATCGATGCGGTGCTTCCGGAGCCCTCCGGCGGCAACCACTGGGCCCCCCTGAAGGCAGCGGGAACCCTGAAGACCGCCTTGCTGGACCAGCTGGCCGAACTGCTTGCCCTGGGGGAGGAGGAGCGGATCGACCAGCGCTACGCCAAGTTCAGACGCATGGGACGTTTTCTGGACGGGTCTGTCACGGCGGCGTAGGGTTTTGTTTCTTACTGAACCTCCTTGACCTGTGCTCTGATCACCGGTGCCTCTCGTGGCATTGGAGCCGCTGCGGCCCGGCGGCTTGCGGCCTCAGGCTTCGATCTCCTGCTGGTGGCCAGGCCCAGCGCCGAGCTCGACGAGCTGACCAGTGACCTGAGGGCCGGTGGTGCACGGGTGGAGAGCGAAGGCATCGATCTGGCGGATCCGGGGGCGATCGGCCCAGGCCTGGAATCCCTTTGCGTCCGCGGGCCGGTGCCCCGCGTGCTGATCAACAACGCCGGCGCCGCCTGGACAGGATCCCTCGCTGGGATGCCGGTGGATCGCTGGCAGTGGCTGCTCCAGCTGAACCTCACCAGCGTGTTCCAGATCTGCCAGGCGCTGCTGCCACGGCTGCGGACCGCGAGGGGTGCCCGCATCATCAACGTGAGCAGCCATGCGGCCCGCAACGCCTTCCCCGACTGGGGCGCTTACTGCGTCAGCAAGGCAGCCCTGGCCTCCTTCAGCCGCTGCCTCGCGGAAGAGGAACGGCAGCACGGCGTCAGCGTGAGCACCCTCACCCTCGGTTCGGTCAATACACCCCTTTGGGACAGCGAAACCGTCCACAGTTCCTTCGACCGCCGTGCCATGCTTTCCCCCGAGCAGGTGGCCGACGCCGTGCTGTACCTCGCACAGCAGCCTTACACCCAGACGGTCGAAGACCTCACCCTCATGCCGGCAGCCGGCGCCTTCTGAATCTCCCCCATGACCTCCACCCTCCCCAACGGCCTCGGCAACCGCCAGAGCGTTCCTGCCGCCGCTCCTCTGCCTGTGAGCCTGCGCATCCGCGAGCGTCTGGAGAAGGCAGCGGTGCCGTTTCTCGCCAACGACAATATTGCCGAGCATCTCCTCGAGGGTGAACTCGATCAACTGGAAATTGAAGTTGCCGGCAAAGTGCGCGACCTGCTTCGCAGCCTGGTGATCGACATCGAAAATGATCACAACACAGAGGAAACGGCCGAGCGAGTCGCCAGGATGTATCTCCATGAGGTTTTCAAGGGCCGCTATCACCCCCAGCCGAAAATCGCCAGCTTCCCCAACGTCAAACAGCTCGACGAGATTTACACTGTGGGGCCGATCACGGTGCGTTCGGCCTGTTCCCACCATCTCGTGCCCATCCTCGGCAGCTGCTGGATCGGCATCAAGCCCGGCGAGAGGGTGATCGGCCTCTCCAAGTTCTCCCGCGTCGCTGATTGGGTGTTCTCCCGCCCCCACATCCAGGAGGAGGCGGTGATCATCCTGGCTGACGAGATCGAGCGCCTCTGTCACCCCCGGGGTCTGGCGATTCTTGTGAAAGCTCAGCACTACTGCATGAAGTGGCGCGGGGTGAAAGAACCGCAGACCAGCATGGTCAACTCGGTGGTGCGGGGCGACTTCCGCCACGACCCCAGCCTGAAGTCGGAATTCTTCGAACTGGTGAAGCAGCAGGAGTCACTCCTGATCAGCTGATCGGCATGCCCAGTCCGCTTCCCAAACTCATGGCGAAGCGGGGGCCTGATTCACCCGAACCGGCCCTATTGGCGCTGATGTCTTGCGCCTGGCCCCGTCGGGCGTGCTCACCACGACGACCACCATCAGCTCGTAGGCGATGTCATTGCGGCTCACCGTGTAGCTGTCCCCCTGAGCCGAGGGGATCAGCTCCCAGCGGTTTCTGCCGGGTGCATGGCGGTACCAGTGGTAGGTCACAGCTCCGAGGTTGGTCCCGGGCTCGGTGGCCAGCTCGGCCCGGACCAGACTTCCCTCCATGGCCTCGCCGTTCAGCACCACCTGGCGCAATCCGTCAATGCGCTGCTCCACCAGGGCCTCCGCCTGAAGGTCAGCACTGATCTCGCCCTTGAGGATCCCGATCTGCTGCTGGGGCGTGGTGTCGACGCCGGGGAGACATTGGAGCGTGGCTTCCACCAATCGACAGCCCACCAGATCCTGAGCCCGCGCACGCGGAACCGCCGTGACCAGGAGCGAGCCGGCCAGGGCAGCCAGGACAACCGCCCGTGGTGAGCGGGCCGCTGGGCGAGCGAACGCAGGACGACATGGGGAAACAGGAATCACGGCATCGGCGGTGGCAGACGGGATGCGGGGTGCGCTCCCGGTGATGGCCTGAATCCTGCCGTGCCGGCCGCAGACGAGCGATCCAGCGCCGCCACCAGCGCCCGGACCCGCCCCAGGTTCTTCACACCGGGGGCGTCCTCCACACCGCTGGAGACATCGAGGCCCTGCGGCTGCAGACGCCGCAGCACCTCCGGCAATCGCTCCGGGGAAAGCCCGCCGGCCAGCCACCAGGGAAGGGGGGGGGCGAAGTCCTCGAGCCATTCGATCGGGATGCGATGGCCCGTGCCACCCAGCTGGTCGGGAACCCAGGCATCGAGCAGCAGCGCATCCACGACGGCGGCATAGGCGAGGGCCGCATCGAGGTCCTGCGGGCTACGCACGCGTACCGCCTTCCACAGGGGGAGTCCGAGCCGCTCCCGCAGCACGGCACAGCGCTCCACACTCTCCTGGCCATGGAGCTGCACCACCGCATGGCCGTGCCCTGCCGCCAGGGTCGCCAGGTCGTCGTCCGACGGATCGGCCACCACCAGGACCCCCTGGCAGCCCGGAGACCCTGCCGCCATGGCGGCAAACACCGAGGCCCGCTCATCGGCGGCAACAAAGCGCGGTGAGCCGGCCACACCGATCACCCCCATGGCGTCGACGCCGAGGGAGGCCACCGCTCGGGCCTGGTCAGGCTGACGCAGGCCACACACCTTCAGTCGGGGCCGGCACCCTGATTCGGGTTCCATCGGTTTCTAGGATCACTCTGCACTCTCCGGAAGCTACCGGGGGCTCGATGAACCGGTGGCCGTGGGCGAAGGCTGGCAACTGCTGAAGATCCGCGGCATTCCCCTGCGCATCCACCCCACCTGGTTCGTGATCCTGCTGGTGGCCACCCTGGCCTTCGAGCAGCAGTTCCGCACGGAACTCGCTCCGCTCGCAACGCCCGGACTGGTTTGGGCCGTGGCCCTGGCCACAGCGCTGCTTCTGTTCGTCTCGGTGCTGCTGCACGAACTCGGCCACTCTCTGATGGCCCTGGCGCAGGGGGTCAAGGTGCGCAGCATCACCCTCTTCCTGCTGGGGGGGGTGGCCAGCGTCGAACGGGAATGCTCGACGGCCTGGGGAGCCTTGCTGGTGGCGGCAGCAGGACCAGCGGTCAGCCTGTTCCTCGGCGTGGCTCTGCTGGCGACCAGCCACCAGGCCACCCATCTCTCCCCCGTTCTGGGGCCGATGGTGCAGGAGCTCGGCACCCTCAACCTCGTTCTGGGATTGTTCAATCTCCTTCCCGGCCTCCCCCTCGATGGGGGTCTGATCGTGAAGGCTCTCGTGTGGCAGTTCACAGGCAGCCAGCGCCGCGGCATCGAGGTGGCCAATGCCTGCGGCCGGGTTCTATCGCTGCTGGCGATGAGCCTCGGGGTCTTGCTGCTGTTGCGGGGGGCCGGCATCGGCGGTGCCTGGCTGATGCTGCTGGGGTGGTTCGGACTTGGCGCCTCCCGAAACCAGCGCCAGTTGCTGGACATCCAGAAGGTGCTTCGGGATGTGCAGGTGAAGGAGGTTGCCCAGCGTCGCTTCCGGGTGGTGGAAGCCTCCACCTCGCTGCGCCAGCTGAGCGACCTGAGGCTGGGCACGGCCCCGGGCACAGGCGGCGGTGCCGTTCCCGGCAGCAACGATGGCCAGGGCACCCCCGACTGGCTGCTGGTATGCGACAGAGGCCGATGGAAAGGGGTGATCGACGATGCCCCCTTCCAGGCACTGCCGGTACAGCGCTGGGAGGGCGAACGGGTCGGCGACCATCTGCGTCCTCTCGACAGCCTCCCGGCGATCAGTGAGTCGGCGCCGCTCTGGCAGGCGGTGATGAAGCTGGACGTACCGAACTGTGAACGCCTCCTGGTGCTCAGCCCCGCAGGCTTGCCCAGCGGCACCCTGGAACGGCCCGAACTCGGCGAAGCCGTGCTTCAGCGGCTGGGGGTGAAGCTGCCCCCTACCCTGCTGGCGGCGGCCCGACGAGGGGGCACCTATCCGCTGGGGCTGGCCCTGGCTCAGGTGGCCCGCGGCATGGACAGCTCCGGCGAGCTCGACGAGTCAGGCGGGACCCGGTAGCGCTGCAGCCGCTCCGCGGCAGCCTGGTGCTCCAGGCCTGTCAGGGGAAGGGTCCGCAGCTCTCCCCAGCAGGCGGCGCCGGCAGCCCTCAGCCGCTCCACCAGCTCGTCGTCGCCGACGGGCAGAGGGGCCAGTGGAGGGGGTGGCATTCCGAACAGCCGCTGCCACAGAGGAACCGGTGGCGTCAGCTGAATGCTGCCGTGCTGCAGCAGATGGCCTCGCCGCCAGAGCTGGGCACTGCCGATGCGTTTGCTGCCATCCCCGTGAACAAGGTCGGCGGCGGTGGCGAGGGCAAAGCAGTTGGCCCCATCGGGGGCGGGCCGACGGTCGCCGAAGCTCAGGGGATGTCCGAGATCAGCGAACGCCAGTCGAAGCCAGCCACAGGCCTGGTGGTAGGCCTCGAGGCGCGCCAGCCCCGGTGCGGGCCAGACCAGCGCGTAGGTGAGGTCGCCGGCATGGAGCACGGCCCGGCCGCCGCTGGGCCGTCTCACCAGATCAATCGTCCCCTCACGGGCCAACTCCCACCAGTGGGGCTCGATCCGACGCTGGTGAAACCCCAGGGAGAGGGTGGGCCGGCTCCAGCGATAGAGGCGGAGCACCGGCCGTGTGGCCCCCCCGCCGGCGACGGCCGCATCGAGCAGAAGCTCATCGAGCGCCATCTGCCAGGTCCCTTCGAGGCTGGTCGGCGGCATCCAGCGCACGGCCCCGCCGGCAACCGGTGCCTCGCTCTGCGGGGCCACGGCTTCAGGCCTCGAACACAGACCAGAATCCCGGATCGAGCTCAAATCCCAGCACCGCCGCCATCTGGCTGAGACCCTGACGGCAATCCACACCTGCCGCACGCGACCAGGCATCGAGCTGGAACAGGCGATGGCTGATCCAAAGGTCCAGACTCTCCGGGGCGAAGCGGATGCCCTCGGTCCGCTGGAAGCCATGGGGCAGCAACATCGCCACATGGCGGGTGAGCTGGCCACTGGAACGCTCCAGCACCAGCGGCAGCCAGGGATGGAGGGCATCGGCCCGCAGGCTCCAGAGCCGCACCTCGGGGATCTCCGAGAGCTCACGGGGGTCATCCGCCTCCCGGGGCCACTGCAGGTCGAATTCGACGGTGCCGGCCCGTTCCAGAAGGGCGGCGGGCGACAGGGCGGCGAGCGGCTCCAGGGCCGAAACGTCCAGCGTCCGCAGCGCATCGACGCCGATCCGGAGGATGGACGGGGAAGGGGCAGGAGCCATCAAGAGCTGTGACAACGGCGGCGGCTTCGGCTGGACCGTAGCGGGAGCTCGGCGAAGAATGGGTCGTTGCCTTTCGTCATCGATCCGCATGAACCCGATCAACCAGGCCGAGGTCCTGATCGCTCTGGTGGTGGCCGCCCACGCAGGCGTGCTGGCCGTACGCCTGTGCTTCAGCCTGTACAAGGCCTGACGCCCGTTCCCAGACCCTTGGCAGCAGCGGGCGGGACTGCTACAAGCGGTGGGCTCGCCGCTGCCCATCGGTGCCTCCCACCCCCCGTCCCGCCCGTAGAAGCTCCAGCAGCCGCGAGCCGCGCCAGGCATCCACGCCTCGCAACCTCCAGGCGGCCCGTCGTGAACGCCAGGCCGACGCCAAGAGCCATTCCCAGTCCGCCGGACGCCGAACCTCCTCCCCGTCTGAAGGTCTGCGCAACAGCGCCACCCCTGCTTCTGGAGTTCTGGCTTTCCTTCCCTTTGGGCGCGGTTCAGCCCGCTCCGCACCCACGCGGGAGCAAGATCGGCGGGTCGTTCCCCTGAAGGCGGAAGTCCCGACCTCTCGTGGTCGAGCCGGTCGTGAAGGCGTTGATCCTTTCGCCCCCACGGCAACGGCACCTGGGCTCCATGCCACTACGGACAGCGCTGATGAAGCCTCCTCAGCCCGTCCCTTTCCCACCCTCGCCCTGTTTGGCACGGATGGAGAGCTTCTTGCCCTCTCCAACGAACGACAGGAGTTGCTCTGCAGCGTGATCGGCCTTGTGGTCAAGCTGGGCCTTGTGGCGGTAGCCGGTGTGAGTCTGTTCCGCCTCGCCGGTGCCTACCAGTTGCGGATGGAACGCCAGGGCGAGATCGCCGCCGTGCTCGAACTGCAGAATGCCCGTATGGCGAAGGCCAGGGAGCGCTTTGATGCCCTGTTCATGGTGGAGGGAGAGCAGCGCCTGATCCGCGAGCAGAGCCAGTGGATCGCCCCCGACCGCCTGCGGATCGTGTGGCAGAAGGATGGCAGGCCATTTCCAACTGTTGAAACAGCCGCTGCTGCCGCCGGGAAGCCAGCGCCGCGTCCGTAGGGTTGGGCGCCGATCCCTTCGCGCGCCCCACGCCCGCCCACGCCATGGTCTCCGCCCCCGGTGATGCCGCCTCCAGCGGCAGCAGCAGCCCCACCTCCCCGGCCTCAGGCGGTACTCCCGGAACCGTGCTGATCACCGGAGCCTCCTCCGGCGTGGGGCTGTTCGCCACCAAGGCCCTGGTCGATCGCGGCTGGCACGTTGTGATGGCCTGCCGGGACACGGAGAAGGCGCGCCGGGCCCAGGCGGCCCTCGCCATCAGCAACGATGCTGTCACTCACCTGCGCGTCGACCTGGGCGATCTCGACAGCGTCCGCGCGCTGGTGGACGCCTTCCATGCCACAGGCCGCCCCCTGGATGCCCTGGTGATCAATGCAGCGGTCTACAAGCCCCGCATCAAGCAGCCCGAACGGTCGCCCCAGGGATACGAGCTCTCGATGGCCACCAACCATCTGGGCCACTTTCTGTTGATCCAGTTGCTGCTCGACGATCTGCAGCGCTCCAGCCACCCCTCGCGGCGGCTGGTGATCCTGGGCACCGTGACCGCCAACTCCAAGGAACTCGGCGGCAAGATCCCCATCCCCGCCCCGGCCGATCTGGGCGATCTCTCCGGCTTCGAGGCAGGGTTCAAGGCGCCGGTCACCATGGCCGACGGCAAGCCCTTCAAGCCCGGCAAGGCCTACAAGGACAGCAAGCTCTGCAACATGATCACCACCCAGGAGCTGCATCGCCGCCTGCACGCGGGCACGGGCATCGTTTTCACCTCCCTGTATCCGGGCTGCGTGGCTGACACCCCCCTGTTCCGCAGCACGCCCAGGGCCTTCCAGGTGATCTTTCCCTGGTTTCAGAAAAACATCACCGGTGGTTATGTAAGCCAGGCCCTGGCCGGCGAACGGGTGGCCGAAGTGGTGGCCGATCCGGCCTTCGCCAGTTCCGGGGTGCACTGGAGCTGGGGCAACCGCCAGCGCAAGGACGGCCGCCAGTTCAGTCAGGAGCTCTCCGACAAGGCGAGCAATCCCGTCACCGCTCAGAAGGTGTGGGATCTGTCGATGAAGCTGGTGGGCCTGGCCTGAGCTCCTGCAGCACCGAAGCGGAAGCTGCCGGGAGCCGAGCGTCTGGCAAATGGCAACGACCGCAGGACAGAGCTGAACAGCGCTGCTAGCACTGCTGCAGACGTTTCTCCTTGCCATGTCCCGCGCCCTGCGCTGGGGACTGGGTCTGCTCCTGGTAGCGGGCCTTCTCCTCGGCGCCTTCCTCTTCCTTCCCTTCCGCGACTGGCTGCCCGGCGGCACGGTCGGCGACATTGCCAAGCGCGAGGTGGTGAACGGCACCGCCTTCAACCGCCTGTTCCCGAAACCGGAGATGGGCGAACAGCTGGTCTTCACCCAGGAGAAGCGCGGCTTCAGCGAAGCCAGGCTGAAGCGGGGGGATGAGGTTCTGGCGCTCCTGGCGATCAGCGACACCACCACGGCCCCCGCCGCCCGCTCCAAGTACGCCGGCAGCACTGCCGTGATCCAGGGCTGGCCCCTGGTGGAACAAGGCCCGCAGGCAAGTGGGCTGCTCGTAGCCGACCGCTTCCAGGTCAAGGTGATCGGGCAGGGCAGCGGCCTGGACGCGGAGCGCCGGCACGAACTGCTGGGAGCCTTCGATCTCAAGGGGCTGGCTGCCCTCAAGCCGGCCCTCAAAGCCGGGAGCGATCGCCCGGCCCGGGCCCTTCCCCCCGGCCGTCAGGCACCCGTGAACGCACCCCTTCCGAAGGCCGAGCGTTCGCCCAAGTCCGCCGTCCTGGAGCCCGCAGCATGAGCCCCACCGTCCTCAACCGTCTCGACCACCTGCCCCGGCGCAACCTCACCGTGCTGGCGCTCACCGGCATCGGCACCCTGGCCGGTGGCTTCCACAACACCACCAGTTCCAAGGAGCTGATCGCCGACGTTCTCGGCAGCGAGGATCCCGAGCTGATGGTGCAGGTGCGCGACCGCGCCGACGAACTCAGCAAGGCCCGTCACGAGGGCTACGGCCGCGCCCTCAGCCTCTACGACGCCGTGAACCGCTCCCAGCACGCCACCGGCGGCCTTCGGTTCCTGGCCAACGTCACCAGCGGCCTGCCGCTGATCAAGCGCCTGTCGGCCCTCACCCCCGCCACCGACACCCTGCAAGCGGTGGACCTGGGCCTGAAGGTTGCCGCCGAGATGCTCGCCTTCACCCAGGTGAACGGGCTTCCGGGCGACAGCTTCGGCGCTTTCGCCGCCGCTCTGGCCGACTACGGGCAGCAGGAGCGGGTGCGGATGACGGCCCTGATCTGCTTCGATGCCCTGCTGCCGCTGGGCGATCAGGCCCTCGAGCGCCTCGACGGGCTGCTCGGTGCCGCCGGCTCTCACGACCTGCGGGAGATGCCGGCCTACCCGCTGATGGCCGGGCTGATCCCTGGCCATGGCGACGACGCCCACATGAACTTCATCCGCAGCAGCGTGGGCACCTGGAGCGGCTGGGCCCAGGGGTTCGTGGGTCAGCTGGGACTGACCGGTCAAAAGGCCGTCCAGGCCCTCGAGCAGACGATCGGCCCCTGGCAGGGGGGTTTTGAGCAGCTTGCCGTCTTCCTCGATGCCTTCACCGACACCTACTACCACACAGGTGTACAGGCGGTGGCTCGGCGGTTGGTGGAGCGGGCCGCGGCCGAGATCTGAAGCCCGCATCCCACAACCCCAGGAGACAACCATGCGCTGGTCCGACGGACGCCGCAGTGACAACGTGGAGGACCGGCGCGGCATGGGCGCGCCGGTGATGGCCGGTGGGGTGGGCCTGCTGGGGATCATCCTGGCCGTGGTGATCGCCCTGCTGGGCGGCGACCCCACGGTGATCCTCCAGCAGGTCAGCGGTGGCGGTGCCATTGGCCCGGATCCGGTGGTGATCCAGCAACCCGGGGGGGGCAGCGCCACTCAGGCGCAGGATCAGCTCGCCGACTTCGTGTCGGTGGTGCTTGCCGACACGGAGGACACCTGGAGCGAGCAGTTCCGCAGCAACGGAGGCCGTTATGTGCCGCCACGACTGGTGATCTTCGACCGGGTGGTGGCCTCCGCCTGCGGCATGGCCCAGGGGGCGATGGGGCCCTTCTACTGCCCCAGCGACGAAAAGGTCTACATCGACCTCGACTTCTATCGCCAGTTGCGCCGCCAGCTCGGTGCCCCCGGTGATTTCGCTCAGGCCTACGTGATCGCCCATGAGGTGGGTCACCACGTGCAGCACCTGCTGGGCATCGACCAGCAGGTGCAGAAGCTGCAGCGGCGGCTGCCGGAAGCCCAGGCCAATCAGCTCTCGGTGCGGCTCGAACTCCAGGCCGACTGTCTCGCCGGCGTCTGGGCGCATCAGACCGCCACCCAGCGCCGCACCCTCGAGGAGGGCGACATCGAGGAAGCCCTGAATGCGGCAGCACGGATCGGGGACGACACCTTGCAGCGTCAGAGCAGCGGACGGGTGAGGCCTGAGACCTTCACCCACGGCAGCGCCGCCCAGCGCCAGCGCTGGTTCGTCACCGGCCTGCGCAGCGGCGACATGAACAGCTGTGACACGTTCAGCGGTAAGCCGGTCTGAAACGAAACAGGGCGTCTCAGGCCGGCTTGTGGGTTGGCTTCGAACAGAGGCGAGTCAGTCGAAGCCGAGCAGATCGAAGATCTCACGATCCTTGAGAGATTCCGCCTCAAGAGGCTCCACGTTCTCCAGCATGGCGCGTGCGAGGTTGAGATACTCGTTCTGGACCGCTTCCACCTCAGGAGTGGGCTCCATCTCGAAGATCGTGCACTTCTTCAGCCGGGAGCGTCGTATGGCATCAAGATCAGGGAAGTGAGCCATGGTCTTCATGCCCACGCGATCGTTGAATCGATCAATCTGGTCAGTGTCCTTGCTGCGGTTGGCTACCACGCCACCCAGCCGCACCTTGTAATTCTTTGCCTTGGCCTGGATGGCAGCGATGATCCGGTTCATCGCGAAGATCGAATCGAAATCGTTCGCCGTGACGATCAAGCAGTAATGGGCATGCTGCAGGGGAGCCGCAAAGCCGCCGCACACCACATCACCGAGCACATCGAAAATCACCACGTCGGTGTCTTCCAGCAGGTGGTGTTCCTTGAGCAGCTTGACCGTCTGGCCGGTGACATAGCCCCCGCAGCCGGTGCCGGCCGGTGGCCCACCGGATTCCACGCACATCACACCGTTGAAGCCCTCGAACACGAAGTCCTCCGGACGCAGCTCCTCGGTGTGGAAGTCCACCGTCTCGAGGATGTCGATCACGGTGGGCACCATCGACTTGGTGAGGGTGAAGGTGCTGTCGTGCTTGGGATCACAGCCGATCTGCAACACCCGCTTGCCGAGCTTGGAGAAGGCGGCCGAGAGATTGGAGGAGGTGGTGCTCTTGCCGATGCCGCCCTTGCCGTAGACGGCGATCACCAAGGCCCCCTCCTCGATCCTGAGGGAGGGATCCTGATGCACCTGCAGGCTGCCTTCACCATCTTCGTGTTGGCGGGTGGGCGCGGAAAGCGTTGTCGTCATGGCGTCGGGGAAGCTTCGTCGGTGCGTGTTGGGCTGAAAAGGCGCTGCCGCAACGGACGCGAAAGCACTTCCATTCCAGTGGCGCACCCCGGGCCTCCGTGGGTGGAGCACGCAAAGCGAAACATGCTGGGTTCGTAACGTCAACGCACCAGCACATGCCTCTGAGTAGAAACACTCAAAACGAGCTCTCTGGCTTGACGCAGCCCCTCGGTGGTGGCGCTGGCCTTGCCGTAGCGGTGGCACTGGAACAATCCCTTCAGTTGGGTGCGGGCCTGGCCTGGGCGAGCATCCGGCGCAGTTCATCCTCAAGCTCGCGGAACACCGACCGCGGACTGAAGGCATCCAGCATGGTCACGATCTGGGAGATGCGGGCAGGCGAGAGATCCGACTGACCGCTGAGGGCTTCAAACCTCACCTTGACGATGTGATCGCGCAGCTGATCGAGGCCGGCCTGCTGGCCAACAAGATCGGCGACGACCTTGCTTGAGTTTGCAAACTGTATGAAGTCCTTGTTGAGGAGCTCGTAGGAAAACTCGCCTTTCTTGTTCGTGTAGGCGGCCACGATCGCCTGATACTCCGCACTGTCGACCGTCGCCAGGTCCTCGTCGGAACTCTCGGCAACCGTGGGCGCCTCATCCAGCAGCGTCTCACCCGTTGGCGCTTCTCCCCGGAGGCGAACCTTGCCCCGCCGGGAGAAGGGCAGGCCCCCCGTGAGCTCCATGGCCTCCTGGAAGGCTTCCAGGGGGTAGAGCGAGGGATCGGTGTTCGCCGTTGGCAGGGGCTGCCCGGTGGTGCGGCTGATGCCGGCAAGTCCGGGCTGGGCGGAGTCATAGCGGAGCAGCACCAGTCCAGGCCCCTCCCGGAGCTTCTGCCGATAGGCCACGGCATCGAGCGTCGAGAGTTCGACCAGCTTGGTTCGAATGATCATCGTCAGGGTTGCGAAGGGTGGTCACCCGGGCAGGGCCAGGCCGGGCTTCAGCGGCTGAAATGGGCCTTGGCGTCGTAGAGGGTTTCGGCGTCGATCACGGCGAGGCCCCGTTCCCTGGCGAAGGTTTCGGTGTTGCGGCGCACCTTGCCGCGCACGAAGAAGGGAATCTTCTGGAGCTCCGCATCGCCGTCTGGGCTCCAGCGGATCGTGCCGGCGGAATCCTCCATCGGCGCGGTCGGAGAATGGGCCGTTGCGTTGAGGGTGGCCGTGGCCGTGGCCGTCGCCATGGTCGTGGTGATGGGAGTGCCGTGAACCGCATCGACCGCCGGCGCCACCGAGGGAGCCCCATCGCCGAGATGGCTGCGGTGGCCGTCCACGAACTCGAAGTCGTGGCGGAACATGCCGATCAGGTGCTCCTCCAGACCCATCATCAGCGGGTGCACCCAGCTGTCGAAGATCACATTGGCTCCCTCCCAGCCCATCTGAGGCGCATAGCGGGCCGGTACGTCCTGAACGTGCAGCGGCGTGCTGATCACAGCGCAGGGGACGCCGAGGCGCTTGGCGCTGTGGCGCTCCATCTGGGTGCCGAGCACCAGTTCCGGGGCCGCTTCGGCCATCGCCTGCTCCACGACGAGGTAGTCATCGCTGATCAGGGCCTCGAGACCAAGCTCCGCCGCGGCCGCACGCACCTCGCGGGCCTGCTCGCGGCTGTAGCTGCCCAGGCCCACCACCTCGAAGCCCAGTTCGTGGGCGGCGAGGCGGGCCGCGGCCACCGCATGGGTGGCGTCACCGAAGATGAACACCCGCTTGCCGGTGAGGTAGGTGGAGTCCACCGAGCGGGAATACCAGGGCAGCCTCGAGCGGCGTTCCCCCTCCCGCGCCGCCCCATCGCCGGGGGGCTGGGGCAGGTCGAGCACCCGGTGCACCTCCTGCAGAAAGCCCTCGGTGGCGGCGATGCCGATCGGCACCGTGCGCACCACCGGCATGCCGAAGCTGCGCTCCAGCCAGCTGCAGACCGTGCCAGCCACCTCGGGATAGAGGCACACGTTGGCGTCGGCCGTGGGAATCCGCAGCAGATCCGCGGGCCGGGCCCCCAGCGGGGCCACCACGGCCACATCGATGCCGTGCTCAGCCAGCATCCGGCTCACCTCGCGCACATCGTCGCGGCAGCGGAAACCGAGCAGGCTCGGTCCCAGCAGATTCACCCGCGGCCGGCGGCCCTCCTCCCGCCAGCGGCCGGCTGTGGGTTTCGGCGATCCGGGCGGCGGCACGCTGTTCTTCAGCAGACCGCGCACGAGCTGATAGAAGGTTTCCGCAGCTCCCCAGTTCTCCTTCTTGGAGTAGGCCGGCAGCTCCAGATTCACCATCGGGATGCCGCCCAGATCCATGCCGGCGGCCAGGGCGCCCGGCTGGTCCTGGATCAGCTCGGCCGTACAGCTCTCGCCCACCAGAAGGGCCTCGGGCCGGAAGCGCTCCACAGCCTGGGCGATCGAGCGCTTCACCAGTTCAGCGGTGTCCCCGCCCAGGTCGCGGGCCTGGAAGGTGGTGTAGGTGACAGGCGGCCGGCGGTCGCGCCGCTCGATCATCGTGAACAGCAGATCGGCGTAGGTATCGCCCTGGGGGGCATGGAGCACATAGTGCACGCCCTCCATCGAGGCGGCGATGCGCATCGCCCCCACGTGGGGAGGGCCTTCGTAGGTCCAGAGGGTGAGTTCCATCGGCGGGGCTCAGGCGAAGGACAGCAGGGAGCGGCGGCGCAGGGGCCTTGCGAACAGCTCGGCAAGGTCGCCCGCCTGATCGCAGCCGTGGATGGGGCTGAACACAAGCTCGATCGACCACTTGGTGGCGATCCCCTCGGCCTCCAGCGGGTTGGCCAGGCCCAGACCGCAGACCACCAGATCCGGCTGGGCCGCCCGCACCCGCTCCAACTGCAGTTCCACGTCCTGCCCCTCGCTCACGACGGTGCCCGGCGGCAGCAGGGCCAGCTCGCCGGCCATCAGCCGGCGGTCCAGATAGGGGGTGCCCACCTCCACGAGCTCCATGCCGCATTCGCGTTGCAGAAAGCGCGCCAGCGGGATCTCCATCTGGGAGTCGGGCATCAGGAACAGGCGGCGCCCCTCCAGCACCCGGCGATGGGGCTCGAGCGCCCGGCGGCCCCGCTCCACCAGGGGATCAAGCACTTCCGCCACCCGCTGCGGATCGACACCGAAGGCAGCGGCTGCGGCGGCCATCCAGTCGCGGCTGCCCTCCACGCCGAAGGGGTACGGCGCCTCGACCAGCTCAGCGCCCCGGTGCTGGAGGGCGCGGGCGGTACCGCTCAGGAAGGGCTGGGCCAGCAGCAGCTTCGTGCCCCGGCCCACCGGGGGCAGGTCGGTGGAGCGGCGGGGGGGCAGACAGCGCACCGGCGGCAGGCCCATCCGCTCGAACAGGGCCAGGAAGCGGTCTTCCACCGCATCCGCAAGGGTGCCGGCGATCAGCAGCTGCGGTTCATCGCTGCTCGGCATCAGCGGCAGCAGCGCCTGCAGGGCGTTGTCCTCGCCCTGCGTGAAGGTGGTCTCGATGCCGCTGCCGGAATAGTTGAGCACCCGCACCCGACCGGCCAGGCGGGTGGTGAGCCGTTCCGCTGCCCGCGAGAGATCGAGCTTGATCACCTCGCTCGGGCAGGAGCCCACCAGGAACAGGGTGCGGATCTCGGGACGGCGGGCCAGCAGGTCGGTCACCAGCCGGTCGAGTTCATCGTTGGCGTCGGCCAGTCCGGCCAGATCGCGCTCCCCCAGGATCGCGGTGCCGAAGCGGGGTTCGGCGAAGATCATCACCCCAGCCGAGCTCTGCACCAGGTGGGCGCAGGTGCGCGAGCCCACCACCAGGAAGAAGGCATCCGGCATGCGGCGGTGCAGCCACACGATCGAGGTGAGGCCGCAGAACACCTCCCGCTGGCCGTCCTGGCGCAGCACCTCCGCCGCCGGCGGCTCGGCGCAGGGTGAAGCAGTGAGCGAAACGGTGGGCGAAACGGTGGGAGAGCCGGTCGGGGTGACAGACACGGGGCTGCCCATGGGGCGGGCTCCGACGCAGGAACCCTTAAGGGTTAGCGGGCGAGGGAGCGGCTCCCCAGGGCCCCGTTACATCTGTTGGGGAAGTGGCGGCCAGCTGGGCGATCCGGTGTGCGATCCCGCATCCGCGCCCGCAGCCGCCTGCCGCTCCAGGGCCGCATCAGAGGCGGCGGCGGAAACCCTCACTGAACGAGGCGCCGACCCGATCGCCGCCGTCCTCGATCCTGGCCAGCTTCCAGAGGTTGCGGCCCAGCCGACGGGCCCGCAGGCCGCCGCGCTCCACCACAGGTCCGCCGGGGCGCGCCCCCAGGAGCTGGGTGAGCTCAGCGGTGCTCAGGGGCGCGCCGGTCTGCAGAGCCAGCTGGGTGATCTCCAGGCGCTGGCGCAGGACCGCCAGATCCACGCTGCCGCCATCCTCCTCCTCGTTCCAGATCCAGGCGGATTCCTCCCCGCCCGCCATGCGCCGCATCAGCCCCAGGCCGATGAACGCCAGGGCCTGCTCCGGCTTCACGCCCTGGGCCGCCGCCTGGGCCATCCAGTCCGGCAGCGCCCCCCGGGCCTCCTCCGCCGGCAGCGGCTCGGTGGCGCGGGTGGCATCGGCGGCCGCGGCAGCGGAATGGGTGGGGGGGCGCTTGGGGGCCATGACGTTCGGAGGCGGGGTTGGGCCGGACGGTACCGGCTGAGTCAGGGAGGGCAAGGGCTTCACGCGGTACGATGGCCTTCACTTCCAGAGCGTCGCCGGGCATCGCGTGCTGCCGGACCGGCGTCGGCGCCGTGATGGATCCCAGGTTGAACCGTTCCCTCAGCCCACCTTCCGGCTCCTCCTACGACGGTGAGGATCGGGCCGTGAGCCGCAGGCGTTCGGCCCTGGGCAGCGGCGGGCCCCGGATCACCGGCACGGACGTGAGCGGCGAGGCCTCCGGAGCCAGCTGCGTGATCACCACGGACAGTGAGGGCCGGCGGATCGCCCGCCAGTCGAGCCATGTGCAGTCGATCGAGCTGCGCACCTACGTGTTCCTCGATTCGCTGCAGCCCCAGCTGGCGGCCTACATGGGCACCGTCTCCCAGGGCTTCCTGCCGATCCCCGGTGATGCCTGCCTCTGGCTGGAGGTCTCCCCCGGCATGGCGGTGCATCGGGTCACCGACATTGCGCTCAAGGCCAGCACGGTGCGGCTGGGCCAGATGGTGGTGGAGCGGGCCTTCGGCTCGATCGCGATGTACCACCGCGACCAGAGCAACGTGCTCCATTCCGGTGAGGTGGTGCTGGAGGCGATCGGCAGCAGCATCGACCGCCGCAGCCGCTGCGAGGTCACCTGGACGGAGATCATCCGGGCGATCACTCCCGACCACGCCGTGCTGATCAACCGCCAGAACCGGCGCGGCTCGATGATCCAGGCCGGGATGAGCATGTTCATCCTCGAGACCGAACCCGCCGGCTACGTTCTGATCGCGGCCAACGAAGCCGAAAAGGGCTCCAACATCACCGTGGTCGACGTCAAGGCTGTGGGAGCCTTCGGCCGCCTCACCCTGGCCGGCAAGGAAGGCGACGTGGAGGAGGCGGCGGCGGCGGCGATGAGGGCCGTGGCCCAGATCAACGGCTGATCGCCCGACCGGGCGAGCCTTTGGGATGGATCAGTCCAGGCCCAGCAGGCGGCGAAGCCCTGGGGCGATCGCGCGGGCGGCCTTGCCCCGGCTGCCCAAGCGGCTGCGCAGATGTTCCGACATGCGGGAATAGCTGCTGCCGGCCTCGCGCACGTGGAACACAGGGTCGTAGCCGGCTCCGCTGCCGTCGGGTTCCCGCAGGATCCGCCCATGGCAGATGCCACTGCCCTCGAGCACGGTGGTGCCGCCGGGATCGGCCAGGGCCATGGCGGTGACGAAGCGGGCACCGCGGTAGAGGGAATCACCGAGCTCATGGAGCAGGCGGTGGATCTTCTCCGGATCGCTGGGCGCGTAGCGGGCCGAGAACAGACCGGGAGCCCCTCCGAGGGCATCCACCTCCAGGCCGGAGTCATCGCCGAGGGCCCAGCAGCCGGTGAGCAGGGCGGCGGCCTCGGCCTTCAGGCGAGCATTTTCCAGGTAGGTGCTCCCGGTTTCCTCCACCTCAAGGTGCGACGGCTGAGGGCGAACCTCAAGATTCACCAGCGCCAGCATCTGGGTGATCTCAGCGATCTTGTGGGGATTGGAACTGGCGATCACCAGCACCGGCGGTTCACGCCGGAGATCGGAGCGGAGCGAGTGGGGCAAGGGCCGTGCGCCGGGCCCTCATTGTGCGGGAGGGGGGGTGAGGCAGGGACGGGTTGAACATTCCACCCCCGGAGAAGCTCCAGGGCTCCTGCCTCGCGCGAAACCTTAGGGAATGAGCCCCGAAACGGGCGATCTCCCGGTCAACATTGCCCGCACCCTGACAGCCACTGCCCAGATCCGTCCCTACCTTTGCCCCACAGGCACGGGCAGGCGATGCAATCGAATCTGGTTCTTCAGAACCTCCTCTCCGCCCCGGTCCTTTTCTTCTTCCTCGGCATCCTCGGCGTGCTGCTGGGGTCCGACCTGGAACTGCCGACGCCGCTGCCGAAGCTCTTTTCGCTGTATCTGCTGCTGGCGATCGGCTT
This sequence comes from Cyanobium sp. FGCU6, assembly GCA_024958655.1. Lineage (GTDB taxonomy): Bacteria > Cyanobacteriota > Cyanobacteriia > PCC-6307 > Cyanobiaceae > Cyanobium. The sequence continues at coordinate 35,432 of JANWUR010000012.1, read as the reverse complement.
CAAGGGGGGCATGGAACTGGCCCAGAGCGGTCTGGGCAGTCAGGTGCTGCTCACCATCGGCGCTGCGGTGGCGATGTCACTGCTGGTGCCGCTCAGCAGCTTCCTGATGTTGCGCACCAGGCTGGACACCTACAACGCCGCCGCGACGGCGGCGGCCTACGGCTCGATCAGCGCCGTGACCTTCATCACGGCCCAGAGCTTCCTGAACGTGCTGGCGGTGGAGTTCGACGGCTTCATGGTGGCCGCCCTGGCCCTCATGGAATCGCCTGCGATCGTGGTGGGGGTGCTGCTGGCCAGGCTCACCGCTCCCCGCGACGAAGGAGAGGGTGAAACTCTCCAGTGGCGCGAGGTGCTGCAGGAGGCCTTCCTGAACGGTTCGATCTTCCTGCTGGTAGGCAGCCTGGTGATCGGCTTCGTCGTGGCCAGTTTCAGCCCGGCAGGGCTGGAAAAGATGGATCCCTTCACGGAGAAGCTGTTCTACGGCGCCCTCTGTTTCTTCCTGCTGGACATGGGAATCGTGGCCGCCCAGCGGCTGAAGGATCTGCGTCAGGCCGGCAGCTTCCTGATCGCCTTCGCGATTCTGGCTCCTCTGCTGCACGCGGCGGCAGGCCTGGCGATCGCCCGGGTGCTGGGCCTGCCCCAGGGTGATGCCCTGCTGTTCATGGTGCTCTGCGCCAGCGCTTCCTATATCGCCGTGCCGGCGGCGATGCGGATGACGGTGCCGCAGGCCAACCCGAGCTTCTACATCTCTTCCGCCCTTGGGGTCACCTTCCCGTTCAACGTGGTGGTGGGCATCCCCCTGTACATGCTGCTGGTGCAGCGCCTGATTCCTTCGGCCCCATGAACCGCATCGACCTCTTTCTGAGCGAACGGGAGGTGGCCCGCGTCTGCCGGGCCATCCGGGAGAGCGGAGCGCCGGGCTACTCGGTGATGCGCCATGTCACCGGGATGGGCGTGGGGGGCGCAATCGACGAGGCGATGGACTTCAGCGGCCTGGGGGCCAACGCCCACGTGATCGTGTTCTGCGAGCCGGAGCTGCTGCCGAAGCTGCGAAGCCTGGTAGGTCCGCTGATGCGCCGCTACGGAGGGGTGGGCTTCGTATCGCAGGCCGAACCGTTCTGAGGGGTCGCGTCAGCACAGGGAAACCAGTTCCCGCCAAGCATTGCTTACGTTATGTGTCGAGCGGATAAGGCTGGCTTATTAGTGCAGGCGGGTTTGGTGATGACCGGAAAGGGCCCGATGGCTTGACGAAGGGAGAGGCGGAGGAGGAGGGTTGCAAACGAACATTCCACCCCCTCCTCCAGGAGCAGGCAATGGCAAACGAAACCATGGGCATCGCCCTCGGCATGATCGAGACGCGCGGCCTGGTGCCCGCGATCGAAGCGGCGGACGCGATGACCAAGGCCGCCGAGGTGCGCCTGATCGGCCGCGAATTCGTCGGTGGCGGCTACGTGACCGTGCTGGTGCGGGGCGAGACCGGTGCGGTGAACGCCGCCGTCCGTGCCGGCGCCGATGCCTGCGAGCGCGTGGGCGATGGCCTCGTGGCCGCGCACATCATTGCCCGCCCCCACCGCGAAGTGGAGCCGGCTCTGAACAGCAGCTTCGGCATCGGTTCGAAGGACTGAGCGTCTGAGCGCCTGAGCTGAGGCGCCGACTCTCTTCATTCACCCCCGAACCAACCGCACCATTCCCCATGAGCAAGAAGTACGACGCCGGGGTCAAGGAGTACCGCGACACCTACTGGACTCCTGATTACGTCCCCCTCGACACCGACCTGCTGGCCTGCTTCAAGTGCACCGGCCAGGAAGGCGTGCCCAAGGAAGAAGTGGCTGCCGCTGTGGCCGCCGAATCCTCCACCGGCACCTGGTCCACCGTGTGGTCCGAGCTCCTCACCGATCTCGACTTCTACAAAGGCCGCTGCTACCGCATCGAAGACGTGCCCGGCGACAAGGAGTCGTTCTACGCCTTCATCGCCTATCCCCTCGATCTGTTCGAGGAAGGCTCCATCACCAACGTGCTCACCTCCCTGGTGGGCAACGTGTTCGGTTTCAAGGCCCTGCGCCACCTGCGCCTCGAAGACATCCGCTTCCCGCTGGCCTTCATCAAGACCTGCATGGGTCCGCCGAACGGCATCCAGGTCGAGCGCGACCGGATGAACAAGTATGGCCGTCCCCTGCTGGGCTGCACGATCAAGCCGAAGCTCGGCCTGAGCGGCAAGAACTACGGCCGGGTGGTGTATGAGTGCCTGCGTGGCGGTCTCGACTTCACCAAGGACGACGAGAACATCAATTCGCAGCCCTTCCAGCGCTGGCAGAACCGTTTCGAGTTCGTGGCCGAGGCCGTGAAATCGGCACAGGAGGAAACCGGCGAGAAGAAGGGGCACTACCTCAACTGCACCGCCGCCACTCCGGAGGAGATGTACGAGCGGGCCGAGTTCGCCAAGGAGCTCGGGCAGCCGATCATCATGCACGACTACATCACCGGTGGCTTCACCGCCAACACCGGTCTGGCGAAGTGGTGCCGCAAGAACGGGATGCTGCTGCACATCCACCGCGCCATGCACGCGGTGATCGACCGCCATCCCAAGCACGGCATCCACTTCCGCGTGCTGGCCAAGTGCCTGCGCCTCTCCGGTGGTGACCAGCTGCACACCGGCACGGTGGTGGGCAAGCTCGAGGGCGACCGTCAGACCACCCTCGGCTACATCGACCAGCTGCGCGAATCCTTCGTTCCCGAAGATCGCACCCGCGGCAACTTCTTCGATCAGGACTGGGGATCCATGGGCGGCGTGTTCGCCGTGGCTTCCGGCGGTATCCACGTCTGGCACATGCCCGCCCTCGTCGCCATCTTCGGTGACGACTCGGTGCTGCAGTTCGGTGGTGGTACCCACGGTCACCCCTGGGGTTCGGCCGCCGGCGCCGCCGCCAACCGCGTGGCCCTCGAAGCGTGCGTCAAGGCCCGCAACGCCGGTCGCGAGATCGAGAAGGAAAGCCGCGAGATCCTCACCGAGGCCGCCAAGCACAGCCCCGAGCTGGCCATCGCCCTCGAGACCTGGAAGGAGATCAAGTTCGAGTTCGACACCGTCGACAAGCTCGACGTCGCCGTCTGATCGTCTGCGCCGAGGGAGAGGGAGACCGGCTTTGCCGGCTTCCTTCTCCTGAAGCGGAGGCCCGGGACGTTTCCCATCCACCTTCAACCCCAGCATCCCCATGCCCTTCCAGAGCACCGTGGGTGACTATCAAACAGTCGCCACCCTGGAGACCTTCGGCTTCCTGCCCCCGTTCACCCAGGACGAGATCTACGACCAGATCGCTTACATCATTGCCCAGGGCTGGAGCCCCCTGATCGAGCACGTTCACCCCAGCCGCTCCATGGCGACCTACTGGTCGTACTGGAAGCTGCCCTTCTTCGGCGAGAAGGATCTGGGGGTGATCGTGAGCGAGCTCGAGGCCTGCCACCGCGCCTACCCCGACCACCACGTGCGCCTCGTGGGCTACGACGCCTACACCCAGAGCCAGGGCGCCTGCTTCGTGGTCTTCGAAGGCCGCTGATTCCAGCGACCGCATCGGCGGACCCGGCTCTAGCCGGGTCCCCGTCTTCCGCGACGGCCTGAGGGCCGCCGCCAACCTCGTCATTTCATTCACCGGGCGGATATGGCCAGCTCCTCCAGTCGTGCAGCAGCCCTGGAACGCCGCAAGGCGCTCACCAGCAGCGGCAAGAAGTCCGCTGGCCGTTATGGCTCGACTCCGGGCCGGGTTCGAACCGCGGCCGACAGCCGGCCGTCCCGCACCAGCCCCGCCCCGTCGGCCACGGAAGTCCGGCAGGTCAGCCCCGCCGCTCCGGAGCTGCGCTCCCGCCCCTCCCGTCCTGCCGCCCCTCTGAGCACGCCTTCGGCAGACAGCCGTCGCAGCACGGCCAGACCAATCGCCAATCCCAGCCGCGATCTGGTGCTCGCCCGCCGCGAAGCTCTCGCCCGCCGCGGCAAGCGGGCCGACACGTCCCGCGATCGCACGCGCCATGAGGTGCGCCGTCCCACCGCCACCGGCGCGGGAGCCCCGACCGTCAACGCCGATCCCGGCCACAAGTGCAAGTGCCAGGGTGGCGAGAAGGCTGCCGAGCGCAGCCGCAGCAGCGCTCCTTCCCTCTCCCTTGATGGGGCGCGCGCCTCCTCCCGCAACGGCAACGGTGGCAATGGCCGCAGCGTCAACCGCAAGCTGAGCGCCCAGCACAACCCCAGCCGTTCTCTGGTGCTCGCTCGCCGCGAGGCCCTCTCCAAACGCGGCAAGTCCGCCGTTGCCCCCACCAGCAGCACCGCCGCATCGGTGGCCCGCCAGGCCAATCCCGACCTCACCACCCGCGAACTCGCCCAGAAGGTGCGGGAACTGAAGTGCAAGGTGGGTTCTGCAGGCACCGCCCGCACCGGCGGCGGCAGCCGCCCCACCGGCCCCAACCGCCACGGCGCCCGCCAGGCCGCCGCCGCCGATGCAGCCTGGAAGGTGGGGGTGAGTGAAACCCTCCGCGGACAGGTTGTCACCGGTACCCAGGCCAACCGTTCGATCAAGACCACCGGCAACGAGGCGGCCACCTGCCGCACCATCACCGGCACCGAATACCTCGGCTCGGAGGTCTTCCAGACCTTCTGCGGCAAGGATCCCTCCCCCGCACAGCCGGCCAAGGTGCGCGTCAGCGCAACCACGCACGGCAACCGCGTCACCGGCAACGAGGTGGGCCGCTCCGAGAAGGTCACCGGCGACGAACCGGGTACCTGCAAGTCGATCACCGGTACCGAGTACGTGTCGGCCAACCAGTCGGCTGCCTACTGCGGCACCACCCAGTCCTCCCCCCGCAAGGTGGGCCGCACCTCCACGCTCGGCGGTCAGCCGGTGTCGGGTGTGCTGGTGGGCCGCTCCCAGAAGGTCACCGGCGACGAACCGGGTTCCGGCCGCCAGCTCACGGGCGATCAGTATGTGAATGAGGCCGCCGAGGCCAAGGTGCCTGGCCGTGTGCCCGCCAAGGTATCCACGCTGCAGACACTGCGGGGCACCGGTATCACCGGCACCCATGTGGGGCGCAGCGACCAGGTGACCGGCGACGAGCCCGGCAGCTGTCGGATCATCACGGGTGATGAATACATCGGCACCCAGCAGTACGAACGCTTCTGTGGTGCCCGTCCCGCTCCCGAACCCGCCAAGGTGGGCTTCAGCATCACCAACCGCAACCTGGTGGTGAGCGGCACCCGCACCGGCCGCTCCGAGAAGGTGACCGGTGATGAGCCCGGAACCTGCAAGGTGGTGACCGGCACCCCTTACGCCGGCCTTGAACAGGCGGGCGCCTGGTGTGCCACCGGCCAGGTGCAGGCCGTGCGCCAGCGCACTCCCGTGCGGATGGGCACCGTGATGACCGGCATCCAGCCCGGCATCGGCGGCAGCCTCACCGGAGCCGAGCGCGGTGCCTGCGAAGACATCACCGGAACCCCCTACGTGGGCGCCGACCAGCTCACTGCCACCTGTTCGGCCGCGAGCTCCACGGACGCCGATTTTCCTCAGCCGCTGGAGGCCGCTCCCTGGCAGCAGTTCAGTGTCCAGTCCCCGGCGCGCGCCGCCCAGATCGAGCGCGAGCGCACCGGCCAGGTCACAGGCAGCACCTATGAGCAGGGCGGCCGGATCACCGGCCCCTTCGATATGGCGGCCGACAAGGTGACCGGCACCGAGCAGTTCCGCTTCGACCGTCGCCCCCCTGCCCAGCGCCCAGTGGCACCGGCCCCGGTGACCGTCGACGAGGACGTGCGTCCCGTGTCGCGGGTCACGGGTGAGGGCATCTCCGCGGGCCTGAAGATCACCGGCGATGACTGGGATCGGGGTGAACACGTGACCGGAACCGAAGGCGCCTCCGCCCGCCGCCGCAACCCCACCCGGCCAGGTCCGATGTCGGCGATGCCCAGCTTCCAGCCCAAACGCAACGAGGCGATTCCCGAACCTGTGAGCCGCATCACCGGTTCCAGCGGCAACACCAGCTCTGGATCGCTGATCACCGTGTCCGGCGGCGCAAGAGGCTGATCGCCCGATGCCCCGCCGTCCGGCGATGAACGCCACCCCCCTCTCACCCACAGCCCCCCGACGCGCCGATCGGAGGCCGATCCCGCCATCCCTGCTGGACCCAGCCGTCGCTGAGACCCAGAACGCCGGTGTTCTGCCGGCCCGGGGCACCCGCGCCCGTGTGGCCAGGAATGGCAGCAGCAGCGGCAGCGGCCGCCCCACGGGGCGGATCCGTCCCAAGCCGGTGCTGGTGGAACGGGAGCGTCTCACGAGCACGCCCCCTGGTGCGCTGTCCGCCCAGAGCTCCCGTACCCGAAATACCGCCGCGGCCACGGCTCTCTGCGGAGGCCATCCCCTCACCGACCAGGCGGCGAACACTGCCCTGCATGCCTACGACCTGCAGGTGAAGGACCGCTTTGATCGCATCGTGCCGGTGCTCAAGCAGCTCTCAGGCCTGCAGCACGAAGACGACTTCGTGGGCCGGGCCCAGGAGCTGGCCCGGCGTCAACTGGGGTTCGAACTGCCGCTGCCGATCCTGGAAACGGCCTGGGTCACCCAGCTCGACATGCGCACCCTCTTTGCCTGGTGCGTGTTCGAAACCTACGAGCAGACCAGCGGCTACTTCTTCGACGCCGATCCCCTCGCCGGCGGACCCGGCACCCCCGCTGCAGCGGCCTTCGACGAGTTCCTGCTGGATTGCGGCTTTCACCTGCTCGATATCACCCCCTGCGCCGATGGCCGCCTTGCCCATGCCATCGCCTTCGGGCTGCGGATTCCCTACGCCTCCGTCCGCCGACGGCCCCATGCCGGCGCCCTGTTCGACGTGGAGAACACCGTGAACCGCTGGGTGAAGACCGAGCACCGCCGCTATCGGGAGGCGATCCCCAATCCCGCCCACGCGGACACCCGCTACCTGAAGGTGGTGCTCTACCACTTCAGCTCCCTCGATCCCAGCCATGAGGGCTGTGCCGCCCACGGCAGCAACGACGCCCTCGCAGCCTCCTGCGGCATGAGCCGTCTGCACGACTTCCAGCAGGCCGTGGAGAACAGCTTCTGCTGCGGCGCCTCGGTGGACCTGCTGCTGATGGGCATCGACACCGACACCGATGCCATCCGGGTGCATGTTCCGGGCATGGACGGCACCACCCACCTCGAGCGCTGGCTGGATGCCCGCGACGTGCACGCGGCCACCTGCGGCCTGCCGGCTGCCCAGGCACGGGAACGGATCCTGGAACTGGTGCATGAAGCCGCCGCTTCGGCGCCGGATCCCGGGATGGTGCGGATGATCGCCCGTCTGATCGAAAACAACCTCTCGCAGATCGACTACGTGCGCGAGTTCCACGGCAGCCACTACAGCGATGCGGGCCATGCCGAGCGCTTCATCGGCGTGGGCATCGGCTTCAAGGAGATCCACCTGCGCAATCTCACCTACTTCGCATACATGGACACGGTGGAGGAAGGTGCCCCCGATCTCGATGTGGGGGTGAAGATCTTCAAGGGCCTGAACGTCTCGCGCGGGCTGCCGGTGCCGGTGGTGGTGCGCTTTGACTACAGCGGCAAGGTGCCCGGAGCTCGGGAGCGGGCCGTGCGCAGTGCTCAACGTGTGGGAGCGGCGATGGAAAGCCGCTACGGCGAACTGTTCCAGCAGGGCCTCCTCCATGCCCTGCTCACCGTGCGCGACAAGGACGCCCACACCCCAGCCGAAGCGGTTGGTTCCACGATCACCTTCCCGGAATCCGGAGGTCACTGAGATGCTGATCTGCAAGGTGGTGAAGCCGCTGGTGTCCACCAACCGCATTCCCGACTTCGAGCACAAGCACCTGCAGGTGGTCCTCGACGGCAGCACCCAGAAGGTGGCCGTCGACGCGGTCGGCTGCATCCCCGGCGACTGGGTGATCTGCGTGGGCAGTTCGGCTGCGCGCGAGGCCGCGGGCAGCAAGTCGTACCCGAGCGATCTGACGATCGTGGGCATCATTGACCACTGGGATCCGGAGGCGGCCAAGAGCCCCTCGAGCTCAGGCGCAGCTACTGCTGCGACACCCACCGCCCCAACACCTTCGCCCGGCACGGCCGCCAACGGAGGCAAGACCTGATGGAGATCATGCAGGTCACCGGTTCGCTCGTCTGCACCCAGCGAGTGCCAGGACTGAAGCACTGGAACCTGCGGGTGCTGCGCACCCCCAAGGGCAAGTTCAACGTCGCCGTCGATCCGGTAGGTGCTTCCCCCGGCAACTGGGTCTTCACCGCCAGCGGTTCGGCCGCCCGCTTCGCCTGCGGCGACCCCGACACCCACACCGACCTGACCATCGCTGGAATCATCGATTTCTGGGAACCCGACGGGTGATGCCCCTTCTCTCCGTCCCCCGCTGACGGGCCGCTCACCTCCCGGCCAGCACCGACCCGCTCCCCTCACCCGTTCGCCCCATGGCCCGCCGCACCCGCACCGCCCCCTCCGCCCGTACCGGTTCCACCACCGCCGGATCCACCCCGGCCGCCGGTGCGGGCAACCTCGCTCCACCGGCTGCAGCGTCCGCCACTCCCACCGCCGCCACGCCTGAGCCTGCGCCTGCTCCTTCGAGTGGTGGTGCCACCGCGACACCCGCCACCGAGACCCCTGCAGCTCCGGCCACACCCACCACCCCGGCAGCGAGCGCCATACCCCTGGCCCTGCCGGCGACCAGCTCCACCAGCCGTACCACCGCAACCCGCACTCCCGCCCGTGCGGCGGCATCCAGCCGCACCCGTGCCACCAGCACCCGCATCGCTCCCGCCGCCCGCAGCCGCGGTCGCGGCGCCGCCTCCGGCGGCACCCCCCCCAAGGCACCCACCACCCTGACCCCCACCCCCATGGCTCCCACCGTCCACGGCATCGCCCTCGGCATGATCGAAACCCGCGGCCTGGTGCCGGCGATCGAAGCGGCGGATGCCATGACCAAGGCAGCGGAAGTCACCCTGGTGGCCCGCGAATTCGTGGGCGGGGGCTATGTCACCGTGATGGTGCGCGGCGAAACCGGTGCCGTGAATGCCGCCGTGCGCGCTGGCGCCGATGCCTGCGAACGGGTGGGCGACGGGCTGGTAGCGGCGCACATCATCGCCCGTCCCCACAGCGAAGTGGAGCCCGCCATCGGTGCCAGCGGCGCGACCCGCCGGCTGTGAGCCCGATGGACGCCGTTCATCCCCGCGTCCTTGGCTACCTGGGCCGGGCCCTGAGCCTTGAGCTCTCGGCCGTGCAGCAGTACATGACCCACGCCACGCTGGCGCAGACCTGGGGAGATCCTGCAACGTCTGACCGTTTCCGCCATGAGACGGTGGAGGAGATGCAGCACGCCGAACGCATCGTGCAGCGCATGATCGCTCTGGGAGCGGCTCCGGCCGCTTCTCAGCTGCGGGCCGTTGCCCATGCCAGGGATCTGTTGGGCCTGCTACGCCTCAATGGAATCCTGGAAAACGAATTGATCCACCATTACGCAGAGGCGGTGCGCTTCTGCCTGCTGATCGGCGACGGGGAGAATGAATCCTTCTTCCGGGCGCTCTGGCAGGAGGAGCAGCAGCATGGAGAGGATCTGGCCGTCTGGGTCGCCAGCCTCACAGCGAAGGCGCCGAGCCTGCAGCGCGCCGTGTTCTGAAACCCAACGGGCAGCCGTGATCCCGATGGAGACGATCCCACAGGCTGCGTAAAGTCCAGCGCCCAGGCCCCATCTCCCGGCACCCCGCCGTCGCCCTGCTCCCTCCTTGGCCCCCGCCCCCTCACTGCCGATCCAGCTGGTCTGGCTGATTCCGTTGTACGGATTCGGTGGCATGGTGCTGTCCCTGCCCTGGGCCTCGGGCTGGGTGAAGCGCAACGGCCCCCGGCCGGCGGCTTACCTCAATCTTCTGGTCACCCTGCTGGCGGTGCTGCACGGCAGCCTGATCCTGCGTGAGGTGCTCATCACGGGCCCCCAGCACCTCGAGATCCCCTGGTTCCAGGCCGCCGATCTGGATCTGCGGATCGGCTTCGATCTTTCGCTCACCAACCTGGCCGCACTGGAGCTGGTCACGTCGATGAGCCTGATCTGCCAGGTCTTCGCCCTGGGCTATCTCGACAAGGAATGGTCGCTGGCCCGCTTTTATGCCCTGGTGGGCTTCTTCGAAGGGGCCATGGCGGGGGTGGTGCTGAGCAGCAATCTCTTCCTGAGCTATTTCCTGCTGGAGATGCTCACCCTCTCCACCTATCTGCTGGTCGGCTTCTGGTACGCCCAGCCCCTTGTGGTCACCGCCGCCCGCGATGCCTTCCTCACCAAGCGCGTCGGTGACGTGCTGCTGCTGATGGGCCTGGTGGCCCTCTCGGCCTGGGCCGGTTCACTCGAGTTCAACGATCTCTATGCCTGGTCGGCTGATGCCGATCTTTCGCCGCTGGCGGCCACGCTGCTCTGCCTCGGACTGATTGCCGGACCGATGGGCAAGTGCGCCCAGTTCCCGATGCACCTGTGGCTCGATGAGGCGATGGAGGGACCGAATCCTGCCTCAATCCTGCGCAACTCAGCGGTGGTGACCTGCGGCGCTCTGGTGCTGCTGAAGCTGATGCCATTGCTGCGGCTCTCGCCGGTGGCGATCGACGTGCTCCTCCTGGTGGGCACGATCAGCGCCGTCGGCGGAGCACTGGTGGCGATCGCCCAGGTGGATCTCAAACGAGCCTTCTCGTACTCCACCACCTCCTATCTGGGCCTGGTGTTCCTGGCGATCGCCCTGCAGCTCCCGGGCGTCGCCCTGCTGCTGCTGTTCGCCCACGGCCTGGCCAAGGCCCTGCTGTTCATGAGCGTGGGCAGCGTGATCGCCACCACCAACTGCCAGGACATCACCGAACTGGGGGGACTGGCCCGCCGCATGCCCGCCACCACCGGCGCCTATCTGGTGGCCGCCGCTGGACTCACCGGACTGCTGCCCCTGGGCTGCTTCTGGTGCTTCGGGCTGATGGTGGAGCGCATGGCAGCGATGGCGCCGCTGTTCGCTGCCGTGGTGCTGCTCACCAACGCCCTCACCGCCTTCAATCTGGTGCGGGTGTACCGGCAGGTGTTCCTCGACACCCCCCACCCCAAGACCAAGCGCACCCCTGAGGTGAACTGGCTCATGGCCCTGCCGATGGTCTCGCTCCTGGTCCTGGTGCTGCTCACGCCGCTGGTGATCGGCCGGCTCGATCCTGCTCCGGGGATCGCCTCGTTCTCCTGGCGCACCACTGCGCTGGTGGTGGCCAGCGGGGCGCTCGGCGTGCTGGTCGGAGTCCTGGTGCCGCTCGACAAGTTCTGGTCGCGGTCGGTGCTGAGGCCCCTGCGCACCCTGCAGGATCTCCTTGCCTACGACTTCTACACCGACCGCATCTACCGGGCCACGATCGTCGCCTTCGTGGCCGGCGTGGCTCAGCTCACCAATGCCTTTGACCGTGTGGTAGTGAATGGGCTGGTGAACCGCATCGGCATGGGCTCGCTGGCCAGTGCCGAGGCCCTCAAGCTGGGGGTGAGCGGCCAGCTGCAGACCTACGTGCTCACCGTGGTGGTGGCGATCGTGCTGCTGTTCGGCAGCCTCTCTTTGTTCCGGGGCTGATGGGAATGCTGAGCACCCTGCTGCTGATCCCCTTCCTCGGCACGGCCCTGCTGCTGCTCCTGCCGGGCAACCCACCGCCGGGGCGGATGCGCGGCGTGGCGATCACCGTGCTCAGCCTGCAGTTGCTCTGGAGCCTGCGGGTGCTGCTGGCCTTCGACCCGGCCCAAGGCGCGCTGCAGCTCTGCGAATCCCTGCCTTGGGTCAACAGTATCGGCCTCGACTACCGGCTCGGCATCGATGGCCTCTCGTTGCCCCTGGTGCTGATCAACGCCGCCCTCACCCTGGTGTCAGCGGTGTGCACGCGCGACATCAGCCAGCGGCCACGGATCTATTTCTCCCTGCTGCTGCTGATCAGCGGCGCGGTGAACGGAGCCTTCCTGGCCGACAACCTGCTGCTGTTCTTCCTGTTCTACGAACTCGAACTGATTCCGCTGTGGCTGTTGATCTCGATCTGGGGCGGTAACAATCGGGCCTATGCCGCCACCAAGTTCCTGCTCTTCACCGCCGTGTCAGGGATGCTGATCCTGGGCGCCTTTCTGGGCCTGGCGCTGTTCACCGGCTCGGTGGACTTCAGCCTCAGTCCCGTGCTGAGCGACCGGCTGTCGATGGGCAGCCAGCTGCTGCTCCTGGGGGCCCTGCTGGTCGGCTTCGGCATCAAGATCCCCCTGGTGCCCTTCCACAGCTGGTTGCCGGATGCGCACACCCAGGCCTCCACGCCGGTGTCGGTGCTGCTGGCCGGGGTTCTGCTCAAGCTGGGAACCTACGGCCTGCTGCGCTTCTGCCTGGGCATGTTTCCCGAAGCCTGGGCCCTGGTGGCCCCCTGGCTGGCGATCTGGGCGGCGGTGTCGGTGCTGTATGGATCGCTGGCGGCCATCGCCCAGCGGGACATGAAACGGATGGTGGCCTTCAGCTCGGTGGGCCACATGGGCTACGTGCTGCTGGCGGCGGCCGCCGCCACGCCCGTAAGCCTGCTGGGGGCGGTGTTCCAGATGGTGAGCCACGGGCTGATCTCCGCCCTTCTGTTCCTGCTGGTGGGGATCGTTTACCGCAAGACCGGCACCCGCGACCTCGAGGTGCTGAGGGGTCTGCTCAATCCGGAGCGGGGTCTTCCTTTCACCGGCACCCTGATGATCCTGGGGGTGATGGCCAGTGCCGGGCTCCCGGGCATGGCCGGCTTCATCTCCGAATTCCTGGTGTTCCGCGGCAGCCTCCCCTCCTACCCGCTGGCCACCCTGCTGTGCATGGTGGGCTCCGGGCTCACCGCCGTGTACTTCCTGCTCCTGGTGAACCGGGCCTTCTTCGGGCGTCTGGCGATCACGCCGCCCACGGATCCAGCGCACGATTCCAGGCTTGACATCCGCCTGGCAGGCGTGGCGCCGCGCGAGACGCTCACCACCCTCGGCCTGGCCCTCGGGGTGGTGCTGCTGGGTCTGGTGCCCGCCACCCTCGGCCACCTGAGTGAATCCAGCACCGCCCTGCTCGCCGGGCTGCCCCATGTGGTGCTCGCATCGACTGGAGCGGGAGGCCTGGGCTGATGCCGATCATCCCCGCCGAACTCGTTCACGCTGGAGGCAATCCCACCCCCGGGGAGCTCGAGACCTGCCTGCTGGCCGGCCGCACCCTGCTGGCCGACACCCCCGAGCACCTGATGCAGGTGGTGGATGTGCTCGAGAGCTACGGCGAGGTGCTGGATGCCTACAGCATCAACCTGATCCACCAGGCGGAGGCGCAGTTCCTCAATCCCTTCCCGGTGTTCCGCTTCCTCGATGGCGACCTCAGCCCGGCGAGGATCTGGCGCCATCTCTGGCACGACCGCATCAATTACGAGTACGCGGAGTACTGCATGAAGACCATGCTCTGGCATGGCACCGGCGGTCTCGATGCGTACCTCGACAGCCCCCCGTTCCTGGAGAACTGCCGCTCGATCATCGCCCGCAAGACCCGCCGCGATCCGCTGCTGGCCGTGCTCCATCCGCTGTTCCCGGAGTTCCTGACCGAGCTGATCCGCGCCGCCGCCACCACCCACGCCCTGGGCCAGTTCTGGCGGGTGATGAGCGATCTCTTCCTCGATCTGGCGCGGGCCGAGGCCGACGGCACGGTGCGCACGATCGAGGCGGTGGTGGAGTTCATCAAGGACGCGCTGGTGGCAGCAGCCGCCCAGCCGATCACCTATGCGGTGGAGGTGGCCGGGGAGCGGTTCTGGGTGCTTCCCCCGGAGGCCGGGCTCACCTTCCTCGTCGACGTGGCCGTGCCCTATGTGGAGGCCGTTTTCCTGCGCGGCACTCCGTTCCTGGGCACAGTGTCCTTCAACGCCCAGGCTCAGCAGATCTCCCCGGACCAGTCGACGTTCGCCTACGGCGCCCTCTTCGCCGATCCCCTGCCCACGATGGGCGCCGGCATCCCGCCCAGCCTGCTGATGCAGGACATGTACCGCCACCTGCCACCGCGCCTTCACCGCTGGTACGACCAACGCACGCGGGGCGAGGGGGATGTGCGGGTGAAGATCTGCATGAGCTTCCAGAAGGCGATGTTCTGCGTCACCAACGCCGCCATCCGCGGCACCTTCCCGCACCCGCTCACAGTCAGCGAGCCGGCGGCCCAGGAGGCGAACCATGCCCATGCCGCGGCCTGGGCTGTGCGGCTGAGTCGGGCGCGCACCGACGCCCTCGGTGCCGAGGAAGGAACGGCGCAGGCGTAAGGTCGAGCCCATGGATCATCCCTGGACCCGCAGGAGCCGCCCCGATCGGCTGGAGCGGCGCGTCGAGTTCGCCGACTACGACACCACCCGCACCTTCCTGGAGCGCCTGAATGCGCTCTCGGAGCGTCTGGGCCGCTTCCCCGACATCAGCTTCGGGCGAACCTATGTGAACCTCACCATCAGGCCCGAGGGCGAAGGGGAGGACGCGGCGGTGGGTGAGGCCGAAACCACCTTCGCCGCCGCCGTCGATGAGCTCCTCTGATCCGGCCGTTTCCGCCGACGACACAGCGGTCGACCTGCAGGCCGCCTACGAAGGTGCGGGCATCCAGACGGTGCTCGACCAGCTCGATAGGGAGCTGATCGGCCTGCGGCCGGTCAAGGCCCGCATCCGCGAGATCGCCGCCCTGCTGGTGGTGAACCGGGCCCGGGAGCAGGTGGGCCTCGATACGGCGCCGCCCAGCCTTCACATGTCGTTCACCGGCCACCCGGGAACCGGCAAGACCACGGTGGCCGAGCGGATGTCGAAGATCCTGCACGGCCTCGGCTACGTACGCAAGGGCCATGTGGTCACCGCCACCCGCGACGACCTGGTGGGTCAGTACATCGGCCACACCGCCCCGAAGACGCGTGAGATGCTGAAGAAGGCCATGGGGGGCGTGCTGTTCATCGACGAGGCCTACTACCTTTACCGGCCAGAGAATGAGCGTGATTACGGCGCGGAGGCGATCGAGATTCTGCTGCAGGTGATGGAGGCCAATCGTGATGATCTTGTGGTGATCTTCGCCGGCTATAAGGAGCGGATGGACATCTTCTACCAGTCTAATCCAGGCCTATCCTCAAGGGTGGCCAATCATATCGACTTCCCCGACTACAGCGCCGATGAGCTGCTGGCGATAGCCCGTCTGATCCTGGCTGCGGAGAACTACCGTTTCAGCGAGGAGGCCAACGCCGCCTTTGCCGAATACATCGTGAGGCGGATGCAGCTGCCCTTCTTCGCCAATGCCCGCTCGATCCGCAATGCCATCGACCGTGCCCGCATGCGTCAGGCCAACCGCCTGTTCAAGCGCATGGGTTCGCCGCTCACGAAACTGGATCTGATGACGATCGAAGCCGAGGACATCGTGGCAAGCCGGGTGTTCCAGGGAGAGGTGGAAGGGCTGGATCCCAGCGAGCCGATCACTGGCTGAGGCACCTGCCTGGCTGGTCCTTATGCTGGACAGTGGCAACCATGTCATCAAGGCACCTAACCCACTGTTGCGCAACCTGCGGCGCAGAATAACTCGCCAAGGCCGCATGATTGTTAACGAAGTTTGACTTGTAGCGGCAATAGTCTCGCCGGAGCTCAGATAAACCCTCAAAGATTGATTGAGCATTATCGACATCGCAGTAGACACCTATTTCCAGTCGCCCGATGATCTTTTCGATTGGATTCCCGCGCGGCCCAATAGCAAGAACTGGCTTGTGATGGCCCAGATAGACAAAGAATTTAGAGGGCTGATTATCGATATGGCGAGGGCCAATTATAACAAGCTGGATGTCACACCCTGCAGCAACTTCGTGGGACTCGTCATGACTGACCCCAGGATGGAAACGGAACATGCTGGCAAGATCCTGATCAGCCTCAATCGTGGATCTGGCCGCTCCATAGACGTAGCCATAGGTCTCGATGATCAGCCGAACCTCCGGAGAGGATCGCCGGAAACGACGCAATGCCTCTAGAAACGAATCAACAGGGCGCCATTCCGGCAGGCTACCGAGGTGAACAAGGCGCATTGGGTCAGGAGCGTACGCACCCAGGGGAAGATCCTGCAAGGCAGGGATCTCATGGCGATGTCCTCCTGAACGGCGGAGCTCAGCAGGCTCTGGGTAGCTATCGCACAAGGCGTAGGAAAACTCATCAGCAACGAGTCCGCAGCCAACATAGCGTTCGCGTGTAAGCGGAGACATGAAGATGGCGCCACATGACTGATCGAGAACAGCCTTCTGAAGCTCTGGATCCGACGGGTAAAAGCCACCCTGATCCCGAGCACCCTCAGGATCGTCGTAGATCGCCAGGAATGGCTTCCCAAGCTGCCTGCACAAACGGGCCGCGGTCAATAACATTCGGAAGTCTGGGCTTTTGCCTGCAATCAGATCAAAGTCGTAAAGACGATCGGCCTCCATTGCCTTGTGCACAAGCCCAGCCTCCATATGGTTAAACGGGTCCTGCTTGAGCTGACGTTCCACGAGCCGACTAACCCACTGTAAGGCGCCGTAGAAAAGGAAGGCCGGCGAAAAACGTTTTTGTCGATTTTTGCAGACAGAATACTCAATAGAGCGCAACACCCTGCCACTATAATGGAGTCTCTCCGAGGGATAACGGAGCGGCTCGATCAATACTGAGCACTTCCTGGGCGATGGGCCACAAAAATGGAACTCCCAGCCAAGATCTTCAAGATAAGGGAGAAGCTTGCTATACCGAAGGCCTTGAACACTGCTGCAACCAGGAGGCTGATTCATCAGCAAGAGAATTCTCTTCATGGAAGCTGATCCTCTCCAGGGCAAAGCTGACAAACAAAGTAAACAGCAGGGTAGATTCGGTTGCTCATCACTCTTCAACGACGCTTCCGTGAATCAATCTGAAGCAGATCGCGCACCTGCTGAACACGGCGCGCCAGGGCCGGATCGGCATTGAGCTTCTTCTCCACCTGCTCCACCGCGTACATCACGGTGGAATGATCCTTGCCGCCAAAGGCCTCACCGATGCGTGGCAGGGACAGGCTGGTGTTCTGACGCATCAGGAACATGCCCACCTGCCGGGCCTGGCTCACGGCACGCTTGCGGCTGGGGCTGAGCATCTCGTCGATGCGCACCTCAAAAACCTCAGCCACCTTATCTAGCACCTGCTGGGGAGTGACATCCACGTCGTGGCCGATGGGATCCAGCATCGGCGCCACCGACTCCACCGTCATCGGCAGGCCGGTGATCGAGGCGAACGCCACAGCCCGGGTGAGAGCGCCTTCGAGCTCACGGATGTTGGAGGTGAAGCGGCCGGCGATGTAGTGGATCAGCTCCCGCGGCAGGAGCATATGCTCAGCTTCGGCCTTCTTGTGCAGGATCGCCATCCGGGTCTCGAGATCGGGGGCCTGGATGTCGGCGATCAGCCCCATGGAGAAGCGGGAGATCAGCCGCTCCTGCAGGCGGGGGATCTGGCTGGGGGGCCGGTCCGAGGCAATCACGATCTGGCGGCCTGCCTCATGCAGGGCGTTGAAGGTGTGGAAGAACTCCTCCTGCGTGTACTCCTTGCCCTCGATGAATTGGATATCATCCACCAGGATCAGATCGGCGGCGCGGTAGCGATCGCGGAAGGCTTGCATCCCATCCTTGCGGATCGCCTGGATCAGGTCGTTGGTGAAAGTCTCGGTGCTCACATAGAACACTCGCGCTTCGGGATCAATCTCCAGCCGATAATGGCCGATGGCCTGCATCAGATGGGTCTTGCCCAGACCGACACCGCCGCAGATGAACAGGGGATTGAACTCCCGCCCCGGGGCTTCGGCCACCGCCAGTGCCGCCGCATGGGCCATGCGGCTGTTGGGGCCCACCACGAAGCGGTTGAACACGTAGCGCGGATTGAGGTTGGCGATCAACCGGGTCCCCGTGGAAGCCCGGGCAGGCGAGGCAGCGGAGCCAGCCGCCGCCGGAACCGGCAGCGGTGGGGGGGGAGCGCCATCGGGACCATCCCCGGGGAACACGTCGATCTCCACATGCACGGGCTCACCGGCGATGTCGGCGGCCACCTGCTCGATCTTGGCCAGGTAGTGCTTGCGCAGCCAGCTGCAGGCGAAGCTGTTGGGCGCCTGCAGCCTCAGGGCTCCGTCGTCGGCCGAAAGACAGCGGGCCGGACGGATCCAGGTCTCGAAGGTAGGCTTGCTGAGGCTGGCCTGAAGAGCCTCCTGGACCCGGTGCCAAAGCCGATCGCCCCGCTGCACCGGACCCCCATCACACGGCTGCCGAATATAGGCACGGTCAGGGGGCCTCACCTGCTTGCCGCGGCACCTGCCGCCACCCTCTGATTTCACCCTCGCCATCCCGATGGACGCCCCGTCGCCGCTTCATCTCCGTTCCATGGGGAAACCCGCCAGCCTGATCGCGGCAGCGCTCTGCGGCAGCCTGCTGAGCAGCTGCATGGGGATGCGGCTGCCGGTGATGCCCCCTCAGGAGAAAGCCCGGGTCAGTGATGCCCCCGCAGCAGCTCCCCTGCAGCCCGGCGGCAACGTGATCGTCGACGCCGTGGCCAAGGTGGGGCCGGCGGTCGTGCGCATCGACACCGTCAAGCGCACGGTCAATCCCCTCGGCGGCCTGCTGGGCCGGGGCCCCGCGATCCAGCAGCAGCAGGGCCAGGGATCAGGCTTCATCACCCGCTCCGATGGGGTGGTGCTCACCAATGCCCACGTGGTGGAGGGAGCCAGCGAAGTGCATGTCACCCTGCCCGACGGCCGCAGTTTCACCGGCAAGGTGCTGGGGGCCGACCCGCTCACCGACGTGGCGGTGGTGAAGGTGGTGGCATCGCGGCTGCCGGTGGCGCCCCTGGGGGATTCCGCCAAGCTGCGGCCCGGCGAGTGGGCGATCGCCATCGGCAATCCCCTCGGCCTCGACAACACGGTGACCGCCGGGATCATCAGTGCCATCCAACGCACCAACGCCGTGGGTGAAGGCCAGCGGGTGCCTTACATCCAGACGGACGCGGCCGTGAACCCCGGCAACAGCGGCGGCCCGCTGATCAACGACCGCGGCCAGGTGATCGGCATCAACACCGCCATCCGCCAGGCCCCGGGCGCCGGTCTGAGCTTTGCTGTGCCGATCAACACCGCCCGCCAGATCGCGGCTCAGATCCTTGATCGCGGTTTTGCCAGCCATCCCTATGTGGGCATCCGCCTTCAGGCCCTCACCCCCCAGCTGGCCCGCGAGATCAACGGCGCCACCGATGAATGCACGCTGCCGGAGGTCAACGGGGTGGTGGTGGTGGACGTGATGAAGGGAGGACCGGCCGATGCGGGCGGTCTGCGTCCCTGCGACCTGATCGAGCAGGTGGCGGGCAAGCCGGTGAAGAACCCCTCGGAGGTGCAGCTGGCGGTGGATCGCGGCCGGGTGGGTGAACCGCTCACCTTCATCGTGCGCCGCGGTGAGCAGCGGCTCGATCTCACTCTGCGTCCCGCCGAGCTGCCGCGGCAGCGATGAACCGCTGCCGGTCGGGGCGGGCCCAGTTGGTGGTACTGGCGCGCGGCCCGTCGCCGGGGCGCTGCAAGCGGCGCCTGGCCATGGGGCTGGGGATCACGGCGGCTGCAGGCGTACACGATCGCCTGTGCAGCCACACCATGGCGGCGGTGGCCGGCGCCCGGCTGCCCACCGGGGCCGAAACCGTGCTGGCGGTGCAGGGGATGGGCCAGCGGGCGGCGCGCCGCTGGGCCCGCAACCGCTGGCCCGAAGCACAGCCGGATCTGCGCATCGTGGAGCAGGGGAAGGGAAGCCTGGGAGTGCTGATGCAGCGGCAGCTGATGCGGGCCCGGCGCGAGGGCGCCGGTCGGGTGGTGCTGATCGGCAGTGATCTGCCCGCCCTGGAGAGCACGGATCTCGGGGCCGCCTTCCGGGCCCTGGAGGGCTCCCCCGTGGTGCTGGGGCCCGCCGGCGACGGGGGCTACTGGCTGATCGGCCTGACGGGCCGCTGGCCGGCACTGTTCGCCGGGATCGCCTGGGGGACCCGTGGGGTGCTGCGGCAGACGCTGGCCGCGGCGGAGGCAGCGGGCCTGCGGGTCACCCTTCTGCCGGAGCGGGACGACCTCGACCGTCCGGCTGATCTTGAACACTGGCGATGAGCGGGGTCCCTCTGAGCGTGGTGGTGGTGGCCCGCAACGAGGCCCCCCGATTGCCGTCCCTGCTGGCGGATCTGGCCCTGGGGTCGTCGCTGCTGCGCGAGGTGCTGGTGGTGGATGGCGAGAGCAGCGATCGCACCGCCACCGTGGCGCGCCTTGGCGGGGCACGAGTGGTGCGGGAACGGGCCTGCCGCGGCAGGCAACTGGCCCATGGGGTCGACGCCAGTTCAGGCGACTGGCTGCTGCTGCTGCATGGCGATGGACGGCTTCCATCGGCCTGGGCGGACCAGGTGGCGGCAGTGCTGGCGAGGGCGGGGAGCGCGACCTCGGCCCACCAGGACGAGGCCTGGTGCTTCCCTCTGGCGATCGAGGGCCGGGCGCCGGCCCTGCGCCTGGTGGAACTGGCGGTGGGCCTGCGCAGCCGCTGGCGCCAGCTCCCGTACGGCGACCAGGGCCTGCTGTTGCCACGGGCGCTCTATGTCAGGTGCGGCGGGATCGCCCCCCTGCCGCTGATGGAAGATCTCGAGTTCGTGCTGCGGCTCAGGAAGGAGGCGCGGATCCGCTGCCTGCCGGCAGCGATCCGCGTGCATGGCAGGCGCTGGAACGAGAGGGGGGTCTGGTCCACCACCCTCAGCAACGCCCGGCTGCGCCGCGCCTGGCGCCAGGGGGTGCCGCCGGAGACCCTGGCCGAGCTCTACGACGAAACCAGGCCCTGGCGGCTGGACTGCCGCCGCCCAGCGGATCAGGGGGAATACCAGAAGGCACAGCGGCGCTGCAACGGTTCAAGCTCCCATCCCTGGGCCTCGTAGAACCCCACCACATCGGGATCGGCGAACAGGCTCACCCGATCCACACCCTGATGCCGCAGCTGTTCGATCACGTAGTCCATCATCTGTTTGCCGAGGCCGACCCCCTGGTAGAGGGGATGAACGGCCACATCCCAGACGGTCGCCTCGACCACGCCGTCACCGGTGCAGCGCGCAAAACCCACCAGCCGCGGCAGCCGGGGATCGTGGCGCCAGAGCCCCACCCGCAGCAGGCTGTGCTGGAGGGCCTTGCGGACCCGTCGCAGGGGGCGCCGACTCCAGCCCACCGCATCACAGAGCGACTCAAGCTCGATCAGATCGATCTCCCGCTGGTGGCTGAGCACCAGGCTCACCCGCGCGGGCCCGGTGGGGCAGATCCGATAGCGCTCGCCGTAGAGGTTCGCCAGCAGGTCGGAGGGAGGAAGGGGAGAAGGCTCCGGCACGGGGCGCGGGGGCTGGATCAAGCAGTCTGACGATCCTGACGGAACGACCGACGCTTCCGCCAGGGTGGTCCTTCGCGCTGAAGGTTCCCGATCGCCCCGACCACCGTTCCCACAGCTCGGACCAGCGGTCCGGGGGCCGTTGCTGCAGCGCAGCCGCTGCTGGTGGGGGTGCACGGCTGGCTGCTGTCGGGCCGGCTGTGGGAGCCGCTGGAGACAGAACTGGCTGCCTACGGGCGGCTGTGGTGCCCCGACCTCCCTGGATTCGGCAGCCGGCCCCGGCCCCGGGGCCTGCAGCCCAGCCTGTCCAGCTACGGCCGCTGGCTGGCCGACGCCGTGATCGCCGAGGCTGGAGATCGGCCGGTGGTGCTGCTGGGTCACTCCCTCGGCGGCAGCATTGCCCTGCATGCGGCTCCCCGGCTGGCGGGCAGGCTGGTGGGCCTGGTGCAGGTGGCGGCTGGCGGCGGGGTGTACCAGCCGCGCGCCTTCGCGCGGGTGCGCCTGGGGGGCGCCACGTTCCTGCGCTGGCGGCCAGGCTGGCTGGCCGACCTGCCAGCGGCCGGGGCGATCCGTTCCCCCCTGGTCGCCGACCTGCGGGCCGCCCGGGGCCTGCTGGCCTGCAGCACCCACCGAGGAGCGGTGCGCCAGCTGCCCGCGCTCGTGAACCGTCTCACGGTGCCGAGCCTGTGGATTGCCGGTGGTCGCGACACGGTGATGCAGGCCCGCTACGTGCGCCACCTGGCGGGCTACAGCCCGTTGCATCGCTTCGAGCTGCTGGCGGAGGCGGGCCATCTGCCGATGCGGCAGATGCCGGATCGGCTGGCGGCTGTGGTCGGAAGCTGGCTGGAGGAGCAGGGCCTGGCGGCCGGCGCCGGCGGTGATCAGAGGGTGGCCAACCCCTTCTCCTGCAGCTCCGCCAACTGGGCGTAGAGCCCACCGGCGGCCCGCAGCTGCCGGTGGGAGCCCTGCTCCACCAGCCGGCCGCGACGCAGCACCAGGATCCGATCCGCTGCCTCCACCGTGGCCAGGCGGTGGGCGATCACGATGGCGGTGCGGCCCTGCAGCAACCGTTCGAGATCGTGCTGGAGGGTCGCCTCGGTGGAAGGGTCCATGAAGGCGGTGGCCTCATCCATCACCAGCACGGAGGGATCGCGCAGAGCCACGCGCGCCACCGCCAGCAGCTGCCGCTCCCCGGAGGAGAGATTGCCTCCCCGCTCCCTCAGTTCGGTCTGAAGGCCGTCGCCGAGGCGGGCGAGCAGGGGCTGCAGGCCCAGCTCCCGGCAGGTGCGCTCCAGGGTCGCATCATCGATCGGGGCGTCGAGGCGCAGGTTGTCGGCCACGTTGCCGCTGAACAGGAAGGTGTCCTGCAGCACCACACCCAGCCGGCGGCGCAGGGTGGCGATCGGGAGCTCGCGGATGTCGATGCCGTCGAGCAGGATGCGACCGCGCTGCGGTTCGTAGAGCCGGCAGAGCAGGCGGATCACCGTGGTCTTGCCGGAGCCGGTGGGGCCAACGATCGCCACGTGTTCCCCCGGCGCCAGGCGGAAGGAGAGATCCTCGAGGATGGGATCGTCGGGCCGGTAGGCGAACGAGACGTTCTCAAACACCACCTCACCCGGGCTTCGGCGCTCGGCGGCACTGCGCTGGGCCGCGGTGCTGCGGTCGGCCGCCGGCAGGTCGACGATCTCGATCGGCTGTTCGAGCAGTTCGCCGATCCGCTCGACGGCCGTCAGGCCTCCCTGGATCTGGGTGAAGCGCTCCGCCAGCTGGCGCAGGGGATCGAAGAGCCGCTGGGAGAAGAGGATGAAGGTGGTGAGCAGGCCCAGCCCCATGCTGCCGGCGGTCACCAGCCAGCCCCCCAGGGCCAGCACCACGGCCACCGCCGCCAGCGCCACCCACTCCAGAAAGGCGGAGATGGCGCTGTCGTAGAAGATCGTGCCGTTCACGGCGCGGCGGTAGGCATCGGTGGTGCGGGCGAACTGAGCACTGTTCACCTGCTCGCGCCGGAACATCTGCACCACTTCCAGACCCTGGAGGTTTTCCTGCAGATCGGCGTTGAGCTGGCCCAGTTCCTCCCGCACCCGGTAGTTGGCCACGCGGTAGCGGCGCTGCAGCCAGAGGATCACGGCGGTGATCGGCACCTGCACGGCCATCAGCAGCAGACCGAGACGCCATTCGATCGAAATCATCGTGATCCCGATCACCAGCAGCGTCACCAGGTCCGCCAACACCCCCACAGCGCCGCTGCCGAACACCTCGGCCAGGGCATCGACGTCGCTTGTGAGGCGGGTGAGCAGCTTGCCCACCGGCGTGCGGTCGTGGAACCGCAGGGAGAGGTCGAGGGCGTGGCGGAACAGGTCGTCGCGGATGCGTGCGGTGAGCCGCTGGCCCACCACCTGCACGTTGAAGATCTGGGTGCCCTGCAGCGCCAGGCGCACCAGCACCGCCACCAGCAGGAGACCCACCAGCAGGCGCAGGGCCGCCGGCCGTGCCATCCCGGCCAGCCAGGGCATCACCGACTCGCCGCGCAGCACGGAGATCGCCTGGCCCACCAGCAGCGGCTGCACGGCGGCGGCCAGCGCCAGGGGGATCAGCAGCAGCAGGGTGAGCACCAGGCGGCGACGGTCCCGGCCCAGGTAGGGGATCAGACGCCGCAGCCGTTGCCAGTCGAGGGAGGCCATCAGGCGGGGAGGGGAGCGCGGGAGGCCGCCTCCAGTCGCTCAACGAGCGCCCGCAGGGCGCCGTCGTCGAGGCGCAGGGCGAGGGGATGGCCGATCAGGCGGGCGGTGCTGTGGAACAGGTCTTCGATCGCCACCAGGCCGTTGTCGCGCAGGGTGCGGCCGGTGGCCACCAGATCCACGATCGCCTCCGACATGCCGGTGATCGGCCCGAGCTCCACCGAGCCGGTGAGGTGGATCAGTTCCACGGGCAGATCCAGCGCCTCGAAGAAGCTGGCGGCGCAGGCGGTGAACTTGCTGGCGATGCGGCAGTGGGGGGGGAGGTCGGCGGCCCGGCGGTAACCGCTGCTGGCCTTCACCGCCACCGCCATCCGGCAGCCGCCGAAGCCGAGGTCCACCAGCTGGGCCACGGGCAGGCGGTGTTCCCGCAGCACGTCGTAGCCCACCACGCCGAGCTGGGCCTGGCCGTAGGCCACGTACACCGGCACATCGGCATTGCGCACCAGCAGGGCCCGGGCCGTGCCGCAGGCGCTGGGCACCATCAGCAGCCGGTTGTCGGGCTCCAGCAGCGCGGTGAAATCGAGGCCGGCGGCGGCGAAGCGGCGCACCGAATCCTTCAGCAGGGCGCCTTTGGCCAGGGCGACGGTGATCATCGGTGGGATCCTCGTGGGGAGCTCAACGGTCGGATCGGGGAGTCCTGGACAAGGATGATGGAACGAAGCCGCAGGCTGGACTGTACCGATGCCCCCCTCCGCCGCCGCCGAAGCGCCTGGTCCCGCCGGCCCCCCAACCCCGCTCACGGTGGAGCTGATCCCGGTGCTGCGCGACAACTACGTGTTCGTGCTGCACGACGGCCGGCGGGCGGCGGTGGTGGACCCGGCCGAGGCGGAGCCGGTGCGCCGCTGGCTCGAGGAGCGCGGCCTTGAGCTGGAGGCGGTTCTGCACACCCACCACCACGCCGATCACATCGGTGGCACGCCCGGACTGCTGCACCGCTGGCCCGGAGCCCGGGTGGTGGCCGCGCGGGCCGACCGGGAGCGGATCCCGTTCCAGACCGAGGGTGTGGTCGGGGGGGATCAGGTGGACGTGCTCGGCCAGCAGCTGGAGGTGCTGGAGGTGCCGGCGCACACCCGCGCCCACATCGCCTACCACCTGCCCGGCGAGCTGTTCTGCGGCGACACCCTGTTCGCCGGCGGCTGCGGCCGCCTGTTCGAGGGCACCGCCGCCCAGATGCATGCCGCCCTCAAGCGCTTTGCGGCCCTGCCCGGATCCACGCGGGTATGGTGCGCCCACGAGTACACCGCACCCAACCTGCGCTGGGCCGCCCGCCAGCGGCCCGGCGATGTCGCCGTGGCCCAGCGGCTGGCGGCGGTGCAGGAGCGCCGGCGCGAGGGACGGCCCACGATCCCCAGCACAATCGCCGAGGAACGGGCCACCAACCTGTTCATGCGCGCGGCCGATGCGGCGGAGCTGGCCGACCTGCGCGAGAGCCGCAATCACTGGAGCGGCTGACACCGATGGCCGGCAAAGGTGACGCAGACGACATCGCGTCCGTCGGGCGGATCACCCCTGCAACCCCTCTCTGATTTCCTGCAACCGTTTCGCCGGTAGGTTTCGGGCAACTTGCGATCCGCGGGGCCCACGATGGTCGATCCCACCGAATCCCCTGCAACCGGCAGCAGCATCCGCCACGAGGACCACGGCGACGACCTGCGTACCGTGCGGCTGGCGGGCCGGCTCGACATGCTGGGGATGGAGCCGATCGCCCTGAAGTTCACCAGCCTGACCGCCTCCCACGCCCAGCAGGTGCTGGTCGACCTGCGCGAGGTGAGCTTCCTGGCCTCGATCGGCATCCGCAGCATCGTCAGCAGCGCCCGGGCCCTCGAGTCCAAAGGCGGACGGATGGCCCTGCTGGTCGCCCCAGGGTCCACGGTGGAGGCCACGCTCACCTCCACGGGCATCAGCGAGGTGATTCCGATCCACACCGAGGAAGCGGAAGCCCTGGCCGGGCTGGGGGCCGCAGGGTGAGCGTCATGGCGGCCCTCACCCCTGCCGATGAGCTCCACATCCAACCCGACCCCGAGACCCTGCGAACGGCATCACTGTGGCTGGCGGAGCGGTGCCGGCAGCGGTCGGTGCCGCAGGAGCTGATCGATCGGCTCGATCTCTGCCTCAACGAGGTGCTCGCCAATCTGATCGACCACGCCGGGCCGGGGGTTCTCGAGATCCCCGTGGAGCTGGTGCTCGACCCCGGTGACCGTCGCGGCGGCACCCCCCTGAGCCTCAGGGTCCGCGACGGTGGGGCTCCCTTCGATCCCACCGCAGCGCCGTCTCCCACCGCTCCGACCGTGCTGGCGGAGACGGGCATCGGCGGCCTCGGCCTGGTGATGGTGCGGCGCTTCTGCGACGAGATGCACTATCGCCGGGTCAACGATTTCAATGAACTCACCCTCCTGCTGGCCTGGCCGCAGGAGACTCCGGATCGATGAGGGCGGGGCCAGCGTGACGATCTCCACAGGTGTCGATCCGGCGGCCCTCAGCCGGATCCCCCTGTTCCGCGACGTGGCCCAGGGTCCGCTGGCCCGTGCCCTGCGGGGCTGCCCGGTGCACCGGCTCGCCCGGGGCAGCGCCCTGCTCCGGCCGGGGCAGGCGAACAGCTCGATCTTCGTGATCCTGGACGGCAAGGTGTCGGTGCACCTCGATGCCGGGGCGGCCGAAACCGAAGGCGTCGAAGGCATCCCCCTGCCGGTGGGGCAGTGCATCGGCGAGCTCTCCGCCATCGACGGACTGCCGGCCTCCGCCCTGGTGCGAGCCGAGACGGACGCCACGGTGCTGGAGCTGGCACCGCCGGTGCTCTGGACGCGGATCGTGCCCCTCCCCGGCGTGGCCCGCAACCTGATGCGCTCGCTGACGGAGCGGATGCGGCTCACAAATCAGCTGGCGATGGCGGCGGAACGGCACCGGCTGGAACTGGCCCAGCTGCACAAGGAGCTGGAGCTGGCCCGCTCGCTGCAGGCCGCGATGCTGCCGCAGGAGGATCCGATGTTCCCCGGACGCACCGACATCGCCATGGCGGCCCACATGGAACCGGCCTCGCACGTGGGGGGCGACTTCTTCGATGCCTTCTTCATCGATGAGCGGCACCTGTTCCTGTGCATCGGCGACGTGTCGGGCCATGGCATCGCCGCCGCCCTGCTGATGGCCCGGATCGTGGGGCTGGTGCGGGTGCTGGCCAGCGGCGAACGCTCGCCGGGCCTGGTGCTGCAGCGGCTGAACGATGCCCTGGCAGAGGGGAACGACAGCGGTGTGTTCGCCACCCTGTTCTGCGGCCTCCTGGAGGTGGGCAGCGGCCGGCTGATGCTGGCCAATGGCGGCCATGGGGCACCGCTCCTGTTGCGGCAGGGACGCTGCGCTCCGATCGAGGTGCCACCCGGGATTCTGGTGGGCGCCTTCCCCCAACGCCGCTACCAGGAACGGGAACTTTCGCTTCTGCCAGGCGATCTGCTGCTGCTGCACACCGATGGCATCACCGAAGCGGAGAACGCGCAGGGCCTTCCCTTCGGTGTGGAAGGGTGCGGTGAGGTCCTCGAGAGCACCTGTACAAGCGGAGCAGCCCTGTCCGGCGTGCTGGATGAACTGCTGGCAACCCTGGATCGGTTCGTGGGCGGCACCCCCCTCGCCGACGACTGCACGCTGATGGCGCTGCGAAGGCCGGGCGACTAGAGCGCCACCAGCGGCCGACCACAGGGGAACAGACGGGCGGATGCGCCGGACCGCAGGCGCAGGTGCCCACGCTGGCCACTCGGCAGGTCGATCTCCAAGGGCAGCCGCAGGTGCAGGTGCAGGTCGGCGAGGCGAAGGCGGTAACGCCAGTCCCGGCCGAGGAACTCCCTGCCGCAGACCGCGGCCGCGCCATCGGGATCGGGCTCGAACACCACAGCCTGATCGCCCACCATCACCTCCGGCGGATCGCCTGCGACGGCCTCCAGCGGCGGATCGCCGGCCACTCCGGTGACGGCCAGCCGGCCCAGGGGCGTGGAGACGATCTCGCCGTCGCGCTGGGCGGGCAGGAGGTTGCCCTGCAGCAGGAAGCGGCCCACGAAGGCCGTGGCAGGCCGATGGATCAACTCGCGAGGCGGGGCGCACTGATGCAGCACCCCTTCCCGCAGCACGCCCACCCGATCGCAGATGGCCAGGGCCTCCTCCGGATCGTGGGTCACCAGCAGGCCGCCGGCGCCGCAGCGGGCGAGCACCTCCGGCAGTTCGCTGCGGAGCCGGAGGCGCACCTCCACGTCGAGGTTGGAGAACGGTTCGTCGAGCAGAACCAGCGCCGGCCCGGGCGCAAGGGCGCGGGCGAGGGCGAGCCGCTGGCGCTGGCCGCCCGAGAGCTCATGCGGATAGCGACGCTCCAGCCCGGCCAGGCCCAGCAGGTCCATGAGCCAGGAGGCACGGGCCGGATCCTGCCCCCGGCGCAGGCCGAAGCAGGCATTGGTCCAGGCATCGAGATGGGGGAACAGGGCGTAGTCCTGGAAGACCATCCCCACGCCCCGGCGCTCGGGCTCCAGCCAGCGCCCCGAACCGGCCACCAGCCTGCCGTCGATCGCCACCTCGCCACGAACCGGCTGCTCGAAGCCGGCGATCAAGCGCAACAGGGTGGTCTTGCCGCAGCCGGAAGGACCCAGCAATCCCACGAGTTCTCCCGGTGCCAGGCGCAGATCGATGCCACGCAGGGTCCAGGCGCCGGTGGCAGCGCCGCCATAGCGATGCCAGAGATCGGTGAGCCGGAGGTGGTCCACCCGCTCGGACGGTGAAGCGAGGGCAGGGACGGGGAGTCCGCTTGTCGCGGTGGGAAGCGCGGTCACGGGCGCAGGGCAGGCCATAGGCTCAGATTTCATTCTCCCCTGTGGCATGAGCGCTGCCGAAGCCGTCCGCACCGACGCCGCGCCAGCTCCCGTCGGCCCTTACAACCAGGCGGTGAAAGCCGGTGGGGTGCTCTATTGCTCCGGCCAGATCGCCCTGGATCCCGCAAGTGGGGCGATGGTGGGCGCCGGCGACGTGGAAGCCGAGACCCGCCAGGTGCTGGCCAACCTCCAGGCCGTGCTGGCCGCGGGAGGGGCGAGCCCCACCCAGGTGGTCCGCACCACGGTGTTTCTGGTCGACCTGGCCGATTTCGCCCTTGTGAACGCGCTCTATGCCGAACTGTTTGATGGCGCGGTCGCCCCGGCCCGGGCCTGCGTGCAGGTGGCTGCGCTGCCCAGAGGGGCGCGGGTGGAGATTGATGCCATCGCCCTGGTGAGCTGAGCGCCTGTCAGGTCGACGGCAGCCCGCCCTCCTCAAGTCCCCCGCAGGCCTGGGGATCATGCACGCAGAGCCTGGCCAGGATGCGGTGCAGATCCAGGGCGGCGAGATCCCCGTTGGAACCCCACTTCAGGCTGGTGCTGTCAACGTCTTCGAAACCGGAGACGCAGGCGGGCCTGTCCCGTTGATCAGCCATCGCCATCACCACATGTGTTGATTTCAACACTAGCGGTGAATCGGCTGCATGCCAGGCGCGACGGGGGCCGACGCCCACGCCAGGCAGACTGGGGCCCCGCCCTTCGAGGCAGCATCGCCCCGGCCATGGAGACCCCCTTCGGCAACTGGCAACCCGAGGTGGTGGTGATGCACCCCACCCGCTACGAGGACGCCATGACGGCGGTGCAGGCGGTGCAGCAACAGCGCACCGTGGTGCTGCATCTGGGAGAGATGGATCCCGAAGAGGCCCAGCGCACGATCGATTTCGTGTCCGGTGGCGTCTTCGCGATGGACGGGCAGTCGGAGCGGCTGGGCGACACTGTGTTCCTGTTCGCCCCGGCCCTGGTGGCGATCAACCGCGATGAGGGGGAGACGGCCGGTTAACCGCGCAGCGCCCCGAGCGGTGGGATCAGGCCAGGGCAATCGTGCAGTCGCTCAAGGCATAGGTGCTGCACAACCGTGCCACCTCCGCCGCGGAGGGCTCAACCCGGCCACAAACCACGCGGGCACTGCAGCGCCCGCAGCCGCCCACCCGGCAGGAAAAGGGCAGCATCACGCCCTGCTCCCAGGCCACAAAAAGGATCGGCCGATCGTCGGGGCATGGGAAGGCAGGACCTCCTTCCACACGGACTGTATGAACGGCCATGGCCCGCAGATTCCAGCGGCAAGAAAGTTGTAAGCGTGATCAGGCGTCCAGGCCACGACAAAAGTCGTGAAGTCAGCGGTTCCTTGCATCAGCATTTCCGCAACTGCGCGGCATCCTCATGCATCATTCAGGCTTAAGCTCCCTGCATTGGCTGAGGAAGTAAAGGACGTGGGCCCCGGATCCAGTACACGTTCCATCCTTCTGGCCCTGCTCAGCAGCCTCGGGTTTCTACTCCTGGTGGCGAACCTGCCGGCGCACCGTCCAGCCAGCACTCCCACCACCACTCTCCCCGGACTACCCCCGGCTCAGGCGCTCTCCAGCTCCCCCTGATCGCCACGTACACTTCAGCCAACGGGGCGTGGCGCAGCTTGGTAGCGCGGGTGCTTTGGGAGCACTAGGTCGCAGGTTCGAATCCTGTCGCCCCGATTGACTTCTCAGGGATTGGCCGACAGAGGCGGGCTCAAAACGGGCTCTAAAAACATGGCAGCGGCTGTCCAGACCTGACCGGAGCTGGCATGGGTAGCCTCCCTGGCGGCGGCGAAGCAGATCAGTCCCACCGATCGGACTCGCAGGTCGCAGCAAGCCCTCAAGGGCTTCTCGTCGTCACCGGATCGATCAGCCATGTCCCCTTCCTCGCTCTGGGCCATGCAGCGCCATGCTGCGGACTGTCTCGGCATCAGTGAACGCACCCTGCATCGCTGGAGAGCCGCAGGCTTGCTCAAGCCTGGTCATCACTTCCGCAGGAAATTCCCCAACCCCAACAGTCCGCTGCTGTATCACCTGCAGCGGTGCGAGGAGGCGATGAACGAGGCCTGCGCAAGGCACCCAGGCCATCTGGAGATTGCCCCTCATCAGTCCTCCTTCTCGACGTGTCGGGGCCTGGAACAGATCTCTGAGGCTGGGAAGCACCCGGCATCAGGGCCCAAGCCTGTCTCGGCTTCCCACCGACCCACCCAGCGCCAGGCCGGCAAGGATCGTGAGCCCCTGGCCGACCGCGGTATCGATCCGGTCATGGGGCCGCTCGCAGAACACCCCCATCGGATCCACCGGGGAGGCTCCCGTGTCTTGAGGCGCCGCTGAAACGCGGGAGTCGGGGCGCTGCTCATCCCCTGCGCCCAGGGTGGCTGGCCCGGACCCCTCGGCCTCCGCTCCTGTGGCCGGTTGCGGAGCACCAGAACCCCGACCTCTGCGGCTGGAAGCCAGTGGCACCCCTACCGACTCCAGCCCATGGCGTTCGACCCACAGCCAGGAGAGAACGGTGCAGTCGATCAGATCGAGGGTCAGGGTGCCGCCCTGGAAGCCCAGGATGCCGGCGGAGATCCAGACCACCAGCCGGCGGGATTCCATCGCGGCCTCAGCGCGTCGTACTTCTGAGGGTTCCGGGGCGGGTTCGCGCCATGGGGAATCAGCCGATCCGCGCCCTTTGGTCGGCTGGCCCGGAACCCTCAGGGGTCCCGAGCCCCGCTCCGATACCTGCCCCCCTCACCCCTGTTCGCCCCGTTTCCAGCAAAGCGATCCAGCTGGCAGTGCCCTACTTCTGCCAACGCGACAGCATCACCGCCCAAGGGCTGCGGATGTGCTTCTCCTCCACCTGCGCCATGGCCGCTGCCTACCTGAAGCCCGGCTGCCTGGCCGGCGGCGGCCAGCAGGACGACCGCTACCTGGCCCGGCTGCAGCGCCACGGCGACACCACCAACGCCAACGCCCAGATCCAGACCCTGCGGGGCCTCGGCATCCAGGCAGAACTGCGCACCGATGGGCGGATCGAGCAGCTGATCGCCCAGCTGCAGCTGGGGATTCCGATTCCGGTGGGTTGGCTCCACCATGGCCCCGTCACCGCTCCGCGCGGCGGCGGGCACTGGAGCCTGGTGGTTGGCTGGGATCCGGACAGGCGGATGGTGCTGATGCATGACCCCAACGGCGAAGCCGACCTGGTGGGTGGGGGCTATGTCCGAACGGCGGTTGGGAGCGGCAGGGGCCTGCGCTACTCCGAGCGCAACTGGGGGCGGCGCTGGATGGTGGAGGGAGTGGGCACGGGCTGGTGGCTGGAATTGGCGGGGTGAGCGGCAACGCTGTCGATCGGGGCGGTTTGTCGTACTGACGGCCCTGCTGAGCGGATCTATCAATGAATCAAAGGCCACGATGTCAAGCGACACTGAAAACTGAGCCACCCCGGAGCGGTCTTGGGGCTCAGTCGTCGGAGTGGTTCCGCCCTGGTGGCGGTGATGCCTGTTGCTGCTCATGGCTTCGCTGATGGGTTGCGTTGGTGGTCGTCCGTTGTTGCTGGCGTTGGGGCTGTTGTGGCTGTTCCCCCTCAGGAGGCCTGCTTGGCTGGCGTCGATGGCGGCACGCCGCCGATGCCAGACGAGCAGGAGCCGCCCGCCTGCGGGCGGAACAGCCCGGATCTGCGCTTCTCCCTGAGCCGGTAGCTGTCGCCGCGGATCGTCACCACATGGCTGTGGTGCATCAAGCGATCGAGGATCGCCGCCGCCACCACCTGATCACCGAACACCTCGTCCCATTCCTCCACCGGCCGGTTGGAGCTGATCAGCACGCTGCCCTGCTCGTAGCGGCGGGAGATCAGCTGGAAGAACAGATGCCCCGCCTGGGGTTCGAGCGGCAGATAGCCGAGCTCATCGACGATCAGCAGTTTCGGCTTGCTGTACTGCGCCAGCCGCACCTCCAGCGTCCCCTGCTGCTGCCCTTTCACCAGCGACCCCAGCAGCTCCATCGCGGTGGTGAACTGCACGGTGTAACCCCGGGCCACCGCCTCACGGCCCAGCGCCACCTCCAGGTGCGTCTTGCCCACACCCGGTGGGCCCAGCAGCACGACGTTGTCGCCGTTGGCGACCCAGCGGCAGGTGGCCAGATCACGGATCTTCCCTGGATCGATCGAGGGCTGCGCCTCAAACTCAAAGCCCTCCAGCGTCCGCACGAACGGGAAGCGGGCGATCGTCATGGCCATCGACAGCCGCCGCTGCTCCTTGCTCGCCACCTCAGCGGCGCAGAGCCAGGCGAGGGCCTCGCGCAGATTCAGCTGTCTTTTGGCTGCCTCCTCCAGCAGCCCATCGAGCTGCTCACGGATCGCCCCCAGCCGCAGGCGGCTGAGCATGGCGTCGAGCTCCTCCACCAACATGGCGATGTCGGCAGCCTCCGCCGCGCGGAGGCCGGAGGGAGGCGCCACTGGTGCCGGTGCCGTTGGTTTGCTGCGTGCCATCAGCCCACCTCCGCCACCACGGCCGCGTAGTCGCTCAGGGGCCGCGCCAGCGACGAGCGCCGCACGGAATCCAACGCGACCACCTCAGCGATGCCCGCGTTTTCGCTCTGGGCGGCCTCGATCGCCCGCTGCGGCACCAGGCCGGCCCAGTGGCCAGCGATCACCTGCCGGCTGCGCTGGTTGGCGGCCTGGCGGCGATGGCGCGCCACGATCCGGCCGCCCTGGCGGATCAGCACCTGCTGGTCACGGATCTGCACCGTCACGTTCTGGCGCACCAGCGCGGCGGGCACGCTGTACCAGTTGCCCTCTACCTGCACGCAGCAGTCCTTGGCGACGCGGCGGCTGAACTCCTGCTCCGCCAGATACGAGGGCTTGCCGTTCAGCGCCATCAGCGCCGAGGCCTCCGCTCGCTCGAACCGCTCCAGCGGCCGCTCACCGGTGGTGCCATGGACGCGCAGATCAGCGATCTCGCGGTTCCACCACTCCAGATGGCTCTCCAAGGATCTCGATGCCAGGGGACGGATGGCCCGCAAGCTGCGCAAGAAGGAGGGAAAGGAGATCTACGCCAGACGCAAGACGATCGTGGAGCCGTTATTTGGTCAGGCCAAGGAAGGGCGAGGGCTAAGGCGCTTTCTGCTGCGCGGGCTGGAGAAGGTGAATGGTGAATGGCTGCTCTGGGGCACGACGCACAACCGGAACAAATTGTGGCGCTACATCAAGAAACAGAAGCTGCAGGAAGCGTTAGCGATGGGGTGAGGGGTGCAACCCCGCCAAGGCGCATGGCAGGGTTGCTCAGGCATTCCAGAAACAATGAATCCGGTAAGATCCACTGCAGCTGGCACAAGAAAAGTGCACAGCGGCAGGAAATGGCGTCGGCGACGGCGCTACGGGCAACAACCTCCTAGCGCAGCAGCGAAAGACCGATGATCAGTCCGTTGCAGCTGTTCCAGAACTACGTCGGTTAAATTGCCAACCCACGCACACCGCAGCACCTGATGAAGAAAATGCAACAGCCATGGCTCCCTTCAGGCAAATCAAACACTTATCGGCACGTCACTTCTAATGCTTGACAACAGATCGGCCGAGGTCAATGAGATTACCGAGGTCCTGCTCAACGAAAAAGATTTATTGAGGCTCGAAAAACTTACAAGGGTGCCAAGGACAATTACTGGCAAGTCTTTCAAATAGATCTTCATACGTTGTAAAGTCATCAAAGCATTCGAGCTGGAGCTCCCTTGGAAACAAATCTCTAGCCTTCGGGATCCCCAGGGTGGCGACTGACTCTGCAAGCGCTAGCCTGAAAAATCTAAGGAGACCGCTCACGTTCTTCAAGAGCATTTTACCAGAGGGAAGCAGTAAAAGAAAAGCTGGCCCATATTCGTCCACAAACTCTATATGCGAAAGCTGCCCACTAGGGTATAAACTCATATAATCCATGAGCTTGCAAGACTCATCCAAATCAATAGTACCGGCAAGATGCTTTTCTACTAAAGATAGGCAACCCTTCTTGCTGTAAAAATCAGAAGGCAGATGAACATAACAATAAGTCGAGTTCCGCAGCCTTTCTGTGCACGCATATTTATGGCGCACTAGATATCTTGATGAATCCTGTTCAAGATGTAAACTTGCGCCAATCTGCAGAAATTGGTCTGGCATACTCCACCCCAAACGATTGCAAATCCGAATCTGCAATAACTTGCATTGATCGGGATCCATCGATTCGATCCAGTCACTTGTATTAAGACAATTAACAGCTTTAACAAATCTATATCCAGGGTGAATATCGGACCAGGAGTTATTTGCTGTACGCAAACAGCCGTAGATGTGCCCGACAGGCGTAAAAAGAGCAAGCTCAGATAAGGGAAGAAATGTAGCGTATATAGTACTGATCATGGAACTCCAATCGGGTAGATTGGGCCGCGTCCCTTTGCGTGGTGTAAAACCCGAGGCCCGAATGCCCTGATCAGAG
>JANWUR010000061.1 GCA_024958655.1 Cyanobium sp. FGCU6 | reverse complement strand
AGCGGCTGCTTGGTGCGCTGCCTAAGGCTTGCGGTGCTTTGTTGCTGATCAGGAAATACTATGTCTACGCGAAAAGCCTTGATGGTAGATTAACCTGGGCAGGAGCAACTTCATTTTGCATTACTCGACGAAAGTTTACATTTTATGAAACCACTGAGGGGAGTAGTCCATATCTCGGAAGATGTAAAGAACGTATGTCGGACGGTGGCATTCAATTTCCTAGTGATGCAACGCGAGCTAAGTTTATAGAAGTTGACATAGGCTCAGGAAGGGTTCAGAACTTCACCTACTTTTTAAGGCAGTGATTGTGAAGGTGTGGGCGCAGCAATAGATGTGCTGAATCGTCCGTTCCCGAGAAAGTCCTAGATCTGACATGGACACCGTAAACCTGTTCAGCATGAATGAGAGTCCTCAACCGGCCAGGCTGGACCGGGAACTCGACC
This sequence comes from Cyanobium sp. FGCU6, assembly GCA_024958655.1. GTDB lineage: Bacteria > Cyanobacteriota > Cyanobacteriia > PCC-6307 > Cyanobiaceae > Cyanobium. The sequence goes on along the minus strand of JANWUR010000061.1, from coordinate 3,320 downwards.
ATGGAGCGCACCAATCACAGAGCGGAGCAGATCATCCGCAAGCTCTAGCCCAAAAGGCTTCTGCGCAGCAGTGGACCGCCGAGCAGCTGATCGCCCAAGGCAAGTCCGTTGCCGATGTCTGCCGCGTCATCGAGGTGACGCAGCCGACCTACCACCGTTGGCGGCAGCAGTGCGAGGGCATGCAGGCCGAGGAGGCTAGGCAGCTCACTAAGCTGGAGAAGGAGAACGCCCGGCTCTAGCCGAAGGCTTCTCCGAAGGAGTGGAAGCTGCTGGCGGAGGCGGAGCTGGAGAAGGCGATGCTCTAGCCGCAGGCTTCTGCGAAGCAGTGGGATCTCGCGGAGGGAAACTTCAGAGCCCGGAAAGGCGCCGCAGGGCCGTGTTCCAAGGATTCGTGGTCCTTGATAGGGGCCAACAAGAAAGCGTTGGGCGACCGTAGCCAGCGGGCTACAGTTGGCGCATGGTTGCAGTCCGCCAGACAGAGCGGTTCGTCCGATGGCTTGCGGGTCTCCGTGATCTGAGAGCCCGGGCGAAGGTTCTGGTCAGGATCGAGCGCCTCATCGGCGGCAATCCTGGTGACGTCAAGCCCGTTGGGTCCGGCGTGTCGGAGTTGCGGATCAACTATGGCCCTGGATACAGGTTCTACGACCTGCAGAGGGGAACCGCCTGGATCATCCTTTTGGCTGGCGTAGACAAGAGCTCACAAGCCAAGGACATTGATGAGGCCCTTCTATTGGCAGCCAACCTGGCGGAGGAAACCTGATGAAAACCACAACGGCCCCCTTCGACGTTGCCGAGCATCTCCGCACACCGGAGGAGATGGCGGTCTACCTGGAAGCCTGCATCGAGGAGGCTATGGTGATGCCGCCTTCATCGCCAAGGCCTTGGGCGACATCGCACGGGCCCAGGGCATGACCCAGGTGGCTGGAGACTCTTGCCTTTCCAGGGAGAGCCTCTACAAGGCCCTGTCTGGCGAGCGCAGTCCCAGCTTTGACACCATCCTGAAGGTCGTCTCTGCCCTTGGACTGAAGCTGAGCGCCAGTGTGAGAAGTGAAGCGGAGGTGACTTGAGCTCTGCTGGCGAGTTGAAGGTCCGCAATCGCTGCCTGTGGAGATGCGACACCTTCGAACAAGCCCCTGGAGTGGACAGGCCGCCGTAGAGTCTGCTTCGGTAGCGATAACTTCTTGCCTGCCACTCAGGGGCAGCGTTCGGAGGGTTGAGTGAAGGCCAGTTGAGTTGGTGAAGTCGTTGAGAAGATTTAGGCTCTTGTGCTGTCTTTAGAAGACCGTGGTAGGCTCGAATCAAATATTCCCTGCAGGTGAGATCCCATCCACGCCGCCGGTATTGGCTCCTTGCTGTCGTAAGACGCTCTCGGAGCCCCTGCCTCTTTGTTGCGTTGGTCGTTGGCTCGACTGCTGCAACGCCTCTGCTGGCGTTGGCCACACAGAAAGGAAGTACCCCTAGCAGCGCCGACCCGCTCTCCTCAATCGCGCAGCAGCTTGGTCTTCCTGCTGGGCTGGTGCTGGTTGCGGCCTTGGTATGGGGTCTTGTTACTCAGGCAGACAAACTGGAGAAAATTCTTGGATGGTTCGGTCTCAAGCCTGGAAACAAGCAGACCAGCGCCGGAGGACAGCCAGCCGCAGGATCAGACCAAGGATCAGACCGGCAGGAGGCCACGAAAAACTCAGGCGTCGTGGTGCAGAGCGGCGCCCAAAGCACCATCAACGTCACTGTTCAGCAGCCTGGGCCGGCTCCCGATTCCCACCCAAAGGCACCGAGGGGCAGGGTTCTCACTAACCTGCCCCCGGATCTTGAAGGTTTCGTCGCCCGGCACGATGAGCTTCTTTTCCTAGCGGAAGCCCTGGAGGCCGATGGAAGCCAGGTTGTTATTCATGGCATGCCCGGGGTGGGAAAAAGCACTCTGGCGCGGCACTACGCCAGTACTTCCGCCAGTAGCTATGGCTCTGGGGTGTGGTGGTTTGATGCCACGGAAGGGTTTGGACCGATGGCGATCCAGGCCATCCCCGAGCTTGAAAAGGCACTCCCTGGTTTCGAGCCTGGTGATGGCCTCACGCCCGAGGCACGCCTGCGCCGTTGTCTACAGGCCTGGGTGGCTGGCAGGGATGAGCGGGCCCTGCTGGTTGTCGACAACCTACCCGCCGGCAGCAAAGGCGTGCAGCTGTTGCGTTGCCTTTGTTCTGGCTTGCCTGGCGTGTTTCGGCTGCTGATCACGCAGCGCAGTGAACCAACGACGGCTGTAAAGGCTGTTGATCTGCAGGTGATGGGCCGAGAGGATTCGCTGGCGCTGTTGTTACTTCATGCGGGCGAGGCTGGTCGGGTGCGGATCGCAGCGGAAGCCGAGCAAGCCGCCGCGCTTGTGGAGGATGTGGACGGCTTGCCGCTGGCCCTGATCCTGCTGGCGGGGCGCCTGCGGGTGGTGCCTTCCTTGAGTGTGTCGGCGCTGCGCAGGGATCTTGCCCGGCCGAATCTGGAGGCCGCCGCATTCCGTGCCGAGCACGCGGAGCTGCTGGCCGAGCAGGGTGTGGTGGCAACGTTACTGGCCAGTTGGCAGTCGCTTCCAGAGGAGGCCCAGGAGTTCGCCCGTCTGCTGAGCCTCACCCTGCCCGGTCCTATGCCCTGGCAGCTGATCCAGCTATGCACCCCCCTTGATGCTCCTGAACCAGCGGATGATTTCTGGCACCAAGCATTAGCGGCTCTGGTGAGTGCCAATCTGCTAGATCGGCTGGACTCGATGGGGCAGGTCTATGGGCTTCATGCGCTGGTGCGGCAGTTTTTCGGCATTCAGCGCCAGAACTGGCCGGAGGAGAGTTTTTATCGTGAGCGTCTGGCGGTGATTGCACAGGCCCTGGCCTCAACCCATGAAGGCGATGATGTAGCTGTTGCGGTGAATTACTGGCGCCAGGCGAGCACAGTTGATCCAAAGGCTGCTACTGCTGGCTTTGGCCTGGGGTACAGCCTGATCCGTTTCGGTGATCTCGATGGCGCCCGCCAAGCGTTTGAACAATCCAAGGCAGCAGCGGAGATAGCTCAGGATCAGCGGGGCGTATCGATCGCGCTGAATGGCCTTGGAGATGTGATGGTGTCGCAGGGTGATGGGCCCGGTGCGCTGGCGGCCTACCAGGCGGGGCTGAGGATCGCCGAAGGCCTTGCGAAGCGCGATCCGGCGAACACGGAGTGGCAGCGCGATCTCTTTGTGAGCAAAGCAAAGATTGGAGATGTGCTGGTGTCGCAGGGTGATGGGCCCGGTGCGCTGGCGGCCTACCAGGCGGGGCTGAGGATCGCCGAAGGCCTTGCGAAGCGCG
>JANWUR010000060.1 GCA_024958655.1 Cyanobium sp. FGCU6 | reverse complement strand
TGGGCCATCAGGCGTGCAGTCCTGCGCAGGAGCGTCACGACCCCTGAACGCGTACGAGCAACAAATGTAAGGAATGCTGCCAATGGGAAAGGAAGCAGCAATATAAAAAGAAATTGGTTTGGTGCGTATCCCATTAACAGACTTACTTCTGATTGAGTAAATTGCTTACTGAGAAAGACATGCAGGATAGGAAGCAGCGCTAAAAGCCATACCAATGCTGTGGCGGCTAGAACCCAAAACATAGATACTCTCCTGGTGTTTCTCATGGTTATGCATCGAAAAGGGGCGACGTGTCATAAATGTTGTCCCAATATGCACAACATATCATACATTTGATGGCTCGCCTGGGTAGTGCCTAACGCTGCCCCTGAGTGGCAGGCAAGGAGATTGGGGTGGCGCAGCAGAGAACCGGAGGCGGCCTGTCCACTCGAGGGGCTTGTTCGACTGGACAATTGCAACAGGTTAATCTCTGAATACCCATAGCTCTCCGCCAACTTAGAAACCCTTATTCAAACCTGATTTCAGGCTTGTTTGCATCTCTGCACCCCTCGGCCCTTCTTAAGGGAAGTACGCAAGGCGAGGGCTTTCTTATCAAGCCGATTTAACGAAGGAATCTTGACTATTTTCATGCCCTGGGATATGGGCATTCGCTTTCAGCGTGAACACAATCCATATTAGGCAATCTCAACGTATTATACCATATCTTGCACACCATCTCATTATCAAAAGTAACTAGGACCTCGAGAGAGCGAGGCCTCCAAGGCTCTTGTCTACACATATCATACGAAAATCCTGTATCCATTAATGATTGCCAGTATTGTTGGTCGTGCTGCTTACGATCGAACTTCGTCCCACCCCACTCGAGATAAGGATAGTGATAACCTGGCGCCCGCCGCTTGTCTTCATGCCATGACAAAAGTATATATTCTACATGATTAATTCGTTTAAGAACTTCTTCGGGTGCCGAAATCGACCATACCAGTCTCCTTATATCTGAGGGCTCTTCGCTATGCACCAAGCACTTATGATCTATCTCAAATGAATTATTCAGCTTCTCATTCTGAATTGGCAGCACTGGCTCTAGGACAGAGAAGTCAATCTCAGGCATAGCACATTCAGAAGCCTGTGCGTAGCATGATTTAGCCGCATTGACAACCTTAGCTATTTCGTCGTTAACTCGCTGAAAACGGTCGCTTACGGTACTCAGGTTGATGCCTGGAAATTGATTACTGCGCTCACTCGCAACCAGCAAATCGTTTGAATACATTACCATTCTTTCTCTAATCCTTCCTAACTGATCAAGAATAGAAGCTTGATGAGCTGCAAATATTGGAGTTCCTCCAGGATGCGGAATATGAGCATAAGGAATGACAATGGCTGAGTAGTTGTACCCCATATTGCCACCAACATCCTGTGGAAACTTTATCGCTGCATTTACTAGCTCTTCTGCGGTCATACCGATCAATGGCCCTGAGCCACCCCGCCTCATAACTGTCCCTTTGAGTGAATATGAGGAAGTGATTTCTTGCATGGCTTGAGAGAACTTAGCGCTGGCACTTCCAGAAAATAATCCATACGATGCACTGCCACTGATTTTAGCCTTAATGGAAGTAAGTTCACTTGAGGAGGATGTCTCCATTTGAAGAACTCCTATGAACTCGCCACCGCTCGTAATCCCATAAATAAACGAGTCCCCATATTGTCTTAGAAATCTATTTGGGTCAACATGCAATAGCTCTACGGCATCCGGAGAGAATGAGCATCCCGACAGATCAAGAGTGGTAAGATGATTGGTGACTGTTACGGTGACAATCACATATAGAGTATAGCTATTTTGATTGATGCTACTAGCGAAGCTTGCTTTGGCTGATCCGGATCCAGATACACCATACTTAAGTGATGCACTGGCTGATGTTTTAAGCTGCTCCGCAAGACTTAGTGAGTTACTTCCAATCTGAATAGAGTAAAAGACATCTTGCCCGCCAGCATCTGCAGGCGTCACTGTAGAAGTTGCATTTAAGAATGCTGAAACAGGGTGAAGGTCAAGCGTGACTGAATTAAATCCTAGACCGTAGTTCATGCCAGAGATAAATTCAACAGTTGATGACATTCTGATCTCCACGAACTCAAAAATCTTACGCATGCCGCACAGGATGCCTCTAGTGTGAAACAAATAAACATCTAGTGGTTTTCGAAACTTCGCAGTTGGCCCATACCTTGTCCAAGACGATTAGTCTTTGGCGACATCAAAAAGCATGCTACCGGTGCATTGTAATACTTATTTAGAAACTCGAATGCTGCAGTAGCATGTTGGTAGATCTATAAACTTACCGTAAAGAAGAAGCCGACAGTTGACCTCGTTAATCTGCTACCTGCTTGACCTGAGGAATGGGGTTGCCCCAGAAGGGTTCAATCGTTCTCCTATGTGTTTCTTGTGCCGGCGAATATTGAGCTCAACCGCACCTCCGCTCTTCGAGCGTCGGGCGGTTAGCGTTTGGTGGGTGTCGGTTGCAGCGGGTGTTGCTTTGCCGTGCAGAGATTCTAAGCACCCCCAACAACCGTAGAATCACGGTCAAAGCAACGCTTGCCATCACCAGGCCGCAAAGCGCTCGTGGCAAATGCTGGATCGTTCAAGGTGGCGGCTCTGGTGAATGGCAGTGTTGGGCTGCAAGAAACTCACGCGAAGATACCCGGTAGAAGATCTTGAGGGCACTCCGAATCATTGCGGCCATACCGATACGGTTACAGCTGACCCCTCTGCAGACATTGGATCTTCCAGCTTCTAGCGTTACCCATTAGTGATTTCTGAGGTGCTTTGAATAGAAATGGCTTGTGTGCTCATTTACAGGTTGCCGATAACTGAGGCAACAAGCCCGGCCAAGAAGAACACAAGACTAATCCAAGATGAAATCTCAATATCCCACATCATATTTCTGCCATCAGAAACTTGCGAGACTAAAATCGCAAACTTCCATTTTGGTGCCTGCCATACGCAAATCAAGTTAAGTAGAACTGAAATGAACAGGCAAGCCACTGCCGCTGACAAGAAAAGCTCACTTGGGGAGCCAAGACCTGGCTTTCGGCCAAACAAACTCACAAGAACCAGTGATCCAGTGACAATTGATGTAAACCATCTCAAAACAGCGATCTTGTCATCAAGCCATTTTACAATAGGCTCTCTATTGTCATCGTCAATGCGACCAATAGGCGGAAATGGTGTCCACAACAGCCGCCAGGAAAGATCGCTCGTTGATGATCGACGTCTAGACATTGTGTGAATGTAAATTCCTTCCTAGTCTGACAGCCCAACGCTGCCCCTGAGTGGCAGGCAGGGAGCCTGGGGCGCAAAGCTAAGAGTATTTGGTGGCCTGTCCACTCGAGGGGCTTGTTGGGCTTTCTACTTCGGCTGCAAACCTATGATATCGCGCTCAATCTGATCAAGGATCCGCATCAATAAATCGGCTGTCATTATTACCTCACTGGCTTCGATGGGATCATCGTAGGATACCACTCTATGGCTGGCGGGATTCTTGAAGCTTCCTATAGCCCCGGCAAATAAATCAGACCGAGCTTGTTTCTCGCCACTTTCATGTGATGGGTTAGTCAATGGACCTTTCTCTACATCAAAGGCTTTTCGCATCAAAGGTACACCCACTAGGCTGTTAGGAAGATTGCTAAGTTGCCGAACACGCACCTCCACCTCTTTCATTGCTTTAAACGGCCGCGTCCCTTTGCGTGGTGTAAAACCCGAGGCCCGAATGCCCTGATCAGAGA
>JANWUR010000011.1 GCA_024958655.1 Cyanobium sp. FGCU6 | reverse complement strand
TGGCCCGCGGCTGTCAACTTCCTGTCAGGCTGGTGGGGGCGGGTCGCTCGACAACAAAAAGACCCCCGATTAAGGGGGTCTGTACCCAGTAAACCTCCGGGGTGGATCTCAAGATGGAGCCAAGCGGACTCGAACCGCTGACCCCCTGCATGCCATGCAGGGAACGGTGCATCCGTCCGCGCCTGGCGCTGACAGCAAAGCCCCAGTCATAGCAGGCTTTCTCAGCGGTCCATGGGGTTCTCTGGTCGGACATGGCACCCCTTGTCAGGCCAGAAATGCGCCCATTTCTGCGCCCACTGGGGGATGATGGGCGCAACCTTGCTGGCCCCGGCGTGGGCCTGGAAACGTCGATGCCCGCACCGCGGAAAAAAACCTGGGATGCCACCCTGCGCGAACTGATCAGGACCCAGCACGGGTTCGGCTGGTCGATCCGTGGGCACCGGGGCAAGGTGCAGATCACCCGCCGCTATGAAGACGGCACCCGAGCATCTGTAAGCCTGGACCTGCCGTGGGACGCCTACTGCCAGACGGAGACGCTGACGCTGCTTGACGAGATCCGCCAGCGGATGGAAGGCCAGGGGCTGGGCCTGGCCGAAGCCTATGGGCTGATCCGCAACGCTCCCAAGGCGGAGTCAGGCCGGCTGGACTGGGCGGTAGTGGTGGAGGAGTTCATGGCCTCACGGGAGGGTCGCAGGACGACGACCCTGCGCGACCTGCGCACCCGGATGGACCGTTGCCTGCAGACGCTGCAGGCCAAGCCCAGCCCAAAGGATGGCCGAGCTTTGATGCGGGCCTATGCGGCGCAGCACTTCCAGGATTGCCCGGTTGGCGGTGTGGGTCGGAAACGCCAGCTTCTCGACGTGGCGGCACTGTTGCGCTTTGCGGTCACCCGTAATGGGGCTGCCGATCGTTGGATGCCGCCACCGGCGGAGGTGCTCGAAGATCTAATCGGCCATGCCGATCGGCACCACGAAGACTCGACGCCGATCAAGTCCGAGCAGTTGGCGGCGCTGCTCGATGCCCTACATGAAGCCGGCAAGGATGAGTTGCATCTGGCCGCATCACTGGTGGGACTGTTCGGCCTACGGCCGGCTGAGCTGGGCGTGCTCAGAGTCAAAGAGGGCAGGTTGTATGTGGGCAGCGTCAAGCGCAACGCCCGCACTCTGAAGGTGGCCAAGCCAGACCGACCGGTCCTGCCTCTGGATCTTCCCGGTCGTGAAGGCGAGGGAAAGCGGGCTTTGGCCCTGTTTGATTCGGGCCTGGTAAAACTGCCCGCAGCCATCCGATCACAGATTGAGGCTCGCTCTCACAAGGGTGTCGGAGACGCCTTCCGCCAGCTTCTGGACCGCTTCCCCTTCTGGCAATCCTTAGTAGCGGCGACCCCAGGCCTAACGCCCTACAGCCTGCGGCATGGTTATGCCTGGCGCGGTCATAAGGCCTACAGCTATTCCATCCCTGTGCGGGACTTGGCCTGCATGATGGGCCACAATCCCGCCACCCATCACCGGCACTACGGCAAGTGGACGGATGAGGCGGGGTTGGAGGAGGCAGTGGCGCGGGCGATGGGGCAGGCCGTGGTACTCCAGTGATTCGCCACCGCGATAAAGGAGCCCTGACGCCCCGGCAGCCTGATCAGCCTGCAGCACAGCACCGGCTTGCTCGGTGGGGCGAAGACAATCGGCATCAGCGCCTCGACAAGGGAATCCAGGGTCTCGTCGTGCATGGTGGTGGCTGCGGTGCCCTTTGAGCATTCCCAAGGGCGGACAGGGTGCTTTGCGAACAAGGCTTGGGCTTAGAGCTTTAGCTGCTTCTTCAGGGCTTCTGGAATGTTCCTAGCTCCCTGAAACCTACTGCCAGAGGGCCACTGTGTTTGTACATCCCAGTTGATTCCAAAGAAGGTGGCCCCGCTGAAGTTGGCCACGCTGAGGTCGGCGCCATTGAGTTTGGCCCAGCTGAGGTCTGCCCTGCTGAGGTCGGCCGCCCTAAGGTCGGCGCCATTGAGTTTGGACCCGTTGAGGTAGGCCCCGCTGAGGTCGGCCATCCAGAAGTCGGCCCCGCTGAGGTCGGCTCCGCTGAGGATGGCCCCGCGGAGGTTGGCCTGGCTGAGGTCGGCTCCGCTGAGGATGGCCCCGCGGAGGAAGGCCCCGCTGAGATTAGCCCCGCCGAGCTTGGCCCCGCGGAGGTTGGCCCCACGGAGGTTGACTCCGCGGAGGTTGGCCTCGCTGAGGTCGATTAAGTTTCCTAGCTTGGCGTTCAAGCCGCTATCAAAAAGAAATCGGATGATGAGCCTTTTCCGCTGAGCGTCTTCAACTTGTGACAGGACAGCCAGGGTCAATCCGCGTGCAACTCCCCTAACTTCGGAGCCGGGGGCCGATGAGCCAAGCCCCTTTTCAATCAATAAGGGTTGCAGATCCTTGATGAAGCTTGCTACGGCTTGACTCTCTCGTTGTTCGATGGAAATCTTCTCTTGCCGATCTGCGCTGATAATGCTGTAAGCAGTGGAAAGCCCCAAGATCAATACAGGTACCGAGACCTTCAATAGCAAATCAGCCCAATCCCAGCCGCTTCTTTCTTTCTCCCCGCTGAAGCGAATCACCCATGGGCGCCATGGCTTCTGTCTCAGTGCTCGCTCAGCCGCCAGCCAGTTCTCCTCTGCTGAAAGCCAAGGCCTTTGCTTGCTGAGCCGCTCCGCGATGGGCCTGATCTTCTCTTCAGGGATTGGTAACTGCGCACCAGGAGGCCAAGGCCCCCAGAAGCTCCATCGCCTGGGTGGGATGCGTGCCAGCTTGGCTTAGGCGGCTCAGCTGATTCTGCCCTTAATCCCCCGCCTTATGACCTCACCCCACCAGCAGGCTCCGCGCTGCTTCGGCCTTCTCTCGGGCGGCATCCTGATCGAGATACTTCTCCAGTGCGGCAAGGCTGCGATGGCCGCTGATTTCGGCCACCTCGCGCAGGCTCAACCCAGCGGCATGGGCGGCGGTGAGGGCGGAGCGCCGGAAGCTGTGTGAGCTGACGCCGTGGATGCCCACCCTCTCGGCCAACTTGCTGATGGCCACCTGGGCGCCGCGCACGCTGAGGGGCTGGCCGGCGATGCCGGGGAACACCCAGCCGCGTTTGGTGGTGGGGCACTTCTCGCGCCACTGCTGCAGCCAGCGGCAGGCAGCCGGAGGAAGGGTGAAGGTGCGGCCGTGGCCGGTCTTGGTGATCTGCCCCGGAATGGCAATGGTGCAAGCATCCACGTCGCTCCAGGCCAGGAGGGTGGCCTCGCCCACGCGCATGGCGCCCACGGTCATCAGGGCCACCAGGGCGGCATCCCTCGGGCTGGCCGCGGCGAGCATGGCCTCGATTTGCTCAGCGCTCAGCACGGCGGCACGCTTGACGGCGCCGGAGCGGGCGGGTTGGTCGCGGAGCAGGGCGCGATCAGCGGAGCGGCGGGAGGCGGCGGCCATGGGGGAGGGGTGCTGCTGCCCCCATATTGTACGCCTATCCTAGCAAAGGCGCAACTATCCCCAGATCGCTAGCTGTGACTGGGGCGCTACGGCCGCGGCAGTCCGAGGGTGGCCGGTCCTGGCTTGTTGAGAATGGATCTGCCTGATCGGATGCCGCGGCCAGCCAGGCGGGAGAATCAGCAGGAACCGGGCCGGCCATGGCAGACCAGCAAGCACTCCACGCCTTCGCTCAGTGGGTCGCCGGCTGCAGCGGTAACGAGAAGCAGGAGGCGCAGACCTTCGTGCAGAAGCTGCTTACCGCTTGGGGGTGGGAGGACGCCACCGAGGCCGGTGTGAGCTTTAAGCACAAGATCCCGAAGGGTGGGGCCGGCGGCGGGATGGGCTACGCGGATCACCCAGCAGAGCTGGAGCGTTTCCGGCAGTGTTATGCAGAGATGGGAGAGGCTTTTGCCAGCGAAGCGGAGGCTGCTTTTTCGCTCATCGCCTTTTTCCGAGAGGCCCTGGCCGAGGCGATCGAGCGCCGCCGCGCCTCGGCTGCTGAAGGTGATGCTGCCGGAACTGCAGCCGCCACCTAAGACGCAACACAACTGGCCACGACGATCGGGCGGCTCGTGTCGTGTGCGGCGATTCTGGCCGCGGCAGGCCGAACCCACTGGGGCGATGCCATCGGAGTGAATCGGATCCTCAAAGAGATGCTTGCGGCCGTTGCGGCGCAGCAGAAGGCGAAGCGATAAGCGGGCAATCTTGCGTGCATTCACGCCTTCCGCAGCGCCCGCCCCAGGGTGACCGGATGGATCCGCACGGCCACGGCTCTAAGGAGCCGCTGCGGATCGCTCCTGGCAATGATCGGCCAGCGCCAGGATACGACCTCGGCGTTCTGGAGGCGCTGCAGGGCGACGGCCATGGCCTCTTCCGGTCGATTGGCGAGCAGCAGCTCCCGCCAGCGATTGCGGTCGCCCTTGATTGGAACGTGCTCCTCAAATCGCCACTGGTTGAGCAGCAGGCCCGCGAGGTAGTCGGGCGGCAGCCATGGGATGGTGTCTTCTGGCTCGGGAACCGCTGGCAGGCCGGTGCGATCGATCCAGGGGATGCCGGCCTCCAGATCGCTCAGTAGGTCGGCATCGATGCGATCAGCGAGCAACAGGATCACGTCGTGGAGCGAGGCGTAGGGATTGCCTGAGGAGAGGGACAGTGCCAGCCGCCATTCCGGGCCATCAATCTCGCGCTGCAGCAGCTCGAACCAGGCAACAGGAAGCTCGCGCCTCCCGAAGCTGAAGCGCTGCAACTGATCGTCCTTCGGCTTGAGCTGCTCCTGCTGGCGCCAGGCCACCAGATAACGCAGCAGGCTGGTGAATGAGCCGCTCCCTCCCGAGAGCGTTTCCAGTTCAGCCACCACGCGCTCGGCGCAGTTGCGGTAGCTGGTGGGGATGGATCGATCCGCAGCCCGCCAGCGCAAAGTGGAAGAGAAGCCGGCTACACCGGCCAAGGCATCGCTGCGATCCTCCTGCTGCTCATTGAGGGGAAACACCTCGATCAGCGATGGGATCTTGGTGCCCTGCCCCACGCGCGGCGGGAAGGTGTAGCGGGCAAAGCCCGAAAGGCCATGGCGCCGTCCGAGTTGGGAGGCGAACAAGGCGAAGTCGGTGCCGGTGCGAAGCTGACGTGGCAAGGGCAGCATGGCGACGCGGCTCAGCTCGGCGCGCAGCTCCTGGAAAGTTACGGGTTCCTCCCAGAGCGGACACCAGAGTTCCTCAGCAGTCTGTCCGTCGTTTTCCAGCCAGCTGGTAGAGGCATGGCCTGAGGAGTTGTGATCCACCGCAAGAGTAAAGCTGGCCAGGCGCGTGCCACCTTTGTCCTTTTTCTCTTGCTGATCGGTGGTGGCGTAGCCCTGGAAGAAGCACATGCCCTCGGCCAACAGGATCAGCTCGGCGGGATTGGCGGTGGTGGTGTGGACATCGCCGACCGCGACCCGATAGCCCTGCTGGCCATCGCCCCGACCGGCAGGGTCGTAGATGAGGGTGTTGCCAACCTTGAGCAGCACATCAGGAGCGCTGGAACCAAACACCGCTGCCTCGAAGTGCTCGGCTTTGGCTACTGCCAGTGAGGCCACGAACTGATCGCCGAAGTCGGCCGCCAGGAAGCCGGCCGTGCCGCCCAGCAAAGCCGGGTAGCGCACAACCGGTTTGCCCTTGGCATTAACGCCCGTCACGGCGCAAACCTCCAACCAAGCCGCGAAGGCATCGCTCTGTCCCTCACGGCTGAGTGCCTCGAAAGCCAGGCGCTTGCTGTCGCCCTTCACCTTGCCTCCATCGACGAACTGAGGCATCAAGCGGGCGGCAACCGAGGCCACGCGCTGCAGCTCCTCAAACCGTGCATCGGTGAGCGCGCTGATGGCAGCAGGCACCTGTCCCTCTAGGAAGCCAGGGCCGCCGCTCTTTGGCTTGTTCCATGGAGTAAGGCATGGCGATGGCCGGTAGTCGGTTGCCAGAAAGCTGCTCAGCTCGGCGGAATTGAGAGGCAAATCAAGGTGGAAACGCCCATGGCACCAAAACCCGGTTGCCCTCTTGCCACCAGAGAGCTGCGTCGAAGCAATCCTTAGCAGACCAAGGGCGGAGAGGTAGCTGGAGAGTGGGCTAACGGTCAGATTGGTTTCCATGGCATCGGTGCAGCGAGCTATCGGCTGGATCGAACTTAGTACGGGACTTGAACTCCTCCGGATAGCAAAGCCACACGGAACTAGCTGCCGCCCGGGGCGCTTCGCGGTTTGGGCCCGCGATTTCAACTTCCCCGAATAGCAAGGCCATCCGGAACACCGATCCCAGCCGCTCGCGGCGGTCCGTGTCGCTGTTTCAACTTCCCCGGATAGCAAGGCCATCCGGAACCGCAATCCCCCGGCCCCGGCAGCCGCTCACTCACCGGGTTTCAACTTCCCCGGATAGCAAGGCCATCCGGAACTGAATGAATGTTAAGCATTCATGGGCGAGCGTGCCATTGTTTCAACTTCCCCGGATAGCAAGGCCATCCGGAACGCCGGCCGCGAGGGCTTTGCCCCATGCGCCGAGGAAGTTTCAACTTCCCCGGATAGCAAGGCCATCCGGAACCATCCAAGGGACAATGATCTCACATTTGAAGAGTTGTTTCAACTTCCCCGGATAGCAAGGCCATCCGGAACGGCGAACCTCTCGGCCTGCTGCCAGGTGCGTGCGCGGTTTCAACTTCCCCGGATAGCAAGGCCATCCGGAACCCGTGCATCGGCCACCACCGCACCGCCCGCACTCGTCGGTTTCAACTTCCCCGGATAGCAAGGCCATCCGGAACCTGCGACCCGCGATTCGATCCGTTCGCCCTGTAGCTGTAGTTTCAACTTCCCCGGATAGCAAGGCCATCCGGAACCAGCACCACGCCCAGCACCTATGCGACCATTGCGACCGTGTTTCAACTTCCCCGGATAGCAAGGCCATCCGGAACCCCAGCCCTGATCAGGCTAGGTGCTGCAATGGCTTGGGAAGCCGTTTGCGCGCAAGCCTAATTTAGCGCTTTCGACAAACTGGGGCAACAGCATTGAAACTGCGCAGATCGCTTGCGCCGCAATGAAGCGCGCAGCTCAACCGATATCTGGGCTTCTTTGCAGATTTGGATCCTGCGCGCTCAGATCACGCGGTCTTCCCACTCCGGTGAGGGCATGGTTCTGCCAAGATGGAGCGACTGTGAGCCGCTCCGTAGTGGCACCGGCCAGAAGCGGACGCTATCCTGCTCGCTTACGATCATTCGCGACAGGCGCAGGCGCAACCGCTGCAGTTGGTCTTCCCGCAACTCACACTCGAATACGCTCCACTGCACCCGCAGGCCATGGCCTTCGAGCAGCTTCGCCAGCTTGCGGCGGCGCTTGTTGCTCGGTGAGTCGTATGCGATCACCCAGATTTGGCACTTGTCTCCTATCATCGTCGCATCGGTAGTGTAAGACCTGCCGCCGGGTCATAAACAAAGCGCACAAAAGCACGCACAATCTGATCGAGGAGCTCCCAGCGCGGGCCGCGCCTATCTGCAACCAGGCTCACACTTTCCGCCATATAGCGGCCCCAGCTCTTCAGCCATAAGCGCCGGCCTGCCTCGCTCAGAAACACACCACCATGGCGCGGTTCGATATCACGATTCACCTGCAGCCTTCTGGTGCGGATCATCCACACATTGAATGGATCCACCAGCAGTGTGCGAAGCGGCTCGATCAGATCAGACACCAGCGCCGCATGCCGAGGTGAACCAGAATGAAGCACCCCTTCATACGGATCGAGGCCATTCAATTCGATCCTGTTCAGCATCGCGTTCCACAGCACGGAATAGCCGAAGCCGCACAGAGCATCAAAGGCGGTGGTCGGCGGCCTGCGATGGCGGCCTAGAAATGGAAAGCCGTCGCCGCTGAGGAGCTCGCCGAGGGCTACGAAGTATTCAGAGGCCGCATTGCCTTCAATTCCCCTCAGGCGATCTGGATTAAGCGCCTTGTTGGACTGATCCAGATACCAGCGCAAGCGCAAGATCGCTGCTGCCACGGCATCCGGCCTTTCACGTCGGGTGAGCCGCTGGAGCAGCACTCTGCCGTTGGCAATCTTGGCGCTGATCAATCGCCGCGCCGCAACCAGCCGCTCTCCCTCGCTGAGCTGTTGTTGATAGCGGGCGCGATGGCGGTAGGCGATCGCCAGAGGCTGCAGGCGACCATCGCACCAGCCCTGCCGCGACACAAAGACCACCGGGATATTACGTTGCAGGCAAGCCCGCAGCAGCGGGGTGCTGAGCTGCACATTGCCCATCACCAGAATCTGATCCACCAGTGGTAATCCCACCCGCTCTATTTCTTCCTCTCCCGAGCGCACCACAAGTTGCTCCCCATCCAACCGCGCCGTTCCGTACTCGCGCATCAGGTAGATCGTGCGCATGATCTTTGTTTCTGTATTTAGGGTCTGCGCTGGGGAGGTAAATCGGCTGCACCGGCCATAGGCGGGAGATTCCTTCGCTCAGAAATTGCCTCCCAGCCACTAGAATTTCCGAAGCCACTTCGATTGCCACCAAGACTCAGCCCTTGCCACAGCCAAAGATCCGCCACAACACCTAACACGAAGCTCAGTACCGCCACAATCCCAGTGCAAGACAGCACGGCTGCGATTCCAAGGGGAGCGATCAGCAGCACCACCAGGGTCGCGCCACCGGTGACAATGGCAACACCTGCATTCAGCAACAAAATCGCCAGTAGTGAGTGATGAGACTTACCGGAATTTCGCATGATGCACTCCGCATGAATCAATGTTTTGCACAGCATGGCTGAACTGCAGCACATCGCTTGCACGATGCGGGATTGCTGCAGCCGGCAGTGGCGTGTGTTCTCTCATGCCACGGCCTCCAGCCTTCCGGCACCGAAGTGGCGCCCCCAGCCGATGCCGATGGCGGGCAAGCCTTGCTCGGTCTGCAGCTCGAGATGGAAGCCAAGGCCAGAGGCGGCCTTGCGATCACCACGGCAGATGATCCCTGGCCCATCCACCACATCGAGCACCTGGGCAGCGATGCGGCCATGGCTGGGATGCTGCAAATAGGTGGTGTCGCCCTCGATCTCGAACGCAGCGGGCGGCATCTTCCCCTGCTCGCCGAGCCCCCACAGCAAGGACTGAATCGCCTGAGCTGCGGGGCTGCGCTGCAGTTTCCCCGGCCGTGGTGTGGTGTAGAGCAGCATCAGGGTTGCGGTGCGCAGGCGCTGGTGTCTCCCGAAGGAGGCATGATCCAGCCGCATCAGGCGCAGCGGCACCTCAACGCCACCACGGCCATAGAGCCGCCGCAGCTGCTGCAACGCTTCGATCTCCTTCTGGCTGAAGGGCTGCGGGCTCAGCACCTCCAGGGCACTGATGGCCCCATCGCTCTGGTGCCAGCAGTACCAGGCTCGCTGATCCTCCGCCAGCGGCTGTCCCCCGGCGACACCGGCAAACAGCGGCGAGGCCGATGCCTTGCGCAATAGGGCGCGATGGAGGCGATCGGTCCAGGCCATCCCCGCGGAAGCCGGCATGGGGTAGTCCGCCAGGAAGGCATAGAGCGCGCGGTTCACGGCTGGTGCATTGGAGCCATCGCTGCGCACCGCAGGCCGTTGCGGGTTGTAGCGGTAGGCAAACCAGTGCTGGCCAGGCAGGCTCTGGCGGCCTTCCTGCCGCCCCTGCTGGGCGTTCATCAGCAGACCCTCCAGCACCTGCTGGCTCCCGCACCCCAGCACCAAGAGGCTGCCGGCTGGATCCGGGCTGCAGTTGGACGCAGGCATCGAGGGCACCACCTGCCAAATCGCTGGATACTCAGCCCTGCCGAGATAGCTCAGTCCCGCCAGGCAGGCCCCCAGCAGCCGTTCCTGCTCAGCATCGAGATCCACAGGCCAGCTCACATGCAAGGCGGCACCAGCACCGAGTTCGAGGAAGGAGTCGATGAAGGAGCGGCGCTTCCCCTTGGCCTGGCTGTATCCCCCGCCATAGGTATCAAGCGGCGGCACCGGCTCGTTTCCGTACACCGGCCGGAAGCCACGGATCTGTCCGTACTCGCCGAAAGGCAGGTGGTAGCTGGGCTGCTGCTCAGCGAGCCTCTCAATCAACTCGGCGACGCCATCGGGCAGCTGTCCGGATCCGTTGAGGGTGTAGGCGCCGTGAAGCACCGCACGCAGCAGCCGCCAGGGCGACGGGGGGTATTCCACCTGGCCCTCGTGTTCGCTACGGTTCCAGGGGGTAGCGCCGTAACGGCCGGAAAGCAGGGTGATGCGGATGGTGGTGCTCATCCATCCACCTCCTCGGCGGCAAAAGCCGTGGCAGCAGCAGCGGCCTTGGCTTTCTTGCTCTTCTCCTTGGCTGCACCGAGGGTGAAGGCAAACTCCGTGACCGCTGGTTCAGCCAGCAGGCCAAGGCTGCGGCAGGCCTGCAGCTTCTCCTGCAGCGCAGCAAGCAAAGCGGAGGCATCACTCAGCTCCGCTGGAATCTGATCGGCCTGGAAGATGCAGTGGGCGCGCAGATCCAGTGGTGCCGCCAGCAAGCGGGCCAGCTTGAGACGAGCCAGCAGGGAGAGCACCTCACGGGCAGGATCAGGCAGCGGCAGTCGCTCGATGCGCCCCTCCGCCAGATAGACCGCCAGTTCGATCTCCTCAGCGATGAAGGCCTGATGGCGGAAGGGGATGAAGCCGGCGCCCACTTCCGCTGCGGTGGCCTTCTCGCCCACCAGCGCTTCCACATCGAAGCCATCGCCAGATGGGAAGAGTGGATCCTTGGCGACACCGCCATCAGCTACCGACTGGGCACCGCGGGCTACGACTTCGGCGGTGAGCAGGCGAGGGGTCTTGGCCACGTTGGGATCGAGCCCCGCCAGCTGGCTGTAGAAGACGCCGTGCAGCAGCGAATTGGGGCAGTAGTGGAAGGTGGCAGCGGCGATGCCGTGATCGAGGATCCGCTCCGCCAGCTCGGCCTGAAAGCCGCGCAGTTCAGCCGAGCGGCAGAACCAGCCCGAGGCCAGGCGGTGCGGCAGCTCCAGGCTGCTGGTCACCCGCGTTCGGCCCTTGGGATCGGTGATCGTGAGCCGCAGGTAGGGCATGGTCTCCAGGCCAGCGATCACCTGCCCGGGCTGCGCCACGATCGTGGCCTCCAGGTGATTGGCGATCGACTGCACCGAATCGACGATCACCAGCGTCTTGCCGCTGCGGGCATCACGCACGGTGCTGTGGCCGACATCCACGAAGCCTGCGGGCACGAAGGTCGGCAGGACGGAGCGCAGCAGCAGGTTGTAATGCATGGTCAGGGATTAGCTCGACGGGGTTGTTCAGATAGCGGCCTGGATTCCGTTTGCGGCTGGGATCTGCCAGCGGCGGGAGGCCCGGAGATCGGCCTCGCGGATCAGCGCTTCCAGCCAGGCCAGCGCGAAGGGACCGTGCTGCTCCAGAAGGCGCCGGCACAGGGGGGACCAGCCTTTCCCCATGCCCGTGGGCGGAAACCGAAGCACCGTTGCTTCACTCACGCCCTCCACAGCCGGGAGAAGATCGCCTTCCTCCACGCCGTGCAGCGGGCCATCACGCGCCCATGGGAAGGGCTGCAGTCGCAGCCGGATCTTGCCGTGGTGGGCCATCAGCAGATAGCTCACGAGTGGCTCCTCTTCCTTTTGCATCGCAGCCAGTGCGGAGGCCAGCTCATGGCGAAACCCAGGGCGGCCGTGACGGCTGCCCCAGCCGGGTGCCTTGGCCCATTGGCCATCGCCGCAGCCGTTGGCGCGCATCGTGGCCTGAAACACCGCATGCGCCTTCCCGATGTCATGCAGCAAGGCCGCCCGCTGCAGTGGATTCGCCATCGATGGGCTGATCGCCATGGCCGCACAAAGGGTCTGCGCCTCTTCATGGGTATCTCTGAGGTGTTGCGGCAGGGTCACCGCCACAGAAGAGCGGAAGCTGCTGCGGTCTTCGGTCGAGCCGCCATCCGTAGGCAGCTCGATCTCAGGCACTGGCTCGGTGCTGGCGGGCAGCCAGCCGGTGGCGGTGGCGTAACCACCAGCGGTGCAGGCCACTGCCGCGGTTGAGCCAACCACCAGCTGTGCGGAGGGGATTTCGGTCCAGCCATCGCCGCGCGGAATCCAGAGCGTTGAATAGCGCTGCTGCACGGCACGCAGTGGTGCCTCGCAAAGCTCCGCATCCGCGGCAGGCGCCATCTCCGTGGAGGGCTGCCGGCGCCAGAGCAGCGATACATCGCGCATTTCGCCCACCCGCAGGTAGGAGCTGATGTCGATGTCGCCCTGCTCCGGGGGGTGCGTATCAAACAGCTCGAGCAAGCGGTCTTCGCTGAGGCGCAGCCCTTCTCCAGGTTGCGGTGGTGCGGCCACGGCCATCAGGCTTCGCACGCAGGCATCACCGGCGAGCAGCCCCAGCCGTTGGCGTGTTTCGGCCAGCTCCGCCTCGCTGTAAGGCAGCGCAGCGGCCGGTTCGCATACGATCACCGCGGCTTCGGGATAGGTGTTGTTGCGGCCTACCCGGCCGCAGCGCTGCACAAACGAGGCCCACGGGCAGAGGTCGCTGATTAGCAGCCGGGCATCGAGATCGATGCCGGCCTCCACGGTCTGGGTGGCGATCACCACGCCGCGGAACCCGCTCAGCTGCTCCTCGATCATCTGCCTCTCGGCGCGGCGAAACCGGGAATGGAGCAGCAGCACCGGCAGCCCATCGAGCTGAGCGGCAATCTGCTGAGCACGGCGCACCTGATTCACCACCACCAAAGACAGGGATCCCTTCTGGTGATGGCTGAGCACCAGGGCAGCAGGATCCTCAGCGCCTGCCATGGTGAGGGGCTTGGATCGCCCCACCTTGCGCTGGGCCACGGGATGCTCGTAGTCGGCATCGCTCAGCCCATGGCGGGGCGTGCCGGCATTCAGCAAGGCGGCATCGAGCGTGGCGGAGCAGAGCACCAGCTCTCGGGGCATCGGAGCGCCGTGCAGATGGTGGAGCTCCTGCAGCCGGATCGCGGTGCGCACGGCAGCGCCTTGAAGCTGTGTCTCGTCCACCACGATCCGAACGTCGGTGTTGAGCGCCGCGAAGTGCCGGGGCCAACTCCAGCGCGAGCAGCAATAGCCGCGCATCAGCTGCCGCGAGACCACCTGATCGAGGGTGCCCACAATCACGGCTTCGGCTGCCAGGGCATCGGCGTAGTCGTTCTCCACCTGCCCGCCGCGCAGCACATGCACCGGTATCGCCAGGCCCAGCCGCTCGATCACGGAGCGACACTCCGCCGCGATCTGATCGGTGAGGGTGCGCAGCGGCAGCTGATACACCAGCCGCCGCGGGGTGCTCTCGGGTCGCTGGCGGCGGGCCCATAACCAGCCCACCAGGGTGGCAAGCGTCTTGCCAAGCCCGGTCGGCGCCTCCAAGGACCGCAACGGTGCCGGCTCCTGCTGCTCCATCCAGGCCAGCTGGAACGGCAGCGGCGGAAAGCCTGCAGCAGCCTCGAAGTAGCTGGCGGGTTGCAACAGGACGGGGCGCCGGGTATCTGCTGTCTAGCAATGGGGAATTGGATTGGCAGCGGTCAAGGATGGAAAAAATTGTAAGGAGCCTTACATTATGCGATGGCTGCATAAAGCATATCCGGAGGTGGATATAGCGGCTCACCAAACGCCGGAAATTCCCGGTAGCGACCAAAGGGATTCCGAAATGAGATGGATGCCGTAGGAGCCATCAGAACCGCCTTCTTTGTTGAATAGATTTACCTGAATGCTAATGACCGATTACTGAGGCCGAGGACTTCACGCTCACCTCGCCCCTGAGTGAATTCAAGAGTTTTGGACTGTCAATTTTTGAGACCTGAAAGGCTGGCCAATACGAACACTAATCTTCATGGTTTGTGTTGGCAGCTTTGGCATCCGAGGCTCGCGAAGCGCAAAGCATTGAAAATTACGATCGAAATGCGTACAGTTCCTTGCCACTCAAAATGGGTGATGCTGATATGAGCTACAACGCCCCCGGCAACAACTCAGCAACTGTAATTTCTTGCTCAGATTACTACACAAAAGGAATCCTCTCCTCGGTTGCCCACCGCGAGTGTGTTGCGGCAACTGCATCATCCCTTAAAGAAGGGACCCGATACACACCTCCAACAGATTTCGAGACCTTCCCCTTCCCCCAGCAGGTCACCTCGCAGCAGGCTGAGGCGATCCGCCAGCAGATGATCGAGCTCAACGACTACCGCAACGGCTGGATGGTCGAGAACCAGAAGGGGATCACCGAGCTTTACAACCGCTACTTCGACGAGCCGGCCAGCAAGCTGCGGAAGCTCCACGACGCCCTCGATGCCCTGGTGCTCAAGGCTTACGGGTGGAGCGCGAAGGCCGATGTGCTGGCCAACCTGCTGGACCTCAACCTGGAACTGGCGGAGCTGGAGGCTGAGGGCCAGGCGGTCGTGGGGCCATGGGATCCAAACACAAGGCCCTCACCGCAGCCCTGAGCTCCTGCCGTTGCTACCAACAGGACAGCAGCTATTGGACATGGCCTCCTTCTCCGTGTTCTTCGATGGCCCGCTCGGCTTCGGGATCCAACTCGTAGACGCCATCGACGCCGACCACGCGGTGGAGATCACATCAGGAATCCATGGCGGCTCCCGCTTCTCTGCCGTGCCCCCTAAGGAGCTGGAGGGGTGCGACAAGCACAAGCTGCTGAGGGCTTGGATCCGTGGGGAGGGGCAGCACCAGGCGGGCCAGTAGGCGGCGCTCAGACCAGGCCCCTCACATCTCCGGCAATGCTGGAAGTGGCCGTGAAGATGCAAGCATCAGAAAGCGATGGCGCAGATGATGAGAGCCAGCCATCAGACCAGCTTCTCTAGCACTGCCTTTACAGCTGCCGCCTGCTGATCACTCAGGTGGAAAAGCTCGCGGTTGTTGGCATCCGTGATTCGCTGCTCCTCAAGCACTTGGTGGACTACAGCTTCTACTGACCTTGCGCGGTCCATACTTCCAACATCAACACACACTATGGTTTCTGCGGCAACAGGAAGAACATTTTGCTGAGCTTCTCGGCGACTTGGGTTATTAGTGATGCCAATCTTAAACCAGCAACTGTTATCGGGCATTCTCCAACGCTTAAGGTATACATAGCCAACTGCAGGAGCCGCATTATCTAAAGCTTGCCATAGAGCACCTGCAAGTTGCAAATCCTCCGCTATGCCGGCAAATTGCGCAGCAGCGACCTCGGAACGCCGTTGGTTACGCAATTCCACCCGAACTTCTTTATCCCTAAGGCTCTGCAGCAAAGAGATTCTATCATTGACGTCTTCAATTAGTAATTTTAATCGCGCTTGCTTTGATTCGGTAACATAAGCCATCGCTAGTTCTGCTGCATCCGCTTTTGATGAGCAGCAGTTCGCCAGGATATAACTGGCATCGCAAATAAGACTTTCCAGTCTAAGCATCTCGTCAATTTTACCTGGATTACTTCTAAGAATGCGAAGGACATGAACATCCGATAGGCGCTCGTCTAGTTCAGGCGGAGGATCTGGGGTTCCGCAATGGAGATAAGGCAACCTAAGAGCCAGTTCAATGCGTCTTCTGTCTTTATCAGTGAGACCTTCAGGATTCTCAGCATAATGCTTAAGCACGGCTGGATTTAAACCCTCTTTTTCAACCGAACGTAATAGTCCTTGAACATTTTCTCGTCTTCTCCTGAGGCGTTGAGCCAGATCAGACATGGGCGAACTCATTTCTTATATCGGATAGTTTAGGTTTGAGCTTGGCTTCGAATGGTTGCCAGTGATCAAAGTGCAGCACCTTTAGCATTACGTCCACATCAGCCAGTAAAGCAGCTCCGCACCATCGACGGGCCATGGAATCCCACCCGGCGCCTGTTCCCGCTGGTAGAGCGGGAGGATCTGATCCAGGTGGCCCGCGAGGCCCTGGTACGCTCCGCCCCCCGCCTCCGTGCTGGCGAGCCGGCAGCGCCCTATCTGCGCCGGTGCATCACAGGCGCCTTGCAGCATCACCTGCGCGATCGGGTGCGGCTGGTGCGCATTCCCCATCGCCTGCATGAGCAGGGCCAGTGCCCGCTGGGGCACTTCAGCCTCGATAGCCACGCCGATGGCGAGCCGTGCCTGCTCGATCAGCTGGCCGCTCCGGAGCCGGAGGCAGCTGGCGAGCAGCGCATCGATGCCCAGGCGCTGGAGCAGCTGCTCGATCAGCTTCCCGCTGCCCATGCCGCAGCACTGAAGCTCACGCTCCTGGAGGGCTTGTCGCTGAGGGCGGCGGCTGAGCAGCTGCAGATCAGCGCCATGTCGGTGCAGCGGGCCCAGAAGAAGGCCATCGCGGCGCTGCGGCAGCAGCTGGTGGGGGCGGGCTGAGGCCCCCCCAACCGCTTGCCATCCCGATGGAATGCGCCAGGGCGCCTGCCGACCTCATGGGCGATGCACTGCCTGTTGCGATTGCCCGGAGTGCCCCTCGCGCCACAACCAGCCCAGGGCATGGCCGTAGCTGGCGACCTGGTACATGGCAGCGGCGCCATGGCGCTGCAGCACGGCCGCGATGCGATGGCTGGCGAGCGGCAGGCGGGCGCTGGGAATCCAGGGGAAGGCGTGGTGGGCGCTGTGGTGCGGCAGGCCGCCCATCAGGGCATTGAGCCAGGCGGCGGCCCTCACGTTGCGGGTGCTGTACAGCTGGGTAAGCAGGTGGCTGCCGCGGCGCGGGCTCAGCCCTGCCGGCCAGAGGCCGTGGTGCTCCACGAGGCCGCGGAACTGCACAACCAGGCCGATCACCCGCTCCAGCAGCAGCCAGAACAGCAGGTAGCGCCCCAGCGCGCCCTGGCTGAGGGCGATCAGCAGCATCGCGGCGTGCATCACCGTCACCCCGGCGCCGTCACGCCATTGCGCATCCGCCAGCGCAGCGTCCACGGGCCGCAGCCGCCAGCCCTTGATGGCGGTGTCGGCGATCAGCCCCACACCCCCCAGCAGGGCAAGCCGGAGCGGCAGTTGCCAGCGCCACCACAAGCGCCGCAGCGCTCCGGCCCGTCGCAGCTCAGCGGGCAGTGCCGTGGTGCGCTCCGGGTCGCGGCGATCGCGGCCGTTCCAGCGGTGATGCAGGCGGTGCAGCCGGCTGTAGGTGAGGAAGGGCCAGGCCATCGGCCAGCTCAACAGACAGCCCAGCGGCTGCTCCCAGCGGCCCATCCCGAAGCAGGTGCCGTGCACCATCTCGTGGGTGGCGATCAGCAGCAGGGCATAGGCCCCAGCGGCGATCAGCAGGGCAGCGATCGCCGCCCAGCCCAGCGGCAGCCACCAGTAGAGCCAGGCGCCGCCCAGCAGCACCGCCGCCAGCGCCGTGAGCCGCAGCGCGGTGGCGCAGCGCTCGGCCGCGCTGGCCGGTGCCCCCAGGTCGGCCACCGCCGCGCACAGGTCCCGCACCAGGGCAGTGCTGTTCACCGCAGGCAGGGGGCTGGCTAGGGGCCTCCATCCTGCTGCAGTTCCCAGTGCTGTGGGCCGGCCGGCCTGGGCGGGGGTGACGGGGCTGGGCAGCGGCAACGGGACTGAACTTGCCCGCCGGGCTAATCGGGCTGATGATGCCCGCTGAGGTGGTTCCCATCGGTGCATGGCGGAACAGGCCAGGGCCCAGGGAGGAGACTCCGCTCACAGGTTCTACATTTCCAGCCCATATCTGGGCCTGCGCAAGGAGCGCGAGGAAGCCAAACAGCTGATCACCCGGCAGAACCATGCCTATGGCGACAGCTACGGCGGCTCGCCGGAGCCCCTGGTGGAGAGCTGCCAGCGGGATGTGTGTGCCAGTGATCACTACGTCCTGATCCTGGGGGAGCGGTACGGGTCAAGGCGAGCGGAGCACGGCGGCAAATCGGTGACCGAACTGGAGTTCGAGGCGGCCCTAGGGGCGGGGCTGTCGCTGCATGCGTTCTTCCTGGGCTTTGTCTCCGACGCTCGCCAAGGCATCGAGCTGAATCCGGATGCGCGTGCGGCCCTGGCCGCCTTTCGCCGCCGCGTGAGCGATCGCTGCGTTCCGGTGGATTGCAGCGACCAGGAGGACGGCCGCAGCGGCTGGGAGGTGTTTGCGGAGCAAATCACGGCGCTGGCGGCCAACCCCCCAGCCAAAGCCAATGGCGGCGGCACAAGCCAAGGAGCGCGAGCCCGCACCTACACCCCCGCCGAGCTGAACACCTGGGTGGAGCACCACCAGCCCCAGCTCTCCGCCGCCTTCCTGGGTCTGCCGTCAGTGCAAGCCCGCCAGGTGCACGTGCCCCTGGATGTGTGCCTCACCCCCGCGGGTGCGGCGGCCACCGAGGGCCCACGGCTGCTGCGCCCTGAGGATCTGGAGCCGCTGCTGGCGGCAGGGGGCAGCCAGGTGCTGCTGCTCAGCGGCGACGGCGGGGCGGGCAAGACGAGCCTGGCGTTTGCCATCGCCCGCTGGTGGCTGCAAGGCGAGCCGGTCGGGGTGGTGCGGCTGCCAGTGCTGATCGAAACCGCCTTGGCGGAAGGGGAGTCGGTGGCGCGGAAGGTTTGGGGCTGGTTGAGCGATCACCTGAGCGAGCCGCCTGAGGAGGCACTGGTGGAGGCCCTGCTGCGGGGGCGGCGCCTGGTGCCGATCCTTGACCATGTGTCGGAACTGTCGCCAGCGGCCCGCCAGCGGCTGTTGATGGGGTTGCCTCCAGGCCTGGTGCTGGCGACCAGTCGGGGCGAAAACGATGGCTGGCCGGGTCGAGCCTTGAGTCGGATCGAGCCGCGACCGATCGCGTTGGATCGGCTGCAGTCGTTTTTCGTGGCGTACCTCAACGGCAAGAAGCAGGGGGATGTGCTACGGGATGACGAACTGGTGCCAGCCCAGAACCAGCTGCGCCGCATCGTGGGTGATAAGCCGATCACGGCGCTGCTGGCGCAGATGTTCATCGACGATGTGATCGAGAACCGGGCGAAAGGGTTGCTGGCGGGTTCGGTGCCGCAGCTGATGCTGAGGTACGTGCGGCGGCTTGACACCCCGGCTGATCCAGGCCAACGCCATCGGGCTGGACTGACGATCGATCGTGAACTGGTGCAGCGGGCCTTGAAGCGCCTCGCCCTTGCCAGTCATCGACAGGCAGGCGCTGATGGGGAGCCGCCCTATCAACCGCAGGCGTTCAGCCGTGGCCTGGCCAAGGCCAGCCTGCAGCTGGACGAACCGGACGGGCTGGCGATGACGGCCCAGGAGGCGGAGGCGGTGGTGGGTTATCTCAGCGAGCTGCGGCTGCTGATCCATCCAGGGGAAGACACGAGTGAACTGCGGTTTCCCCTCGATCCGATCGCGGATTACCTGGCGGCGCTGGCGCAGTTGGAGGTATTGGAAAGCTGGAGCCGCAGTTCCTCTCAAGCGGAGGTGTGGGAGGACTACCTGGCGGCACTGGAGATGCGCCAGACCAGAGGGGAGGACTTGACGCGGGCGAGGGGCTTCTTTCTGGCCCTGCGCGATGCCGCCTTGGAGCGCGGCGGCCGTGGCGTGCCGTCGGCCGTGCCCGATCGACTGGCGGAACTGGGCGGGTTGAATCCGGAGAAGGAGCGTGAGCGGCTGGCGGAGCAGCGGGCCCGCAAGTGGATGTGGGAGCTGCTGGTGCCGATCGCCAGCGAACGACGCGATGCGATTGGAAAATTGGCGGCGATGGCGGCGGCTTCTGCCGAGCCCGAGGATCGGCGATCGGTGGCGGTGGTGGCCAGCGATCGGCTCAGCCAGGTGCTGGCCAATGGCGAGCTCCCGCAAGAGGAACGGGAGGAAGCGGCGGTGGTGCTGGGCCTGATCGGCACGGAAACGGGGATCACGGCCCTGGAGGGCCTGGCCCGCGATGGCGCCCAGCCGCCGGAGCTGCGGCGTGCGGCACTGGCGGCGCTGGGGCTGACGGCAAGGGATCAGGCCGAGAGCCGCCAGCGGATCGAGGAGTTTCTGGAGCGCCACCTGCGGGTCGATGCCCTGGATCTGCTGGTGGAAGGCGAGGCGGGCTGGGCGGAGCACGACCGCCAGCTGCCGCCCCTGCAGGGGGCGTCGAGGGGCCTACAACTTGCGGCCTCAGCCGATCTGCCCCTGCTGGGCAGCGGCCGAGTTCGGAAGGTGCCGATGCTCACCCTCACCGCCCTGCAGGAAGGCGAGAGCCTGCGGATCCGCACGGAGGTGGTGACACCAGCGGTGTGGCGGCTGCCACTGCCGGAGAGGCCCGGCGAGGCGCCGCAACAGCTGGAGCTTGTGGTGGTGCCCGGAGGGAACACCACGATCGGCTCCCCCGAGCAGGAAGCCGGCCGGGATGTGTACACCCAGTTCCGCCAGAAATGCGAAGGGGTGAACGTGGAGGCCGAGCGCAAGGTGACCTTGAAGCCCTATGCGCTGGTGCGCCATCCGCTCAGCCAAGCGCAGTGGCGTGCGGTGGCTGCATTGCCCAGGCTGGAGCGCGACATCAGCACCAATCCCGGCACCTACGAAGCCAAGGGGTTGTGGGAGACCCATGCCCAACACGGCGGCCTGGCGGTGGACAGCGTGAGCTGGTACGACTGCCAGGAGTGGCTGCAGCGCCTGAATCTCTGGCTGAAGGAGCAGTGGCCTGTGCTGGGCGGCGAGGGGGATGCGCCCGTGTTTGGCCTGCCCAGCGAGAGCCAGTGGGAAGCGGCCTGCCGGGCTGGGGCCAGCACTCCCTTTCACTTCGGCGACGCCCTGGATCCGAGCTGGGCCAATTACAACGGGAACTACACCTTCGGCCGCGGCCGCACGGGTGTCTTCCGCCAGCGGCCTGTTCCGATCAGTGCTTTTGGCCTGGTGAACCGCTGGGGGCTGGCGGAGCTGCACGGCCAGCTTCTGGAGTGGTGCGCTGATCAGTGGTATCGAGATCCGCTGGCTGGATCAGCCGGGGATGGGAGCCCCTTGGAGGGCTCCGATTCAGAGCTGGAGGGCAATCAGGAGCAGGAGATGAGGCTGCTGCGCGGTGGGTCTTGGATCAGCGATCCTCACATCGCCCGCGCGGCCATGCGGAGCAGCAGCCGCCCGGTCAACCTCTATACCTATGTGGGCGTCCGTCCCGGCTGTTTCTCTCCCCCAGGACTTTTTCTTTACACTTAATCCCTTAATCCCTTAACACTTGGCTGTTTTTTAACTCTGGCTGTTGGCGTGCGGCTGTTGGGCTGTGGGCCTTGTCGCGCCGTAGGCGCCAGAAATTATTTTGTTTCAAAGCACCTCCCCACCAGCTCGTGTGCTTCAGTTGGAGTTGAGGGCGGGTCGTTCAGCTGCTGCGCGGGGGCTCGTGGATCAACAATCCGCACAACGCCCGCGCCGCCTTGCGGAACAGCAACCACCCGGACAACCTCAACACCAATGTGGGCGTCCGTCCCGGCTGTTTCTCTCCCCCAGCACCCTTCACCGTCAGAGCCGCTGGAAGGGATTCCAGCGGGAGCACACGAGGGGTCCAGACCCGCTCCGGTGATCGGCGACAACCCCAGGCAAGGCCTGCCCCGAACCTGAGGCCGCACGATCCGCACAGCCCCGGCCCACTGCCCCAGGCCTTCGCGACCTGGGTGATTCGGTGGGCTTTTCTTCTTAATGGCATCCAGCAGGTGATTGCCCAACAACAGCATTCACTTGGCCCCCGGGAGGAGCCTTGCCTTCCGCATAGCTCATTGCAGCGCTTCGCCATATCCAGCCCCTTGGCCATCGCAGCAGCTTGCAGATCCCTTTTCCACGGTCCGCCGGTCGCAACATCCCCGCCGGCTCGGGGTGATCGCTGGCCAACACGCCGCCGGCCCTTCCCACGCTGCGCTGCTCGTGCAAGGGTTCCATCGTCTGGCCGCCATACGACCCGGTTGCCCATCGGATGCGGTCCCTGCATCAGTCCTGCACACCCCTTGCATGGCCCTGCCCCTGGGTCGGCTCCTCCGAATGGGTGCTCCAGGTCTGGATCCGCTGGCGCGTGAGCCTGACTGCCACCCCTTCGCTTCACTTTGCTTCGGGTTGTGTGCGACAGGCCGCGGCGATCAGAGCCCATAGGATCGCCAACTCTTGCAGGGTGTGCGGTGGTCCAGCCCGCTCAGGTGATGGCGACACGCGGCCCAGGTGGTGACCGTGATTATGCGTTGTACGCCTTGCTGATGAGCCCTGATGGGCTGCGATCGCTGTTCATTGCCGATCGGTTGCCAACACTGAGGGAGGTGAACATCGCCTTTGCTCATGTGTGGCAGGGCCTTGGCCATGAGCATGGCTATGTGCTTGCCGAAGTGGTGGATCCGGTTGTGCTGGTCAAAAGCACCGGCAACCCACTTCTGAACCGGCTGTTGGCGGCGATTGAGCCCTGGCTTGCTGGAGGTGCCGATCCGATGCCGGCGTTGTCGACCATTCTGCTGACCGTGCAGGCCTGCAGCGTCACTCTGGAGGTGAACGGTGATATGGATCTGAACTGGCGCCGCCTGAGTGCAGAAGGGTTCCAGCCCGCCTTCCGGCGCATTGGCAGTCATGAGCCTTACGACCCGCGCAAGCTGCTGAAACGCCAGCCGC
The DNA here is from genome assembly GCA_024958655.1 of Cyanobium sp. FGCU6. GTDB lineage: Bacteria > Cyanobacteriota > Cyanobacteriia > PCC-6307 > Cyanobiaceae > Cyanobium. The sequence goes on along the minus strand of JANWUR010000011.1, from coordinate 102,242 downwards.
GCAAGGGCGATGCCAAAGGGTTCCGCTGACGCCTGGACGATGACCCGATCGCTGCCCAGCGATGTTGAGTGGCTCTCCCCTGCCCCCAGCCAGGAGGCCGACGCTCGCCTCAGACACCAGGGGTCAGAACAACCCGGTTGTGAGTCGCGTCGGTCCACCAGCCTCCTCTGCACCACCTCCGCTTTCTCCGCCACCACTCCTGGAAGCAGAGGGCAGCGGGCTAAGCCGCAGATGGCCTGGCTGATCCCTCACGAGGAGACCGAGCAAAACAGCTGCGGCCACCGCTCCTGGAAGCAGAGAGCGGCGTGCTAGTACGGGTGTACGCATTGGTCGTGAGTCATGGGCGCCCCTCTCCCCCGACCCGCATCACTGAATGCCCGCCTCGCCGCCCCCATCGAGGAGTGGCCCTATCTCGATGAGGGCACCCTGCTCAAGACCCGCAGCCGCAAGGTCTGCATGACCTGCCATTGGTTTAGGCACCACGCGGGAGTGAGCTGCATCCCGGTGCTGACCTGCCAGCTGCACCAGGGCCTGATCGCCCATGGCGAGCACTTGATGAGCCGCTGCCAGGGCTGGACCGATGACATGGTGCGGAGCCAGGGCTGGGCGCCGGAGGTGGCATGAGCAGGCGCCGGCCGCTGATCGGCGTGATGGGCGCTGGCGAGGGTGCCTCCGCTGCCACCATCGCCATGGCAAAAGACCTCGGCGCCTGCATCGCAGTCCGCGGCTGGGCCCTGCTCAGCGGCGGCCGGCCCGAGGGAGTAATGGCCGCCGCCTCCCGCGGGGCGCAGACGGTGGAGGGCCACCTGGTGGTGGGCGTGCTACCGGGCGACGGCCGAGCTGGATCTTGCCCTGTTCACCGGCATGGGCCAGGCGCGCAACCTGATCAACGTGCTCAGCGCCGATGTGGTGGTGGTGTGTGGCGCTGGGTGCGCGGGCACGGCTTCGGAGGCGGCCCATGCGATCAAGGCCGAACGGCCCCTGATCCTTCTGGCAGCGCCGCCGCTGTGGCGGGAGTTCTTCTGCTCCCTCAGTGCAGCCGTGCAATCCACAGATGCCGTGGCCGACTGCTGCAGCCGCATCGCCGCGTTGTTGCGAGCGGGCTGAGGGCGGAGTGCATCCCAGTGCCAGAGATCAGCGGCCGCCGCTGTCACCTCAGGACGGCTGGCTCAGCAACGGCCGCCAGGTGCTGCACTTCCGCCCTGTCCGCTACGAGCGCTTCTCCCATGCCCTGGAGCTCACCAGCGGCGAGCTGATCCCCGGGGAGCCGCCGTTGCTCAAGTGCCGCAAGGAGATCACCCGCGAGGAAGCGATCAAGCTCTGGGTGCAGAAGCGCAAGCAGGGTTGGCAGCCCTGCGAGCCCCAGTGGACGCCGCCCCCGGCAGTCCAGCCGCGCTGATGCTCCGCTGTCCGTAAGTCGCTGCAGCAGCAGGCAGCAGGCCAGCAGTGAGGGAAGGGGAGTGTGCCGGCAGGGCACTGGCGATCACCCCACCCGGGGTGCCCCGGCGCCCGCAGCGCGCAAGGGCTGAACGCGAGTCGCTGCGCGACCCCTGCGCGGCGCAGGCGGCGCCGGGGCTGAACGGCGGTGTCGTTCGCCAGCCCAGCCATGGCCGCCACTCCTCTCTGCCCCTCCTGCCCGATCCGCATCATCTCAGTGCATCTCCTTGTAGCCCACGGCTTCCGCGCAGCGGTTGCCGCCGGCCAGCTGCTGCGGGTGCTCTTCCTCGATCGCGAGGGACACATCAGCGCCCAGCCGCACTACGTGCCCCGCGAGCAGGCCCTGATCCTGGCTGCCAATCAGCAGCGGGTGCTCGGTCCCCAGGCCGAGGTGCGGGTGCTCTGAGCACCCCCAGGCCGGAGGCCCTCCGCCTCCGGCTTTCGGGTGTTGCCGCATCGCCCGTGGGCTTGGGCTTCCTGGAGCAATGGACGCCTCCCTGCCCAGTGAGCGAGTGGACGCGAAGGTTCATCAGCGAGGCGGCTCACCGCAACGGCCTGACGGTTCCGACTGGGCGGTCCCTGGGCTGGGAGGCCCTGCTGCAACGGCAGTGGGGGGGAGGGGTTGGCCCCAGGTCGGCGCACACCCACCGCATCCCTCGGCCAGTCCTCACGCCGCGTCAAGGATCAGGCCAGGCGCCCCCAGGGGGCGTCCTTGCCATGGCGCTGCGGCCGGCCGGTGGGGGTGGGGTTCTCCGCCGTCCCCCGATGGCTTCCCTCTTATACCCCTCCCGCCGCAAGCAGCAGGCCAGGCCGCTCAGCCGTTCTGCCCTCAAGGCCCGCGATGCCCTCGTGCTGGAGCACCTGCCCCTGGCTGATGCCATCGCCTCAGCCACCGCCCGGCGCCCTTTCCCGCTGGTGGAGCGGGAAGATCTGATCCAGGATGCCCGGGAAGCCCTGGTCCGCTCCGCTCCCCGCTGCAGAGCAGGCGAGCCGCCAGCGCCCTATCTGCGCCGCTGCATCACCGGGGCCCTACAGCACCACCTGCGTGATCGGGTGCGGCTGGTGCGCATTCCCCATCGGCTGCATGAGCAGGGCATCTGCCCGCTGGGGCACTTCAGCCTCGATGCCAGTGCCGATGGCGAGCCGGGTCTGCTCGATCAGCTGGCCTCGCCTGAGCCCGAGCTGGGGTCCAGCGGGGCCGAGCAGCAGCTGGCGCTGGAGCAGCTGAGCTGGTCGAGCAGCTGCCCGCCGCCCAGGCCACGGCCCTGAGGCTCACGCTCCTGGAGGGTCTGTCGCTGCGGGCCGCAGCCGAGCGGCTCCAGATCAGCGCCATGTCGGTGCAGCGGGCCCAGAAGAAGGCCATCGCGGCGCTGCGGCAGCAGCTGGTGGGGGCGGGCTGAGGCCCCCTCCACCACTGGGTGATGCCCTGGCAACAGCAGATAGGCCCGGCCGCTCCGATCGCGGCCGCCCCGCTGATGCCGATGAACCTGCCTCACACCCAGAGCAACACCGCCGCGATCCTGTCCCTGGTGGGAGCTGAGATCGCCGCTTTGCTGCTGTATGTCGGCGTCTGCGAGGTACGCGCCAGGGACCTGGCCCTGTGTGAGGGCCGCTGGGCGCTGGCGCTGCCGGCGATCGCCCTGGCGGGCCAGTCGGCCGCCACCTACTTCATGGACTCGGGCCGCAGCCCTGGCCCCGGCTGGCCCGGTGGTGGCCCTGCCGGTGGCCCACCCGATAGCGGGCAACCGGGGGCTGTGGTGCGGGCCCTGCCGCCGCGCAACCGGCGCGGCCAGTTCCGCACTGGCAACCAAGCCGGGGAGGGCAGTGATGCGCTGGCTGGCTGATTTGACGGTGGCCTTTCTGCTGCTGGGGGTGATGGAGGCGGTGGTGAAACCGATCGGCAGGCGGTTTGTGCAACGGCGCCTGCTGGCGGTGGCGCCGCTGCTGTTCAGCTGGCTGGATCCGCTGTTGCCCGATCTGCTCCAGCAGCTCAGCGGCCCCGATCTCGAGCAGGTGGTGCGCCAGAAGCTGGAGGGGCTCACCGGCGAGCGCTGGAGCCGCCGGGAGGTGGAGAGCGTGTTCGCGCTGTTCGACCCCAGGGCCGCTGCCGATCACGCCCTCAGCCGTCTCGGTGATGAGGCGTTCTCGCTCTGGCTGGAGCAGGCCACACCCGAAGAGCTGGAGCAGTGGCAGCCATGAGCACAGGCAACACCCCGCTGGTGCCCACCAGCAACTACGTCAGCCACTACGACCCCGGCAAAAGCCACCACCGCGCCTGGCTGCAGGCGGTACTGGAGCGGCTGGTCGCCCTGGATCCGGCGGCGCTGCAGGAAGGCAGCCAGCTGCGCAACCTGTGGAAGACGGCGGTGGAAACCAAGCCACCGGCAGCGGTGCAGGCCCCTGCCGTTCTGCGCCATCCCAACCCACTGATGGGTGTGCCCCGCTACTCGCAGCGCGACTCGGCCCAGCTCTCTCAGCGGGATCGCACCTGCTTCTCCTCCAGCTGCGCCATGCTGCTGGAGACGATCAAGCCCGGCACACTCATGGGCGCCAATGGCGACGACCAATAACTGGCGGTGGTGCAGCACCTCGGCGTCGCAGACGGCGAGCAGAGAACCAGTGGCGACACCACCGACGCGGTCGCCCAGATGCGGGCCCTGGCCCATTACGGCGTGTCGGCCCGGCTGGTGCAGAACGCCGACTTCCAGCTGATCGAGCGGCAGATCGCCCGCGGCATCCCCGTCCCCTGCGGCTACATCCACCGGGGGCCTGTTGATCGGCCCACTGGCTCGGGGCACTGGCTGATCGTCTATGGCCACACCCCCACCCATGTGGTGGTGAACGACCCGTGGGGGGAACCGGATCTGATCAGTGGCGCCACCCTCAACAGCAGGGGCATGGGGCTGCGCTTCTCCCGACTGAACTTCGGCAAGCGCTGGATGGTGGAGCCGATCGGCGGCGGTGCCTACCGCTATGCACCCGGCAAGGGCTGGGCGGTGGTGGTGGATTAGGTGGGCTTGTAGAGCTCAGTCAGATCAACCCATCCCGATCAAGCACTTCAAACAGCTCCGCCATCACAGCCCGCAGCGCAGGACCGCGGCTGGGATCCGAGACCGCATCACAGGCACGAGCCGTCAACCGGGCGGTGATCTCCTGAGAGGCGTTAGCCACCTCGATCAGCAGCTCCACCGCGGGGGTGGCGGTGGTGAGCGCCGGGGTAGTGGGGGTGGAAGGCATCACGGCGAAACGGGTGCAAGCAGCATTCCCGGGGACAGACAGGGCGATTTTGCGGATTTGCTGTGCAGTTCTGCGCAAGCGTTGTGCAGTGCTCGCCGTTGCTCATGGTTTGCTCAGATCGTCGTGCATCTGATCGCGAATCGATCGGCGAACCTCATCGAGAAGGGGCGAAAGTCCCAGGGCAACCGCTACGTCAGCCTCCATTGTGACGCGATCCAAGCTCGTGGCGGCAATCGCTGCATTCACGAATGGCAACTTGACTTCGGGGGCAAAGTCGCCGATGTAGATGGGGTGCTCATCATAAGGAAAATCGAATCGAACTCGCTGGGCCAGTTCGGGGTCGAGATTGTGATCGGCAGCTTGTTGCGCCCCACGTCGGTAGGCATGTTCTGAGATCCGCGCCACCTCCCGCGCCAGCTCCAACTTAAGCGGTTCGGGAAGGTCTTGTAGGGCGGAGGCGAGATGTTCGGCGGTTGTCATTGGGGTAAAGAAGCGAGGGGGCAGAGAAGGATTGACGCAAATAGGGTGCTGAGGATTACTGCCAGCAATGTGGATCGGCAGGGATATAGACACCAGCCCAACCTGGGGTCGGCGGGGCCTTCTCTCCACCAGATTAGCCATTCAACAAGCCGTTGCAGCAACCCTGCGAGGCTGGGAAGACGCGGCGGGATTGATCACGGCCACCAGCAGGGGGGAAGCAGCGGATCGATAGTGTGGCGCAACAGCTGGCCCAAGGGTTCCCACGGGCGGTCAGCCCCTAGAGCCAGCCGTGACACCCCTTGCGCTCCAGCTCCAGCGCTGCCATCCTGTCGCCCAAGGAATTCGGTGAAAATTCATCGTCCCACCTGAATTAAATAAAAAAATACGCCATAATTCATCTATGCCAAACTTCTGCAATGTCCATGAGTTACTAAGTACCTAAGATTCAGAGTTTGCATTGGCCTTGTTCTCTGCGCCCACGCCGTTCAACCGTTTGTGATTGCCTTCCACGCCCATGGCACCCGTGCGTCGGCAACAGCAGCCCACTACAGCTGAGCTGTCTGGGCCCTATCTGGGGCCCGAGTGGGGTCTTGCTCCGGGTCCTCTCCAGTGTGAGGCCCTCCTTGAGTCGGGCCTCGTCTGGGATCGGTCCCGTCGCTGCGCCCCCGGCGCCGATCACCATGGCCATCGAGTTCCGCTCTCCTTTCTGCTCACCGCAAGAGGATCCATTCCTGCTGCTGAAGTGCTGCGGCACGGCGATTGAAGGCCAGCTCAGGGCCCATGCCGGCCGGCCGTTGCGGCGCACCTGGATCGAGCACCCCTATGGCGAGGAGGAGATCACCCTGCTGGAGGAGGAGGTGCTGCCTGCCATTGCACGCTGCCTTCATCGCATCGAGGCGATTGATCAGGCCCTCGAAAGCGAGCAGCTGGAGCAGCAGCGCGAGCAGGAAGAGGCCGAGCAGCTGGAAGCCCATCTTGCTGCCCTGGATTGGGAGGGTGTGAGGCGCGAGGCCGGCAGGGCTGGCATGGGCTACTGATGCGGCGGGCCCGCCGGGAGCCGTCAATCCCGGCAGGCAGCAGCTGGTAGGTAGGGCCGGAGCAGCAAGGCAGTTCTGCCGTTCAGGCGCTGTGGTGGACCACGGCAGCGGAGACGAGCGCACGCCCCATGGTCCGCCCGGTGGCCAGCAGCCAGGACACTCCTGGGCTGGCACGGCAGCAAGGCGTCAAGGCCAGGGCGAGCGGCGGTGCCGGCCCTGACCCCCCTGCTGCCACGGGCGCGGGAGGGCGGCGTCGTTCGCTCCACCACCGATGGCAGCCACTCCCACCACCCCGCACTGGTGCAGCACCGCGGCTGCGCCTCGGCGGCCGGAAACCCACCAGCTGGCACTGCTGCCGGAGCCGGCCCAGCCCTGGTGCTGCTGGGATCTGGTCTGCCCCGATGAGGCCTGGGCCGCCGAGGAAGAGCCGCCGCTGCGCTGGAGCACCTGAGGGCCCAGGGGGCCAGGGCCCAGGGGGCCAGAGCCAGCCGGAAGCCTCATCCCGGCACACACCCTTCCTGGCACCGATGGCAGCAGAGCAACCGGCTGCCCATCCCCACACCCTGGCGCTGCTGCTGGAGGGCCGGATGGGGCTGTCGATCAGTGGAGCACGGGCCAGGGAGTTGCTCGATGTGCACACCAGAAGCAGTAAGGAGTGATGTGTCCAAGGTCACCGCAGCCCTGAATGCTGCAGTGATGGGATGGAGAACATCACTCCCGGGTTCCCATCATGTCCATTGATCAGGCCGTAGTTGACCTCTCCGCTGCGGTTGCCCAGCAACTGCAGACCCAGCTGAGTGCCCTGATGGCTGAGGCCCAGGCCAGCATCCACGCCCTGGAGCAGCAGTTGGAGCAGGAACGTCAGCGCCGCGAGCAAGTGGAAAAGCAGCTGGAGGCCCTGCTGCAGAGCCAGACGGCCCTGCAGCAGGAGTTGGAGCAGGAGCGGCAGGGCCGCTCTGCTGCCGATCAGCAGGTGCAGACGATCCACGCGGCCATCGCCGAGCAGCTGGAGCATGCCGAGGCCGAACATGCTGTCGAGCAGGCTGCCCGGGCAGAGCAGGAGCGGCGCTGGGCTGAGCAGCTCCAAAGCCTGGGGGCTGAGCTCAAACAGGAGCGCCAGTGGCGTGAGCAGCTGCAACAGCGGATTGAAGCAGTGCGCCTCGCCGCCGCAGCGCTGCTGATCGATGATCTGCCAGGCGCTGCAATGCCGGAACCACTTCCTCAGGGGGTAACGATCCAAGAAAGTGGCAGTGGGCTGCCGCCGCTGGCGGTCGGTTTAGCGGCGTGAGCAGGAGCGCTGGGTGCGGCGACAACTCAACAGTGATCGCCCCCTGCCTGTCGCCGGCGCTACGGGCTGATTGCACACTTTAATCGGCTGGCGGCATGAACACCCCGGCGCCACTTCCGCAGCAGGTACTGATGCAACAGTTGCAAGCGCTGCCAGCAAACTGTTCGTGCTCTTGATCCTGGCGAGGGTGGTGCCGTCGCGGATCAACATCCGCAGGCCTTGCCAGCACTTGCGATACTTTGTTTCGATTGCGCCGATGCTCATTGCCGGCGTGGGAATGTACGGGGGCGAAAACATCGCGGCGTCGCTAAGGCGGATCGAACGCCGATCAACACGGCTGACGATCAGGTGGATTTCCTCTGGCGCCACCGCTTGCAGTGCGAAGCCCAGCTGGCGAATCTCCTCGGGCATGCGCGTGAGCTCATTGGGTTCAACCATTCCCCGGGGGCGGTTCTGCAGGATCCAGGGATTCACCGGCGCGATCAGGCCTGCCGCCCATCGTTGGTGCGCTGTTGGCCGAGGCCCAAGCCTGCTGGGAACCGCCTGCTACCGACTGGCAGAACGACAGAACGCTGCAGCTTTTCTTGAGGAGCAGGCAATTGGGCCAAGGGGCTTGACGCGGAGCAGGCATGAACGCGCGATGCCTGCAGAAGCCTGACTGAGCCGACGCGATTCCGGTGGGATTGGGGAACCAATTGCCTGCATTCATCCCAAGCGGTACAAGAGTCTGAGCCCGCAACGCCTCCCTTACCCCTCGCGCCAAATCCCCTTTGGAGTCATTCCCGCCAACTCCCATGGCCGTAGATCACACCGCCCTGGCTGCGATCAAGAAGCTCAGGCTCCAGCAGCTGCGCCAGTTGCTGCTGATCATCCAGCTGGAAGCCTGCCTGCGGAAAAGCTGAATGCAGTAGCGCCACCAGTGCCGCCAAGCGCGGCCACGTCCGGCAAGGCGCTTCCTCAATCCTCTGCTGGTGGCCCCGCTCCCCTCCAGGCCACAGCCACCCACCAGGCCAGGCCAACACCGTCTTCGAGCTGCTGGTGCTCAGCGTGATCGGGCTCGGGGCTTCATGCCGCGGCCGCCGTCGCCTCCAGCGCGAAACCGTCGCTGCGCTCCACCACCAGGCAGATCCAGCCGGCCGCCTTTGCTAGGGAGCATTTCTTAGGCGAGCAGTTTCAATTTCTTGGAGGTTAATTTTGATTATATCAATAGCATGCTCGATTGATGCTCTTTCAACATCAGCCCAGGAAGCATCCAGTCTCAGTTTGTCTTCGGCATCTTCCTTTTGATCTAACCTTTCGATAAAGGATTCGGCTTGCTTTAGCGCCTTTTCGAAGATTTGGCTAGTATCATTCGAGTCTAATAGCCCCTTTTTTTCAAGCCTGAAAATAAGATTTAAAGCCAACAATCTAGCTGCGAGGCCATCGGAAAATAAAGTCATTGTTAAAGAGGCTGGTCGCATTCAGCTTTCTATAAATTAAAGGCCACCCTCAGGTCCGTCAAGCACGTCTTCGCTGGCCCTGCCCCTGGGCCTCGATCGGGTGCTGGGCCGCGGCATGCGACGCCATCACCACCGCCACCCACCAGGCCGGTGAAGCCCAATCCCCCTTTGGGGATTGCTCCCAAGGATCACCCTCCCGCAGTGCACGCCTTCGCTCGCCCAGCTGGCCCCGGCCGCGGCTTCCCCTGCCTTGCCCAGCCGCGTTGTCGTGTTGCCCAGCCGTCGCGCTGAATTGTGCGGTGGGCTTGCTCGATCTTCTCAGCGCTGATGCCGCAACTGATGCCAGGCATCGCCAAGCCACAGGCGGCAGTGGCCAGCAGCAGGTGGGCATTCTTCAGCCGCTCCAGGGCGATGCAGCGATCCAACGTCAGCCAGCGGGGCGATTGAAGCAACTCCATGCACCGATCCGCGGCGTGCTGATGGCGCTGATAGGCGTGGGATGCAGGCCGCCTACCCGTGCGGCTGCTGGTCCCCGTCCATCGCTGCGATGGCCATTTGTATTCCCCGCAGGTCTGGCACCCCCAGCTCTTTTCGATGTGCTCCTCTGCAACTCCAAAGCTGCGCCAGTGCCAAAGCGGGTTGTAGAGAATCCTGCAGCCACGGCCGCAACGACCGCAAACAAAGGCGACGTGCCAGGCGACAGCATGCCCGCGGTCAAGCGTGGGCGAGGGTGGCGCTGAGCGCCCATGCCGCTGTCGTGCATTCTCGGCCCGTGAGGATGCCGGGCCAAACGTTCCGCCGCTCCTTGCGGTCCACCGCAGGGCGATGCCGGGAGCGCCGGGCAAGTCGATCGACTGCTGCTGATGCTGGATCAGATGCCGGACTTGCCGTAGCTCGATCCGATTTCCCCGGCTGCTGTCGCTCCAGTCTTCGCCAGTGAACAGCCAGGCTCCCCTCATGGTGCGCCGTAGAAAGTCGGGGCTTACGGCTCATTGTTCCGTGTATCACGGCCGCGGCCCCCATGACGGGTCGTCTTCGGCGTCGAATGCGTCCGACCCACTGCCAACAGGCGCGAGGAGAGCATGATCGGTTCGCGCGTTAGGGGTGCACTCCAGAAGGGAAGAAAACAGCTCAGATCCCTGTTCAGGCAACGGGTCTGGTGACTTCCCGAGGTTTTTCCCAGGGAACTCAGCGACAACCGGCGACGAAGGTCCGAGGGCTTCCGCAGTTCCCGCGGGAAATGGACGGGAACTCCCCAAAACGCAGTCAGAGAGAGAGTTCTTCCCTTGTTCCCTCCCGTTTGCTGTGCACCCCTTTAGCAGGGTGGCCACTCGTGGGGCGAGCTTGTAGTAGCCACGCCTGCCGCTCACCCGGCAGATCTCTGGGTGCTTGGCGCGAGTGGCAGAGCTGAGAGTGTTGTCGAGCGTCTTGATCGATGGCCCGCCAGCCATGCAGATGCGCTCTTGCAGATCAGACCTCGATAGTGATTCACGCCCCTGAAGGTTCCAGGCATTTGTGAGTGCTTCGACAACCTGCCCTAAACAGTTGCCGACTACCTCCTGCTCTTGGCAGACCTCAAGTGACCCATTGCTGAGCTGATAGTAAAACTCTCGCGTAGGACCCATGCGAGATTTCGTGACATCCCACCGGCGCCGATTGTTAGTCTTTGCGCCATCCTTCTTCTCCTCTCTTCTGATTCTGTGAACCATTGATGGAATCTCCTTCCATGCTTTGGCGCCAGCATGGGCGCCATTAGCGGTTCCATCATGGTTCAGCCAGACGACGGCAGTATGGGGACAGATCACCTCTTTAAAGTAGGTAAGCAACGAAGTCACCATCTGGTTGTTGGTATAGTCCAGCCCAGAGGACGGCTTGCACACGGCTTTGCAGCTGTCGATCAGCACCAGGCCAATATGACGGCGCTTCACAAACTCCAGTAGTTGAATGCAGCCCCGCAAATCTGCTGCCCATGCGCTCATCCCCTGTTCCGCATCCGAAGCCCAGACAAAGAAACGCTGATCGGGCCCATGCTTTACCTCAGGTAGATCCGCTAGCCCCATGTCCTGCATGGCCGCGTAAAGCGGTGGCGCTCCGCTGTCCGAGGCGATGAACAGGACCGGTCGCATAGGTGCCGGCTGGCTGTGATCCAATAGGCCTGTACCCAGTAGCACGGCGCTTCCGGCTGCCAATGCTGCGGTTGTCTTTCCGCTGCCTGCATCGCCCCAAACCAGCGTCATGTCGTTATCAGGGATAAAGCCCTCTACCAACCAGTCCATGCCACTAATCCGGGATAGATCAAGCGATTCGGGCTGCCTCATTCCTTGCCCCGATACCTGTCTTTGCCTGTGAAGGTCAAAGAGGGCGGCTTCGACTTGCGAATCCGTGCGGCGAAATCTGGTGATGGCATCAGCTCGCAACTCCATAAGGTCATCATCATTGCCTGAAATCACTGCCTCCAGCATTTCATCAAGAAGCTGTCTATAGCGCTTGATGGGCTTCGGCGAATCATCTGATGATGGTGGCGGCTGATGCTGGCTCGCCTCTTTGAAATGGCGCTCAAATTGAGCGGCTCGTTCAGTAGCCGTACCAAATGCGTTGTCGATAGAGCCACCGGGGACCATCTCAATAGGCCAGACGTCCTGAGCGCGCACGATTAAGAGTTTCAGTCCAACCGCAGCAGCCGCGGCGGCACAACGCCTTGCCTTCTCGATGCCTGTTTTGTCAGCATCGGCAAGGTAGGCGATGCCGATGATTCCGGCATCCCTCAAGCGCTTGTAACGGGATTGGATCGCGTCGGGTTTGTGAGCATGACCGGGTTGGCTCACGGCTACAAGGCCGCCTGCAGCCATCCATGCGGCGCACTTCTCGCCCTCAGCCTCAGAGATCCACTTGCCGGGACCGTACTGGAGAGCATTCGCCTCAAGCCAGAGCGGCCAAGGATCGGGGCCGGCGACTAGCTCTACCTTGCCCTTGTCGTCGAGATGGCGCGGCTTGTGTTGCTTCTTGCCGCCCGGCGGAATGACGACTTCAACCCATTGCACAGGTTTGCCATCGGCTGTCCAGCTGTAGACCAGCTTCTTGCCGTTATCCCAGTGATCCGGTGGGAGCTTGCCAGCCTCCGGTAGGCGTGCCAGCTCCACCGACAAAGGCGACGTCTCTGCGGCCTGGCCTTTGCGAGGCTGTGCCTCTCTGGGCTTGTCCAGGGTGAAATGCGCTCCCCTGCCGTCCGTGGTTGGCCCCGTGAACGCCCAGCGTTGACCGTCTCGACCATCGTGTACGTCGCCAGGCTCCAGGCCTTGAGGTGGTCCGTAGGTCTGGCCGTAGTGGCAGATCACCCGGATTCCGTCGTTGTTGAGGCGACAGTCCCCGTCCCTGTCATCCCTTCCGCAGATCGGGCAGGCATTCCCCGGGCTGGAACGGATCCAGTCGTGTGCGGATGAAGCACTCATAGCTTCACCTCCCGAGCCATCAGCGCATCAGCAGCCTCAGGACCCAGCCCCGGCGCATGGCCGAGCCCCGCCATGGAGGCGTCGTTCGTATTCATCACCAGGCCTCAGGCTGAAGCCGTGGCTGCAGTGGCCTCCTGACGCTGCAGCCGTCCCCGGTGGTGGAGAGCTTCAGCGCAAGCGGAAACGTTCCACTGGCGAGGGGAATTGCAGAGAGGGCCGAAGCGCCAATGCCTCCCCTCGATCAGAAAATTGTAGAGATCGGCGTAGCGCTTAAGTGTCCGCGCAGAAATACCCAGTGCGACGGATGCTTGGCCGGTTGGCAGCCAATGCTGAGGTTTAGTGTTCACTTGCTGAAAGCGATTTTGATAATCGCTTTCCCCAGGCATCTACCTGAGCGAGCTACGTTGAACTAGGCCTGGTTTCAAGGGGTCCAAGTAGGCGCCGGCCTGACGTTGCTGGAGACAGGTTCTCAGGGTGTACCTGAGAGGGTTCTGAGCACTTGGCGAGCCGGCATCACCCCGGAGGGCTTGGTAGCACGGTTGTCGCTGTTGCATCAGCAGCACATCGACTTTGTAGCACTTGTCAGGACGTGTCAACCCCCTACGGCTTTCGGGTCGTCTGCGCCCAGCTGCGCCCATGGCGGCGGCGGGGGTGCTCCTGACCGTCGTGTCAAAAATGCGCCCATTTCTGCGCCCGCTGACTCCTGCAGGCCTGGAAACAGAAATCCCGTCTGGCCGAAAAGCCAGACGGGAACAGGGTTCTGAGAGTGGAGCCAAGCGGACTCGAACCGCTGACCCCCTGCATGCCATGCAGGTGCTCTACCAGCTGAGCTATGGCCCCTAAGTGGCATCGTCGGCCAAAAACTCTGGAGGTTTTCGGGATCTGATCATGGAGCCGCGGGCCCCATCCGTCGATGGAGAGAGCATACATGCCGAGGGGCCCCCGCTCCAACCACGTCACCGGCACCAAGGCACCCTCGGCCTCAGATCTGCCGCCAGACCGCCACCAACCGGCCCTGCACGCTCACCTGCTCAGCTGGCAGCACGATCGGCTCATAGGCGGTATTGGCCGCTTCAAGGCGCACCAGGCTGCCCTCGCGGAACCAGTGCTTCAAGGTGGTGCCGCTGCCGGGCACCAGGGCGCTGACGATCGCTCCCGGGCGAAGGTGGGCCGGATCGTGCACGGGCTCCATGAGCACCACGTCGCCGTCGGCGATGTGGGCCTCCACCATCGAATCACCGTTGACCGTGAGGGCGAACAGGTCGCGGCTCTCGAGCACGGTCGAGAGGTCGAGGCGCTCCTGCACGTCATCGAAGGTGTCCACCAGCCCACCGGCGGCCACCGCCCCCAGCACCGGGATCCCCCTGAGCCTGCCTGCACCGAGAAGCTGCAGGGTTCTGGCCTGCCCTTCCTGCCAGGTGATCCAGCCCTTCTGCTGCAGGTGGCGCAAGCGGCTCTGGATCGGGGCCGGGGAGCGCAGCCCCATGGCCTCCATCATCTGGCGGATCGAGGGACTGTGGCGGTGGCTGCCGATGTAGTCATCGAGCCAGTCGTAGAGCTCCTGCTGGGCGGGGGTGAGCTCCTGCTTGGGTGCGGACATGGGCAAGGACGGTCTGATACAGGTGTACCTCCCAAGGGGGAGGTTGTCCAGCAATCCCGCTCCAACCGTCGGTTCAGGCTCCCCCCAACAGGGCGGCCAGCAGGGCCTGCTGGACATGCAGCCGGTTCTCCGCCTGATCGAACACCCGGCTCGAGGCCCCCTCAATCACACCGGCACTGATCTCCTCGCCGCGGTGGGCCGGGAGACAGTGCAGGACGATCGCCCGGCCATCCGCTTCCGAGAGCAGGGATTCATCGAGGCACCAGCCGCTGAAGGCCACAGCGCGCTCCGCCTGCTCCTGCTCCTGCCCCATCGAGGCCCAGACATCTGTGTAAAGAGCGTGGGCACCACGCACAGCAGCCACCGGATCGTGCACCACCTCCACGGAACTGCGACCAGCAGCCAGGCTCCGGGCCTGGTCGACCACAGCCAGCTCGGGGGTGAAACCCTGCGGGCAGCCCACCCGCACATTCACTCCCAGCAGAGCTCCGCACAGGAGCAGGGAATGGGCCACGTTGTTGCCGTCGCCCACATAAGCGAGGGTGAGCCCCGCCAGATCAGCCGGATGGCTGCCGAAAGCTTCCATCAGAGTGAGGTAATCGGCCAGGGCCTGACAGGGATGCTCATGGTCGGTGAGGGCATTGACCACAGGGATGGACGCCCAGTGGGCGTAGTCGGCGAGTTCCTCCTGGGCGAAGGTGCGGATCGCCAGGGCGTCGCAGTAGCGGCTGAGCACCCTGGCAGTGTCGGCGATCGGTTCGCCCCGGTCCACCTGGGTGACGGTGGGCAACAGGTCGATCGTCTGACCGCCGAGGCGCGCCATCGCCACCGAGAAGCTGACGCGGGTGCGGGTGGAGGCCTTGCGGAAGATCAGGCCGAGCATCCGGCCCGCGAGATCGATGCGCCGCCTGCAGGCCTTGAGATCGCCGGCGAGCTGGAGCAGGTCGGCCGTCTCGACACCGGAAAGGTCGGCGGAGGAGAGCAGGTCCCTGCCCGCGAGGCCGCCGAGGGAGGAGGTGGCGGAGGGCGTCGCCATGGAGCCACTTCAAAGAACCCTTATGCGGGATCGTGGGCCTCGCCGTCAAGGGGAGGAGGACCTTCCTTCATGGCTGGGCGTGAAGGCTGAGGGGCCCAGCCCCCGTCCCCTCTCGCTCCGCTCAGATCACCGCCACCGCTTCCTGGGGCATGCTGCTGGCGGCGAGGAGATCCTTGAGCTCATCGCCCTCGATGACCTCCTTGTCGAGGATCGTCTGGGAGATTGACTCCAGCAGTTCACGGTTGTGGTGAAGGATGCTGAGGGCCCGCTCATGGGCCCGATCCACCAGGCCACGCACCTCCCTGTCGATCGCCTGGGCGGTGGCATCGCTCACGGAACGGCGAGGGTTGTTGCCACCGCCAAGGAAACGGCTGCCGCCCTGCTTGTCGTAGGCCAGGGGGCCCAGGGTGTCGCTCATGCCGTAGGTGCCCACCATCTGCTCGGCGATGTCGGTGGCGCGCTGCAAGTCGTTGGCGGCGCCGGTGGTCACCTCCCCGAAGACGATCTCCTCGGCGCTGCGGCCCCCCAGCAGGGTGGCGATCTGACCTTCCAGGTCTTCCTTGGAATTGAGGAAGCGCTCCTCGGTGGGCAGCTGCAGGGTGTAGCCGAGGGCAGCTATGCCCCGGGGCACGATCGAGATCTTGGCCACCTTGCTGCCGCCGGGCATCAGGTGACCCACGATCGCATGGCCCACCTCGTGATAGGCCACCACCTTCTTCTCGTCGGGCTGGAGCACGCGGCTCTTCTTCTCCAGGCCTGCCACCACCCGCTCGATCGCTTCGTTGAGATCCCCCTGCTCCACGGTGGTGCGATAGGCACGGGCGGCCAGCAGGGCAGCCTCGTTCACCAGGTTGGCCAGGTCGGCCCCGGCGAAGCCGCTGGTGGCCTGGGCGATCTTGTCGAGATCGACGCCATCGGCCAGCTTCACCTTCCTGGCGTAGATGTCGAGGATCTTCTTGCGGCCCGAGAGGTCGGGGCGGTCCACCAGAACCTGACGGTCGAAGCGGCCGGGGCGGAGCAGGGCGGCATCAAGGGTTTCGGGCTGGTTGGTGGCCGCCAGCACGATCACCGGCTTGTCCTGGGCGGTGAAGCCGTCCATCTCGGTGAGCAGCTGGTTGAGGGTCTGCTCGCGCTCGTCGTTGCCGCCGACCACCCCCATCGAGCCGGAGCGGCTCTTGCCGATGGCATCGAGCTCGTCGATGAAGATGATGCAGGGGGCCTTCTTCTTGGCTTCCTCGAAAAGATCGCGCACCCTGGCGGCGCCGGCCCCCACGAACAGTTCCACGAACTCCGAGCCGGAGATGATGAAGAAGGGCACGCCCGCCTCGCCGGCCACGGCCTTGGAGAGCAGGGTCTTGCCGGTGCCGGGAGGGCCGACCAGCAGCACACCCTTGGGAATGCGCGCGCCGATGGCGGCGTAACGCTCGGGGGTCTTGAGGAAATCGACGATCTCGGTGAGCTCAGTCTTGGCTTCATCGACGCCGGCGACATCAGCGAAGGTGACCCGCGATTCCTCATCCGGCACGTACACCTTGGCCTTACTCTTGGTGAAACTCAAGGCCCCCTGGGCTCCGCCCATGCCACTGCGGCGGGCGAAGAACTGGAGCACCAGGATGAAGATCAACGGCGGCACCACCCAGCTCAGCACCGTGCTGATCAGGTTGGGCCGACGGGGCGGAGCAGCCGCAAACTCAACACCATGCTGCTCCAGACGCTGGGGCAGCTCCATGTCAAAGATCGGGGTGGTGGCAAGAACGGTGGGCGCCCCCTCCGCCGGCGGCTTGTTCAGTTCGTAGCGGATCTGATCGGAGGTGATGTAAACCCGTTTGACGTTGCCGTCGTCCACCTGGTTGATGAACAGCGAGTAGGGAACGCGGGGGACCTGGTTGGCCGGATTCGGCAGGAAGTTGCTGAACAGCAGCAGCACGCCAAAGCCGATCAGGAGCAGATTGATCAGACCGAAGCGCCGGGTTGGGCGATTGTCGTCCTGGCGGATGGCCATGCGGCGGGCAGCGTCGTTCCGGTCCAAACTAGGCACACCTGTCCTTCGGCGGATCCGGGCTGGGGTGGGAGAACCGAACGCTCCCCCGAGCCCGGCACCAAAGCCTCTCCCCTGCGATGTGCGGCCGCTTCTCCCTCACTACAGCCGTCGACCGCCTGCTGCCCCGTCTGCGTGGGCCCCTGCCACCCGGACTGGCAGAGCACTACGCCCCGAGGCCCCAGGTGCGGCCAGGGGAGCCGGTGCTGGTGCAGCGCCAGGACCATGGCGAGCTTGGGGTGGCTCTGGCCCTCTGGGGCCTGCTGCCGGAATGGAGCCGGGATCCCCTCGGGGCCCAGAAACCCTCCCGGCGGCCGATCAATGCCCGCAGCGAAACCGTGGGCGAGAAGGCCAGCTTCCGAGGCCCCTGGCGGCATCGCCGGGCCCTGATTCCCGCCGACGGCTTCTTCGAATGGCAGAAACGCACCGATCCGACCACGGGCCTGGTAGCGAAGCATCCCTGGCTCTTCCGCCGCCACGATCGGGCGCCGTTCTGGCTCGGCGGGCTCTGGGACCGGTGGGTGGGTCCGGATGGAGGGGAGCTGGAGACCTGCTGCGTGCTCACGACCGCGCCCAACGACCTGCTGGTGCGGGTTCATGACCGAATGCCGGTGGTGGTGCCCGATGGGCTTGAGGAGGCCTGGCTGGCCCCTGCCGACGGGCCGGGGCTCAGGGCCCTAGAGCCGCTGATGGCGCCCTGGGATCCGGCCGGGTGGGAGGCAGTGAAGCTGGAGGTGAGACCTCCGCACGGGGGTTCATCGTGCTGAAGGTGCATGCTGAAAGTGGGAGTGGGGGTCAGCTTCCCACCCGATGTTGCCTTCATCAGAGCTGCAGGCCCTTTCGATGGTGAAATCGTCCAGGAGTTGCCGCCACTTCTCGCTGCTAGGGTTGTCAAGCGAAGGTGAGTTGCATCGGTGGTGAATGCCTACCATTTTACCCATCTCATCACCTCCACGTTCACCGCACCCTACTCATCTCAGTGATGCCGTCGCCTTCAATGCCTTTTTCGAGAGTGGGCGCTGCGATGCAGGCACTCAAGCAGGCGATGGCTTTGCTGGGGTTACCCCTGGGCGCTCCTTCCGTCGGGTCTGTGGAAGCCTTCCTTGCAGCTCATGCACCCAGCAGCCTGAATCCGGATCAATCGCTCGACCTTGGATGTGGAAGCTTCCCCCGAAATCCATTCGGCGCAGCGGCGGCCAGAGGCGTTGACATTCGCCCCTCACCCGGGAATCAGGATGTGGTGTCAGCAGATCTTTTCAATCAGGCGATTCCTTTCCCAGAACTGAATTTCGGGGCAGTCACAGCTTTTGACTTCATCGAGCATGTGCCAAGGGTTGCATGCCAGGCCGGCTCAACCAGGCTCCCATTCATCCAACTGATGAACGAGGTTTACCGGGTGCTGGCCCAAGGCGGCTATTTCTTCTCACGAACACCTGCCTATCCCTCAAAATATTCCTTCCAGGATCCCACGCATGTCAACATTATCACTGAAGACACTTTTCCCTTCTACTTCTGCACCAACAACAATCGCCCTTACGCAGAAGATTATGGCTTCACCGGGAGGTTTGAAATGGTTGCCCAGGCATGGTGCGACGGGTGGCTCCTTACACTGATGAAAAAGCCGATTGAGCGTGATGACAGTGATCAGCGGAGCTAACATCATTCGAGCATCAATGTTGTCAGGCAAAGCCTCTAAATGTCTCTTCAGATTCTCAACGATGGCTCCAGCCTTGTGATCCCTCCATCCTTATCATGCGCGTCAAAGAGTACCCGTACATCCTTCTCAGACGATGGAGAAAGATTGGTCGCTCACACGCAAATTAAATCCATGCACTAAGCATGCCACCAAAGAATCATTGTGAGCAATGATGCCATGTCCCCTACCCTCCGCCGGGAGACGCCTGGTCCCACGACCCTGCAGTGAGCAGCACGCCCAGCCCTCTGGTAGGTGACATCTACGAGCCGACGATGGAAGCTCCCGAAGGTGACCGAGCCGGATGGGAGAGGCTGACCGAGCTGCTCCTCCGCACTTGGGAAGATGGTGTCGACCGAGAGGGCCGACGAGGCCGGCGCTCCTCCTCCTTCACCTGGAAGGGAGGTCTTAGGTAACCCCGGCATGCCCTGCGGGTCAATGGGCCGTTTGGAGGCCAGTGCCATTAGCCTCCTTGAAGATGCCCTGATCCGCATGAGCCTGGAACAACTCGACGCGTTTCTGGCGCTGGCCAGGCGACGTCCCGATCTTGACCGGTTGCTCCACGACGCAGACAATCCTCTAGATTTTGAAGCTTTCCTTGCTCTGGCCCGCACTGAAGGGTTCAACCTTGAGGAGGGCGATGTGATCGCCGCCCAGCTGCGATCGGAGGAGGGCCTCAGCGACGCCGAGCTTCAGGAACGGGCAGCCGTAGAGGCGCGTCGCCTGCGCCACTTCATCCCGGGCTGAGTGGTCCATCGCCGCAGGCGCAGCGTGATCACTGGCAACGGACGGCAAGGATCGTCGATGGGCGATCGCCTCCCTGACCATTCCTGAACCGGTCGCCAGGGGATCTGGCTGAACCGATGTCCTCCGGGAGCCTGACCACCATTCGGCTGGGAAGCCGACGCTACACGCCCTGGAGGCCATGGGAAGCTGAAGGGGATTCAGCAGGGTTCTTTCCTTCAGGTTTCACCCCCAAGTGCCCCATCAGCGGGTCCGCCCCCCCCCCCCCCAGCTTCCAATCCCTGTGCTCAAGGGAATCTCCACCACGATGCGGCAGAGGCTGGCACATCTGCCTGCTGAAGTCTTGGTGCGTACCACCCATCTCCGGTGGAAGCTTGCTGAGTGGGCGGAAACGAACGGCTGGATTCCAACCAGCGACTGCACAGCAAGTCACAGTTTGCTTCTGCAGAATGGGCGATGGTGGCAGCACGATCCATCCAATCCTTCAACATCCTTCTACTTCAGCGCGTCTGAGGGTCAGGCCCTCTTCAACTCCCTTGTACGCTCTCATGGCACTGAGGCCCTGCTCAGCTCCTATGCCATAGAAAGCGGTTGGCTTCTCAATACATGGAGTGGCTTGATCACTCTCAGCAACAACCGCCAAGCAGCAAGGGAGGTTTCATGCGGGTGCGGTGATCGCCTGGCGGTAGGGCCCAGGATCAGGGGCATCAGGGAATCGTTTATCGCACTGCAAAGAAACCAAACCAACTACGCCCATTTCTTGGTTGAAGTCGCGCCTTCCTTGATCGCTTTTGAGAGGGTTATACAAAATGCTCCCAACTTAACGATCGGCGCAGGCTTTGGCAGGGAGATCCTTCGACGAGCTGGATTCAAGCTGAAGATCAACTGCGCTGCACCGCCATCATTACTGAGAGTGAGCCATGTGGAAGTCATGCGGATGCTCCCTTCAGGCTACATCCAGCCAAACCTGCTACGTGAACTTGTCAACCGTGTAAACGACTCCGTACGGCCAGAGCAGAATGGCTCCGAGGTCGTTTTTCTGATCCGGTCACCAAGGGACAATCGGCAGCTTCAGAATTGGCGCGAAGCGGCTAACTCCATTTCCGAGATATACCCCGATCTTGATATAGTAATCCCTGGCGATATTTCCTTTGCAGAGCAGGTACGACGACTCAGTCGAGCTCGGATTGTCGTGGCGGCGCAGGGAGCGCATGCCATTAATCTCTTATGGGCAACAAGGCTGGAACACTATCTTGAAATCACAGCCAACGGAGATAGATATGTCGCGGCAGTCGCCGAAGCATTAGGAGTCCATGTCCATGTCTGTTACGGCAAACCACTGGCCTCAGCAGGGGAGGCACTCCCCTATTCGCAACTGCAGTTTGCTGACTTTTCCATCGACACTGATGTCCTGGCGGCGGCGGTGCGCAGCCTATGAAGATCTCAGCCCTCAGCACGATGGGGGGCTCGCAGTTCCCAGACCAGATCCCGATCCAGACGCTCCAGTCTCAGCTCCTGCCACAGTCCTGCCTGATCCACCTGATCCAGGCCCAGGTCTCCCAGTGCTGTTCTCGCCACATGGCCGCCGAGCAGCTTCGGTGCGATCACAGCCGCCAGTTGCTGGACGGAGCACTGCCGGATCGCAGCAGCCGCCAGGGAGGCCCCACATTCCCAGAGCACGAGGTTGCAGCCCCGCCCTGCCAATGCCGAGGCCAGGTTGTCGGGCTCACAGGCTGCCAGTTCCAACCTCTCCACGCCCATGGCATCGAGCTGGGCACGGGCTGCCAGCGGCGCCTCCGGACCATGGGCCACCAGGGTGGGTGCCGCGACTGTGTCCCAAAGTCGGGCAGCGGTTGGCAAGACGAGTCGGCGGCTGAGCACCACCCGCAGGGGTTCCGGTACACGCATGCCACGGCTGGTGAGCAGGGGGTCGTCGGCGCGCACCGTGCCTCCTCCCACGATCACGGCATCGCAGCGGGCTCGCAGCCGGTGCACCCAGGTCCGCGCCGCCGGTCCGCTGATCCACTGGCTGGAGCCGTTGGGCAGAGCCGTCCGGCCATCGAGGCTCATGGCCCACTTGAGAATCCCCAGAGACCGACCGTTGTGCACCCGGTGCACGAAGGCCCGATTGAGGAGCAGGGCCTCGTCGCGGGCCACTCCTTCAATCACCTCCAGTCCTGCTGCCCGCAGACGCGCCAGGCCCGCGCCGGCCACCCGCGGATCGGGATCGGTCATGGCCACCACCACCCGGGAGATACCGGCGGCGATCACAGCCTCGCTGCAAGGTGGCGTCCGGCCGTGATGGCAGCACGGCTCAAGGCTCACGACCAGGGTTCCGCCCCTCGCACGCTCACCTGCCTGTCCGAGGGCACCCACTTCGGCGTGGGGTTCGCCGGCCCTGGCGTGAAAGCCCTCCCCCACCAGGGTGCCGCCGGCATCAAGGACCACCGCGCCCACCATCGGATTCGGGCTCGTTCGGCCCTCCCCGAGGGCAGCGAGCTGGAGGGCTCGACGCATCCAGGACATCCAGGAGGAGCTCATGGGGGGCACTCAGGGTTCGTAGGGCAGCGGGGGTACCGCAGCCGTCGCCAGGCTGCGCCACTCCGCCACCACGTAGGGGGGGACAGGCAGCTCCACGAACACTCCAGGGAGCTGCAACCTGAGCGGCCGGTTCAGGCGCAGATCGGCCAGAAGGGGGGTGAGGTCGAATTCAGCGGCGGCGGCCCTGTTATCCCCGGACAGCTTGGCGCTGGCCAGGGTGATGTCCTCCAGCCGCCACTGACGCCGCCCCGCCCGCACCTCCAGGGACGTGGGATGGTCGAGGCGTACCCGCCCGGGATAACTGACGATGCGCAGGGTGATGGGTGCGCCCGGGCGGGCCGGCCCCTCGCGATAGGCGACCACCTGCCAGTTCTGATAGTCGAGATCGCGGAGGCTCTCGAGGCTGCGCACCAGCCCGGTGCCGGTCTCCATGGGACTGGCCTGGATCTGGGCCTGAGCGTGCGCTGGAGATACCAGCAGGACGAGCAGCCCCAGCAGCAGTGCCGCCAGCCAGGATCCTTGAAGCCTCCCGCTCATGCCGCGGGCACCGGCACAAGTTTGCGCTCCGCCCCCGGGATCGGCTGCCAGCCGGTATGGGTGGCCCAGAGGGCCCAGATCGCCATGGCCCGCAGGTAGTGGCAGGCGCGGAAGGTGCCCGCCGCGGTGATCGCCTCGGGGGTGCGGAACTGCAGGCCGCCGCCGTAGACCTGCTCCACCACCGCCGAGGTGATCGCCAGGGCCGTGGGGGTGTCGCCCATCAGGCGGTAGTACGCGGCCAGGCCGAAGTTGATGCCGGTCCATACCTCCAGGGGGTGGGTGCCATTGGGATCGAGGGGGGTGCCGTCGCGCCGCAGGCCGTTGGCCACCCCAAGGCGCCCGCCCTCGAAGCGCTCGAAACAGGCCTCCCTCACGGCCCTGAGAGCCGAACGGGCCCGCTCGTCGGCCACCACCGCCGGCAGCTCCAGCAGGCGGGCGTAGAAGTCGCCGCAGAGCTGGTCGGCCATCACCACGGGAGTGCCGCTCTCGGCATCGATCTCGTAGTACTCGCCGTTCCAGAGCAGGCGATCGAAGTTCGAGCGCGAGCGCTCGAGCCAGCTGCCGAACTCCCGCTGCTCGGCACTGGTGTCGAGGCCCAGTTCCAGCTGCAGCCGCTGCCCCATCGCCAGGGCCGCCTCCAGGGCGGCGATCCAGAGGGCGCCGCAGTAGGCGCTCACACCCTTGAGCGGCCAGTCGTCGAAGGTCTGGTCAGGGGCGCCGCCGTTGTCGGGGAGGCCGTCGTCATTCACATCAAATGCTTTGAGGTAGCGCAGGGCCTGCACGGCCGCCGGCCAGCAGTCCGCCAGGAAGGTGAGGTCTTCGCCGCTGGGGGCCAGCCGGAAGGTGCGCCACACCTGCAGCACGAAGTCGCTGGCCAGATCCTTCCAGAGATTGCAGTCCTGGTAGGCGGTGTAGTTGGTGGCGTCCCAGGGGCGCTCGTTGGGGGCGCCCAGATCGTGGGGAGTGGCGCCGGCGATCTTGCGGGCGGCCTCCACCCGGCCCTTGCCCTGGGTGAAGTACCAGCCGATCGGTCGTGGCGTGGGGTCGGCAGCGGGGATGGCGCGGGCGAAGCTGCGCAGCACGGCCTTGTCGAGCTCGGGCCAGAGCTGCAGCAGGGCGAAGGAGCCGTAGAGGCGCACATCGAGGCTTTCGTACCAGGCGTAGTCGAGGCACTCGAGCACCCCGAAACGCCCCACCGGATCCTCGGCGGTGGCGGCGGTCCAGAGGGTGCCGCCGCTGGCCAGGTCGTAGAGCTCGTTCAGCAGGGCCATGCGCAGCGGCTCAGGAAGGTCGTTGCGCTCCAGCACGGGCGCCTGCCAGGCTTCGATGGCCTTGCGCCAGTCCCGCCAGTCGCGCAGGGCCTCGACGGCGATCGCGGCAGCGTTGTTGCCCCCGTCTCCGAAGGTATCGGTGTAGCGGCGCAGGGCGCGGGTGCCGCTGGCGAAACTGGTGACCGGCAGATCCCAGGCCAGCACCACCGGAATCTCCGCCGATTCACCGGGCTCCAACCGGAAGCGCAGCGCCAGGGCCGCGGCGGCCTGCTCCCCCGCCCGGCTGTGGCGATCGTTGTCGCTCTCGGGAATCGAGCCATCTGCGGCGAAGCTCTGCCAGATCTCAGCGCCATCGCCGGCGGGATTCCAGCGGCTGCAGCGCATCACCCGGACGCCGCCGGCAGCCAGCTCGTCGGCGGCAGGCACCGCCAGACACCATTGGCCCTCCCCTTCGGCCAAGGGAGCCGACCGCCTGCCCTCCAGCAGGATGCCGCTCAGGCCCGGGGCTTCGAGGCAACGATTGCGCTGCCCCTCGCCGCGGCCGATCGCGGGCAGGTAGCTGTGCTCGGGACTGCCGTCGTCGCGGAAGTGGACCGATGCCGCGGTGTCGGTATTGGTGAACCAGCCACAGGTGTTGCGCCAGCTCAGCAACAGCGAAAGCTCCAGGGGGCTGGCCGTGGGATTGCGGAAGCTCCAGCGGAACACCGCCACCGGATAGGCCGTGCGCTGGTAGTCGCCCGGCAGGATGGGGCTGAAGGCCTCGCAGCCCACCTGGGCATCGAACACGCCCTCGTACTTGGTGGAACTGAGCGGGTAGCAGGCGGCGTAGGTGCCGGTGGTTCGGGTGTCAGTGCTGGCCGGGTACCAGCTCCAGGCAGGCAGGGGCTCGCCGGCCTCAGGTCGGGAGGAGTCGATGGTGGGTCTGACGGCCAGGGCATGGGCGCGGCGCTCGGATCCGTTGCTCTCGTGCAAGGCGAACTGACAGTCGGGCAGGGTGCCGAACCAGTGCTCGCCGCCATCGAGATGCCAGAGGTTGAAGGTGCCGTCGGGAGCGCGGCCCAGGCAGCCGGAGCCGAAGCCGCCCAGGGGCATGCCGTGGTTGGGACCGTCGTCGAGGTTGCTGGCATAGCGCACCGTGTAGGGATCGGCCCAGGGGAGTCCGAAGGGGCGGGTCCAGCTGGCGGTCGGCGATGAGAAACCATCTCCAGGGGCCTTCCCGGGCAGCTCACCCTTCCACAGCGAGGTGAGGGCAGAAAGGCCGAAACGCGCCATGGGGCCACCAAAAGTGCGACCAGCTTGTCAGAGCTGACCCGGGCCAGCGTCCCGCCCATCAGGCCTGATCCTGATCGTGCTCAGGGGAGCGGAAGCCACCGTTCACCTCCTGATCGATCAGGGCATCGAGGGTGGCGGCGGAGCGCACAAGCGCCTGGTAGCGCTGCACGACGCGGCGGTTGCGCTCGATCCAGTTGCCGGCATCGCCTTCGGGAAAACCGTGGCCATCGCCGCTGAGCAGTTCCAGGTCGCTCTGCTGAGCCAGCAGAGCCACAACCAGCTCATGGATGCGCTGGCGGCGGTCGCTCATGGAGGGCATTGGATCTTGCGCGTGAGCATCATGGCGTCAGCGGCGGGGCGGGCTCTGGGCCAACAGAACGAAGGGGCGGCTGGGATGCTGCAGGTGATCGGAACCGATGCCGGTGGCCTCCGGACACTTCCGGCCCCGGCCCAGCGTCAGGTTCGGATGGCAGCCCTGGTGGCAGGCCCACGCCGCGTCCTGGCTGACCTGGAAGCCTGGTGGGCCGAGGAGCAGGCCGCAGGCCACATATCACCCACCTCAGCGTGCCCGGATGCGCTGCCCACGGATCAGCCCGAAGCCACCTGGCCGACCCTGGAGGCGGCGCTGGCGCAGGGCCGGCCCACGGTGGTGCTCGCCAGCGGCGACCCCCTCTGGTACGGCATCGGCAGGCTGCTGCTGCAGCGCTTCGGCCCCGGAAAACTGCACTTCCAGCCGGCCCCCAGCTCGCTGCAGCTTGCCTTTGCCCGCGTCGGGCGGCCCTGGCAGGACGCCAGCTGGATCAGCCTGCACGGCCGGGATCCCGAACCGCTGGCGGCAGAACTTCAGAAGCGCCCCCGGGCCCTGGCGGTGCTCACCGATCCCGGTGCTGGCGGTGCAGAAACGGTGCGCCGGATCCTGTCGGCGTCGGGCCTGGAAGCGGCCTATGCCCTATGGGTCTGTGAGCGGCTGGGCCATGAACGGGAGCGCGTGCTGCGGCTGGCCCCCGCGGCCCCCCTGCCAGCGGACCTGGATCCGCTGAACCTTGTGCTGCTGATCGCCGAGCCGCCGCCAACGCCCCCGGATCCTTCGGCCCTGCCCCTGTTCGGCCTCGAGGACGGGCTGTTCCTTCAGCACGACGACCGCCCTGGACTGATGACCAAGCGGGAGGTGCGCATCCAGCTGCTGGCCGATCTGGAGCTGCCCGCGCGCGGGGTGCTCTGGGACATCGGAGCGGGTGTGGGGTCGATCGGGCTGGAGGCCCTGCGGCTGCGACCTGGACTGCAGGGGTGGCTGCTGGAACGGCGGGGCGGGTCGGCCCCACTGATCATGGCCAACGCCGAGCGGCTGGGGGTGAAGCCGGCGGGGGTGGTGGAAGCGAAGGCGCCCGACGCCCTGGAGGCACTGCCGGATCCCGATCGGGTGGTGATCGGCGGTGGCGGCCGCGACCGCGGGGAGGTGCTGGCAAACGTGGTGCGGCGGTTGCGGCCCGGCGGGGTGGTGGTCATCCCACTGGCCACACTGGAAGCACTGGCGGAACTGCGGCCGCTGATGGAGCAGGCAGGCTGCTGGGTGGGGGTCACTCAGCTGCAGGCCTGGCGGGGGGCACCGCTGGGTGAGGGAACCAGGCTCCAGCCCCTGAATCCTGTGCTGGTGCTGAGGGGCCGGCTGCCCATTGCCGCTGATGATGCAGGCGCGATCATCACGGCCTGGGTGAGCTGATCGATTCGATCCGCACCGGCACGCCCGGCACGATGCCAAGGGCCGAAGCCCGTCCTGCCGCCACTTCCAGTACCCCATCCACCGGCACCCCTGGACCGTAGGAGGGGCAGGGCAGACGCATGCACGGCGTCACTCCCTCCACCACGACCAGCACCCGGCCGTCGCGCACGAAGATCATGTCGAGCGGAGCCGGGGTGCGATGCATCCAGAAACGTGCCGGCGTGGGAGGCGAAAACGGGAACCACATGCCCCGCAGCGGCGGCAGGGGATCCCTCATCTGCAGACCGAACATCTGCTGACGGGGGGTTCGGGCCTCCTCAAGGTCGATGCAGGGCCCGCGATCGAGACACCAGCGGGCGGTGATGGGGAGCTGCTGGGGTGGCTGGCTCGACGTGTCGTCGGCGTGACCCCCGCGGTCGCAGCCCAGGAGCAACGTCAGGGTGAGGCCCAGCCAGGGCAGCGACGTTCGCCTCCTCATGACTCAGGGTCCTCCGCCCTGCCCGGAGGACGCTCAGCCAGGGAGTAGCCCTGGCCACGCACCGTATGGATCAGCCGTTTCTCGCCGCCTTCCTCCAGCTTCTGACGCAGGTAGCGCACGTACACCTCGATCACGTTGCTGGCGGTACCGGGTTGGTCATCCCAGATCTCCCTCAGGATGTGCTCCCGCCCCACCACTTCGCCGGCCCGAAGGATCAACAGCAACAACAACTGATACTCGCGGGCCGTGAGAGCGATCTCCCGGCTGCCCCGCCGAACCGCACGACGGGCAGGGTTGACCTCCAGGTCGGCCACACGCAGAGGTGGTTCACCCTCCGGCGGCGACAGGTTGCTTTCCAGATGCAGACGCAGCCTTGTCAGCAGATCGCTGGGACCCAGCGCGGTGAGCCAGAAGTCGTCGGCGCCGCTGGCCAGGCAGCGGATGCGGCCAGCCACGCTGTCGTCGACGATGCCCAGCAGCAGAGGTACCCCCTGCCAGCGGCCCCGCAACTCGGGGATGCGCGGCTCCTCTCCGGGCGAGAGGATCACCGCCTGGGGCAGGTCCGTGGTGCTTTCCTCCACCGGCCTATAGCCGGAAACCTCCAGCCGCGGCGCCAGCCGGGCGGCCTCCAGCCCAAGCAGCAGCACGGTGGGAGCGCTCATCCGGCCCCCGAACTGCCGGCACCGAGGCCGGGTTTGGCCACGTGGGGGAGACCCCATCCGAGCTTGTTGCGCAGCACCTGGAAAAACTCATGATCGGCAAGCCTGACGAAGCGCACGGGGTGGTCGCTGCGGCGCACCAGCACCCGGTCTTCGGGCCAGATGTAGCAGCCGGCACTGCCATCCACCACCATCATCAGCCGTTCCGGGGTGGCCGGAAACACCGTCACCGGTTCCCGGTCGCTGAAGACCAGGGCGCGGGAGGCCAGGGAGTGGGCAGCGATCGGGGTGAGCTGCAGAACAGGGCAATCGGGGGTGATCACCGGGCCTCCGGCGCTGAGCGCATAGGCCGTGGAGCCGGTGGGTGAGGAGAGGATCACCCCGTCGGCGGCGATGTCGACCGGGGCATGGCGGCCGATGGCGATCTCGAAGTGGCACATGCTGGTAAGCGGCTCGCGGTGCAGGGCCATCTCGTTCAGGCAGAGCACCTCCCAGCGCCGCTGCTCCCCGCGCATCACGCTCACCACCAGCATCGATCGCTCCTCGATGGTCCAGTCGCCGGCCACCACCAGCTCGAGCACCTCATCGAGGTCCTTGAGATAGGCCTCGGCCAGGAAGCCGAGGTGACCGGTGTTGATGGTGAGGATCGGCACGCCGATCGGGGCGGTCTGGCGGGCGGCGGAGAGCACCGTGCCGTCGCCGCCGAGCACCAGCGCCATGGTCATCTGGTCATCGAAGCTGGCGGGCACGCAGGCGCTGTAGCCCTTGCTGCGCAGGTGCTGATCGGGGTTGGCGAAGCCGACCACTCCTCCGGAGCTGCTCACCCGCACCACGTCAAGACCGGCCGCCGCGAGACGGCTCTCGATTGTGTCGGCGGTGGCGATGGCCAGGTCCTTGCCGTCGTTGACGATCAGTCCGACGCGGGGCACCGATCGCGGTCGAAGGGCTCGGCAAGTCTATGGGCCGCCCGGCGGAGGCCCATGAGGGTCAGAACTGCTCGAGGAAGCGCAGATCGCTGGTGTAGAGGCGGCGGATGTCATCGATGCCGTGGCGCACCATGCAGAAGCGCTCGACCCCAAGCCCGGCGGCGAAACCGCTCCAGCGCTCCGGATCGATCCCCAGACCCTCCAGAACCGCCGGATCCACCATCCCGCAGCCCATCACCTCCAGCCAGCGGCCGCGCCATTGCACATCCACTTCGGCGGAGGGCTCGGTGAAGGGGAAGTAGCTGGCGCGGAAGCGCACCGGCAGGTCGCCGAAGAACTGCTGGAGGAAGGTGGTGACGGTCCCGCGGAGATGGCTGAAGTCGAGACCCTCGTCGAGGGCGAGCACCTCCACCTGGTGGAACACGGGGGAGTGGGTGGCATCCACAGCATCACGGCGAAACACCCGGCCGGGCGCCACGATGCGCACTGGCGGTGGATTCGCCTCCAGGTGGCGGATCTGCACCGGGGAGGTATGGGTGCGCAGCAAATGGCCATCCCCGAGGTAGAAGGTGTCCTGCATGTCCCGGGCCGGATGGTGCTCGGGGATATTCAGGGCGGTGAAGTTGTAGTGGTCGCTCTCCACCTCGGGGCCTTCAGCCACGCGGTAACCCAGTCCAGCGAAGATGTCGACAATCTCCTCGATCGTCGCCATCAGCGGATGGCGATGGCCCGGGGGCACGTAGCGGCAGGGGGCGGTGACATCGATGCGCTCCTGCTCCAGCCGTTCAGCCATGGCCGTCCTCTTCACCGCTTCCAGCCGCTCCCTCAGCAACCGCTGCAGTTGCTCCTTGAGCACATTGGCGCGTTGACCCACCAGGGGACGCTCCTCGCCCGGCAAGCGACCCATCGCCCCCAGCACCCCGGAGAGTCGTCCCTTCTTGCCGAGGAGCCCTACGCGCAGGTCTTCGAGAGCCGCCTCATCGACGGCCTGGCCGATCGCATCAGCGGCCTCGGATTCAAGGGCATCGAGCTGCTGGGTGAGCTGCTGCAGGCTGAGGGTGGCGCTCACGGGGGCGTCCAAGCGGGGCCCGACTGTAGGCAGCAGCCGGCTGCGCCTAGCGTAACCAGGTTTTTCCCTTATTCATGCCGCCGCTCCGCATCCTGATCAGCAACGACGACGGGGTCTTCGCCGACGGCATTCAGGCACTGGCGGCGGAAGCGGCGCGGCGGGGCCATCGCGTCACGGTGGTGTGCCCGGATCAGGAGCGCTCGGCCACCGGCCATGGCCTCACCCTGCAGACGCCCCTGCGAGCCGAGCGGGCCGATGAACTGTTCGCCCCCGGCGTCACCGCCTGGGCCTGCAGCGGCACGCCCTCCGACTGCGTCAAGCTCGCCCTCTTCCGTCTGCTTGAAGAACCGCCGCAGCTGGTGCTCTCCGGCATCAACCACGGTCCGAACCTGGGCACCGACGTGCTGTATTCCGGCACTGTTTCGGCGGCGATGGAGGGAACGATCGAAGGCTTCCCCGCTCTGGCGGTGAGCAGCGCCGACTTCCACTGGCGCCAGTTCGCTCCGGCCGCCCGCATCGCCCTTGATGTGGCCGAATCGCTGTGGCAGGAGGGCTGGCCCGAGGGGATGCTGCTCAACCTCAACGTGCCGCCACGGGAAGGCGCCGCGATCGGCCCGCTGCGCTGGTGCCGCACCGCCGTTCGCCGCTACGTGGATCAGTTCGACCGCCGTGAGGATCCCCGCGGTCGCACCTATTACTGGCTGGCCGGGGAGGTGGTGGACGACACCGAGGCGCCGGTGGCGGGTCCCGGCGACTGGCCCACAGACGTGGCCTGGGTGGCCGGAGGCGGGGCCTCGCTCACGCCGCTGCAACCGGAGCTGTTCTGGCGTGGGGATTGCGCGGCTCTGCCGGATCCCACACTTCTGCCTCCGGCGCTGGCGCCAGGGCCGTGATGGTTCTGTCCCGGGTCGTGCCGCTCGGCCCACTGCTTGCGTGGAGACACGTGATCAAGGCAGGGGAAGCGGTGCTGATGAACCGGAGCTGATCAACTCCTCCATCACGGCACTGATCGCGCCACCGGCCACATCGATGCTGGATTCACGGAACACCCGCTCGCGAGCGGCTTCCCCGAGCCGTTCTCTTCGCTCGGGATGGAGGGCAAGGTCATGGAGGGCAGCTGCGAACGCCTGCAGATCGAGGTATGGCACGGCTACACCGCACCCGCCGGCCACGAACTCAGGAATGCCACCGGCTTGCTCGAAGCACACGGAGGGGACCCCCAGGGCGGCCCCCTCCAGGCAGACCACCGGGTAGGGATCTTCACGGGAAAGGAGCGACACCGCCGAAAACCGGCCGATCGCCGGGACCGCGGATGCCACACTCCCATGAAGGAGAACACAATCTTCAAGCCCAAGGCGTTGAAGGTCGTGCATGGCAAGCCCATGGGGCACGGAGCCTGGACCGCAGCCCACCCAGACCGCCAGAAAGGGATGGTCAGCAAAACGCTCAGCGCAGGCACGCACCAGCAAGGGGAAAAGGTCAAACCCCTTGCGGGCGATCGGCGAGCCCGTGAATCCGAACACGAACGTTCCCCTCCGTCGTTCGTCGTCGAGTCGCGCCAGCAGGGAGGCACTATCTTGAGTCGGCCGAGGGGCGGAAGCGAACTCCTCGGCGTTGCGATAAGGGAGAAACTCCCTCACCAGCATGAGCCGCTGCGGGGGGACGTCGTGCCGGCGGATGAGATTCTCACGGATACAGTCGGCACAGGCGATCAGCCGGTCGCTGAGGTCGATCTGCCGGCGCACCGCATCGGGCTGGCTCGAGATGGCGAGGCTGTGTTCGAGCTCATGCACATGGGACAGGAAGCGTGTGTCGGGGAAGTCCTCCCGCAGGCCTAAGAGATGCTGTCCCAGCACCAGGGAGTTGAGATAGACGAGATCGGGCCGGAAGCGGGTGATGGTCTGACGAAGCAGGGCCCCCGGTGCGTCGTCGTGATGCAGCAAGCGATCGAGAAGCCTGCGGTGAAGGCGCCGTGGTGGGGCTGGCGCCCAGAACCCGGTCGGACAGATCGCAGCGAACTCCTCTCGCAAAGGACCATCGCGAACGAAGAAGGCCTCGAGTTCGTGTTGCCGGTGGGTCGCCAGCCACTGGGCCAACCACAGGAGCAGGTAGGGCGCCCCTGTTCGCCAGCCGTCATGGGAGACAAGAAGAATGCGTGCCATGGGGGAGCAACGAAGGGAAGAAAAACTCAGGCCCGGCGGTGGATCCGCTGCAGCATCCACAGGGTGAACCCCAGCCCGATCAGATGGGCGAACAGCACCTGGGTGTTGCTCAAAACCGAGAGCATCTCCAGCGAGGTGATCGGGAACGTGCTCACCGCCGTACGGCCGGGGGCGGGGATCGACATCGGTCCGAACAGACCGGGGGCCTGCATGGAGGCCTGCAGGAAGAGACTGCCGGCAAGGGCCTGATAGCCAATGGCCGCCAGCGTGAGCCCGGCCAGATCGGCCAGCAGGCCGCGCTTGATTAGGCGATTCGTCTCCCCCTTACTGGGTCGCACCGGGCTGACCAGAGCCCGTCCGCAGCGGACCACGAGCCAGCCCTGCCACAGGCTCCAAAGGAGGACGAAGAAGGAGAACGTGGTGAACGACAGACCGGGTCCCAGCCCGAGGGCGCGTTCGGCATTGGCTGCCACCCGGCCACCGATGTTGTTGAAGATCAGCACCCCCACCACCACCACCCCCAAAGCCATTTGGATCCAGAACCGCACCCAGCCCACGCGCCGCAGGGCGGCGGAGATGAGCTGGATCTCGAGCGGATCGGCCATCGAGGCAGCGGAAGGGGCACCCAAACTTGCCATGGGAAGATCGGGGAAGGGAGAGCCTGTCGCCAGAGCCCCTGATGGCCCGTTGATTCCGCTGCACGTTCCCGCCGACGCCCTGCGTCCCACCGCCATTGCCCTGGGGAGCTTCGACGGCCTGCATCAGGGTCATCGCCGGGTGATCAACGCCATCGTGGATCACCCACCGGGGGAGGCCGACGGCGCCGTGCCCACGGTGGTGAGCTTCTGGCCCCACCCCCGCGAAGTTCTGCACGGCGAGACACGCCTGCGGCTGGATTTGCCCGAGGAGAAGCTCGAACTGCTCGAACCCCTCGGCATTCGCCAGCTGGTGCTGGTGCCGTTCGATCGCCCTCTTGCAGACCTCAGCCCTGAGGAGTTCGTGCGACGGGTGCTCCGCAACCAGCTCCAGGCCAGGCGGGTGGCCGTGGGCGACAATTTCCGCTTCGGAGCGGGTCGCAGTGGTGACGCCCGCACCCTCCAGAAGCTGGGGGAGCGACACGGGATCGCCGTGACCGTGCTGCCGATGCTCTGGGACGGACCCGAACGGGTGAGCAGCAGCCGGATCCGTCGGGCCCTCGCCGCTGGAGCAGTGGATGAGGCCAGGCGGCTGCTGGAGCGTCCCTACCGCTTCAGCGGCAGGGTGGTGCGGGGGAGGGGGCTAGGACGGGAACTGGGATGGCCGACGGCCAACCTGCGGGTGGATGGACGCAAGTTCCTTCCTCAGGAAGGGGTCTACGCAGCGCTGGCCTGGGTGGGGGAGGAGGGAGCAGCGGGCCGGCCCCTGGCGGCTGTGATGAACCTCGGACCTCAGCCCACGGTGGATCCGGCGGCACCCTCCGCCGTGGAGGTGCATCTGCTGGATCGCCGGCAGGAGCTGGTGGGAGCACGCCTGACCGTGGAACCGCTGAAACGCTTAAGGGGGCAGGAACGCTTCGCCGACCTCGACGCCCTCGTGGCTCAGATCGGCCGCGATGCCGACCTGGCCCGCCTCAGCATCACGGCGCTCACCCACGACGCGGAAAGGAGATCAGCCGCCGGGGTAGGCGTGGGTGAGGCCCCAGCCGATGAACAGGGCGATGCCGCCGATCAGCAGGATTCCTGAGATCAATACCAGCATGGGCTGGTCCGCATCGCTGGCCATGGTGGCGTCCGTTCGGGCGACACGCAGCCTAATCAGAACGCCATAACGGCCTTGCCCTGCGTTTTCCCACCGCGATGTCCCTGCCCTTCTCCCCCATGTCGACCGATCGAGAGACCGCCGACGATCCGCACGATCCAGCCGTGGCCCGCCTGATCGACGCCAACCTCGACCGGGCTCGCGAAGGGCTGCGGGTGCTGGAGGACTGGTGTCGCTTTTCCCTGCAGCGACCCGATCTGGTGGCCCGCTGCAAGGATCTGCGCCAGCGGCTTGGGCGCCACCACCACGACCATTGGAAGCTGGCGCGACACACCGCCACCGATCCCGCAGCCGGCATGGCCCATCCCGCCCAGGCGGAGCGTCTGCAGCCCTCCCAGGTGCTTGCCGCCAACGCGGGCCGGGTGCAGGAGGCGCTGCGGGTGCTGGAGGAGTTCGCCCGCATCCCCGACCCTGCCCTGGCCGGAGACGCGGCTCTGATCCGCTACCGGCTCTACGACCTCGAAGTCGACCTGCTGCGGGCCGGTGCCGCTGGCCCGGACCGGCGGCGGCGGCTGGCCGCCTGCTCCCTCTATCTGGTCACCAGCCCGGTGCAGGGGTTGGAGTCGGTCGTGGAAGGGGCCCTGCGGGGAGGGGTGCGTCTGGTGCAGTACCGGGCCAAGGAAACGGCGGGTCTGACGGACCACGAGCGCCTGGAGCAGGTTCAGGCCCTGCGGCTGCTCTGCGCCGCCCACGGCGCCCTGTTCCTGGTCAACGACAGGATCGATCTGGCCCTGGCGGTGGATGCCGATGGCGTCCATCTCGGCCAGGACGACCTGCCGCCGGCGGTGGCCCGCAGGCTGCTGGGCCCAGATCGTCTGATCGGTCGCAGCACGCACCGGATCGAGCAGCTGCGGCAGGCGGTGATCGACGGCTGCGACTACGTGGGGGTGGGGCCGGTGCAGGCCACCCCCACCAAGCCCGGTCGCCCCGCCGTGGGCCTGGCCTACGTGCAGGAAGCCGCGGCGGAGAGTCCGATCCCGTTCTTCGCCATCGGCGGCATCGACGGGGATGCCGTGGCGGCGGTGCGGGCCGCCGGGGCCCGACGCATCGCCGTGGTGCGGGCGATCACCGAAGCCGCCGATCCCGAGGCGGCCGCCGCCGCTCTGCTGTCGGCCCTGGAGGCGGAGGCATGACGGGCGCCGCCAGCATCAGCGTGAGGGTGAACGGGGAGCCACGTTCCCTGCCAGCCGGACTTACTTTGCTCGACGCCCTGGAGGCGCTCGGCTATCACCCCAGGCTGGTGGTGGTGGAGTTCAACGGCACGATCCTGGCCCGCAGCGCCTGGGCGGATCAACCGGTGGTGGAAACCGACGTGCTCGAAGTGGTCACCATCGTGGGGGGCGGTTCCTAGATTCCAACCACTCCTATCGATCTCCCATGCGTCCCCGACTGCTCCAGCGGATGGCCACCCTGATGGCCGTCCCGGTGCTGGTGGCCGGTCTGCTGTTCGCCGCTCCCCAGTCGGTCTCCGCGGCCAGCGGCGGTCGCATCGGGGGAGGCAGCTTCCGCTCCTCCCCCTCCGTTCCCCGCAACTACGGCGGCGGCGGCAGCTACCGCGGCGGAAGCCCGGTGCCTTACCGGGGCGGCGGTGGTTACTACGGCGGTGGCGGCTACTACGGCGGTGGCGGCGGCCTCGGCTTCCCCTTCATCATCCCGATCTTCGGTTTCGGCGGCGGTGGCCTGCTCGGCTTCCTGGTGCTGATGGCGGTGGTGGGGCTGCTGCTGAATGCCGTGCGGGGTGCCACCGGTGGTCTGGGCGGTGGATCCAGCGCCGATGGCGACGACCTCCTGGCCGGCCGCGACGGGCCCGTCTCGATCGCTCAGATCCAGGTGGGCCTGCTGGCCTCCGCCCGCGAGCTTCAGGCCGACCTGCGGCGCATGGCCGGAAACGCCGACACCGCCACCACGGCCGGCCTGCAGAAGGTGCTGCAGGAAACCACCCTCTCGCTGCTGCGCAATCCGGAGCTGTGGGTGTATGCCAACGGCGATGTGGGGCAGGTGCCCTTCGCCAGCGCCGAATCCACCTTCAACCGCTTCTCGATGCAGGAGCGCTCCAAGCTGCAGCGGGAGATCACCGCGAACGTGGGCGGCAGCCGCTTCAGTGAATCGACGGCCATCGTGCCCGGCCACAGCGACGCCACCAGCGACTACATCGCCGTGACCCTGCTGGTGGCCAGCCGCCGCCGGCTGGATCTGCCCGGTACCGACACAGCCGAGGCCCTGCGCCAGAGCCTGCAGCGTCTGGGCGCCGTGGGGACAGAGGATCTGCTTGCCCTCGAGGTGATCTGGCAGCCGGAGGGTGCCGGCGAGGTGCTCAGCGCCGAGGAGCTGCTCACCGCCTATCCCGACCTGCAGCATCTGTGAACCCGGGCTTGCCGGCAGGTCGGCGGGCTTCGACACACTGTCCGACCAGGGCCGCCTCCTGATGGATCCCCGCTCGCTGCATCTCTGGCTTCAGATGCTGGTCGAGTTCGGAGCCCCGCCGTCTGCACTTCTGTTGCCTGCCCACGTGGGACTCTGAAGGATCCGCAGAGCCGCCATCGCGGCGCCATAGCCGTTGTCGATGTTCACCACCGTGAGCCCGGGGGCGCAGCTGGCCAGCATGCCGTGAAGGGCGGCCCGGCCGCCGGCGCTCACGCCGTAGCCCACCGACACCGGAACGCCGATCACCGGCTGGGGCACCAGGCCAGCCAGCACCGTGGGCAGGGCCCCTTCCATCCCGGCGCAGGCGATCAACACGGACGCCAGCTCGAGGTCTTCGAGCCGGTCGAGCAGCCGGTGCAGACCCGCCACCCCCACATCCAGGATCAGCCCGGCCACCACGCCGTGGCAGCGCAGGGCCAGGCAAGCCTCCTCGGCCACCACCCGGTCGCTGGTGCCGCCGCTGAGCACGGCCACGGTGCCGAGGGCGGGATCGGGGGTCGGGGGATCGGGCCAGCAGAGGCAGCGGGCCTCGGGATGGTGGCGCACCGGCAGGCCGGGCAGCGCTTCGCGCACCGCCGCAGCCTTGGCCTCATCCACCCGGGTCACCAGCGCCAGCTCGCCCGCCGCCTCCATCTGCTGAATCACAGCGACGATCTGGCGGGCCGTCTTGTGTTCGCCCCACACGGCCTCCACCATGCCCAGGCGACGGCGACGCCCCAGATCCAGCCGGGCTTCGCGGGTCACCGTTCGGCGCGAGACGGAGGGAGGGGAACCGAGGCCGGCTGCTCGCCGGAGAAGAGCATCGGGAACGGATTGGCGTCGCCCGCCCAGCCTTCGAGCACCTGCCGGGCGCAGGCTTCGAAGCGCTCCTGCACCAGCCGCACCTCCTCGGTGGGGATCGCCTGCCACTGCTCCCGGCTGGCCCAGTGAATCAGCAGGATGCCCTCCTCGCGGGCGGAATCCCAGAGCAGATCGCGGCCGAGGAAACCGGGCTGCGCTTCCAGCCAGGGTTCCCAGGTGCGCTGCTCGGCCGCAAGCCAGGCCTCACGGGCAGCGGCCGGCACCTTCACCCGCAGGTGCTCCACGATCTCCACCACGTCCCCGGCTACGGGGCCATGGCCCCCGGCATGCCGGACCGAAAGGTCGAACAGCGAAGCCTGAGGCAACCCGGACAAGGAAGGCCGTGGTGGAAGGTGGCGCGATGCTAGGCACGCCCCAGCGGGGTCAGTCGCGCTGCAGCAGGGCCACCGCGTGCACGGCGATGCCCTCCTCGCGGCCCGTGGGGCCGAGCCGTTCGTTCGTGGTGGCCTTCACGCCCACCTGATCGGGGGCGACACCCATGCGGGTGGCGATGGCGGCGCGCATGGCCTCGATGTGGGGCCTGAGCCTGGGGCGTTCGGCCACCACCACCGCATCCACGTTCACCACAGTCCAGCCCTCGGTGGACACCAGGGCCATCACCTCTTCAAGAAGTACCAGGCTGTCGGCGCCCTTCCAGCGGGGATCCTCGGGTGGAAACCAGCGGCCGATGTCCCCCATGGACAGGGCGCCCAGCAGGGCGTCCATCACGGCGTGCACCAGCACGTCGGCGTCGCTGTGGCCGTCGAGCCCCAGGCCGGCGGGATGCTCGAGGGTCTGCCCGCCGAGGATCAGGGGACGACCCGGCACCAGCCGATGGATGTCGTAGCCGTTGCCGATCCTCAGTTGCATGGACCTCGGGGATGCTGGGCTCAGTCTTCCATCGCGCCGTTCGCTGCCCCTGCGCCATCAGCCACCCCTGCGCTCTCCGCTTCGGGCTTGAGCCAGCGGGCGTGGAGGTCGGGCCGCCGCTCCGCCGTGCGCAGGCGCTGCTGCTCGGCCCGCCAGCGGGCGATCGCGCCGTGATCGCCGCTGCGCAGCACCGGCGGCACCTCCATGCCTCGGAACTCCGCCGGGCGAGTGTACTGGGGATGCTCGAGCAGGAGCGCACTGTGGCTTTCCTCCTCCAGCGAAGCAGCGGTGCCTACGGTTCCGGGCAACAGACGCACCACGCCATTGATGATCGTCATGGCGGGAAGTTCGCCGCCGGTGAGCACGAAGTCACCGATTGAGACCTCCTCATCGGCCAGGGAGCGGATGCGTTCGTCGAAGCCTTCGTAGTGGCCGCAGAGAAACACCAGCTGGTCGTGCTCGCGGGCCCAGCGGCGCAGGTCCGCCTGGGCCAGGGGACGGCCCTGCGGCGTCATCAGCAGCACCCGCCGACGGGGCCGCACCGGGATCGACTCCAGGGCAGCAAACACGGGCTCAGGCTTGAGCACCATGCCCGCCCCGCCGCCGTAGGGCTCGTCATCGACCTTCCGGTAGCGATCGGTGGCGTGATCGCGAGGGTTGTGAAGATGCAGCTCGGCGATGCCGACGGCGATGGCCCGGCCGATCACACCGTATCCGCGCAGCCCCTCGACGATCTCCGGCGCCAGGGTGACGACGTCAAGGCGCATCGGCTCAGGCGACCGCAGCGGCGGCGCGGCTGACGCGGCGGATCTCGGTACTGAAGCTGGCCCGGGCCGGACGGCCGTCGCTGCCGCGCTCGATCGTGCTGCGCAGCCGCAGGTTGGGCTTGGTGAACCAGATCCGCTCACGCACCTCCACCCCCTCACGCTCCAGCATCAGGTCGAGCGAACCATCCGGCCACAGCTGCCACTGCCCCCTCTCCCCATCACCGCCGTCAAAGCGGCCGTCGGTGGAGAAGGTGACCCGGCGGCGGGTCGCCCCGCCGGGGGGGGTGATCAGCAGACTGCCGGACTCGGCGGCGCCGGAAGGCTCCTGGTAGGCGATTCTCAGTTCCCCGCGCTCGGAGCTGTGCCATTCGTCGCCGTCGCCCTCACCTTCTCCTGAGGGCGGTTCCAGCTCCCCTGGCAGGAAGGTGCTGCGCAGGGCCAGCCATTCGCCCGCACAGAAAGCCAGGAAGCCGCGGATGTCGTTCGGGGGGAAGGCAGGGAGATCGCTCACGTCACGGTGTCACGAGGCCCCCATCCTCTCAGTCGCCCCGGTAGCCCAGTTCCGCCAGGCGGCCTGGATGGCGTCGCCAGTTCGGCACCACCTTCACGAACAGTTCGAGATACACAGGCCCGTCGATCAGCTTCTGCATCTGCAGACGGGCGCCCCGGCCGATCTCCTTGAGCATGCGTCCCCCCTGGCCGATCAGGATGCCCTTCTGGCTGGAGCGCTCCACCAACACCGTGGCCAGCACGGCGGTGCGGGGGCCATCGTCGACGATGCGGTCGATCTGCACCGCCACCGAGTGGGGCACCTCCTCGCGGGTGTGCAGCAACACCTGTTCCCGCACCAGTTCGGCCATCAACAGCTGCTCGGGCTGGTCGCTGACCATCTCCGGCGGGTAGAGGTGGGGTCCGGGCGGCAGGGCCGCCGCCAGGGCCTCCACCAGGGCGGGACAGCCAGCTCCCGTGAGGGCGCTGCAACGGTGCAGGGGCCACACCGGGGACACGATCTCGCGATAGGTGGCCGCGATGTCGTCGGCGTCGGCGCCCACGCGGTCGCTTTTGTTGAGGGCCACCTGCACCGGGGTGCGGGCCTGGCGCAGCAGCTCCACGATCCAGGCGTCGCCCCGTCCCGCCGGCTGGCTGCCATCCACCAGCAGCAGCACCTGATCCACCTCACCGATGGCACCGCGGGCGCTCTGCACCAGCCGCTGACCCAGCAGGTGATGGGGCTTGTGGATACCCGGCGTGTCGAGCAGCACCAGCTGGGCGGTGGGGGTGGTGAGGATGGCCCGCAGGCGGTTGCGGGTGGTCTGGGCCACCGGCGAGGTGATCGCCACCTTCTCTCCCACCAGGTGGTTCAGCAGGGTCGACTTGCCCACGTTCGGACGCCCGATCAGGGCCACGAAGCCGGATCGGAACGGCATGTCGCCGTCAGCGGTAGCGGAGGCAGGGCTCGGTTCCATACCCTCGAGAATGGCAGCCTGCCCGTTCCTTCACCATGACCGACCTGTCCTTCCCCGCGGCGATCGAACAGGCCAGCAACCTGATGGCGCTTTGGGAGCGAGGCGAGCTGAGCGATGAGGTGCTGGCCGACCGGGTGGCGGAGCTGGTGGCCAGCCGCGATGGGGCGCGCGGTTTTTTCGTGGCGTCCCTGCCCGCAGAAAATCCCCTCATGGACCGCCTGCCCGAGCCGCTGCTGCTGCAGCTGCGGGCCGCCGGCGATGGGGTGGTGGACCTGACCGCCCGCAATCTTGCAATGAGCACGGCGATGGAGTGGCACCATCGCCAGAGCGGCGATGAGGAACACCGGCTTGGTTCCGAACGGGTGAAGGTCCGGAGCACCGAACTGCTGAAGATGCTCGAGCCCACCCGCGTCATGGAGCGACTGGGACAGCTGCTGGATGCAGCCCGCGGACACGCCGAATCACGGGCGGAGGATCGGGCCTTCCTGGAGCGCTGGGGTTACAACGCCGAGCAGAAGGTGGCCATTGCCCGGGCGATCGAGGCGGTTGTCGATCAGAACCTGAGGTAGAGAAGGGTCATGGCTTCCCAGTCGGTGTCATTGATGTCGGGCTGGAAGATGTAGTTCACATTCAGACCGAGGGTGACGTTCTCGTGAAGATTCAGATCAAGGCCACCCGTGAGCATGCCATTGGTCTGATTGTTGGAATCAACATTGGTGGCAATGCCTCCGCCGAGATAGGGCGAGACGAAGCCTCGGCGGTTGAAATCGACAGTCAGGGGGAGGCGAAAGGATCCGTCGCTGTTTGTTCCCGAGTTGTTGTTATTATTGTTATTGTTACTGAAAATCCAGCTGGGGCGAACGGAGATCGCGGTGCTGCCATTGAGCTTATAACCCACGCGTCCAGTGATCACACCATTGGTTGTGTCGCCGGCCCCAAAGCGCACACCACCTCCTATCCCAAAGATACCGACATTCTCAATAATGTCGCGGGTCCGCGGTACGGCGGTGAGATCGGCCTGGGTAAAGACGGCTGGTTTTGGTTGATACTCCGGGCCCAAGGCGAGTTCGTTACCCACCGGCTCCCATGGCCCTGGGGCCTGGTCGGCGCCCACGAGCTGCCAGGGAGCAGGAGCGAGAGACACTGGGGTCTGGGGGATCGAAACCCGCGGGTCCAAGGGCAGGAGATCCTTGGCAGGAGCGGTCATGGGCAAGGCGGTGATCGCAGTTCCCAGGAGGCAGCACAACGAAGGAACTCTGAGCCGACGAATCACACCCGGACCCCCATGGATTGGTGGGATGGTAAGAAAGCTCACGGCGTCGGCACCGGTCCGGCTGACGGAACCGTTTCCGGCAGAGGATCCGCAGGCATCACGGCCGGCTCGGGCGCTGGTGCGGGGGCTTCTGCCACCGGCTGGGGAACGGGGGCCACAACCTCCGCCTGGGGTGCAGGGGCAAGGGGTGCTGAGGGAACGACCTCATCCCAGGAAGCCGGTGGGGACTGGGGCGAGCGGCTCCGGATGGTCTGTCTGGTGACAACGGGCTTCACAACTTCCGTGGTCTCGCTGGTGATCGGAACCGGAATCGTCTCAGCCGGGGCGATGGGAGGGACATCAGTCACGGGATGGAGAAGCACCACCGCGGGGAGCACGCCACCACGGCTCGGGGCCTGCTGCCGGTTGGACCAATCCTCGATTTCCCTGACGACACCTGGGTTATCGGGCCTGCTGAGGATGTCGACGGAACCATCGCTCTGTAGAGCCAGGGGCACCTCAGTGGTGCGGGTCACCCGGCGGGAGGGCACATGCACCAGCCGTGCCTGCTCCACCCGGGCTCCACCACCGGGGATCTGACCGAGGGCACGCCGCATCGGATCGCGCCAGAGGGCAGGCAGGGGCGCCATCGGATCCGCGCTTCCAGCCCAACGGGCCTTTTCAGCAAGGGCCACGGTGGACATCGGCGCTTCATCGATGTCCCTCAGTCCGAGGGTGCCTCCGAGCAACTCGGAGCGGGTGAAGCTGCGGAGCAGCAGATCGCCAGCACTGGTTGGAATGGGGGGGCCCTGCCAACGCGCCGGGCCCTCATCCGTGGGGGTTGATGGCTTCAAACTGGCGGCCGGGATCCAGCGCGAAGGGCGTGCCAGGGCAATGACGGCCTGAATGGGAGTCTGAACAGCGCGCTTCAGGCCGCCGAGCCACGGTGCAGACGCAGAAACGGAAAGCCTCTGGCGGGCGGGGCTCCCTTCCAGCAAAAGGCCCGTGCGGGCAGCTTCAGCGCTGGTCCTGGGGGCAGCAGGATCCAGGCGTGCGCCGAAGGCATCTTCATCCAGGGAAGGCAGAGGCAGTGTGGTGGCAAGTCGCGTGGGCGGCAGCGGGGCCGGTCTCTCACCCGAGGCCATGGCCGGGTCAGTGGGCGGGGTGAGTGCCTTGACTCTTGCCTGCCATCGATCATGGGCGTCGATGGCCACAAGGGGAAGCCAGAATGACTGGCTCAGCAGGGCCCAGGCGACGGCCCGGGAGCTGATCGGGGAGGGGTAGTGGCCCATCGTGAGTGCGGCGAGGAGTTTGAGTTAGGAGAGGAAGGAAGGTGCGTTGACGAGGGGAGGAACGATCAACGGTTCTGGTTCCACCAGTTGCCGTAGTTGATGAAGGTGCCGACGGTGCTCAAAGGAACGATAACTTGGTTGAGGACATCGACGGTCTCGCCATAGAAGCTGCGGTTGACAATAATCGTGTCACCGTTTCGCAACGGCGGATTAAGGCCCTTGGACACGTTCTGTTTATCTTTGTAATTGAATACCTCCCGGGTGGTGGTGCCATTGCGATTCAAACGCACCAACTCGACATTTCGCTTGTTCGCACGCCACTGGACGGGACCTCCGGCTCGGAAGATCGCTTCCAGGAGAGGAGTGTTCGCAGGCAGACTGAGCGTACCGGGGGCCTTGACCTCGCCGATCACGTTCACACTGATCGCCGTGGGGGCAAGATTCGTGGCACCGAGCTGCAGGATCTCCTGCGGAACCACCTCCTCCGTTCGTCCAACGATCAATGTATCGCCATCAAAGAGGATGGGATTTTGACGTTGATTGCCGAACTGAAACAGCTGGGCCAGATCGAGAACGGTTTGCTTCTGGCTGCCGTCGGCTCCAGCACGGCGGCGCAACAGAACCCTGCGGATGTCAGAATTGAGTGTGATCCCGCCGGCCGTTTGAATGGCAAGCACAGGCGTGGCCAAGCTGGCAAGCGG
Organism: Cyanobium sp. FGCU6; assembly: GCA_024958655.1. GTDB lineage: Bacteria > Cyanobacteriota > Cyanobacteriia > PCC-6307 > Cyanobiaceae > Cyanobium. Next base: position 58,720 of record JANWUR010000011.1, on the reverse strand, counting down.
GTAGAGACCGGGTCGTTCCACCTCGCCGATGACCGTCACCTTCACAGGCCTGGGGGCAGTGAGGGTCAGGAAGAGCTGGGGACGCACCAGCTGCTTGGCATAAAGTGAAGTGAGCCAGCGAGTGGCCTGGCCGATGGTCAGCCCTGTCAGCTGCACCGAGCCGAGCAGAGCCAGCGTGGAGGTTCCATCCGGGAGGATGTTGACCGGGCCGCCGACGCTTTCCGCGCTCGGATCCAGAAAGGTGAGCGTGAGAGCGTCGCCCGGACCGAGCACATAGAGATCGGCGTAGATCTGCGATGTGGTGTCGACCAGGGGAACGGCGGATGGCTGAGCCGAAACGGCAGGAGTTGCGGCGAGTCCAGGCCCGATGGGAAGGGTCGGGGCCAGAGCAAGCGTGCCGGCCAGTCCCAGGGCATGCAGCCGCAGACCAGAACGGAAAACCTTCCGGGGCGATGGGCGCAGGGGGGGCGTCACGGTCGCAAGGAATCGGTACCGCACTTTAGAGGCTTTGGGCCGATCTGCCAAAACTCTCCGGGTGACCTAAGATTTGGTATCAACCAGTCAGCTGATCCCACCGTGACCATTACGGGTGCGCCTGCCGAACCCCCTGGAAGCGGGATGGTGCTTCCATCCGTGCCGGCTCGTGAAGCCAACCTCGGGTATGGCTACGCCAGGCCTGGTGGGTCTGACCCTATCGGCTCCCCGCTCAGTCCAAACGCCGATGATCGAAACGCATCCGGCGGCATCGGCGGAATCCTCAGAACCGTCAACCGCCGGCAGGGTGTCTTTCTGTTCACATTCGGCCTGGTCACTGGCATTCTGGCCTTGAACACGCTGCGCCAGCGGATCTTCTCCCCTGTGTATGAAGGGGGTTTCCAGCTGCAGATTGCAAACCCATTCGAGACCAAGGGTGCCGGGAGCTCCAGTGGAGCTGTGGAAGCGATTGCCCGTAGCACAGTTCAGAACGATGTTCCCAGCCTGATCGTTCTGATGCGCAGTCCGCTGCTCATTCGGCCTGTGGCCCTCAAGCAGGGGGTCGCAATCCCTGAGATTCTCGGGAATCTGAACATCCAGCCCGCAGGCGAAGTGCAGGAGGTCCTCAACGTCAACCTTCGCTGGCGTGATCCTGCTAAAGGCAGAGCCATCCTGTCCCAATTGGCACAGGAATACACGCGGTTTTCACTTTCCCAGCGTCAATCCGCCGTTGATTCAGGGGTTCGCTTCCTCGATCAACAAGCTCCTGATCTTGAGGCTAGGGTTGAAAAACTGCAGAAGGAACTCCGCGAATTCCGGCAGCGCAACAAATTCCTCGATCCTGCTTCCATGGCCGCTTCGATCCAGGGGAGCCGCGATGGATTGGTCAGTGAGTTGCGATCGCTTCAGGTTCAGCAAGCTCAGCTTGAGAGTCAGCTCGCCTCGGTGCGGTCGGGAAAATTGCAGTTCTCTCCGAGCGGAGCTCCCACGGCCTTTTCTCAGCTCGGCACCAACAGCCTGGCTACCCCAGGGCGAGGTGAGGCCGCCCAATCCGCGGCCGGAGCCAAGACACCGAGTGATCAACTCAATGAGTTTGAACAACAGTTGGCTTCGGCACGCGGCACCTTCCGGGAAGACTCCCCGATTGTGCAGTCGATCAAGGCTCGTCGCGACCAGCTGATGCCCGTCGTGCAGCAGCAGGCTACCGATGCTATCCGTGCCCAGCTGTTGGCCATTGGCGCTCAGCAAGATGAATTAAATCGCCAGATCCTGCTGCTCAACGACAATTTCCGCACCAGCCCGATGCTGATGAAGGAGTTCGAAGATCTTCAGCAGCGGCTCACTGTTGCCCGCAACAGCTATGCCTCCTACATCCAGGCACGGGAAACATTCCGCCTGGAGCGTGCTCGCACCACCCGGGCCTGGCAGGTGATCTCTCCTCCAGAGTTCGGTGATGTTCCTGTGGAGCCCAACATCCAGCGGGATCTGTTGCGTGCTCTGATGCTCGGCTTGGTAGCTGGTCTTGGTGCTGCCCTCCTGCGGGAGAAAACCGACAACGTCTTCCACACCCCCATGGAAGCCGAAAAGGATCTGAATCTTCCCGTGCTCGGGCTCATCCCCCACCTGCCACTGGAACCAGGGGTAGAGATTTCCAACAGCATCTCCAAGATGACCGCAAGCGAGCGGTTCGCGATCAAGGAATCCCTGCGAAGCCTGTTCACCACCTTCCGCCTGCTGCGCGCCGATCGCAACATCCGCCTCGTCGGTGTCACTTCTTCCACACAGGGGGAAGGTAAATCCACATCCGTGACGGTGTTCGCCCGGACCCTTGCTGACCTTGGCCTCAAGGTTCTGATCGTGGACTCAGACATGCGCCTGCCCATGCAGAACCGCTACCTGGGCGTTGCACAGGGAGATGGTCTCTCCTCCCTCCTGTCCGATCCATCCCTCATACCTGCTGATCTCATCCAGAACATTCAAGAAAACCTGGACGTTCTGCCTGCAGGACCCAAACCGCCCGATCCTGCCAAACTCCTTAACTCTCAACGGTGCCAGGAGGTGGTTGACCAAATTCGCCAACTGCCTGGTTATGACATTGTTCTATTTGATGCGCCGCCCTGCTTGATGCTGGCCGACCCGATTCTGCTCGGTGAGAAACTGGACGGAATTCTCTTCCTCGTGGGTCTGGGCAAAGTCAGTCGCGACCTCGCTCCACAAGCTGCCCGCCGGATCAAAGCCACAGGTGTTGATGTGCTGGGCCTGATCTGCAACCAGGTGAACTTCCCGAGCAGGCTCAACGACTATGGCTATGAATATGGTTATTATTACCATTACGCCTACGCTGGTAGTTATGGCAAGGCTGGTTCTCGCTATGGCAAGTACAGCACCTACGGCAAAGCAGCTGGCAGTTACATGCGTGGAAGCCGAACGACCAACGATGCAACGGTCGCGGCCCGTCCTTCCAGTGTTGAAGCTTCTTCATCAGAGAAGGTGATCGAAGAACCTGGATCTCCTATGAGCGGAAGCGACGCTGACCGCGGGGCCTCAGGTAGAGGTGGGTGGTTGAGACGCTTTGGTTCTGACAGGAAATCCTGATTCTCATCAGCTAACCAGCCACATGTTTCCTTGCGTTTACGAGAAGGGTTTATCAAATAAATTTTCTTCTGACAATCTGATCGAGCACCTCAAGATGAGCATAAATTGGCGAAGCTGGTGGATGGCACCGTCTGACCCATTCGAGCGCTTCAAAAAGATCGCCGCGCTTCTCCTTAGCCATCAATCCGACTGCTACCAACGCAGAACGCTCACGGCCAGCCCAGCAGTGAAGATAGAGCGGTGGCTCATTTTCAAGTAGAGAGATAGCTGTTGCTACCGCAAGTTCAAGTTTCTCTTCCAGAAGCGGCTCCTGCTCACGGTGATCGGGCAGGGCAACACCCGCACTGGTCCAATGTTTTGGGATAGGAGCAAAAGTGTTCTCCTCGGAGTAACAGCAACTGAATCGTGAGCGGAAGCCGGCCTCATCAAGCTGCTGCCAGTGCGATGCACTCCGAGGCATGGGCCCGATGGCCAGGCGTGAGCTCAGAACCCAACTGTAAGTCAGGGGTCTCTCCTCTGGCAGAAGCAAACGTTGGGATTGCTCTGGGCCGAGGCGCTGGCGGCGAAACGGGAAAATCAACGTCGCTGGGCAGATCGTTTAGCCATGGCCTTAAGACGCCTCCTCTCAGCCCGGCGGCGCAACGTGCGCTGCATGGAAGATCGCAGGTTCGTCACACCTTTCTGGAAAGCCTGGATGGCTCCAGGTCGGCGTGGGGCCACAGGATTCTTGCGGAACAATCGCTGACCACCCTGCAACAAGCCGGTTCCTGTTTGGGAGATCGAGACACCGATAGGCTCAAGCCAAGGAATGATTCGCAGGGCTAACGCCATCATCGACAGACCACACACAAAACTTCCGAGTGCAGCCGTACGCACCAAGGCTCCAAGGAACTGCACGCGGTTCGCACGATCTCTATTGGCCTGCTCAATTTGGGAACGAATACCCTGATTGATGCCTTTGGCAATTCCATCCCTCACCTGAGCCGGTGAGTCAGCAGGGTTGATATTGACGGCACTGACTTCAGGAAACTGACTGAGGGCCGAGCGAAACTGATCGGGGGTGGAGGCACCGGCCACGGACTTGAGGATCTCAGCCCGGCGCTTCTGAAGGGTGGCATCCAGACGCCTGACCACGTTTTCAGTGATGCGATCGTAGTTGTATTGGGTGAAGATAGAAAGAGGAATGAACGCCAGATAGGACAGTGCCAGCACCAGAACCAGCCAACGCACCAGGACATGGCGCAGAGCAGATTCACGCCTCGCGCCTGGCTGAGCTGCATACAGAAGGGCAGGCCCGAGGAACAGCACAGGGAAGAGAGCAACCAGCTGGGAGATTCGATTGACCACAACATCGACTCCTCCCCTCCCGCTCAAAAGGGTGATGACGATGTTGTAGAGGCCATACGCAATCAATCCGTAGCCCGCGACCGTCAGGATGTCGCGTGAGCTTGTGCCCATCCCGCCAACGGGCGAAAGGCCTGGTGTGGTCGGTTCAATACCCTGCGTCATGACGCCACGAAAGAAAGGCTCGAAGGCCCAGTTGGTCAGAGGTTAGGTGATCCATGACTCGCCCTCGAAAGACTTGGAGTCAGTGCCGAAACCACCTTCAGCCAGGTTGCGGTGGACGGCTCTTTTCCTCCAGGCGCCTGCAAGCTGATAACCACACAGTCGTACGTGCGCATGGGGCGTAGTCCCAGCAAGCCTGCCAGGAACGCCTGGGGTGAGCTCGGTCGCTTGCTGACCAGACCAGTCAACTGCTCCAGCGTAACTCCCAGAGACTGGCTTGAGGTGGTGCCCTCCACCAGACAGCTCTGCTGGGCGATTCCCCCTTTCACCTTTCCCAGAGCGCTGGGAGCACCAGGGCCCGCTGCTGCAAGACGCCGATCCTTCAAGGCCAGTTCAGGGACATTGCGGGTGATGGCAGCAAGCTGAAATGCCTCCCAGCGACGCATTGTGCCACGGCGAAGTCGCAGGATCTCACCATCCTGCAGGCGCAAGACCACAGCAGGGGAGAGCGCCTGCTCGGCATTGCGAACCGCGGGTTCGCCGGCCATCGCTGAAGGCCGGAGGCCATGGCGTTCAAGCACCCCCTCAAGAACCGCAGGCGACGGCAACGGCTTCGCCTGCGGCCAAACTGGCAACAGGAGGGTGCGGAGAGTGGCCAGGACTGTGAGGGCAGCCAGCACACTCAACCAGGTTGTCAAGGGCAGCGGCGACGGCTCCGCGAAGGGGCTGTCAACTGGCGTGGGGGGGGGCAGGGTGGTCATGAGTCGCCGCGATCAGGAAGCGGAGGCAGTTCACGCTCGAGCAGATGCATGTATACAAGACCGAACAGGAAAACCGCCACGCCGGAGAACACCAGGGATCCTGTGTCCTTGTGCCAGAAATCGAAGACTGTCGAACCATGTCCATGGCCGTAACTAGTGATCACTGCCAGCAAGGCGATGCGGATGGAGTTGGCGATCATTCCGATCAAGGGTGCCACCAACAGAATCACAAAACGGCTCTTGATCGAGCGAATGCGGAACGCCAGCAGGAAAATGACGGCAACACAGAAAATCTGAGCCATCATGTCGAGCCCATTGCAGGCACCCAGCACTTCCACACCACCACCTGGAAGGTAGACATTGCGGCCACGAACAAGCGTGGTGTAGCCAAGTGCTCCCACCCAGATTGCGGCGATCCGGGCGGTGAACAGGCTGATCGGCTCCTCAGGCAGAAGCCGCATCAGCAGGGCAAAGCCCGGCATTAACATCAGACAGAGCAGAGCATCGCGAAAACGAGACAAAACCTGATGCTCAGGCATACAAAGCAGCCCCAGCGCAAGCCCCGAAAGGGGCGCCAGAACAAACAGAAGACCATCCCAATGCATGATCACACTGCTGCGTAGCACTACCCACACAAGAAGCACAGTGCCCACAAGCAGACCGAAGCGGCCGGGACGGGGGGTAAGGGTATCCAACTGGTCTTCGATGCAGATCAAAGCTCCACCCCAGATCAGGAGGGCGAACACCGAGGTGTTTGAGGGTTGAGAGGCCGAGAAGACCGTGAGGCTTTGGATGGCCACCAAAGCTGCCAGCAGCAGCCAGAGATTGCGATGGGTGGCAGGTGGAATTCTTGGAATCTGAGCCGCAAATGGTGCAGGCAGACTGTCAATCCAGCCGTTGAGTCGTCGACGGAGCGTCATGGTGCTTGTAGGCCCCTGGCCGGCAGAGGCGTAGGGGAATGGTTGGTGGACTCCGGTTGATACTCCGGCACCAGCTGGCGAAGAAGTCGGGATGTGGCCTCATGATCCCATAACCGCAGGGCTTGGTCGAGCTCGGCCAGCAGGCTGCGGAAGCGAATTGGAGGATGCACAGGCTCACTGGCCCTGAGGATCAGGGGGTGGGCGGTGGGGGCCGCATCACTGCTGATCAGAAGTTCTTCATAGAGCTTCTCGCCTGGACGCAGGCCTGTGTAATGGATGGCGATGTCACCGTGGGGGTTGGCCTCGTCGCGTACACGCAGACCGGAAAGTTCGATCATCTGGCGCGCCAGATCAGCGATGCGAACCGGCTCTCCCATGTCGAGCAGGAAAAGATCGCCGCCGGTGGCCATGCCCGTGGCCTGAAGCACCAAAGCGACGGCTTCGGGGATAGTCATGAAGTAGCGGGTGATCGCTGGATGGGTCACCGTCACAGGTCCACCGGCCGCGATCTGCTGATGGAAGAGCGGGATGACCGAGCCGGAGGAGCCGAGGACATTGCCAAAACGCACCATCGAGAACACTGGGCCATCCGGACCGACCTCCTCGGCAGCGTCCTGGATCAGCAGTTCGCAGATGCGTTTGCTGGCACCCATGACGTTGGTTGGACGCACCGCCTTGTCGGTGCTGATCAAGGTGACACGCTCCACACCGGAAGCGCAGGCGGCCTGGACCACAGCCCTTGTGGCATGGATATTGTTCGCGACGCCGGCACAGAGATTGGCCTCCACGATGGGCACGTGCTTGTAGGCCGCCGCGTGGAAGATCGTCTGGATGCCGTGGGCCTGACATAAGGCCTCCAGCTGGCTGAAATCGGCCGCATCCCCGAGCACGGCCCTCAGATGAACCGGACGATCAGCTGCATGGTTGAGGTCGCGCAGCTCGCGTTCGATGCTGTACAGCGCGAATTCGCTGCGCTCATGCATCACCAGGGTGCGCGCCCCCAGTGCGACCACCTGGCGACAGATCTCGCTGCCGATCGATCCGCCGGCGCCTGTCACCATCACGGCCTTATCGCGCACACTGGCAGCCAGGAGGGCAGGATCAGGGCTGGATGGCTCCCGGCCCAGCAGATCCTCGATCGCCACCGGCTGAAGATCCGACACGGTCCTGGTTCCGCTGGCCAGCTGGCTCAGGGAGGGAATCGAGAGGACTCTCAGGCCGCTGTGACTGAGTTGGTCGACCAGCAGTCGTTTGCGTTGCCGTGGGGTCGAAGGCAGGGCCAGCAGCACCTGACCGACCTCCTGACGGCGGATGAGATCCGGGAGGCTGGTGGGGCTGTGGATCGGCAGAGCCTGAACCGTTCGCCCATGCAGCCGACTGTCATCGTCGAGAAAGGCAACCACCCGGAAACGGGGATCGTTGCGAAGGGCCATCAGCAGGTTGAGGCCAGAGGAACCGGCTCCGTAGATCACAGTGCGAAGTTCCCGGTTGCCATCGATCACCACCTGATTGCGGCCAAGTTGATGCAGCAGCAGATCCCGGAGCACGATGCGGGCACCGATGGCGGTGCCCGTGAACAGAATCCAGTAGAGGATCCAGAAGGAGCGCGGGGGAGTCGGTGCCCCTGCAAGGGTGTTCACCAGCAGCAGTGTGAGCACCATCAAGGCCGAGCGCGGCAGCAGGCCATACATCGAATGGCTCCCCGCATAACGGGTCAAGCCGCGGTACCAGCCGCTGAAATAGAGCACCGGCAGGCCGCAGATCAGGGCCAGAGGGATCAGCTGGGATGTGCCCTCCAGGCTGCTGATCAGCAGTTCCCTGTCCTGCAGCCTCAGGGCGAAAGCGCCGACCACGCTGGCCGCGATCAGGCCAGCATCCACCGCCACCATCGCCAGCCGGCGCAGCAGCACCTCCGGCATCAAGAGGGCCGTCCCGCGCACCTTGCTAACAAGGCCATCGGGGCGATCCGGGCGGCGGGGGCGGTTGAACGGGAGCAAAGACGCGAGGCGATCAGGGGACCTTACGGGAAAGATGCCGCCCTTGAACGGTCCAGGGCACGAGCGAACGGCACGGCCACACGCCGATCGAGCACCAGGCCTGCGGCACATTCGATCAGCACCAGCAGGGCCAGGGCCCATGGCCCTGCCAGCAGCCAGCCCAGGGCCAGCAGGGCCGTTCCGCCTGCATAGACCAGGCTGACGCGGGCATGGGACCAGCCGGCCTGCTGGAGACGCTGGAACAGATGCAGCCGATGGGCCTGGAACACCCGTTCACCAGCGGCGATGCGTCGCAGCACACAGGCCAAGGCATCCCCCAGCAGGGGGAAGGCCACCAGAAGCAGGGAAACGGCCTGGACGGGATCGGGCTGCAGCAGGACCAGACCGGCGAACAGTGCCCCGAGAAAGGTGCTGCCCACATCACCCATGAAGACCCGAGCCGGACTCCAGTTCCATAACAGGAAGCCGGCAAGCGCACCCACCATCGGCGCCATGGCGGATCCAGCCGCCGCACCGGGGGCAAGGGCTGCCGCTACCAGCAGCACGATCATGCAGCTGGCCACCAGGCCGTCGAGGCCATCCATGAAGTTCACGAAGTTGATCACGGCGGTGATCGCCACCAGAGCCAGAAGGATCAGCCACCAGGGGAGGGGCGCGGCGGGAAGGCTCACCAGCAACGCAACGGCGGTAAGCAACTGGGCGCCGTAGCGGAATGCCGCCGGCAGATCCCTCAGGTCGTCCACCAGGCCCACCAGCGCCAGCGGCAAGCAGAGGAACGGCAGCCAGCTGGCGGGACCCCAACCACAGAAGGGGGCCAGCACACTCCCCACCACCACAAACACCACGCCACCCCCGCGAGGCGTAGGCGTTCGGTGGGAGCTGCGAGCATTGGGCTGGTCCAGCAGACGGCGGCGCAACACCGGCAACAGCAACGCCAGGAGCTGCCAGGTGAGCAGCGCAGCCAGCAGCAGGAAAGCCCAGGGCGCGGCCTGCGGAGGGAACAGGGTCAAGGGCGGGCACCCGCTGCGATCAACCGGCCGGACGAAGCTTGTGGAGTCTGCACCCTTGGCACGCGCGGGGGGTCGACTGGGGCCACGTTACTGGCGCGACTGAGACGGGGGATCAGAGGGCAAGGGGTCCCAGCGGGAACGGGTGTGGAGCGCGGCCAAGCATCCGGTGGCTCGGCGTGAACCCTGCCAGGTCTGCCCCGATCCGCATCACAGCCTCGAACAGCTTGGGGTTGATCGGCAGCAGCGGTGCCGCCATGCCCTGCATCAGCCGGGTCGGCAGCCGCACCAACCGGCAGTTCCGTCCTGCATCGCCGACGGGCATGGCCTGCTGCAGACGCTCCAGCATCCGGACATAAGGCAAGGATTCGTCCCCTCCCAGGGCCAGCAGCACTCCGCTCTCTTCTGTCCCGTTCTCCTCTGCCGCGACGGCTGGAGGAGGGTCCTGGGGCAGCCGGTCAGCGAGGTGGAGCGCCACAGCGGCAAGCTGACTGGCGTGGATCGGCTGCCTCAGGCCGGTGTGGGCCGGGATCGGCAGCACAGGCGTGCGGCGCATCAGGCCCGCCAGCACACTCAGGTTGCGATCCCGGAAGGAAGCGACCTGCCCGTAGATCAGGGTTGGCGCAAGGATGCGCAGGGGAACCCCCAGGAGCCGGCAGGTCTGCGCCAGGGAACACTGGGCCTGCGTCAGCTGCTGGACCAGTCGGCGGTCGTAGGCGTTCACCGCGAAGCGCTTGGTGATCACCGACGACGACGAACAGGCGATCACCCCTCCCAGACCAGCAAGCGTGGCCGGCCGCTCCTGCGCCTGCCGGGCCAGGAAGGGCGCCAGCTCCCAGATCGGAGCAAAGCTCACCAGCACCGCCTGATCGGCCACCGCTCCAAGGGTCGCCAGGGGATGGGCGAGGTCGCAGGGCAGAAAGCTCGCCTCCGGGCAACCCGGGGGCCGGCGGCGCCCCGCCACCGTGAGGCTCCGCGACCCCGCCTGAATGCGGAGGGCCGCGCCGCTGGGGCTGGAGGCACCGAAAAGCAACAGGTTCTTCATGGTGCGAAGCGGCTGGCGATCCTGCGGATGTAGCGGAACAGGAAGGGAAGGGGCCAGAGCGCTCCGAAGGCTCGCCGGTAGGCCCAGACCACTTCCTTGAGACGCCGGTTGGTTTCGCGGGCGCTCACGCCGCCGCTGTCCATGTGCACCAGCTCCAGATCCAGCACCTCCACCCTCAGGTCGGGCGCCCGAGACAGTTGGAGGAAGTAATCCAGATCCGCCGACAGCCGGAAGTGGGGGGCATAACGGTCGAGGCGGGAGCGGGCGCCGGGACCGATCAGGGTGCCCTGGTGCGGTGGAGTGGATCCCAGCAACAGAGCCAGGCGGTAGGAAGAGCCGAGGCGGAAGACCGTGCGACGGCCAAGCCGCACGCAGCCACTGCCGTCACGTTCGACGTAGCGGCCCCCGCAAACGATCAGATCAGGACACTCCCCGCGCCCATCAGCCCGGCGGATCGCACTCACCAACCCCTCGAGCACCTGCGGCGCGGCGGCCCGATCATCACTGCCCCAGAAGAGCAGCCAGCTGTGGGGGGAGGAGGCGGCGAAGCCCTGATTCATCGCCCCGAAGATCCCGGCCCGACCAGGCTCCTGTGGCTGCCAGCGAAAGCGACCATCCCTGCGGCAGAGGGACTCGAGCCACTGACGATGGGCCTGGCCACTGGGGCCATCGATGAACAGCACCTGCCAGTCGGTCCAGCTCTGGACCTGCAAGGACTCCACCAGAGCCGGCAGCAGCTGATGGGAATTCAGGGTGGGCACGACGATCTCGAGTCTGGGTGACGCGACCCCCGGACATCCGGGCGGCACCCCCATCTAGGCGGGCCTCCGGATCAGGTGGTCACCGAGAACGAGCACATCCATGCGAGTGCGCAGGAAGCAATCGAGGGCCTGTTCCGGCGTGCAGACGATCGGCTCGTTCTCGTTGAACGAGGTGTTGAGCACCATCGGCACGCCGGTGCGGGCGGCAAAGGCGCTGATCAGACGGTAGTAGCGGCCGTTGTCGGCCTCGCTCACCGTCTGCAACCGGCCGCTGCCATCCACATGGGTGACGGCCGGGATCAGCGAGCGCTTCTCCTCGCGGATGGGATACACCTGCATCATGAACGGCACGTCACCGTCCCGTTCGAACCAGTCCGGCACCGCCTCGCGCAGCACAGAGGGGGCGAACGGGCGGAAGGACTCGCGGCGCTTGATCTTGTGGTTGAGGATGTCCTTCATGTCGGCCCGCCGGGGATCACCAAGGATCGATCGGTGGCCCAGCGCCCGCGGCCCCCACTCCATCCGGCCGTCGAACCAGCCCACCACCAGCCCCTCGCCGATGGCCTGGGCCACCTCCTCGCAAAGTCTGGCCTCCGGCAGGGTGCGGATCGTGCAACCCGCCTCGACGAGCTGGCGGCGGGTGTCTTCCCGCTCCAGCACCGCGGCCACAGCATCGCCATCGCTGCGGCTGCCCAGATAGGCCGTGCGCATCGGCGCACTGCGGGCCCCGCCCAGCTCATGCCACACCGCCAGGGCTGCGCCCAGGGCTCCGCCGGCATCGCCGGCCGCCGCCTGCACCCACACCTGCCGGAACGGGGTGGCCACCGTCACCTTGCCGTTGGCCACGGAGTTCGCGCCGCAGCCGCCGGCGATGCACACAGCGTCCACCGGATGGCGACGATGCAGGGCGCCGAGCAGGTGGAAGAATGCCTCCTCGTACATCGCCTGGGCTGAGCGGGCGATGTCGTGGTGCCGTTGTTCGAGAGGCTCCTCCGGCCGGCGGGCCGGCCCCAGCAACTGCTCGAGGGCCCCGCTCCAATGGCTGCCCACCACAGGCGTGCCCTGGCTCCACTGGTGGGGCAGATCTTCGGTGGCATGGCGGAAATAGCGCAGATCCAGCCTGTAGGTGCCGTCGTTCCGCAGGCGAACGATCCGACGCATCTCCTCCATCCGGGTGGGTCGGCCATAGGGAGCCAGACCCATCACCTTGTATTCGTCGCCGTAGTGGGGAAAGCCCAGGTACTGGGTGATGGCCGTGTAGAAGGCACCGAGGGAATGGGGGAACCAGATCTGGCCATCGAGCTGCAGGTCCGTTCCCTCCCCGTAGCCCCAGGCGCCACTGGCGAAATCGCCGAAGCCATCGACCGAGATCACCGCCGCCCGTGGAAAGGGGGAGGCGTAGTACGCCGAGGCCAGGTGAGCCCGGTGGTGCTCCACGAAATGGAGCTGCGCCTTCGGGGTGCTGCCTGGGAACGCCGTCGCCAGCTGCTGGGCGAGGCCCGCGCGCTCCCGCTTGTTCCGCCACCGTCGCCACAGGAACCTTGGATCCGGACGTCGGGCCAGGGTGTAGGCCACCTTGCGCCAGCGATGGGCTCCGGGCAGGGAGTTGATGGCGATGTGATCAACATCCTCCAGGCGCACACCGGCATCGGCGAGGCACCAGGCGATGGCCTGGGCCGGGAAGCCGGCCCAGTGCTTGATCCGACGGAAGCGCTCCTCCTCCACAGCCCCGAGAATCTCCCCGTCCCGGATCAGGGCCGCCGCAGCATCGGCATGGAAGGCATTGATACCGAGAACGAGCGTCATCTGGGACGGCGAGACCGGATCGGCGAAACGGCAGGAGCTTAGGCGTGGTGACGGGGATCACCAGCTGCGCGATTCAGGAAGAACCCGCCAACTCGATGCCCAGCCACTGGCGCAGCCAGTGCTGGAGCACCATCAGGTTCCAGCGCCGGTACCACGGCCCGAGATCGAGTCCGACGGGCACTGGGGGCAGCTGGCCCAGCAGGCCCGCGCGGGGATCGTCGAGCCACAGCTGGAACGGGAAGCGGAAGCCCTGCTTCGGGCGATCGGTGAACCAATCGGGCAGTTCGGGCACCGCCCGGCGCAGCAGTTGCTTGCCGCTCTGAAGCCGCAGATCCACCGGAATCCCCGCCAGGCGGCTCTCCAGGGTGGCGTCCACCAGCGGCAGCCTCAGCTCCAGCCCCGCCGCCATCGCCATCACATCGCTGTCGGGGAGCAGCTGATTGCGCAGATAACGGGTGCCTTCCAGCCAGGCCACCGCCCCCCGATCGCCGAGTCCCCCGGGCGGCTCCCGTCGTTCCTCCCCGTGCGGCTGCCAGGCTCGATCGCTGAGGCCCCAGCACCGCAGCAGCGCGCTCACCTCACGGGGGGCGAAGAAGCCGCGCTGGCAGCGGTAGGCACGGGCGAGGGAGGGGCTGCCCTCCAGCAGGGCGCCCAGACGCTGGAGCTTCGGCCGCCGGCCCGCCGGGGTGTGGCGCATCAGGTAGGCGGCCGCCGGACCCAGCGGGCCGATCCGCCCACGCCAGCGCCACAGCCGAGGCACCGCACGAAAGCTGGTGTAGCCGCCAAACAGTTCATCACCGCCCAGCCCCGAGAGAGCCACTTTCAGGCCCCGCTCCGCCGCCAGCCGCGACACGCACCAGGTGTTGAAGCCGTCGTTGGAGGGCTGGTCCTGGCTGGCGAGGAACGCGGGCAACCAGGCCCGGGCCTGCTCCGCCGCCAGAGGCAGCACCGTGTGCTCCGCCCCGAAGGAAGCCGCAATCCTCGCCGCCGGCTCCGACTCATCGAATCCGGCGGCACCGGGCTCCGGGAAGCCGATGGTGAAGGTGCGCAGCCCGGGGGGGGCCAGCGCCAGCAGGGCGGCCGAATCGAGCCCGCCGCTGAGGAACAGCCCAACCGGAACATCGCTCACCATGTGGGCCGCCACCGAATCCTCGAGGGCGACCCGGGTGAGATCCACGGCCTCCCGCTGGCCCATCCCTTCAGCGCTGGCCTCCTCTCCCGCGCGGGCCAGGGACTCAGGCAGCGGTCGCCAGGGTTCGACCTGCAGCCGGCCCTGGCCCCAGCGGGCCCAGTGGCCGGCCGGCAGCCGCCAGATCCCCTCCACCAAGGTGGCCGGCTCGGCCACCGAACCGGTGGCCAGGAAGCCGCCGAGCGCCTGGACGTCGAGGCGGGCTGCCGGCAGACCGCTGGCCAGCAGGGCCCGCAACTCCGAAGCGAACGCCAGCTCGCCCCGGGCCCCCTGCCAGAGATACAGGGGCTTGATGCCGTGGGGATCGCGCGCCAGCAGGGCGGTGCCCTCCTGGCGGTCGTAGAGGCAGAAGGCCGCCATCCCGCGCAGGTGCGCCAGGCCGGCTTCGCCCCGCGCGATCAGCCAGGCCAGCAACACCTCTGTGTCACCCGTGCCCTGGAAGCTGACGCCCTCCTCGAGCAGCTCCCGCCGTAATTGGTGATGGTTGTAGATCTCGCCATTGAAGACCAGCAGCCAGCGGCCGCAGGCCGAACGCATCGGCTGATGGCCGGCGGGCGAGAGATCAAGGATCGCCAGACGGCGGTGCACCAGGCAGCAGCGGTCGTCCTGCCAGGTGCCGGCATCATCCGGACCCCTGTGGGCGAGGGCGGGGCCGACCCTGTCGGCGAAGGTTCCGGGAGAGCGGCCAAGCAGGCCGGCGATGCCGCACATTCAGGCCACCGCCAGGGAATCCGGAAGCGGGGCCAGGGCCTGGAGATGACGGTGCACAAGCCGCCTGGCTGCGTCGGGGGTGGCGTTCTCGAGCACCCAGGCGAGGGCACCGGCCCCCAGACGGTCCCGGCGGCCGCGGTCGGCGGCAATGGCGGCGACAGCGGCCGCCAGATCCTCGGCATCACGCCCCACCAGAAGGCCGGTGCGATCGGGAAGCACGTAGGTCTGGGGGCCACCGCAGCGCGTGCTCACCACCGGCACCCCGCAGGCCATCGCTTCGAGGGCCGCAATGCAGAGGCCTTCCTGATGGGAAGGGATCACGAACAGATCCAGACCCTGGAGCACCGCGGCGAGGGCATCAGGCCCAAGGTGCGGATGGGTCTGCACCCGTCCAGCGAGACCGAGTTCGCTCCAGCGCGCCCGCAGCGGTTCGGGGTCGTTCTCTCCGGCCAGCACCAGTTCCACCGGATGGCCCCGCCTCGCCAGGAGAGCAGTGGCCCGCAGCAGCAGATCGATGTCCTTGCGGGGATCCAGCCAGCGGCCGCAGAAACCCAGGCGCCAGGGACGCCGCCTTGAGGGATCGGGACGGTAGCGCTGAGTGTCGACCGGCATCAGCAGCACCCCCTCCATCGGCCGGCCGGCGATCGCCTCCAGTTCGGCCGCGGTGTAAGCACTGAGGGCCAGGATCCGGGCTCCGGGAGCTCGCAGCACACTGCGCTCAAGGCGGCGCAGCACCGGAGCGTTGAGCCCACGATCCAGCAGGCGACGGGGGCGGGAAAAGCGGCTGACCCGCTCGCTGCGATCCGCCTCCCAGGGCGTGGCCACCCAGGCCATGAACGGCAGACCCAGGCGGGCATAGGGCACGGCGCAGAGCGGGTTGCCGGTGACCGCCAGGTGCCAGCGGCAGGACGCGACCAGCTCGCGCCAGCTCCGGCGGGGCAGGTAGTGGGTGAACTCCAGCTCAGGGAGCCAGGCACCCAGCCCATGTCCTTCATGGTCGCCGTAGGCGGCGCAGTTTCTCTCACCGGGGCGGCGCCCCTGCAACAGCGAGTGGAGGGGCACCGAGAGGTCGGGCCGGCGGCTCCAGGGCTCGTACCAGGCGAAGACCGGCTCGATGCCGAGATCCTCAAGCATTCCGGCCAGGCAGCGGGTCATCGTCGGGACCCCGCCATCGATCGGCTCGATCGTGCTGATCAGGGCCCGGGGGCGGTTCATGCCGAGAGGAAGTCGAACAGGTGGCGGTTCTCCCGCACCCAGCCGATCAAATCACGGACACCGCGCTCCACCCCGATCTCCGGACTCCAGCCCAACCGCTCCTGCGCCCTGCGGATGTCGCAGACGAACACCGGCTGATCGCCGGGGCGGGAGGCCCCGAAGCGCGGTTCGATCGTGATCGCCAGCTCCTCCTCCAGAAAGCCCAGCAGATCCCGGAGACAGAGTGTGTTGGCGGGGCCGCCGCCGATGTTGAAGGCCTGGCCGCTGATGCTGGCACGGTGCTCCCAGGCGGCCTCGTAAGCACGGGCCAGATCCGCGACGTTCAGCACATCACGGGTCTGCCAGCCATCGCCGTAGAGGGTGATCGGCTTGCCCAGCAGGGCGGCGATGCTGAACCAGGCCACCCAGCCCTGGTCCTCGATGCCGAACTGGCGGATGCCGTAGATGCACGACTGGCGGAAGCTGCAGGTGTGCAGGTCGTAGATCCGGGCGTAATCGATCGTGTACTGGTCGGCCACGCCCTTGGAGCAGCCGTAGGGGGAGTGGAAATCGAGCGGCTGGCTTTCGGGAACACCCAAAGGCAGCGCACTGAAGCGGTAGCCGTGGTCACCACGCTCCACGGGCACCTCTTCCATGCCGCCATACACCTTGTTGGTGGAGGCATAGAGGACGAAGGTCTCGGGCGCCTCGAGGCGTACCGCCTCCATCACATTGAAGCTGCCGAGGGCGTTGATGCCGAAGTCCTCACGGGGATCGGTGTAGGAGGTGGTGACCGCCACCTGGGCCGCCAGGTGCAGAAGCATGTCGGGTCGCTCATCCCGCACCACCGCGGCCAGGGCCTGGTCATCGCGGATGTCGACGCGGTGGAAGCGCACGGCGGGGCAACGTTCCTGGATCCAGGCCAGATTGCTGTCGGTACCGCGACGGGAGAGGTTGTCGAGGATCGCCACATCCCAGCCGCGTTCGGCAAAATGATGGGCGGCATTGACACCGATGAAGCCGGCGCCTCCGGTGATCAGAATCGAGGGCATCAACCAGGAACGGGGCGGAACAGTGGATCAGGACGGGGTGCAATCACCCCGGACTCGTGCATCCAGCCCGAGGGTTTCCCGACGAGCAGGCCCATTATCAGCATGGTTTGCACGGGTTCCGGGCAGCCTGCGCTCGATCAGGAACAGGAGCAGGAGCAGTTCCGCATAGCAACGCTGAAGGGCATAGGCCCAGCCATACCAGCCATCCAGCACCCCGCCGCGCCCCACCAGGCAGATCAGCAGCACGGCCAGGGGAGCCAGGGGTGTGTGCCGGCGCAGGCGGTCGGCAGCGGTGAGCCTGCGTGGGGAGGTGGCCAGCAGCTTGTCAGCCTCCTGAACCATGTAGCGCTGCTGGGAGGCGAGCCAGCGCACGAGTGGCTTGCGGTCATCGTGGAGGAGGGGGTGCCGCAACCGCCCCACCGGTCCATCGATGATGACCCGGTGCCCATGGCCGTCGTCGCGGTAGCGGGCCGAGGCGGTGCGATACAGGCAGGTTCGGGGGGGGAGCAGGGCACCCCGGAGGGGATGACCGGCAATGCAGTAACGGAATGTGATCGCGTAGCCGGCCAGCTCGGGCTGGGCACCGCCTTCGAACAAGGCACGGATCTCTGTGGCCAGGTGATGGGGCATCACGTAGTCAGCGTCGAGGCTCAGCGCCCAGGAGGTTCCGAGCTGCGAGAGCCCGAAATTGCACTGACCCGCAAAACTGTCGAAGGGCCGGTGGATCACCTCCACGGCGGGATGGACAGCCAAGGCCGACAAGGTGCCATCCGTGCTGCCGCTGTCCACCACAAGGATGCGGCCCATCCATTGCAGGGCGGCCAGGGTGCGGGCGATGTTGGCCTCCTCGTTGTGGGTGAGGATCAGGGCACCGAGTTGCGCCAATCCTAATGATTCACTGTTCGATCTCACGGCTGGGCCAATGGAGGTCTGCTCGGCTTCAATGTTGGTTGTCCGTGGGGATTGATGCGCTGTTGCTGATGGTCGGCCGCAAGGGCCGGGACAGCAAGAAAGGAGCCCAAACAAACACTCATCATGATCAACACGAAGGGATCGCCATACAACTGGGCAGCAGAAATGAAAAGGGGGATATTGGCGATCGCGAACGAGGCAAGTCCAAGCAGGAGGATGGCTGTCTGGGAAGGCAGAAAGCGAAGCAACCTGAAGTTTCTATATAAGACCAAGGCCAAGAGGTACGCAAGGACCAACAGAATAATCAGACCGACAACCCCCAACTCCAGGATCAAGCGACCTCCTCCACCCTCGGAGACATAGCCGAGGCTGGTAATGCTCCGGTCAGCCGTCACCTGGAGGTTGCCGGTCTGAGCACCGGCGCCAACTCCAAAGCCAAAGATCTGGGAAATTTCGATCGCTCTGAAGATGGCACCCAACCCTTGGGTCTGAAAACGTTCCAAGAGCTCTTCCCGAGTGGAAAGCGTACGGGCGATGTACTCACCAAAATTACGCCCAAGAGCACCAACCAGGATGAGGGTAAACATCAAGTAGGCGAGTCCCGAGGCTCCCAGCAGGTTGGAGACGAGGCGGTCCCTGACGACTGGATCAGCACGGCGGAAGAGCAGCAGCAGGAAAACCACCGCGAAAATCAACACAAGCACCAAGGCCTTGCGACGTCCTGTGACAATGGTAAGGAAAGCAAACCCCACACTGAGCAGAAGCAGAGCTATCTGATTGCCAGGTCTGCGCGAGGCAGCAGCCACCGTGGCGGCGATCGCAGAAGCTGCCGCCAGGTGCCAGGAGGCGATCTCACTGGTGCGCCACAGACCTGAAGCACCCTGCGCCGAAAAGCCATAGCGGAAAGTGATCAAAATACCTTGACCCACCTCCTTCAATAACGGGTGATCAAAGCCTCGATAACTGAGGAATACCGAGATCGCGAAGACAGACGAGCCAATGAGATACACATTCAGAAGTCGCCTGAGCAGCGATACATTCAGGCCCACCTGAAAGCCCATCCATAGGCCCAATGCCGGGGCGACGTAGAATGCCACACCAATTGCAGTCAGGACAGGATCACTAAATCGAGTGAAGGAATTGACTGCCTGAAGGGCTATCAAGGCGAAATAGATGATCACCCAGTCATCCATCTGAGCCACCGTCCAGAACATGGTCCTCAGATCGAACTTTCCCTTGCGGTCCAGCAGAACCACCGTGCAGAGCAGGAAGCCGATCAGAACAAGCCCGGCCAACTGACTGGGTTGATTGGGGATGAGCTTGCGAAGGGGGTCCTGGAGGAAGCCAATCATCAGCGTCACAACCAGGCCCGTCCTCCAGTCGCCATCCAGGAGGGTGAAGACGAGGATGGCGAACAGCGCCACCATGGCCAGCAGCAACATCGGGGCTTCAGGGTGGGAGGACAGGGAGCGAGGCATAAGCCTCTGCGAGACGGTGGGCGAGGCTGCTCCAGGAGAACTTCTCGCCAGCCAGATTACGGGCAGCTTTCCTCTGCTGCAGTGTCGGGTGGTGCAGGGACATCTCCAAGGCGTCGGCCAGAGGAGCAGGCAACCCCGGGCAGATCCGGCCTGCCCCGGCTGCGGCCACGTCCGGAGCAACAGCAACCTCAGGGGAGATGAGGACCGGCGTACCGGAGGCAAGAGCCTCCACGACGGCAATCCCAAAGTTCTCAGATGCAGAGGGGAGGACGAACCAATCGGCCAGGCGGAGCTCCTCCCATTTGGCTTTCCCCTCCAGGAATCCCAGCCAGCGGCAACGATCCCCCACGCCCAGAACCCGGGCCTGCTCCTGGCAGCGGCGGGTGTAGTCGGGATCGCCGCTGCCGGCGATCCTCAGCTGCCAGGCCACCTCAGGCCGGCGGCGCCTTACCATGGCCAAGGCTTCCAGGAGAACCTCCAAGCGCTTCTTGGCATGCAAGCGCGAGAGGAACAGAAATCGCACCGGTTCCCCATCCCCCCGTTCCGCAGCGATGGGCAAGCCCTGCGGCATGGCAACCCCGAGAGGAAGAACCAGCCTGGGAACGCGCAGGCCGAGGGCTTCAACCTCAAGACATTCCTGTTCAGAGGTTACGTGGATCGCGGCGGCCCCCTCCAGATTCCGGCGCTCGATCAGCCGGAGCATCCAGCGCTTCCGGCGGGCGCTCTGCGCCAGGCTCCAGCGATCGAGTTGGCCGATGGAGCGCAGCAGATAGGGAACCCCACCCCTGCGGGCCAGGGCCATGGCCGCCGTGGACGGATAGGAGAAGAGCGCGTGGACGTGAATCAGGTCGTAGTCGTGGAGATGAGCGCCCAGCCAGTACTGCAGAGACGGAGTGAAGGCGAATTCCCGCAGCGAGGCCACCGGCGGCATCCAGCGGCGGAAGGCCAGCACGGGGACGCCTTGCCATTCGCACCATCGGCCGATAGGGAGATCCTCAAGTCGCCCCGGG
Source organism: Cyanobium sp. FGCU6 (assembly GCA_024958655.1). GTDB lineage: Bacteria > Cyanobacteriota > Cyanobacteriia > PCC-6307 > Cyanobiaceae > Cyanobium. The sequence continues at coordinate 38,302 of JANWUR010000011.1, read as the reverse complement.
CCGTTGTCATCGGTGGTGAGCAACTCAGCGTCCACCCCCTCCTGGCGCAGGGCGGCGACCATGGCCAAGGCGGCGGCGCTGGGACCACCCCGCACCGGACCGATCGAGGGAATCACATGCAGAACCCTCATGGCTCAACAAGGTGCTGCACGCCGCTGAGGATCCCCTCTGCGGCCTTCTCCACAGTGAAGTCGCGTAGGACGAGGGTGCGGGCCGCGCTACCCATCGCTGCCGCCGCCTGGGGATCGGCCGCCATCCGGCCCATGGCAGCCGCGAGCGCCTGACGATCGCCCAACGGCACCACCAGCCCTGTGCTCCCCGGCAGCACCAGGTCCTCTGCACCACCCACCCCACGGGTCACGATGGCCGGCAGGCCGCAGGCCATCGCCTCATTCAGCACCTGTCCCCAGGTCTGCCGATGGTCAGAGGGGAGCACCAGCACATCCGCAGCCCGATAGGCCGCCGGCATCTCCGACTGGTTGAGAAAACCTGCGAAGGTGACCGGGAGATTCTCCGCCGCCGCCAGCTCCCGGCAGTGGCTCTCGAGATCACCGGAGCCCACCACCAGTAGGTGCACCAATGATTGCTGGCCGCTGCGCAGAAGCAGCCCCAGGGCGTTCAGCAGGTCAATGGGCCGCTTCCTGGCCTGCAGCTTGCCAGCGAAGAGAAAACAGAAAGCCTCCTGGGGGATGTTCCAGCGTCGCCGCAGCTCCGCTCGATGGGGTGCCAGTAGCTCTGCCGCGGTAACGAAGGCCGCGTTATCCCCAAAGCGGGGCGAAGGGATCAGCCGCTTCTGATCGAAACCATTGGCTTCATACCAGCGCGCATTGGTACGACCGACGGGCAGCCCGAGGCTGACGGCGCGCAACAACAGCCAGTAGACCAGTTTGAGCCAGGCAGGACGGGGCTGCAGGCCGTTGGAATCCATGCGCAGCAGTACCGGGATGCCCTGCCAGCGTGCAGCGAGGTGGAGCTGTACCAGACCGAGGACATGCCAGCCTGTCAGGAGCAGCAGATCAGGCTTCTCCCCACTGCTGCCGAAACTGAGCTCGCTCGAGGGTCTGGCCAGCCACCCCCCCCCTTGACCCTGGGTGATGCCGGGTCCCCGAGTACTGCGGGCCTGATGCCAGCGATAGCCTTCAAGCAGCGCAACATCCCCGGCGAGGGCCTCCGCGCAACCCAGCCCCTGGGCTTCGGGGCCAGGGAGAGTGAGATAAAGCACATCGATAGCCACCCTGGAATCGACGGCCAACCGCTGGAAGAGCGGTGTCTGGTCCTGCACCGGATGGCTGCAGGCGATCAACAGCCGCGGCGTTCGCTGCCGGATCAACCGCGGACCCTTTCGGTGCAGGTTCAGAGCCCAGATCATCCCGCGCCCTTCCGCCACCAACGTGAAGGGAATCCACCAGGGTTGGCGGAGGTGATGGCGGGTCGCGACGGCACGCACCATGCCCAATGCCGCTAGGCCCAGGGCATGCGGCAGGGGCAGCGTACGGAGCAGAAAGTAGTAACTGCCAACCGTGTGGTCGGGGCGCGCTGTGGTGAGGTGCAGCCCGTAGCTGCGGGTGCCCCCACGCTCGGCGCGCAGGTGGTGAATCAGCGCCGTGGGTTCGTAAAGGATCGGCAGGCCGGCGCTCACCCAGCGATGGGCGAACTCCGCCTCGAAGCGATAGGCCACCCGCACAAAGTTGGTATCGAACCCCCCCAGTTCGATCGCGCGCAGGCGAGGAATGGCGACGTTCCCGCCCATGAACTCCCGTACCCGCCGGGGGGCCGGATCGTTGAACAGGAACGGGGCTTCCGCAGGGTCGTAGCGACCGGCATGCCAAGGCTGCAACACCCTGCCGGCAACCATGGCATCGGGGTCCTGATCTGCCGCCCGCCCATGGGCGGCCAGCAGATCAGGGTCGGGGAGGATGTCGTCGTCGAGGAAGAGAACTCTGTCGCCGCGAGCCTCCTGCAGGGCCCGGTTCATGGCAGCCGTGATCGAGGGCCGGGTCAGTCGCAGCCAGCGGAGGCGCCCTGCAGCGGCCAGCTGCTCCATCCGGGCCTCCACCTCCAGGCCGTGGCGAGGGGTCTGATCGACCACCAGCAGTTCCCAGGGCGGTGGATCCAGCGCGAGCAGAGCTTCCAGCGTGTCGAGAAGCACCTGGTCGCGGCCGTAGGTGGGGATGGCAACGGTGAGGGTCATCGCAACCGGGCCAGCTTCCAGCGAGCTCGCCAATGCAGAGGATCGAGCTCCACAGCGCGCTGGAGATACCGGCGTGCAAGCTCGGGTTCCCTTGTCGACAGGCTCGCTCCGATGAAGTAAGCCCCGGCGGCCTTCCGCCGGGCGGAGCGAGGCAGCCCCCGGCGGCAGCGTTCACTGAGAGCCTCAGCCCTGCGGAGCCACGGAGCCTCGGAGCGCCCTGAGCGCCGGGCGCGTGTGGCCTGCACGATCAGATGGTGGAAAGCATCCTGTTCACGCCTGCGCATGCCACTGATCGATCCTGGGTCGATGTGGGCCTCGTACAACACCTCAGGGATGACACGGTGACGCCCGATCTCCGCCAAGCGGCTCCACAGGTCGAAATCCTGGGCGAAATAGAAACAGGAGCGATAGCCCTTCACCTGCCGAAAAGAATCCCTCCGCATCATCACGCAGCCATGCTGGGCTGTTTTCCCCAGACCATCCGCCAATGAGGACTCATCCGGTGCAATCAATGCGATGGTCGGTCCCTCGGGAACGACCAGCCGGCTATGGGTGGAGCAGAGAACCGCTGAGGGGTCGGCCTCGAGGCAGTCAAGCTGGCGACGGAGTCGACCGGGGAAGGAGAGATCTCCAGCATCCTGACGGGCGAGGTAGGGGCCTCGAGCTGCGGCGCAGCCTTCGATAAGCGCGGCGGTGAGACCGCGACCGGAACGGTTCAGCACCCGCAGGCGGGCATCCTGCGCAGCGAGGGTCTGCAGCACCCTGTCCGTGCCGTCATCGGAGCCGTCATCGACCACCACCACTTCCAGATTCACGTTCTGCTGATCCAGCACGGAGCGGAGTCCCGCCTCCAGGGTCCTGCCGCCATTGCGCACCCCCATCACCACCGACACCAAGGGATTCACCACCTCAGCTCGCCTCGGCGGTGCGTCCCTCGGGAGCGAAGCGGTGCAGCCAGACGCCGATGGCTCCGGCCCGGTTCCAGCCAATCAGCTCGGCAATCCGTCGGTACAGGCGGATATCACGGGAGCGGCCACCACCTTCCTCGGCCAGCGAGAGCGACAGCGCGGTAAGTCCGCAGGACTCACCGGACAGACCCGCCGCACCGCAGAGGCGCGCCAGCAGAAACAGCGATCGGGCAAAGGTCCGCATGGCAGGTTCGTGGGCCCGCAGGCCGTAGCGACGGGCATGACCCAGCATCAGGGTCTGGGCCGTGGCCTGATCCCGCAAGCGACCCGGATCAAGTAGTGGGCCACGGCTCAGCCGCGATTCGCCGTGGTCGCGATGTTCCGACACCGGCTGAGGGCACCAGACCAGCTTTCCGCCAAGGGAGGCGATCCGGACGTCATACTCCCAGTCCTCCTCCAGGCGGAGATCGGTCCATGGACCTGCCTCGTCGCAGACGGTGCGCCGGTAGAGCGGAGTGCTGGTGAACCACCAGCGCCAGGTCAGAAAGAGAGGAAACATGGTGGGCATCTCCTTCCCCGTCGCTCTCTGTGGGGTGGCACTGACGCGGCCATGACGATCCCGCAGGAACGTGATGCCATAGGCCACCTGCGCATCCGGGTGGCGGCGCAGGGCGGCCACCTGGGCGCTGAACTTTCCCGGCAACAGCACGTCGTCACTGTCGAGATACTGAAGAAACGCTCCCCGGGCGGCACGGCGACCCGTTTCCCGGGCCCGACCGGGGCCGGCATTGGCCTGGTGGAAGCCGAACACCACGCCAGGATGTTCCCGCTCGAGTCGCCGGATCAGGTCCGGGGTCGCAGGATCTCGGGAGCCGTCATCCACGATCAGGATCTCGATCGGCCGATGGTCCTGCGCCAGCACACTCGCCACGGCCTCGGCCAGGTGAGCAGGCCGGTCGTGGACCGGAATGATCGTGCTCACCAGATCAGGAATCACCACACCTTCGCTCATAGAGCCTCCCCTGATGCTGAAAGGAAATGGACCTCATGGCGATCAGGGGACCAAGGTTCATTTCGGCGCGTCGGACTCAGGGGGGGGGGAGCTACCGAGAGATGACGCTCAGACGGGGAATCGAAGCCCATCATGCTGATGAGGAAGAATTCCTTCATGGCACCCCCCGACCAAATCTGGGAGCGACATTACCCGATGCCAGATTCACTGTGCCAGCAGCCGTGCGGGAAGCCAGGATCGCTATCAGACAGGAAAACGTACACACCACTCATAATACTGATTCGCTGCGGTTCACGAGAGCGGCGATGCGCGTGGCCGCCGGAAGCGCCATCAACTCCCTGGCGCGAATCAGATTGGGGTTGTCGGAGCGGAGTTTATGGGGCTGGCTGTCGTGCCAGAGATGGACAATCGGCTCATACCCCCAGATCCAGGTGGGCCTCGTCCGGCAGCGGTCCCAGAACTCGTTGTCCTCGCCGCCCCAACCAACGAACGTTTCATCCATGCCCCCAATGGCCCGGTAGGTGTCGGACAGGATCGCCATACTGCCCCCCGCCTCAAGGTTCTGCACGATCGTGCCGGCAGACCCATCGGTGGGAGAGCCCCCCCGCAGCACGGCCTCGCTGGCCTTCTGGTCCAAATAGAAGACGAAGCGCTTGGGATTGATCACCTCAAAGCCCCGGTCGATCCTCTCCAGCACCCGCTGGCCGTAACCCTCGGGCACCAGCATGTCGTTGTCATGCAGCAGCAGCACCCTGCCACGGGCATGGCGGGCCCCTACGTTGAAGGTGTGCGAACGGTTGTAAGGGGCGCCCGGGGCGAGTGGTGGGGCATGAACGTGGCGAACCCAAGCCGGCAGGGCAGAGGCAATCCGGGGCTCGTCGTCCTGTTCGACCACCAGGCACTCCATGCGCACCTCTCGCTGGGCTGCGAGGCTTGCCAGGGTGGCCAGCAGCAGGGGGAGCCTCTGCTCGCCCCGATGACCGATCAACACGGTCAGCTGCGGGATCTCTCCTGGAGCAAGGGGGTGGGAAGGCGAGGAGCAGCGAGCGATGGGAGCGTCCGCCAGACAACGGCGCAGCAGTCGCGACCCGAGGCCTGACTGGACTCCGGGAGCATGCAGCACGGAGGTGAAGCGCCACTCGCAGGCCCAACCGAGGCCGTCCGGTGCCGGTTCGAGTCGCTCCCGGCGATTGGCCAGGGCGAGATAGGCGGGAGAGGGGCCGCGCAGGGCTCGTTCGTAGCGCCAGCGATCCTTGACCCATACCCCGAGACGCTCCCGAAGCGGAGCCGCCTTGCTTTCAGTCCTCCTCATGGCTGCCTCTCCCGGCCACCCTGACCAAAGGCTTCGAGGGCGGCGGCCCGGCGCAACAGCATGGACTCATCACCACCCTCCCGGTCGGCATGAGGCCATTCGGCGCCCGCTTCGGGATGCACGAATCTCACGTCCAGCAGCTGCCTCAGATCCTCGGCTCGAGCGGCCCCGAGCCAGCGATCGAGCCGGCCCCGCACCGGCAGTGGCTGCCCGGGGTACGGGGGCGGCAGGGGGTCAAGCGCGAGGGCTTCCAGAAAAGCCCGCTCCCAGGCCGCGAGCGATGCCTCTCGCGTGTAGCGCGCCATCACCAGCCGATGACCTTCCGCCACCAGAGCAGCGCTTCGTTCCGGATCTGTCAGGCGTACCAGTTGATCGGCGGCTCCCCTGACGTCCCCGACGTCGAAGAGCAGGGCATTGACACCGTGCTCAAGGGATCCCTCCAGACGGTGGCCCACGTAACGGCTGCTCACCACCGCCAACCCCGCTGCCATCGCTTCCCAGGCAACGATAGGCCCGGTTTCCCAGCTGGAGGTGATCAACAGGGCGTCATGGCCGCTGTACACCTGTTGGCGGAGTGCCTCCGCATCCAGGCGGCCCAGCAATCGCACCGTGCCACGGCCGATCCAGGGGGCAAGAACCCTCTCTGTGGCAGCGAAATCCGGCCCATCGCCGGCGATGCTCAGACGATAGGCAAGGCCGCGCCGATCCAGTTCCGCAAGGATGGCCGGCAGGTCGAGCACCCGTTTCTGTTCCTCGCTGAGGCGTCCGATCCAGGCGATCCTCAAGGGGCCTGCCAGTGGCCCTCCCGTTGACGGAGGTGAAGGCTGAGGGTCGACAGCCACGCCATAGGGCGCATAGAGCACCCGGTTCTCCTGCAGACCTGCTTCGGTGCGGCAGAGCGCACAGGTGAGTCGGTTGGAGGCGATCACAGCATCGATCACCTGGCGCTGGGCGGCCAGGTTGGCCAGAAGATCGGCCTCCAGCCCATGAAGCGTCATCACTGTGCGCCCCCGGAAGGATCCCTGGCGCCGCAGGCGGGCAACGGCGGGATAGAGGGCCGCAATGTTGACACCCGCCACCAGATCGGGCTGCCGCTCCTGGAGCAGCCGTCCGATGCTGCGCAGACGCCCTTCCTCTGAGCCGGTGGGGTTGGCGACAGCCACCACCGGAAGCTCAGGAAAGGCTCGGGAATAGGCCGCCACATCGTGCCAGTGGCCAGAGGCCAGGGCCACCTGCACCTGCCAGTTCCGCTGCCGAAGGCCCGGAACCAGGTCGGCCAACCAGACCTGCACGCCACCGAGCAGGTAGGCCGATGGGGCGAGGAAGAGCAGGTTCACGTCGGCGGTGCGCTCTGACGACCCCCGCTCTGAGAGGACGGCGCTTCGGGGTCATCGATCCGGATCGGCCCGGCCCCGCGACCGGTGAGCGTCGTAGCGAGAGGAATCGGGAGCAGGGGAGGGTTGATCGGCTTCACATGGCTGCGGAGCTGGCGGATCGCCACACCCTCCCCCGGACCGCACTCCTGCCAGCGCGACTGGAAATGGGCCTGGTTGGCGGAGGTGTACTTACCCCACACCCGCCCGCCGTCGTGATCAAAGGAGGTGGTGGTGGGCTGGTGGTCGTGGTGGGTGAGGTAGGGACAGAGGCGGTTGCCAATGGGGATGCCGGCGATGCCGGCGCGTGCGGTGTAGTCCATGTCCTCGAAACCGATGCCCGGGAAGCCAGGGTCAAAGGCTCCGGCCCGACGGACGGTGGCATCGGTGATCACGAAATGGGACCAGGTGGCATTGAGAAGAATGAGATCCCCTTCACCCCAGGGGAAGGCCTCGGCCCAGCGTCGAAGCCAGGGATGGATCCGCAGGTCGTCGTTGAGAATCAACGTGGGCAGGGGGAGGCTGAGTTCGAGCAGTTCGTTCCACAGCGTGGTGAGGCCAACGGGCCTCTCATGCAGCACGAAGTGATGGTGACAAGGGGCATTGGCGCAGAGCTCGGCCTCGATCCTCTCCAGATAGCAACGCTGCGCCACGAGGTCGCCGTAGCCATTGACCGCCACACTGATCGGGACCTCCGGAAAAATGCGGCTGAGCGAGCGGTAGAGGGGTCGGAAGTAGGTGTCGTAGCGCTCGATGTAGGTGGTGATGCCGATGGCGAAACGCCCGGCCAGCGACCGGCGGGGGGGCACCAGGGCCGCAGGGATCCTCCGCCGGATCCCATGCAGGGACGATCGGGCCAGGCAATAAAGCCTGAAGTTGAGATTCGGCCTTGGACCAGCAGGATCCGGAGTGTTCACGCCGCCTCCGTAGGCACCAGCAGCCCAGCAGGTTCGCCCAGCACACTGTGAATGGCCTGGGCCAGTGACGCATAGCGATCTGGAGGCATGATGTAGTGCTCGAAGCAGCGGAGGCAGTTGCGGCGCATGGCCGGGAGATTGCTGCCGATCAACTCGATCGCCTCAAGGAACTCCTCGTAGCTATCCACCATCCTGCCGCAGTCGTAGTCCTCAACAAAGCGGAAGCTGTCCTGACGGCTGCAGATCACAGGCACCCCCATGGCGATGAACATGCACAGACGATTGGAGCTGATGCCCATCCGCTGGAACTGGGGCGCCTGATTGGTGTAGATCGCCAGGCCGATGTCGAAGCCCACCGCAGACCGCCAGGCTTCTTGCCAGTCCAGGCGCCGATCCTCCAGGTAGAGCCGGCTGCCCAGCCCCAGGCGGCGCATCAGAAACAGACACAGAGGGGTGACGCCGAGGGGCTGGATCACCGCGTGGAGGTCGGGCCGCTCCTGCAGGGAGCGGATCAGCCAGTCAGCACCGGCCGTGAGGTTGAAGCCACCGGAGGAAGCGATCACCAGGGCGTTCTCCTGAAGGCCCCAGCCGCTGCGCAGCTCGCGGCGCAGCTCAGGCTCCGGCCTGGGTGGGCTGCGGAAGCAACCGGGATACACCACCACCTTGGCGTCGGGGGGCAGACCGGCGTAGCTGCGCAGCAACTCCACGCGGGAATCGTCGTTGACAATGGTGAAGCGAGCCCGGCGCATGGCCCAGCGGCAGAGGGATTTCCAGCGTTCGGAACGGTCGCCCCGGTAGCTGCCGGCCTTGATTTCATCCACCAACAGAAAGGAGGGCCGACCATGGAGAGCAGCCAGAACGCCAGCAGTGGCGAGCGGGTCCTCCGCGGTGGCGGAGAAGCAGCGGATCGAGCGCCAGAAGGGACGAGCCCCATGACGCAGGAGCCAGCGCATCGAGTAGTCAATCCGATGGGTGATGACCCCGGGGCCGTAGTCCGTGCGCTCCGGCAGCGGTCCCGGTGCGAACACATGCACCTCATGGCCAGCCTGCAGCAAGGCATGGAGAATCGCCTCATTGGGCGGTGAATGAAGCAGTTCCGGCAGAAGCAGGAAGTGGGCAGCGCGCCTTGGCTTGGAGAGGATGGTCATGAGGAAGGATCCAGTCAGAGGGCCTGGGGTGCGCGCACCACATGCAGGTCGCGGGGGAGATCGACGCAACCAGCCTGGTAATCGGCGAGAAACCGTTCGGAGTACTGACGGATGAACTCACCGGGAAACTCTCGGCGGAGCTTGCCGGAACCCTCCTGCTGGGGGCTGCGGGAGGCGACCCGGTCGTACCAGTTGTGATAGTGGGTCACGTCATCGCCGATGCCATAGAAGTTGCCAAGCCCGTAGCGCAGATGGCCGAGTTCCTCGGACCAGATCATCGGTGGTTCAGAGGGCAGATAGAGAGGAGCTTCTTCCCTGTTGGAGACATGCACCTTCATCGGGAACCAGCCCAGGCCCTCGCGCTCCAGCAAGGCAGGCATGTTATGGGTTACATGACCACCGGAAAAATCAAACTCCCGACGCGGCAGTGGAATCCGACGGCGACGGCGCCAGATCAGCCGGCGGCAACGCCGTAGAGCTTCGGTGCGGAAGAACAGGAAGGAACTCTCGGGCTTGCCCGCGCCGAAGGGGCGCGTGAGGGGGCCGCAGCCAATGTCTTCGGGGGAGACGAGGGCTAGGTCCGAAGAGAGGCGGGCCTGGCAGAGTTCATACCATTGGGGGTGCAGGAGCACCACATCCGCATGCATCAACAGCGTGTGGGGTTCGCGAGTGCGACTCAGGAGGAGATTGAGCGCCTCGGGCTGGGTGCAGGAGCGGCGAATCACCTCGGCCCCGTGTTGCTCGGCAATACGTGCGGATTCGTCACTCGATACGTTGTCGACCACGCAGAGGCGGATCCCGAGATGGGCGGTGGTGGCCCGGATCGCCTGCAGGCAGGTGGGCAGGAACATCTGGCTGTTCCAGCTGGTGATGCCGATGAAGAGTTCGCTGGCCATCAATCCCGCGGCAGGAGCCGAAGACGCTTCAGCAATCGCACCAACAACTGGGAGTCGTAGCGATGAATGCGGGCCTCCAGGCGGCTGCGTTCCCTCCCAAGGGAATCAAGCAATTCACGCAGATCGGAGAGCGCACCATTTTTGGCATAGACATAGGCCATTTCTTCGCTGGCTTTGCTGCGCTGGCGTACAGTTTTTGCTGCGGGATAATAGCGCATAGCTGCTAGGGTTCGGTCAATCCTACCCGCCTGTGTGAGCTTGGAAAAGCGAAACCACAGGTCATAGTCCATCAACAGATGCAGGGACTCGTCGACGCCACCAACGCGCTGCCACAGCTCACGGCGCCAGAAACACGACTGCTGCATGACCCAGCGGTCCAGCTTCCACTCCTGCATCGTGGTCGTGTTCATCGGCAAGGAAGGGACGTGACGCAGGAAGGTGTTCTCCAGGCTCACCACATCGCCGGCACCCACGAGAAACTGCAACGCGGGATCCGAGCCGAAGCGCTGCAACACAGCCGCCAGGGCCCCTGGGAGGTAGTAATCATCGGAATTGATCCAGGCGAGGATGTCACCCCTGGCAAGGGAGAGACCGCGATTGATGGCCTGGGACTGACCGCCATCGGGACCTGTGATCAGATGATGGATCCAGGGTCGATAGCGTTCCAGCACCGCCATGGTGCCGTCGGTGCTGCCCCCGTCCATCACAATGATCTCGAGATGGTCAAGGCAATCCTGGGCCAGGATGGAAACGAGGGTATCCTCGATCGTGTCGCCCTGATTGAGCGTAGGGATCACCACGGACAAGGTGAGGGCGGGCAGGGGACCCTGGCCAACCGTGCCTGCATCTAGCCAGCCGTGAAGATGGTCAGTGCGGACCTTCGGCTTTTGGGTCCGTGCGGAAGACCCGTTCATAGAGCGGCCTCCGAAAGCACCTGCCTCCAGCGAATGAGGGTGAGCAGGTGAGCAAGCGTTCGGGTGCGATCCATACCGCTGCAGTGGCTATCAGCGATGCGAGCAGCCAGGGCAGGGTCTACCAGGTCGTCGATCAGGGGGAAGTGGTCGCGGAGGAAATCCTGGAGCAGCGGCTGGCGGTACCAAGTGGCGCTCTGGTCGTAGGTCACGTAGGTGGCACGTTGAATCAGCGGGGTCCAGTAAAGAGGTGGAGCCCGGCGAAGCATGCGGCGTCTGTCGAAGCCTTTTTCCTCGGAAAAGTCCAGGAGATCTGGGCAGTTGCGCGCGATCGCGAATCGATGCCAGTTGGAGCCGAGCTTCCAGCGTTCCGGCAGATTCCAGACAGCCTCGATCCAGGCGCGGCTGTGGAAGGGTGAGCGCCAGGCACTGGAAGACCTGTACATGGCGATGCCGTTGGCGTAGAAGTTCGGCACCCTCTGCTCGAAATAATAACGGGTGAGACCTTGCAGGAAACGGTGGTGGCAGAACCCCGACAGTCTTCTGGCCCGTCGTTGGATGCCTCCTGAATCAAGCTCGCGGGACAGCTCAGGTGCCAGGCCTTCGAGTTCACCCTCCAGGAACGTAGGGTGCCTGCTCAACTTGAGGCTCCAGAACTGGTTCAGGGAGAAGGTCGGGAATCGATCCGCCAGCAGCCCAAGAGATCCGTAGTCGAAGTAGTAGTTTCGGGCTAATTCCCCAAGTGTACCTACAAAAAAAGCCGCACCTGATGGAATGGAGGCTTTCAAGGGGTACACAAAGGTATGCCAATGGGAAGCCGTCTTGGTGCCATTGGTGAGGGCAGACACGGCGAGACCATGGTCCAGAAGGTCATCAAGCTCAAGCTGGATCAGGTTGTGGCGGAGATTGAAGTGAGTGGCGATCCTGCGGGCGACCTGGACGTCGGAAGAGGTCTCGCTTCCTACGGTGACGAGATGGGGTCGGATGCCGCAGCGCAGCATCGAGGCGAGGATGACCCGGGAGTCAAATCCACCGGAAAGGGAGAGGTAGGGATTCGCACCAGCCCAGGTCTCCACTGAGCGATTCAGACACTCCACTGCCTCCGCTGGGGTGGAGTGCCTACGGGGGAGTTCGTCGAGGCAGATGCGGCTTTCCAGCCTCAGCCTGCCACTAGGGTTGTGAAAGTGTACGAGGCTGCCTGGAGGAACCTTGTGGATCTCCGGGTGAAGGGTAGCGTTGCCCGTGAGATTCTCCAGCTGCAGAAGATCACCTAGAGCCTGCCAGTTCCACCGCCAGTCCAGACCTGCCTGACTGGCAATGATGGCAACCTGCTGACCGTGGTGAAAATGTTCGCCCTGATGGTGATAAAAATAATGCGTTGCCCCCACTGGCGATGTCATGATCCAGCATTCATCGGGGGTGGTGACCACGATGGTGTACTCACCCTCAAGCGCTCGAAGAGCATCAGCCCCTTCCTGCTGGAAGCGCCGGAGGATCTGATCCTCCGAGAGGTTGCAGTAACCGATCAGACGGACGGCGAAACCAGGGGTGAGATCAAGCATGCCTGGGGGGACGACCGCTGGCGGAAAGCATGGCAAGGTTACTGCCCTAGGCTGCCGCCGGCTTGAACCTTCAGGATGAGAGGGAACTGCTGGGTGATGTCCTACGACTACGTGGATCTGGATGTGTTTCTCAACATCCAGGTCTTCTACCGGTCGGCTGGATATCTGGTACATCTCAATCGCCCCCCTCGAGCAGGAGACCTGCTGGTCCTGTTGCGCGGGGATCCGGGGCAGTCCCTCAGCGGCCATCGTGGAGATGTGCACGTCTATGACTACGTCAAGGAACACAGGATCGACTGGGCAGGGCGAATGCCCGCAGCGTCCCGAATCGTGGTGGTGTCCCTCACGCCCCCGGCCCACCGGGAGGGGGTGGAGTGGCTGCGGGGCTATCTGCCGGTGGTACCCGAGCTCTGGCAGCAGCCCCTTGCAAGCAAGCGCCAGTCCCGGCCCCTGCACATTGCCAACTGGAAACCCCTGCGTGACGATCCCTACCAGCACCAGATCGTGGATCTGGTGCGCGCAGGAGATCTGGAGGTCTACGGGGGCAAATGGGATCGCCTTGGGGTGGACACCCACGGACTGAGCTACCTGGAGGCCAATCGCCGGCTGGCGAGGGCCCGCTGCTGCTACGGCCTGATGTACGCCTACCAGCGCGGCACCACGGCCTCAGGAAGGATGTGGCAAGCCCCCCTCAACGGGTGCGTGGTCTTCAGCGAAGCCGGCACCGACATGGCCGGCATCCCGGGCGTGATCGCCGTCGAGCGGTTCGAGCCAGCCAATCTCACCCAGCTTTCCCAGCAGTCCTCCGGGCCGTCACTGGCCCATGAGGCTGCGGAGCATTGGCGCCAGGCAACCTTTGCCCTGGGGGAGAAGCTCGGTCTAGCTCTTCCCTCTCGGCCCAGCAGGCTTGCCGTGCTTGGTGGGCGTTGGCACCTGCACCATCAGCATCTGACCACCGTTGCCGATCGTCTTGTGGGAAGGCTCCGCAGGTTCCTTGGACCGCGACGAAGACTGCAGGCATTGCGGCAACGACGCTGAGTTCTGCACCCCGACCTCCGCGCATGCCCCGCTACGGGCCTCCAGCATGGTGAGGTGCGCTTCGGAGCTGGCTGGGTTGAGGATGCTCACCTGGGTAGGAGTTCTGCTGACGGTGCTGGGGGTGGGCCTGGTCACGGCATCCGACAACCTGACGTCCCCAAGCCCTGTGCTGGTTGGCCAGGATCCCGACGACGGGCCCCTCGACCAGAGGCATCTGGCTCTGGTGATCAACCAGAACGATCCCCTCAGCCAAGCCATCGGCCGCCATTACATCCGTGCCCGGCAGCTGCCTGACTCCCAGGTGATCCGTGTGTCCATACCCGCTGACCGCACGGACATCTCTGCCAAGGATTTCCGCACTCTCAGACACTCCGTCCTGCGTCAGACCCCATCCCATGTTCAGGTCTACGCCTTGGCATGGGCTCAGCCCTATCGGGTGGGCTGTCAGTCCATCACCAGTGCCTTCGCTCATGGCCTGGACATCGCCGAATCCTGCGGCGGCAGGTGCGGAGCGTCCGTAACGAACCCATACTTCGCCAGGGGAGATATCCGCCGTCCCTGGTCGCAACTGGGTATTCGTCCCACGATGATGTTGGCAGCAACCTCCCCATGGGAAGCACGACGACTGATTGATCGCGGCGTTGCCGCCGATGGAAGCCGGCCCCCCGGAACGGCCTACCTCCTGAGCACAGATGATTCAGCGCGAAATGTGCGGGCCGCGCGCTTCTTGTCCATTGCCAGCACGATCGGCCCGACCTTCCGGGTGCGGGTGCTCCAGGGGAATACTCTCCGAGGCGCCGGCGACGTGATGGCTTACTTCACCGGTCTCGCCTTCGTAGAGGATCTGCGCAGCAATCGGTTCCGTCCTGGAGCCGTGGCCGACCACCTCACCTCTCTGGGCGGGCAGCTCACGGACAGCTCCCAGATGAGTGTGCTGCGCTGGCTGGAGGCCGGTGCGACAGGGAGTTATGGGACAGTTTCTGAACCCTGCAATATGACCGGCAAATTCCCGGATCCTGGCCTGGTTCTGGCCTACTACCTGCGCGGCGACACTCTGATTGAGGCCTACTGGCGCAGTGTGGCACTTCCCAGCCAAGGGGTGTTCGTAGGTGAACCCCTGGCCCGCCCGTGGCCGGTGAGGGCTGAATCCTCGGGGGACAAGCATCAAGGGGTGGGCGTGATGGAGAGGCCTTGAACTGTCTGTTGGCTCTGCTGCCTCCAGAGATTGGCGTAGCGGCCGTCCTTTGCCAATAAGGCTAGGTGGTTGCCACGCTCCACGATGCTGCCCTCGTCCATCACGCAAATCAGATCAGCATTGACAATGGTGCTGAGTCGGTGAGCAATCACCAGCACAGTGTGCTGGCGCTCGAACTGTTCAATCGCCTGCTGCACCAGTCGCTCGCTCTGACTGTCGAGAGCACTGGTGGCTTCATCAAGAATCAGTAGTTCAGGATTTCTGAGAATGGCCCTTGCCAGAGAAATACGCTGCCGCTGTCCTCCGCTCAATCGGTAGCCTCGTTCACCGATGATGGTGCCAAATCCGCTAGGAAGGCTGCTAATAAAACCTGTGGCCTGCGCCTTTGCTGCGGCGGCTTCAATCTCCAGAATGGTGGCGCCGGGCGTACCAAAACCTATATTATAAGCAATGCTGGCGTTGAACAGGAAGGTGTCCTGGCTGACGACTCCAAGTTTTTGCTGCCAGCTCAGCAAATCAAAACTGCTGAGATCGACTCCATCTACGAGGATCTTTCCGCTACTGGGATCATAGAGGCCCACAAGGAGATCGGCAATTGTACTCTTACCCGCACCGCTGGCCCCTACCAAAGCAAGTGTATGCCCTCGAGGAATGGTGAGGCTTACATCGCGCACGGCAGGAGTAGAACCTGGCGTGTAACTCAGCGAAACATTCTTAAGCTCAATAGATTCAGATAGCCTCTGAAAAGGAATGCCTCCTTGACGTCTGAAAGTTTTATCTATTGGATCAAGAATCTCATTGAGCCTATGGATGGCGGCACTATTTGCATTCAGGGAGGAAAAGTTGGCGGCAACCGACCCAAACGATCCGTTGAGCCTTTGGAGCGCCACCACAAAGGTAACCAGACTGGGCAGAACCCCGGAATTTCGGGCCCCAAAAACCAAGAGACTCAGGCCTGCGATCAAGGCGATCATCGCCATCGGCAGGAAGATAGTGACCGGTGCCGTTACTGCGTTCAGCTTTGAGATAGAACGAGTATTGGACTCTAATTCACCCATCTTTTCGAGCAGACCTCGGTCAGCAGCCTCCAACTGGCCACTGGTATGCAGCAATCTGAGACCTTGTATATTCTCGGTGATTCGAGTGCTGATGCCAACAACAATGGCTTGCTGCTCGAAAGCGCGATGACGTATCCTTGGAAGAAGTTCGCGCTGGAGAAGCATCAGCGCGAACGCCATTAATACCGCTGCGGCAAGAAGCCATGGGGAAAGCGAAATCAGGACAACGAGATAGACCAGCACCATCATCATGTTCACGATGAATGAACTGGCAATAGTGATCTGGTTCATTACGGCAGCGGGACCACCTGACGCATAGGCAGTAAGATCACCTACTGGGTAATGACTAGCGCACGCAAGAGTAAGCCGAAGAATCTGATGGTGGATCAGCCCTGTCACCTCGGCATTCACCCTCGCAGAGAAATAGCCGACATTCACTGCGGCTAGATACATTGCCAGGCTTTGGACCAGCTTGAGCAGTACGGCCGCGCTCAGTAAAAGGGTGAAGAGAGTGGTGGTCGGCAGGCCTCCAATCGCCTGGCTCAGGCCTGGGACAAAGGAAAGAAGATGAAGGCCGCTCCAACTCAAGTCGAAGGTTTCGGATCCCTGGGACCGGGACAGCAGGTCCACCGCAAGGAAAACTACACCCAATGTTGCGCCTTCCGCACCGGCTTGTAAGAAGCTGAGCAGAAGATTGACTAAAAACCGCGGCCACTGCTTACGGGCGGTGGAACGGATGAGCCTTGAAGCAGGACGGGGATCGAGCAGCGGATCTGCCAGAGGAGAAACCGCAGTGCGAATAGCTCGACGCAGCCAGAGCAAGGGAATTCTCTGCGAACAACTGATCCGACTTTAAGCCATCTACCCAGCTTCTCCATCCATAACCGCTGACTCTGCAGAGAGGAAGAGAACCACAGGAAAAAGATAAGTGTGTGTGGCGGTGGGGGGGGGCAGACGCCCCCACCGCAGGAATGCTGCGCACCAGCGGATGACATCATCGATACAAGGACTCCTGCTCCATCTCAGGGCTTCTGGATGAACAGAGAGTCTGGCTATCGCTAGATTAAACAATTAACCAGAAGTACCAAGATCTATTCATGGCTCCATCTCTGGCTGAATGCCCGTTCATGAGAGATGGCGTTGTCGGTGCCAAGCCCAGGCATGCTCGATAATCGTCTCCAATTCCGGATAACGTGGCCTCCAACCCAACTCATCCCGGGCCCGGGTGGCACTAGCCACCAACTGTGCTGGATCTCCTTCGCGACGCTTGGCAACATGGGCCAGTAGACCACGTCCAGTAACCCGTTTGGCAGTTTCAATCACCTGCTGAACGGAATAACCCGTACCGTTTCCAAGGTTATAGATGAGCGGATTCTTTGAAGCTTCTTCCCGCTCGCGCATCCGGAGCAAACGCTCAAGACCGAGCACATGAGCATCGGCTAGATCGCTGACATGAATGTAATCACGAATGCAGGTTCCATCTGGGGTTGGGTAATCGTCTCCAAAGATTTGCAGGTAAGGCTCCCTGCCGCTCATAACATCTAATACCCGAGGAATGAGGTGGGTCTCTGGAGTGTGATCCTCACCTATATCTCCATCGGGATCAGCACCAGCTGCATTGAAATAGCGGAATATAACACTGGGAAGTCCATAGGCACGGCCAAAGTCACGGAGCAATTGCTCCACCATCAATTTGCTCTGGCCGTAGGGATTGATAGGGGCCTGAGGATGTTCCTCGGTGATCGGAACCTGCTGGGGCAGGCCGTAGGTGGCACAGGTAGAAGAGAACACGATGGGGAGTGGCCGCTCGCTGGCCACGAGGGCTTCGAGCAGGGTGAGCGTATCCCCGAGATTGTTGCGGTAGTACTTGGCAGGATCGCTCACTGACTCCCCCACGTAGGCATAGGCGGCAAAATGCAAGACCGCTTCAACCGGTCGACCTTCGTGGGGTGTACCCACCAGGGCGGGATGGCGACCCCTCAGGAGAGCTTCGAGCACCTCGCGATCACCAACCTGACCCACCACCAAAGGAATGCCGAGCACCTGCTGAACAATCTCTGCATGGCCGTAGACCAGGTTGTCGAGCACGAGGGGCTGATGGCCTGCACGGTGCAGGGCACGTACGGCATGGCTGCCGATGTACCCAGCACCTCCGGTGACCAGAACCCTCACGAACCGACTCCAACATGGAAAACAACAGCACCAAGGTAATCCGCCTTTGCATGGGCCCCAGAGTGCTCACCCTGCGGAAACCTTGTCTGGGTGATCAAAGCCTCACCTCCTCACCCTGACGCAGTCCATTGATGAACTCATCCACCGTGCTCTTCAGCCCTTCGTGCAAGGGAATCTTCGCCCGCCAGCCTAGGGCGCTGAGCCTGCTCACATCAAGCAGCTTTCTTGGGGTGCCATCGGGCTTGTCGGCATCCCAGGCGATCACACCCTTGAACCCTGTCGCTGCTGCAATCTGCTCAGCCAGCTCCCTGATGGTCACATCGGTGCCAGTTCCCACATTAAGGTGTTGGATGTCATCGAGCTGAGGTTGCCAGCGCTCGAGGCAAAATACCGCAGCGTCGGCCAGATCGTCGACGTGCAGGAATTCACGTCGCGGTGTGCCGCTGCCCCAGCAGGTCACCACTTGTTCCGACTTCTCCCTGGCTTCGTGAAAACGACGGATCAGCGCCGGCAGCACATGGCTGTTGGTGGGGTGATAGTTATCGCCTGGCCCATAGAGGTTGGTGGGCATCAGGCTGATGGCATCGAAGCCGTGCTGGACTTTCAAAGCACGGCAGAGCTGGATGCCGGTGATCTTGGCGATAGCATACCATTCGTTCGTGGGCTCCAGCGGACCGGTGAGCAAGGCCTCCTCACGAATCGGCTGGGGAGCATGTTTGGGATAGATGCAACTGCTGCCGAGAAAGAGAAATCGGCGGCTGCCGCAACGCCATGCCTGTTCGATCACATGGTTCTGGATCTTCAGATTCTCCAGAAGAAAATCAGCGGGAAACGTGGCATTGGCCAGAATGCCTCCCACCTTGGCAGCGGCCAGAATCACGACATCAGGCCGATGATCAGCGAACCAAGCGGCCGTAGCGCTCGGATCGGTTAGGTCGAGTTCCTCGCGGGAGGACGTAAGGATGGATTCGTAACCAGAACGCCTGAGCCTACGAACGATGGCGGATCCGGCCATGCCCCGGTGTCCCGCCACATAGATGCGATCGGTAGGGCTGATCAGCAGGGACATGGGTAGGAGAGGACAAGAGCGGGGCTGGAGAAGCGTGCGGACAAAGAGCAAGGGTGGAGATGTCAGCGGCCCAGAGATGTGGGTGGATTTTCCATCGAACCGACAACGGCAAAACCTTCGCGTCTGAGTACGGCTTCCTTGGCCGCTTCTTCCCGATCGGCCTGAACCATCTCGGAAACAAGCTCCTCCAAGCTAGTGGTTGGTGTCCAGCCCAACTGGCGCTGAGCCCTGCTGGGGTCCCCCAGCAGGGTCTGCACCTCGGCCGGGCGGAAGTAGCGAGGGTCGATGCGCAGCACCTCAGCACCAGTGTCGGCACGGCGGCCACTCTCGTTGACCCCTTCTCCATCCCAGATCATGCCGCCCCAGCCCAGTTCCAGGGCGGTGAGTTCGATAAAGCGCCGTACAGATTCCTGCCGGCCCGTGGCAATCACATAATCTTCTGGACTGTCCTGCTGGAGCATGCGCCACTGCATTTCCACATAGTCGCGCGCGTGACCCCAATCTCTCAGAGAATCCAGATTGCCCATGAACAGGCATTGATCCAGACCGGCATCAATGCGGGCCAAACCCCGGGTGATCTTGCGTGTGACAAACGTCTCCCCACGCCGTGGTGATTCGTGGTTAAACAGGATCCCGTTGCAGGCATACATCCCATAGGACTCACGGTAATTCACAGTGATCCAATAAGCGTAGAGCTTGGCTACTCCGTAGGGGCTGCGGGGATAGAAGGGAGTTGTTTCACGCTGAGGAATTTCCTGGACCAGTCCGTAGAGCTCGCTCGTGGACGCCTGGTAAATGCGCGTATGGTCGATGAGGCCGAGAATCCGTACGGCCTCGAGGATGCGAAGAGTACCAAGAGCGTCACTGTTGGCGGTATATTCGGGAGTCTCGAAGCTAACAGCCACATGGCTCTGGGCACCGAGGTTATAGATCTCGTCAGGCCTGACCTGCTGGATGATGCGGATCAGATTTGTGCTGTCGGTGAGGTCGCCATAGTGAAGAACCAGACGAGGATCCCGTTCATGGGGATCCTGATAGAGATGGTCGATACGATCGGTATTGAAGCTGCTGGCACGCCGCTTGATGCCGTGCACCACGTACCCCTTCTCCAGCAGCAACTCTGCCAGGTAAGAACCGTCTTGGCCAGTAATGCCGGTGATGAGTGCAGTGCGGGTCATGGCTTGGCTCAAAGGAATCGATATTGACGCAGGCCTTGCACGCCGGTAGCGCGAGCATGCCGTCGGCTGAATTGACTGACAGTAGGATTACCCTCTGGTCGTATCACTCCAGAGGCCTGCTCCCACAGCTCTCGTTCAACCACTGAGAGCGAATAGGAAAGGCGGTCATGGCGTCGAACATGCCACCATGTGGATGACTGGCAGGACTCGCACCAGAAGCACTCCAGCCATTCATCAGTCAGAGAAACAACCCTACGGTAGGCCTGAAGAATTTCATCAGCCTTTTTCCTGCTCAATCCCCTGAGTACCAAATGACCCACATCCGTGAGGTAGAGGTGATACTTTGCCGAGACGCTTAACAGGCGTTCTTCAGGATGATGGGGGCAGAAGAGAACGCGACGGCGTGAACGCGATCGGGGCCTGGGGGGTACCCCGGATCCCAGTTCAGGAGACGGGAGCGAGGAATCGGGATACTGATCGCCTGAGGAGGCTCCAGGAGAGGCGGGGAAGGCTGTCAAGCAGTTGAAAGGTCTGTGACGTTGAGGAGATTTAAGCACGAAACTCTTCCCCGCCACAGACCCAGCTAAACAAAAGTGGCAGCTGAAGGGAACGTGATCTCAGTCGCGCCTGCCACCACCTTGAAGGGCGATGATCAGACGGAGCAGGAACACGAACAGGTTGATGTAGGTGAGATACATGCCGAGGGCTCCGGCCAGATACTGGTCATCCCGGTAGGTACGGGGCATGGTGTAAAAGTCGACGAAAGCCGCCCCCACGAAGAGCACGGTGCCGAAGCCGGCGATCAACAACTCGAAGCCACCGCCGCTGAACATGCCGGGGGCGAAAAAGCTTCCGACCAACTGAACCACCATGGCGATGATCAGTCCGATCAGACCCAGACCCACAGCTCCGCTGAGGGCCTGACCGACACTGTCGCTCATGCGACGGCCCATCACCGAAGCCAGGACGAAGGTGATACCGGTGGCCAGAGCGGCGGTGCCCACCGCACCGATGCCGGCGGTGGAGAGGGCATAGGCCACGATGCCGCTGAGAGTGAAGCCGGTGATCAGGCTGTAAGCGGTGAGCAGGGGGAGGGCCGTGGCGCTGTCACCCTTGCTGGCCACGTTCTGAGCTACGAAGAAGAGGATGAAGTTGCCGATCAGCGCCACCCAGAACAGGGGCATGAACAGCGCGGCGTTGCTGGCCATCAGAGCCAGCCCACCCATCACTCCAGCGGCGGTGAGCACCATGCCTCCACCCACGTAGGGCAGGGCTTTGTTGACGACATTGGGACCCACCAGGCCACCGCTCTGGGCCTCGCGGATCGCTTGCTGGAAATCACTGCTGGCCGGCATGGCGGCATCGGGATTCGAACTCCGTCCATCCTGACAGTCCTCCCGTGAGGGTGGCAGGGCTACGTGTGCGGATCTCCTCCTTCACGGCCACGCTCAGCGGGGGCGACCGCTGGCATCCCGACGGGCATAGGCCTGCACCAGCCGCTGAACCAGCGGGTGGCGCACCACATCGGCGTCGCCGAACCGGCAGATGGCCACGCCTTCCACCCCTTGAAGCACCTGCGCCGCCTCCACCAGACCGCTGAGCTGTCCAGGCGGCAGATCGATCTGGGTGGTGTCGCCGGTCACCACCATCCGCGAGTTCTCTCCGAGACGGGTGAGAGCCATGCGCATCTGGGCGCAGGTGGTGTTCTGGGCCTCGTCGAGGATCACGAAGGCGTCGGCCAGGGTGCGACCCCGCATGTACGCCAGAGGTGCGACCTCAATCGTTCCCTTCTCCAGCAGCTGGCCCGTGCGCTCGTTGCCCAGCAAAGCATGGAGGGCGTCATAGAGGGGCCGCAGAAAGGGATCAACCTTCTGTTGCAGATCACCAGGCAGGAAGCCGAGTCGCTCCCCCGCCTCCACGGCCGGGCGGGTGAGGATCAGCCGTTCCACGCGACGCTCCTGAAGCAACCGCACAGCCTGAACGGTGGCCAGGAAGGTCTTGCCGGTACCGGCGGGTCCGATCGCCAGCGTGAGATCGTGCCGCTCGATCGCCTCGACGAAGGCCTTCTGCCGCAGGGTCCGAGGTCGGATCTGGCGCCCGCTCCGGCTGGTGGCCAGCACGTAGCCACCGAGGGAGCGATGCTCGTCGCCTCTGCCGGCATCGAGGGCGGCCAGGGCGTTCTGGAGATCGATCGGGGTGATCGTCTCACCGGCCTGCCAGAGCGGCTGGAGCAAGGTGAGCAAACCGGCGAGCCGCTGCTGCTGGCTGGGTCGACCGAGCACCTGAAGGTCAAGGCCCCGCAGCACCAAGGTGGTGCCGGTGAGGGCTTCGAGCCGGCGCAGGATCTGCTCCTCCCGGCCGGCTAAAGCCAGGGCGGCTGATGGATCGGGCAATGAAACCATAAGGGGCTCTCCTGAAAGAGCCCCTGCTCCGGCCGATGAGATGGGAGTGGAAGGAGGCTGGCTCAGGCTTCGGCGGATGCCTCTTCGGCTGCAGGAGCAGTGGCGGCGGCGGCCTCAGCCTTGGCGGCTTCTGCGGCAGCCTTGGCTTCCGCTTCTGCCTTGCGGGCCTCGGCGGCAGCGGCCTCGCGGGCTTCGGCCTGCTTCTGCTTGCCGACGATCTCGGCGGGGCGAACGGTCTTGGTGATCAGACCACCCTTCTCGAGCAGGGAACGCACGGTGTCGGTGGGTTGGGCTCCCTGGCTGAGCCGGGCCCGGATCGCTTCGGTGTCGAGACGGGTTTCCTTGGTGCGGGGGTTGTAGAAGCCAAGCTCCTCAAGAGGACGCCCGTCGCGGCGTGAGGTGCTGTTGGTGGCCACGAGGCGGAAGCTCGCTTCCCGCTTCTTCCCGAACCGCTTCAGGCGGAGCTTGATCATGGGTGGCCTAACTGGTTGATGTCCGATGGATGATCGTACCTGTTGACAGGCACCGCCTCCGGCGACCGGCTTTGGGGGCGCTTCAGAGTTCGCCGAAGCCCTTGCGCTTCTTGGCGGGCTTCGGCGGACGGGGGGGTCTGCCACCGGCGCCCCTGCCCGAAGCGGCCGGAGCCCCGCCACCAGGAAAGCCGCCCGGGAATCCCCCCATGCCCGGGAACCCTCCCCCCATGCCAGGGAAGCCGCCGCCCATGCCCGGCATCCCCGGCAGGCCACCGCCGCGTGTCATCTGCTGCATGAAGCCGCGCATCTTCTGAAAGTCGGCCAGCACCTTGTCCACATCGGCCGGGGTGTGGCCGCTGCCAGCGGCGATGCGCCGCCGCCGGGAGGGGGCCGAGGCCAGCAGATCGGGGTTCTCCCGCTCGGCCTGGGTCATCGAGCAGATCATCGATTCTATCCGCTTGAGCTGCTCTTCGCCCTGCTTGAGCATGCCGTCGTCGATCTTGTTCATGCCCGGGATCAGCTTCATCAGGCCGCCCAGGGAACCCATGCGCTTGATCAGGCGCATCTGCTGCACGAAATCGGAGAAGTCGAAGCTGGCTTCCTGCAGCTTCTGCTGCATACGGGCCACATCGGCCAGTTCCACCTCCTTCTGGGCCTTCTCGACCAGGGTGAGCACATCCCCCATCCCGAGGATGCGGCTGGCCATCCGCTCAGGATGGAACGGCTGAAGGGCCTCCACCTTCTCGCCGGTGCCGATGAACTTGATCGGTGCGCCGCTCACCTTGCGGATCGAAAGGGCCGCACCCCCACGGGAATCACCATCGAGCTTGGTCAGCACGGCTCCGGTGATGCCCACCTGCTCATGGAACGCGCGCGTGAGCTCGGCCGCCTCCTGGCCGATCATCGCGTCGACCACCAGCAGCACCTCGTGGGGCTGGACGGCCTCCCGGATCCGCACCATCTCCTGCATCATCGCCGTGTCGATCTGCAGGCGACCGGCCGTGTCCACCAGCACGGTGTCAAACCCTCCCTCGCGCCCGCGTGCCAGCCCGGCCGCCGCGATCGCCTCCGGCGTGGCCTCACTGCCGAGGCTGAACACCTCAACGCCGATCTGCTGGCCCAGGGTCTGGAGCTGATCGATCGCCGCGGGTCGGTACACATCGGCAGCCACCAGCAGCGCCCGACGCCCCTGCTCCTTGAGATGGAGACCCAGCTTGGCGGTGGCGGTGGTCTTGCCGGCCCCCTGCAGACCGGCCATCAGGATCACCGTTGGTGAGGCCTCGGCATGGGCCAGGGGGGCGTTCTCGCCTCCCATGGTGTCCACCAGCTGCTCATGCACCAGCTGGATGAACTTCTGGTCGGGGCTGATGCCCCGTACCACTTCGGCCCCAACGGCCCGGCGGCGCACCTCGTCGACGAACTCGCGCACCACGGGAAGACTCACGTCCGCCTCCAGCAGGGCGCGGCGCACCTGCTTGAGGGCGCCGTCGATGTTGGTCTCAGAAATGGCCGCCTGGCCGCGGAGGCCCTTGATGGCGTCCTCGAAGCGCTGGGAAAGCTCGTCGAACATGGGGAAGGGAGAGAGGGGGGGGGTAAGTCGTTGGCCGTCAGTCGGCAGCGTGGGAAGCGGCCAGGCGCCAGGTACCGCCATCGCGGCCGAAGATGTAGACGTTGCGCAGGGTGGTGGGTGCCGTGCGCTCCACCTCGCGGCCCTGGTCGTCAAGGCGCCGATCGCTGTAGGCCAGTTCCGCGGTGACCGCGATCCGCTGAGGACTGCGCTCGTCGATCGCCAGATCCTTCACTTTCACGTCCAGCTTCTGCCGTTCGCCGCGGCTGCGGTCGTCGCGTCGCTCCTCCTCCAGGCGCTGCACCGTGGCAGCGCGGGCGATGCGATCGAGGGGAACCGCGGCCGTGCCGCCCGCTAGCACGGCGGCCTTGGCGTCGAGCCAGACCTCGAGCAACCTGCGCAGCTCGGACTCGCTCGGTTCAGCCACCTTCAGCGGAACCGAAGCTGAAGCGATTGCCGGCACGGGTGGGCGCGAGGCCGTCGGCGCAGCCGCCGGAGGGGGTGGGGTGGGCTTGGCGGCGGGAACAACGGGGATCGGTCGGGCGCTCTCCACCGCCGTGGGCGCAGGAGTGCGGGGTCGCAGCACCCAGCTGACGGCAGCGAAGCCCGCCAGCACAGCGGCAAGGCCCCCCACCAGCCAGGGCAGGGGAAACGAGCCCGTGGTTGACGAGGGGCGGCGGCGGCGACGCGGACGTGGCTCTCCTTCGTGATGGTCGGCATCGACGCCAGGGTCGAGCGGTTCGCCGAAGGGGTCGTGGGTGGGTGGGGAGCCCACGGTGCCAGAGCTGCCGGGAAGGGCGAAGGATGAGGACGCACCGGAGGATGCCCAGTCGGAGGAGGGGTCGGTGCTGGTGCCGAAATCGAAGCTGGCGCCGAAGGAGCCTTCGCCAGGCTCGGGAAAGAAGCGACCGGCCCGGCGATCCTCCTGTTCCACGTAGGCGATCACGTCACGGTCGCTGAAATAGGCGTCCAGATCAGGATCGGCATCGATGTCGCGGTAGCCGGGAAGCACGTCGTTGCTGAGCCAGTCGCGGCAGTAGGCACAGAGCTGGGCCAGGGGATCGTCGCTCTGACGGACTGTCCAGGCACGCAGCTCGCGGCTGGCCCCACGGTCGAAGGCCTCCCTGGCTCCCTCCACGTCGCCCAACAGGAGATGGAGGTTGGCCAGCAGGGGATCGATGCCGCTGCGGCCGCTGGCCTCCAGGCGATCGCGGGCGGCGGCGATCCGCTCGGGCTTGCGCTGCACGAAGCCGGATGCGGTGAGGGCGGTGGTGGCCAGAAAGTCAGCCGCTGGGGAGCCGGCATCTCCCCAGCGGCTGAAGAGATCCACCTGCTCCTGGACCGTGAGGAAGCAGCGGATCTGCTTGAAGAAGGCCTGGAACGCCTCACCTGGGAAGTCCGGATCGCCCGAACCCTCCAGACCGCCCCTGCGGCGCACAAGATCCTCGAGCAAGGCCAGACCTTCGCGGCGCTCCTCCACCGCCGAGAGATCCCGGCTGAGCAGGTCAAGCACGCGATAAGGGGCGAGGCGGTCGAGCTCCAGACTCATCCGCTCACGCAGATCTGGCAATTGACCCATGCGCTGCAGCAGTTGAAGTCCCTGCTGGAGCGTCTGGGCGGCGGCCTCATAGCGCCGCTGGCCGTGATAATCCACGGCCGCCGCCAGGCAGGAAAGGCCTGCCAGGCGGGTCAGATCCGACTCCCGGCTGCTGCCGAGGGCAGGCGTCTGGGGCGGTTGCAGGGCCCGGCAGGCCAGATCAAAGCACTCCAGGGGTTGGTCGGCCTCAAGCAGCAGCAGCAGACCGGCCACCTCACGGGAAGTGGCGATGTCGAGAGCTGGGACAACCCCATCGCCGGAAGCCACGAGGGCTGTGAGGTCGGATTCGTAGGCGACTCGTCGCTCAGGGTCGCTGAGCACGTCGGCGCTGGCGCGCAGCAATTCGGCCCTGGCCTCCAGAGTGTCGCGGCTGAAGGCTGGATCCGGGACCCGGGCGACACGCTGGTGGTAGGTGTGCAGCACCGTCTGGGCATCCGTGCCGGGCCCCACCCCCAGCAGGCGGAAATGATCGATCGGCAGCTCCAACCGCGGCACCAGACGGACGGGGAGCAAGTTTAAGGAGAGACCGCGGGAGGCACCTGCCGCTGTATCGGTTCGCTGAGAGGCTGTGACGGCCAGCGAGCGTTCACCGCAAGCCGTTGCCACCAAACTCTTTGGCGAGAATGGACGCACTACAGTCGACCATCGACCCCCGGACCCCCATCCGATGACTCAGGAGCTCGCCGCCTCTCGAGAGACCCAGCAGGCGGGCCCTCCCCCGGAGGCCGGCAGCCACGCTCTGAGGCTTGAGGGCCTTTACCCGGCTGAGCGCGCCCAGGTGAGTTGTGAGGAAGGGCTGATGCTCTACCGCGACATGGTGCTTGGCCGTCGCTTCGAGGACAAGTGCGCCGAGATGTACTACCGCGGCAAGATGTTTGGCTTCGTTCACCTCTACAACGGCCAGGAGGCGGTAAGCACTGGAGTGATTCGGGCCATGCGCCTGCAGCACGACTGGTTCTGCAGCACCTATCGCGATCACGTGCATGCCCTCAGCTGCGGCGTGCCCGCCCGGGAAGTGATGAGCGAGCTGTTCGGCAAGCAGACCGGCTGCAGCAAGGGCAGGGGGGGCTCGATGCACCTGTTTTCGCGCGAGCACCATCTCCTCGGGGGCTACGCCTTCATCGGCGAGGGGATCCCCGTGGCCCTCGGCGCCGCCTTCACAAGCCGCTACAAGCGCGATGCCCTCGGCCAGGCCGACAGCGATGCTGTCACTGCAGCCTTCTTCGGGGACGGCACCTGCAATGTGGGGCAGTTTTTCGAATGCCTGAACATGGCGGCTCTCTGGAAGCTGCCGATCGTGTTCGTGGTGGAAAACAACCGCTGGGCCATCGGTATGGATCACAACCGCGCCACAAGCGATCCCGAGATCTGGCGCAAGGCGTCTGCCTTCGGCATGGCCGGCGAGGAAGTGGATGGGATGGATGTGCTGGCGGTGCGGGCTGCCGCCCAGCGCGCCGTGGCCCGGGCCCGGGCCGGGGAAGGTCCCACGGTGCTCGAATGCCTGACCTATCGATTCCGCGGTCACTCCCTGGCCGACCCCGATGAGCTGCGGGCAGCTGCGGAGAAGGAGTTCTGGGCCCAGCGTGATCCAATCAAGCGGCTGGCGACCGATCTCACGTCCCAGGGACTGGCCCGGCCTGAAGAACTCCAGAGCATCGACAAGGACATCGATGCTCTGGTGGCCGACTGCGTAGAATTCGCCCTGGCGGCCCCAGAACCCGACCCCAGCGAACTTACCCGTTTCATCTGGGCGGAAGACTGAACACTTGAAATAGAATCCTGCTCCTTGAAGGAGCGGGACTGAACCTTCCGGGAGTCCTGTTCAGAGCGTCGGCGGTATGCGGCGCGTGAGATTGCGGAGCTTGCGCAGGGCCTTCAGCTCCACCTGCCGCACCCTTTCGCGTGACACCTCGAGTTGACGGCCGATTTCAGCGAGGGTGTGGCGCTCATGCCCATCCAAACCGAACCGCAGAGCCAGAACCTCCCGTTCCTGTTCGGTGAGGTGGCCGAGCCAACGGCCGAGCTGCTCCTGGTGAATGCCTCGCTCCACCTGCTCGAGGGGTTCTTCGCTGGAGCCATCGGCGATCAGATCACCGAGAAAGCTGCGGCCTTCCTCGGCGTGGATCGGGGCATCGAGACTGGAGGTAGTAAGCGCCTGCCTCAAGAGCGAATCAAGCTCCTCGATCGGCATGTCGATCGCCTCGGCGATCTCCCTGCGACTAGGCATGGCACCGAGCTTGTGGGCCAGATCGAGACTGACCCTACGGATGGTGGTGAGCCGTTCGCTCAGATGCACCGGTAAACGAATGGTACGGCTCTGACAAGCGATCGCCCGTGTCATGCTCTGGCGAATCCACCAGAAGGCGTAGGTGGAAAACTTGTAGCCACGCGTGGGGTCGAATTTCTCGACGGCCCGCTCGAGCCCGAGCGAGCCCTCCTGGATCAGATCGAGCAATTCCAGACCCTTGCCCTGGTACTTCTTGGCAACGCTCACCACCAGTCGCAGATTGGCCTTCATCATCCGCTCTTTGGAACGGCGGCCGATCTTGATGATCTTGCGTTCGTGCGGGGTGAGATCGTCCCTGTTCTCCTCCAGCAACTGCATCATGGCCTGCACCTGATTGCCCAGCTCAATCTCCTCGGCGGGGGTAAGCAGGGGTTCCCGGCCGATCGAGGCCAGGTACCAGGTCATGGAATCACCACTCCTGCGTCCGGAGCCGTCGCTCGACCTGACCGAAGAGGCAGTCATTGGGCTGGGAGGAGTGAGGAAGGCCACTATCTCGCTCGACTGCCATGAACAGTGGTCTCTTCAGCAACCTTTTAGAATTTACTCGCAAATGAACACAAGCCCCGCTCTCCATGGGGGATCCATGTGAAGTTTGCGCTGCAGCGAACAAGGCAGTTGGGGCGAGTGCGGAGTTTGACAGTTTGTTGACGACGCGTTTCCTTCTGTCTCTTTGTTCACAGTTCAGGTTTGTTCACAGTTCAGGTGTCCCCGGCACGGGCCAGGCAGGTTGCCACCGCCAGGGGCGAGGCCCCACCCCAACCCCAACGGCTCGCGGCTTCCTGACCGGCCCGGGCATGAGCCAGAGCCGCCAGAGCAAGCAACTGGGCATCCGCGGCCATGCCGGCGCCGGCAGCCAGCGCCCCCAGCCCAGCCGCATACCCGGCCAGAACATCCCCCAGCCCCGCCCGCGCCGCTTCCGGGCTGGCCTGCATCAGCTGCCAGCGCCGACCATCGGGGGCGGCCACGACGCTGCGGGCCCCCTTCAGCAGCACCCCGCATCCGGTTCGGTCGGCGGCGGCGGCGGCAGCCTCAAGCGGCTCCTGCGTCGCTAGGTGGGGGAACAGACGTGCGAACTCCTGGCGGTGGGGGGTCAGCCAGGTGGGGCCGGCCCGCCGGCTCAGCCAGCTCTCAGCCGACAGGCCGGCGGCCCCGGCGGCGAGACGGTTGAGCCCGTCGGCATCGAGCACCACCAGGCCGTCGAAGCTCTCAAGGGCATCCCACCCCCGACCGGTCCCCGGGGCAGGAGTGTCAGCGGCGTTTCCAATCCCTGGCCCGACCAGCACGACATCCAGCCGCTCAAGAACCTGGCGATCCAGTCCTTCAAGGCGAAGGGCCCCATCAGCAGCACAGTTCGGAGAGCGCTCCAGCACCACTTCCGGCTGCAGAGCCCACAGTCCCTCCGCCAGGTGGGCGGGAAGCATCGCCCGAAGGCTGCCGCAGCCGGCGGCAGAGGCGCCCGCCAGGGCCAGCCGAGCGGCTCCGCTGTACTTCACGCTGCCGGCCACCACCAGCAGGCGCCCCCGCCCATACTTCCCTGCCGCAGGCTCCGGCACAGGCCACGGTGCCGCGAGCATGTCCGCCCCACCACTCCCCCGTCGGCCCAGACCCAGGGGCTGGTCGGCCGGCAGGGTGGCAAGAAGTTGCGGAGGCAGTCCAAGGTCGATACGCTCCAACCGGCCCACCCGGGCCAGGCTCCGGTCCTGCACCAGGCCCTGCTTGATCAGCCCGATGGTGTAGGTGACCCCCGCGGTGGCCGCCTCCTCTCCCAGACAGCGACCCGTTTCGGCACAGAGGCCGGTGGGGATGTCGATCGCCACAAGCTCATCGGGCCGCTGGCGCTGGCGTTCCGCCAGTAACGCCTCGAGCGTGGGACCGGGCGGCCGGCTCTGACCGATGCCGAACAGGGCATCCACCCACAGAGCAGGGTCGCCGGGATCGGGCGCAACCTCCAGCCGGGGGATCCCCAGCCAGGCGGCATGGCGGGCATGGGCCTCGGTCAGCGGCCGCAGATGCTCGAACGGACACCACAGCCGCACCCGATGGCCGCCGAGGTGCAGTTCGCGCGCCACCACCAGCCCATCGCCGCCGTTGTGGCCCGGACCCACCAGCACGATCACCCCGGGATCGGCGGCTCCGGGCAGCCGATCCCGGGTGAGCCGCTTCATGAGTCGGCCGCTCACAGCCAGGGCGGCCTTCTCCATCAGGGCCTCCACAGGCAGGCCACTGGCGAACAGCTGCTCTTCCAGAGCGGCCATCTGGGAGCCGCTCACCAGCAGGTGATCGGCATCCCGGGGGGGCCAGGGGGCCGGAGTGGTCCGCTGGGACACGGCGGCACAGAGCGGCATCCTTCCATGATGGGGAGCAACCGGCCCGGTGCGAACCCGGTGGTCCCTTCCTGCTCCCCGTGCCCGCAACCACGCCTTCCCCTGCGATCCCCCATGCCGTCACCGGCATCGGCGCCACCTCCGCCGGCGCCGCGGTACTTGAGCGACTGCGGGCATGGCCCGGGGAGCGGCGGGTGGCCGTCGGCCTCTCCGGGGGCGTCGACAGTTCCCTCACCGCAGCTCTGCTGCTGGAGGCTGGCTGGCAGGTGGAGGGGCTCACCCTCTGGCTGATGAGCGGCAAGGGCTCCTGCTGTGCCGAGGGGTTGGTGGATGCCGCCGGTCTGTGCGAGCAGCTGGGGATCGCCCACCACGTGGTCGACTCGCGTGAGCGCTTCCGCACCCAGATCGTGGACCTGCTGGTGCAGGGCTATGCCGATGGCATCACACCACTGCCCTGCTCCCGCTGCAACCGGGAGGTGAAATTCGGGCCGATGCTGGCCTGGGCTCGTGACGAACTGGGGGTGGAGCGGATCGCCACCGGCCATTACGCCAGGGTGCGTCCAGCCACCGCTCCCGCAGAGCGCCATCAGCTGCTTCGGGGTCTGGATAGCCACAAGGACCAGAGCTACTTCCTCTACGACCTGCCCCAGGCGGTGCTCGGCCGCCTGGTGTTTCCCCTCGGGGAGATCACCAAAGCCGACACTCGCGCCGAGGCTTCCCGGCTGGGCCTGCGAACCGCCACCAAACCCGAGAGCCAGGACCTCTGCCTGGCCGATCACCATGGCTCGATGCGGGCGTTCCTCGATGCTTATCTCCCGCCGCAAGCGGGTGAGATCGTTCTGGCCAACGGCACAGTGGTGGGCCATCACGACGGCATCCACCACTTCACGATCGGCCAGCGCCGTGGTCTCGGCGTGGCCTGGAAGGAACCCCTGCACGTGGTGGCGCTCGATTCCACCCGCCATAGGGTTGTGGTGGCCCCGCGGTCGGAAGCTGCCCGCTCCCACTGCGTGGTCGGCGCGGTGAACTGGGTGTCGGTCGCTCCTCCCGAGGCCCCCCTGGAGGTGGCTGTGCAGGTGCGCTATCGCAGTGCGCCCGTGGCCGCCCTGCTCACGCCGCTGCCCCCGGTCGAGAGCGATCACGCCGCCGAGCGCCCCCACCGCTGCCGGCTGGAGTTTCACGAGACCCAGTTCTCGATCACCCCGGGCCAGGCGGCGGTGTTCTATGCCGGGGAGGTGCTGCTGGGCGGTGGTCTGATCCAGGCCGGGGACGAGCCCGCATGACCTCACAGCTGCAGCGCTTTCAGGAGGGGCTGCCGGTGCTCGCCGATCCCCCTCAGTACGACCTGCTGATCGTTGGCTGCGGCCTGTACGGCGCCACCTTCGCTCGGCTGGCGGCCGATGCGGGGCTGCGGCCGCTGGTGATCGATCAGCGCCCGCACATCGGCGGCAACTGCTACACGGAAGAGCGGGAGAACATTCATGTTCACGCCTACGGCGCTCACATCTTCCACACCAGCAATCGCCATGTGTGGGAATTCGTGAATCGCTTCGCAGAGTTCAACAATTACATCAATTCGCCTAAGGCGCTTTCCGGCGGCAGGCTCTATTCGCTGCCGTTCAACATGAACACCTTCCACGAGCTCTGGCAGGTGCGTACACCGGCTGAGGCAAGGGCCACGATCGAGTCCCAACGTTTCCGCGGGGATCCGGCCAACCTGGAAGAACAGGCTCTCTCCCTTGTGGGGAGAGATATCTACGAAACCCTGATCCACCACTACACGCGCAAGCAATGGGGCAAAGATCCCAGTGAGTTGCCGGCCTTCATCATCAAGCGGCTGCCGCTGCGCTTCACCTACGACAACAACTATTTCAACGACCGCTGGCAGGGCATTCCGATCGGTGGTTACACCCTGATGTTCCAGAAGATGCTGGAGGGCATTGAGGTGAGGCTCGGCATCGACTACTTCAGCAACCGTTCCGCGCTGGATCCTCTGGCCCGCTGCGTGGTGTTCACGGGCTGTATCGACGCCTTCTTTGATCATGAGGAGGGGCATCTCGAGTACCGCTCGCTCGCCTTCGAGCACGAGGTGATCGCCACCGACAACCACCAGGGCAACGCGGTGATCAACTACTGCGACCCCGAACCGGCCTTCACACGCACCATCGAGCACAAGCATTTTGATCCGGTCGGCTCCCGCTCCGACGTCACAGTGGTGACCAAGGAGTATCCTCAACCGTGCCGGGACGGCGCCATTCCTTATTACCCGGTGAACAGCGAAGCCAACCAGGCCATTCACCGTCGCTACCGGGAGCGGGCAGAAAGCCTGCCGCACGTGATCTTCGGCGGGCGGCTTTCCGAGTACCGCTACATGGATATGCACGTGGTGATGGAAGCAGCGATGAACCGCGCCCGCAGCGTGCTGCCAGCCCTGGCCACCCCCTGATCCCGATGACCGCCTGGGCGGTGTGCCGGGCTCACCAGTGAGGATCGTCGGCGTAGCTCACCTGCAGTTCGCCGCGCGGATGGGGCGGAACGGTCGCAATGCAGGCGCGGACCACGGTGCCGTTCACCTCGATCTCGCAGGCGCCGCAGCTGCCGCCCAGGCAACCGGTGGGGATGCTGACACCGGCGTGGCGTGCAGCCAGCAGCCAGTCTGTGCCGGACAGGGCCGTGCTGCGGCGACCGTCGGGCCACTGGATCGCCACAGGTGAAGGGGTAGGGGCCATGCCGACGGCAGGGGCGAAGTCAGAAGCTACCGGGAAGGAGGGTCAGCCAGCAGGGGGCTGAGGTCGACATGGGCCTCGAAGGCATCGGCGAGACGATCCAGCAGCTGATCACGCTGGCGGCCGTGATGAGGCTGGTGTTCGCTGAGCAGGGGCAGATCCCGCCGTTGACGCAACAGGTTGAGCCAACGGCGACGCCACGGGCCGTTCTCAAAGATGGCGTGAAGGTAGGTGCCTGCCACCATCCCCCCGGCCTCGCCGAAGGCTTGCCAATACCCGAGTCCAGACGGCTCAGCGAGCGGCGAGGCCTCGGAAACGCTTCGCCCGTGATGGAGTTCGAAACCCTCGATCTCCAGAGCGTCCCCCTCCGGGGGCCAGAGAGCCAGACCCGTGATGTGTCTCAAGGTCTTCTCGGCCGTGAAGGTGGTGAACAACGGCAGCAGGTCGAGCCCCTCAACCGCCGCCCGAGGCCCCATCCCCTCCAGCCCCTGCGGATCCGCCAACTGGCGGCCGAGCATCTGTAGTCCACCGCAGATACCGAAGACATGCCCACCGGCGGCGAGGTACCGCCTCAGCAACAGCTCCATCCCGCCTGCCCGCAGGGCCTGCAAATCGGCGAGAGTGCACTTACTGCCGGGCACGATCAACGCATCGGGCCGGCCCAGGGGATCGCCGGGACGCACCCAGTCGAGCTGAACGCTCGGTTCGGCTTCGAGGGGATCGAGGTCGGAGAAGTTACTCAGCGACGGCAACCGCAACACCGCCACACGGAGGTCGGCCTGGCGCTTACGGCCCCTGCGCTCGAGGAGATCGAGCGAATCCTCGGGCGGAAACAGCTCGTCGAGCCAGGGCATCACCCCCAGCACCGGTACGCCGGTCTGGCGCTCGAGCCAGGTGCGGCCCTCATCAAACAGGGAGCGGCGCCCCCGGAACCGGTTCACCAGGATGCCGGCGATCAAGGACCGCTCCACGGGGCGGAGCAGGGCGAGGGTACCCACGATCTGGGCGAACACCCCACCGCGCTCGATGTCGGCCACCAGCAGACAGCGGGCCCGCAGGTACTGGGCCAGGCGCAGATTGGTGAGGTCGCGGGCCTGCAGGTTCACCTCCACGGGGCTGCCGGCGCCCTCCAGCACCAGCCGGCCGCCGGGATGGTCGGCCTGCAGTGCCGACAGCGCAGTACGGATCACCTGCCAGCCCGGGCGGAACCAGTCGCGGTAGTAGTGCTCCGCCCGTGCCGTGCCCACCGAACGGCCCAGGTGGATCACTTCGCTGGTGCTGTCGCCTCTTGGCTTGAGCAGAACGGGATTCATGGCCACCCGGGGTTCCAGGCCCGCCGCCCAGGCCTGGAGTGCCTGGGAGTAGGCCATCTCTCCGCCGGAGGGGTCCACCCAGGCGTTGAGACTCATGTTCTGCCCCTTGAACGGCAATGGGGTTTCACCACGGCGCCGGAGCACCCGGCAAAGCGCCGCCGCCATCAGAGATTTGCCGGCGCCGCTGCTGGTGCCGAGCACCATCAGCGGCGTAGGACTGCCGGCATCAGGCCGTGGCATCGCTCGCCTCAGAAGCGGGGGCGATGACGCTGGAAATTTTCGCGGATGCGCTCGCGCAGACCGGCACGCGGAATCTCCCCGGGCCAGCGGGCCAGCAGGTTACGGCCCATCGGCGTGAGCCGCACCCGCTCGGTGAGCCCCTGGCCATCCACCTCGCGGCGCAGCACTCCCAGCCGGATCAGCCAGATGAAGTGATCCTCCGCCCGCTCCGGTCCGAAAGGGGCAAACACCAACTCGGCCCAGTCCGCCCGGCGGCACAGCTCGCTGCTGCTCATCGGTTGATCGGCCACTTCCTCGTAGAACGACCGGCGGAAAGGAAGGCAGCGGAGTGACCGGTCGGCCCGGTTGAGGGCCTGGACGTCGATGCGGTGGGTCTCAGGAGGTCGGGCTGATGGGGCCATGGTCATTGGAACAGCCCCTTGAGGATCGTGTCCAGCGCCTGACCAGGGGAGGCGGGGATCCCGGTTGGCACGCCGCGGTAACTCTGGCCAGAGCCGCTCCCATCCAGGTTGGCGTCGTTGTCGGCTTCTCTGACGTTGCTATAGCCCATTTCCCCCTGCCGGCGAAAGGTTTCCAACCTCAGATCCGCCCAGCGGAACTCCACCCGGTTACCCAAGGTCGAGGTGGTCACGGGCCAGAGGCCGGTGGCATCGCGCAGAACCAGTCGCCCATCCCGGTTCGCAAAAAAGTTGTAGCGACGACCATCGCTGGTCTCGACCTGATAGCCAGTGCCATTGCCGAGGTCGCGGCGTGTGAGGCGGCAGCGGCCATCGAACAGATTCCGGCCGCGCTGGCTCAGCTGGCAGCGCCGATCGCCGCTGGCCGCTTCACCCCAGAGCTGGCGGGTCAGCCGGTTGCTCACGTTGCGGCGCTTGCTTCCGTCATCCCAGCAGGTGCGCTGGCGCAGATCACAGAGTTCGCCACCACTGAGGCTGAACTCCCGTGCCGGCGGCCGGCCGGACAGGCGGCTGACAAGATTCTGCTCGGCCCGCCTGCCGAATTCGCTGCGAGTCTCACTCAGGGAGGGCCCCTCGCCGGTGTAGCAGGTGAGGGTCGTGGTGTCACAGATCACCCCCGCACGTGGCAGCTTCACCGTGCTCGCCGCAACGGGAAGTCCCAGGGCTGCCGGGAGGACGCCGACACCGGCGGCGAGGATGACCGCGTGCAGGTGCTTGGCTCGTGAGCGGACCTGGGGCATCTGGGAAAGCTACGTGCTGTCTTGAAGGAACGTAGCCAAGCCGTGGCAGGGTGAGAGCAGTGTCTCCTGGTTCATGCTGCTCCTGGCATCGGCCTCGCCTGCCCGCCGCCGCCTTCTGGAGCAGGCGGCCATTCCCCATGGCGTCCAGGTGAGCGGGGTGGATGAGACCGCTATCCGCAACAACGATCCTCTCCTGCTGGCGCTCGAGCTGGCACGGGCGAAGGCTGAGGCGGTTCGGGGAGACTGCGTTGCCGGTGATCCCTGGACCGCCATGCTGGGCTGCGATTCGCTGCTGGTGGTGGACGGTGAGGTGTTCGGCAAACCCGCCGACCCAGAGGAAGCCCGCCACCGCTGGCGCCGCATGGCAGGACGCTCCGGGGAGCTGGTGACGGGTCACTGTCTGCTGAGACCTGTCGCGGCAGGCCGGGAGGGGATGGGCGAACGGCTTGAAGCCGTGACCACACGTGTTCACTTCGCTCCCCTGGACGCGGCCGAAATTGAGGCCTACGTGGCCACAGGCGAACCGTTGGCTTGTGCCGGGGGTTTTGCGCTGGAAGGAAGGGGCGGGCTGCTGGTGGAGCGCATCGAAGGTTGCTACAGCAACGTGATCGGCCTGAGCCTGCCGCTCCTGCGGCGCTGGCTCGTTTCGTAGGTGCGAAGCCGCACCGGCCTGTACAGGCTTGGACGGCGAGGGTGCCCCGCGCGTTCCCCGAAGAACCGAACCGATCGAGAGACAAAAAAGCCCCCGCCTGAGCGGGGGCCTGGTTGGTCGAAAAGGCAAGCCGATCAGTCGAGATCCGGCATCGCCAGGGTGGGCTCGGCCTGACGGTCGATGCCCTTCTCGAAACCGGCGGCGGCAGCGCGCGCACGGCCGGCATGCCAGAGGTGACCCACCAGGAAGAAGAAGGCGAGCACAAACTGGGTGGCGGAGAGCCACTGCCGGATGTTCACGAAGTTCACCGAGTTGGGCTCGGTGATGATGCCGCCCACGGAGTTGAGGGAGGCGTTGGGGGCGTGGGTCATGTACTCGGCCGCACGACGCACCTGCCAGGGCTGGATGTCGTTCTGCAGCTTGTCGAGGGACAGACCGTTGGGGCCACGCAGGGGCTCGAGCCAGGGACCGCGGAAATCCCAGAAGCGCATGGTTTCACCACCGAAGATGATCTCGCCGGTGGGGGAGCGCATCAGGTATTTGCCCAGACCGGTGGGGCCCATGGCGGAACCGATATTGGCACCGAGTCGCTGGTCGCGAACCAGGAAAGTGAAGCTCTGAGCCTGAGAGGCTTCGGCGTTGGTGGGGCCGTAGAACTCAGAGGGATAGGCGGTGTTGTTGAACCAGATGTAGGCCGAGGCGATGAAGCTCATGAAGCTCAGGGCGCCGAGGCTGTAGCTCAGGTAGGCTTCACCGTTCCAGATGAAGGCACGACGGACCCAGCCGAAGGGCTTGGTGATCACATGCCAGATACCGCCGAAGATGCAGATCAGACCGATCCAGATGTGGCCGCCGATGATGTCTTCCATCGAGTTGACCCCGATGATCCAACCCTCGCCCCCGAAGGGAGCGCGGAATAGATACCCGAAGATCACACCGGGGTCAAGAGTGGGATTGCTGATCAGGCGAACATCACCGCCGCCGGGGGCCCAGGTGTCGTAGACGCCACCGAAGAACATGGCCTTGAAAACCAGCAGCAGGGCACCGACACCAAGAAGGATAAGGTGATAGCCGATGATGTTGGTCATCTGGTTCTTGTCGCGCCAGTCCTGAGAGAAGAAGGCGGAATAGTTTTCCAGAATCTCCGGGCCACGCAGCGCGTGGTAAAGACCGCCGAGGCCGAGAACGGCCGAGCTGATCAGGTGGAGTACACCCACCACGAAGAAGGGGTAGAGATCGGTGACCTCACCGCCGGGGCCCACGCCATAGCCGAGGGTGGCGACGTGGGGAAACAGGATCAGACCCTGCTCGTACATGGGCTTGTCGAAGGTGAAGTGACTCACCTCGAACAGCATCATGGCGCCGGCCCAGAACACCATCAGACCGGCGTGGGCCACATGAGCCCCGAGCAGACGGCCGGACAGATTGATCAGGCGGGCATTGCCTGCCCACCAGGCGTAGCCGGTGGAGTCAAGGTCCTTGCCCCCGACGGAGACAAGACCGGAATTAAAGGGCGTTTCCACGGGGCAGAACCTCTTCAGGGAAGACGAAGTTTTCATGCGGCTGGTCGGCCGGTGCCATCC
>JANWUR010000038.1 GCA_024958655.1 Cyanobium sp. FGCU6 | reverse complement strand
AACATTGATTAGCTCCTGTTCTCGACGGACGGCGTCGGGAGTGGGTGGGTAAGGGGGGGAAAGCGGGGAAGAGCACGGACGGCACCAAGAGGACCGGCGGTGATTCCTGGCGTTCTCGGGATCGGGGGCAGTGAGGAAGGGTTGGTTCTTACCCGCTAAGGCGGAACCAGGAAGCTTCCGGTGAACTACCTCCGCGACCCGACCATTGTTGGACCCTGCCCCCAGCCACAGGATCGCGTCGTAACAAACGGTCACCGCCTCAGTCTCGGCCTGGGATCTGGGCCGGTGATGGCCATAAAAAGGGCCCCGTGGGGGGCCTGAGACCGAGTGCGTTGGGGCTGACGCTCTCTCGGAGATCACGTCAACAGGCTGCCCAAGCGCGGGGCGGCTTACTTGTTGTGGTCCTTGCGGGGTTCGGTGGTTTGAGCGGCGGCTCCGGTGACGGCAACGCCAGTGACCCTGCCCCCCAGGCGATGCACGAGGCGCAGGGTCTCGTTCATGCGGGTGAAGGGCACCTTCATCACGGTGTCGGCGGTGCGGACGTAATCGTTCTGGGCCAGCCCCGTCACGGAGATGGTGACCTGACGGTCACTGCTGAAGCTGGTGCCACGGGTGCCTGCGGAGACCTTCATGGAATCGAAAGCGGTGGGAAGAGAAAAGCGAAGCCGAGGGAGTCAGTTGACGGGGGTGAGGCTGACCACGCGTCCACCCTCGCGGTGGATCTGCTGCTGATACTGCAGCAGCTTGTTGAACGGGATGAAGCGCACCCGGTTGCTGCGCTTGTGGAGGCGGTAGTTGTTGAAGCCGGCGATCTCCACGCGGAACACCCGGCCCTCTTCGCCGGCGCCCACCCCCTGGCGGGTGACGCCATCGGCGGGAACAGCCCGGAAGGTGCTGCCCTTGGTGTTGGGGCTCACCACCGGCAGGGGCTTCTCCGCGTGCACGGCGGGATTCAGGCGCGACTGGGTCTTGAGAAGGTCGCCCCGGACCGAAGCGCCCACACCGCGGGCCAGTTGCAGCATGTAGCCGAACTGGAGGCCCTGCTGACCCTTGGAATATCCGAAGCCGTGAAGGTAGGGAACTTCTTCCTCGCCGAAGCGATCCTGATACTCAGCGCTGTCGATGTAGGAATCAATCTCGGCGTCGTAGCCGCGCTCCTGCAGGATCGTGAAGTGGTGCAGCATCTCGGCCTTGTTCTGGGGGGCCCGGCCGAGCAGATGCTTGAAGTTGAGCTCGATGAAGCGGTAGGGGTTGCAGTTCTCAAAGAACTTGGCCCGATACAGCCCGCTCTTGGCCACCTGGCGGACGAACTCACGCACGCTCAGGTAACCGCGCTTGAACAGCGACTCGGGGCCCTCGAGACGCTCGCTCGCCATGATGTACTGGTTGCCGAGGACCTGCTTGTAAACGGCTCGGATCAGGGCCGCTTTGTCGTTCTCGGTGGCGTTGGACCAGTTTTCCTTGTTGCGGTCGCTGGAGAAACGCTCGATGCCCAGGTAGGCAGCGTTGGCGAGTGTCATGGGCGTGAGGGCCTGAGAGGAAGCGGGAGAAGCCGGGCAGCGATGACGGGTTCGTGCGCCCGTAGCCTGCATGGCGGATCCTATGGGTCTGCCTGAGCGCTGCGCCCAGCCTTTCAGAATCGTTACATTCGCGACGGCATGTTCCTCGGAGCCCGGGAAGCCCGCCGGCACTGCGTGAGCCCCTGGCACGAAGACCCAGCGCCGATACCATCCGCCCACTGCCTGTGATGCCATGGCATCCAACGATCTGACCGCCGTCACGCCGGCGGATCCCGCCGGCTGGCCAAGGCGACTCGCCGAACAGCTGCGCACGCTCTCTGAGATGGGCGAGACCCTCACCTATCGGTTGCTGGAACTCGAGGAGCGCCTCGCGGCCCAGGAGCTGCGGCTGGCTCCGCTGCTGGAGCGACAGGGAGGGCTCGATGCCGCCGCTGCCGAAGATATGGAGCTTCGGCTGGGCGATACCGAGGAGCGACTGGGGCGGATCGAGGCTGTGCTGCATGGTCTCGAACGCCCGGGGGCCGCCCGTCACCTGCAGTCTCTGCGGCCTCCAGCCGCCCCCTTCCGCCTGTCCGGCCCGATCCAGCAGGAACGTCGGGCCAGCGAGGAGGAGCAGTCTTTCCTCGAAGAGGAGGAGCAACCCTTCATGGATGAGCTTCCGGCCTGAGCACCCGGAACCCCTGCTGGTGGGAGGGGTTCCGGGCTGACAGCGCTCAGCCTGCGCCCGCGGTGCTGAGCATCACGCCGGCGGCGTAGATCACGAAGCCCGTGAGCAGGAAACCACCGGTGGTCACCACCCCTTGCCAGATCTTGCGGGCGATGGGGGAGGGAGCGTCTGCCAGCCAGGCCGGACGAGGCAGGCTGAAGCCGCCGCTGGGGACCCAGCCGCTGCCTCGACCGGCCGGAGCCCGGCGGGCGTTGGTTTCTCGCCAGTAGGCGTCGTAGCGGGGGGCCTGCTGGTTGAAGGGAAGCTCTCCCACGGCCCTTCCGCCCAGCACCCTGGCGCGCTGGTAGGGCACGGTGTTGGTGCCGAACGCGTCGAGATACTCCTGCGAGTTCAGCAGATGGTCCACGAGGCCGGGCAGCCCCTGTTCGGCGATCAGGATCGAGAGGGCGATCCGTTCGTCGTCGCCGTGCACCGAACGACCGAGCACACGACCGACAATCTGATCGACAACACGATAGTTGCTGTTGCAGCGGTAGAAGTCGTTGCGGAATTTGGCGGAAAGCAGCAGGCCACGTACAAAATCCCTCGCGGTGATCTGGCCGCTGCGCAGCTGTGACTCCAGAACGGGCTCGCGGTCCGCCTTGAAGGCGTGGAAGAAGATCTGGCGATAGGCCTGCCCGATCAGTTCGTCGGGGCTGGTGGCGTTCCTGCCGATTGTCTGGCTCACCTGCCGCGGAGATTCCTCGTTGCCGACCGAAATCGTGCGCACGCGGGCGTTCTGAGTCCGGGGGGGTGTTGATAGCAGCGGCAGGCTCATGGTCAGGGGAGATGAAGGATGGCCGTTGGAAGGTAGGGCTCTCCGCGGTGATCGGTGGCCGCTGGTGCCCAGCTGCTCAATCTCCTTTACCCAATTTTCGTGAAGTTCCTGTGAACGGCTCGCTGCTCCATTCTCAGGAGGAGAAGGCTTCATACCAGGAGCCCGGGATCTCGGCGCTGTAGTCCTCTGTTCGTTCGAACTGGAAAGGCCCGGCCAGGGATCCCCACAGCTGCTCATGCGTCTGGGGATCATGGCCACGGTCGATGGTGCGCATGCCGGCAGGATCGATCTCGAAGCTGCTCACCAGGTAGGCCGTGGCACCCTTGCGCTCCACGAGGCAGCGGCACCCTGGCTCCACCTCGCCCACGAATCCGTCTCCCCTTCCCTGCACCACGTAGGTGCAGCCTTCGAGCAGATTGAGGTCGGCCTCGCGGATCGCGGCCCGTTTGTCGGCATCCTCCACCGCCCCCCAGAAGCGCTCGGCATCGCGGAGCGATTGGTTGTGGATGATCAGCTGGCCGTCGCGCCGTTCCGGCCTCAGCACCCGGATCCGATACGGGGCCACGGGGTTGATGGCATAGGACTGCTCAAGAAGGAGAGACCCTGGCTCAAGCTGGGGAAGGGGCCGGAACTTCACCAGGATGTGGGCGTAGAGCGGCGGGTTGTCGAAGGCCTGGCTCTGGTTGCTGAATCCGGCGCTCAGCAGCTGCACCAGCCGTGCGAGGGAGTGATCCATCCCGGCAACCTACAGACCCAGCAGCCGTACGCGGAACTCGGCCACCTGCCGGGCCAGCACGGGTTCCGCCGCGAGGAACGGATGTTCGGCAAGCTCTTCAAGCATCCGTTCCAGCTTGACGGGCACCGTCAGGCCATGGTCCGGATGGCGTCTCTCGTGGGCAGCCCAAGCTTCGTCGAAGGACTGGGCAAAGCTGTCGGCGTTGGCAAAGCGCTGATCTTCTCGGAAAGGGGACGGGGCCACGGGATCAGCGGCCGGCGGCCTCGGTGTCCGAGCTGTTGGCGTGGCCGTTGAGGTGCTTTTCGCAGGCCAGGGATGCACTGCCGGCCAGGAGTGTTGTGCTGAGCAGCAGCAGGGAGAGCAGGCGAGTCATCGCGGCGGTCTGAAGGAGATGGCGACCCCCGTTGTCGAGGCCGTCGCCCCAGGCTAGGGCCGGGGGACGTCACGCCTGAAGAGCGCGCAAAAAAAACATTCGCAAGGCTGTCCCGATCCCTTGGAAAAGAGTGAAATGCCAGGACCCAGATTTGAACTGGGGACACGGCGATTTTCAATCGCCTGCTCTACCAACTGAGCTATCCCGGCCCGTCGCCGCAGCGACCCTCGGATCTTAGATCACGGTCGGTTCCCGCTGGCTGGTGTCCGCGCCAGGCAGAGCATCCCGGCCACCTGCCATCCCGCTGCTTCCAGGGCGCGGGCGGCGCTGCAGGCGGTGGCACCAGTGGTGAGGATGTCGTCCACGATCAGCAGCGGTCGACGGCGTGCCTGCCCGGGCAGGGGCGGACGACGGCATTGGAAGGCGTTCTCGAGATTGGCCAAGCGCATGCGCCGGTTGAGGTGGTGCTGGCCAAGCACCGGATGGCGATGCTGAAGCAGGTCCGCCCTGCGCAGCCCGAGCCGACGCCGCAGGCGCTCGCAGAGCAGATCCGGCAGGGGATTGGCCTGGCGTTTCCAGCTGGGAATCGGCACCAGCAGGGCCCCCTGCAGCCGGATCGGATCGGGCGGTCTCAGAGCGCCGATCAGAGCATCAAGAGTATCCGCACGCGGTCTGCGGCGCAGCTGCAGCAGCAGTGAGCGCAGGCCATCGGCGTAGAACCCGGCTGACCACCAGGGCAGGGGATGGAGACCCTGCAGCCCCTCCAGCGGCAGCTGGAGACGATGACGGCACGTCAGGCAGAGGCTGCACGGCGCGGTCATCGCGTCTGCCCTGCTGTGACACAGGGGGCAGGTCTGCTCAAGGATGCCTGCCAGGGCTAGGCGGCCCAGGGTCTGCAGAGCAGGGGCGACAGCTGGGTGCACCAGGGGATCCGGCCGCAGGGGAGTGCCTCAAGCATTCCCACGCAGGGTCTTCAGCATCGACACCAGGGTGCGGTGGGCATCCTCGCTGTCGCTGAGGGTGTGGTCGAACGGCACTTCCACCGGCGTTCCGTCCACCTCCAGCCGCATGGCCTCCGGGGTCACCGCAAGCATTCGTGCCGAACGGGCGCCGCCGAGGCCAGCGTAGTGATGGGCGTAGGCCAGCACCGCCTCGGCGTGGTCGTCGTTCATGTGCTTGCAGATCCGATCACTCACGGCAGGGGTGAGGGGGTCAGCGGCCATGGGGTTCAAGGGGCAGAGGTGTGGCCGATTCTGGGATCAGGCGGCGGCGAAGCGCTGCCAGAGCAGCAGAGCAAGGCGAAAGGCGCTGAAGCCCACATAGCCCGCCAGCACCAGGAACAGGATCATCGACACGATGGAGCGCAGGCGTTCGTTCATCACACGGAAGAGGTGGTCCCTTCCATCCTCGGGTTTTCCTGCCCGCCCCTGAGGGCTCCGGCAGCCAGCCGCGCCATGCCCAGCGCTGCGGTGAGTCGGGGCCGGTTCACCACGGGCATCCCCAGGATCCGCTCCCGCAGCCGGCGCCACTGCGGATTGGCCGCGCCCCCTCCAAGAGTCACGATCCTCCGTGGTGGAGAACACCCCAGTGCCTGCAGCCGGGCCCACCCCTGCCGCTCGATCGCCGCCAGCCCTTCCAGCAGGCCCTGCAGGTAGAGGGCATCGCTCACGGGGCGCGGTTCGAGCACCGGCGCAAGGAGGGGGTCGTCCACCGGGAACCGTTCCCCCGGTCCGGGCAGGGGCCGCAGCCGCAGACCGCTGTCCCGGTCGGGGTCGATCTGCCGGCTCAGCTCCACGAGGCTGGCGTCGTCGAAGAAGCGACGCAGCACTCCCGCCCCGGCGTTCGAGGCACCCCCCACCAGCCAGCGGCCCAGCAGCCGCTGGCTGCTGATTCCAGGCCCCTGCAGGGGGAGATCGCTGAACTGCTTCAGGACGAGCGTGGTGCCGAGCACGGTGATGCCATCGCCGGGCTGGGGATCGGCCGCCAGAACTCCCGCGCTGGAATCGGTGCTGCCGCTCACCACCACGCAGTCTCCGGGGAGTGCAAGGGCGTCCGCGGCGACCGGCTGGAGGCAGCCGATGACCGTGCCGCTGGGCACGATCTCCGGCAGGGCCTCGCGCCACGGGCTCGATCCGATCGCACCGCTCCAGCAGCCTGCCTGGGCATCCCAGCCCAGCCGCAGGTTGTTCGTTTCCTCGCCCCAGCGCCAGTCGCCGAGCAGCCATCCCATCAGCCAGTCG
The DNA here is from genome assembly GCA_024958655.1 of Cyanobium sp. FGCU6. Classification (GTDB taxonomy): domain Bacteria; phylum Cyanobacteriota; class Cyanobacteriia; order PCC-6307; family Cyanobiaceae; genus Cyanobium. The sequence goes on along the minus strand of JANWUR010000038.1, from coordinate 19,025 downwards.
GCCTGATGCCGCAGCCTGAGGGGGTCTACCAGGCCTTCCTGTCGAGCACGCTCCAGCAACGAAAGGGCCCGGGCGAGGCTGCCGCTGGCGCTTGCGGACGGCCCGCAGCCACCAGCCAAATCTGCCGCTGCGGCGGCATGGTCCGGACAGGCCCTGTGATACGGCAGAGCCCGGGCAAAGGTCGGTGAGGGAGCCGAACCATCCGGCCGGCACAGCAGGAGGGTGCCGGAGGTGCCGTCCACCGCGATTGCTCGCACCTGCTGCCGATCGCGCTCAGGAAGCGCATGGCAGAGGGTGATCAACCCCTCCCGCCAGCTGATGGGATCCTCGAAGGGGCCGGGGTAGGGAATCCCCTCCTCCTGCCGCGGCCCTTCGGGCCCGAGCAGGGCCAGTCGGAGGCCGCTCGTGCCGAGGTCAAGCCCCAGCGCCAGTGCCGACACGTTCTGCCGTGGCCTGACGCAACACCTGGGCGATCGCGTCGACATCCTCCCAGGGGAGGTTCAGGTCGCTGCGGCCGAAGTGGCCGTAGGCAGCCACGTCCTGATAAAAGCGGCCGCTCCGCTGTCCAGGCAGGGTCCGCAGACCGAAGGCCTGGATGATCGCCCCCGGGCGGAGATCGAAGTGCTCCTGTACCAGGGCGGTGAGATCGGCGTTGCTCAGCACGCTGGTGCCGAAGCTTTCCACCAGGATGCTCACCGGCCGTGCCACGCCGATCGCATAGCTGAGTTGCACCTCCGCCTTTCTGGCCAGGCCGGCGGCCACCAGGGCCTTGGCCACCCAGCGGGCGGCATAGGCGGCGGAGCGATCCACCTTGGTGGGGTCCTTGCCGGAGAAGGCCCCGCCACCGTGGCGGGCATAACCGCCGTACGTGTCCACGATGATCTTGCGGCCCGTCAGGCCCGCATCGCCCTGGGGTCCGCCCACCACGAACTTTCCGGTGGGATTCACCAGGAAACGGGTGGATTCCCGGCTGGGCCGCAGGGTGAGGTCGTTGGTGGCGGGTTCCACCACATGGGTCCAGAGATCGCGGCTGATGCGCTCGCGCACCTCTTTCTCATCGCTGATGCCATTGACCGTTTCGGTGTGCTGGGTGGAGATCAGGATCGTGTCGATCTCCACGGGCACGTCGTCTTCGTAGACCACGCTCACCTGGGTCTTGCCGTCGGGAAGGAGGTACTCCAGCGTGCCGTCATGGCGCACGACTGCCAGACGCCGGGCCAGCCGGTGGGCCAGGCTGATGGGCAGCGGCATCAGTTCGGGTGTTTCGTTGCACGCATAGCCGAACATGATGCCCTGATCGCCAGCACCGATCAGATCGAGGGGATCGCCGTCGTGGTCGTCGGCTTCGTTCACGCCCTGGGCGATATCGGGCGACTGCTGATCCAGAGCCACCAGAACCGCACAGCTGCGGGCATCGAATCCGCCGGCCCTCGCTCCGCTGTAGCCGATCTTCTCGATCACGCCCCGAACGAGGCTGATGTAGTCAGGCCTTGCCTTGGTGGTGACCTCACCGGTGATCAGGCACAGGCCCGTATTCACCACCGTTTCACAGGCCACCCTGGATTCGGGATCCTCGCGGAGCAGGGCATCGAGCACGGCATCGCTCACCTGATCACAGATCTTGTCGGGATGCCCTTCCGTGACCGATTCAGAGGTGAAGACGTGGCGGCTCATGTGTCGCGGAATCGTTAGCGGCAGCTGAGCTTATGCCCTGAGCACGCCTGCCGGGGTGCCGGCAACCACATCCAGGTCGCGCCAGTGGTCGAGATGGGTGAAGGAGGGATCGAGATCCACCGGCTGGCTCCAGCCGGCCCGATACCCCAGCACGATTGCAACGCCGGCACTGCGTCCCATCCGCAAGTCGCTGTTGGCATCGCCGATCAGAGCGCAGCGTTCCGGAGGCACGCCAAGTTCATTGCAGAGACCGAGCACCGCCCCGGGATCGGGTTTGCGCGGCCGGTGTTCGGCGCTCCAGTGGGCCTCGAAGTAGGGGGTCAGACCGTGGTGCCCCAGGAACTGATGAATGCCCTCGAGGTGATCGTTGCTGATGATGCCGCAACGCACCCCTGCTTCCCGGAGGGTCGCCAGCAGTTTCACCAGTCCCTCCGTGGGCTGGGGGGGCGCGTCGCTGCCTTGGCCATGGAGCCTGTCGGTGAGGGCGAACACCTCCTCGCTCAGGGCGAGGGATTCCGGCCAGCCCAGGCCCACCTGGGTCAGCGCTGTGGCTGTGGAGATCAGGTTGTGGTCACGGGCTGCCACCGCTGTGGTGCCGGCGGGGTGAATCCCTGCCTCACGCATTCCATAGGCACGTTTGAGCAGATCGTGCAGGAGGTCGTGCTGCTCCGGGGGGCAGCCCGCCTCAGGGGCGAGGGCCAGACAGTGAAAAACCCTGGCCTCGGCCAGGGCGCGCAGCATGGGTTCACTGTGGCTGAGCGTGCCGTCCTTGTCGAACAGGATCGCGTCGATGGGGGGGGAGGTGATCCCCAGACTCTCCCCGCGCAGCAGCAGATGCACCATCCGTTGGCAACCGAGTGACTCAGTCGAGGGTGACGCCCATCGGTTCGCCTTCCTCGGCCTGCTCCAGCAGCATCTGCTTGTAGCGCGCCGCCATCTCCTCCGCCTTGTCGAACACCTTCTGGGGATCGCTGAGCATGTCGCCAGGCTCGGGTTCGAGTGCCTTGGTGGAGAGGGAAATCCGGCCGCGCTCGGCGTCGAGATCGATGATCATCACCTTCATCTGATCGTTCACGTTGAGCACCGTGTGGGGCGTTTCGATGTGCTCGTGGCTGATCTCGGAGATGTGCAGCAGGCCGCTCACACCACCGATGTCGATGAAGGCGCCGTAGGGCTTGATGCCGCGAACGGTGCCGAGAACCACCTCGCCCACTTCCAGGCGATTCATCTTGCGCTCAACCAGCGCGCGGCGGTGGCTGAGCACCAGGCGATTGCGCTCCTCATCCACCTCGAGGAACTTAAGGGGAAGGAAGTCGGCGACGAGCTCCTCCTTGGCCTTGCGGGTGCTGATGTGGCTGCCGGGGATGAAGCCCCGCAGACCTTCCACCCGCACCAGGGCGCCACCCCGGTTGGTGGCGAACACCTCGGAGTAGATCGTGGCGTCCTCCTTCTGCAGCTGACGCACCCGCTCCCAGGCCCTCTGGTACTCGATGCGGCGGATCGAGAGCGTGAGCTGGCCGTCTTCGTTCTCCTCGCTGAGGATGAAGAACTCGCGCACCTCACCGGGCTCGAGCACGTCGGAGAGGTGCTCGACGCGGTTGATCGACACCTCCTGCAGCGGCATGAAGGCAGCCGTCTTGGCGCCGATGTCGATCATCGCCCCCTTCGACTCCAGGGCGAACACCGTGCCGTTGACGACGTCGCCGGGCTTGAAGTTGTAGTCGTACTTGCTGAGCAGTGCAGCGAATTCGTCGAGTGTGAAGCCGACACCGTCGCCGTCCCGTGCGCTGCCGCGGCTGCTGGAATCGTCGGCAGCGGGGACCTCCTCGGGAATCGCCTCGAGGCTGAGATCCTCGGCAGCCTCCGCGGCGGCGAGTTCGGAAGTGGGTGTCACGGTCATGGAAAAGCGGCGGTCTGCCCGAGGCAGTGCGAGGTGAGGCGTCGGCTGCCCGCCAGCAGCACGGCGCAATCTTTCACCTTAGCAAGGAGCGCGCGTTCGGCATGCTGATTCAGCCCACCACCGCCAGCCGGTTTCTCCCCTTGCCTCCCTTGGGCTCTGTACCGGTACTCAGCCCTTCCAGGGTGGCCACGAAGTCGCTGACGCTGCGGAACTGGCGATACACCGACGCGAACCGCACGTAGGCCACTTCGCTCATGGTGCGCAGGCGCTCAAGCACCAGTTCCCCGATCTCGTTGCTGCTCACTTCACGACCGCTGCGTTGCTGGAGCGCCACCTCGATGTCGTCGACGACATTTTCCAGAACGGCCGGCTCCAGCCCGGTTTTTTCGCAGGCCCGCAGCAGGCCATGGAGCAGTTTGGAACGGTTGAAGGTTTCGCGAGCACCGTTTCGCTTCACGACGGTGATGGGTACGGTTTCCACGCGTTCATACGTGGTGAAGCGGAAATCGCAGTTGAGGCACTCACGTCGCCGCCGCACGCTGCGCCCACAGTCGGCGGCTCTCGACTCCAGCACCCGGCTGTCGGTGTGTTGGCAGGAGGGGCACTGCATGCCCGCATCTTCACGCGTGTTCACCAAGTGTAGGCACTCGGTACCGAAATGAGAAGGGGGCTGGACAACCGCGCAGCCTTTGCGATTCGCAGGTGTTGCCCACAAAAAACCCCCGCAGGGCGGGGGAGAAGAATCCGGTAAACGGCCGGCTTCACTTGCCGATCTTCGGGGGATCGCGGAACGCGATGGCGAAGAACAGGGTTGAAAGGGCCAGGGCCAGGATCAGGATGTAAGCGAAGCTCTCCATGGGATTTCCTCGGGGTTCCGGCGATCAGCTGAGAGTGGAGCCTGCAGGGGGGACGTACCCCTGAGGAAGGCGGCGGGTCGACTTGTCACCCAGCTTCTGGAAGAGACCGAACTCAACCTGCTCGCCCAGATCGGGGTCGATGCCGGCAAACACATCGCGGTAGAGGGTGCGTGCCCCGTGCCAGATGTGGCCGAAGAAGAAGAGCAGAGCAAAGGTGGCATGGCCGAAGGTGAACCAGCCGCGGGGGGAGCTGCGGAAGGTGCCATCAGAGTGGTAGGTCTCGCGATCGAATTCGAACGCTTCACCCAGTTGGGACTTGCGGGCCAGACGCTTGACTTCGGCAGGGTCGGTGTAGCTCTTGCCGTTGAGGGCGCCGCCGTAGACCGTGGCCGTCACGCCCTGCTGCTCGAAGGAGTACTTGGCCTCTGCGCGGCGGAAGGGAATGTCGGCCCGCACGATGCCGTCCTTGTCCTGGAGAACGACAGGGAAGTTCTCGAAGAAGTTGGGCAGACGACGCACTTCGAGCTCACGTCCTTCTTTGTCGGTGAAGGAGATGTGACCCAGCCAGCCGGTGGGGAGACCATCGCCGTTGACCATCGGGCCCACGCGGAACAGACCGCCCTTGGCTGGGCTGTTGCCGACATAGTCGTAGAAGGCGAGCTTCTCGGGGATCGATGCCCAGGCTTGCTCCTTGCTGGCGCCATTGTCGAGGGCGGTCTGGATGCGGCGATTGATTTCGGTCTTGAAGTAGCTCTGATCCCACTGATAGCGGGTGGGACCGAACAGCTCGATCGGCGTGGCGGCGGCTCCATACCACATGGTTCCAGCCACCACGAAGGCGGCGAAGAACACAGCGGCGATGGCGCTGGCCAGCACGGTCTCGATGTTGCCCATGCGCAGAGCCTTGTAGAGACGCTCCGGTGGGCGGGTGGTGATGTGGAAGATGCCGGCGATGATGCCGACGATGCCGGCGGCGATGTGGTGGGCCACGATGCCGCCGGGATTGAAGGGGTTGAAGCCCTCAGGTCCCCAGGAGGGCTGAACCTTCTCCAGATGGCCGGTGATCCCGTAGGGATCGGAGACCCACATTCCCGGGCCGAAGACGCCGGTGAGGTGGAAGGCGCCGAAGCCGAAGCAGGCCAGTCCGGCCAGCAGCAGGTGGATGCCGAAGATCTTGGGCAGATCAAGAGCAGGCTCGCCGGTGCGAGGGTCCTGCCAGATCTCCAGGTCCCAGTAGGTCCAGTGCCAGATGGCCGCCAGGAAGAGCAGACCGCTCAGGATTATGTGGGCAGCGGCGACGCCTTCAAAGCTCCAGAAGCCGGGATCCACACCGGTTTCGCCGGTGATGCTCCAGCCGCCCCAGCTGCCGGTCACGCCCAGGCGCGCCATGAAGGGCATCACAAACATGCCCTGGCGCCACATCGGGTTAAGCACCGGGTCGGAGGGATCGAAAATCGCGAGCTCATAGAGCGCCATGGAGCCGGCCCAGCCGGCTACCAGAGCGGTGTGCATGAGGTGCACGGCGAGCAATCGGCCCGGGTCGTTGATGACGACCGTGTGCACCCGGTACCAGGGCAATCCCATGGGGGGCTCAGATCTGGGTTGGTGTGACGACCGGCAACGCCGATCCGTCTGGCGATGGTAGTGGGTGCGGACTGCCGCACGGGCCGCCTGGTTACGGACCGCAACTGCCGGATCCAGAATGAAGGGCTGCCGTGAAGCTCTCCCATGCCCGTGATCCGATTCGTGCGCGAAGGCCGTGATGTGGAGTGCTACCCCGGAGAGAACCTCCGGGAGGTGGCGCTGCGGGAGGGGATCGAGCTCTATGGGCTCAAGGGGAGGCTGGGGAACTGTGGCGGCTGCGGCCAGTGCATCACCTGTTTCGTGGACGTGTCGGGGGCCCCGGCCGGCTCGCTCAGCCCTCGAACGGCCGTGGAGGACCAGAAGCTGCGCCGTCGCCCCCAGACCTGGCGCCTGGCCTGTCAGTCCCTTGTACAGAGCTCCCTGCTCGTGTTCTCCAGGCCCCAGAGCCCCCCGGCGGATGGGGCTGAGCTTTGGGCCACGGCCCAGGCCACACCCCTCCCGGCTGGTCCGACGGCCTGGCCCGAGCCCCCCGCTGCCGAACCGGAGGAGGAGGCTGCGGGCGAGGAGGTGGAGGGGCGAACCGCTACGAGCAGTGAAGGGTCCGGCGAGCTCCCTGAGGAGCGGTGATACCTTCGCAGCACCTTCAAGGCCGCCATGGAAACCAACGACCTCGGATTCGTTGCCAGTCTCCTGTTCGTTCTCGTTCCGGCCGTCTTCCTGATCGTTCTCTACATCCAGACCAGCAGCCGCCAGGGCGGCTGAGGCACTCGCCTCAGCGCCTGCCCTCCGGTTCCCGCACCAGGAGCACCGGTGCCGGGGCGTGCACCCGGATGTAGTCACTCACCGAACTGCCAAGGAGCCGGTCCAGGTCCACAAGGGCCCTGGCCACAAGGGGCCGGCGATCCTGGGAGGCGATCACCAGCAGGTCGGCCCGCTCCTCCTCGGCGGCCGCGCATACCGTGCGTCCCACGTCGCCGCTGCGGTGGATCGGCTTCATCTCCACCCCGAACCCTCGGGCGCGCTGGACCGCCCTCTCCAGCACCTCATCGGCAGGCGACTTACCGCCGCGTGAGGGGGTGAGATCCTGCCGGCTGACGTGCACTCCGGTGAGCGTGCCACCGGGGACGGCCGCTACCAGCTCACAGGCCAGCCGGATGGCGTCATCGCCGACGCCGGTGCCGTCGACGGTCACCATGACCCGGTTGATCGCCCGCACATAGAGGTCGTCGCGCACCAGCAGCATCGGCCGGGTGGAGAGCTGAAACACGTACTGGCTGGCGCTGTTCGAGAGAATCGATTGCAGGCGCCCCAGGCCGCGGGAGCCCATCACGATCAGATCAGCATCGATTTCCTCGGCCACCTTGAGCACGGTCTGCTTGGCATCGCCCTCCCGCACCAGGGTGGTGATGGCGGCGGCCTCCAGTCCCATGCGCTCCGCTGCCCCGGCCACCAGTTCCTCGGCCTGTCTCCGATGCGTCTTCAGTTCGTCGCCCACCTGCTCGGGCACGACGTGGAGCAGATGGAGGCGTGCCTGACGGCAGGGCGGAATGGCGCGCAGCATGCGCACCATCTCCTCCACATGACCTTTGCCGGAATCGGCGATCAGAAGATTGCGGAACACGGGCTCATTCGGGGCTCGTGCGCAGCCTATGGCTGATCTCCGCCTGCGGTTCCTTCCTCCCCAACACCGTGATGCAGCACCCGGATTCCTCCCCCGATGCCGGCCTTTGGCGCCTCGAGCGAACGGTGCTTCCCCAGCACACCGACCACGCGGGCGTGATGTGGCACGGGGCCTATCTCGCCTGGCTGGAGGAGGCCCGGGTGGAGGCTCTTGCCGCAGCAGGGCTCGCCTATGCCGATCTCAGCCGTCGCGGCCTTGAACTGCCGGTGGTGTCCCTGGCGATCGAGTACCGCCAGGCCCTTCAACACGGGGATCGGGTGCAGCTGCTCAGCAGGGTGCTGCCGCGTCAGGGGGTGAAGCTGCCCTGGGAGAGCCGATTCCTGCGCCCCGATGGCAGCCTCGCGGCAGAGGCGCGCGTGGACCTGGTGCTCGTGGAGCTGGCCGAGCCCCCGGCCGGGCGCCGCCTGCTGCGCCGCCTGCCGCCCGAACTGGCGACAGCCGTGGGCATCCTGGTCGCCGGACCCCCCACGACGCCGATATAGTACAAATGTACGAATCCGGGGGGCGTGGGCGGGCATGGGCGAGCTGGTGCGCGGAGTCTTCCCCGGGGGTGTTCCTCTCGGTCATGCCGCTGGGGTCAGGCGTGGATCTGGGCAGGCCGCCTGCCGCAGGAGCGAGCGTCTCTGGTGGTTGCTCTGGAGTCGCTGTCCTGGGCTGGGCTGGGTACGGCTGAATGCCGTGATCCAGGCTTTCGGCAGCCTCGAGCTGGCCTGGGCAAAGCCTGATGAAGCCTTCAGTGATCTCCCGGGCTGGCACCAGGGGGTGTTGGAGGCCTTCCTGTGTTTCCGCCGCGCCTGGGGCGCAGAGCCTCTCCCGGGGTTGGCCCGGCGGGTGGCAGGAGGCCGGGGGGTTCTGCTCCCCGGGGATGGCCGCTGGCCCGAGGGCATCGCCACCCTCGCCCGCCCTCCTCTGGGGCTCTACTGGCGGGGACGGGGAACCCTCTGGAGCCCCCTGGCCCAGGGCGCGGCGGTGGCGGTGGTGGGTACCCGCCGTCCCTCGGCCCACGGTCTGGCGATGGCCCGGCGGCTCGGGGAGGCCCTCGCTGCCTCCGGTTGGCCGGTGGTGAGCGGGCTGGCGGAAGGGATCGACGCCGCCGTTCATCAGGGCTGTCTGCGCGGGGGCGGGGCCCCGGTGGCTGTGCTCGGCACTCCGCTCGAGCGGGTCTACCCCCGCCATCACCTCCACCTGCAGGAGTCGGTGGCGAGCCACGGCCTGCTGGTGAGCGAGCAGCCTCCCGGTGGCGGCGTGTTGCCAGGCCATTTCGCTGCCCGCAACCGGCTCCAGGTGGCTCTGTCGTCAGCGGTGGTGGTGGTGGAGTGCCCCGCGTCGAGCGGAGCCCTTCATTCCGCCAATCTGGCCTGGGATCAGGGGCTTCCCCTCTGGGTGGTGCCTGCCGATGCTGCCCGTGCCTCGGCAGCAGGCAGCAATCGGCTGCTCAGCCGTGGAGCCACGCCCCTGCTCGAGCCCGCCGATCTGCTGGCCTCCCTCGGGCCCGGTCCCCTCACCTGTTCGCTGCCGGGCGATCCCGCCGCCACCAGAGCCACACTGCGATTCAGTGCCTTCCAGCGCACTCTGCTGGATGCGGTGGGCACGGCCGCATCCCTCGAAGATCTGAGCAAGCGGCTCGGTGAGCCGCCGGCCCGTGTGGCTGTGGGGCTCATGGAACTGGAGAGAGCCGGCTGCCTCCAGGCCGAACCAGGCCTGCTGTGGCGGCCGTCCTGAGGAGAGCCTCTTGCCTCAGTCTTAGCCTGCCTGCATGCATCAGGCTCCTGCCAACGGAGATGGCCTTGCTCATCGGGTCGGCCTGCCGTTGTCGGCCGAGGCGTTGCTGGTCTGGCGGCGCGCCCTGCTGGGGGAGGGCGGTCAGCCTGCAGATCTCGACTGGCTGCTCGATCTGGCCGGGGGGCTCGCCTGGCCGAAGCTCCAGGCACTGCGTCTGCATCCGGATCGGCCTGTCAGCCTGACCTGCAGCCTGGCCCATCTCGAGGATCTCTGGCGGTGCCATCTGGCCGCCCAGGTTCCCCTTCAGTATCTGGTGGGGCGCTGCCCGTGGCGCGATCTTGAACTGCGGGTGGCCCCGGGCGTGCTGATCCCACGCCAGGAAACGGAGCACCTGCCCGACCTGGCCGTGGCCTTGCGCCGCTCGCCTGCCGCTGAGCCCCGCCTGTGGGCCGATCTGGGCACCGGTTCCGGCTGCCTGGCTCTGGCTCTGGCCTCGGCCTTCCCCCGTTCCCTGGGACTGGCGGTGGATGTGAGTGCTGACGCCTTGGCTCAGGCGGAGGTCAACCTGCGCCCCTACAGCGGCCTGGCTCGTGTCCGCCTGCTTCGCTCCGACTGGTGGCAGCACCTTTCCCCCTGGTGGGGCCAGTTGGATCTGGTGGTGTCCAACCCCCCTTACATCCCGAGCGCCGCCGTGGATGCACTGGATCCGGTCGTGCGCCTGCATGAGCCGCGGCTGGCCCTCGACGGCGGCCCTGATGGCCTGGCGGCCCTGCGCCAGGTGGTGGCCGGCGCACCGCAGGCCCTGGCACCGGACGGCCTGCTGTTGCTTGAGCACCATCACGATCAGAGCGCGGTGGTGCTGGCGTTGCTGAACGCTGCCGGGCTGGTGGAGGTCTGCGCCCACCCTGACCTGGAAGGCGTGCCGCGGTTCGCCAGCGCCCGCCGTCCAGCCGCCACCATGGCGCCCGCCGAGATCCCCCTGGATTGAGCCTTCTGCTCCCCCTCCCCGAACTGGCTGCCGCCCTTGAAGCCGGCAGCCTGGCCCTGTTCCCCACCGATACCTTGCCTGCCCTGGCCGCGACTCCGGCCCATGCCGCCGCCATCTGGACCTGCAAGTCACGGCCGCGGGAGAAGCCCCTGATCCTGATGGGAGCCGATCTTCCCCAACTGGTGGAGTTCCTCGGGGTGGCCTGGCAGGAGGCGTGGCTGGAGAAAGCGCGATCGTGCTGGCCAGGGGCTTTCACCCTGGTGCTTCCGATCCAGGTGAAGGTCACCACGGCGCTCCATCCTGGGGGCGCAAGTCTGGGGCTGCGGGTGCCGGCCTGCGAGCGGGCGCGGGAGCTTTTGAGCTGCACCGGCCCGCTGGCCACCACCAGTGCCAACCGCTCCGGGGAGCCTGCGGCCCGTGATGCGAGCGAAGCCACCGAGCTGTTCCCGGAGTTGCCCCTGCTCGGCCCGCTCCCCTGGCCAGAGGGTTCAGGCGCTGCGAGCACCGTGCTGGCGTGGACCAAGACGGTGGATGATGTGCCTTCGGGGTGGCAGATCCTGCGAGCCGGACCCAGTGTGCCTGGAGACAACAGGAGCCCGGGATGCTCAGCCTGATCCTGATCACTCTGCTGACGGTGGCGGTGAGCCACTGGCTGTTCGAGCCCCTTCTGGCCGTTTTGACACCTTTACTGGCGCTGGGCTGGCTCGGGTGGGCGCTTCTGGTCGCAGCGCTGTGGACTTTCGCCGGCAGCGACGCGTCATGATCGCTGGCACAGGGACGTCGGCTTCGGCCAGGGAGCTTCAGGGCATGGCCTGCTGCACCGCGGCCTGCCTGCGTCGGGTGGCCGCATCAGCTGCGGCTGCTGCCTCGGCGGCCGCGTTGCGGCTGCGCAGCAGCGGATCGAGGGGCGTGGACACCGCTCTGGGGGGCGGGGTGCCTGGGGAGATCAGCGTGCACCCTGACAGCAAGGCACTCCCCAGGATGAGCAGGGCGGTGCGACTGTGCTGCCCTGCTGGGCCAACGGGGAGCACCCTGGGATCGAAGGAGCTGGCCATAGGAGGGTTTGGAGGAGGAAGCCGGCTAACGGATTTGAACCGATGGCCTTCGCTTTACAAAAGCGCTGCTCTACCGCTGAGCTAAGCCGGCTCTGGAATCCCCTCGCGCGAGCTTACGGCCGCGCAAGGGCCCAGAGCATCAGTTCACAGCGATTGCGACAGCCGGTCTTGGCCAACAGGCTGGAGACATGGCTTTCGATCGTGCGCCGGCTCAGAACCAGATGCTCGGCGATCAGACCATTGCTGCTGCCACGGATCAGCAGCGAGAGCACCCGCAGCTCGGCGGGCGTTAGCGGGGCCAGGGGGCATGCGTGCATCGAACAGCGGGAGCGGGGGCAGGGGAAGGTGCTTCCAGGATTCCCCGCCGCCGCCGCCGGATGTCGTTTCGTCTAGAGATCGGTGGCTTCGCCGCTGCCCTCTGCAGGTGCCGCATCAGGTGCGCTGTCCTCCCTGGTGGATGGCCAGGCCGGCATCGGGGCCTGTTGGCTGGCGTCGATGCCACCGATCGGGGAGGAAGGATCGTTGGCTTGTGCTTCATCGGCGGGTGTGGAGCCGGAGGCCGGCAGGTCGCCAGGATCACCATGGCTGGCGCCCTCACGGTTCACCCGCGCCCGCTTGATCGGCAGATTGGCCACCAGGGCCGTGACCCTGTCCTCGGTCTCGAGGCTCACGTCGCCGCTGTCCAGGTCGATCTCCACATATTTCTGAACAACCGCAAGGATTTCCCGCCGCATCTGCTCGAGCAGTTCAGGATTGAGGTCGCTGCGGTCGTGGGCCAGCACCAGCTGCAGGCGCTGACGGGCGGTGCTGGCGCTGGGGGCCTGCCGGCCCAGCAGCCGGTTGATGAAGTCGATCAGGGACATCGGGGCTCAGAACAGGCGTTTCGTGAGGATGCGCTTGAGCCGGGCCCGCAGCCCCGTGGGTTCCTTGGAGGGATCCACAATCGGCAGGTCCTCACCCCGGAGCCGCTGCGCCACGTTCAGATAGGCCTGCCCGGCCGGGGAGGGAGCACTCTGGAGGGTGAGCGGTTCTCCCCGATTGGTGGAGACGATCACCTGCTCGTCCTCCACCACAAGCCCAAGCAGCGGCAGGGCCAGGATGTCAGTGACATCCTCCACCGACAGCATCTCCTGGGAGGCGACCATCCTGGGTCGCACCCGGTTGAGCACCAGCTGCACCGGCTGGATGCCCTGCACGTTCAACAGGCCGATCACCCGGTCGGCGTCCCGCACGGCAGACACCTCAGGGGTGGTGATCACGATGGCCTCCCGGGCCGCCGCTGCCGCGTTCCTGAAGCCGTCCTCGATCCCGGCGGGACAATCGATCAGCACGTAATCCGACCGCTCGGCCAGCAGGGCCACGATCTTCTTCATGTCCTCCGGCGTCAGCCACTCGAGCATGCGCGGGTTGCCCGCCGGCAGCAGCGAGAGGTTGGGCTGAAGCTTGTGCTTCACCAGGGCCTGCTCCAGCCTGCAGGTGCCCGCCAGCACCTCCTGAGCGGTGTAGACGATGCGGTTCTCCAGGCCCAGCAGCAGGTCGAGGTTGCGGAGGCCGAAATCAGCATCCAGCACCGCCGTTCTCTCCCCGAGTCTGGCCAGGGCGATCCCGAGGTTTGCCGTGAGGGTGGTCTTGCCGACCCCTCCCTTGCCGGAGCAGATCAGGATGATGCGGGGGGAGGTTGACGTCACGGCGTCCTGTGGCGTGCGGGCAGGTTAGGGCCAACGCGTGACAGGCCTCCTAGTGGGGTCACTGCGGCAGGGGCCAGCTCGGTGAGGCCGGGTCGATCCGGATCGTGCCGTCCACCAGAAGCGCCTCCTCGGCCAGTCCCGCCGGTGGTCGTTCCTCCGGCCCCCGGGCCACGGCGTCGGCGATGCGCAACTGCAGCGGGCGCAGCTGCAGGGCCACGATCCGGGCGCTGCGGTCGCCTCCGCACCCTGCGTGGGCCATCCCCCGCAGCCGCCCCCACACCAGCACGTGGCCTTCAGCACTGATGCGGGCTCCGGGATTCACATCCCCCAGTAACAGCACGGAACCCTCCACGTGGAGGTGGTCGCCGGAACGCAGCGTTCCCCGGTGCACCGTGAGGGGATCGACGCCTGCTGACGTGGCGGCCTTGCCGCTTGCCCTGTTCACCGGCAGCGACCCGCCGTGGTCGAGTCCGAGGGCGGCGGCGGCAACGAGGGTGCCCGGGCAGAGACTGTGGACGCGCCGCAGCTCGAGGCCGTGGCGCTGCAGGAGGTTCTGCAGATCACGCAGATCCGGCAGCCGTAGCAGCCAGTCTCCGCATTCCAGGCCCACGGCCCCTTGCAGAAACGACTGGCGCACGGCCTGGTGAACCTCTTCCTGGGCGCTGGCGACCCGCTCGCCCTGGGGGAGGCGCAGCAGATGCAGCTGGTCGGGGGCGAGCGCCGGGATCAGGGCGGCGGCCATGCGCGCAGGTTGGGCGGGAGGAACTGAGCGGCAACCTAGAGGTGACTGACCTTCACGGTGCCCCCCGGGGCCTGAGGAGCCAGGGGCCAATGGCCCAGCCGTTCCCTCAGGGCTGCGCTCACCTCGGGCGGATGGATGAGCCAGGCACTCTCCAGCGGGTGGCTCAGGCTGGCCACCAGGGAGGACCGCTGCTCGAGGGCCTGCAGGCGTTCCCCATCCCAGAGGCGCAGGCCGCCCTTGTAGGGGTGATAGCCGCGGCTCTGGCGTTGCAGCAGGGTGCAATCACCCTCCCGGGGAAGCCCTGCGCGGCGGCAGAGCCCCCTTGCCTCAGCCAGCAGCTCCAGGCGCGCGCTGGGGGGGTAGTCGCTCACATCGGTGGCCTTGGGCAGCTGCCGATCCAGCAGGCGGCGGCAGGGATCAGCCAGTTCCGCCGGTCCGTCCTCGCGCCAGCGGCTGAGGTGGTAGCCCGTGCGCAGGTCGTCATTGGCCAGGAAGCACTCCAGGTCGAGGTTTTCGGGTTGCCAGAGCCAGCGCGCCATCACCGCATCGGCCCAGACAGCCCCCGCGCCGAGCCTGCGGGCCTCGGCGATGGCCCGGGTCAGCAGCCAGTTGCACACCACGTTGAGGCGGTGGTTGTAAACGCTGCGGTACATCAGCTGGCGCACCACCAGGTAGTGCTCCACTGCCATCAACCCTTTGGGATGCAGGGCCAGCCCACCATCTGGGGCGAGGGTGAGGGCCGCCAGGATGCGTTCGAGATCCAGCCGGCCATAGCTGGTGCCGGTGCTGTGGCTGTCGCGCAGGAGGTAATCAAGCCGGTCGCAGTCCAGCTGGCTGCTCACGAGGGCGGCGATCGCCGGCACCGCGCAGCGTCCGTGCTCAAGCAGGTCGGCTACGGCCGCGGCCAGCCCGGGCTGGGCCGCCTCCAGCCGGTCCCGCAGGGCGTGGTGGTCGCGGATCAGCCGGCCCGACCAGTTTTCATGACGCAGGCCGTACATCTCCTCACCGGTGTGGCTGAGGGGGGCATGGCCTACGTCATGGAGCAGGGCCGCGGCCAGCAGCAGCGGTCGTTGATCGGCCAGCGATGGATCCAGGCGTTCGAGGTGATCGAGGGCCTGACGGGCCAGGTGCAGCACCCCCAGGGAGTGGGTGAACCGGCTCGACTCCGCGCCGTGGAAGGTGAGGAATGCCGGGCCCAGCTGGCGGATGCGCCGTAGCCGCTGGAAGGGGGCGGTGTCGATCAGATCGATCGCCAGGGCTTCAGCCGGATCGGAGCGATCCATCCGGATCGCTCCGTGCAGGGGATCGTGATAGGTGCGTCCGCTCATCCCCTCGGAGCCTCCATCTGCGCCACCAGCAGGTCAGCGGTCTGGTCCAGCCAGTCGTCGCCCTCACCGCCTGGGTTCAGGGGCTCCGGGGAGGACAGCTGATGCTCGGGAACGATCCCCAGGTGCTGGATGTCCCGTCCGGACGGGGTGAGGTAGCGGGCCACGGTCACCGCGAGTCCACTGCCATCCCCCAGGGACAGCAGCGTCTGGATGAGTCCCTTGCCAAAGGTCGAGGTACCCGCGAGTTCCGATCGGCCGGCGTCCTGCAGGGCTCCGGCCAGGATCTCGCTGGCACTGGCGGTGCCGCCATTGACCAGGGTCAGCATGGGCCCTCCGTACAGGCGACCGGGCGTTGCCTGCTGGCGGGCGGCGATGCCTCCACGGTCCTGGGTTTCCACGATCGGATCGCCATCGAGGAAGGCATTGGCCACCGCGATACCCGCGCTCACCAACCCGCCGGAGTTGTTGCGCAGATCCAGTACCAACCCCTCGATGTCCTGATCGCTGAGAGCCTCGAGGGCTTCCCTCACCTGGGTGGGCACCGGCTCGCTGAACTGAGTGAGGCGCAGGACCCCCAGGCGATGACCGTTCCGCACCAGCAGCCTCTGCCGTACCGGATGGAGGTCCACGGCCCGCCGCTCCAGGCGCACCTCCCGCGAACGCCCGGTGGGTGTGCGGAGATCCAGCAGCACGTCGCTCCCGGCCGGTCCCCGCAGCAGCGCCGCGGTTCCGTCCAGTCCGAGCTCCTCGCTGCTGCGGCCTTCCACCCGAAGCAGCTCGGTGCCCGAGGCGATCCCCGCCTCCGCTGCCGGCGATCCATCCAGGGGCGCGATCACCACCACCTGATGGTCGGCGTCCCTCAGGCCAAGCTGCAGTCCCACGCCCGAGACGCTGCCCCTGTTGGTGGAGCGCAGGGCTTCGTACTCCGGTGGTCGCAGCAGCCGGGTGTAGGGGTCCCCCAGGGGGGCGAGAAGCGCTTCGATGGCGTCGTAGGCGGCCGCCGAACTCTCGATCGGCCGCTCCAGGGCCTTCTGCCGTCGCTGCCGCCAGTGCACCGCCTCGAGCTGGTCCGGGGCCACGTAGCTCTGGTTCACCAGGCGCCAGGCTTCGACCACCAGCTGCTGGGCATCATTGAGCGCCAGCGCCCCGGGGGGCTGAGCCAGCCAGGCCAGGGGAAGCCATACGGCCAGCGCCAGGGCGAGCATCGGAGGGCCCCAGGCCAGGGCAGCGGGCCTGGGGCTGAACCGAGGGGCTGTTGCAAAGGGTTGAGCCGCCGACGGGCGACCGGGGCTTTCGCTCACGGGGGGGGCTTGACGATCGGTAGACTCTCGCAACCCAAACCCCTCGCTGCATGGCGAACTCCCAACCCGCCGCCGAGTCGAACGGCGTCTACGACTGGTTCCAGGAGCGACTGGAAATTCAGGCGATTGCCGACGATATCTCTTCCAAGTACGTGCCCCCGCACGTCAACATTTTTTATTGCCTGGGCGGCATCACCCTGGTGTGCTTTCTGATTCAGTTCGCCACCGGTTTTGCCATGACCTTCTATTACAAGCCCACTGTCGCTGAGGCCTATGCCTCCGTCCAGTACCTCATGACCGATGTCAGTTTCGGCTGGCTGATCCGCTCGGTGCATCGCTGGAGCGCTTCGATGATGGTTCTGATGCTGATCCTCCACGTGTTCCGCGTCTATCTCACCGGTGGTTTCAAGCGCCCTCGCGAACTCACCTGGGTCACGGGCGTGACCATGGCCGTGATCACAGTGTCCTTCGGTGTCACCGGCTATTCACTCCCTTGGGATCAGGTTGGTTACTGGGCCGTGAAGATTGTCAGCGGCGTACCTGCAGCCGTCCCTGTGGTGGGTGACTTCATGGTTGAACTTCTGCGTGGTGGGGAGAGCGTGGGTCAGGCCACCCTCACCCGCTTTTACAGCCTTCATACCTTCGTGATGCCCTGGCTGCTTGCCGTGTTCATGCTCATGCACTTCCTGATGATCCGCAAGCAGGGCATTTCCGGTCCCCTCTGATCATTTCGCTCTTAGGCTCACCCTGATCAATCCGGCTCCTTTAATCCAGGTACCCCCCCCCTCCTCCGGTTTCCCCCCCATGTCCAACCTCAAGAAGCCAGATCTCACCGATCCCCTCCTGCGCGCCAAGCTCGCCAAGGGTATGGGACACAACTATTATGGGGAGCGCGCCTGGCCGAATGATCTCCTCTACATGTTCCCGGTGACGATCCTGGGGACGTTTGCTTGCCTTGTTGGTCTGGCCGTTCTGGATCCGGCCATGCTCGGCGACAAGGCCGACCCCTTCGCCACGCCGCTGGAGATCCTTCCCGAATGGTATCTCTACCCGGTCTTCCAGATTTTGCGGGTGGTTCCCAACAAGTTGCTTGGTATCGCGCTTCAGACCATGGTTCCTCTGGGCCTGATGCTGGTTCCTTTCATTGAGAGCTTTAACAAGTTCCAGAATCCCTTCCGGCGTCCTGTGGCCATGGCCGTTTTCCTCTTCGGTACAGTTTTCACGATTTACCTCGGAATTGGTGCAGCCCTTCCCATCGACAAGTCTTTGACTCTTGGCCTGTTCTGAATACATAGCCATACTTGAGTTTC
Source organism: Cyanobium sp. FGCU6 (assembly GCA_024958655.1). Taxonomy (GTDB): domain Bacteria; phylum Cyanobacteriota; class Cyanobacteriia; order PCC-6307; family Cyanobiaceae; genus Cyanobium. The sequence goes on along the minus strand of JANWUR010000038.1, from coordinate 1,195 downwards.
ATTCTTGTCTTATCACCGTTAAGCCGCGATCACCATCGCGGCTTTTTTGTATCTGCTTCAGATGCGATGGATCGATATCGAGCAGAGCTCCATCCTGCTGGGGCCCCCGCAGGAGATTATGGTTCAGAAGAAAGCCCACGACCGTCCAGGTCCGGTAGCTGATGGCTTGTTGCCCCGTCCATGTTCCGGTGGGGCCAACGAAGGACACGCCCTACTGCTGACGGGGCAACTTGTTGAGCTGACTCCAACAGCGCTCCTCCAGCATCGATCGCATATGGGCCAGCCGATCAGGCCACCGTCGTGGTTCTCCAACCATTAGGCCGTCGCCCCAACACCTCCACGGACTTGCTTGTCACCCACTACGGTTTGTGCAGAGGGCTCATTGTGTCGCGCTGGTCAGCTCCATCAGCCAGCAGCAACTGCGTAGACAGCCGTAGAAGAGGATCACCTCCACCTCCAGAGGTGCTCCTGACGGCCATCGACCGCTCGATCATGGAGGCACGAACCGTAACGAACAGCACAGCACCCTCGAAGTTCGGATGGAGCAGCAGGTCGAGCAGCAGTTGAATCCCCCTCTGCACCCTCTCTGACTGGTGGCGAATGCAGATCCTGGCTGCTGTTTGACGTAAAGCCAGCACAACATGGGCCAGCAGAGGCTGGCATCCACCGAGGTGATGCGTCAGATCGATCGCTGGTCGGAATCGGCCACCAGCTTCGAGTCCTCCTCCACAAAACTGGTGGGGAAGAGACCGTGCGTCTGGTAGGTGCTGCCATGGAGATTGGGCTCAACACGAGGAAGTGGAGCACGATCTCGAAACGGCCAGTCAACCGCAGCTACGCCATCACGAGCACGTTGTCCCGCAGAAAGACCTCGCAATCGTTCGCGTGTTTCTTCCCCACGGGAGTGTGCAAGGGCGGCTGCCGCCCCCCACAGGTCCACCATGGACGAGCACGAGGGTGGGTTCGCAGTGCTCGCGCGCGGCGCCGACGACATCAAGCTCGCTGGAACTGGATACAAGACGCAGGGTTCTGCTGGCGGAAGGGCCTGACCGTATCAGGCAGTGTCGCAGTGCCCCGGTCTGAACGGAGGCTGGAAGTGGAGCGCAGACCCGTCCAGTTCGGCCACCCTGTGCTAAGGTATTGGACTGCGCGGGAAACCGCGTAGCGCAAGGCGAGAGCCCGTGAGGCAGGAGGA
>JANWUR010000059.1 GCA_024958655.1 Cyanobium sp. FGCU6 | reverse complement strand
TTCCTGCTGGAATCAACTGTGGCGCAACGGTTCTGGGTTTCTCAGCAGGCCCTACTTCCATCCCATGGGCGCTCACCTTGAACCGTTGAACCTTCCCAGTCTGTCCATGGTGGAGCAGATCATCACGAAGACGTGCCCGGGATTCAACGGTGTCTCCGAGTGAACGAAATACCCTGGCCTTGAAGCGACCGACTGGATGTGTGTCTGAGAGCAGGTAGTCGCCGGTCATGGCCTCGTCAACAAGTGCGTGATCTGCATGGGGGAGCATTCGTGGGCCAGGGTGATCGCCGGAGCTTCTCCCTCACCAGTGCCACCCCTTTCACACCCCAGCGCAACGTTTCGCACCTCAACGATAGACACTGCTTCGGTGACCGAAGCGGATCACCAGCACCACAAACTGATCATCCTGAATCTGGCAGATGATCCTGTGGTCGCCGACGCGAAAGCGCTATAGACCTGCATAGGGCCCTGTGAGGGCTTTGCCTCTCTCTCGCGGGTGTGATGTTTCACTCACGAGGTTGTTGTGACTAGGTCACCAAGCGCTTCACGGTGATTGGATCGAACTTGCGCAGTTGCCGTTCGGCCCCAGAAGAGATCTTAATCGACCACTCCAAGTTCGGCGCTCACGTCATCAAGAGAACGTGCCGTGGATTCGCCACTCTGCAACCGTTCCAGTTCAAGCCCTGCGAGGTAGAGATCTTCGAGATCGTCCATTCCATGCGCGATCAGTTCTTGAAGGAAAAAGGCTTTGTTGCACCCGGTGGACTGGGCCAGTTGGTCGAGGCGTGCCTCGATCGTGGGATCCAGTTCGATGGAGGTGGCCACGACCATGATCTCGGCGTCAGGGGCATTTTCGCCGGGTTGAAGCTGCAGAGCCGCCGCTGCCCGTGATGCAGGACCATCTCGGTGAGTTATCTCCCAACAAGTTCCACCCCCCGTCACCCCCCCCCCTCCTCCGCCACCTACCAGCGCCAGCGGCAGACCATCGCCGAACGCATGCGCATGAGCCACGTGGTCCAGGCCCAGCGCACGACGTGGCCCGCCGGATCCTGGAGGAAGACGTGACCCAGATCGACTACTACACCGAGCGCGTCAAGCGCATGGTGGGCAAGGTGCTCACGGGCAACGGCATCACCCGCTGCGAGCGCGGCAGCTACGCCCTGGTGGGCGGCGACGAGCTGAGCGACAGCGAACGTGACCGGCTGCTGGCGCTCTGCCGCCAGCGCCTCGATGCCTTCCGCGGGCTGCGCGGCGAGATTGTGCTGCTATGCAGAAGCCTTCGGCTACGGGTACAGAATGTCACCGACAGGGTCAGGAACCGTGAAGTGGCTTTACCCCAAAAGGTTGATCAGGCAGGCCAGGGCGTCTGATCACGCCATTGGCAAAGTCTTCTTCAGTGAGCTCCGGGATCTCTTCATATTCCTCGGGTTGAATCTCATGCGCATCAACGCGCTCTAGATCAGAGTGGATATCCCGATGAGCGGAGGTGCGGGAGAAAACGACGTTGTTCTCGGTCATTGGCCTTACGCATGGAGATGATGTGCTTGATGCCGTTGCGCTCCGTATAGACCACGATCACAGCGCGACCTCGAAGCAATTCAAAACAAACGATCCTCTCCTCACCATAGTCTCTCCTGCGATCGGGGGCTTCGATGGTGGGACCAGCACAAACGCTCTCCGCATCGAGAAAGTCGAGGCCGCGCTCCTCAAGGGTGCGCAGCCGCTTGCGCGGATCAAAGCGGATCCTCATGCGGGGTGGCTTCGGCCGGGCAGGCAGCGTGACCAGTCAGAGCGGATCAACATGGCTAAGGGAGAAAGACTGCAAGGGATAAGTTCCACCCCCCCCCGTCACACCCCGCACCAGCCCTGACCTGTCAGCGCCAGGATGCCCCCGCCCCCCTCCGCCACCTACCAGCGCCTGCGCGAGTCAATCGTCAAACGCATGGTGGGCAAGGTGCTCACCTTCAACGGCATCACCCGCTGCGAGAAGGGCAGCTACGCCCTGGTAGGCGGCGAGGAGCTGAGCGACGCCGAGCGCGACCAGCTGCTGGCGCTCTGCCGCCACCGCACCCCGATCAGCGGCTCCATGAAATACCGGGTGCTCACCCGCGCCAAAGGCTGCTGCGAGTGCTGCGGCGCCCAGGAGCACCAACGGGCCCTAGAGGTAGACCGCATCATCCCGTAGGCGAAGCCTTCCGCGAAGCGGTGGAACCACGGCCGCACAGACGACCTCAGCAACCTGCAGGCCCTCTGCTTCCGCTGCAACGCCGGCCAGCTACGCCCTGCGCAAAGCGGGCTGTGTGTCTGCGCGCTGGAGGGCAGCGGCCGGGTGCTGCTGGAGAACGAGCTGAGGTTCAGAGCCTGACAACCAATGCCTTCCGACTCAGCTCAATGAGGACGTGGCTTTCGAACAGGTGGATCAGCTCCGGCAGAGTACGAAGCAGCAACGCAGTGAGATCCGGGTTGCCGATGTTGCCCGTGGCGACAACCAGGAGCCTGGCTGGAGTGCCGCGCAACAGATGACTGCGAACAAAATCAGCATCCTTGCTGAAGACAACCCGTTGATCACGATCCGCGATGACGGAAATCATCTGATCGGAGCTGCGATTGCCTGCTGGTAGATCAAGGGTATGCAGAACATCGCATCCCAATGCCTCAAGAGGCCGAACGAGAGATCGAGGCAGCTGAGCATCCAGCAGGATTCTCATGCAGAGAGAAGTTCAATGCGCTGAACTCGTGAAAGCTGAGTTGCGTACTCCAGCACTGCTGTGATGTCGGCAGACTCAAGATCAGGGTAATCAGCAAGAATGTCCGAAGCACTCATTCCTGCAGACAACAATTCAAGTATCATCTCCACGGGATAACGCAAACCGCGGATCGTTGGCTTCCCGTGACAGATCTCAGGATCGATGGTGATGCGATCAAGCTGGTCTGTCATGTCGGTTCCCTGGCTTTTCCAGCCTAAGGGGCACAGCGGCTCATGACGATCAGCTGGTTTTGGCGCTGACATGGGGGACCTTGGTGGGTCTCCCCTTACCAGTGCCACCCCTTGCCACACCACGCCAGCATCACCCCATGCCCCCGCCGCCCTCCGCCACCTACCAGCGCCAGCGCCCATCTCCATACGGACAGCCCATCGCCGAACGCATGCGCAGGAGCCACGTGGTCCCGCCCCAGCGCAGGACGTGGCCCGGCGGATCCTGGGGAGCGCATGGTGGACAAGGTTCACCTTCAACGGCATCACCCGCTGCGAGCGCGGCAGCTACGCCCTGGTGGGCGGCGACGCTCAACGGCTCGCTCAAAGACCGGGCTCGCCGATGCACCAGATGCCACTGCGCGTGGTTCCGGGCGAGTCGTGAATTCGTCAAAATGTGGCCTGGTGGCCGGAGGAGTAGGGGTTGAGTCGGCACAAAGTGCTGGGATCTGCGGCGGAGTGTGAACCTGGCTCGAATGGCCTGGTTTTACGCAACCGGCTGGGCATCAGCGATCCGGTGGTGATGGAAGAGTTGGAGCGGAACCAACTCCTTGATCTCTATCAGGCAACAATTGGACAAGAGATTTCAACCAAACCTCTGAAAGCCTCAGACCTGCTCGGCTGGCACAGGGATTGGCTGAGCAACATCTACAACTGGGCAGGTAAGGTTCGAACATTCAACCTCAGCAAACAAGGCTTTGCCTTCGCCAGCGCTCACCTGTTACCTGAACTTCTCGCAGCCTTCGAAAGCGAGCATCTGACCCGGCTGACACCATTCCAACCTGGAACGATGCCTGCACTGGTCAGTGGGCTGGCTGAGGTGCATCTGGAATTTGTGCTGAT
>JANWUR010000058.1 GCA_024958655.1 Cyanobium sp. FGCU6 | reverse complement strand
GAAGGTGCTGAAGATGCGGTACGGGATGGAGGGTGAGGAGCCGATGAGCCTCACCGGCATCGGGCGGATCCTGGGCATCAGCCGCGACCGGGTGCGCAACCTGGAGCGGGATGGTCTCGCCGGCCTGCGGCGTCTGAGCGATGCTGTCCAGGCCTACGTTGCCTGCTGACCGTTGCCCGCGGATTCCCCGGCTCAGCTGCCCTCCGTGCCGCCCGCAGGCCTGGGCGGGGAGCCTGGACCATCGGAGGAGCTGCTGGAGCTGTTCCCGCGCTATCTGCTCAGGGGGCGGATCGCCGATCCGTTGCTCGAGGCGCTGATCGGTCTGTCGGCTGCCGTGGCGGCCGATCCCCTCACCCGACCCGATGCCGCCGCCAAGCTTGCCGGCCAGCTGGCCCTGCAGCGCGAGCTCGGCCCGGACCAACCGGGCGTACTCGAGCTCTGCGAGGGCCAGATCCTGCCGGCCTGCGAGCGCTGGATCCGCCACGTGATCGACCGCCAGCCCCCCGGTGGCCGGGGGCCGTGGACGCCGGGCCGCTACGGCCTTCAGTTGATCGATGTCTGGCTGAATGTGCAGCGCGCCGGCGACTACAACCCCACCCACACCCACGGCGGCAGCTTCTCCGGGGTGCTGTTCCTGAAGGTTCCTCCCCAGATCCACGCCGAAAGCTTCGACGGCCAGCTCTGCTTCCACGGCCCCGAGGAATGGCACATCCAGAGCTTCCGCACCGGCATGGCCCACTACGTGCTGCCCGTGCCGGGCGACTTCTACGTGTTCCCGGCCTGGCAACCCCATTCGGTGGCGCCATTCCGCGGGGAAGGCGAGCGCTGGTCGATCGCCTTCAACGTGGTGGCCGTGCCGCGGCCCGCGGCGGCGGCATCACAGCCGCCGCCGCGAGCGGCTTTTTCGGTGAGCGGAGACCCCTCAGCTGTGCCGGCTCCCCTTGCCGGAGGCCAGGGCAGCAATGTCTCGCTCTCCAGCAATCGCCGCCGACCCGGCGGTTTTCTCTGAACCTGCACCGGCGCCGGTTCAGCCGGCGGTCAGGGTTCGAACGGTGCCCACCAGGGCCATCACCAGCAGCACGGCGCTGGCCAGAAAGGCGATGCCGAAGCCGGGCCCTCGCTTTTTTGCCTCCTGCAGGTAGCCCACCGCATAGGCGATCCGGGCTCCCACCCAGATGAATCCCAGGGCTGCGGCCACGCCGGCGTTGTCGAGCAGGCTGGCCAGCCAGAAGGTCGGCAGGAAGAACACCACCTGCTCGAGCGTGTTCAGCTGCACCCGCAGTGCCCGCTCGAACGGCTCGGGGCCTGTGGTGGCCGGGGCCGGGACGCCGTGGAGAGCCCTGGCCCGGCCCACGTTGAGCACTGTGGCCTGGTAGGTGAGCAGGGCCAGAACGGTGACGAGGGCCGGCAGGCCGAGGGCGGAGGGCATCAGCGGGATCGGCGGAGGCGGAGGCGTCGAGTCTGACCGGTCCGGATGCTCGCCTGGAGCGCCGGGGTCTTTGCCCCTCGCCGCCCAACGGGGCAGGATCCCCTCGCCCGATTCGCCGATCCCCCTCCGTGCCGCTTCGCCATGATCGGGGCCGCTGCCCGGAGGGCGGCGGTGATCCCCCCGCCCCCCTCGATGATCAGGCGCCTGCCCTGCGCCGGTTCCTCCTGGACTGGTGGCAGATCCATGGCCGCCACGGCATCCCCTGGAAGCTGAAGCCGGCGGGCCTCCCTCCGGCCGATGGGGAGCCCCTCGATCCCTACGGCATCTGGGTGGCCGAGGTGATGCTGCAGCAGACCCGGCTGGCCGTGGTGCTGCCCTACTGGCACCGCTGGATGGCGGCCTTCCCTGATCTGCCCGCGCTGGCTTCCGCCGGTGAGCACGAGGTGCTGCTGCGCTGGCAGGGGCTCGGCTATTACGCCCGGGCCCGGCGGCTTCACCATGGGGCCCGGCTCCTCTGGGCACGGGCGAAGGCGGGGGTGGGGGATCCCTGGCCCCGGGATCTCGAGGGCTGGCAGCTCCTCCCGGGCATCGGCCGCAGCACCGCCGCCAGCATCGTTTCTTCGGCGTTCGATCAGCCTGCCGCGCTGCTCGATGGCAATGCGCTGAGGGTGCTGGCCCGGCTCACAGCGCATCCGGTGCCACCGCAGCGGACGCTCGCCGGGTTCTGGCGGCTGAGTGAGGCCCTGCTCGACCGGCGCCGGCCCCGGGCTTTCAACCAGGCCCTGATGGATCTCGGCGCCACGCTCTGCACCCCCCGCTCCCCGGCCTGCGGGTCGTGTCCCTGGAGCCGATGCTGCGCTGCCTACGCTGCCGGCCATCCCGCCCGCTACCCCTTGAAGGACCAGTCCCGCCCCATCCCCTTCCAGGTCATCGGCGTGGGGGTGGTGCTCGATGACAGTGGCAGGGTGCTGATCGATCAGCGCTTGCCGGAGGGGTTGCTGGGTGGGCTGTGGGAGTTTCCCGGCGGCAAGCAGGAGCCCGGCGAGTCGATCGAGAACACGATCCGGCGCGAGCTGCGCGAGGAGCTGGCGATCGAGGCGGAGGTGGGCGAGGAACTGGTGGTGGTGGAGCACGCCTACAGCCACAAGCGCCTGCGCTTCGTGGTGCATCTCTGCCGCTGGCTCTCCGGTGAGCCCCAGCCCCTGGCCTCCCAGCAGGTGCGCTGGGTGATGCCGGCCGATCTCGATGCCTACCCCTTTCCGGCGGCCAATGCCCGCATCATCGAGGCCCTGCGGCGCCGTCCCGACGCTGACGGCTCCATCCCCCACCGCCACCCTGGAGAGAACCGAGCGGCCGCCTGATGCCTTCGCCCGGGGTTCTCTGCTTCGGCGAGGCGCTCGTCGACCGCCTCCCCGCACGGCCTCGGCGGCGGCGGCTTTGATCCTCGGCCGGGGGCCCTGGAGCTGGAGGCGTTCCTCAGTCAGCGGGGGGGATGAGGCGGCCGCGGCGGCCCTCACCGTCGGGCTCCAGATGCAGGGTCCAGGCGTCCGGCGGGGCGTGGCTCATCCGCTCAGGCCATTCCACGGCCATCAGCGCTCCCAGCGCCTCGGCTTCCTCCCGTTCCTGGTGGAAGAGCTCGTCGGCGGAGGGGGGCAGCTCGAGCCGGTAGAGGTCGAGATGCACCAGCGCCCGGCCGTCCGGGGCCCGGTAGTGCTGGGCCAGGGCGAAGGTGGGGCTGGTCACCGGTTCCTCGATGCCCATCGCCGCCGCCAGGCCCTGGACCAGGCAGGTCTTGCCTGCCCCGAGGTTGCCCTTCAGCAGCAGCACCTCGCCGCCCCCGAGCTGGCTCGCCAGGCTGGCCCCGAGTGCCCGGGTGGCCTCGGCGTCGACCAGATGGATCGTGCGGATCGCGGCGTTTCCGGGCATCGCTGTAGATTGGTGCCACGCGAGCCCGAAGCCTCGGCGTCTCCGCAGATTTTCTCATCGATCGACCTGAATCCGGCCTCCTCCCCGTGGTCAGTCCAGGTTTTGATTGTTGATTCCAACCTACCCACGAGAGACCGCCATGGTGGCCACCCCCGCTTCAACTGCGCTGCAGACCACGTCGTCGTATGTGATCGCCGATCTCGGCCTGTCCGATTTCGGCCGCAAGGAGATCGCCATCGCCGAAACGGAGATGCCCGGTCTGATGGCTCTTCGCGCCAGGTACGGCGCCGAGCTGCCCCTCAAGGGTGCCCGTATCGCCGGCTCCCTGCACATGACGATCCAGACGGCCGTTCTGATCGAGACCCTGGTGGCTCTCGGTGCCGAGGTGCGCTGGGCCTCCTGCAACATTTTCTCCACCCAGGATCACGCCGCCGCCGCCATCGCCGCCGCCGGCATCCCGGTGTTTGCCTACAAGGGCGAAACTCTG
>JANWUR010000037.1 GCA_024958655.1 Cyanobium sp. FGCU6 | reverse complement strand
GAGCGGTTACCAGCCCGTGCCGCCGTTTGACGCATCCATGATGGTGCACTTTCGCCAGCGCATTGGCCCTGAGCTGATCAAGTTCTGCCATGCCATGACCAAGGCCAACGGGATCGCGATCGCCAGGCTTGCAGGCCACTGTCCACGAATCGTGCCGTTGGGGGAGATCCAGGCAGCGGCGGCCGGAGGATGGAGCGGACGGCCGTGATCCTCACCGCCGACACCAGCGTGCTGGGGCGGGCCGTCAGGGCGATGCTCCGACAATGTGCGGGTGGATCGCCCCGCCATGGAGGCCGGCCTGGCGTTGCTGGAGGCCGGCGGAGATGTTGCGGATGGGGTCATCGCCCTCGAGGGGCAGTGGCCCGGCGGCACGGTGTTCCTGTCGTTCAATCGCCAGGCGGTGGCGTTGTGCAGACCCAGGGCATCGCGGCACAGCTGCTGGCTGGATGCAGAGCAGGTCGTCGTCGCAAGATTCCGATCGGGGCGATCACTTCGCCACGCTGAGGGGGACGTCCGGGCACGCGGGATTCATCTCCACGCACTGCGGTTGCGGATGCGCACCTCCACCGGGCCCACTGCTTCAGCAAGGCCAGGTTTCACACAAAACAGGCAGGCGGCTGGCCCATGACCATGCCCCCACCAATGTCTTGAGGTTGAATACAAGCTCTGAGCAGCGGCTGGAGAGTCCTTGCTGGCCGAGGTCAACATTGAAGGATCAACATCCGCAGCTGTGCGGTATTGCTTGGTTGTCAAGTCTGATCACCCCAACCCAGCGGTGGCGTCCACCCTGGGATGGCTGATCTCCTTGCCGCGATGCCCGGCGGTGATTCTTGATCAGCTTGTCCCACCTGGTTCGCTGCTGTGCTCCGGTTCACCCTGCTGCTGTGCCCCGCTTGCCTGGGTTGGAGCGGTCTGGTGATTCTCCCGAATCCCCGCCGCACCGGGTACGGCCGCGGTGGTGATGCTCGTGAGAGCCCCGTTGCCGTGATCATCAGCTGCCTTCGGTGGCGCGGCGAGGGCTTGTTTGGCAATCTGCCGCTGGAGTTTGTCTTCCTCGGCCAACATTCCCCACATGACCAGCACGCTTCTGATGCGCTCCTCATCAAGATTACCGGTGTAGGTTTCCATCAGCAGGCCATTAAGATCTGAGGGAATCTCCAGATCTCCCTCCTTCACAAAACAGACTCGCCTTGTTTTGCGGAACAGGGCGGTGAGAAAGCCAGCCTCGAAGATCACGTTCTGGCGCGCTCGCAGCCTTGGTTGCTGGCCGTATTCGTAGAGGCGGCCCTCATCGTCTGGCGTCAGCAGGATGAAGCCCGCCATGCAGCTGTTGATCTGGTCTTCGATCGTGCTGAGCAAGTCTCCGCCGGTGCGGGCCTTGGCCTGAATCACCACTGAGCCGATTCCCATCTCCCCGAGGAACTTCACAAGTTCCTCTCTGATCTTTTCCCTGCGGCCATGCACGATGAAAACCTGCTTGAAATCCACCAGCTTGCGTGGTGAACACAGCAGCATCGCTTCCAGGGTCTTCACCGCCAGTCGCATCTTCAGGCGGTCCTCTTCATTGAACAGATTCTTGTGATCCTCGGCATATTTCTTTGTATTCTGAAAGGCCGCAACTCCAAAGGGTTCGCCGCCACAATCGGAAAGCATAATTGGCACACAGTAGATCGGCCCGATATCTGTTGGCTTCCTTTTCCCCGTGGAATCCGTGGAGTATTTGAAACTGGGATGCTTTTCGCAGAGGGGGGCGTATTCGGGTGCCCGCTTGCGGAAGGCCATCGCGGCGATGCCATCATCAATCGGCAGATTTCGGTTTTCCTTTCGCAGTTCCTCCAGGCTGTTGACATCATCCTTATCGGTCCAGACCAGCAGGGTGTTCATCTCCTTGCTGGATGCGTTCTGGTCCGACGCGAGAACCAGGATCGAGCCGGTTTCGCATAGGGGGCTGCGCTTGATGATGATCTCAAGGAAATATCGAATTACCAACGCCGCCTTGCGATTGCGGGCCATGCACACGAAATCGTAGAGAAATTCGTAGAACGACTTCTGCTCGTTCGCCTGGATCGTGTTGCTGCTGTTCGTATTTGTCATGGAAGCTATCACTAAGCAAAAAACCATCCCTACCGTAGCCCTACTGAGCCATCGCCTGTATGCCACCGCCTGCGTTCAGCCAACCTGGCCCTGCCTTCACCCTTCAGCGCTTCACCAGGTCCCTCTCGCCAGGCACCCCATCCACGCCCCCCCCACCAGCACCTGGATGGTGAGAGTCACGAACAGGCCGTTTTCCGGCATAGCGGGCAGGTGTTGATCGCCTACTCCAGGAGCTGCGAATCACCGATGCAACCGGCGAACGCCACGCCCAGCACCGGGTTGCCCTGGCCGGTCACCACCGAGCCCATCTCTCCCAGCTGGCCCAACACCTGGCGCCATGCTCCTGGCAGCAGGAAGGCGAGGTTGAGCCTCACCGCAAGGTTGCTTTCAACCTCCACCACCACGACGCGCACCGTCTTGAGCGACCTTGGCGCCAACAGGCCCCCGGTGACCAGGAGTGGGCAGGTTGTTCAGCCAACACCCAAGAGATCGACAGGGTGCTCCGGAGCCGGGGGTCCGCGGATCACGCCTTTGGCGAGCGCCTGGCTGCCGGTGCGGTGCAGCCGTTCCCTTTCAGGGGAGCTCCAACCCGCCCCGCAGAGCAGCGCGGATGGCCGCCGACTCGAGCAACGGCGTGTTGTGGTCGAGACCGCTCACCACCAGCAGCTCCGCCACGCCCGGGCGGAAGGCGGCCTGCAGGGCCCTGGCATGGGCCGGCGGCACCACCTGATCGAGCTCGGCCGCCACGATCGTGGTGGGAGCGGTCACCCGGGGGGCCTCGGCCGCCGCATCCCAGCGGTCGCGCAGCAGCAGGTCCACCGGCAGCCAGGGCATGGCGTTCCTGGCCACCGCCAGCAGGCTGTCGAACGGCACCAGCAGCACCAGCCGCCGCACGGGCTGGGTGGCGGCGAGGTGCACCGCCGGCCCGGTGCCCAGGCTCCGGCCCGCCACGCTCACCTGGCGATGCCGTCGGGCCACCAGGGAGTAAAGCGCCTGGGCGTCGGCGCGCAGGGCGGCTTCCGAGGGTTGGCCCTCGCTGCCGCCATAACCGCGGTAGTGCAGCAGATAGAGGGCGGTATCCGGCAGCAGGAGGGCGAGATCGCCGCGGGTGAGGGACACATCCTCGGCATTGCCGCCGAAGTAGATCAGCGCCCGCGGTCCGGGATGGGGCCGGTGGGCCACCAGGATCCGCTTCCCCTCCACCATCATCTCCAGCCGCCCCGAGGGATCAGCGGCGGGCTGCGGGAAGTAGATGAAAGACCGCTGGGTCATGGCCATCAGCAGGCAGAGCCCGCCATAACCGAGCGCCAGCGCCACGCCCGCCCAACCCAGCCCCCTCACCATTGCCGAGTCCTCCACCCCCTCAGGGGAGAGTGTGGCGAGGGAGCGGGTGGATCGGTTGCGGGTCCAGCAGCGTCTGCAGCTGGTGCTCGTTCCAGCCCTCGCCGCGCCAGCGGTCGCCCAGGGCAGCCGCCACCGCACTCACCAGCAACAGCAGGGGGAGCAGCACCGGATCGCCCTGCAGGGTGAACACGAAGGCCGCGCAGAACAGCGGAGTTCCGGTGCTGCTGGCGAACAGGGCCGTGGCCCCCACCGCCGCCAGCTGGGCCAGGGCGTTCGGCTCCAGTCCCGGCAGCCCCTGCAGCGGGCTGATCAGCAGGGCGCCGAGGGTCATGCTGTCGTGCATCAGGCCGCCCGGTGCTCCCAGCGCCAGGCTGATCACGCTCGACAGCAGCCGCCAGAGCAGCAGCAGTGGCGAGCCCGTGGCCTCGCCGGAGAGGGCCGCAGCCAGCGACAGAGAGCCGTCGTTGAGGCTCAGGCCGCCACTGAGCAACGCCAGAAAGCTGAGGGCAGCTGCCAGCAGTAGCGCGCCCGGGAGGCGGCGCTGCGCCAGCAGCCGTTTGACCGCGGCCGCCGCCGGCAGCAGCAGGCGCACCAGCAGGACTCCTCCAGCTGCGCCCACCAGGGTGAGCAGCGCGGACCAGCCCCAAAGCTGCGGCGCCAGCGGGCCGAGATCCAGACCCGGCAGCCGGGCCGGTTGCCCCAGCGTGGTGGCCAGCACGGTGCCACCGCCCGCCAGCAGCAGCGCCGGCAGCACCAGCGGCAGGCCACCGCGCTGCCCCAGCTCCTCCAGTCCGTAAGCCACGGCGAGCAGCGGGGAACGGAACGCCGCCCCGAGGCCGGCCGCGCCGCCGATCCCCGCCACCAGCCGCGGAGAGAGCGCGGCCAGCGGTTGAACAGCCGGCCAGCGCCGGCGGATCGCCAGCAGGGCACTGGCCCCCAGCGCCGCCGACGGCGATTCCACCCCCACCGTCAGTCCGCCGCAATGGGTGAGCACCATCAACGGCAGCCGCCGCAGCTGGGACGACAGGCTCAGCTGCTGCAACCAGCGCTCTTCCCCGGCGGCACGCTGCGCAGGGGCGGCGCGATCGAGGGCGAGCAGCGGAGCGATGCCTCCACCGCGGCCCGCCGCCAGCGGGCCCCAGGCCAACAGGATCAGCAGCGAGGTGGCCGCGAACACCAGCAGGCAGCCGAGCAGCGCATGGGGCTGGGGCGTCAGCCAGAGAGCCCGCTGCAACCGGAAGCCCAGCTCCGAGAGAGCCTGATAGGGCCCCTGCAGCAGGCCGAACACCAGGCCGATCAGCAACCAGCTCAGCACGCCCGCCATGGGGATCCCCGTGGTGCGCCAGTCAACCTGAAAGCCATTCCCCTCAGGCTGCCGCCGTGCGGCGCTGCTGCATCGCATCGAAGCCGGCCGCAGCGGCCACAACGCCCAGAGCGCCTGCAGCAGCCAGCAGGAAGATCAGGGTCTGGAGCAGGAGCAGGAAGACGCCCAGGGCCGAGAAGGCGCCGATGCGCACCTTGGCCTTGATCAGCAGCGTCAGCAGCACGAGGACGGTGGCCTTGAGGGCCAGAACCTTCGCCGTGGTGAGCGGGCAGAAGGGGTTCAGCAGCATGGCGGGCACACAGGTGCCCCCATGCTGCTGGACGCAAAGCCGAGCCGTGGCTGCGCCTCGCCGCCGCACCTTGTCGTCGCTCCAACCCTGGCAGCGGTGTGCCTGGGGGTGATGACCGCTTTCTGCCTGTTTGTTTGTCGTTGGCGGCAATCTGAACACACCGATCACTCATGAAGGTTTGTGAACAGATGAGAGAGGCGGCAGCCAGCCCGAAGCGAGCACGCAAATAGCTGCGTTAAAGTAAGCAAATAGCAATATTCGCCCAATTGGGCTAATTCAAGCCGGGCGGAAAAACGCCTTTTCCGAGAACTCAATCACATGGGCATCAACCAATCCAATCTTGCACTCACTGGATTTGACTACGTAGTGGCGGTGACCCAGGACAGCATTAATAGCGCCTTGGACGATTACCTATACGAGGGGCTTGAGGAGAAGACTCTGTGCTTCGTCTACAATTCAAGCAACATTCCGACAGCAACGTGCTTTAAATCGTTCGTGGAGCAGGTGGGTACAGATCCGTTTTCTGTGCCAAACAACACGCCATCCGCAGACCCCCGTGTGCAGGCATTGAATAATGCTGCCTTTGCCTTTGCCATCAAGGCGAAACTGGGATTGCCTCCAGGTGTTCCCCCAACAAAACTGCCAGACATCATCCAGTTATCACCAGGACAGTCGGCAGTAACGTACACACTTTTATTCAGCGAATTTATCGGCACGCAATTACTTTTCGGACCGCGAGGATCCGTTACCTGGTTTAACGAAGCGCAGCCATTCGGAATGGCTTGGTGCTTTTCGGGCAACGTGAGCCTCGACTTCCAAGCCTCCAGTTTTGCGAATCTGCCACCGGATGTTCAGAAAAGATTGAACGGCCTGGGAAATCAAGAAGAATTCAGCGTACAGCAGCTCTATTACGATTTGAACAGCTCCGATCTGGAGCAGCAATTCCAGTTCGTTGACTCGCCGATGAATAGCGCGCTGAACACCTTCATGACAGCCGACTTCATTAACACCTACTGGAAGGCGTTGGGTGGAAATGAAGTTCTGGGGTATGGAGCGAAGCGGATCGCGAACGTCTCCTCCAGCGGACTGGCGGTCACGAACCTGAATTTCTTCGTACCGAACGCGGTGGGGAATGAAGCGGCTCCGCTGACCCTTAACTACCTCTGCGCTACCAATAACGATGTGTTGCCAGCAACCACACATGCCAATTTCGGCTGGAATTGGATCGAGCCCAATGAGGTGGCGAGTTATGACGGCGCGGCGGCGCTGAACCGGAAAACATTTGCCGGCTACATCGGGAACGCTCTCGCCTCGTACATGAAGAACAACTGCTTGTCCCCGTTTGTGCGGGTGTGGCTCAAGGGTGCGATACCGAAATACAGCTGGAGCATGACGGCGGGCCAGACCCCAACCGTATCCATCCCGGATTCGGGTGAAGTGATTCTTAGTGTCTCCTACGAAGCAGATTCTAAGGACCAGGCAGGCTCCGATGGTGACTTGGGAAAGATGGAGCTTTCCACTTCCTATAGCCTGAATGCTTCGGTGAGCGGCAGTCAGATAACAGTTGTGCAGCACCTGGTGATTTATGTTTACATCAAGCACCTGGCCACTTCGGCAAGCGGCAATGTGGTGGATATTCAAATCATCGACACCTATTCGCTTGGCATTGATGACAACGGCACGTTGAAAGTGGATAAGCATCTGCCGGAAACAACAAATAACTCGAAAGATCCGAAGGCGAATGATTTCCTAAACTTCTGGGCCGATGTAAACAAGATTATCTCTGATGTTGCGACGTGGGCACAAAGCATCGCCAGCACCAACCTGCAGACTGTTCCGATAGCGGCAGTGCAGAACTTTGTGTTCCCGGGCGGCGCAACGTTCACGTTTACGGATGTGGGGTTCTCGGATGGACAGGATCTGGTATCGCACATCGCATATGTGAGCACCGCGAATCTTAATCAACAACAGGCGAGAGCCGAAGGGGGAAAACGCTCATGAAGATCAACTTCAATTCGGAATTGATGAAGAACCAGACGCACGCGGTGGTGATGGCGCCGGATATTGCGTTTGAAGTTCTCCAGACACCGAGCGGAGAGTCGCTATTCTTCTCCATCGGCACAGACGGCGTCTTATACCTAACCCGAGAATCGATCGCGACCACATCGGGCTGGATAAAACTGGAGTTGAGCAGCGCGTTGTCTGCGCAATTCAAAGGTGCGGCAGTGACGGCAAAATCCTTCAGCGTGGCGCAGAACGCTCAGACCTTGGCGATTGACGTCGGATTGGTGGTGACAGTGGCCGGATCGGACCATCTGTTTCTGTCCCTTGGGAACGCCAACACCGACACGACATGGACAAATGGGCTGGCATGGACGTCAATGCCGTTTGACGCAGATGCACCGCCAAATCCTTTGACCATTACCAGCGTATACCTGATGAACGTGCTGACATCGGGCGGTGCGATGGAGAACATCTTTGTGGACATTCTCAGCTCGCCGGGAAATACTCTTAATCCTGTAGACCGGTACTACATCACCCCGGGGGCATCCCAACAGTGGAATGCCCATTACCTGGAAGCAGAGATGTCGGCGGGAAGCATCACCAGTTGCCTGGGAAACCTTCCGAACCAGCCGCTTCCTGGCATTTACACGTTCGGCACCATTGGCGGCGAGGGTCAGTTGATCTTCACACCGCAGTACAACTACTTTAAACCGAAGATCCCGCCAGTTATCACGAAACTGAGTGTGCCCGCTGGCGCCACAGCAGTAGCTTCCGCGCTGAACAGTTCGGGAACATCCAATTTATTTGTTTCTGGCAGCGAGGGTCTGAGCGTGTTCACCCCTTCGATTCAGGTCAAGAATGAAGCGGCCGTGATTGCGTCGGCAAATCCGTTGACAGCGGGAGCATCGGAACTGGCAGCCTCCACCAGTGGCGGACAGACCTCGGTGTGGGGTGTGAATGCGGAAGGAACCCTTTTTTATGTGCAGTGCGCCGAAGGGAGTGAAGCTGATCCAACGGCATGGTCAAACCCGGTGCCTCTGATCGAGAACGTGCAGGATTTCGCATTTTTCCTGAATCTCAATGCTGGCACCAATGTGTTGTTCGCCAATGTGGATGGACAGAATCTGATTCAGTTGTCGCAGGATCCGGCCACAGCGAACTGGTTACAGCGGTCGATTACTTTGCCGGGAACCAGCGTGGATGACATGGTGGAGTACGAGAGCTTCACCACCCACATCCAGATCAGTGATGCCAATGGCGTGGCAACGCCGAATGCACTGGTCTCCATCACCGCAGCCAGCCGGGTGAGCGTGTATGTGAACAGCGTGTATTACGTGCTGACGCCGTCCGTGCCGCTGCAACTGAACGCTGACGCCACGGGCGTGCTCACGGTCGTGCAGGAAACCCAAGGGCTATCCGCGGTCTGTCTGCAGGTAGCGCTGGCTGATGGCTCCGGCGTAACGGTCTCAATGAATCCCATGGCCAACGCCCAGGCGACTCTGGCGACGGTGACGAATGGGAGAAGCCTTTCGAATGTCGTGGTGACCAACAGCGACGGGACCACCCAGCCGTTGATTCCATCGGGCGTGTCTTCGAGCGATGTCGACGCGGTGGCGCAGTCGGTTTCACAGTTTCAGCAGATCACGTCAGAATTGCCACAGGACGGAACAAAACAGCAACCGTCGCCATGGACAGCAACCGGGACATCGTTCACGGTGCAGTTCACCGCGGCAGGGATTCAGTATCAGGAGCGGAGGGGTGAAGGGGATCTGCTTAGGGGCAGCAATCCGATCGTAGTGGCGGCGGAAGATTTCTTCCGCTGGGCGAAGCATATTATCGATAAGATTGAGAGTTTTACCATACAGTTAGTAGAGGGGATTAACCACTTTTTCGTCACCATTGGGGATGAGATCTACGATGTGCTCCTTGATTGCTTTAACGCCGTTGGGCATGCGGTGGAATTTGTCTTCAACAAGATCAAAGTGTTCTTCGACGATCTCGTCAAATGGTTAGGATTCATCTTCAACTGGAGCGACATCAAGAACACGCACAGAGCAATGAAGAACATTCTGAAGCAATGTGCCATCCAGGCGGTCGGCCAGATCAGCACGCTGGCGGCAGATGTACAGAACACGTTTGTGAACATGGAGGACAAGCTGAACCAGTGGGCGACATTGCCTCAGGTGAGCACGACAATGGGCAGCTACCAGTCGAGTTCCTCGTCGTCTTCCACGAGTGCGGGGTCTCCGCAATCGAACTGGGGCGTTCACCACGTTAAGGGCAATATCTCGCAGGCATTGACTACTTTTAACACCGGCAATCCTGACAGGAGTTCATTCGCGGCGATCGTTGCGAAACTGGAAGGAATTGTTGACAACGAGATCACCGGCATCGTCACGATGATCGATCAGTTACAGGATGATGTGATCAAGCCGATTGCGAGCCTGACGCCGTTGCAGGTGATTAAAAAGACTGTGGCGATCATTCTGGACTTCATCCTCTCTACTGCGTCGAACCTGATTGTCTCCGGGTTGGAAATTATTGAGATCGTGGTGGACGGGATGATCGCGCTGCTGGATGCGACGATCCAGATCCCGATTCTCAGCCCACTTTATAAGGTCATTTCAGGTGATGAATTGAGTTTCCTCGACCTCGTCTGCTTTATTGCAGCCATCCCGGGCACCATCATCTACAAGGTTGTTGTGAAAGAGGCGCCATTCACGCAGGCAGAAGCGGATGCGTTGGCTTCGGCACAAAGCTTTGGCGCGATACAGGCTATGCTCACGGGCCCTTCTCAGCCGACGGCGGGTAGGGTGCTGCTGGCGGGCAGCAAAGGCATTGGAGGAGCGCATTCGTTGATGGACGTATTGAACTTGCTGTCGAACGTATTCGCCGCATTCGGAGCGCTCATCACGGTGATCATGGCAGCGGTGAAGAAGACGGAGTCTGCGACAGGAGCGTCACGCTCGGTGCGGTATGTGGCCGCCTGCGCGTATTTCCCATACGTGGCCCCGGATATGGTGGGCGCGTTCAGCAATTCTGGCGCTTGGTACACGGTAATGAACGACGTCATCACCGCTGTGGCGATTGTGAAGACGCTGGCCGACAACAGCGATACGCTGAACGAGAGCATGGACGGAGACGGAGAGATCAATCAGACATGGCAGGAAAAGATTTCGCCGATTACGGAGAGTGTGATCAACGGTTTCTGGCTTGCGCCGGCGATCGGAAACATAATTCACAGTCATAATTCCACCAGCGACTGGCTGGGGTTCGGCGCGAATCTTGCCTTTGATTTGGGTGGCATCATCACGCCGGGATCTGAGAATAAGATCGTGGACGATCCGGAGGTGAATGCGGGTGTGTTTGTGGCGATGGAAGTGCTGACGGGGATTTACGGAGTGTTGAGCTTGGGGATGTTGATTGCGCAAGCATCCGGCGGTTCAGAGTCGGCGGCGGCGGCGGCGCTCCCGCAATCCGAGAAGCAGGCATGACCTTATCAGCACTGAATACAGGCTCCGTAATGTTACTGATGGGCGTTCAACGCCATCACCTTTTCGCTCGTTAACTTCAACGTCTTTACCCTGTTGCACCCCACGCCGTGCCTGATCCACCCCGTGCCTGATCCACGCCGTGCCTGATATCGATCCGCAGCGTTCCTCTCAGGGGTGATTGCCGACCTGGCTCGATCAGAACCAGACCGGCTGCGCCTCCTCGCGACTGTTCACCCGCGCCTCGGGCGTGCGGCGCTGGAACTCCATCCGGATCGAGCGCTGCTGCTCGCCGTCGGCCGCCACGGCGCGGATCGGATAGAGCTGCTCGCCATCGCGGAAGGGCACGTGCACCCGGAAGCGGCCATCGGCCTCGAGGGGAACCTGCCGTTCGCCGATGAACAGGCTGGCGCTGGGTTCGGTGGCGCCGTAGACGATCAGCTCAGCATCGGCCACCAGCCAGAAGCTGCGCTGGCGCAGCAGACCGCTGCCCGATTCGCTGCGGCCGCTGGCCCACAGACCGGCACCGGAGGCGTGGAGCAGGCCGGCCTGATCCCGGTTGTAGGCGTGCTCATGCAGCACTTCCGAACCGATGCGGCGGCTGCGGGTGCTGCCGGCGCTGGCCAGCTGATACACCCGTTCATGCTCCACACCGCCGCCGCGCACGGGCTGGCTGATCGCTCCGATCGGCCCCTCCAGCGAGAAGGGAACAAAGGCATCCGCCACCACGGAACCGGGCCCTTCAGCCGGCACCCGCGCCACCGACGAGACCGCCAGCGGCAGCCAGCCACCGCGACGGAGGCGGTAGCCCAGCTCCACCCGATACTCGCGGTCGCAGAGGGGAACCGGCAGGAACCACTCCGTGGCGCCGGCCTGCACCACCAGCTCCTGCAGCGTGTGGGGGTGAGCGGCACCGGGGAGCAGCCCGGTGACGTCGGCCACGCGCAGGCACAGCTGCTGGGCTCCGGCAGCCTCAGCCCTTTCCCGATCGGCAGAACTGATCGACCAGAAGACATAGGCCCACTGAGGATCGCGGGGCAGAAAGGTCACCTGGGTCCGGCACTCGGAGGCGGACATCGGCTGGCCGGCCTCCGCTGCCTCCTCATGCGAGTTCGCCTCAGGCTGGAGCTGGGTCAATGCCGCCAGCTGTTCCCCTCCGGCGAAGCGGGTGTCGCTCCTGACCCCGAGGCCTTTGGCCAGCTGTTGCAACCGGCTCATGGCCTTGGCGATCAGGGAGGTAGCGGAGGAACGAGAGGAGGCCATCCTGCACTTGCATCACGATGCGCAAGCGTGGCAGCACCCCCGCCATCGAAGCCGGTTCTGTCAGCAGACGGGGATCAGGCTGGGATCAGGCAAAAGCCGGCTCTCTCGCCGAACACGCCTGTTCTGAAGAGGTTGTTGGCGATGACTGGCAGCCACCCGCCGGTGACACCGCCAGCCGCATCGCCACAGCAGGGCTTCATCCAGTCAGCGGACACAGACAGCGGGATCAACGGGACGGCCTGCCGATGGCAGCAGCGCCAACGCTGCCGGACCGGCAGGGTCTCCTTCTGCTGGTTGCAGCTTCCCGGGGCTCGGCGTTGTTGGGTTCGCCGTACCGCCCTGGGCGGTTGTTGCCCCACAGGAGGCTCTTCCCGGGCGGCCCGGTGACGTCGTCACGCCGCAAAACCATTGCGCCAGCAAGGCTGCCGCAATCCGGTCAGGGCTTAAGCATTTTTACTTATTTTCGTTCATGCCTGCTGTTGCATGGGTGCATTCCGGCCCTTGGCCACAAACCATGAACCTCCAGCCCGGCGATCTGGTGTGTTTCAACGCCAGCCCCGACACCCCCTACCAGGTGGTCAATGTCGACGACAGCAGCGACTGCGTCTGGGTGCGCCGCTTTCCGCTCAGCCAGCGGCGCCTGCCCACCTTCGGGGTTCCGGCCGACCGGGTGCGTCCCGTTCCCCGCGAGTCCAGCCGATGATTCCCCCTTCCTTTCTGGCTCTCTACGTTCTGCTGGGCTCCGTGCGCCGCATCGCCTCGATGGTCCTGCGGCTGTCCACCGCGGCGCTGGGTCTCGACCTGCTGTTGCGTGGAGCGGGGTGGTGACCTTTGAGCGGCAGCATGGAGCCGCTCGTGCTGATACCTCCAGCCGGCTCCACTTCGCGGCTTTCCTCCGTGGCATCCAGATCGCAGCTGATGGCCACCTCTTCGGCCGGGAATGACTCCACCAGATCGGCTCCCGTGAGGCTGTGCGCCCAGATGTCGACCCTGCTCTCCGGTGGACAGGACCACTGAAACTCTTCAAAGGGAAAAATCACCTTCTCCTGGAAAAAAGCCTCAGGGCCCACACAGCGCAGGATCACCATCCTGCTGGTGACGTTGCGGAACTGACAGAGGGCCATGGCACTGCTACCGGACTGGGAAGGACAGCTTGCCTCTGGTGCCACCTGCTGAGTGTCACAACAGTCACGGCTTCTGTTGTTGTCCCCAGATGGGAGTGAGGCCGCCGGTTGTGTTGTTCGCCAGCAGCAGCAGCCGAGCGGCTGGGGCCATCAAGGTCACTGACACCACACTGCTCAGAGCTTCCGATGGCTCCAGACCCGGCCAGGCCCTCGGCTCTGCTCCTGGATCTGCAGGGGGTGCTGGTGGAGGATCAGCGCGCACTGCCTGGGGCGGTCGACACGGTGAACCTGGCCCGCCGCAGGGGGGTGGCGATCCGCTTTGTGACCAACACGGCCACCCGCCATCACGACGACCTGTTGCAGGATCTGCAGCAGCTGGGCTTCGCGACGGAGCCCTGCGAACTGCCCCCGCTCCCCTGGCGGCCAGAAGCTGGCTGGAGCGGGAACACCGACGCCCCCTGGCCCTGGTGCATCCGGCGATCGCGCCACTGTTTGCCTGCAGCGGTGGTGAGCCGCCGGATTGCGTTCTTCTGGGGGACGGTCGTGATCGGCTGAGCTACGCCAACCTCAACCGAGCTCTGGAGCTGCTGATGCAGGGAGCGCCGCTGATCGGCATCGGTCGCAACCGCCATTTCCGGGAGTCGGGGCGCTGGATGTTGGATGCCGGGGCCTTCCTGCAGGCCTTGGAATACGGCGCCGACTGCACGGCTGTGGTGATGGCGTCGCAGGTGCTCAGGCACTGGCGATCGGCGATTGATAGAGGCAGTGCACGCATTATCTGCACCATGGGGGATGACGTGATGCTCTGGCTGCAAGGTTTTGTCAAACAATCCACGAAGACACCACCTGCTGATCTTCAGGTTGTGCACGAGATCGACGCCCAGGCTGAGAGGTGGCGAATGGAAGTAGTCAACTATCACCAAAAAGGACCTTGCTCACCAGATGCATACAACCAGACCAGTTGTCGATCGCCTGCCTGATCCCTCGCATCGGTGACCACTGTGACAGTTCCTGCGTCGCAGACCGATGCTTGTTACCAAGGACGGCCGTCAACTCGCCTGTCTTGAAGTAGGAGATCCTCACGGTCCGCTCCTTATCCATAACCATGGCGGGCCCAGCAGCAGACTTGAGGCGCGCCTCTTTGCGGATGCTGCATCAAGGTATGGGCTTCGACTTGTTTGCGTCGACCGGCCCGGCATCGGACAGTCCAGTCCCCAGGAGGCACGCAGCTACTCGGGATGGGCTGAGGAGATGACGGCGATCGCCGACGCCTTGGCATACCGCGAGTTCGGGGTGACCGGCTGGTCGGAGGGCGGCGCTTGGGCGCTGGCGACAACTCGGCAAGAGAACACCTTGCCGCGGTTGATGCGCTTGGGGGATTTCTCGCCCTGCATTTTGAGCCTGGCTTCCGTCTCATGGATGAGGCACTCGCCAGGACTGCCGTTCATTTCCGTGGGCCTCGTTTCATGGCAGCAGGCGCCATCAGCCGATGACTCCAGAACAGAAGCAAAGGTGGATGGAGCTCACTCCACCCCCGCCTCCTCATCCAGGGCAAACACCCGCCGCAGGGCCTGCTCGTAAGCGGCGATCACATCCGCCTTCCGCTCCGGGGTGAGCCCAGCATCGGCCAGCGGTCGTCCGATCCGATGCAGCTCAGCCACCAGTGCGGCTCGGCGCTCGGCGAAGGGATGGGAGGAGGGGTGGTCCATCACAGGATTCCGGCAGATTTCCAGATTGGGAGGGGGGGGCGAGGCCCGGATCCCCCGGCGTTATGGCAGCAGCTTCTCCGACTCCCCCGCCAGCCCCTGCTCCGCCTCCGCCCGCAGCAGGTCGCGGGTCGTGACGCCAGAGCCCAGGCTCCGGACCAGGTGCGCCAGGCAGGGACCCCCAGGATGCAAGATCTGCATCAGGTCGTCAAACGGTCCAGCCCCCAGCCAGCGGCCGGCACGATGCCAGGGCGGACACGAGCAGCTGCCGGCTGACCGTCTGGAGAGAGCTGGCGGGCCCGGCGGCCGAAGTGCAGCGTGAGGCGGGGCTCACCGAAGGCCTTGCGGGTGCCGGGAATGGCTGGTGCATGGATCCGGCGGTCCTGATCAATCGCTGATCTCAACCAGCAGACTGCAGGAGGCCCTGTTGGATCAGGCGTTCGAAATGATCCCAGACGTCATCGGCGTGGGCGGAACTGCTGAGATGGAGGCCCAGCTCAAAGTTCGAGAGCTGGGCAGCATCCGTCAGGTTGGCGCTGGTGACAAGCAACTCCTGATCGGCCACCACCGCCTTGACGTGACAGACAGCTTTCTCCAGTTCCAGTGAAAGGGAACGGGGGTCGAAGAACACCGCAGGAGCAGGCGGATGGGGCCACAGGCGTGACCAGGTCTGCTGTTGAAACCTGCGGATCAGGGCCTCGGAGCTGGAGGTGTCGCCACGATCTCTGTGGATGTTGCAGACCATCCGCACGTGCAAGGTGGGATGCGCCACCATGCGCTCGCGGATCAGCTGGAACAACGCTTTGATGAAGGGCCCGTTGTAGAAGGCGTAGGTGGTGAGCAGCAGGCGCTGTTCGGCGCGCTCCACCAACTGACGTATCAGCACCGACTGATCGCGGGTAACCGACCCTGCTCCCGCATCAGGGCCTGACCAGACCAGTTCGATCGAACGCGCTTCAACGTCACTGCGGCGCTGATCCAAGAGGGCCTGAACGGATAGGAGCAGGGCCTCCCGGCTGCCGCCGGAGGCACGCCAGCGCTCCAGCCAGGCACCCAGGGAACCGGGGCCGGTCGCCAGACCGACTCGGGCCAGGAAGGCTGGTGGATCAGCCAGGTCGGCGGCGAGAGAACCGGAATCGCCGCGGTGGGAATCCAGCGCCGCCAGCAGGGTTTCCAGTTCCGCGGTGCTCAGGTTGGGGAAGGCCGCTGCCATCAGGGAGCATCAGTGAAGAAGGCTGCGTCCTGCTGGATCAGGGTGGGCACGACAAGAGCGCGATCGAGAAACTCATTGCGGCGTTCACAACTGGTTTCGGCAATCAGCAGACAGCCATGACAGGCGGCGCCATGGGCGTAACGCTTCTCCAGTTCGCTGTTGGGATCGTGGCTGGCGCAGAAGGGGTCGTTGGAGCAGAGGGCAGCTCGCTCCAGCGCCATCGACAGCAGCTCATCGATGCGATCCGCCAGGCCCACCAGGCCACCGAGCGAGCCCTCCGAACCGCTGCCTCCGGTATAGAGAAGGATGCCGTAGCCAATGTCATCGAAGGCGTAAATGCGTTCCTTGATCGCCGAGGCGCCATAGCCACAATCAAGTGCGGCCTCGGTGATCAGCAGATGGGCGAGGCTATGGAGCATCAGGTAGGCGCCCGCGGGCCACTTAAACTTATCCTCAGTAAGCCCGTGCTTCTTATTCCAGGTCTTGAAGGCATCACGGTGTTTGGAGAGGTGCTGATCCGCGCCATCGCTCTTGAGCCAGGTGCGGATGGCGTCCGGATCGAAGCTGAGGAAGATTCCCTCACCGAGGTTTTCCACGGCTGGCAGCCAGGTCTCTTCTTTCACATCGATCTTGGCTCGCTTCACCCCCAGATCGAGGGGATCGCCATCGATCTGGCTCACCACAGGTTCCAGGCGGGTGAAGCCGAGGAGGGCCATCACTTCCCGAAGCTGGTGCACCTTCAACACTCGATTGATGCGCTGCTGAAACCAGGTTGGTTTGGCTGCCAGATCAAGCAGTTCCGCTTCGAAGCGGCTGGTACCCGCGCCGCGCTGAAGTCCTTCGATCGGCCCGACCAAGGCGCGGAGTTCCTGTCGCTTGAGGGCCTCGGTTGTCTCCGGGGCAGTCTCACCGCCACGGATGGCTTCGAGAGCCTGGAAGATCTCAGCAGACGCTGTACCGACAAGAGGATCCTTGATGTGGTCGGGAGCGTAGTCCTCAAGCCAGACTTCGAGTTTGGCAGCACTGGTGATCTTCTCGAAGGCCTTGAGGTGCGTGCTGATCACCTCTCGCACATCGTCGATCGGCTCAGGAATGGAGATCGCCGAGATCAGCTCAGGGAAGTAGGCATTGCTGGCGGAACGCACCAATAGGCGATTGACGTAGCCACCCCCCTTGCCCTTGCCGTTGTCGCAGGTTTCCTGGCCGAAAGGGCCAAGCCAGGGTCGATGCCCCTGGCAGAAACCAAGTGCTGGCCGCTCTTCCTCGTCGCCATTGAGTTTTTGCTTGGCTTCAGAGAGCTGCCTGCGTCCCTTCTCCTCCATGCACTTCGCATTGGAGCAGCGCACAAAGATCTCGGTGAAGTCGTTGCCAGCACCGGCCTCATCCAGCCAGAGCGTGGCCCGGCAGCTGGTCTTGCCCCGGTGCACGAACTCACGCCAGTCGATATCGCTGAGATGGCCATTGGGGCAGGTCTGCACGAAGCGCACCGGCACCACGCGATGGGACTTGCGATCCGCATCGATGTACTTCCGCTTGTCGAGGCGGGCGCCTTCCACCAGCGGCCGGCTGCGGTAGGTCTTGCCCTCAAAGACCATGGTTTTGTCCAGCTGGGCCACAAACCAGTTGGGGAACTCGGGGCTGCGGATGCCGCCCGGGCGGCTCTGGCCGCCGGGGCCCACATCGTGGATGGGTGGGTTGCGCAGACGCAGGGAACCCACCTTGAGGCTCTGACGAAGCTTGGCGATCAGCCGGGGTTCATCGATCTCCTCGGGAGGCTGATCGGGGCCGTACATCCAGAGGTTGAGGCCGCCGATCACCACCGAACAATCGGGCAGATCCACCATGGCGCCTGGGCCATAGGTGGTGATCAGCTGGCTGTGGCGCACTTCCCCCTGGGGGCGCGTGGAGGGTTGACGAGCCATCAGTTCATCCCCTCATCGCTATCGGGGCGTTGCCGGATCAGAGCAGCGCTGGGTTCCACATCACGCAGGCTCCAGTTGGCCAGAAACTCCTGCTCCATCGCCTTCAGCTCCTTGAGATCGGGGTCCAGCGGGGTATGGAGCAGGGGGGCCACTTCACCCGCTTCACGGCCGTACTGCAGCAGGCCGCCCTTATCGCGGGCGATGCGGATCCACTTGTCCAGCAAGTTCATCACCCGCTGGCGCACCTCTGCCTCGGTGTGTTCGCTGAGGGCCTTGCTGGGGGCGGAGCGGCGGGCCCGATCCGCCAGCCGCTGGGCCACCTCCGCCTGGATGGCATCGATCGCCTCCGCGTTGCCGGCATCCCTGGCCCAGCTGAGCGCCGGGCTGAGGTGACGGGCCAGCGCCACGGTGATGGCCGGCAGCCCCCGCTGCAGGGCTCTGGACGACCAGGGTGTGACGCTGGTGGCCTCCACATCGCGATAAAAGACCGAGTGCCAGAAGCTGAAGCGCTCGTAGTGGGAGCGGTCGCGCGGACGGTTGGGGTTGAGCAACACCACCACCAGGCCCGGGCGCTGGTCGTCGCGGCCGACGCGGCTGCTGGCCTGGATGTATTCGGCCGTGGTCTTCGGCTGGCCCAGCATCACCATCAGGCCGAGCCGGCTGATGTCGAGACCCACCGAGATCATGTTGGTGGCCAGAGCCGTATCGACCCGTTGCTTGTCGTGGTCGAAGCTGAGCTCGAGGCGGGCCTTGGTGGTGCTCACTTCTGAGGTGGGTACCCGTGAGGTGAGCTCCAGTGGCTCATTGGCGATCTTGCGGCGGGCGTAGCGCGCGCTGGTTTCGTTGAGACGACGGCGCTGGTCGTAGGTGGTGAGCAGGGAGGTGACTTCTTCTTCCAGCAGGCGGCGGGTGATGCCCAGCTCCTTGATGGTGTTGAAGTAGCCCAGGAACGTCATGTAGGGGTCAACCGGGTTGGGCCCCTTGGCTTCGCCGCGTTTCTCGCGGGCCTTGCGTTCCTTTTCGGCCTGGGCGTAGAGCTTCTGCGCCGTGCTCATCAGGGCCAGGCCCACCCGCAGCAGCAGCGCCTTGATGTTGCGCCCCGGCGCTGACACCCCCAGATAGATCCGTCCTTCTGCTTCTGTGATCGGGGCGGTGTAGGAGAAGAAGGAATCCCGCCGATCGGGGCCCGGGGCCGGGAAGACGGCTGGGGCGCTGGTGCGCCCGAACAGGGCCTGCATCTGCTGGCTGGCGCGGCGCACGGTGGCGGTGGAGGCCACGATCTTGGGCCGCACAATCTGCGCTCCGTTGGCTGTCTCCACCTGGCGTGCACCGAGTTCGTCGATCACAGCCTCATAGAGGCCGCCCATCGATCCCAGCGGCCCGGAGATGAGGTGGAGTTCGTCCTGGATGATCAGATCGGGAGGCTCCAGCCCCTGGGGCAGCAGGCCTCCAGCCTGATCGCTGCCATCGCTGGGTCCAACGAAGCCCTTGCCGGGCTGGGCATGGGGCACGCGGCCGAACAGCTTTCCGGTTGCTCCCACCCAGGGCAGGGCGGCGAACTTGTCGACCGTGGCGATCACGAAGGCCGGTAGCCGTTGATAGAGCATCTCGTCGACGGCCACCAGCGGCAGGGTGCTGTCGCCGGAGAAGCGGCACTGGCGGTTGCGGCAGCAGACCCGCAGCTCCTGCGGGTGATCGGCATCGGGGAGCAGGCGGAACACCCCGCGGGCCACGGCCGGGCGGTCATCGCCCAGGAAGGCCTTGCCCAGCTCGGTGCCGCACCAGGGGCAGTTGTCGATCGGAATCGGCTTGTTGTCGCCGCCACTCCAGGCCAGCACGCGGGAGCGGGCACTGTTGTCGTCGCCATCGCCTTTGTGGCCCAGCTTGTTGGGGGTGCCGCTCTGCCCCACCCACAGGCCGATCTCGAAGGGCCACGGGCCGAGCAGCTTGGGATCCTTGCGGCGCTCCAGCTCCAGGGCGCAGATCAAGGTGGAGGCGCGGCCGAGCTGATCGAGGGTGAGCAGGCGGAGGGTGTAGCGCATCAGCACGCTCATGCCGGCCGACTCGATCGACCCCCCATGGCGCAGCCGGCGCAGCACCAGGGTGGTGGCCGCCAGACCCAGGTAGGCCTCAGTTTTGCCGCCGCCGGTGGGAAAGAACAGCAGGTCGATGGTGTCGCGATCGGCATCTGTGGGCTCCGCCATGCCCACGAGGTTCATCAGAAGAAAGGCGAGCTGGAACGGCCGCCATTCGGGCTTCACGTCTTCCGGTTTTTCGCGCCGCATCACCCCGAATCGCTGCCGGGCAGCGGCGGCCATCACGCGGTTGGCGATCGCAAAGGCCAGACGCACCTGTTCGTTCTCCAGCGCTTCGATGCCACGCTCGATCCGCCGGGCCTGCTTGGTGGCTTCCTGCAGGAGCTCTGTGGCCGTGGCCTGCTGCTGCTTGCTGGGTGTGTTCGTCGCCAGGCGCTGCTGCTCGATCCAGTCCGTGTAGGCCTTCACGAGAGGGCGTAACGCCTCCTGCACAGGCTCAGCCCCTTGGCTCGCCAGTCGATCCAGCTCCGGCATCGACAGCACCAGGCCGGCTGCTTCCAGCTCCTCAACCCTGGGCAGCACCTTCTCCACGGTGGCCTGGGGCAGCCAGGTGGTGCTGATCTTGTGGCAATGGCCGTTGGCATCCAGCTGTGGGGCCACGGAGATGTTGTGGCCCACGGCGAATTCGTGATCGCTCCGGTAGTGGAGGTTGTTAACGCGGTGGTCCCAATCGTTGGCGTTGATCGCCAGATCAGCGGCGCGCGGGTCGCGGCGTTCCAGGAAGCCGGCGCTGCAGGCCACATCCAGCTGCACCTGGTAGGCACTGGCCCGATCGCGGTCTTCCGCGCTGCGCCCCTCAAAGCGGCGTTCGTTGGTGAGGAACAGGCTCACGGCCACGGCGCCAGGGGGGTAGTCCTGATCCGCAGGCGCAGGCCTCAGATGCCAACGCAGCATCAGGCCGTCACTGCCGGGCACCGGCTTGGCCTGGGCCGATCGACCACTGGGTGTCAGCCATTCGGCTGGGATGTTGATCTGCTCGGTATGGGGTTCGCGACACCAGGCTTCGTCGGCCTTGCTGTCTTCTGGCGGGGCCGTGGGCTTGTAGCTGGCCCAATGCACGGTGACCTCCAGCCCGCTGGCTGGCGGGATGAGCAGGCTCAAGCCAACGGAGCAGGTAAAGAACACCCGCCGCGCCGGCCCGGCTTCACTGCCGCCGGTGTCATCGCCGCTGGCGTTGCTCTTGCGTTTGGCAGAGAGGTTCTGGCCATCGAGGCCAGCGAACTCGTCGTCGGCCGCATCATCGGCGCGATCGCCCAGGCTGGTTTCGCTCGGGATCAGGAAACCGCTCTGGTACCAGCGGTTGGGAGGGCGATCAAGCAGCTCTTCGCGCAGCTCCGTTGCCTCCTGGCTCTGACCTTCGGCCTCCAGCTGCGCCAGAAGGCCAGGGGTGGGCCCCACCAGATCGAGCTCCAGGGCACGAATCAGCTGGTCACGCACGGCGGCGCTTGTGGCGTTGGAAGTCACCACTCAGCTCTCCTCGCGTTGCAGGCTGTCAATCAATGCAGAACCCTGGAATCACGCCGCATAGAGCAACTGCTTGGTGGCGTCGATGTCGGCCTGCACGATGGGGTTGCGCCTGGCGGTTGCCATGACCAGATCCACCGGAGTGCCAAGGCTGCCTGTGAGCTGTTCCTCGAGCCCGAAGTAGGCATCCACAAGCTCGGTGGGTTCGAGCGGCTGGAACTCCACCAGCAGGTCGATGTCGCTCTTGCCCGGCCGGTAGTCGGGCCTGAGCACCGAGCCGAAGGCATGCAGCCTGGCTACGCGGTGCCGCCGGCAGGCACTGGCAATGGCGTCAAGCTGGCTGGGTCCAAGAGCGTTTGCCATCACCCCAACCCCCTCTGCTCGCTGTGGATGGCCCCATTCTCACCCAATTGGATGGCGCTGGCCGGAAGCGGCACTCGCCCGCCCGAAAGGGAAGCCCGGCAGTTATGCGCTTTTATGGTTGGGCCATAATTATTGGATCAAGCAGAACGCTCTTATCCGTGCCCGAGGTCTTCCGCCGCCCCCTTCTTGCCGCTGAGCTGGCTGGTCGCCTGCTGCGACCGGGT
This sequence comes from Cyanobium sp. FGCU6, assembly GCA_024958655.1. Taxonomy (GTDB): domain Bacteria; phylum Cyanobacteriota; class Cyanobacteriia; order PCC-6307; family Cyanobiaceae; genus Cyanobium. Next base: position 3,872 of record JANWUR010000037.1, on the reverse strand, counting down.
GTGCTGGACGAGGGTCTGCGCTCGGGTCTGTTCCTCTCAGGCTTGCGGCGCACGGGCAAGACCACGTTCCTGCGCACCGATCTGGTGCCCGAGCTGGAGAGCCATGGTGCCGTGGTGATTTACGTGGATCTCTGGAGTGACACCAAAGCCAGCCCCGCGGCATTGGTGCAGGCAGCCGTGCGCCAGACCCTGAGCCAGCTGATCACCCCCACCTCGCCATTGCTGGCGCGATTGCGCCGGATCAAGGGTCTGGATCTGGGTGGGATGGGCTTTCGTTTCGGGTTCCAGCTGGACCAGCTCGGCGAAGCCGGTGGCGCCACGCTCTCCCAGGCGTTCACGGAGGTGGTGGATCAGAGCGGCAGCGATGTGGTGCTGATCATCGATGAGGTGCAGCAGGCGATCACCACCGATGAGGGCAACCAGATGCTGCTGGCCCTCAAGGCCGCGCGGGATGCGATCAACCCCAGACCCGGAACCCCTGGCACGTTCCTGTTTCTGGGCACCGGCTCCCATCGCGCCCTGGTGAGTGAGCTCACGGCTCGCCGCAATCAGGCCTTTGCCGGCGCCACCTCACTGCCCTATCCGGTGCTGGATCAGGAGTACGTGCGGCATGTGCTGGAGCGGCTGCGCAGCGAGGGAATGGAGGCCCTGCCATCCGAAGAGGCTGCCTGGACGGCCTTCGCGACCCTGGGACACAGGCCTGAGGAGTTTCTGCGGGCGCTCGGCCAGCTTCGTCTCAGCACGTCGTTTGGAGTGGCCCCGGATCAGCTGTTGCCCGTGATCGCCGCCACGCTGCGCAGCTCTGCGGCAGACCTTGAACTGCAGAAAGTGGAACAGATCGGTGGCCTGGCCATGGCGATCTTCGGCAGGGTCGCCCAGGAGGAGGGCCCTGCCAAGGGCCTGTTCTCAGCGGAGGCTGCTGCGGCCTATGGCGAAGCGATCGGCCGACCGGTGCGAATCGAGGAGATTCAGCCGGTGGTGAATGAACTGCTGGCCGTCAATCTGCTGATGCGGGTGGGCCACGGCCTCTACGACGTCGCCGATCCGTTTGTGCAGGAGATCTGGCGAGAACGGCAGCTGTGACAGCGGTGTTGTCCTGTTGGTCAGAGTGTGCACAGGTACAGGGCGGGGTTCATGCGCTCGCGCAGGCGCACCAGATCGACCGGACGCTGCTGGTGGAAGTGATCGGACCAATGCGGCTGGTCTGCCCTCAGCAGGCTGGCCCCGGCCAGATGGGGATCACGCCACTGGTCTGAATCACACGGTCGTGGGTGGCCAAAGGCAGGCCATAGGCCTGGGCTGTCGCCACGATCAACCGGTCGGCAGGGTCACCGTGAAAGCTCCGCGGCAGCCGCTCCAGCGCCAGCACCACATCGACATCCAGTTGCAGCACAGCCACCACACCTGGGCCGGCAGCTTGACGCAACCAGGCCGCGAAAGGCCGATCGAGCGACAGTCGGCCCTTGCTGTGCAGCATTTGAGCCTCCCAGAGGCTCATGGCTGAGAGATGGCAACCCCCGGCAGCCGCCACGCGATCCAGGGAACGACGCTCAGGCGTAGACGGCCGTTCTGAACCCAGCAGCCACCAGATCCAGACATGGGTGTCGAGCAGAACCTTCACCGCAGGGCGTCAAACGCCTGGGCATCGATCACGGACTCCTCCGGGTCGATCAGCAACGCCCCAGATCCGCGCAGGATCTCCCAGGGCCGCTGCTGCGGCGTGGAGCTGCCTGCGGGAGGCGTGAGGCGTGCCACGGTTTTGCCATGGCGGGTGATCTCCACCACTTCGCCGCCGCTCTCCACCTGACGGATCAACTCCAGGCACTGGGCACGGAAGCGGGTCACAGAAATGTCCATTCATTCATCGTAATGGGCGGTTTCGGTGGCTTGCCAGCGAGTCGGCCGTCGCACAGCCAGCCTGCGCTCACCCGCCCCCGCTGTCTTCCTTCCGCCAGGCGGCCTGCAACTCGCCAGCAGGTTGAGGGGGCGCTGGTTGTCAAGCGACAACCGCTTTTGGTCCTCCGGCGACACGAAACCTGGTCCACCTGATGGCCTGTTGATGGGGGCCTTACGGCGGTGCGGCACGCCGGAACGGAACCGCCGTTCACCGCAGCACCCTGTTCTTCCTTGTAAATCCGGCACGGCATGACAGATCTGCAAGGAGTGACGCAGTGGCCAGGGCTGGCGGGCTGGATCCCTCGTCTGCAGGAGCCCTTGCTGCGCCACCGCTTGGAGCAGTTTCCGGCCGTGGCCCTGCTCGGTCCGCGCCAGGTGGGCAAAACCACCCTGGCCCTGCAGCTGGCCGCCACCACCCCCAGCTTCTATCTCGATCTGGAGGCCAGTGCCGACCTGGCCCGACTGAGCGAACCCAGCATGTTTCTGCAGCGCCACACCGACAAGCTGGTGATCCTCGATGAGGTGCAGCGCCTGCCGGGCCTGTTCGCCGAGCTGCGAGGCCTGATCGATGCCGGTCGCCGCCAGGGGCAGGCCCACGGTCGCTTCCTGTTGCTCAGCTCCGCTGCCGTGGAGTTGATCCGTCAGAGCAGTGAATCCCTCGCCGGCCGGATCGCCTTTCTCGAGCTCGGCGGCCTGCATCCTCTGGAACTGGAGGCTGACGCCCTCGACACGCTCTGGATCCGCGGCTGCTTCCCCGGCAGTGCGCTCGCCAGCAGCGATGGCGACAGCAGCGAGTGGCGGCGGCAGTTCATCCACACCTACCTGGAGCGCGATATCCCCCAGCTGGGGCCGCGCGTGCCGGCGGAAACCCTGCGCCGTTTCTGGACGATGCTCGCCCATGGCCAGGGCGCGCTGCTCAATGCGGCCGAACTGGGCTGCTCCCTGGGCGTGGACGGAAAAACGGTGGGCCGTTACCTGGATCTGCTGGTGGACCTGCTGCTGGTGCGCCGGCTCCCTCCGCTGCTCGCTCATGTGGGCAAGCGGCTGGTGCTTTCCCCGAAGGTGTGGGTGCGTGACAGCGGCCTGGTGCACACCCTGCTCGGTCTGGGCGATGCCGATGCGGTGCTGGGCGATCCGGTGGCCGGGGCCAGCTGGGAGGGCTTCGTGATCGAGACTCTGCTGGCGGTGGCACCCCAGGGCTGTGAGGGCTGGTTTTACCGCACCGCCGCCGGGGCGGAGATCGACCTGGTGCTCGAGTGGTCGCCGCAGCGGCGCTGGGCGATCGAGATCAAACGCAGCCTCAGCCCCCGCCTCGGCAAGGGGTTTCATCAGGCCCGCGCCGACCTCCAGCCCGAGCGCACGTTCGTGGTCACGCCAGCGGTGAAGGGGTATCCCCTGGCCGATGACGTGGAGGTGGTGGGGCTGGCGGAACTTGCTGGCCACCTTGTGGCGGCAGGCTGATCCCAGCTCACCCGCCGCCGAGGTCTCGGGAGGGCTCTGAAGGTGCTGCATCACAAGAGGAGCAGGTCGGCGACGTGGATCAGCTGGTGCACCAGCGGAAAGCGCCGGGCTGCTGACGGCCTGATGCCATGGCAGAGCGTGAAAGGACCGCCAGTGGGCAAGGGCCGTGCGCTGGCGGGCTGGTTGGAGCTTGCCCGACAGAGAAAGAGGGCAACTAGCCCAGACCGCTACGGTGACCTCATCTCAGGCACGCAACTCTGACTGGCTCAGGGTGCCCCCCGTTGGCTTCTGTGTAGCCTCATGTACAGGTGGTTCTCGGACCCGTAAACCAAGCCTTCATTCATGCCCCGCTGCCTCTAACCGTATGCCGGCACTGGATTCAGCCCGATCAAGTTGGCAACACTGGGTTTGGTTCGCAGAAAGCCAGGCGCCATCGCCTGTGGTTCTCGGAACCTTCCAATAACTTGATCAGCAACAAACCTCCGCAGACCTGAGCCGCCGCTCCGGCTGCGGTT
>JANWUR010000057.1 GCA_024958655.1 Cyanobium sp. FGCU6 | reverse complement strand
AGCGGCTGCTTGGTGCGCTGCCTAAGGCTTGCGGTGCTTTGTTGCTGATCAGGTTCCAGAAACAATGAATCCGGTAAGATCAACTGCAGCGGGCACAAGAAAAGTGCGCAGCGGCAGGAAATGGCGTCGGCGACGGCGCTACGGGCAACACGCTCCTAGCGCGATCTCAGGATTCACGCCTGGCAGAGGGCTCAGATCGCGTAGGGATGCAACACGCCCCCCAGCGACAGCGGAAAATCGCGGCTGTTGCGGGTGGCCAGGGTGAGCTGCGCGCAGCGAGCCGTGGCCAGGATGATGGCGTCCGGCACCTTCAGGCCATGCTGCTGGCGCAGCCGCACCGTTTCGCTGGCGATGGCGTCATCCAGCGGCAGCCGCGGGAAGCCCTCCAGCCAGGCCTGCACCGCCTCGCTTTCGCTGTCGCGGCAGCCCACCAGCACTTCGATCCAGGTGATCACGCTGATGCGCGGACCCGGCTGCTGCTCCAGCCAGGTCAGCGCCGCCGCCTCGCCCCGCAGCACATCGATCAGGATGTTCGTGTCGAGCAGCAGCATCAGCGCTCGCTCCACTCGGCCCGCAACGCCTGCTGCAGCGCCACGCTGTCTTCAGGGCGGTCGCGCCAGAGGCCGAACACGGCGCTGTGGCCGGGTTGCTGCTGCGACAGCCAGAGCCGCAGCGCCTGACGCATCGCCTCCGCCCGCGACAACCCCCGCTGCCTGCACAGCGCATCCAGCTGGGCACGTTCGGGATCGGGCAGGTCAACGATCGTGCGCATGGTGATGCCGTCATCAGGTGACGTCATCTTATCGCTGCTCCTGGTCCGGCACCGGCTGGTGGGAGTGCCCGATCTCGATAGGGCGCCCTGCGCCCGATAGGCTGGTCAGGTGACTAGTCAGAAAGAGGGGCGTCATGACCATCTGGCCCGTTCAGCACGCCAAGGCGCGCTTCAGTGAGCTGCTTGACGCCTGCCAGCGGGAAGGCCCGCAGGTGGTCTCCCGGCGCGGCACCGAAACCGCCGTGCTGGTGCCGATTGATCAGTGGCGTCGTCTGCAGGCCGCCGCCCGGCCCAGCCTCAAAGACCTGTTGCTGTCCCCAGAGGCACGCACGGAGCGCCTGGTGCCACCCCGAGGCAACGCCTGCCGCCGGCCCGTCGTTGAGCTGTAGGCCATGGCCTTCCTGCTCGACACCAACGTGGTGTCTGAACTGCGCAGACCGCGCCCCCATGGCGCCGTTCTCGCCTGGCTCCAGAGCGTTGACGACGCCCACCTGCATCTGGCCAGCGTGACCCTCGGCGAAATCCAGGCCGGCATCGAGCGCACCAGCGAGCAGGACCCCGCCAAAGCCTCCGAAATCGAAACCTGGCTGAATCAGGTGAGCGACACCTTCAACATCCTCAGCCTGGATGGCCCGGCCTTTCGCTGCTGGGCTCAGCTGATGCATCGCCAGACCGACACCCTCTATGAAGACGCGATGATCGCCGCCATCGCCAAGGTGTATCAGCTCACGGTGGTCACCCGCAACGTGGCTGACTTCATCGGTTTTGGGGTGCCGCTGTTCGATCCGTTCACGACAGAAGAGGCGCCGGGCTGACATGCCCAGGGAGCCACGCGCCAGTTCCGATGCCCAGCTTGTGGCTGAGGCCTGCCGGCGTGCAGCCCTGGTGTTGGGGCTCAACAAGGAAGGTGAACTGGCGCTGCTCTTGCTGCGGGTTTACAGGAGCCTCCACGCCCACTGCGGCAAGGGCTGTCCGGCGTTGCCAACGTCCTCGTGGCCCTACACAGCTGAGGACGGGCGTTGTTGATCAATCGGGTGAACAGATGGGGTGATGTTTGGCCTCATAGTCATCAACCAAAACAGTCAACACTTCAAGCCGATCCCTTTCTGGGCTGCCTGCTGCTGCATCCAGGCAACGGTCAATTTCCTGAAGGGCAAGGTCGTAATCAGCTTCGTTGCGGATGGGCTTGATCGGTTGCATGGTGGGGAGTGCTACTTCGCCTTTGGGGAACTGCAAATTGCCGTTTTAACCAGCGCCTGTCATGTCTTGATTGGCCGAGGGTCTTCTGCGATGCGTGGAATGCATCAATCAGAGCCCTTGGCAGCACAGCAATCCCTCCTAGCGTGAGGCTACAGATCAGCACCGCACCTTGCTTCCCTCCGTTCTCGCCAGCGAGCTGGAGCAGGTGGCCAGCGATGCCAACCGCACCGCCTTTCACCCCACCACGCCGGGCTTTTCCGGGCTGAACCATCCCAGCCCTCGCGGGGCTGCGAGACTGCATAATCCTGGGGGGCCGCCGGCGCTTCAGAGCGCTGGTTGTGGCAGCTCTCCATTCACTTCGAATTGCTTGCGCCGGAAATGGTGCACCGTGTTGTCATCCAGGCAACGGATCGAGACGTTCTGGCCGTTGGCTTCCAGCTGCACCTCCACCTGATCAAACGGTGTACTGGCGAATACACAGCAACTGATGGCTCCCACCTGAACCACATCCTCAGGACTGCGCGCCGAGTGATATTCAAAGGCCTCAATTCCAGCTTCGCGCATTTGCCTGCCAATGCCCTGGCAGAACTGTCTGTCCACAGGATCACGCAACCTGGCCTGAAGTTCTCTGCCACCATGGACCTGCAGTTTCAGGCCCTTTGAGCTGCGTATCTGCACATGGAAGAGAGCTTTCCGCATGGCGCTACTGCGGGGAAATGGTTTTTCGGGGCCCGCCTGAAACACCAACTCGTAGTACGCCCCCTCCAGCAGACAGCCGAATCGGCTGCGGGACCCATAGAACAACCCCCGCTCCCAGCGGGTGGCAAACCGCGATCCGTGGCGCTTCCGATAGCGAAAGGGAGTGAGCAGCAGGCGATGCCGCACCGCGCACTCCTCGGCGCTGGGAAGCTCTGGCTTGCTGGCCTCCAGAAAGTCTTCCAGCCAGGCCTGCTCATCCAGGCTGTCCGTCGTCCGGCGGGTGGCCTGAGCGCCCTGTTGTTCCACCAGCCGCAGCACCACCCCATCCAGCTGGGCGAGATCCTTGAGATCCACAGGGGTTCTCTGGCTCACGGCCGGCCACGCATGGCATCGAGGTACTGCACCAGCTCCACCAGCTGCTCCGGATCCTGGAGCTGCTCCCGCGGCAGGCCTCCTGTGTGGCGGTTGGCGGTGTTGATCCAGTGCCGCATCAGTTCGGTGTCGTCGCCCACCAGGGCCGAGAGGCTGCGATGCAGGCGCAGCACCAGAGCAATCATCCGCTGGGTGTGCAGGTCGATGCGACTGTGCGCCCGTGCCTGCTCGAAAAAGGTGCGACTTTTGCCGATCGCCTGGGCCGTCTCCTGGGCCGACAGCCCCAGTTCCTCCCCGGCGCGCTGCAGCGCCTTGCGCAGCACCAGGTTTCCGTTGACCCCGCTGGCCGCCGCACTCGTGAACTCCCGTACCTCCATGACCCTCACGCCATCTCCGAGCATCATGCCTCAAAAGCGGCAGTTAAGCCAGTGTCGCCTCGATCGAGGCACGGCTCCCATGGTGTCAGCCCCGTTCCATGGGGGGCTTCTGGCGTCGCGCAGGCTCTGGGTATGCATGGAATGCATGGTTCAGAACCCTTGGCAGCACTGAGATCTCGCCTAGCCTGAACCTGCAGGTCTGCAGCAACCCTTGCTCCCCTCCGTTGTTGCCAGCGAGCTGGAGCAGGTGGCCGCCGATGCCATCCGCACCGCCTTTCACCCCACCACGCCAGGCTTCAGGGGGCTGATCGACCGCTTTCTGGCCGAGCGCGAGCAGCTGCTCAAGGGGCCCTACGTCTCTGTCTCATTGCCCTTTCAGCAGGGCAGCGGCCGCGACTGGTTTCCGCCGATCCCCCTCCCCTTCCCGCCTCCTGATCAGCAACAAAGCACCGCAAGCCTTAGGCAGCGCACCAAGCAGCCGCTA
>JANWUR010000056.1 GCA_024958655.1 Cyanobium sp. FGCU6 | reverse complement strand
AGAGCGGATTGAGCACCTCGAAGCGGTTGCGTCCCTCCAGCCAGGCATCCGGGGCGGTGATCAGCAGATCGACGTCCGACTCAGGACCGGCGGTGCCTTTTGCCTTGGATCCGAACAGGCGAACCTCTGAGCCCGGGATCACGCCATGGATCAGCGCCGCCATCTCCTGCAGGCGCGCATCGATCGGCGGCGCAACCGGGGTGCTCATGCTCTCCATTCTGGTGGATCTAGCCATTCCCGTTGGCGGGGGCGCATGGGGGCATCCTGGCGGGGGTGAGACGGGGGTGGCACTGGTTGGGAGGAGCCCAGAGGCCATGTCATCCCTCCCATCCCTTTGCCCGCCATGGAGAGTGCCTACGCTGGGTTTTCCGGCCGTTCCTGGTGGCGATGACGCCGATGTCTGACCTGCTTCATCTGCCCCAGAGCCAACGGCTCGCTCTGGCGATCGCCCTCTGGGACAGCCTCGATGAAGAGGCCCGGGAAGGGGCGCTGCCGCTTGAACCTGCCCTCTGCGCTGAGCTGGATCGGCGCTGGACGGTCCATCTCGCCAACCCTGCCGCAGCAGTGCCCTGGGATGAGGTGCGCAGCCAGCTCGGCCTCGGATGACACTCCGCACCTGAATGGGCATCGGCGATGCAGAGGGGGCGGCAGGAGCGAGCGGACCTGGTCTAGTCTTGGTATCGACCAGCGCTTCGGGGGGGGGATGCGCGCCAAGCTGTTCCGCAACGGCCGCAGCCAGGCGGTGCGGCTGCCGGCCGAATTCCGCTTTGAGGGCACCGAGGTGGAGGTGCATCGCGACCCCGAGAGCGGCGCCGTGGTGCTCACGCCGGTGCGGCCCTCGGCCAGCGCTGTGCTGGAGCTGAGGGATGCGCTGCTGCAGGAGCCAGGCTTCCGGGAGGAGCTGGACGCCTTGTTCGAGGGGTTGCGTGACACCAGCCCTGCCGAACCGGTGGACTTCCCCTGATGGCGGCTGGGAAAGAGAGGCTGATGCTGGACACCAATGCCGTGAGCGCCTTCCTCAGACGACGCTCGCCACGCCTGGATGGCTGGATGCGTGAGCAACGTTGTTGCTTGTCGACGATTGTGGTGGCCGAGATTCGCTACGGGCTCCAGAAGCAACCAGCGGCAACGCGGTTGCGGGCGCTGGCAGAGGCCACCCTTGAGATTGTGGAGATCCTGCCCTGGTCGGAAGCCTGCGCAACGATCTATGGCCGGCTGCGCGCCGATCTCGAACGCCAGGGGAAGCCACTTGCGGCGCTCGACCTGCTGATCGCTAGCCATGCCCTGAGTGAAGGCTGCGCCCTGGTGACAGCCGATCAGGCCTTTGCCAACGTGGCCGATCTGCAGCTGGAGGCCTGGTGATGCCCACCTCCAGGGCCCGCTGGTCTCGGAAGGCATCGAGGCGCTGGCGGGAGAGCTCCAGCAGCTGGTCGCGCTCAGCGTCGCTCAGCTCGTCGCCGCCCACCAGGGTGTAGGTGCCCTTCTCGCAGCGAGTGATGCCGTTTCCGGTGGGCACCTTGCCCACTATGCGCGTCCCAGAGTCCGCCGGGCCACGTCCTGCGCTGGGGTGTGACAGGGGAGGCACTTGTAGGGGGAAGCGCTGGGGCGATGCCATGCCCTCCGTCATGCCCACAGCCAAGCCTTACGGGACAGCCTCGCGTGCGTCGTTTGTACTAACATTATCCAGCACCGCAAGTGGGAGACGGTCCGCCATGGCTGCCATCGGGGCTTCGCCTCCTGCGCGCTCAGCCCGGCTCGGCCTGCGCGCCACGCCGGAACAGGAAGCCGTGCTGCGCCGTGCCGCCGAGGCCACCCACAAGTCGCTCACCGACTTCATCCTCGACAGCGCCTGTCTCGCTGCCGAGCAGACGCTCCTGGATCAGCGGCTGTTCATGGTCTCGGGCTCCCAGGCCCAGGCCCTGCTCGACCTGCTGGACCGCCCCGAACAGGACAACGCGGGGCTGCGTGATCTGTTCGCCAGGCAGGCACCCTGGGACGCCCAGTGATCTGGCGGCCGCCGGAGCCCCTGGCCGTCCATCACCGGCTGGAAGGATTTGACTGCGGCAGACCCACACTGAATCACTGGCTGTTGCACCACGCCCGTCAGGCGCAGACCAGTGGCTCGGCACGAACGTTCGTGGTCGCCGAGAAGGAGAACCGGGTTGCCGGGTTCTTCAGCCTCACCGTGGGCCAGGTCGACACGGTGGAGGCGCCAGAGCGGATCCGCCAGGGAATGGGGCGCTATCCACTGCCTGTGGTCATCCTGGCCAGGCTCGCCGTGTCACGGGAGAGCCAGGGGCGAGGCCTCGGTGTCGGGATGCTTCAGGATGCGATCCGACGCACGCTGGTGATCGCAGAGCAGGCCGGAATTCGAGCGATCCTCACCCATCCCATCGACGAAGACGCGGCAGGCTTTACCACCCGGTTCGGCTTCATGGCATCGCCGCTGCGTCAGCAGCAACGGCTTCTGCTGCTCAAGGACGCGAGGAAGATCCTCCGGTGAGCCTCCTCCACCGCTCCTGCAGCCCCCACAGCTGATTGAGCACCTCGAAGCGGTTGCGCCCCTCCAATCAGGTGTTCTGTCTTAGCAGGTTGTTCAGCTGAAAAGGATGTGCCATTTTGTCTTTCAACGCCATCACAAGCCCAGTTTTGACCCATGGCCTTTCATGACCTGCAATCCCTCTCCCCGGCGGCCGTCCACGCCCTGGCTGAGGTTTGTCAGGCCGTCATCACGGGGCAGGGAACGGAGCAGCCAACGGAACGGGAACAGGCCATGGCGCAAGAGCTGTTTCCGGCCTTGATTGGTTTCCCTTGGCCAAGCCATGCAGAAGCTCAGATCACAGTGGGGCTATCAGGCCTCATCACCACCACGCGACAGCGGCAGGAGGTGATGCAGCTGCTCACCTTGCTGGCGTTTGTCGAGCCCCGACTCGACCAGGCCAAGGTTCAGGTGCTTGCTCGGGTGGCCGCTGAGCTCCAGGTCGAGGCGGCGGTGGTGGCCGATCTCGAGCAGGTCTGCCGCAAGCATGTGCTCAAGGCCTTTGGTGATTGGTACCGCCGCACCTTTCACGACCTCAATGAGGATGGGGTCGTGCAGGGATACGGGCGCTTCATCCTGCCGATGTTGGGCCTGGGGATTGATCAGGCCCATCTGCAGCGCTACCAGGCCCTGACGGATGCGCCGGCCGGCAGCCTCGGTGCAGCGCTGCATGCCTACTACGACCACAACGGTTTTCCTTATCCCGGCAGTCGCAAGGGGTTGCCTTACGACTACGTAGCCATTCACGACGTGCACCATGTGATCGGGGGGTACGCCACCGATCCCGATGGCGAGCTAGGGGTGCTGGCTTTCAGCATGGGCCTGTTCCCGGACCACGCTCTGCTGATCGCCCTGCCGCCTCTGCTGCAGTTCCAGATGGGTATAGCCGATCCCCTGGCGGGAAGCGTCGCGCCCAAGCTCACGGATCAGCTCGATGCGCCGGCCTTTGCCGATGCGCTGCAGCGAGGGGCTCAGGCAACCGGCCCGATTCGGGATTTTCACTGGGATTTCTGGCCCTGGATTGATCGCCCCTTAGCCGAAGTCCGCGATCGACTGAACGTGTGACACCAATCAACCGCAGCCGCTACGGCTGTGTGGGAGCGACTCGCTGAGTGCTCCGCTGACGAACCTGGTGAGACACAACACCGAAGCCGGACATTGACATGCCAGCGGCAGAGCTGCAGCAGCTCCTCGCGTATTGGCACTCACCAGGATCCGGCGGGCCACGTCCTGCGCCGGGGCTGGTAAGCGTGGCAAATACGCATGCGTTCGGCGATGTAGAGCCGCAGGCGCTGGTAGGTGGCGGAGGGCTGCGGGGGCATGGCCGAGCCCTCAGGCCTCAGCTTCGGAACCCGGCACAACCAGTGCCTGCACCCGGTGGATCAGTTCCTTCACCTGCCGGTTGAAGGCCTCCCGATCCAGCCCCAGGGGAGCGGGATCGG
>JANWUR010000055.1 GCA_024958655.1 Cyanobium sp. FGCU6 | reverse complement strand
AGGGTTCAGCAGGGCTGGAGTTCGAGATGAGCCATCCCGACCCCTGAACAGATACTGTTGCTCTAAGGCATTTATTGTTATACTACAATAATAATTCACCGGCCAATCCAATTCTGGGTTGGTTTCTGGTTAATTGGCCAGTGGCTATTCTTGTTGGATCAATCTTAGCTTCTACAGTTGCGGCTGTTGATTCAATATACACCGCGAGAACGTTTGACCGCTTACAACCTGCTTATGCGCGAAAGGCAATAGCCTCTGCTTCAGAACTTCGGAGTAGAATTGAAAGCCTATCGTCGGAACAAGAAATGATTAGAGAGAGAGCCAATATAAGCAAAGAAGCAACTATGATGGTAAGCGGTTTATCTCAGAGTAGGCCGATTCCTCCAAAAGATATTCTAAGAATGTCAGCCCCAGGATTCATGAGAGTCGCTCTAAATGTTCAGTACCAAAGAGGATGGAGGTTGTTAAACCCAACTAGGGGAAACTTAGCAGTCTTACAGACATTCATATCTCTTTTTGTGGCATCCATAACATTGATTGTGCTTTTAATGTTGACACTTGCGTCAAAGGAAAGATCTGTGGTCGATTTAGCCCCGGCGGTAGAGGCCTTGAAATGGTCTATTATCTTTTTCGCGATTTATCCAATTTGCTATAGGTATTTTCGAGCTGAAATGCTGTACATAACTGAAACCGCATCGACTATTGGCGGAGACTTGCTCTCAACTTTATTAATCGCGGCTTCTGCTTACTTTGTATTGACCATAGACCCTTCAATTCAAGGACCCATCAGCTTCTTGAAACAAGCATTTCCATTTCTAGTTGTCATCGGACCAAGTATTTATTCAAGTTTGGCAGGCCCGTTGTCGTTAAGATCTCTCATAGGAATAGATTCTAACCTTGGCTCTCGAATCACATTGGCAATAGTAATACTTTTGATTGGTATGCTGGTTGTTGCTTCGACATGGCCACATCACAAGGGCCAAAAGGCATCGTCAAAACAGCATAGTGCTTCTCCAAGGCCGTAGCCTAACATCAAGATGCAGAAGACGGGGGCGTAGTCTGCCGACTACTTCGAAGCTGCCGTCCGCTTCTGATCTTGGCGTTGGGTGGACAGGCAGAAGATAACCAAGACCTTAAATCAGCCACTATCTACGTCGTTGTATCTTGATCACGAATCCATGGCTTTTCCGAGTTCGCCCGGATTCTCCTGGTCAAACTGGAGAGAATGTTGGTTGATAGATTGGATGTTGATATGCCGATAGTCTCAGCTGCGCTGCATATATCAAGTCCGTCATTAGGCAATGAAATCCTCGAGAAGAGCTTTGCTAGGTTGCTTGGAATGACAACTCGTAGGGATGTCTGTATTCCACTTGCATCAAGCTTCCATTCGTGTGACGCATTTCCCAGTATTGCATGCTTGTGAATTAAGTCTCCGCGGTAGGCCTGAAGGCCGTTTACCCAGTCGTTGTGAGCCTGTTTAAGCAGGTTGCCAGTCTCACTTCCTGGAAGTGGTCCGTGATTCGAAGTAGCAGACTTAACGGCGTTGTTCCATCTATACTTTCCACGCTGCGCGAAACCTTCAAACACAAGCCCAACTAGATTGGCGACATAATCCAATAGTGATACGTTGCCAAAGACAATATCATCAAACAAATAATGTAGCCCTGCCTGATGCGATGGGAGCAGCGGCGCCGTGCATATTCCATCCAAAAAGCTTGAATGAAGCTGTAACTCTAGATTGGCATGCATAGAGCTTAGCTGGGAAGTATGCCACTTCAAGCTATTGCAACGATAGGTGATGCTATCTCGCACCGAGAAGAAATACTTAGCATTTTCCGATCCCAATTGGCCTATGGTGAACTTATCCTGAACGAACACATGATTGAGTGCCATCATCTCTTCCTTCGCGCGTTCAAACGCTTCCTCTGCAGTCTCGCTGAGCATAGGGACATCCGATTAGGGGCCCATGATACGCATTGGCAACAATGTGCCGCCCAACAAACCCTTCGAGTGGACAGGCCACCATCAGCTCTCAGCTTCGCCGCCTCCAGCAGCTTGCCTGCCACTCAAGGGCAGCGTTAGGCATGCTGGCAAAGCACGTATCATGAGTTTTACCGTTGGTGACCTTCAATGACGGCGGAACAGCAAGCTGGCAGTGCTGACCCAAGGATCTGGATTGAATCAATCGTTTACAATGATGGAACGGAGATAGATCTTTCACTAGAAGACATTGTTATATTAGTCGGCCCTAATAACTCTGGGAAAAGTGCATCCCTTAAGGAGGCCCAACAGCTTATCCGTTCACAATCGGACAAGGGGAAAGTGCTATCTAGCATCGGTCTTGCCAGTCAGGGCAGTAGCGAGAGTCTTGTTTCTTGGTTATCAGAAAAGGCAAAAGTGAGTTACCGGGGAAATCCAGAACCAACATTTGAGGGAATGGGATTTCAGATCTATCAAGGGAATGCGGTTGGCTGGTGGAATCACGGAGCCACCAATGGCTACTCAGATCTTACCAAGGTATTCATCCACAACATCTCGACGGAAGACAGACTTAGCTCCGCAAACCCAACCCAGAGTATTCGGCTCACCCAGGAGCCATTAACGCACCCAATTCATTTTCTCCAAAAGTACGACTCGCAAGAGGCGAGATTTAGTGAGTATTTTAGGCAGGCATTCGGGACAGACTTGATTGTACATCGTAATGCTGGATCAGAAGTACCACTTTATGTCGGGGACAAACCGTCGCTAGAAGAAGGACAAGATAGAACAAGCGAAGAATACCTCAGAAGACTTGAATCCCTGGATCGGTTGAACGAGCAAGGTGATGGCATGCGTAGCTTCGTCGGCGTGCTTCTCAATGCCTTCATTTCCAGCCACTCAATACTATTCATTGATGAACCTGAGGCGTTTCTCCATCCTCCGCAGGCACGGCTACTTGGCTTGATGATCGCGAGAGATTTACCAAGTAATCGCCAGCTATTCATTGCAACACATAGCCAGGATTTTCTCCAAGGCGTTCTTGAGGCAAGTTCTGACAAGCTTAAGATCGCAAGGATTCGCAGAGATGGGCAACTCAACAGGGTACGCATAATAAATAGCGATATGATAAGGGCCATCTGGTCTGATTCTCTTCTTCGGCACTCAAACATCCTCGATGGCCTTTTCCATGACAAAGTTATTATTTGCGAGAGTGATTCGGACTGCCTCTTCTACTCAGCTATGCTGGCATCGATTACAGACGACCAGAGTAGTGTACCACCCGACATACTTTTTGTGCATTGCGGCGGTAAGCATCGAATAAACATGGCTGTCAGAGCACTGCGCTGCCTTGATGTTCCAGTGTCTGTAGTAGCAGACTTTGATGTCCTCAATGAATCTGAGCCACTCAAGACAATATTCGAGGAGCTTGGTGGCAACTGGGAAGAGATCAGAGCGGACTGGGAGCTGGTCAAGAATGCAATAGATCAGAAAAGACCTGAGCTCGAGGCCAGCGAGGTAAGAAGAGAAGTTATGGGTATCTTAGACGCTAATTCAGAGAGGATCTTTCCTAAGGAAGCCGTTCGGAACATTCAAAGGATCTTGCGTAAAGCCTCTGCATGGGCCCACGCCAAGGAAGTCGGCAGCTCATTTGTTCCAAGTGGTGATGCTACCCAAGCATTTCAACGGCTTAAAATTAATCTACGATCAAAGGGACTATTCTTAGTCGAGGTCGGGGAGCTTGAGGGTTTTGTGCGTTCCGTAGGGAACCATGGCCCTAAGTGGGTAAGCACGGTTCTTGAGAGGAATCTAAAAAATGATCCCGAATTAGATAATGCTCGTCGCTTTGTACGTGAACTGATCTCTTGAGATGCCTAACACTGCCATTCACCTGAGCCGCCCCCAACTGATCCTTGTCTATCTCCATAGATCATTGCGGCCAGGTGATGGCAAGCGTTGGCCGGTCCACGTGAGGGGATCCCGCAAAGCCCAGATCGAAGCTAGTCT
>JANWUR010000054.1:3746-4000 GCA_024958655.1 Cyanobium sp. FGCU6 | reverse complement strand
GCGGCTTCGCTCGCGGCCCTCACCCAGCTCACCTCCCTCGACCTGGGGGGCAACGAGATCGGTGATGCGGGAGCGGCTTCGCTCGCGGCCCTCACCCAGCTCACCTCCCTCAACCTGTGGGGCAACAAGATCGGTGCTGCGGGTGCGGCTTCGCTCGTGGCCCTCACCCAGCTCACCTCCCTCAACCTGTGGGACAACAAGATCGGTGATGCGGGAGCGGCTTCGCTCGCGGCCCTCACCCAGCTCACCTCCCT
>JANWUR010000054.1:0-3646 GCA_024958655.1 Cyanobium sp. FGCU6 | reverse complement strand
CGACCTGGGGGGCAACAAGATCGGTGCTGCGGGAGCGGCTTCGCTCGCGGCCCTCACCCAGCTCACCTCCCTCAACCTGGAAAACAACGAGATCATTGACCTCAATCCCTTTGCCGGACTGACAAACTTGAGGAGACTTAACCTAAAGAATAACAAGGTTCAAGACCTCGCACCACTGAAGCCTTTATTGGAAGCTGGATTGCAAGCCAAATGGGAAGAGTATGGAGGCGATGGCCTCAATGTCTACGGTTGCCCCCTGGTGCACCCACCACCGGAAATCGTGCAGCAGGGCCAGGAGTCCGTGCTCAACTATCTGCGCGAAATCGAAGCGCAGGGGGAGGATCATCTCTACGAAGCCAAGGTGTTGATTCTCGGTGAAGGCCGCGCCGGCAAAACAAGTCTGTTGCGCCGCCTCTATCAGCCCGAGCTGCCATTACCGGCGGAAGAAGCAACCACCAAGGGCATCGACATCCATCGCCATGAATTCAGTGGCCAAGCGAATCAACCGTTTCGGCTCAATATCTGGGACTTTGGCGGCCAGCAGATCTATCACGCCACCCATCAGTTTTTTCTCACGAAGCGCTCCCTCTATATCCTAGTAGACGACACCCGAAGCAGCAACAAGAGTGTTCATGATGAAGGCTTCAAGTATTGGCTGGAGATGATTGAAACGCTGAGCGAAGCCAGCCCGGTGCTGATCTTCCAGAATGAAAAAGCAGGCCGCAGCAAGAGCATCGACGAGGCCGGCATCAAGGGCCGCTTCCCGAATGTGAAAGAGGTGCACGCCGGCAACCTGGAGGATGGTCATTCAACAGCCGCCTTGGCAGAGGCGATCCACTATCACGTGCAACAGCTGCCCCATGTGGGCGAGGCGGTGCCCGCCCAGTGGCTGCAGATACGTTTGGAGATCGATGAGCTCAAACAAGCCAATCCCCACATCACCCAGGCCCACTATCTCCAGCTCTACGCCAAGCATCTGCCCGCCGATCGCGACAAAGCCCTGAAGCTCAGCCGCTATCTCCATGATCTCGGCGTGTTTCTGCACTTTCAGGAGGATCCGCTGCTCAGCCGCTATGTGATCCTGCAAAACACTTGGGCGACCGATGCAGTATTCAAGGTATTGGATGACGAACCCACAAAGGCCCGCCGTGGCTATTTCAACCGCCAGGATTGTGCACGCATCTGGGCCGATTCCACTTATGCGGAGATGCATCCAGAGCTGCTCGCTTTGATGGAGAGATTTGAACTCTGCTACAAGCTCCTCGATCAAAAAACAGACACCTGGCTGACGCCCCAGCTCCTCTCTCCCTCCGCTCCAGAGGCTTTTGCTAACTGGGCGCAGGCGGACGATCTGGTGCTCACCTATCAGTACGACTTTCTGCCCAAGGGCCTGATCAGCCGCCTGATGGTGCGCATGCACCGCTTCGTGCTGCGGCCCGATCTCTGTTGGGCCGCTGGAGCCCTCTTCGAGCGTGGCGACACCCAGCTCCTGGCTACGCTTGCCTCGCCATCCGGCCAGGAGATCGAACTGCGCGCCCGCGGGCCGGAATGCAAGCCGCTCCGGGATGTGATCGCCAGTGATCTTGATGCCCTCAATGCCACGTTTGAGGGGCTGCAAGGCAAGCTGCGCAAGCTGGTGCCCTGCCTCTGCCCCCAGTGCCGCCAATCCACAACGCCGGAGCGCTATGAGGAACAGCTTCTGCTGAAGCGAAAAGCAGAGGGCAAAAAGCTGTCGATTGAATGCCGCGCAAGCTGCGAAGATGTGAATATTCTTGAGTTGCTTGATGGTCTGCGCTACGACACGACGCCGGCCTGGGCCAACGAGGCCAGCAAAGCTCCAAACCAGCCAGAAGCAAGCAGCCCAGAGCCGAAAACCATCAAGATCTTCCTGGCTTCCTCATCTGAACTCCGCACCGAACGCGATGCTTTTGATCTCTATGTGCGCCAGCAGAACGACCGGCTACGCCGATCAGGTCTTTATCTGGAAGTCGTCCGCTGGGAAAACTTCCTCGATGCCATGAGCGAGGACCGCTTGCAAGAGGAATACAACAAAGCCGTACGCAACTGCGACATTTTCTTGAGCTTATTCAAAACCAAGACTGGCACCTTCACGGAAGAAGAATTCAATGTCGCCTACCAGAAATTCAAGGCGTCCGGAAGGCCATCGATCTACACCTACTTCCTGCAACCCGCTGTTATTGCTGACGAGAGTATGCGCAAAGCCCTGACCTCGCTGTGGGACTTTAAAGCAAAGCTCAAGGAGTTCGGCCACTATCCCACCGAATGCACCAGCATCGAAGACCTCAAACTTCAGTTCAGAAATCAACTCGATCTCCTGATCAGCGAGGGTAAACTCTGACGCGCAGCATCCCGATCGCACGGAGGGGCCTTCAGGCTGGAAATCGGGGTTAAGCTTCGTTAGCGACTTGTCTTATCTTTCGGCCTCGAGGCTGATCAGCACTGGCCGCCGTCGCCAAAAGGGGCGACAAATCGGCCGAATCACTTGGCTTATTCCGCCCCCGGCGGTTGGCCTATCACCCACGCCAGCCACGGCTGGCGCAGTTTCCAGCTCCGGATCCGCTGCCCGGGCCGGGCGGGTTCCAGCAAGCCCTGATCCTGCCAATCTCGTAGCCAGTCCTGCGCCGTTGTCGGCGAGACGGCAAACCATTTCTCCAGGTCGCCGGGCCTGAACTGCGCAGCCTCCGCCTCGCCGGCGGCCACACGGGCGCGCAAACGGGTCAGCAGCTGCTGGCTGCGGCGATCCAGCCCTTCCCAGGGATGGGGATCCGGTCGTTCCTGCCGGGCCTGCAGGCCTTCGGCTCGAGTGGCCAGATCAACTACGGCCTGGCGGATCACCTGGCAGAAAGAACACAGCCAGGGGGTGTGATCGGGGTCACGACGACCCGCGTAGAAGTCCAAAGGGGAGCCTGCCCGGCGGCGCAACGCGCACCGCCTGGTCGTCGAGAGGATTGCCATCGATGCGGGCTCTGCTGCAGGTACTTCGTTGATAGGCCGCATAGCGCAGACGCTGGCTTTCATCCGCGGGCAGCGGCAGGAGCTCCACCCTCGCTCGGGCGTCCGCCACCGCGCACAGATCGCCCACCAACACATCGCCATAGCTGTAGCGGGGTGTCCATGGTGGGGAGGCGGAACGCTTCATGCCTATCCGCTGATCGGCCAGAGGTACACCAGCCCCGCCGGCTCCAGCCGGTGGGTCACCACCCGGTAGCTGGCTTCGATCCGTTTGGGCTCGCTGGCCAGCTCGGTGTCGATCGTCTCCAGGCGCCGCTGCCAGTGCTTCTGGTCGGAAGCGAGCTGGCGTCGCTCCCGTTCGCTCATCGAGGCGGGGTCCAGCTCAGGGATCTTCACCACTTCAGCCAGGCCGGTGATCAGCGGTGTGGCCTCGGCCTTGGCCGCCTTGCGATCCAGCCGCGCGATCTCCTGGCTGCGCTGGCGCACGGTGTCGCGGATGCGTTGGCGTTGGTTGCGCAGCACCGTCTTCAGGGCTTCGGCTTCCTGCCGGCCTCGCTCCAGCAACAGCCCGGTGGCAGCCTCCTTTGCCCGCTCGGCCTCCTGCTGCAGCTGGGGCAACAGGGCCGACACATCGGCATCGGCGCCGCGCTGCAGATGGCTGGTGTCCAGTTCG
>JANWUR010000036.1 GCA_024958655.1 Cyanobium sp. FGCU6 | reverse complement strand
CTATGGCTATGGCTATGGCTATGGCTATGGCTATGGCTATGGCTATGGCTATGGCCGCTACCTGAACTCCGACCCGTCCGAAACGAGTTCAGGCCCAGAGTCGTCGTCAGCCACCCTCGGCCGCAAACGCGAACGGCGGCGCCTGCTGCGCTGAGTGTGTCGCACTTGCTGCACTGCGCAGCGGAACTGGGCTTAATTTGCCGAAATCATCAAGCCAGCGTCAAGCTCACCCCATGCTCCCCAGGCCCCACGGCTTGCTCCGCCTCTATGGACGCGATCTCAGCCGCCTGCAGCGGCTCGCCGATCCGCTCGTGGTGGCGGGCCTCTTCTGGCTGGTGTCCCACTTCGGCACCTCCAGCCTCTCGCCCGCTCTGCGCCTTTCGGTGATGGTGGGGGTGGCCCTGCTCACCGCCCTGATCCTGCCGGGCGGCCAGCTCTACCAGAGCTATCGCCAGCTCAGCCTCTGGACCCTGCTCGCCCGGGTCACCACCAGCTGGGGCACCGTGCTCGCCGGCCTGCTGGCGCTCGGCTTCGTCTTCAAGCTCACCGCCACCTTCTCCCGGCTTGAACTCAGCCTCTGGGCCCTCATCGCCTGGCTGCTGCTGCTGCTGATGCACGTGGGCGGCCGCAAGCTGCTGCGCCTGCACCGCATCCGCGGCGGCAACACGCGAACGTTCGTGTACTGGGGCACCCCCTTTCACGCCGTGGCCCTCTGGAATCAGCTCGAACACCTGCCCCACCTCGGCCTGCGGATGCAGGCCTGGTTCATGCCACCCGGCGCCCAGTCGCTGTCCCTGCCCCCCGGCATGCCCCCCGCCGCCGGCGGCCTCAGCGAGATGCGCAACTGGCTCAACCGCAACGACGTCGATCAGATCTACTTCTCCTACGTGGCCGAACGCCACCTCTCGATGACCGAGCTGGTGCGCTTCTTCGGCGACACCTGCAAGCCGGTGTACTTCCTGCCCGCCTGGAGCCAGCCCTCGATGCGCTTCAGCGTCGAACCCCTCGGCGATCGCTTCGCCATCAGCCTCTGGGGACCGCACGACTCCCTGCTCGATCGCCATCTCAAGCGCCTCTTCGACATCGTGGTGAGCGGCACCGCCCTGCTGCTGCTCGCCCCCCTGCTGCTGCTGGTCGCCCTGCTGGTGGCCCTCAGCTCGCCGGGCCCGGTGCTCTTCCTGCAGGAGCGCTACGGCCTCGACGGCCGCAGCTTCAGGATCTACAAGTTCCGCACCATGACGGTCACGGAGTCGGGCCATGAGCAGGGCCTCGCCCAGGCCCGCCGCGACGACCCGCGCGTCACCCCCATCGGTCGCATCCTGCGCCGCTGGAGCCTCGATGAACTGCCCCAGCTCTGGAACGTGCTGGTGGGGAACATGAGCCTGGTGGGGCCCCGCCCCCATGCCGTGGCCCATAACGAGCAGTACCGCTCGCTCATCCCCGGCTACATGCAGCGCCATCAGTTCAAGCCCGGCATCACCGGTCTCGCCCAGGTGGAGGGCTGGCGCGGCGAAACCGCCGATCTCGAAAGCATGGCCAGCCGTGTGGAGGCCGATCTGCGCTACCAGCGCGAATGGTCGCTCGAACTCGACGTGAAGATCCTGCTGCGCACCCTCTTCCAGGTGCGCTCGCCCAACGCCTACTGAAGCGCGAATTCACTGGGCTTCGTCAACACGCCTGGAGCTTCTCCAGTTCCCGCTCCAGCCCGGCCAGCACCGCCTCGCGGCCGAAGTGCCGCTCCGCCAGCCGCCGGGCCCGCAGCCCCGCCGCCGCCCGCAACGCCGGATCATCAGCCAGGCGCTCCACCGCCGCCGTGAACGCCGCCACGTCTTCGGGCGGCACGCACAACCCACCGTCTGCCGCCAGCAGCGCCAGCTCGCTGCCCGGCGGCGAACTCGCCACCACCGGCCGGCCGCTCGCCAGGATCCCCATCAGCTTCGACGGCAGCACCAGATCCGCCACCTTCTCCTTCTGCGGCAGCAGGTGAATGTCCGCGGCATTCAGCCAGTCGTTCAGCCGCTCCGACGGCTGCAGCGGCATCCAGCGCACCTGCGGCAGATCGGCCGTGGCCGCCTCCAGCTCCGGCCGCGTGGCGCCCTCGCCCGCCAGCAGCCACACCAGATCGCGGCGGTGCCGCAGCCGCCGGATCACCTCGGCCAGCACCTGCACCCCCTGCTTCTTGTTCATCGAGCCCGAATACAGCAGCAGCGTCTGCCGGTCGGAGAGGCCCAGCTCGCGCCGGTAGGGATTGGCGAAGCGCTCCTGCGGGCCCTGCGGCCGGATCGCCGTGAGATCCACCCAGTTGGGCACCAGCCGCGTGCGCTCACTCGCCACACCCTTCTCCGCCAGCTTCTGCACCATCGCCGCGCTGATCGTGCTCACCGCATCGAAGCCCCGCAACGTGCGCCGCTCGCCCGTCTCCGCCAGCCGCCGCAGGGCCGGCCCCTTCAGCATCCCCAGCTCGAAGGCGGCATCGAGCTCAAAATCCTGGATGTGCAGCCAGGCGCGGGAGCGCCGCCCGCACAGCCGCCGCAGCAGCAGCGCGCCTGGCGCGCAGAAGAAGGCCGGCGCCACCGTGAACACCACATCCGGCCGCCAGCGCCGCTGCGCCAGCAGCGGCGGCAGGCTGGTGAGCGCGAAACTGCTCAGGTGCAGAAGCCTGGTGAGCCCGTTCGGCCGTGCCGGCACCCACAGCGGGCAGCGCTGCACCCTCACGCCGCCGATATGCTCGCGTCGGTAGCGGTTGCGGTACTGGGGCGCGCCCACCTCGCCCCCCAGCCCCACCCGCCAGTTGGGGAAGTAAGGCGGTGCCGCGATCGCCCGCACTTCATGGCCCCGCTCCGCCAGCCAGGCCACCAACTCGCCGGTGTAGCGGCCGATCCCCACCGGTTCAGGCCAGGTGTTGAGGCCGTAGATCAGGATCTTCATCCGCGAACCGGAACCACCCACATCAACGCTCCCTCAGCCCTGGGGCCGAGGAGCGCCTGATGCACACCGACCGAATGAACCCTCAGCGGATGGTGGTGACGGGCACGGTCGGCAGCGGGGCGTTGAACGTAGTGATGCCGGTGAAGTTGGTTGGAGCGAAGCCGCTGTTCCTGCCCGCTATCGGCTGGGAGGGCTTGAACTCCCCGGAAATCGGCTGGCCGGGGGCAGCATTGCCCGATCGACGTGCTGTAGGTGTTCTCTGGGCCAAGCCAGGCAGTGCAGCAAGGGTCAGCACGCCCACTGCCGCGAGGGCGGTGCCGGCTCTCAGCGCAGAGGAAAGAGGTAAGGCCCTGCAAGCAGGCAGATCGGCGACCATGGCTCGTTTTCACAACATATACAAGAATCCTAGCCCGGGCCCGGCAAGCTGAGCTCACGGCGTGGCCAATCCCGCAAAGTAGCCCGTGCGGAAGCTGTCGCCCCAGGCCACCGTCAGCACACCCACCGTGCCGAACGGCGAGGCGTTGAACAGATCGGCGCCGATCAGGTTCACCGTGATCGGCAGGGAGGCGAACGGCACCACCGACACCCCTGCGTTCGTGCCCCGGCCACTCCAGCCCACCGACACCCCCAGCCGCGGCGTCAACTCCACCCCCACCGAGGCGAACGCGCCCACCGTGGGACCCTGAAAGTTCTCATCCAGCGAGGCGAAGTTGTTGCCGCCCACGCCGGCGCTCACCTGCAGCACCTGCGAAAAACCGGGGTCGTTGCGCCGCAGCGGCGTGGCCACCGTGATCGCCCCATAGCCGTTGGGGAAGGTGTAAAGGCCGAATTCGTTGGTGGTGTAGCTCCACAGATCCATCACCCCTCCGGCCACCGCCACCTGCAACGTGGGATTGTTCACCAGCACCCGGCCGATGCTGCCGCCGATCCCGCCGTTCGCTCCCAGGTTTTTCACGCTGCCGATGCCCACATCCAGCTGCATGCCCACGGTGCGAAAGGGATCGCCGAGGCCGAAACCGAAGTTGATCGAGCCATCGGGAACGCCATCGCGCTGCTTGCCCGGGGTGCCGGCCGACAACGCCAGGTAATAGTCGCCCCACCCCGCCACATAGCCCGAAGGAACCCCACCGCCGATCAGCGGGGCTGCGTACTGCAGACGACGTGGAGGCCTGAGATCCTCCGCCACCGGCTGCTCCATCGGCGCACTCGGCCGGGGCTCCGCCTGCACGGCCAGGGGTACGCTGCGCACCGCCGGCCCCCTGCCCTCATCCGGAGACACCAGCCGCCAGCCCGGCGCCGTGGGTGCAGCCTCCAGCACCCGCCAGCCACGCTCCGCCGCCTGTCCAGGAAGGGCTGCGGCGATCGTGAGCAACGCCAGGGCCTGTGCCAGCTGCACTCTCATCTCACACATCGGCGAGCGCCCCAACCATCTCACGCTTGAGCTGCTCGAGCGGCTTGAGCCGATCCGCTGCCGACAGCGGGCTGAGGTGCAACCTGCGGCGGATGGCTTCCAGATCCTTGATGCTGGCTACCTCCTCGATCGCCTGAACCGCAGGCACCAGCCTGCCATCCGGCCCCAGCGGCAGGGTGAGGGTTTCGATGTAGGCAGGCTTTTCAGGCTGCTGCGCATCGCTGACCAGACGGCGCTCTTCCACCGCCTCAAGCAGGCGGGCGCGGCGTTCGTCCCAACGCAGCAGCCACTGGTCGAGCAGGGAGATCTCCTTGTCCTTGGCCTGAGCTCCGGCTGCAAAGGCCAGGCCATAGGCCAGAGCTACCAGCACACTGCCTGCCATGCCCTGCAGCAGCGCCAGCCAATGGTGCAGCTGCAGGCCGCGCGGCTGGCCTTCGATCCGCTTCTCAACGGTGGCCAGCCGTTCGAGCAGCTGGGCCCGCAGCACCGGCATCGGCTGGGCAAGCTGGGCTGCTGTGAGCGGCGGCACCCGCTGGGCGATCAGAGCCTGCTGCAACGCCTGAGGGGAAGGGGCGTTGGAGATCAGACGTCGGAAGGTTTCCGAGCGGGCAGTGGTGGCAGCGATGTCGCGGTTCTGGCCCGCGATCGCCTGGCTCACCTTGCCCCAGACCCCGGCCACCTGAACGGGGATCAGCAGGAAAAACCCCAGCGCCGCCAGGATCGACAGGCGAGCGCAGCGCCGTGCCAGCCGCTCGATCGCCCCATTGCCGGGATCCACATAACTGGCCAGAAAAAGCAGCCCGAGCCCCACCAGCGGGATCGCAGCCTGGCCAAGCAGAGACGAAACAAAACGCAACTGCCACGTCGGGTCGAGCAGCCTGGGAGGCAGCATCGCAGCCACCACGAGGACGGCAAAAACAACAAACAGGGCTGTAGCGAAAAAGCCCAAGCGACGCGCCAGCACGCTTGGGCTCTGGAATCCAGCAAGATCTTGCTGGAGATCATCCGAGTAACTCTTCATGCCGAAACCCCCGGCTGACTCAGGCTTCTGGCTGGCTCAGGGCGATGCGGCGGCGCAGGCGACGGGTCCAGGCGAATCCAGCGGCAGCGCCAGCAAGCGGCAGGGGTGCAGGGACTTCCGTGGAAACATTCGCCGCCCAGAGGGGGTAAGCATTAAGGACGCAATTAGTGGAAGCTGGATAGGTGTAACAGGAGGTGGGGACAGGATACCCCGGCGCAGAAGAGGGACTGAAGACCGATTCGATCCAGCCGGTATCCGGATTGGCAGCGATCACACTGCCGCCGTCAGCGAAGTAGTCCTGGCTCCAACCGCCCGTGGAGCTCACCATGTAAACGCCTTCATTGATATCCACGGGACCAACGGGCAACCAGCAGAACAGATCCTTGACAACACCGTTACATGCAATCCCTGCGGGTGAGCCTGGTTGGAAAGCTGAGGTGATCGAAGACCAGAAATTGAAGTCTCCGGCTTGTAAGCCGTAATCAGTACCTGTAAAACGGTAAAGTGATACAGTATGATCAGCTTTAAAGGTGTAATCGAGCCAAGGTGTTGGAGTATTGCTGGGATCGAATGACTCTTGGGGATTGTAGATCCCCAAGGCATTAACCCTCTGGGGAGTGAAAACGTCGAAGGTGAAGCCGAATGCAAAAGCTCCTGGATTGGGCTGAGTGCCAATAAAAACCGTACCCTGGCCAAAATTAGGGGGGCAAGAGTTGGGGGTGCCTTCACGCAGACTCAATTCCGGATCAATTCCCGTTAGGCACGATAGGGACTGGGGTTCTTGATTAAAGTTATTGTTCGGATCTTGATCGATCAATACGATCGGGTTGATGTTGCCGGCCGAGAGGGCCTGAGCCGAACGGGGGGCAACCAAGCTGCCGACTGTAAAAAGGCTTGCTGTGACCACGACACCGGTGACGTGATGCAACCAACGTGACTTTGCCTTGGTGGCATTACCAAAGTCAGAGATTGTCATCGCAAACAGCTGAATTAATCCCATATTACACCACGTAAGCGGCTTGTCAGCAGCCGCCGCCCCGGTGACCGCCTCCTGGTCGGGGTTTGCTGACCACGCTCCTCACCTCAGCCTCCGCACCCCAGCCGCCGGGCGCAGCGGCGCAGGCCTTCGGCGCAGTCGCCCTGCATCAGCAGTCCCGCGCCACCCCACAGCAGGCGCTGGGGCAGGTCCAGCGGCGCCGCGCCCAGCTCCCGCAGCGCTGTGAAGCCCAGGCCGCGGAAATAGCGCACCAGCCGGCGGTGCTGGCGCTCGTCGTCGCGGATGGCCAGCAGCCGGGCCGTGCGACAGGGGGTGGCCTCCAGGGCCCAGGCGAAGGTGGCGGCCCAGATCCACAACCCCAGCCCCTCGCTGCCCTCCCCCTGCACCCGCATCGTGTCGAGCCTCAGGCCATCGGCGGCGGGCAGCGCCCAGCCCTTCAGCTCCCCCAGCAGCCGCGCCCGTCCCTCGCCCAGCGGCGCCGCCACCCCCACCCGCAGGCTGCGCAGCCCCAGGGCACCCCCCACCTGCAGGCGCAGCAGCAGCCCGACCGCCGCCGCGCGCCGCTCGATCGCGGCCAGATCCGGCGTCATGCCGTCGCCCCTGCCGGTTCCGGCCCATCGCTGGCGTGGTGGCGCACCGCCGCCAGCGGCAAGGGCCCGCCATGGAGATGGGGGAAGAGCTCACCGTCCGGCGCCGGCTCGTCGCGCAGCTCCAGCCCGGCGGCCGTGAGCGCCGCCGGATCGAGGCTGAGCAGCCGCACCGGACCGGCATCGGCGTAGAAGCGATCCCGGGTGGCGGCGATCTGGTGGGCGCGGCAGAGGTGCACGAAGCCCACCTCCGCCTGCCGCCGTCCGCGCGTGGACCAGGGGTAGATCCCCTCGGCCCGGGCCCGCTGCCAGTCGCGCTCCAGGGCCAGGTGGTACAGCCAGCTGGGCGAACGCCAGCTGCGGCGCAGCCCCCAGGGCGGCGCCAGCACCGCCGCCAGCTCCGCGCTCGCCAGGAAGCGGGCCAGCCAGGCCCGCAGGGCCGCCAGCCCCGGCTCGGCATCGAAGCGCTCCGGATCGCTGCCGCGGAACTGGCGCACGAACGGCAGCACGGCGATGTCGGCCAGCGCCGGCCGGCTGCCCAGCAGCCAGCCGCCGGGCTCCAGGCGCCGGTTCCACGCCTGCAGCAGCTCCAGGGCCGCGGTCCGATGGCGCTCGGGGTCCGTCACCCCGAAGCGCTCGGGGTAGCGGCAGCGATCGAGATGGTGCTTGAAGGGTCCGTCGTTCGCTTCGATCAGGGCCGCGCCGGCGGCCCGCCGCTCCGCGCTCCAGCCCGCCAGCCAGCCCTGCGGATCCCGCTGCTGCAGCGCCCAGTGCAGGATCGCCAGGCTTTCGTCGATCACCTCCCCCGCCGGCAGCACCAGCACCGGCACCGTGCCCTTCGCCGACGCTGCGAGCAGCTCCGGCGGCCGGCAGGCGAGATCCACCTCCCGCAGCTCCAGGCTCACCCCCGGCGCCAACCCCGCCGCCCGCAGCCCCAGCCGCGCCCGGATCGCATAGGGGCAGCGGCGGAAGCTGTAGAGCACCGGCAGGCCCGCCATCGCGCCTCAGCCCTGGGGGCCGATGTGGGCCTGGCCCCGCTGCCGGGCCCGCGCGATCTGGCGCTGGCGCTCGGCGAAGCGGGCGCGATCGGCGTCGCTGAAGCGATCGAGGCAGTGGCGGCAGCTCACCCCCTCCACGTAGCTCTCCAGAGCCCGATCGGCCGGCGAGAGCGGCAGGCCGCAGGCATGGCACAGCCGGTGCTCACCGGGCTCCAGCCGGTGGTTCACCGCCACCCGCCGGTCGAAGACGAAGCATTCCCCCCGCCAGCGGCTCGCGGCCTCGGGCACCGTTTCCAGGTACTTCAGGATGCCGCCCTCCAGGTGGTGCACCCCCTCGAAGCCGCCGGCCCGCAGCAGGGCGGTGGCCTTCTCGCAGCGGATGCCGCCGGTGCAGAACAGCGCCAGGGCCTTCGGGCGCCGCTGCGCCACCAGCGGCCGCAGCCGCCGCTCCACCCACGCCGGGAACTCGCGGAAGCAGGCGGTGCCCGGATCGATCGCCCCCTCGAAGCTGCCGATGCCCACCTCGTAGGCGTTGCGGGTGTCGATCAGCAGGGTGTCGGGATCGTCGATCAGGGCATTCCACCGCTCCGGCGGCACGTAGGTGCCCACCTGCCGGCTGGGATCGGCCGCCGGCTGGCCCAGGCTCACGATCTCGCGCTTGATCCGCACCTTCAGCCGGTGGAACGCCTCGCCGGGCGCGGCGGCCTCCTTCACCTCCAGATCCGCCAGCCGCCGGTGGGCCCGCAGCACTGCCAGCAGCGCCTCCACCCCCGCCGGCGGCCCGCTCACCGTGCCGTTCACCCCTTCCTCCGCCAGCAGCACCGTGCCGCACACGCCGCCCTCGCGGCCCACGGCCAGCAGCCGCTGCCGCAGGGGCGGCAGTGCGGCGGCGCTGAAGGGCGCGAAGCGGTAGAACGCCGCCACCCGCACCGGCTCAGCCACGGGCGGCCGTCAGCAGGGGCTCGGCCACCACACCCGCAGCCGCCAGCAGCTCCCGATCGGCCTCCACCGCCGGATTCGAGGTGGTGAGCAGGGTGTCGCCGTAGAAGATCGAATCCGCCCCCGCCAGCAGGCAGAGGATCTGGGCCTCGCGGCTCAGCGCCTCCCGGCCGGCGCTCAGCCGCACCCGGCTGTGGGGCATCAGGATCCGGGCGGTGGCCACCATCCGCACCAGCTCCAGCGGATCCACCGGCGCCTGATCCTCCAGCGGCGTGCCCTCCACCGCCACCAGCGCATTGATCGGCACGCTCTCGGGGTGGGGATCGAGGGAGGAGAGCACCTGCAGCAGCGCGGCCCGGTCGGCCGCCGATTCCCCCAGCCCGATGATGCCGCCGCAGCAGAGCGTGATCCCGGCCCGCCGCACCCGCTGCAGCGTTTCCAGCCGCTCCTGGTAGGTGCGCGTGCTGATGATCCGCTCGTAGTGCCCGGGGCTGGTGTCGAGATTGTGGTTGTAGGCGGTGAGGCCCGCCTCCGCCAGCCGCGCCGCCTGGCTGTCGGTGAGCATGCCGGCGGTGACGCAGGCCTCCAGGCCCAGCTGCCGCACGCCCCGCACCATCGCCAGCATCGCCTCGAACGGCGCGCCGTCGCGGATCTCGCGCCAGGCCCAGCCCATGCAGAACCGCTGGGCCCCCGCCTCACGGGCCGCCCGCGCCCGCTCCAGCACCGGCTCCACCTCCAGCTCCGGCCGGCCCGCCACATCGGCGCTGTGGTGCAGCGACTGGGGGCAGTAGGCGCAGTCCTCCTCGCAGCCGCCGGTCTTCACGCTCAGCAGCGACGCCAGCTGCACCCGGTAACCGGGATTGGCGGCCCGGTGCACCTGCTGGGCCTGCCAGAGCAACTCCAGCAGCGGCAGCGCGAGCAGAGCCTGAATCTCCTCCAGGCTCCAGTCGTGGCGGGTGATCATGGGGCGGGCTCGGCGGCGGGCAGGATGCCGCCGAAACGGCGCTGGCGGCCCTGGTAGTCCAGCAGAGCGGCGAGCAGGGCCCCCTCGTCGAAGTCGGGCCAGAGCACATCGGTGAGGTGGATCTCGGCGTAGGCCAGCTGCCACAGCAGGAAGTTGCTGATCCGCTGCTCGCCGCTGGTGCGGATCAGCAGGTCGGGGTCGACCTCGCCGGCGGTGAACAGCTCGGCGGCGAAGCGCCCCTCATCGATCGCCGCCGGATCCAGCGTTCCGTCGGCCACCTGTTGCGCCAGGTGCCGGGCAGCCCGCACCAGCTCGCGGCGACCGCCGTAGTTGGTGCAGACATTGAAATGGATGCCGCGGTTGGCGGCGGTGCGGCTGGTGGCATCGGCGATCAATCCCTGCAGCCCCGCCGGCAGCTGCTCGAGGTCGCCGAGGAAGCGGATCCGCACCTGCTCCTTCATCAGACCCTCCAGCTCCCGCGCCAGCACCCGCTCGAACAGGGCCATCAGGAAGCTCACCTCCTCGCCCGGCCGCGTCCAGTTCTCGGTGGAGAACGCGTAGGCGGTGAGTGCGCCCACCCCCCAGTCGCTGCAGAGGCGCAGGGTGCGCTTCAGCGCCTCCACCCCAGCCCGGTGACCCATCACCCGCGGCAGGCCCCGCTGACGCGCCCAGCGGCCGTTGCCATCCATGATCACCGCCACATGGGCGGGAATGCGTTCCGGATCCAGCGCCGGCGGCAGCAGGTGGCGATCGGTGCTGAGGTCGGTCGCCAGGGCGCGACTCATCCGCGGGATTCCGGCAGGTCCGTAGCCAAGCTACGCCCCGTCGGCGCGGAGGCCAGCGCCTCGGTGAGCAGGTCGTGCAGCCGGCTGCTGGTGATCGGCCGCTCCAGCCGCCCCTGGGCCGCCAGCGACAGGGTGCCCGTTTCCTCCGACACCACGATGCAGCGGCAGCGGCCATGGCGTTCCGTGAGCCCCAGCGCCGCCAGATGGCGGGTGCCGTAGCGGTTCGGCGTCTGGCGCGACAGGGGCAGGATCACCCCCGCCGCCACGATCCGATTCTTCTGCACCAGCACCGCCCCGTCGTGCAGGGGGGTGTCCTGGGCGAACAGGTTCAGCAGCAGATCGACCGACAGCTGGGCATCGAGCTCAAGGCCGGGGTTGAGGAAATCCTCCGGCCGCAGGTCGCTGCCCAGATCCAGCACGATCAGGGCGCCGCGCCGCGCCTGCGACAGCCTCCCGGCCGCCTCGGTGAGCACGCTCACCGACCCCGAGGCGAGCTGGTCGCGGCTGCGGTCGCCGAACAGCACCCCGAAGCGGCCGGTGCCCAGCAGCTCCATCAGCCGCCTGAGCTCCCCCTGCCACAGGATCGCCAGCGCCAGGCTGCAGGCCAGCACCAGGGCATCGATCAGCTTGGAGGTGAGCGGCAGGTCGGCGAAGCGCTGCACCAGCCACGCCAGCGTCACCAGGGTGAGGTAGCCCCGCAGCAGCCAGATGGTGCGAGGTTCGCGCACCCGGCCCAGCAGCAGCACGCCCAGGGCCACGGCGAACAGCAGATCCAGCAGCGGGCGGAAGTCGATGGAACCGGGCGATGCGTGGAGAGGTGCTCAGACGCCACCAGGTTGGCCCGGCAACAACGGTGGGAGTGTTGCCTGGAGTGTTGCCCGGAGACGGGAAGCAGGGGTGGGGTCAGACCGTCAGACGGTCGCCCCCGCTGAGGGTACCGGGGAGAAGCGGGCGGGGATCACGTCGTAGCGCAGTAGGTCTTCCGGCTGCTCCCGCCGCTGCACCACCTCGGCGATGCCGTCGTGCACCAGCACCGCGGCCGGGCGTGGGATGCGGTTGTAGTTGGAGCTCATCGAGGCGTTGTAGGCGCCGGTGGCGAACACCGCCAGCACGTCGCCGCTGGCGGTGGCGGGCAGCGCGATGTCTTTCAGCAGCAGGTCGCCGGATTCGCAGTGCTTGCCGGCCACGGTCACCGTTTCGGTGGCCGCGGCCGTGGGCCGGTCGGCCAGCAGGGCGGTGTAGGGCGACTGATAGGTGATCGGCCGCGGGTTGTCGCTCATGCCGCCATCGATCGCCACGTAGGTGCGCAGGCCGGCGATCTCCTTGCGGCTGCCCACCGCATAGAGGGTGACGCCGGCGGTGGCCACCAGCGAGCGGCCGGGCTCGCACAGCAGCCGCGGCAGCGCCAGGTTGCGCTGGCGGCAGGCCTCGGCCACCGCCTCGGCCACCACCGACACCCACTCCTGGATCGACGGCGGATCATCGGAGGCGACATAGCGGATGCCCAGGCCGCCGCCCACGTTCAGGTCGCTGCAGGGATGGCCGAGCGAACGGGCCAGGGCCAGGGCATCGGCCATCACCCCGGCCAGGTCGCGGTGGGGCTCCAGCTCGAAGATCTGCGAGCCGATGTGGGCGTGCAGTCCGTCGAGCCAGGCCCAGGGGCACTGGGCCAGCTGGCGCAGCACCGGCTCTAGCCGGTCGGGGTCGAAGCCGAACTTGCTGTCGAGGTGGCCGGTGCGGATGTACTCGTGCGTATGGCACTCGATGCCGGGGGTGAAGCGCAGCAGCAGCCGCACCGGCGCCGGCCGTCCCGGGGCGATCTCCGCCAGCAGCTCCAGGTCGCGGGCGTTATCGACCACCACGGTGACGCCCTGGTTCACCGCCAGCTCGATCTCCTCGCGCGATTTGTTGTTGCCGTGCAGCACGATCCGCTCGGCCGGCATCCCCCCCCGCAGGGCGGTGAGCAGCTCCCCCGCCGACACGGCATCGAGGCCGAGGCCCTCCTCGGCCACCAGGGCGCTGATCGCCAGCGAGCTGTTGGCCTTCGAGGCGTACAGCGCCAGCGAGGGGCCGGGGTAGGACGCCTCCAGCGCCTCGCGGTAGGCCCGGCAGGTGGCCCGCAGGGTGGCCTCATCCAGCACATACAACGGTGTGCCGTAGGTGCGGGCCAGCTCGCTCAGGCGGCAGCCGCCCACCGCCAGCCGCCCCTCGGCATCGAGGCTGGTGCTGATCGGTGTGAGGTTGCGGTTCGGACTGGATCGATCCGCCTGGGGCTCGTAGGGGTGCCCCTGCACGCCGGCTGCCGGTGCCTCGGCTGCCGGTGCCTCCGTCCTGGGGCCGGGGGGGACGGTGCTCACCATGGCAAACGAAGGCGCAATGCGGTCGAACCCAGAATCGTAGGCATTGCCGCAGTCACCCGTCCGTGCCGAACGCCGCAGGCCCGCCGATCCCTGCGCCCCTGACGCCGGCGGATCTGGAGGACTGCGTCGCCCTCGACGCCGCGGCCCTCGGCGGTCTGTGGAGCCGCGAGCAGTGGCGACGGGAGCTGGAGGAGGCCGGCAGGCCGGGGGTGGGGCTGTGGCAGCAGGGCCAGCTGGTGGCGATGGCCTGCGGCTGGCTGATCGTGGATGAGCTGCACATCACCCTGGTGGCGGTGGCCCCGGAGCGGCGGCGGCTGGGGCTGGGGCGCCGGGTGCTGGAGGCCCTGCTCCGCTGCGGGCAGGCCGGCGGTGCCAGCCGCGCCACCCTCGAGGTGGCCGCCGCCAACGACGCCGCCCGTGCCCTCTACGGCGCCTGCGGTTTCCGCCAGGCGGGGGTCCGTCGCGGTTACTACCGCAACGGCGACGACGCCCTGATCCAATGGGCCAATCTCGCCGCGACGGAAAGGTTCGGATAACCGGCGTTTTTTGTTTTCCTCATCCCCTAATCAGGTGGATTGGCTTATGTCGCAATCGTTCTGATCGCTTGCGGCAACTGGCGGCACAGGGTTCGGTTCCCACGCAACCTCGCCACCGCTTCAATCCTGATAGGTTGGGACCATCTGCAACAGGCCCGGCCCATGTTCGAGCGGTTCACCGAGAAGGCCATCAAGGTGATCATGCTGGCCCAGGAGGAGGCCCGCCGCCTTGGTCACAATTTCGTGGGCACCGAGCAGATCCTGCTTGGCCTGATCGGCGAGGGCACCGGCGTGGCGGCCAAGGTGCTCAAGTCGATGGGGGTCAACCTCAAGGACGCCCGCGTTGAGGTGGAGAAGATCATCGGCCGCGGCTCGGGCTTCGTGGCGGTGGAGATCCCCTTCACCCCCCGGGCCAAGCGCGTGCTCGAGCTCTCCCTGGAGGAAGCCCGCCAGCTCGGCCACAACTACATCGGCACCGAGCACCTGCTGCTCGGTCTGATCCGCGAAGGCGAGGGCGTGGCCGCCCGCGTGCTGGAGAACCTCGGCGTCGACCTGGCGAAGGTGCGCACCCAGGTGATCCGCATGCTCGGCGAAACCGCCGAGGTGAGCGCCGGCGGCGGCGGCAAGGGCTCCACCAAGACCCCCACCCTCGACGAATTCGGCAGCAACCTCACCCAGCTGGCGGCCGAATCGAAGCTCGATCCGGTGGTGGGCCGCCAGAACGAGATCGATCGCGTGATCCAGATCCTCGGCCGCCGCACCAAGAACAATCCGGTGCTGATCGGCGAGCCCGGCGTGGGCAAGACGGCCATCGCCGAGGGCCTCGCCCAGCGGATCACCTCCGGCGAGGTGCCCGACATCCTCGAAGACAAGCGCGTTCTCACCCTCGACATCGGCCTGCTGGTGGCTGGCACCAAGTACCGCGGTGAATTCGAGGAGCGGCTCAAGAAGATCATGGAGGAGATCCGCAGCGCCGGGAATGTGATCCTGGTGATCGACGAGGTGCACACCTTGATCGGCGCCGGCGCCGCCGAGGGCGCGATCGACGCCGCCAACATCCTCAAGCCGGCCCTCGCCCGCGGCGAGCTGCAGTGCATCGGCGCCACCACGCTGGATGAATACCGCAAGCACATCGAACGCGACGCCGCCCTCGAGCGTCGCTTCCAGCCGGTGATGGTGGGCGAACCCTCGGTGGTCGACACCATCGAGATCCTGCGCGGTCTGCGCGAGCGCTACGAGCAGCACCACCGCCTGCGCATCTCCGATGAGGCACTGGTGGCCGCCGCCACCCTGGGCGATCGCTACATCTCCGATCGCTTCCTCCCCGACAAGGCCATCGACCTGGTGGATGAGGCCGGCAGCCGCGTGCGGCTGATGAACTCCAAGCTGCCGCCGGCGGCCAAGGAGATCGACAAGCAGCTGCGCGAGGTGCAGAAGCAGAAGGAAGACGCCGTGCGCGAGCAGGATTTCACCCGCGCCGGCGAACTGCGCGACAAGGAGGTGGAACTGCGCGAGCAGATCCGCTCGATCCTGCAGGCCCGCAAAGACGAGGAACCCGGGACCGAAACCGTGGCGGTGGCCGTGGCCGCATCCGAGGCCAGCCCCGAGGAGCGCTCCCCCCTGGTCACCGAGGAGGACATCGCCCAGATCGTGGCCTCCTGGACCGGCGTGCCGGTGCAGAAGCTCACCGAGAGCGAGTCGGTGAAGCTGCTGAACATGGAGGACACCCTCCACCAGCGCCTGATCGGCCAGGACGAGGCGGTGAAGGCCGTGTCGAAGGCCATCCGCCGCGCCCGCGTGGGCCTGAAGAACCCCAACCGCCCGATCGCCAGCTTCATCTTCTCCGGCCCCACCGGCGTGGGCAAGACGGAGCTCACCAAGGCCCTGGCCGCCTACTTCTTCGGCAGCGAGGAGGCGATGATCCGCCTCGACATGTCGGAGTTCATGGAGCGCCACACCGTCAGCAAGCTGATCGGTTCGCCTCCGGGCTATGTGGGCTTCAACGAAGGCGGTCAGCTCACCGAGGCGGTGCGGCGCCGGCCCTACACCGTGGTGCTGTTCGATGAGATCGAGAAGGCCCATCCCGACGTGTTCAACCTGCTGCTTCAGCTGCTCGAAGACGGCCGGCTCACCGACTCCAAGGGCCGCACGGTGGATTTCAAGAACACATTAATCATCATGACCTCGAACATCGGTTCGAAGGTGATCGAGAAGGGCGGTGGCGGGCTCGGCTTCGAGTTCGGTGGCGGCGATGCCGAGGAAACCCAGTACAACCGCATCCGCTCGCTGGTGAATGAGGAGCTGAAGCAGTACTTCCGCCCCGAATTCCTCAACCGTCTCGACGAGATCATCGTCTTCCGTCAGCTCACCCGCGACGAGGTGAAGGAGATCGCCGAGATCATGCTCAAGGAGGTGTTCGGCCGCATGCGTGAGAAGGGGATCGATCTCGCGGTCACCGAAGCCTTCAAGGAGCGGCTGGTGGAGGAGGGCTACAACCCCAGCTACGGCGCCCGTCCGCTGCGCCGCGCCGTGATGCGCCTGCTCGAAGACTCCCTGGCCGAGGAGTTCCTCAGCGGTCGGATCGGCGAGGGCGATGCCGCCCTGGTCGACGTGGACGACAGCAAGCAGGTGGTGATCCGCAAGCAGGGCCTCATCCCCGCTCTGCCGGAGCTGGCCGGAGCCGGGGCCTAAGCCCCCGGCTCCGTGACCGGCGGCAGCGGCGAGAACACGAAGCGGGCATCCAGAGCGGGCAGGGGTGTTTTCGGCGGAATGCGGCCGATCCGCTCCAGCTCCTGTCGAATCCGCTCCAGATCCCGGCGATGGCTGCTCGCACCGGGACGCAGCAGCTGCCACTGTTCCTGCAGGCCCGGATAGAGCACACCCTGCTGGGCCAGCTCAAGCTCCTCCGGGGTCAGTCCCAGACGCCTGGCCATGGCCAGGCGGACAGAATCACCGGCGCTGTTCTCCCAGCGCCGGGCCAGCCGCCAGCCTTCAATCAGGGCCGCCACCGCTTCCGGTCGCTGCCGCAACACCGCCGGGTCGACCGCCAGCACGTCCAGGATCTCCCCGGGCAGATCCCTGGTGGTGAACAGCGCCTCCAACCCATCGCGCTCCTGCAGCCGGTTCGCCAGCGGCGGATAGGTGAGCACCGCGGCGATTGTGCCGCTGCGCAGGGCCTCAGCCACCTGGGCGGGTGGAATGTGGCGTTCCAGGGCCGGCGAGGGGACGGGCAGGCCATGGAGCTGGAAGGCACGATGCAGCAGCACCACCGCCAGCGCCGAATCCTCCACCCCGATCGGACGACCCACGAGCTCCGCCATCCGCGTCACCGCCGGCGGGGCCAGCAGCCGGTCGCCACCGCGCGACTCATTGATCACAAACACCAGCACCGGGCAGCGCTGCGGACGGCGGGCGCAGATCTGAACCGCATCCACCGAGGTGATCCCGAGCGCATCGGCCCGGCCCTCGAGATAGGCCGTCACCTGGGCCGCCTGGTCGCTGACATTCAGCAGCCGCAGGTCGAGGCGGGAGGGATCGAGGAAGCCCTTCTGCCGCGCCAGGCGGAAGTATTCATATCCCGGCCAGTCGTTCAACACCAGCCGGATCTCGCGCGACGGACGCGGGCAGGCCGCCGGCAGCAGGGCCAGAAGCGCCAACAGGCCAAGCAGCAGCCCGCGGCGGCGGCGCCCCACGGTGGG
This sequence comes from Cyanobium sp. FGCU6, assembly GCA_024958655.1. GTDB lineage: Bacteria > Cyanobacteriota > Cyanobacteriia > PCC-6307 > Cyanobiaceae > Cyanobium. The sequence continues at coordinate 9,446 of JANWUR010000036.1, read as the reverse complement.
GGAGGGAGCCCGGGGCTCCGGCAGCGGCTCAGGCACGCCCATCGTCGCTACAGAGAAGCCGGTGGGGCCAACGCTAAAGGTGGCCTCTCCGAGTGACCTGCCTATGCTCCCCGCATGGGTTCTGGCTGGTCTACCGCCGCGGCGGCCCGGTGGCTTGGCGCCGACAGGTTGCGGATCTCCCTCTCCAGGCCTCGCTGGCTGCGCTGGCTCCCCTGGAGCGTTCTGGTCGTGGGCCTGGGCATCACCGCCCTCGAGGTGAGCAGCAACCGACGGATCGCCGCCGAGATCCTCCAGCTGCGCAGCGAGCAGGCCCACAGCAGCGTCAACGCCGCCCTGCTCGACCATCTGCACCACAGAGCGTCGCTGCTGGAGAGCCTCGGCTCGGTGGCGGTGCTGGGCGGCGGCAGCGGCGGCGGTGGCGGTGGCGGTGGCGGTGGCGGTGGCGGTGGCGGTGGCGGTGGCGGATTCTCGGCCAGCCTGGATCAGCTCCGTGAGAGCAACTCCTTCCTGGAGGCGGGTCAGCCCGTGGCCTGGATCGGCCTCGATGCCGCCGGCTCTCCGATCCTGCTGGGCCACAACCGCAAGGAAGGAAATCCGGAGCAGGGCCTGTCCAGCTGGAAGCAGGTGCTGGCGCTGCCGGAGGTGAAGCGGGTGCTGAGGCGCTCCCGCGACGAAGAGCGGCCAATGCTGTCGGAACCGATCCAGGAAGCGATCAGTTCATCGGTGCCGCAGGGATCCTCGCTGCTGCTGGTGATCCCGCTGGCCAGCAGCAAGGGTGACGGTGGCGGTGGCTGGCTGGCGCTGCCGCTGCCTGTGAATGCCATGGTCGACGGAGCGCTGCGCACCTCCCAGTTCCAGATCAACGAACCGGTCGACGTGCAGCTGTTCCGCGGCGACCGCCACCGCAGCGAGGCGCTGATCTACGACTCGACCGACGGTCAGCCGCCGGTGGCGATGAGCGGGGGCCTGGTGCGACCGCTCGAGGCCTTCGGCAGCCGCTGGCTGCTGGCCACCCGCCTGGCCTGGAGCGATCGGGGCAACACTGGCCTGGAACCCTGGCCCCGGGTATTGACGGCAGGTCTGCTGATGACCGCCCTGCTCACGGCCCTCACCCAGCGCCTGCAGGCCCTCGACCGCCGCCGCCAGCAGGCCCTCGAGCAGGTGCGGCTCTCGGCCGAAGCCTTCCGCCAGATCCAGGAGGGCGTGGTGATCGCCGATCCCGACGGGCGGCGCCGCATGGTGAATGCCGCCTACTGCCGGATGCTGGGGACCGATGAGGCTGAACTGCTGCGCCCGGAAGGGCGGCTGCTCGACCACGCCGACACCCGGCGCAGCGGCACGGCGATCATCTGGGACGCTCTGCGCGAGCGGGGGCGCTGGGAGGGGGAGATCTGGACCCGCCGCGCCGATGGCCGAACCTTCCCCGGCTGGCTGACGCTGCAGGCCCTGCGGGATGCCACGGGCACGGCTTCGCACACCCTGGCCACCCTGGTCGATCTCAGCCAGCTGCAGGAGAAGGAAGACCGCCTGGTTCACCTCGGCTTCCACGATCCGCTCACGGGCGTGGCCAATCTGCGGCTGGCCCGGCTGCGGCTGGAGGAGGCGATCCGCCGGCCGGGTCGCGGCCTGCGCATCTTCTGGATCGGCCTCGACGGGCTGCAGCGCATCAACAACAGCTTCGGCCACGACCAGGGCGATCGGGTGCTGACGGCCGTGGCCCGGCGGCTCGCCCCCTGGGTCGGGGAGCGGGATCTGCTGGCCCGGGCGGGCAACGACGAATTCCTGCTGCTGCGCGAGACCCGCCCGACGGATGCCGATCCGGTCGCGATGGCCCATGCCCTGATCGACAGCCTGCGGCCGCCGCTGCGGATCGGCGAGGGCATGGAGCTGGAGCTGAGCGGCTGCGCGGGCGTGAGCACCTACCCCACCCACGGCAGCGACCCCGGGGTGCTGCTGCAGCACGCCGCCACCGCCCTCAGCGAAGCCAAACGCAGCGGACCGGCCAGCGTCAGCCTCTACGACCCCCGGCTCACCCATCAGAACCAGCAGCGCCTCGAGCTCGAGAGTGCCCTGCAGCATGCGATCGATCGAGAGGAACTGCGGCTGGCCTACCAGCCGCAGACCGATCGCGACGGCCGGCTCACCGGGGCGGAATGCCTGCTGCGCTGGCGCCATGGCCCCCTGGGGGAGGTGTCACCCGCCCAGTTCATCCCGATCGCGGAGGCCAGCGGCCTGATCCACCGCATCGGCGCCTGGGTGCTGGAGGAAGCCTGCCGCCAGGCGGCCGCCTGGCGGAAGCAGGGTCTCGATCCCCCCACCCTGGCGGTGAACGTGTCGAGCCGGCAGCTGCAGGATCCCGGGCGGGATCTGGCCGAGCGGGTGCGGGAGCAGCTGGAGCGCACCGGCCTGGCGGCGCAGCAGCTGGAGATCGAATTCACCGAGTCGTGCCTGCTCCCCGCCAGCGAGGCCCTCGACACCATGGAGCGGCTGGCCGCGATGGGGATCAGCCTGGCGGTCGACGACTTCGGCACCGGCTTCTCCTCCCTCGGCGTGCTGCATCGCTTCCCGATCCGCCGGCTCAAGATCGACCGCGCCTTCATCACCGCCATCGAGCGGCGCGACTCCTCCCAGGCGATCGTCAAGTCGATCCTGGCCATGGCCCGCGAGCTCCGCCTCGACACCCTGGCGGAGGGCGTGGAACGGCCCGAGGAACGCCGGTGGCTGGTGGAGCACGGCTGCGAGAGCTTCCAGGGCTTCCTGTTCAGCCGGCCGTTGAGCGCCGACGACTTCGCCACGCTGCTGGCCTCGCCGGAGCGTCGCCTGAGCGGCTGTGCGGTTCGTAAAGTTCCGTGATGGGATCCTCAGCCGCCCACCACGCTCCCCCGGAGCCCTTGCACCGCCACGCCATCGCGCCGGCGCGGGTGCTGCGGGGGCCCGGTGCCTGGTCAGAGGCGCTCGAGCTGCTGCCCACCCTGGTGCAACGCCCGCTGCTGCTCGGCCGCAGCGCCGCCACCGGTGCCCTGCGGCGCCGGCTGCACGACGACGCTGCGGCGATGGGCCTGACGATCCGGCCCGCGGTTCTCGAGCACGACTGCTGCGAGCGCGACCTCAGCCGGCTGGCCGCCGAGGCCGCGGGCTGCGACGGCGTGATCGCGGTGGGCGGCGGCAAGGTGCTCGATGCCGGCAAGCTGCTGGCCCACCGGCTCGGGCTCGCCTGCCTCACGGTGCCCACCAGCGCCGCCACCTGTGCCGGCTGGACGGCCCTGGCCAATCTCTATTCCGCCGCGGGCGCCTTCGAGGGCGACGTGGCCCTGGCGCGCTGCCCCGATCTGCTGGTGTTCGACCACGATCTGGTGCGCCAGGCGCCGGCCCGCACCCTGGCCAGCGGCGTGGCCGATGCCATGGCCAAGTGGTACGAGGCTTCGGTGAGCAGCGGCGCCAGCGACGATGGCCTGGTGCAGCAGGCGGTGCAGATGGCGCGGGTGCTGCGCGACCAACTGCTGCAGGAGGCGCGCGAGGCCCTCGCCGATCCCCACAGCCCCGCCTGGGTGCGGGTGGCCGAGGGCTGCGCCCTCACCGCCGGCGTGATCGGCGGGATCGGCGGCGCCCGCTGCCGCACCGTGGCGGCCCATGCCGTGCACAACGGCCTCACCCAGCTCGCCGCCAGCCACGGCCAGCTCCATGGCGAGAAGGTGGGCTTCGGCATCCTGGTGCAGCTGCGCCTCGAGGAGCTGGTGGGCGGCAGCGGCCTGGCGGCCCAGGCCCGCCGCCAGCTCATCCCCTTCTTCCGCGAGCTGGGGCTGCCCACCTCCCTGGCCGATCTCGGCCTGGGGGGCGCCAGCCTCGAGGAGCTGACCGCCGCCGCGGCCTTTGCCTGCCGCCCCAGCTCCGATCTGCACCATCTGCCCTTCGCGGTGGCGGTGCCCGATCTGCTGGCCGCCCTGGTGAGCGCCACCGCCGAGCGGCAGCCGGCGTGAGCGTCCCCACGGCAGCAGCGCCGGGCGACTGGCGCGCCGGCCAGGCGCTGGTGCAGAAGGCCGCCGAGGAGCTGCTCGATCCCCAGGGACGCGCGCTGGCGGCCCGCGTGAGCTGGTTGGACCTGCCCGGCCTTGCACCCGAGCTGCGCTGGCCCGTGGCCGTGCTGGGTGAAGGGCCGCCGGTGCTGCTGCTGCACGGCTTCGACAGCTCCTTCCTCGAGTTCCGCCGGCTGGCGCCGCTGCTGGCGGCCCACCACCAGCTGATCATCCCCGACCTGCACGGCTTCGGCTTCACTCCCCGGCCCGCAGGGGCGCCGCAGGGGCCCGCGGCGGTGCTGGCCCATCTGCAGGCCCTGCTCGACCACCTGCAGCGGCAGGGTGCGGGCGGGCCCCTCGGGCTGATCGGCGCCTCGATGGGCGGCTCGGTGGCGGTGGAACTGGCGCGGCGCCGGCCGGAGCGGTTCGAGCGCCTGCTGCTGCTGGCACCGGCGGGGCTCACCGGCCGTCCGATGCCCCTGCCGCCGCTGCTCGATGGGCTGGGCGTGCGCTTCCTGGCCCTGCCCGGCGTGCGGCGAGGCCTGTGCCGCAGCGCCTTCGCCGATCCCGATGCCGCCGTGGGCCCCCCCGAACTGGAGATCGCCTCGCTGCACCTGGCCACCCCGGGCTGGGCCGAGGCGCTGGGGCGCTTCGCCCGCTCCGGCGGCTTCGCCGGCTGCGGCGCCCCGCTGCCGCCCCAGCCGCTGCGGGTGCTGTGGGGCGCCGACGACCGGATCCTGCGCGCGCCCCAGAAGCGGGCCGCGCTGGCCCTGCTGGGGGAACGGGTGGAGGAGCTGGCCGCCTGCGGCCACCTGCCCCACATCGACCAGCCCGAGCGGGTGGCGGCCTGCTGGCGGCAGGGATTCAGCTGATCGCCGGCCACCGGTCGCCGGTCTGCGCCGGCATCCGCCACATTGGGGTGAGCCTGCCAGCTGTTCGATGGCCCGTGCCCAGTCCTGCCTGCTCGGCCTGCTGGCGGCGCTGCTGCTGCTGCTCCCCGGAGGCGGGCCTGCCAGCGCGTCGCTGCTGCATCTGACGGGCCCGCTGCCGGCCGAGCTGGGGGTGCGGCAGGGCCATCTCGCCGCCTGCCCCTCACCGGCCCACTGCGCCCGCGAGGAGTGGCCGGTGAGCGACCCCGCCCGCGCGCTGGCGAGCCTGCTGCCGGCGGTGCTCGCGCTCGAGGGGGTGGAGCTGGTGGAAACCGGCGACGACTACATCCACGCCACCGCCACCAGCCGCCTGTTCGGCTTCGTCGACGACCTTGAACTGCACGCCGATGCCGGAAGCGGCGTGATCGAGGCGCGCTCGGTGTCGCGGCTGGGCGACTCCGACCTGGGGGTCAACGCCCGCAGGCTCGCCACCCTGCGCCGCTCGCTGCCCGGGGGCTGAGGGTCAGTCCTCCCCGCCTTCGCCACCTTCGCCGCCATCCCGGCCTTCTTCGCCCTCGCCACCCTCGCCGCCTTCCTCGCGGGAAGAACCCTCCCTGTCGGGGGCGGCGGGCGCGCCCATCGCGGGGGTCTCCTGCTCACCCCCTTCGCCCGCCTCCTTCGGGCCGCCGAAACAGCCCGTCAGACCGGTCATCAGGCCGGCGCCGGCCAGGAACACAGCGATGCTGGAGCGAACCATCTCAGGGACTGAGCGAAGCGGCACCGGCCATTGTTGGCAGCGGCAACCGCCGCCGCGCACGGATCGTCACCGTTGCCTGTGCCATCCGTCACTCTTCCCCTCGCCGCCGCACCCCCGCCGCCACACCGCCGCGATGCGTTTCCGCCTCGAGCCCCTGCTTCACCCCCAGCGCGTGAGCGAGCTGCAGACGGCCCTGCAGGCGGCCGACGCCCCCTGGCGGCCCGGCGAGGAGACGGCGGGGTGGCATGCCCGCACCGTGAAGAACAACCACCAGCTCGACCGCCACTCGGACCTGCACGCCGCCCTGGCGCCATCGCTGCGGCAGCCCCTGCTCGAGCATCCCCTGTTCCGCTCGGCCGCGCTGCCGGTGAAGGTGCACAGCCTGCGGTTCAGCCGCGCCAGCGCCGGCGAGGGCTACGGGCGCCACGTGGATAACGCCTTCATGGCCGAGGGCCGCTCCGACCTCTCGTTCACGGTGTTCCTGTCGGATCCCGCCAGCTATGAAGGTGGTGAGCTGGTGCTGGAGCACCCCGACCGGGAGGAGGCACTGCGGCTGCCGGCGGGCCATGCGCTGGTGTATCCCTCAACCCTGCTGCACCGGGTGGAACCGGTGCGCAGCGGCACCCGGCTGGTGGCGGTGGGCTGGGTGCAGAGCCGGATCCGGCGCGCCGAGGAGCGGGAGCTGCTGTTCGAGCTCGACACCGCCCGCCGCAGCCTGTTCGCGCAGGAGGGCAAGAGCGAGGTGTTCGACCTGCTCTGCCGCAGCTACGCCAACCTGCTGAGGCTCTGGGGCGAATGAGCGCCTGCGGAGCGAAGGCGAAGACCCCGGCGGCGCTCCGGATCCGTCAGATTCGGCGTCAGTTCTGCTGGCCCCGATGGCTTCCGCCTCCGCATCCCCCGCCCCCGCGCCGGATCGGCTCGATGCCACCGCCCGCAAGGCGGTGCTGGCGGCCTCCGCCCCCTGGCTGGCGGCGCTGCTGAACCTGGTGCCGGGGCTGGGCAGCGGCTACATCTACCAGCGGCGCTGGCGCGCCTACTGGATCACCTCGGCCTTGGCCACCGGCTGGTTCGTGCTCGGCGCCGTTCTCGGCCAGGGCGGGGAGGCGGAGACCGCCGGGCGCGACCAGCTGATCGGCCTGGCGGGCCTGCTGCTGCTGGCGGCGGTGACGATGGCCGAAGCCTTCCTGGCGGGCCGCAAGGCGCGCATGGACTGAAACCGGCGCCGATCTGATAGGAGAGCGACACCCGCCCGGCGGCATGAGCAGCGACACCACCCCCGAACCCAACCCCGATTCCGCCACCGCTGCCGATGCCGCCGCGGGCGGCGGCCCGGTGCTGCGGCTGCTGGCCCGGGGCCTCGAGCTCTGGCTGCGCCAGCAGTGCGAGGCCATCGGCCATCTGGAGATCCAGCTGATGGGCTCCGCCGGCGCCCTGCTGCGCGGCCGGCTGGAGGGGGTGAGCCTCACCGCCCGGCGGGTGGTGTACCGCCAGCTGGAGTTCGAGGAGGTGGAACTGCGCAGCGAGCCGATCCGGGTGCGCATGGGACCGCTGCTGCGCAGCCAGGGCGTGCGGCTGGATCACCCCTTCCTGATCCGCGGCCAGGTGGCCTTCAGCGGCGACGGCCTGAACCGCTCCCTCGCCACCAGCGAATGGCGCAGCCTGGGCGATGGCCTGGCCGAACAGCTGCTGGGGCTCACGCCGCTGCGCAGCCTGGCGATCGACGGCGATCGGCTGCTGCTCTCCGCCTGCGGAGTGGCGTCGGAGGAACCGATCCGGATCGAGGCCCACCTCGGCGCCGCCGACGGCACCGTGGAGGTGCGGGCCCTCGACGGCGGACCCAGCGCCCGCCTGCCGATGGACCCGAACGTGACGATCGAGCGGGCCGAACTGGGCCAGGGCCGCCTCCAGCTGGAGGGGGAGGCGCGGGTCTCCCCCTGAGGCGCTCAGGAGGGCTGCAGCACCGGCAGCAACAGCGTGACCAGCGAATACACCACCGCCGGCACGAACAGGTAGCTGTCGATCCGATCGAGGATGCCGCCGTGGCCGGGGATGGCGTCGCCCGAATCCTTCAGGCCGGCATCGCGCTTCATCATCGATTCGGTGAGATCGCCCACCAGCGCGAACAGGGACACCACGATCCCCAGGCCGGCGCCGATCAGCCAGCCCGGCCGCCAGCCCAGCCACAGCCCCCCCAGGGCCCCCACCAGCGCCGCGCAGGCCACCCCGCCCAGCGCCCCCTCCACCGTCTTGCCGGGGGAGATCGGCGAGAGCGGCCGGCTGCCCCAGCGCCGGCCGATGGCGTAGGAGCCGATGTCGGTGGCGACGATCAGAAAGCAGGCCAGCAGCGTGAGGGCCAGGCCCGAGGTCCAGGGCCAGGGGCTGCCCAGCACGGAGCCGGAGAGGTTCGGCGCCAGGGCCGGATCGGCCAGATCGCGCAGCTTGATCCAGTGGCTGGGCAGGAAGCCCAGATAGAAGAGGCCGAACACCGAGGCGGCAATATCGGCGATCGTGCCCGTTTCGGGCTGCAGCAGCAGCCAGCCGCAGATCACGGCACCGGAGGCCGGCAGCACCGCCGCGGCCACATCGCCCACCACCCCGTGGGCCGGCCAGCCGTTGCCCGCCGCCGCCTGGGTGGTGATCAGCAGCAGCTGAACCGCCACGAGGGTGGTCTTGGTGGCTGGCCGGATGCCCTTGAAGCGGGCCATGCGGAAGAACTCCAGCAGGCCGAGGTGCACGATCACGCCCACGGCGGCGGTGAACCACCACCCCCCGAGCATCACCACCACAAAACCGATGCCGCCGGCGGCCCAGCCGCTGGCCAGCCGGGCCAGGGAGGTGGCGGTGCGGGGTCGGGGAAGCAAGGAGGTTGGGGGGGTGGGCGCGGTGCGGAGGGTGGCGGAAGCGGGGGGAAGCCTGGATCAGCCGCGCTCGGCGGCGATCACGAACAGCGGTTCGGCCGCCGCCAGCTTGGCCTGGCTGCCGCGTCTCTGCATCCGGTGCACGGTGGCCTGCACCACCTGCACCGCCACCGCCCCCAGCTGGGCGAGCTGGTCGGTGGCATCCACCAGCCCCTCCAGATCCACCGTGCTGATCACCAGGCGGCCGCCCGGCTGCAGCGGCGCCCACACCGACTGCAGCACCTCCTGCAGCGGCCGCCCCACCTCCAGCAGCACCCGGTCGGGGGAGGGGGGAAGCAGGGCCAGATCGGCGGGCGCCTGGCCCTGGTGGATGTGGAGGTTGGCGATGCCGAAGCGGCGGCGGTTGAGCTCCAGCAGCTCGATCGCCTCCGGATCGCGCTCCAGGGTGTGCACGGCACCGGCGGGCAGAAGCCTTGCGATCTCCAGCGCCAGGGCGCCGGTGCCACCGCCCACATCCCACACCAGCGAATCGGCCCGGGGCCGCAGATGGGCGAGCAGCATCACCCGCAGTTCCATCGGCGTGGGGCTGAAGCCCGGCGCATCCTCGAAGGCGGCATCGGGCAGCCCGGGGGTGACGAAGTCCCAGTGGTAGGGCAGGGGGGGATCGGCTTCGCCCAACGGACCCCGCCCTACTCGGCCACAACCGCCACCGTATCAGCGATCTGGCCGGGCCAGAGCAGCCGTTGCGACGCCAGCCAGGCGGCCCGCTGCGCATCGATCCGCTCGCCGGGCACCAGCAGCGGAATGCCCGGGGGATAGGGGCAGAGGGGCTCGGCCGCCAGCCGCCCGGCCGCCTGGGCCAGCGGCAGCGGCTGCCGGGGCGCCCGCCAGGCGGCGGCCAGCCCGAGCTCCGGAGCCGCCAGCAGGGGCAGCGGCGGCGGCGTGAACG
>JANWUR010000010.1 GCA_024958655.1 Cyanobium sp. FGCU6 | reverse complement strand
GGTTTGTGAAGGGGGTTCATGAAGTTCCCTGGCGGACGGGGGTGGGGGCCGGGCTCTTCAGGCTGCGGGCCGCGTCGGAGGGATGGCGGATGGCCGCATCCCAGCCGGTCGGCTGCGCTGGTTAGGGTCTTTGGCCTGCTGAGGGACGCCCGAGCCGTGAGCGACCACCGGGTACTGCTGGTGCGCCTGCCCTGCAATCCGATCTTCCCGATCGGGCCCATCTACCTGGCCGACCATCTGCACAAATGCTTCCCGGATCTGCCCCAGCGGATCCTGGATCTGGCGGCCGTACCCCTGCTCGACGTGCAGCGGGTGCTGCTGAGCACGATCGAGCAGTTCCGGCCCAGCCTGCTGGTGTTCTCCTGGCGCGACATCCAGATCTATGCGCCGGTGGATGGGCGGGGCGGCAATCCGCTCCAGAACTCCTTTGAGGTGTTCTACGCCCGCAATCCGTTGCGGCGCCTCCGCGGCGCCCTCGGTGGCCTGCGGTTGATGGCCTCGTACTACGGCGAACTCCGCCGCAACCTCGCTCTGGTGCGGCGAGGCCTGCGCCGGGCCCGCCGCCATCGCCCCGATGCCCGCGCCGTGCTGGGCGGCGGCGCAGTGAGCGTGTTCTACGAACAACTGGGCCGCCGTCTGCCCAAGGGCACGGTGGTGTCGGTGGGCGAGGGCGAGCCCCTGCTGGCGAAACTGATCCGGGGCCAGGATCTGGCGGCCGAACGCTGTTACGTGGTCGGCGAGCCCCCCCGCTCCGGCCTGATCCACGAACCCCCTGTGGCTGTAGAGAAAAGCGCCTGCGACTACGCCTACATCGAGCGCATCTGGCCCCAGTTGCCCTGGTACCTCGATGGGGGCGACTTCTACGTGGGTGTGCAGACCAAGCGGGGCTGCCCCCACAACTGCTGCTACTGCGTCTACACCGTCATCGAGGGGAAGGCGGTGCGCGTCAACCCGGCGGCGGAGGTGGTGGCGGAGATGCGCCAGCTCTATGACCGGGGCGTGCGCGGGTTCTGGTTCACCGATGCCCAGTTCATTCCTGCACGCCGTTACATCGAGGATGCCAAGGAACTGCTGCGGGCGATCCAGGCCGCCGGCATGAACGACATTCGCTGGGCGGCCTACATCCGCGCCGATAATCTCGATGCCGAACTGGCCGAGCTGATGGTGGCCACCGGCATGGACTACTTCGAGATCGGCATCACCTCCGGCTCCCAGGAGCTCGTGCGTCGGATGCGCATGGGTTACAACCTGCGCACCGTTCTCGAGAACTGCCGCCTGTTGTCCCGCGCCGGCTTCCGCGAGCACGTGTCCGTCAACTACTCGTTCAACGTGATCGACGAACGCCCGGAGACCATCCGTCAGACGGTGGCCTACCACCGCGAGCTGGAGCGCATTTTCGGCGCGGACAAGGTGGAGCCCGCAATCTTCTTCATCGGCCTCCAGCCCCACACCCATCTGGAGCAGTACGGCTTCGACCAGGGCCTGATCCGGCCGGGTTACAACCCGATGAGCATGATGCCCTGGACCGCCCGCCAGCTCCTCTGGAATCCTGAGCCGATGGGCAGCACCTTCGGCCGGATCTGCCTCGAGGCCTTCGGCCGCAATCCTGGCGACTTCGGCCGCACCGTGATGGACCTGCTGGAGCGCGACTACGGCCAGGCCCCCCTCGATGAGGCGCTGAGTGCCCCGGTGCGGGGGCTGCCTGCCCTGGCGACCGCCAGCCGCTGAGGCCGCGCAGCGGTGGTTGTGAGGGAGTGCGGGTCGTTCCGCCCCTCAACAGCTGCGGAGGCTGCGCCAGTAGCGACGGCGCGCCAGCAGCAGCAGGCCCAGGCCTAGCCAGCCGATCAGCCCCCCGATCGGATTGGCTGCTGGTCCCCCTGGGCCGCTCAGCCAGTCCGGTGCCGAAGGAGAGAGGCTCAGGAGCCCGGCCTGCAGTGCGAACCAGCCGCCCACCAGACCGCCATGCAGGCCAATCGCTCCCCAGAGCACACCGTCGTCGGCCCGGCGCTGCAACCCCAGCACCAGCCCCAGGAGCACCAGGCCTCCCAGGAGCCCCACCGCACCAGCTCCCGGGAGCCGGTACCAGGGATGCACCAGGGCGAACACCACGGCCTGCACCACCAGGGCCCGGTCGGTCCCCAGGTGGCTGCCCAGTTCACCCAGGAGCCAGCCGCGGAACAGCAGTTCCTCGGCGAAGCCCACGCCGGCCCCCAGGGCCAGGGCGTTGGCAGCGGCTCCACCACTCAGCTCCCCGGCCCAGCGGGCGTTGCCGGTGGCCAGCAGAACGACACTCACCAGTCCCAGCAGCAGCAGGGCCTTGAGCAGGCCGCGCACCAGGGCCCTCAGAACGGCCGGGGCCTGGGCCACAAGCCCCAGCTGGCGCCACGGTTGATCGGTGCCCCAGGCCCGCCGCAGCCGCAGGGGCAGGGTGAGCAGCAGCAGCACCAGGGCCAGGACGGCTCCGGCCAGATCCACCTGATCCGCCCGCCAGGGGGGATGTACCAGGGCCAGGGGGCGACTGGTCAGCCAGCCTCCGCCATAGAGCAGGGGCACATAGAGCACGGTCCCGGCCCAGCTGGGCCGCCGGCTGCCGCTGCCGCCCACCGTCACTCAGCTCTCCGGCTCGATCGTGCTGCTGAGGCCCTTGGCCTTAAGACTCTCGCTGTAGAACTCGGCGGGTTCGAGGTCGCAGACGATCACCAGGCCCACGCCGGTGTTGTGGGCCTCGAGCATCACCGCGATCGCGTCCTGTTCACTCAGCGAGGGAACCACCTGGCGCAGGGTCATCACCACATACTCCATGGAGTTGACCGGATCGTTGTGCAGCAGCACGCGATAGCGCGGAGCGGGCTTGCGCACCCGCTGCGTTTCCTTCTCGATCACCGCGGCGCCACCGGGTGAGCGCCCCGGTGTTGCGGTGGCCATCGGGGCCAGCGGCCAGGCAGCCAGGGGGGCCCGCAGGCTCATGGGGAAAGGGATCAACGCTTGAAGATCCACTGTAGGCAGCGACATCGGCATCGGTCCTGGGCCTCAGAGCGCCCGCACCCGCCGCATCGCCTCCTCCACGTTGGCCCGGCTGTTGAAGGCCGAGAGGCGGAAGTAGCCCTCGCCGGCGGCGCCGAAACCGCCGCCGGGGGTGCCCACCACGTGGGCCCGCTGCAGCAGGTGATCGAAGAAGCCCCAGGAATCGAGCCCGTCCGGGGTTTTCAGCCACACATAGGGGGCCTGCTCGCCTCCGTAGACCTCGATGCCGGCGGCGCTCAGCTCGCGCCGGATGATGGCGGCGTTCTCCATGTAGAAGGCGATCAGCGCCTTCACCTGAGACTGCCCCTCGCTCGAGTACACCGCCTCGGCGCCCCGCTGCACGATGTAGCTGACCCCATTGAACTTGGTGCACTGGCGCCGGTTCCACAGGCCCCACAGCTCCACCGTCCCGCCGTCGGCGGCTGTGCCCATCAGGCCCCGGGGCACCACGGTGAGGGCGCAGCGGGTGCCGGTGAAGCCGGCGTTCTTGGAGAACGAGCGGAACTCGATCGCGCATTCCCGGGCGCCTTCGATCTCATAGATCGAGTGGGGCAGCCCGGGGTCCTGGATGAACGCCTCGTAGGCGGCATCGAACAGGATCAGGGCGCCAGAGGCGCGGGCATAGTCCACCCAGGCCTTCAGCTGCTCGCGGCTGGCCACCGCTCCGGTGGGGTTGTTGGGGAAGCAGAGATAGATCAGGTCAACCTTGCTGCTGGGGATCTCGGCGGTGAAGCCGTTGGCCGCGGTGATCGGCAGATAGGTGAGCCCGCCATAGCGGCCGCTCCCATCCGCTTCGCCGGTGCGGCCGGCCATCACGTTCGAGTCCACGTACACCGGATACACCGGGTCGGTGACGGCGATGCGGTTGCCCTCGCCGAGGATGTCGAGGATGTTGCTGCTGTCGCACTTGGATCCGTCGGAGATGAAGATCTCCTCGGCGCTCACCTCGCAGCCGCGGGATTGGAAGTCGTGGCGGGCGATCGCCTCCCGCAGCCAGGGATAGCCCTGCTCGGGGCCGTAGCCGTGGAAGCCCTCACGGGTGCCCATCTCATCGATCGCCGCCTTCATCGCCGTGCGGCAGGCTTCCGGCAGCGGCTCTGTCACATCGCCGATGCCCAGGCGGATGACCTGCGCCTCCGGGTTGGCTTCGCTGAAGGCCTTCACCCGCCGGGCGATCTCCGGGAAGAGGTATCCCGCCTTGAGCTTGAGGTAGTTGCCGTTGACCTGAACCACGGGGATCGCGCCTGGGTGCTGGCGGGGATTGTCCTATGCCGTGGGCGGCCTCCCTACGATCGCGGGACCCGGCTGCCCCCTGCCGCGACCATGGTTTTCGCCTCTTCTCAGGTCCGCAGAGATTCGACGCCGCCACCCGTCGACTTCGAAGCGCTGGTGGATCTGCAGATCTCCAGGCCGGCCCGCTACCTCGGCAACGAGCGGGGGGTGATCGCCCGCGACTGGGCGCAGGCCTGGCCGGCGGCGGGCGTGCGCTGGGCCCTCACCTACCCCGAGGTCTACGAGGTGGGGGCCAGCAACCTCGGTCACGTTCTTCTCTATTCCATCCTCAACAGCGTTCCCGGCCAGCTCTGCGACCGGGCTTACCTTCCCGCCCCCGACCTGGCAGAACGCCTGCGCAGGCGGGGGGAATGCCTTTTCGCGGTGGAGAGCCGGCGGCCACTGACGGCCTTCGACGTGCTGGGCTTCAGCCTCAGCTACGAACTCGGGGCCAGCAACATCCTGGAGATGCTCGCGCTGGCGGGCCTCCCCCTCCATGCCGCCGAGCGGGGGGATCTTCCCCTGGCCCACCCCGAGGCGCCACCGCTGATCTTCGCCGGCGGGCCCACCGCCACCAGCAACCCGGAACCCTTTGCCGCTTTCTTCGATTTCCTCGCCCTCGGCGATGGTGAGGAGCTGCTGCCGGAGATCGGCCTGGTTGTGGCCGAAGGACGGGCCGCCGGGCTCGGCCGCCGCGACCTGCTGCGCGATCTGGCCCAGATCCCAGGGGTTTATGTGCCGTCGCTCTATGCCCTGGGGGCTGATGGGGCCAGTGTCGAGCCCCTGGAGCCGGGCCTGCCGCGCCGCATTCTGCGTCGCACAGCTACCCCCATGCCCCACTACGCCATGGGGCTGGTGCCCCATGTGGAAACCGTCCACGACCGGCTCACAGTGGAGATCCGCCGCGGCTGCACCCGCGGCTGCCGCTTCTGCCAGCCGGGCATGCTTACGCGACCCGCCCGCGATGTGGAACCCGAGGCGGTGATCGAGGCGGTGCAGGAGGGCATGCGCCGCACCGGCTACGCCGACTTCTCGCTCCTCTCGCTCAGCTGCAGCGACTACCTGGCTCTGCCCGCGGTGGGGGTGGAGCTGCGCAACCGGCTGGCGGATCAGAACGTTTCGCTCACCCTCCCGAGCCAGCGGGTGGATCGCTTCGACGCGAACATCGCCCATATTCTCGGCGGTACCCGCAAGGCGGGGCTCACCTTCGCGCCGGAGGCCGGTACCCAGCGCCTCCGCGACATCGTCAACAAGGGCCTCACGGATGTGGAGCTGCTGCGTGGCATCCGCACGGCGATGGAGAACGGTTACCGCAAGGTGAAGCTCTACTTCATGATCGGCCTGCCGGGCGAAACCGACGCCGACGTGCTCGGCATCGCCGACACCTGCCGGTCGCTCCAGCAGCAGTGCCGTGATCTGGGCCGCCTGGAGCTGAATCTCACGATCAGCAACTTCACGCCCAAGCCCCACACCCCCTTCCAGTGGCACAGCGTCAGCACGGCCGAGTTCGTGCGCCGCCAGCAGCTGCTGCGCTCGGCCCTGAGGCCGCTGCGGGGCATCAAGACCAACTTCACCGACGTGCGCCTCTCGGCGGTGGAGGACTTCATCGGCCGGGGGGATCGGCGGCTGGCGGCTGTGATCGAGAGCGCCTGGCGGGAGGGAGCCGGGCTCGATGCCTGGTTCGAATCGGCCGACCGCAGCCACGCCGCCTGGGCCCGCGCCATCGAGGCGGCGGGCCTCGGGGGCCGCTACCGCGCTCTGGAGCTCGGGGGCTGGCAGGCCGCCGAGGACGCCCTGGCGGCCGAGGATCTTGATCTCTTCTGCCGCCAGCCCCTTCCCTGGGATCACATCGACACCGGCATCGACAAGCGCTGGCTCGCCGACGATCTCAAGCGGGCGCTGGCGGCCGCTGTGGTGCCCGACTGCTCCTTCGAGGGGTGCAGCAGCTGCGGTGTCTGCGGTCCGGATCTCGGCCACAACGTGGCGATCGCCCCGCCGCCGGTGCCGCCGGCGCTGCCGCGCCGCGCCCCCGCCAGCGAGCGGGTGCAGCGCCTGCGCTTCGGCTTCGTCAAGGCCGGCTCCCTGGCCCTGATCAGCCATCTCGATACCTTGCGGATGCTGGAGCGCGCCCTGCGGCGCACCGGCCTGCCGGTGAGCTTCACCGGAGGCTTCCATCCCCTGCCCCGCCTGCAGCTGGCCCTGCCCCTGCCGCTGGGGGTGGAGGGTCATGGCGAATGGCTCGACCTGGAGTTTGCGGCGCCGGTGGCGGCCGCCGAGGCCAGCGAACGGTTCCAGGCGGAGCTGCCCGCTGGCTTCCGCCTGCTCTCGGCGGTCGAGGTGCCGGTGTTCGGACCCAGCCTTTCCCAGGAGCTCGCCGAGGCCCACTGGCGCTTCAGGCTGCGCGCACCCGCCGGCCATCCCATCCCGGATCCGGCAGCCTGGGAGAAGGCGATCGATCACCTGCTGGCCACCGATCCGCTCCCCTGGCACGACAACGACAAGAAGGGACGGCCGCGGCAGCGTGACTGCCGTCCCTATCTGAGGGAGCTGGTGGCCGGGGCGGTGGAGGGTGAGGCCGTCGTTCTGTTCCTGCGGGCCGCGATCGATCCCCAGGGCCGCAGCCTGCGTCCTGAGCAGATCTGCGCCTGGCTGGGTGAACGGCTTGCGGTGCCGCTGGAGCTCGCCGCCGTCCGGCGGGAGTCTCTGCGTCTGGCTGCGTGCTAACTTGCCTCCCAGTCGGTACATGGACGCAGGGGCCCTGCCCCTCCCGCTTCATCTCCCGCCAGTCGCTTCTTCCCAAGGTCGCTCTCTAGAGAGTCCCCAGCAAGCAGCGCTTTTCTTCCCACCGATCGCGGACAGGTTCTCGACCTGACACCCCTTCCGCGCTGCCGTTGCCTGGGCAAGGGTGCCCTGCGTTTCTTTGCGCTGCTCGGAGACGTCGATCAGCCACCCTCTCAAGCTCTTCCGGCACGGCTTCCGTCTCACCCACCTGCCCTTGCGGGCAGGGCTCCACGAGCCCATCAGAACTTCCATGCCCCAGCAGATCGTCATCGCCGAGCAGCTGCGGATCGCCGCCGTGCTCAGCGACGACCGCGTCGATGAACTCGTCGTCGCCCAGGGCCGCTATCAGATTGGTGATGTCTACCTCGGCACCGTCGAAAACGTGCTGCCGGGCATCGATGCGGCTTTTGTCAATATTGGCGAGAGCGAGAAGAACGGCTTCATCCACATCACCGACCTCGGCCCCCTGCGGCTGAGAAAAGGTGGCGCCTCCATCACGGAACTGCTCGAGCCGCGCCAGAAGGTGCTGGTGCAGGTGATGAAGGAGCCCACCGGCACCAAGGGGCCTCGCCTCACCGGCAACCTCACCCTGCCCGGTCGTTTTCTCGTGCTTCAGCCCCACGGCCAGGGCGTGAACATCTCCCGTCGCATCGACGGCGAGAACGAGCGCAACCGCCTGCGTGCCCTCGGGGTGCTGATCAAGCCACCCGGGGCCGGCCTGCTGATCCGCACGGAAGCCGAAGGGGTCAGTGAAGACCTGCTCATTGACGACCTCGAGAATCTGCTGCGCCAGTGGGAGGGCATCCAGCAGGCGGCGGAGAGTGCCACCCCGCCGGTGCTGCTCAACCGCGACGAGGACTTCGTCCACCGCGTTCTGCGCGACTTCTACGGCCCGGAGGTGGTGAGGGTCGTCGTGGACACCCCCGAGGCCGTTGCCCGGGTGCAGGCCTTTCTCGGTGCCGACCAGGCGAACCTGGCGATCGAACACCACGACGAATCCAGCGAAATCCTGGAGCACTACAAGGTCAATGCGGCCATCCGCGACGCCCTCAAACCCCGCGTCGATCTTCCTTCAGGCGGCTACATCATCGTCGAGCCCACCGAGGCCCTCACCGTCATCGACGTCAACTCGGGTTCCTTCACCCGCTCTGCCAATGCCCGCGAGACGGTCCTCTGGACCAACTGCGAGGCGGCTGTCGAGATCGCCCGCCAGCTCAAGCTCCGCAACATCGGCGGCGTGGTGGTGATCGATTTCATCGATATGGAATCGCGGCGCGACCAGCTTCAGCTCCTGGAGCACTTCACCCAGGCGGTGCGCCACGATTCCGCCCGCCCCCAGATCGCCCAGCTCACTGAACTCGGGCTTGTGGAACTCACCCGCAAGCGGCAGGGGCAGAACATCTACGAGCTCTTCGGTCGCGCCTGCCCGAGTTGCGGCGGCCTGGGCCATGTGGCCGTGCTGCCCGGCCGCGACACCCTCCAACCGCTGGCCACCGTTTCAGGCCTGGTGCGCTCCGCTGCCTCAGCCCGGGCCGAGGTGCCTGGCCCGGTCATCGGAGAGAGCGCCGGTGGGGGCCGGCGCCGCCGCGGTGGTCGTGGCGGCCGCGGTGCTGGCAGCGACGTCTCTGAGCCCATCCCTTACCTCAGTGAGCCTGCGGTCACCGCGGGCACTCCGGTGGCCCAGTTCACCGACTCCGGCAGCCCTGCGAGCGAGGCAGCTCCCCGGCGGGGCGAGCCCGAGCTGGTGGCCGTTCCCATGGATGCTGACCAGGAGCTGGTCTATGGCTGGATGGGGCTGAATCCTTCTCTGCTGCTTGATCCCCCTCCCCAGGGCGACCATCTGGCGGTGCGTGTGGTGCGTCCCGGCTCCGACCCCGAGGCCATTCTCGAGGAGGCCCGCCAGCAGTTCGCTGCCAGCGGTTCCCGCCGCCGGCGGCGCGGCCGTGGTGCCGGCGGCGAGGGCCGTGCCGGTGACGGCAGCGGCTCCCCCCAAGCCGACGTCACGCTCTTCGCCCCGATCCCTGTGGTGGAGATCACTCCCCTCCCCCTTGATCTATCCGGCTCTGCCCCGGCCTCCGAGGTGGTGACGGTGGAGGTGCCGATCACCCGCCGGCGTGTCGGTGGCAGCAGCCGCACAGCTGTGGCCGAGTCCCCTGCCCGTGAGGCCGCTGCCGCACCGGAAGCGGAGGTCGACGAGTCCTCTGAACCCCGCCGTCGCCGGCGCCGTTCCTCCGCCACGGTCTGATCCTGGGCCGGCGTCCTGCCTGCTCCGATCCAGGCCCGGTCGATCCCTGGTGGGGTCGAGATCCGGCCGTCTGTGCCGGGGTGGATGAAGTGGGCCGGGGTTGTCTGTTCGGCCCGGTCTTTGCCGCCGCCGTGGTTCTGCCTCACACCGCCCTGGGCCCCCTGGGGAGGGCGGGCCTCACCGACAGCAAGCGTCTGAGCGCCCGGCAGCGGGCCGAGCTGGTGCCCGTCATCGAGGACCTGGCCCTGGCCTGGGCCCTCGGTCAGGCCCGTGCGGCCGAGGTCGACCGCTTCGGTATCCGATCGGCCACCGAGCAGGCCATGCGCCGCGCCCTGGCCCGACTGGGTGTGCTGCCCCAGCTGGTGATCGTCGATGGTGTGCTTCCTCTGCGGGGCTGGCCGGGAGAGCAGCGCACCCTCGTGGCCGGCGATCTCCATTGCCTGGCGATCGCTGCCGCCAGCGTGCTGGCCAAGCAGGCCCGCGATGGACTGATGGAGCGCCTGGCCGTCCGCTATCCGGGCTACGGCCTCGAGCGCCATGCCGGTTACGGCACACCCTTGCATCGCGAGGCCCTGGCAAGGCTTGGACCTACCCCCCTGCACCGCCTCAGTTTCCGGGGCACCATTGGCGTCAGTGCTCCCGGCACCACTGCTGAAAATCGGCCAGCAGCTGATGGCCCACCCGCTTCCTGATACCCAGCAGGATGCCGCTCAGGATCGAGTGGCCAGTGGCCTCCAGCACCCGTTCGGGAATCAGCTTCAGCAGAGGAGGCCGGCTGACGCTGACGGCGAGGGTGGCTTCCCCCTCCAGCCCCTGACCTCCGGGCTCCAGCCATGACTGCAGGGTGAGGCGGAAGTCGTCCACCAGCCCGAGACCTTCCAGTGCGCAGTCGAGGGCCTCCAGCTCCAGGCGGTTGCCCCGGTGGCGTGCCAGGAGTTCCACGATCGGCTGGATCTGCAGCTGGAACACCTGCACGCGCGTCACGGTGTACCGGTAACGCCCCGGGCCGAGGGGCACGAGCTGCCGGGGATCGAGCAGGGATCCCACCACCCGCTGTTCATCGTTGAGGTAATCAGGGAGCCGATCAACGTTCCCCTGAATGGGGAGGGAGAGCTGCTGGCTGGCACTGAAGGCCAGGGGCATGGGCAGCGGGCCGGCAGGGCATGATCCTATCGACCTCCCCTGTGCGACACCGTCATGCGCCTTGCCTTCCTCGGTCCCGTCGGCACCTACGGGGAGCAGGCGGCCCAGCAGCTGGCACGGCTGGAGGGGCTCGAGGCGGAGCTGGTGCCCCAGCAGGGGATCCGCTCGGTGGTGCAGGCCGTCGCCCAGGGCGACTGCGAGGCGGCGGTGGTGCCGGTGGAGAACTCGGTGGAAGGCGGTGTCACGGCCTGTCTGGATGCCCTCTGGGAAGTGCCCGAGCTGGCGGTGGCCCGCGCCCTGGTGCTGCCGATCCGGCATGCGCTCGTGGGCAGCGGCCCGATCGACGGGATCAGCGAGGTGCTCTCCCATCCCCAGGCCCTCGCCCAGTGCAGTCAGTGGCTTGAGGCCCATCTCCCCCTGGCCCTGCAGCTCCCCACCAGCTCCACCGCCGAGGCGGCGCGGATGGTGCGCGGCAGCCGCTTCCGCGCCGCCGTGGCCTCCCGCGAGGCAGCGGCCGAGCACGGGCTGGAGGTGCTGGCCTACCCCATCAACGACGTGCCAGGCAACTGCACCCGATTCCTGCTGCTGCGCCGGGGGCCGCGCTCCTCCGAGGGGCCCCTCGCCAGCCTGGCGTTCTCGCTCCACTCCAACCTCCCTGGTGCCCTGCTTGAGGCCCTGGGCTGCTTCGCCCGCCAGGGGCTGAACATGAGCCGCATCGAATCGCGCCCCTCCAAGCGGGAGATGGGCGAATACATCTTCTTTGTCGATCTCGAGCTGCCCGAGGGCCACCAGCCTCTGCGAACGGCGCTGGGCGAGCTCGAACCCCTCTGTGAGCACCTGGCTCTGTTCGGGGCTTACCCGCTCACCGACCGTTCGCTGGAGGAGGCCGCCGGCTGAGCTTTGCGGCCACGGAACACGCCGAACTGCATCATTCCCCGGCGGAAGGCCCAGTCCATCAACAGCAGGGTCGGAGTTTCCCGCAGCCCCTGAAGCACGGCCCCAGGGCCCAGCCCCAGCACCGCTCCGGGCCGGCGGATCCCCTCCAGGATCGAATCCACCCAGGAGGGAAGGGTGGCCCTGGTCCAGTCGGCGGTCTCCACCGTGATGCCGCCGGCCCAGACGCTGCCTTCGAGATGGGCCCGGAGCCCACGGATGCTGGCGAACTCGGGGTGAGCCCACTGATCCAGCAACTGCCGCATCACCCAGCGCTCCCGCCGGTCGAGAACGCCCTCAACGGGATCCCTGCGGTTCCAGTCGGCCACGGCAAGCAGGCCCCCGGGCCTGAGCACCCGCAGCAACTCATCGGCGTAGCGCTGTTTGTCGGGCATGTGCGGCCCCGCTTCCACGCTCCAGACCGCGTCGAAGGACGACTCAGGCAGATCCAGGGCGAGGGCATCCATCACCGCGAAGCGGCACTGGGGCAGATCCGCCGGCGTCAGCGCCCGGGCCCGCTCGATCTGGCCCGGGCTGATGCTGATGCCCAGGACATCGAAACCGTAGGCGCGCGCCAGGATGCGGGCACTGCCGCCGATGCCGCAGCCCACATCCAGCACACGACTGCCGCGGGGCAGCCCATCGAGGCCGCTCCAGCGCACCAGCTCATGCACGAACGCTTCCTTGGCCTCGCGGAAATCACGCCGGCCAGGCGGATCGCCGTAGTGGCCCAGGTGCACATGTTCGCCCCAGAGCCGCTCCAGCAGCTGATCCTCGGTCCAGCGGTCGTAGGCCTCGGCCACGCTGGCGCTGCCGGCGTAGCGGCGGTGTTGGCGCAGCCAGAGCACGGACCCGACGCCGGTGATGGCCAGCGCGATCAGAAGCACCGGGAGTGCCAAGGGCACTCCGGCGGGAGTCAGGCCTCCCATGGTCAGCGATCGCTCCCGTCGCCTGTCCCTTTCGGCTCGCTGCCCTCCTCGCCATCCAGGCCGGTGAAGGTGTCCTTGAGAACCGTGCGGGCGGCCAGCTGCCGGCGGGTCTGGTCGAGCAAGTCGTATTCCTGTCGCAACCTCTGGCCGGTGTCGGTGATCTCCAGGAGGGCCTGCTGATGGTCGGCCACAGGACCGCCCAGGTGTGCACCGATCCAGAAGGAGAGTTCGCGCGGCAGGTCGGGCAGGTCGTTGGGCAGGCTGGAGGGCTTGCCGATCAACTTGCCGGTCAGTTCCACCACATCGCGCAGCGCCTGTGTCACCTCGGTGGTGAGGCTCTCCAATTGTTCATGGCTTTCGCTCACTTCGTCCTCGATCCAGCTGACCATCGCCACCCGGAAGGGGGCGTCGCGCACGATGTCGAGGACCCGGAACCGTTGCTGTCCGAGGGTCACGATGTTGCTGCGGTCGTCCTCCTGGGTCTGGCAGTGAAGGATCTCAGCACAGCAGCCAACTTCGGCCATCCGCTGCTGTTGTGGATCCCAGCGCACCACCCCGAAGCGACGGTCTTCAGCCAGGACCGTGCGCAGCATCATCCGGTAGCGCGGTTCGAAGATGTGGAGCGGGAGCACTTCCTGGGGGAAAAGCACCACATCGGGCAGGGGGAACAGGGGAAGTTCCCGGACGGCCAGGTCGGTCACGCGGAAGGAGTGCCGTGGCAGTCACGGCGGCAACGGGACGGAAGGGGAAGCAAGGAAGGGAAGGAGCAGCAGCAATCCTAGAAACGAAACCCCTGCCACCGCTCGGCGGGGCAGGGGTTTCGCTGCGGGGGGAGGTTTCGCCTCAGAGCTTCACTTCAATATCCACGCCGCTGGGGAGATCAAGCTTCATCAGCGCGTCGATCGTCTTCGACGAGGGGCTGTAGATATCGATGATGCGGCGGTGGGTGCGGGTTTCAAAGTGCTCGCGGGAATCCTTGTCCACATGGGGAGAGCGCAGCACGCAGTAGATCTTGCGCTTGGTGGGCAGGGGAATGGGGCCGACGGCTGTTGCAGCGGTGTGATCGGCGGTTTCAATGATCTTCTCGCAGGAGAGATCCAGCATGCGGCGATCGAACGCCTTCAGACGGATGCGGATCTTCTGCTGGGCAAGGGCGGTGGACATGGACGGAGGTCGCGGTAGAGGCGCAGGAGGAGAAATACCGCCGCCACGGCGTGGAGCCTGGCGTAGATGCGGATTGTCGAGGTGCAGAGGAAGGCGATGGCCTGGACCATCGCCTTCCCAATCTAGATCAGCAGGTGGGCCGGTTCAGGCTCACTCGATGATCTTGGAGACGACACCGGCACCGATGGTGCGGCCGCCTTCGCGGATGGCAAAGCGCATGCCCTGCTCGATGGCCACCGGGCAGATCAGCTCGCCGGTCATCTTGATACGGTCACCGGGCATCACCATTTCCACGTTGGCACCGTCGTCGGAGGTGAAGGCGGTGATCTGACCGGTCACATCCGTGGTGCGGATGTAGAACTGCGGGCGATAACCGGCGAAGAAGGGGGTGTGGCGGCCGCCCTCTTCTTTCTTGAGCACGTACACCTCACCTTCAAACTTGGTGTGGGGCTTGATGGAGCCGGGCTTCACCAGCACCATGCCGCGCTCGATGTCCTCCTTCTGGATGCCGCGCAGGAGCAGACCCACGTTGTCGCCGGCCATGCCCTCGTCGAGCAGCTTGCGGAACATCTCCACGCCCGTGACGGTGCACTTGCGGGTGTCCTTGATGCCGACGATCTCGACTTCCTCACCCACCTTCACTTTGCCGCGCTCGATCCGGCCGGTGGCCACGGTGCCGCGACCGGTGATCGAGAACACGTCTTCGACGGCCATCAGGAACGGCTTGTCCACCTCGCGCTCAGGTTCAGGGATGGCGGTGTCGACGGCTTCCATCAGGTCGCCGATCTTGGCTTCCCACTCGGCATCGCCTTCGAGGGCCTTGAGGCCGGACACCTGGATCACGGGGATGTCGTCACCGGGGAAGTCGTAGCTGCTCAGCAGCTCACGCACTTCCAGTTCCACCAGCTCGAGGATCTCCTCGTCATCGACCATGTCGCACTTGTTGAGGGCGACCACCAGGGCAGGAACGCCCACCTGCTTGGCCAGCAGGATGTGCTCCTTGGTCTGGGCCATGGGACCATCGGTGGCGGCCACCACCAGGATGGCGCCATCCATCTGGGCTGCACCGGTGATCATGTTCTTCACGTAGTCCGCGTGACCGGGGCAGTCGACGTGGGCGTAGTGGCGAGCTTCGGTTTCGTACTCGACGTGGGCGGTGTTGATGGTGATGCCGCGCTCACGCTCTTCCGGGGCACCATCGATCTGGTCGTAAGCCTGGGCCTTGGCCATGCCCTTCTTGGCCAACACGCTGGTGATGGCGGCAGTAAGGGTGGTTTTGCCGTGGTCAACGTGGCCGATGGTGCCGATGTTGACGTGGGGCTTGTTCCTTTCGAACTTCTCGCGAGCCATGACGTAAAAGAATCGGGGAGTGGTGGTTGGGTATAGAGATCAGGAATTGCCCTGATTCTTGGAAATGATGGCCTCGGCAACATTACGAGGTACTTCCTCGTAATGGCTGAATTCCATCGAGAAGATACCCCGACCCTGAGTCATGGATCGGAGCTGGGTGGCATAGCCGAACATCTCGGCCAGGGGCACCTTGGCCTGGACTTTGGACTGTCCGTCGTCAACGGACTGCCCCTCCACCTGGCCGCGGCGGGAGGAGAGGTCGCCGATGATCGAGCCGAGGAAATCCTCGGGAACTTCGACCTCCACCTTCATCATCGGCTCAAGAAGCACGGGATTGCACTTCTTGACGCCGTCTTTGAAGGCCATGGAGCCGGCGATCTTGAACGCCATCTCCGAGGAGTCGACGTCGTGATACGAACCGTCGACCATCGTGACCTTGACGTCGATCATCGGGAAACCAGCAATCACGCCGGACTGGCAGGTTTCCTTCATGCCGGCTTCTGCCGGACCGATGTACTCCTTGGGCACGATACCGCCAACGATCTTGTTGACGAATTCAAAGCCGGAGCCTGGTTCACCGGGCTCCATCTCGATCACCACATGGCCGTACTGGCCCTTGCCACCTGTCTGGCGGGCGAACTTGCCTTCGCCCTTGGCGCTGCCGCGGATGGTTTCACGGTAGGCCACCTGGGGAGCGCCGATATTGGCTTCCACCTTGAATTCACGCAGCATGCGATCCACAAGGATCTCCAGATGGAGTTCACCCATGCCGGCGATCACCGTCTGGTTGGTTTCCGGATCGGTGCGTACACGGAAGGTGGGATCTTCCTCGGAAAGGGATGTAAGCGCTTTGGAGAGTTTCTCCATGTCGCCTTTGGTCTTGGGCTCCACAGCCACCGAGATCACGGGCTCGGGGATGAACAGGGATTCCAGGATGATCGGATCCGCATCCACGCAGAGGGTATCTCCGGTGGTGGTGTCCTTCAGACCCAGCACCGCCCCGAGGTCACCGGCCCGCAGCTCATCCACCTCCTCTCGCTCATCGGCCTTGAGCAGGATCAGGCGCGAGATGCGCTCCTTCTTGTCCTTGGTGGAGTTAAGAACGTAACTTCCCTTCTGCAACACTCCGGAATAGACCCGCACGAAGGTCAGCTTGCCGTAGGGGTCGGCCATCACCTTGAACGCCAGGGCGCTGAACGGTGCGCTGTCGTCGCTCGGGCGACTTGACTCGGTGCCGTCAGGCAGGACCCCCTGGATCGGAGGGACGTCGACCGGAGCGGGCAGGAAGTCGACCACGGCGTCGAGGACGAGCTGCACGCCTTTGTTCTTGAAAGCCGAACCGCACAGCATGGGAACCAGGCCATGGTGGGTCACCCCGTTGCGGATCCCCTTGATCAGCTCATCCTCGGTGAGTTCGCCGTTCTCCAGGAAGGCTTCGAGTAGTTCCTCATCGGTTTCGGCAACCGACTCCATCAGTTTCAGGCGCCATTCCTCGACCTCATCCTTCATGTCGGCGGGGATTTCGCCCTCGAGGATGTCTGTGCCCAGATCGTTGGTGTACAGGATCGCCTTGTTGCGCACCAGGTCGACGATGCCCTTCAGTTCACCCTCGGCACCGATCGGTAGCTGGATGGGCGCAGCATTGGCCTTGAGCCGATCCTTGATCTGCTCGTAGACTTTCAGGAAATTCGCGCCTGTACGGTCCATCTTGTTGACGAACACGATCCGCGGAACGTTGTAGCGATCCGCCTGTCTCCAAACCGTTTCTGACTGAGGCTGCACGCCGCCGACGGCACAGAAAACGGCTACCACCCCATCGAGCACCCGCATGGAGCGCTCGACTTCGATCGTGAAATCGACGTGGCCAGGGGTGTCAATGATGTTGATGCGGTGATCCTTCCAACTGGTGGAGATGGCCGCGGCAGTGATTGTGATGCCACGTTCGCGCTCCTGCTCCATCCAGTCGGTGACGGCGGCACCATCGTGCACCTCGCCCATCTTGTGCACCACGCCCGAATAGAAGAGGATCCGCTCGGTGGTGGTGGTTTTGCCCGCATCAATATGAGCGGCGATACCGATATTTCTTGTGCGTTCCAGAGGGTAGGCGCGGGCCACGGGGGTCTTCTCCGAGGAAGGGAAAGGCAAAAAACGGGCGTTACTCTACAGACCGGCGGTGCCAGGGTCGCCAGGCCGGACCCGCCCAGGGGATCCGGCGCCGGCGGGTTTCAGTAGCGGTAGTGGGCGAAGGCCTTGTTGGCTTCGGCCATCTTGTGGGTCTCCTCCCGCTTGCGGACGGCGCTGCCGGCCTCGTTGGCGGCATCCATCAGTTCACCGGCCAGTTTCTGAGCCATGCTGCGGCCGTTGCGGGCCCTGGAGAAATTCACCAGCCAGCGCAGGGCCATGGCTGTGCCTCGTTCCTGACGCACTTCCATCGGCACCTGGTAAGTGGCTCCGCCGACGCGGCGGGCACGAACTTCCACCAGGGGGGTGGCGTTTCGCACCGCTGTCTCGAAGAGTTCGAGCGGGTCGGCGCCTGTGCGCTCGTTGATCAGGGTGAAGGCGTCCGACAGGATGCGCTGGGCCGTGGACTTCTTGCCGTGCTTCATCAGCCGGGCCACGATCATCGAGGCCAGACGGCTGTTGAACTGAGGATCCGGAAGAACCGGGCGCTTCTCGGCAGCGTTGCGGCGGGACATGGAACGGGTGGGAGAGGGAAGGAGAAAGGGGGGCGGGGACGGTCAACCCCATCAGTGAAAATCCGGAGCCGGAAGACGACCGTGTGACCCGGCAACGCCCTGACGAATCAGCTCTTGGGGGTCTTGGCGCCGTATTTGGAGCGGGCCTGGCGCCGGTCCTTCACGCCGGCGGTGTCGAGGGTTCCGCGAATGATGTGGTAGCGGACACCGGGTAGATCCTTGACGCGTCCGCCGCGGATCAGCACCACGGAGTGCTCCTGGAGGTTGTGGCCGATTCCGGGGATGTAGGCGGTCACCTCAAAACCCGAGGTGAGCCGGACACGGGCCACCTTCCGCAGGGCGGAATTCGGCTTCTTCGGAGTTGAGGTATAGACGCGGGTGCAGACGCCACGACGCTCAGGGCAGGCGCGCAGGGCGGGCGACTTGGTCTTGCGGGTGAGACGCTGCCGCTCGGTGCGGATCAGCTGCTGAATGGTGGGCATCGAGGGCCGTTAGGGCTGGTCGGAGTGTGCCGGCCGGACGTCCGACCGATTTCGACAATCCGACACCTTACTGGGTCGTCGTCCCCCGTCCAGGTACCCGGCTGAAAGCCGCTCCGCAGGGGCAGGTGACAACGCCCTCAGCGGCCCGCACCAGAAAGCCTCCTCCGCTCAGATCCCCCTTGTAGTCGAGCTGCAGTCCCGCCAGCAGGGCTGTCTGTTCGGGAGGGGCGTGCAGGGTGACGCCATCGGCTCGGGCCACGGGTGTGCCCGCCAGATGCCCGGGCCGCAGCCGGATCGCCCAGCGCTCGCAACTGCCCTCGAGGAGATCGAGATGCATCAGCCCGGGGGTGCCGGCCACGGCCGCCTGCCGGCTGAGCTCCGCGGCGGCGGCGGTGGTGATGAGCAGGCTGTGGCCCCTGGGCACGGTCGGATGCCGGATGTGGAACCCACTCTGGCAGTTCCGCTGTCGGGTCCCTTCAGAGTTGCGGACCCGTGCCTGCCACGCTCGGGGAAGCCGGCACAAGGCCGAGGCCGTTGTGCACCGCGCCGCCCACGCCACGCCCCTTGACCCTGTGGACTCCGCCCATCACCAGACCGGTGGAGCTGCCGCCGTCGAGGTTGAGGGCGTCCCTCAGCCCCATCCGCTGCAACAGCCTGGCCGTTTCGCCGAGCGTTGGGCCGGGATCGTCGCCACCGCTGCCCTCCAGGGTGATCAGCCACAGGCGGCTGCCGTCGCTGCCCACCACCGTCCGGGGAGCCCCCTGCCTCAGGAAGGCGGCACCGAACCCTTCGGCCGATCCGTCCACCACGATCCGGCCGTCCTGAAGCAGCAGCGGACCTCCCCCGATCACATGGCTTGCCCGGCCCACTGGATCGCTCGGCCGGCTCTCGATCTGGAGCCTCTCCCCCGGTGCCCAGGGCAGGTCCGCCCCCCCGCGGGCCACCAGCAGGTCGTCGCCGGGGGCCAGGGCCACGCCGCCGGCCAACTGGGCGCCTTGAGCGCGCCACTGCACCACCCCAGAGCGCAGAAGCACAGCAGATTCGTTGCTGCTGATCGGCCTGTAGCCCGGACCCCAGTCGGAGGTGTAGCGGCTGAGGCCCCTTTGCACCCAGCCACTGTTGAGCGCCACCAACGGCGACCGGCGGCCGGAGGCATCGCTCACCCATTCATCGAGCCGCAGCCGGCCGAAGCGGGGCACCTGACGCGATTCCCATCCCATGGCGCCCCGCCCCAGGATCGGGCCCGAAAGCCAGCGGCCCTGATCGCGCAGGGCCCCCAGGGGCAGGCGGCGCACCCTGTTGAAGTAGCCGCCGTTGATTGCCACCAGGGCGTCCTGACCCCGGGCCAGTCCCGGCAGCGAACTCAGTCCCTCCATGCCCTCGCGGCGGCTCAGAGTGCGCAGTTCCAGGGGGGCACTGCGGGGATCCATGCTCACCGAGGTGACCTGGACACGGCTGCCGCCCATGGCAAGCTGCCGGCGCTGCCAGATCAGATCTCGCCCCAGGAGAGCCTGCAGGCGTGGATCGACCGCCCCGGCGCCAGGAGAGGTCCCTGCTGCCGTGCCGGTAACGCCAGGGGAAACGGGCAGATCGATCACCACCCGCGGCGGTTCGCCCAGGGTGAACACCCTGGTAGGCCGAGCTCCGCTCAGAAGCAGCCCCTCCGCGCTGCGACTTGCCCGCAGGCCGAGATCGGCCAGGCGCCGTTCCGCCATGGGGTTCACGGCGCCCAGGCCGAGCAGAAGGGCACCGTCCTCGCTCCGCACCAGGGCAGGCCCATCGAGGTCGAGCACCACCCTCCGTCCCTCGCTGAGGCCCGAATCGCGTACGTGGCGCAATCCCCCCAGGGGCATCGTCAGCTCAAGCCGGTCACCGCGCGGGAACGCCTGCACCCCGTTGGCGCCAAGCAGGCTGGCGACGTCCAGGGCCACCTCGTCGTCGAGGGAGCGCTGCGCCTGCGGCGGCACCAGAAGACCGCGGCCATACCACTCCAGGTCGAGCTGCCCGTCGGGTCGGGTGCGGGCGCTCACCCCGAGCTGGCCCTGCAGCACCTCCAGTGGCAGCCAGAGTTCGCGGGGGGCAGAGCCCCGTCCCAGCCAGAGCCATCGGGCCTTCTGGGGCCGGCCGTTGATCACCAGGGTGCTGCCACTGCGCCGGGTCTCCCCGGGACGATCCGGCGCAGCGGGCCCGGGCACGTCAGGGGGAGGGAGCGGTGGCCCCGCCGGCATCGCGGCGAGAGGGGCCCCGGCCAGCAGGGCCGCCGTCAGAGCGCTCCAGGTGGTCATGCCCATGCCACTCGTCCCCGCGCCACGATCCGCAGATGGAAAAGGTAGACCCGCTGAACGGAACGCAACTGCCGCTCTTTAGGATCATTGGTTCACTTCCGCGTCGCTCCGGCGAGGCGACGTGTCGTTCATCCCCCCACCGGGTTATGCCTTTCTCCTCCGATCCCGCCTGGCCCCATCGCGACAGCCCTGCGCCTGCGGCCGTGGCCGGAGAGAAGGACGCCTGCGGCGTTGGGTTCCTGGCCCATCTGGAGGGGCAGGCGAACCACTGGGTGCTGCAGCAGGCCCTGCGCGGCCTTAGCTGCATGGAGCACCGGGGCGGATGCGGCGGGGACGCCGATTCCGGCGATGGTGCCGGCATCCTCACCGGCATTCCCTGGTCGTATCTCGAGGCCGTGTGGCCGGCAGCCGCCGCGGCCGCCGCTCAGGTGCGGGGCCTGGCCATGGTGTTCCTGCCGGCCGACCCTCAGCAAAGGGAACAGGCCCGCGCCTTCTCCGCCGAGGAGGCCGAGCGCCTGGGTCTGCGCAGCCTGGGCTGGCGAGAGGTGCCCGTGGATCCATCAGTGCTCGGCCCCCTCGCCCGTCAGACGGCTCCGGTGATCGAGCAGTGGCTGCTGGCGGCCCCTGACGCCTCACCCGCCGCCCCCGGAGACCTCGATGCCGTGGAATCCCTGCTCTTCCGGTTGCGCCGTCGTGCCGTCGACCGGGCGCGGGCGGTGTGGAACGAGGCCACGCCCGACCTCTACTTCGCCTCGATCAGCGCTCGCACCGTCGTCTACAAGGGCATGGTCCGCTCGGAGGTGCTGCCGCGCTTCTACGCCGATCTGCGCGATGAGCGCTTCACTGTGAGCTTCGCGGTGTATCACCGTCGGTTCAGCACCAACACCCTGCCGCGCTGGCCCCTTTCCCAGCCGATGCGCCTGCTCGGCCACAACGGCGAGATCAACACCCTTCTGGGGAACATCAACTGGGCCAGCGCCGCCGAGGCCAATCTGGAGGCCGTGTGGGGCGAAGCGGCAGCTGATCTGCGGCCCCTGGTGAATGCCGCCTTCAGCGATTCCGCCAATCTCGACGCCACGCTGGAGCTGATGGTGCGCAGCGGCCGGCCGATCACCGACAGCCTGCTCACCCTGGTGCCGGAGGCCTTCCGCGACCAGCCCGAGCTCGATGACCGGCCCGCCATCCGCGCCTTTTACGAATACAACGCCTGCCTGCAGGAGCCCTGGGACGGTCCGGCCCTGCTGGTGTTCAGCGATGGACGCATGGTGGGGGCAACCCTCGATCGCAACGGTCTGCGCCCGGCCCGTTACTGCCTCACACGCGATGGCTACGTGGTGATGGGCTCCGAAACCGGGGTGGTGGAGCTCGATGAGTCGCTGATCATCGAGAAGGGTCGCCTTGGCCCCGGTCAGATGCTCGCCGTCGACCTCGAGAACGGTCGCCTGCTGCGCAACTGGGAGGTGAAGGAGGAGACGGCGTCCCGCCTTCCCTACGCCGCCTGGGTGGCGGAGCACCGCCGCAGCCTGCCGGCCGGTGTATGGGAGCAGGAGCGGCTGCTCGGCGATCTTGATCTGCTCCAGAGGCAGACGGCGGTGGGCTTCACCGCCGAAGACATGGAACTGGTGATCGAGGACATGGCCGGGGCCGGCAAGGAACCCACCTACTGCATGGGGGACGACATCCCCCTGGCTGTGCTCTCGAGCAAGCCGCATCTGCTCTACGACTACTTCAAGCAGCGGTTCGCCCAGGTCACCAACCCGCCGATCGACCCGCTGCGCGAAAAGCTGGTCATGAGCCTGGAGATGCATCTCGGCCGCCGTGGATCGGCACTCCGTCCCGATCCCTCCGGCGCCGCGGTGCTGCATCTCTCCACCCCGGTGCTCAACGAGGCCGAACTCCACGCCCTGGGCGGCCAGGGGCTGCCTACCGCCACCCTCTCCACCCAGCTCGCCGTTGCCGAAGGCCCGGAGGGTCTCGCTCACGCCGTCGACCGGCTGCGCTTCGAGGCCGAGGCTGCGGTGCGGGCCGGCACCCAGATCCTGATCCTCTCCGACCGCACCGCTCTCGATGGCCATCCCGCCGGCATCAGTGCCGGCACCGCCGCCATCCCACCGCTGCTGGCCGTGGGGGCGGTGCACCACCACCTGCTGCGCAAGAAGCTCAGGCTCCAGTGCTCCCTGGTGGTCGACACCGCTCAGTGCTGGACCACGCACCATCTCGCCTGCCTGATCGGCTACGGCGCCAGCGCCGTCTGCCCCTGGCTCACCTGGGAGACAGCCCGCCATTGGCTGGCCCAGCCCAAGACCCGCTCCCTGATCGAACGGGGCAAGTTGCCCGCCCTCACGGCCGATGTGGCCCAGGCCAACGTGCGCCGGGCTCTGGAGGACGGCCTGCGCAAGATCCTCAGCAAGATCGGCATCTCCCTGCTGGCGAGCTATCACGGAGCCCAGATCTTCGAGGCCATCGGCATCGGTGCCGATCTGATCGATCTCGCCTTCACTGGCACCACCAGCCGGGTCGCGGGTCTGAGCCTGGCGGATCTCGCCAGTGAAACCCTGGCTTTCCACAGCAAGGCCTATCCCGAGCTGAATCGCACCAAGCTCGAGTTCATGGGCTTCGTGCAGTACCGCACCGGCGGCGAGTTCCACCTCAACAGTCCGGAGATGGCCAAAGCGCTCCACGCCGCCGTGGCGGCCGGCCCCGGCTACGACCACTTCGCCACCTACAAGACCCTGCTTGAGAACCGGCCGGTCACCTCCCTGCGTGACCTGCTTGAGCTGAGAGCCGCTCCGGCCCCGCTGCCGATCGAGCAGGTGGAAAGCGTGGAGAGCATCTGCTCCCGCTTCTGCACCGGGGGTATGAGCCTCGGCGCCCTCTCGCGCGAGGCCCACGAGGTGCTGGCCATCGCCATGAACCGCATCGGCGGCAAGAGCAACAGCGGCGAAGGTGGCGAGGATCCAGCCCGCTTCCATGCGCTCCACGATGTGGACGCGGAGGGGCGTTCCGCCACCCTCTCCACGATCCGTGGCCTGCGCAACGGCGACAGCGCCTGCTCGGCGATCAAGCAGATCGCCTCCGGTCGCTTCGGGGTCACCCCCGAATATCTGCGCAGCGGTCGCCAACTGGAGATCAAGGTGGCCCAGGGGGCCAAACCCGGCGAAGGCGGCCAGCTGCCGGGTCCGAAGGTCGACCCCTACATCGCCTGGCTGCGCAACAGCAAACCCGGCGTCGCCCTGATCTCGCCGCCCCCCCACCACGACATCTATTCCATTGAGGATCTGGCCCAGCTGATCCACGATCTGCACCAGGTTCACCCTGCCGCCAAGGTGTCGGTGAAGCTGGTGGCGGAAATCGGCATCGGCACGATCGCCGCCGGTGTCGCCAAGGCCAACGCCGACGTGATCCAGATCTCCGGTCACGACGGTGGCACGGGAGCCTCACCCCTGAGTTCGATCAAGCATGCGGGCAGCCCCTGGGAGCTCGGGCTCACGGAGGTGCATCGCAGCCTGCTGGAGAACGGCCTCCGCCAGCGGGTGCTGCTGCGCGCCGACGGCGGTCTCAAGACCGGCTGGGATGTGGTGGTCGCCGCCCTGCTCGGGGCCGAAGAATATGGCTTCGGTTCGGTGGCGATGATTGCCGAAGGCTGCATCATGGCCCGCGTCTGCCACACCAACAACTGCCCGGTGGGCGTGGCCACCCAGAAGGAGGCGCTGCGCAAGCGCTTCACCGGTCTGCCGGAGCACGTGGTGAACTTCTTCCTGTTCGTGGCCGAGGAGGTGCGCCAGCTGCTCAGTGTGCTTGGTGTGGCGCGGCTCGAGGATCTGATCGGTCGCACCGATCTGCTGGCTCCCCGTCGGGTGGCCCTCGCCAAGACCCGCTCCCTCGACCTCTCCTGTCTGCTGCAGCAGGGTCCAGGCTCCGACGATCGCTCCTGGCTGCGCCACGATCCCATGGCGCATGGCAACGGACCGATCCTCGAGGACGAGATCCTCGCCGACGGTGAAGTGATGGCGGCGATCGAAGGGCATGGACGGGTGGCTCGCACCCTGGCGATTGTGAACACCGACCGCAGTGTCGGTGCCCGCGTGGCCGGTGAGATCGCGGCCCGCCACGGCAACACCGGCTTCCGCGGGCAGCTGGATCTCACCTATGAGGGCGCCGCCGGTCAAAGCTTCGGGGCTTTCGTGCTCCAGGGCATGAATGTGCGCCTGGTGGGCGAGGCCAACGACTACGTCGGCAAGGGGCTCAATGGCGGTCGCCTCACCGTGGTGCCCCCGGCTGCCGGCTCCGACCCCGGCAGCAAGGTGATCCTCGGCAACACCTGCCTCTATGGCGCCACCGGCGGTGAGCTGTTCGCCCTCGGCCGCGCCGGCGAGCGTTTCGGTGTCCGCAACAGCGGCGCCCGCACGGTGGTGGAGGGTGCCGGCGACCACTGCTGTGAATACATGACCGGCGGCGTGGTGGTGGTGCTCGGCAGCACCGGCCGGAACGTCGCCGCCGGCATGACCGGCGGTGTGGCCTTCCTGCTGGACGAAGACGGACGACTGCCGGCCCTGCTCAATCCCGAGAACGTGGAGCTCTGTCCGCTCAGCACACCTGAGCAGGAGGTCCTGCTGCGTCCCCTGCTGGAGGCCCACCTCGAGGCCACCGGCAGCACCCGGGCTGCCCAGATCCTGGCGGACTGGAGCACCTGGAAGGACCGTTTCCGCGTGTTGGTGCCCCCCAGCGAGAAGGCTGCCCTCGGCCTTGCTGAGAGGGAAACGGTGGCGGCCTGACGCCGGCGCCCAGGCTCAGCGGGGGTGCTCGCGCATCAGGCGCTGCACCTCTCCGGCGTGGTAGCTGCTGCGTGTGAGGGGGGTGCTCACCACCTGCAGGAAGCCGAGCTCCTCTTCGCCGAAGCGGCGGAACGCCTCGAACTGCTCGGGGGTCACGAAGCGACCCACCGGCAGGTGCTTCGGGCCGGGTGAGAGGTACTGGCCAATCGTCACGATGTCCACGGCCTGGGCCCGCAGATCGGCCATCA
This sequence comes from Cyanobium sp. FGCU6, assembly GCA_024958655.1. Classification (GTDB taxonomy): domain Bacteria; phylum Cyanobacteriota; class Cyanobacteriia; order PCC-6307; family Cyanobiaceae; genus Cyanobium. The sequence goes on along the minus strand of JANWUR010000010.1, from coordinate 99,603 downwards.
CCATCCGCACCTCTGCGTCGTCTTCGCCCAGGCCCACCATCAACCCCGACTTGGTGTAGACGGCGGGATGGTCGTCACGCACACGGCGCAGCAGCTCGAGCGAGCGCGCATAGATCGCCTGGGGCCTCGCCTGCCGATACAACCGCGGCACTGTTTCGATGTTGTGGTTGAGCACGTGTGGGGCGCCCTCCATCACCGCGGCCAGGGCGTCCCAGTTGCCGCAGAAATCCGGGATCAGCAGCTCGATCGTGGTGAGCGGGGAGCGCCGGCGCACCTGCTCGATGCAGGCGACGAACTGGCTCGCCCCGCCGTCTGGGAGGTCGTCGCGGTTCACCGAGGTGATCACCACATGGCTGAGGCCCAGCCGGGTCACGGCTTCCCCAAGCCGCTCAGGCTCGCTGGGATCAAGGGGCCTCACACTGCGATCGAAATCGATGTCGCAGTAGGGACAGGCCCTGGTGCAGCCCGGCCCCATGATCAGGAAGGTGGCGGTGCCGCCGGCGAAGCATTCGCCGATGTTCGGGCAGCTGGCTTCCTGGCAGACCGTGTTCAGCTTCAGATCCAGCAGCAGGTCGGCCACGGCACCGATCCGCTCCCGCTGCGGAGCCTTCACCCGCAGCCACGGGGGTTTGCCCCCTTCGGCGCCGCCGGAGGCCGGGACGCCAGCGGTGGGCATCAACCTTGTTTCCGTGGTGTCCACCGTGCTCGGCAGGGAGGGGTAACTGTAGGAACGCCCCGGCGGACTATTGCCAGTGAACCGTGCCAGCGACAAGGCCAGGGGAGGGCCATCCTCTAAAGTCTCTCCATCGGGATGTAGCGCAGCTTGGTAGCGCACTTCGTTCGGGACGAAGGGGCCGCAGGTTCGAATCCTGTCATCCCGATTTCCTTCCTGCCTCAGGCCAGCTCGGCTCCGGGATAGCCGCGCGGGGTCACCATGCGTCCATCGCGCACGTAGCTGCTGCGGTTGCCGATCAGCACCAGGGTGAGCATGTCCACCTCCTGCACGGGCAAGGTGGCGAGCGTATGGAGATCCACCCGCTCCTCGCGGCGTCCCAACTGGCGGGCGATGGCCAAGGGTGTGTCACCGGACCGCCCTTCGAGCAGCAGCTGCCGGGCACGCTCGAGCTGCCAGTCCCTGCCGCGCGAGCGGGGGTTGTAGAGGGCCAACACGAAATCTCCAGCGGCGGCGGCTCGCAGCCGGTCCTCGATCACCTCCCAGGGGGTGAGCCGGTCGCTGAGGCTGATGGTGCAGAAATCGTGCATCAGCGGGGCTCCCACCCGGGCGGCGGCCAGCTGCAGGGCCGAGAGGCCCGGATGCACCTCGAAGCGCGGTCGCTCCTGCTCCGGTAGTGCCAGCCAGAGCTCGAGCGCCAGGCCTGCCATCCCGTAGATGCCACTGTCGCCCGAGGAGATCAGGGCCACCTTCGCCCCCTGACGGGCCAGGTCCAGGGCCTCGGCGCAGCGGGCCCGCTCCTCGGTGAGTCGTCCTTCCCGGCGGGCCTGATCGGGCCGGCGGAGGGGCTCCAGCAGATCGAGGTAGAGCCCGTAGCCCACCCAAACCGTGGTCTCGGCAAGGGTGCGGCGGGCATCGCCGCTGAGCAGATCGAGCTGGCCAGGGCCGCTGCCCACAAGGTGCAGGGCCCCCCGCGCCGGCGCCCAGGGAGCGGCGGCCTCGGCGATCGCCAGCGTGGCTGCGCCGCGCTCACCGGCCTCGGCCCGGCCGATGGTCTTGGCCACCCGCAGCTGTTCCTGTGTGCCCCCTGCCGCTCGCAGGGCCGCCGCCTCGGCCACGCTGGCCGTGCCCATCTCCCTGGCCACCGCTGCCGACGGATGGGGGACGGGGATGGCGGCCAGATCCGTGGCTGAAAACAGCCGCACCGCCCAGCCCCGTTCCCGAGCCAGGGCCAGAAGGGCCGGTTCGTCACCCTTCCGGTCGATTGTGGCCAGCCCCGCCACCGCTTCGGCCGCCAGATCGTGCGTCGCCAGCGTCCGGTCCACCAGTCGCTCGAGAACGCCCAGATCGGTATTTCGCTCGCAGCCCATTCCCAGCCAGAGCGTGGGCGGATGCCAGCGGCAGCCTTCGCCCCGGCGTGGGCCGATCACCAGGTCGGCCGGTTCACCGGCAGCGGCAACCGCCAGTCCCGCAGCCGCCTCAAGATCGCGCCAGAGCCCGGAACCGCTCTCCTGGCGGACCCGCAGGGGCGATTCCGGCTCGGCCCGTGCCGAGGCGGCCATCAGGGCGCTCCAGTTGCCGCCACCCCTCCGCCAGCCCCAGTCCTTGCCGAAGGCGTCGAGGGCCAGGCGATCGCTCGAAGCACTGCTGCCGGTGGCCACCGCCTGGCCCCCCAGCAGGGCGGCGATCGCCTCGGCCAGCCGCTCCGCCCCGGCGCCATGCCCTCCCAGCAGTGGCACGGCGAATCTCCCCTGGGGGTCCACCACCACCACGGCCGGATCCCTTTCCTTGCCTTGCAGCAGCGGGGCGATCAGGCGCACCACCAGACCGCATGCCCCGACGGCCACCACGGCTCCGGCCCCCTCCCATCGCTGCTGCAGCCAGGGGGGTGTGGCCATCGCACCGTGTCCATGCAGCTCGTGAACCACACCGGCTTCCAGGAGCCGGCAAAGAATGGGCTCGGAGGCAGGAGCGAACCCCAGCCCGAGCACAGGCTTCGCACGGTTGGTCATCGGTTGAGCCGCTCGCGGAGCCGCGTCAGCGGTCCCTGGGGAGCAGGACGGATCAGGGTGCCATCCGGGTTCACCTGGGTTCTGGCGGGGGGCAGGTCGCTGTTTGAGAGGCGGGGCGCCGAAGGCGAGCCGGGTGGCGGTGGTGGCGGCGTCTGCATGTCGGCTACGGGCGGCGTGTCGTCGCTCGCGGCTGCGACGGGGGCGGTTGTCTCCGGGGTTGTGTCAGGGGTGAGGAGTCCCGTGGATTCAGCGCTGGTGCTGGGCTGGGGAAGCTGGGCCTGAGCTGATTCCTCTGCGACCGGCTCAGGAGAGTCATCGTCGATGGCGCTGTCCGGATGGTTGTCGGCGACGCCTTCGTCGTCGTTGGCGGGCGCGTTCTCCTGCGAATCCATGGCCTCGGGCTCTGGCATCGCCTGGGCCGCCAGCTCAGCCAGGGGCTCCGCTGACCGCTCCTCCTCTGGCGGGGCGGCCACAGCGGCGGCCTCCTCCGTTTCGGGGGGGGCTTCGCCCAGCAGACGGGCCTTCTCCAGTGGGTCCAGAGCTGCTCCCAGCCAGCGGGGCGCTGTGGTGCTCCTGGAGACGTTCACCCCAGCCACCACCGCATTGAAGGGTGCATTGAGTGGCTCACCCCGCCCATCCACGAGTTCGAGCTGCAGGGCGTTCTCCCCCTGACGCCAGCCGCTCAGCCAGAGCGGCGTCTGCTGATCCACCAGAAAGCTGTCCCCGTTCACGCTCACCCGCAGCCGCCAGCCCTCCGTTCCCTCGCCTCGCAGGCGCTGCAAGGGGGCGTCGAGCAGCAACCAGTCGAGCAGCACCGGTTCCTGGACGGGAGCTGAGTCCGGCTGGACCGGGATGAGCTGAGGGCTTCCGGGGGCGGGCACCGTCAGAGGATTGGCGGCCAACCGGTGCAGGCGGATCTGTCGGTAGGCCCCCGGGCTCTTCACCGCCTCGCCCCAGGGGCGGGCGGCATAGACCGTCAGCCGGTGGCTACCGGGGCTGAGGGCCGGCATCTCTGCTTCGGTCCCGGTCAGCGGGATCGCCGGCCGATCATCCAGCTGCGCCACAAGATGGGGTCCCAGGCCGAGCGGGCCGGCGTCCACCAGCGGCCAGTCCTCCACCTCGAGATGCAGGGTCCATGGGCCGGCAGGCAACAGGCTGTCGTTGGCGGGCGAAACGATGCGCACGCGGGGTTCATGGTCGGCCAGGGCCTGCCGCAGCTCCTGAACCGCTGGGGGAGGGGCTACCTCCAGAAGCGAACCCTGCCGAGGACTGCCCAGGCCCGCGGTCCTGACTGCCGTGTCACCACGCTGCCGCCCTGGGAACCCCAGAGCTCTGGCGGGGGCAGGCCCGATCAGGGTGATGGCCAGCAGCATGGCCATCACCCAGGCCACCGGCCGGGCGATGCGGAGCCGGCGTTCTTCCCTTCCCGTGGCTGCCTTCACCCTTCGCCTCTGGCCAGTTGGGAGCCATTCTGCTCAGGGAGGCGCTGAGCGAGGATTTGCTATACCTAATCAGCCGTTACTCTGTTGTTGGAGTGTTGGCAACTCGCCGCGCCTCGCCCCGTTTCGCTGATCACAACCTCCCGGCAGACCCCAGTCCCAGCCTGGAATGCTCGGGGATTGAACCTTTGTAACTGGCGGCCGAATCCGCTTGTTTTCGACCCCTATACTTCCGCCAGCGGTCCCCTTTCGGGGCCCAAAGCTCCAGTCGTGACAAGGGTTCTGCCCCTGTCCGGCTGGCGCCCGTGACGGCCACCCGCCTCGGCGGACCCTGCGTCATGGGCCCCATCGGCAAAGGCGGAGCCGTTCTCCGGCCTCGCCGATGTCGAAGGGGTGGACCTCCACCTCGACCCCGTCCCTCGAGGAACGTCTCGATGACCATCAGCCCACCAGAGCGTGGGAAAACAGCCAAGGAGCTGGTCGACCGGAACCCCGTTCCGGCCACGTTCGAGCTTTTCGAAAAGCCCGGCCATTTCGACCGCACCCTGGCCAAGGGTCCCAAAACCACCACCTGGGTTTGGAACCTCCACGCCAACGCTCACGACTTCGACAGCCACACGAGCGATCTCGAAGAGGTCTCCCGGAAGATCTTCAGCGCTCATTTCGGCCATCTGGCCGTCATCTTCATCTGGCTGAGCGGCGCCTTCTATCACGGAGCCCGCTTCTCCAACTATTCCGGCTGGCTGGCCGACCCCCTGCACGTCAAGCCGAGTGCCCAGGTGGTCTGGCCGATCTTCGGCCAGGAAATCCTCAATGGCGATGTGGGTGCCGGCTTCCACGGCATTCAGATCACCTCCGGTCTTTTCCATATGTGGAGGGCCTGGGGCTACACCAATGAGTTCCAGCTCCTCTGCACCGCCATCGGTGCCCTGGTGATGGCCGGCCTGATGCTCAACGCCGGCGTGTTCCACTACCACAAGGCAGCTCCCAAGCTCGAGTGGTTCCAGAACGTTGAGTCGATGCTCAACCACCATCTGGCCGGTCTGCTGGGACTGGGTTCCCTGTCCTGGACGGGGCACCTCCTGCATGTGTCGCTGCCCACCACGCAGCTGATGGATGCCATCGACGCCGGCAAGCCGCTGGTGCTCAACGGCAAGACCATCGCTTCGGTGGCCGACATCCCGCTGCCTCACGAGTTCCTGAACCAGGACCTGCTCGCGCAGCTGTTCCCCGGTTTCGGCGCAGGCATTTCCGCTTTCTTCTCCGGCAACTGGGCCGCCTACAGCGATTTCCTCACCTTCAAGGGTGGGTTGAATCCTGTCACCGGCAGCCTCTGGATGACCGACATCGCTCATCACCACCTGGCGATTGCGGTGCTGTTCATCGTGGCTGGCCACATGTACCGCACCAACTGGGGCATCGGCCACAGCATCAAGGAGATCCTCGAGGGCCAGAAGGGTGATCCCCTGCTGTTCCCCGCTCCGAACGGCCACAACGGCCTGTTCGAGTTCATGATCACCTCCTGGCATGCCCAGCTTGCCGTGAATCTGGCGCTGCTCGGCTCGCTGTCGATCATCGTGGCCCACCACATGTACGCGATGCCTCCGTATCCGTATATCGGTGTGAGCTATGCCACCCAGCTCTCGCTGTTCACCCACCATGTGTGGATCGGTGGCTTCCTGATCGTCGGCGCCGGCGCCCATGCCGCCATCGCCATGATCCGCGACTATGACCCGGCCAAGCACATCGACAACGTGCTTGACCGCGTGCTCAAAGCTCGCGACGCCCTGATCAGCCATCTCAACTGGGTGTGCATCTGGCTCGGCTTCCATAGCTTCGGCCTATACATCCACAACGACACCATGCGTGCCCTGGGTCGTCCCCAAGACATGTTCAGCGACACCGCGATCCAGCTGAAGCCTGTCTTCGCCCAGTGGATCCAGGGCCTGCACGCCGCCGCCGCCGGCACCACCGCCCCCAACGCCCTCGCGGGTGTGAGCGAGGTGTTCAACGGTTCCGTGGTGGCCGTGGGCGGCAAGGTGGCCGCTGCGCCGATTCCCCTGGGAACGGCCGACTTCATGGTGCATCACATCCATGCCTTCACGATCCACGTCACCGTGCTGATCCTGCTGAAGGGTGTGTTGTATGCCCGCAGCTCCCGCCTCGTTCCCGACAAGGCGAATCTGGGCTTCCGCTTCCCCTGCGACGGCCCCGGCCGTGGCGGCACCTGCCAGGTGTCGGCCTGGGACCATGTGTTCCTGGGTCTGTTCTGGATGTACAACTCCCTGTCGATCGTCATCTTCCACTTCAGCTGGAAGATGCAGAGCGACGTGTGGGGCACCGTCAATGCCGACGGAACCGTCCAGCACATCACCAACGGCAACTTCGCGCAGAGCGCCATCACCATCAATGGCTGGCTGCGTGACTTCCTCTGGGCCCAGGCCGCACAGGTGATCAACAGCTACGGCTCGAGCTCCAGTGCCTATGGCCTGATGTTCCTGGGTGCCCACTTCGTCTGGGCCTTCAGCCTGATGTTCCTGTTCAGCGGCCGCGGCTACTGGCAGGAGCTCATCGAGTCCATCGTCTGGGCTCACAACAAGCTGAAGGTTGCCCCCGCCATTCAGCCGCGGGCGCTCTCCATCACCCAAGGCCGTGCTGTCGGCGTCGCCCACTACCTGCTGGGCGGTATCGCGACCACGTGGTCCTTCTTCCTGGCCCGCATGATTGCGGTCGGCTGACCTCCACCTGACCTTTCCCAATGGCAACGAAATTTCCTTCGTTCAGCCAGGGTCTGGCACAGGACCCGACAACCCGTCGTATCTGGTACGGCATCGCCACGGCTCACGACTTCGAGAGCCATGACGGAATGACGGAGGAGCGGCTTTACCAAAAGCTCTTCTCCACCCATTTCGGTCACCTGGCGATCATCGGCCTCTGGGTTTCGGGCAACCTGTTCCATATCGCCTGGCAGGGCAACTTCGAGCAGTGGGTCGCCGATCCCCTGCATGTCCGTCCGATCGCTCACGCGATCTGGGACCCCCACTTCGGCCAGGGCGCCATCACCGCCTTCACCCAGGCGGGCGCCTCTTCTCCGGTGAACATCGCCTATTCCGGTCTGTACCACTGGTGGTACACGATCGGCATGCACACCAACGCCGAGCTTTATCAGGGTTCCATCTTCATGATGATCCTGTCGGCCTGGGCCCTGTTCGCCGGCTGGCTTCATCTCCAGCCCAAGTTCCTGCCTTCCCTGGCCTGGTTCAAGAACGCCGAATCGCGCCTGAACCACCACCTCGCCGTTCTGTTCGGCTTCAGTTCCATCGCCTGGACCGGTCACCTGGTTCACGTTGCGATCCCTGAATCCCGTGGCGTGCACGTGGGTTGGGACAACTTCCTCTCGGTGGCTCCCCATCCTGCGGGTCTTGCTCCCTTCTTCACCGGCAACTGGGGCGTCTACGCCCAGAACCCCGATACCGCTTATCAGGTGTTCGGCTCTTCAGAAGGCGCTGGTACCGCGATCCTCACCTTCCTGGGTGGGTTCCATCCCCAGACCGAATCCCTCTGGCTCACGGATATCGCCCATCACCATCTGGCGATTGGCTGCATCTTCGTGATCGCCGGACACATGTACCGGACCAACTTCGGGATCGGTCACTCGATCCGCGAGATCCTCGACGCCCACAATCCGCCCAAGGGCACCCCTGGTGACCTCGGCGCCGGCCACAAGGGTCTCTACGACACGGTCAACAATTCCCTGCACTTCCAGCTGGGTCTTGCTCTGGCCTCATTGGGTGTGGTCACCAGCCTGGTGGCGCAGCACATGTACGCGCTGCCCTCGTATGCTTTCATCGCGAAGGACTACACCACTCAGGCTGCCCTCTACACCCACCACCAGTACATCGCCATCTTCCTGATGTGCGGTGCCTTTGCTCACGGCGCGATCTTCTTCATCCGCGATTACGACCCCGAGGCCAACAAGAACAACGTTCTTGCTCGGATGCTCGAGCACAAGGAAGCCATCATCAGCCATCTCAGCTGGGTTTCTCTGTTCCTCGGCTTCCACACCCTGGGTCTGTATGTCCACAACGATGTGGTCGTGGCCTTCGGTACTCCCGAGAAGCAGATCCTGGTCGAGCCTGTGTTCGCCCAGTTCGTTCAGGCCTCCAGCGGCAAACTCCTCTATGGGATGGATGTGCTGCTGGCCAACAGCGACAGCATCGCCAGCACCGCCTGGCCCAACAACGGCGCCGTCTGGCTCCCCGGTTGGCTCGATGCCGTCAACGCCGGTGACAACTCCCTGTTCCTGCCGATCGGCCCTGGTGACTTCCTTGTTCACCACGCCATCGCCCTCGGACTGCACACCACCACCCTGATCCTGGTCAAGGGTGCTCTGGATGCCCGGGGTTCGAAGCTGATGCCCGATAAGAAGGACTTCGGCTACTCCTTCCCCTGCGACGGCCCCGGCCGTGGCGGTACCTGCGACATCTCGGCCTGGGATGCTTTCTACCTGGCACTCTTCTGGGCCTTGAACACCGTCGCCTGGCTCACCTTCTACTGGCACTGGAAGCACCTCGCCATCTGGCAGGGCAATGTGGCCCAGTTCAACGAATCCAGCACCTATCTGATGGGCTGGTTCCGCGACTACCTCTGGCTCAACAGCTCCCAGCTGATCAACGGGTACAACCCCCTCGGCACCAACAACCTCTCGGTCTGGGCCTGGATGTTCCTGTTCGGTCACCTGGTGTGGGCCACCGGATTCATGTTCCTGATCTCCTGGCGCGGTTACTGGCAGGAGCTGATCGAGACCATCGTCTGGGCTCACCAGCGCACTCCTCTCGCCAACCTGGTGGGCTGGCGTGACAAGCCCGTCGCTCTCTCGATTGTTCAGGCTCGCGTGGTTGGTCTCGCTCACTTCGCCGTGGGCTTCGTCCTCACCTATGCCGCCTTCCTGATCGCCTCCACCTCCGGCAAGTTCGGCTGATCCCAGCCCCTTGCTCCCCTCACTCGAGGGACGACATTCCCCCGGCCTCAGGCCGGGGGTTTTTTCGTGGCGGGAGCGGATTGTGAGAATCCTCGGCTACCTCTCGCCTTTGTTGTGGTTTTCAGATCACGAGCTGGTCGGCATGACTATTGCTTTGCCGCTTTGATCCTTGAGCGATCGGGGCAGGCCGGTTGTGGCTGCGACCCCATTTCCAGCGCCGAGGTGAACCGCAGATTGCTTGACTCGTCGTGGGCGGGCGGTCTGCTTGTTGCGTGTCTTTTCGCTGATCTCCTTGGCTGGCTCAGCCTTGTGTGGTTTCTATCGCGCGCCTGTTCGGACCACGCCAGGAGAGCTGGAGCGGCGGCGCTTTGCTGCCATCAATCACGCGACGGCTCAGGGTGTGCAGTCATCGCATCTGCTTGATCTGCGTCACACAGCTGCAACAAAAAGCCCCACCCAGATGGGCGGGGCTGGAGGAGATCCGAAAAAGAGAGGATGAACTTCAGGAAGCACAGGCAAATCGCTGGACTTGCGAAATGGCTCAGCCCACGCTCCAGACGCCGCCGGCGATGTTCACCAGGGGGGAAACGATTGCGGTGCTGCAGAGGAACCAGGCGAAGGCAGCGCCACCGCAGCCACCGAGCCAGAAGCCGCTGGCGAATTCAGCCCACCCGGCCTTGGTGAACAGATCCGCGGGAGGGTTGTCGATGGTGGCGTCCGGAGGCTGGACGTTGGGCCCGTTGCCAGCGGTTCCGTAGATCGACAGACAGACCGTGAGAATCGACACCAGTCCGATTGTGGCCAGCAGACCCGCCGTGCTGGCGTACTCGGTGGCGCGCAGGGGGCCGGTGATGGCGAACGGGCCGTAGAGGAAGAAGCCGTGCGCCATCCCTACCTCCAGACCGCGACGATTGGGCGAGAGGGAAGGCCGGTAGGCCGGCAGGGCGTTGAGGAAGGCCTTGGTGAAGTAGCTGCTGTTGACGGGTGTCGCCAGGTTGCCGACGGTGGGGTCGGCGACGGGGGTCACGGTCATGGGGTGGGGTGAGGACGGGGCTTGGATGAGGTGACGAGGAAGAAGTCACAGCGGTGAGTCGCTGAGATCGCGGCCTGGCGCGATCCGCAGTCACTCAGTCGCGGGCTTCGATCACGTTGAACAGCAGGGCCATGGCCACGGCCGGGCCGAGGATCCCCACCAGGGGAACGAACACCGAAGGCAACCAGGCAGCGGCGAATTCTCCAGTCATGGCTTGGACCAGTTACAACCGCCGGTACTGTACGGAGCCCCTCCCACGTGGCTTCGGGGGGCCGGAAGGGGCGACATAAAAGTTCAGCACCCCTCGCTGGTCAGCTTCATGCGGCCGAGGGACCCCTCAAGGTGGCCCTGATTCGGTAGATGGGACGTCCCTGGCTTTCGTGATAGGTGCGCATCTGCAGTTCGGCCAGCAGACCGAAGCTGAACAACTGCACGCCGCTGAGGATCGCCAACACGGCCATCAGCAGCAGGGGGCGGTTGCCGATGTCGACGCCCAGCAGCAGCTTTTCCCCCACCAGCCAGAGGGCGAGAACCAGCCCCGTGACCAGCGCCGCCAGGCCGGCATAGCCGAACACGTGCATCGGCCGTGTGAGGAAGCGCTTCATGAACCACACGGTCAGCAGATCCATCAGCACGCGGAAGGTGCGGCCGATGCCGTATTTGCTGCTGCCGTAACGGCGGGGATGGTGGTTCACCTTCACCTCTCCGATCCGGGCCCCTTCGATGAAGGCCAGGGCCGGCAGGAAGCGGTGCAGCTCCCCGTAGAGGTTCATGTCCGCCACCACCTCGCGGCGGTAGGCCTTGAGCGAGCAGCCGTAGTCGTGCAGGCGTACGCCCGTGACGCCGGCGATCAGCCGGTTGGCCAGCAGGGATGGGAGCAGGCGGCTGAGGGTGTTGTCCTGGCGCCGGTGGCGCCAGCCGCTGACGAGATCCAGCTGCTCGCTCTCCATCTGCTGCAGCAGCAGGGGGATGTCGGCGGGATCGTTCTGAAGATCGCCGTCAAGGGTCACGATCACGTCACCCCGGCTGGTGTCGAACCCCGCCGCCATGGCGGCGGTCTGCCCGTAGTTGCGGCGGAGCAGCACCACCACCAGCTCCGGTACCTGGGCGGCCAGCCGACGCAGGACCTCGGGGGTTCTGTCCCGGGAGCCGTCGTCCACCAGGATCAGCTCGAAACGGAAGCCCAGGGGATGGAGGGCATCCAGCAGTTTCTCCACCAGCAGCCGCACACTGGCCTCCTCGTTGAAGAGGGGGATCACCACCGAAAGCTCGGGGGTCGCGGTCGCTGACGGGGGGTCGGTCATGGCGACGGCCTCAACGACTGGGGAGGACATCGGAACCGCCGGCGCGGGGGGTGTGATCTGAACTTAGGGGGGCAGAGGGCTGCCGTCGTGGCTGTGCATCACCCGTCCGGCGCCGCGCAGTTCATTGCGGTAGTGACGCGCCACCGGGTCGGGGTTGGTGGGATGGAGGTCATCGATTCCCAGTCCATTGCGGCCGTGTTCGCGGCCCGAGCTGTGCAGATAGCTGCCGTTACCGAGGTGCAGCCCCACGTGGGTGCAGCGGCGGGCGGTGCCGAAAAAGATCAGATCGCCGGGCCGCAGCAGGCTCGTTTCGCCTGGCCGCACGGCCACCGGCCGGCAGAAACGCTCCTGCAGGTAGGCATCGCGGGGGAGCCAGATGCCCGCCGAGGCAAAGGCCGTCTGCACCAGGCCGGAACAGTCGAAGTCGGGGCCGAGGCTGCCTCCCCAGAGGTAGACGTTCGCCCGCTTCATGGCGCTGCGGGCGAAGGCCAGCACCTGCTCCAGCCGGGCTTCGATGGCGCCGCGATCCAGCAGCAGACGGCGCGGTGGGAGCGCAGGACGGCCATGGCGTCGGAGCTCTTCCGCATCCAGCCAGCAGGGATAGCCATCCTCGAGCAGGCGCACCCGCAGGCGATCGCCGCTGCTTTCCAGCGCTTGCAGGTGGCGGCCGGCCGCCACCTGGGTGGCCAGGCCCGCCCCCCGGGGGCGGCTGTAGGCGTCGAGATCCCGCTCAACCCGCCAGATTCCGGCGTCTGCCGTCGTGGTGCCTAATGTCGCCATCCCATCCGTGTCGCCGTTGATGGCGTTCTACAACCCCGATCCGGGGATGGCCCAGCAGCTGGCCCGGCTGGTGGACGACCTGGAGCAGGAGGGCCGACCGGGCCTTGCCGACCGGCTCTCGATCACCTGGGTGCGGTATCCGGAGTCCCTGCGCCGGCGGGCCGCCAGTCTGGAACTCGAGGACTTCTGGGCCCAGGCGCCCTCTGGAGCGAACTGGGGCGGGGCGCGTCCGCGCTATCCCGCCAGTGTGGTGAAACTGGTGTATCTCGTGGCAGCGGAGGCCTGGCTGCAGCTCCAGCTGATCGAGGACGAGCCGGAGCTGCGCCGCGCTCTGGCGGACATGATCCGCGATTCCGGCAATGACGCCACCTCGCTGGTGGTGGATCGGCTCAGCGGCACCACCAGTGGACCGGATCTGCCGCCGGAGCGTTTCGCCGAGTGGGTGGCGCAGCGCCAGCTGGTGAACCGCTGGCTGGAGGATCTCGGCTGGCCGGAGCTGCAGGGCTGCAACGCCTGCCAGAAGACCTGGGGGGATGGACCCTATGGGCGCGAGCGCGCCTTCTACGGCGATCAGCTGGAGAACCGCAACCGGCTCAGCACCGATGCCACGGCCCGTCTCCTGCATGCGGTGATCGCCGGTGCCCTGGTGTCGCCCCCGGCCTGCCGAAGGATGCGGGAACTGCTGCGCCGCTCCCTGGATCCACAGGAGCGCTCTGCCGATCCCGAGAACCAGGTGGATGGTTTCCTCGGAGCGGGTCTTCCCACCGACGCGAAGCTCTGGAGCAAGGCCGGCTGGATGAGCCAGGCTCGCCACGATGCCGCCTACGTGGAGATCGAGGGGGCGGATCCCTTTCTGCTGGTGGTGTTCAGCGAGGGGAAGGGATGCGCTGGCGACGAGACCCTTCTGCCGGCGATTGCCCGCTCCCTGCGATCGCATCCCGTGGAATCGCCTCTGGGCTGATCCCGTGGCCACAAAAAAGCCCCGGATCTGCCTGATGAAGTCCGGGGCTTCTGGGGAACGGAGAGGGAGGGATTCGAACCCTCGACAGAAGTTGCCTCCTGTAACTCCTTAGCAGGGAGCCGCTTTCAACCACTCAGCCACCTCTCCAGTGGCGATTTGACTCTACCTGACCATCCCTCCCGGCTCTCCGCTGCGTTCCCTGCCCGTCCGGGGGAGTCACTCGCCCCGGAACAGCCGCTGCACCCTGCGACTGTCGACGTTCACCAGCAGTTCGTAGGGGATGGTGCCAGCTCGATCGGCCACCTCCGCCGGCTCGAGGCGCTGTCCTTCGTGGGCCCCGAAGATCAGCACCTCATCGCCAACGGTGGCTTCCGGCACTGGGTCGAGGTCGATGGCCATCGAGTCCATCGACACGCGTCCCAACACCCGAACCCGGCGGCCATGCACCAGCACCTCGCCGCTATTGGAACTGCGCCACGGAACGCCGTCGTTGTAGCCGGCCGCCACGATGCCGATCCGCTGCTCCTCGGCCTGCACCACGTAGGTGCCGTTGTAGCCCACCCGTTGGCCGCGGTGGCGCACCGCCACCTGGGCCAGTCGGCTGACGAAGGCCAACGCCAGGTCCAGGTCGATCGCCTCGGCGACCGCGGACGAGGGAGCGATGCCGTAGAGCCCCAGGCCAAGCCTCACCATGTCGTGGCGGGAGGCGGGGAAACGCACGGCGCCGGAAGTGGCGGCGGCATGGATCAGCAGCGGTCCCTCGCCCTCGGCCCGGATCGCCGCCACGGCGGTATCGAAACGATCCAGCTGGGCAGCGGTAAGAGCGTCGTCGGCTGGGTCGTCGGCTCCGGCCAGGTGGGTCATCACACCAGTCAGCCTTGTCACACCGGAGCCCCGCAGCAAACGGGCCGCCGCCAGGGCCTCCTCCGGGGCGACCCCCAGGCGGCCCATGCCGCTGTCGATCTCCAGATGCACGTCACAGCTGGCGTCCATGGCCCGCAGGGCCTCCACCAGGGCCTGGGCAAAGACCAGGGAATACACCACCGGGGTGAGCCGGTAGCGGACCGCCTTGTCAACTTCCTCGATGTCCATCAGCATCACCAGCACCGGCAGATGGATGCCGGAGCGACGCACCGTGGCCCCCTCGTCGGCTGCGGAGACACCGATCCAGTCCACTCCCCCTTCCTGCAGGGCCATCGACAGCCGGGCGAGCTCGGTGCCGTAGGCCCAGGCCTTGAGCACCGCCAGGATCGCCACGTCGGTGCCGCACAGGGCACGGAAACGGGCGATGTTCTCGCGGATCGCTCCCAGGTCGACCAGAAACCGGCGTGGCGCCATCGACTCCCAGACGGCGCAGGCGGCAGAGGCGAGCCCCTGACGGGCAGGTCCCTTGAGCAACAGGGTGTCGCCGCGGTGGGCCAGATCCCTCAGGGCGGTGCGCAGGGCGTCGCCGTCCGCCAGTTCCAGCGCCGGTGCCTCGGGCCGCAGGGACCTCCAGGCTTCCGCCGTCTGACGGCGGGCCGGGTGAGGCAGCAGCAGCAGATGGCTGAAGCCCCTCTGTGCCGCCAGCCGGCCGATCAGGGCATGTTCGCTGGCGTCGCGGTCGCCCAGTTCCCCCATGCCGCCGAACACGAAGATGCGTCGGCCCTGGGTCCGGGGACCTGCGGCCACCGCCTCCAGCGCGGCCTGCACCGAAAGGGGATCGTCGGCGGCGGTGTCGTTGACGATCGTGATGCCATCCGGTGTCCGCCAGGTCTCCATCCGGGTGGGTCCGAAGGAGAACTCCGCCAGGGCGCTGAGGATGGCCTCCACCTCCACCCCGAGGCGGCGTGCGGCGGTGATGGCGATCACGAGGTCATCGGCCAGAGGGCCGGAGCGGGTTCGTACGGTGAGCTCCTCGATCCGCTCACCGAAGGCGAGGCTGAGCACCTGGCCGGCGGGCGTCTGCCGCCTGCCGATTTCGCGGGGATCCTGGCGACCTGCGAGGAGACGTCGGCACGGCAGAGGCTGGGCCGCCACGAGCGGATCGTCGGGAACGATCACCCAGCCGCTGGCGGGCACGTCACGGAACAGGCGCAGCTTCTCCCGGGCCGTGACCTCCCGGCTCCCGAATCCCGCCAGGTGGGCCAGGCCCACATTCACCACCACCCCATGGTCGGGCTGGAGGATGGCAGCGAGCCGGGCCATCTCCCCGGGAGCCGAGACCCCAGCCTCGAACACGCCGATCTCGGTGCCGGCCGGTGCCGCGAGCACCGCCAGCGGCACCCCCACCTGGCTGTTCCAGCTGCCCGGGCTGGCGGCGACCCGCCAGCGGGTGGCCAGCAGAGCGGTGAGGGCGTTCTTGACCACGGTCTTGCCGTTGCTGCCGGTGATCGCCACCACACGGGGGATGTGCAGCCGGCGGTGCCAGGCAGCCAGTTTCTGCAGGGCCTCCAGGGGCTCGTCGACCACCAGCAACGTGCCCGCGAGCTCGGCGGCCAGGGTGTCGAGCCGATCGCGGCGCACCACAGCGACGGCGGCACCGGCCGCCAGGGCAGCGGCAACGTAGGCATGGCCATCATGCAGGCGGCCGGGGAGGGCCACGAACACATCGCCGGGCTGGATCCGGCGGGAATCGGTACACACCCTCCGCAGGGATGTCGGATGGTTCTCAGGGGTGTCCGAACCCAGGAGCTTCCCTCCGAGCAGGGCGGCCAGCGTGGAGGGAGGAGGGAGCGCCATCGGCCCGCCAGGCTAGCCAGCCGGTCGCGGCCGACACCATGGCAACCAGAGATTTTCTCTAGCATCTCGCCTAACCGGGCGAGCCGGCATGGGCCACGTTCTCGTACTCAACGCCTCCTACGAGCCCCTGAACATCACCACTTGGCGTCGGGCGATGGGCCTGCTGCTCAAGGGCAAGGCCGAAGGCCTCGAGCACGACCACAGCCGCCCGATCCGCCCCGACCATCTGCTGCCCACGGTGATCCGCCTGCGTCAGTTCGTGCGGGTGCCCTACAAGCCGCTTCCCCTCACCCGCCGCAACCTGTTCCAGCGCGACGGCCACGTCTGTCAGTACTGCGGCAGGGCCGATGAGCCGCTCTCGATCGACCATGTGTTTCCCCGCAGTCGCGGCGGCGGCGATGTGTGGGAGAACGTGACCACCGCCTGTCTCCCCTGCAACGTGAGCAAGGGCAACCGCACGCCCCGCGAGGCCGGCATGCGCCTGCGGCGGGAACCCCGCCGTCCGGTGAGCGGGCTGGCCTTCGAGGCTCGCCGGCAGATCCACGCCGGCCGCCATCAGGAGTGGGCCAAGTACGTGATCGGCTTCTGAGGGTTGCTGACCCGGCGGGGCCTCAGGCGGCGCTGCCGGTGGCCTGCTCGGCCATCTCCTCCAGCAGGCGGTTCTGCTCGGAGGCCACGCAGGCGCCCAGCAGGTCGTCGAGCTGGCCGTTGAGCACGGTTTCGAGGGAGAAGTTGCGCCCCAGCCGGTGATCGGTGACCCGGTTGTCCTTGTAGTTGTAGGTGCGGATCTTCTCGCTGCGGTCGCCGGAACCCACCTGGGCACGGCGCTCGGAGCTCTCGGCGGCGGCGGCGGCGGCCCGTTCCCGCTCATACAGCTTGGCCCGCAGGATCTCCAGGGCCCGTTCGCGGTTCTGCAGCTGGGAGCGTTCCTGGGTGCAGAACACACGGATCCCGGTGGGCTTGTGCAGCAGGTCCACCGCCGTTTCCACCTTGTTCACATTCTGGCCGCCGGCGCCGCCGGAGCGGGCCGTGCTGATCTCCAGATCGCCCGGCTCGATGCGCACCTCCACCGGATCGGCCTCCGGCATCACCGCCACGGTGGCGGTGGAGGTGTGCACCCTCCCCTGGGATTCGGTGGAGGGCACGCGCTGCACCCGGTGCACCCCCGCCTCGAACTTGAGCTGGCTGTAGACGCCCTCCCCCTGGATCGAGAGGATCAGTTCGCGGAAGCCGCCCAGCTCGGCTTCGGAGGCGCTCACCACCTGCACCTTCCAGCCCTGGGCCTGACCATGGCGTTCATACATGCGGGCGAGATCGCCCGCCCACAGACAGGCTTCATCGCCACCGGCACCGGCGCGGACCTCCAGCATCACGCTGCGCTCGTCGCGGGGATCGCGGGGCAGCAGGGCCAGGGTGAGCCGCTGGCGGAGGCTGGCGAGCTGATCGGCCAGGCTCTCCAGCTCCTCGGTTGCCAGCTGGCTGATGTCCTCCATGGAAGGGTCGCCCCGATGCTCCCTCAAGAGGACCTGGGCTTCCTCCTCCTCCCGCTCCAGCCGCAGCAGCTGCCGGTAGTCGGCCACCAGAGGTTCCAGGCGGGCACGCTCGCGGGCAAGGCTTTGCAGCCGCCCGGGGTCTGCGGCCAGGGCAGGGTCGGCCAGCTGGCGCTCCAGCGTTTCGAAGGTGCGGCAGGCAGTGTCCAGCCTTTCGCTCAGCAGGGCGCGGTCCATGGCGGGGGCGGAGGGCAGGTGAACAGCAAAAAGGGCCGGATGCCCTGGAGCATCCGGCCCTTTGCCATCCAGTCAGGATCAGGATTGGGTGGGGGCGGCGTCAGCGGCTTCGGCGGGGGCTTCGCTCTTGGCCGCTTTCTTGGCTCCGGAGGCCGACTCGCCCGTTGCCATGCCGTACTTGCGCATGAAGCGGTCGACGCGACCTTCGGTGTCGAGGATCTTCTGGGTTCCGGTGTAGAAGGGGTGGTTGCCGCTCCAGACGTCGACGTGAATCTCGGGCTGGGTGGAGCCGGTGGTCATGACCACTTCTCCATTGCAGATCACCTTGGCCTCGGGATACCAGGTGGGGTGGATGTCGGACTTCGGCATGGCGGTGCAGCGGGGCGAGAGGAACGCGATCAGCGCTTGGAGAACTGAGGAGCTTTGCGGGCTTTCTTGAGGCCGTATTTGCGGCGTTCCTTGGCGCGGGGGTCGCGGCTGAGGTGGCCTTCGGTCTTCAGGGGTTTGCGATTGTCGGGGGACAGGTCGCAGAGGGCACGGGCCGCACCCTGTTTGATCGCATCGGCCTGACCGGTGAGACCGCCGCCGCGGACGTTGACCAGCAGGTCGTACTGGGACTCGAGGCCGAGGGTCTGAAGAGGAGCCTTGACCGCAGCCAGGTAGACGGGGTTGTAGTTCAGATAGTGATCGCCGGGGCGGCCGTTGATGGTGACACTGCCGCTGCCGGGCACCACCCGGACGCGGGCGACAGCCGTTTTGCGACGACCCGTGCCCCAGTAGACGACGCGATTGGTGGTGCTGATCATTTGGTGGCGGTGGTGGCGGGATCGAGGGCGAGAACCTGGGGTTTCTGGGCGGCATGGGGATGCTCGCTGCCCTTGTAGACCTTCAGCTTGCGGAACAGCTGCCGGCCCAGGGCGTTGTGGGGGAGCATGCCCTTGATGGCCTTCTCCACGATCCGCTCGGGCAGGCGCGCCTGAAGGTGGGCGAAGGTTTCTGTCTTCATGCCGCCGGGGCGGCCGGAATGACGCCGGTAGAGCTTCTGCGTGGGTTTGTTGCCGCTGACCCGGATCTTGTCGGCATTGATCACCACGACGAAGTCGCCCGTGTCGAGGTGGGGGGTGTAAGTGGGCTTGTTCTTGCCTCGCAGCACCTGGGCCACCTCGCTGGCCAGGCGACCGAGGGTCTGATCCGCGGCATCCACCAGATACCACTGGCGATCGAGCGACTCGATGGAGGGCTGGGTTGTCTTGTTCATTGCGCCTAGAGGGGCTGCCGCCTGGGGGGCAAGCGGCGGGAGGTCAGCGGGGGAATCACCAATCACCGGCGGGCCTGGGGATGGACCCATCCCAGCCGGGTGGCATCGAACGGAATGTTCGAACCTACCGCGCCGCCGGTTCCGTGCTCGCCAGATGGGCAAGGGAGGGCGGTCGCGCCTTGGCTGTCCTGGGGATCCAGAGCGGGTGGGATGTCAGCGGATCGGATCCGGCGAATCGGAACCTGCCAGCTGAAACCGCGGTTGGCAATCATACCAGGCGGCTCTGGGGAACAGCTCCTGCCGGTAGCCCACCCGCAGCAGGCACAGCCCCTGCGGAGGGGCCGCCTCCTTGACGGCGGCCCGATCGCCCGTGCGCCACCGGCGCCGTAGCTCGGCTTGGCTGAGGCGCCCCTCCCCCAGGGCCACCAGCTGCCCCATGAGCAGGCGCACCATGCCGTAGAGGAAGCCGCTGGCCTGGAGCTCTGCCACCACCAGATCGCCGTGTCGCTCGAGGGACACCTCCTGCAGGGTGGTGCGGCTGTGGGAACGGCTGCTGCCGGCCCGCTCGAAGGCGGCGAAATCGTGGTGGCCGAGCATCTCCTGGAGGGCCGAGGCCATGGCGTTCTCGTCGAGGCGGTGCCGGTAGCGATGCCAGCTCCAGGGCGCCAGGAACAGGTTCGGGGCCCGGCCGTTGTGGATGGTGTAGCGGTAGCGGCGGTAGCAAGCCGAGAAGCAGGCATGCCAGTCGGACGGAACCTCCGCCGCCGCGCGGACCCGGATGGTCGGGGGCAGCCGGCCGTTGAGGGCCTTGGGCCATCGCCCCGCGGGGATGGGGCCGGCGGCATCGAAATGCACCACCTGGGCCGCGGCGTGCACGCCGCTGTCCGTGCGCCCCGCCGCTACGGCCAGGGCCGGGCGATGGGGATCGAGGGCGGCGATCGCCGCTTCCAGCGTCGCTTGCACGCTGGGGTCACGGGGCTGACGCTGCCAGCCGCAGAAAGCTCCGCCGTCGTACTGCAGGCACAGGGCCATGCGGCGTGACGGTGGGGCGGTGCGGGTCTGCGGCAGGGGCGGTGACGGGGAAGCGGGGCTGATCAAACGATGCCGCGGGGGACCGATGGTCCGCCGCTGCGGGAAGGGGGTGGTCAGCCGGCCTGGGTGGGATCAGACCAGTTCGATGATGGCCATCTCGGCGTTGTCACCGCGGCGACGCACCGTGCGGATGATGCGGGTGTAGCCGCCGCTGCGGTCGCCGTAACGATCCTGGGCCTTGTTGAACAGGGCGTGGACCAGCTGCTTGTCGTAGATGTAGCCGATGGCGCGACGACGGGCCGCCAGGCTGCCGTCCTTGGCCAGGGTGATCATCCGCTCGGCTTCATCACGCAGGGCCTTGGCACGGGCCTTGGTGGTGGTGACGCGACCCTCGCGGATCAGCTGGGTGGTGAGGCCACGCAGCATGGCCTTGCGTTGGTCGGCGGGGCGTCCCAGCAGGGGGACTCGGCACTGGTGTCGCATGGATCGGGACGGGTCGGTTCGCGGGGGAAGGGCGCTGCCGGGCGGCAGAAGGATCAGGCGCCGGTGCGGCTCTGGGGCAGGGAAATGCCGATGCGCTCGAGGGCCTCGATCACCTCGTCGGCCGATTTGGAGCCGAAGTTCTTGATCTCGAGCAGATCCTCGTAGCTGAAGCCCATCAGGTCAGAGACGGAGTTGACCTGGGCCCGCTTGAGGCAGTTGTAGGCCCGCACCGAGAGGTTCAGTTCCTCAAGGGGGATCTGGGCTTCGGCGGAGGGCTCTGGTTCCAGGCCCGGCTCCTCGGCCATCGTGAGGCTGGCGAGGGGCTGAAACAGGGCGATCAGCTGGTTGGCGGCCTGGGCCATGGCGTCGTCAGGGGTGACGCTGCCGTTGGTCTCGATCTCGAGGCGCAGGCGCTCGCGGGCGGATCCGCCTTCGCCCACGGCGGTTTCGTCGACGGTGTAGTTCACCCGTCGCACCGGCATGAACACGGCATCGATCTGCAACAGGTCGATGGCGCTCGTCTCTTCGTTGTGGCGATCCACCGGCCGATAGCCGATCCCACGCTCGACGTGCACCTCCATCTCCAGGGTGTGGCCCTCTGCCACGGTGGCGATCGGACGGTCGCCGTCGATCACGGTGACCTGGGAGGAGAACTGGAGATCGGCGGCGGTGACCGTGGCGGGTCCGTTCACCACCAGTCGGCCGATCTCGAGGTCGCGGCTGCGGCTGGCGACCGGCACCGACTTGCAGTTCAACAGGATGTCGAGGACGTCCTCGCGCACGCCAGGGACAGTGGCGTATTCATGGTTGACGCCAGCGAGGCGGACAGCGGTGATCGCGCTGCCTTCCAGCCCGCCGATCAGCACCCGGCGCAGGGCATTGCCGAGGGTGGTGGCCTCGCCCCGATCTAGGGGGCCGATCAGGAACGTGCCCGTCTGGGAGCGGTCGTCGGCAACCTTGTGCTCGACCCGATCGATCTGGTAGTGCAGCACGGTCTGAGGAAATGAAAGAGGGAACAGGAACCGAAAGGGGCTGGACAGGGCCAGGGAGGATTCGGGGGAGGTGGGTTTCAGACGCGGCGGCGCTTCGGGCGGCGGCAGCCGTTGTGGGGCAGTGGGGTGACGTCGCGGATCAGGGTGATCTCCAGACCGGCCACCTGCAGCGCACGGATTGCGGTTTCCCGACCGGAGCCGGGGCCGCGTACCAGGACCTCGATCTGACGCATGCCCTGCTCAAGCGCCCTGCGGGCGGCGGCTTCAGCGGCTGTCTGGGCAGCAAATGGGGTTCCCTTGCGGGCGCCCTTGAAACCGGAGGCGCCGGCCGACGACCAGGCGATCACTTCGCCGGCTGTGTCGGTGATCGAGACGATCGTGTTGTTGAACGTGCTCTGGATGTGGGCAACGCCGTTGGGCACGTTGCGCTTGGCCTTCTTCGGGCCGGTCTTCTTGGCAGGCTTGGCCATGGAAAAGCCCTGCAGTGGCAGGGAGGTGATCGGGGAACTGGTGGTGCACCCTGGTGACGCCCCTGAATGGTCCGACCGACGCGAGGGCGGGCGGCGAACAGCGGGCGGCAGGGTGAAGGAGGGCCGGAGGCCTGGGCCTTACTTCTTCTTGCCGGCGACGGTCTTGCGGGCGCCGCGGCGGGTGCGCGCATTGGTGCGGGTGCGCTGACCTCGCACCGGCAGGCCCATGCGATGGCGACGACCGCGCAGGCAGCCGATGTCCTGCAGACGCTTGAGGGCCATGCCCTCCTCGCGGCGCAGGTCGCCCTCAAGGGTGTAGGCCTCGGCGGCGCCGCGCAGCTTCTGCACGTCGGCGTCGCTGAGGTCCTTCACCCGGATGTCGGGGCTGACCCCCGTCTTGGCGAGAATCTTGCGGGCACGGGTGAGCCCGATGCCGTACACGTAGGTGAGAGAGATCTCGACCCTCTTGTCACGAGGGATGTCGACACCGGCGATCCGAGCCACGTCTGGAAACTGTCGAAGGGAAGGAAGAAAAGGGGCTGCCCGTTGGGAGGGGCAGGCGGGAACGCGTGGGGCCGATCAGCCCTGGCGCTGTTTGTGCTTGGGGTTGGGGCAGATCACCATCACCCGGCCGTGGCGACGAATCACCCGGCACTTGTCGCACATTCTTTTGACTGAGGCACGCACCTTCATGGG
Organism: Cyanobium sp. FGCU6; assembly: GCA_024958655.1. Lineage (GTDB taxonomy): Bacteria > Cyanobacteriota > Cyanobacteriia > PCC-6307 > Cyanobiaceae > Cyanobium. Next base: position 77,041 of record JANWUR010000010.1, on the reverse strand, counting down.
TCGTGTGCTCTCCGAATTTGCAAACAGGCACCCTATCACATGGGTCAACCACCCCGGACCCTCGCAATCAGCTGAGCACGGCCTCGATCCGCGAGCCGATCTCCTCGACCGTGCCGCTCGCCTCCACCGCCACCAGCTGGCCGCGCTCGCGGTAGTGCTGGATCAGGGGGGCCGTCTGCTCCCGGTAGACCGCCAACCGGTGACGAATCACCTCCTCGTTGTCGTCGGCCCGGCCCCGGCCCAGCAGGCGCGCGATCAGGACGGCATCGTCGAGTTCCATCAGCACCACCAGCTCGATCTCCTGCCGGAGCTCGCTGAGCAGGGCATCGAGGGCCTCCGCCTGGGAAAGGTTGCGCGGAAAGCCGTCGAGCAGCCAGCCGCCGGTGTGACCCTCCAGCCGGCTGCGCACGATCGCCAGCACCAGCTGGTCGCTCACCAGCTCGCCGCGGGCCATCACCGCCTCCGCCTCTTGACCGAGGGGCGTGCCGGACTGGACCTCGGCTCGCAGCAGATCACCGGTGGAGAGGTGCAGCAGGCCATGGGAGGCAGCAAGGCGCAGGGCCTGGGTGCCCTTGCCGGCACCGGGAGGACCGAGGAAGAGGAGGCGTTGCTTCATGGACAGGGAGTGAGGGAAGGAACGGGGACAGGTCCGGGAGCGGAACCCCTGGAGGCGGAGCGGCCGCCTCTCACTGGCGCACCATGCCTTCGTAGCGCTGGGAGATCACATAGGTCTGGACCTGCTTGGCCGTGTCGATCGCCACGCCCACGAGGATCAGCAGGGAGGTGGCCCCCAGGCCCTGGAAGGTCCGCACCTGGATCGCCCCTTCCACGGCCGACGGGATGATCGCCACGGCGCCGAGGAACAGGCCGCCCAGCAGGGTGAGCCGGTTCTGCACGTTCGAGAGATAGGTGGCGGTGGCCGATCCCGGCCGCACCCCCGGCACCGCCACGCCGCTGCGCTTGAGGTTGGTGGCGATGTCCACCGGATTCACCGTGAGCGAGGCGTAGAAGTAGCCGAACCCCAGGATCAGGGCGAAGAACACCAGGGCGTAGAGCCAGGGCGTGCTGCTGTTGGGGTTGAGGTAGCCGGCCGCGCGGATCAGCAGGGGATTCTTGGTGAAGTTGGCGATCGTGAGCGGCAGGAACACCACCGCCGAGGCGAAGATGATCGGCATCACCCCGCCGGCGTTCAGCTTCAGGGGCAGATAGCTCTGGCGGGCCGCAAGCATGCCGGCGCCGCCAACCTGACGCTTGGCGCTCACGATCGGGATGCGGCGGTTGCCCTCCTGCACGAAGATGATCCCCACGATCGTGACCAGGAAGACGAGCAGGAGAATCACGATCCCCCCAACGGTGCTGCGATCGCGGCTGGTGGTGGCCAGCTGGATGGTGGCACCGAGGGCCTTCGGCAGGGTCGCGACGATGTTCACGAAGATCACCAGGGACGCTCCCTGGCCGATCCCGCGTTCGGTGATCACCTCGCTGATCCACATCACCACCATCGAGCCGGCCACCAGAGCGAGGCTCGTCTGGAGCACGAACTGCCAGTCGCTCAGCCCCGGCAGGGCGTACTGGCGGAGGATCAGCGCGAAGACCACGCTCTGGATCACGCCCCAGCCCAAGGCCACATAGCGGGTGATCTGGGCGATCTTGCGGCGGCCGGCCTCACCTTCGTTCTTCTGCAGATCCTCCAGCTGGGGCACGGCCGCCGTGAGCAGCTGCAGGATGATCGAGGCGTTGATGAACGGCAGGATCCCCAGGGCGAAGACGCCCAGGGTGGAGATGCCGCCGCCGGTGAAGATGTCGAGGAAGCCGAGCAGCTGCCCGCCCTGGGCGATGAACGCCTGGAAGGCCACCCGGTCGATCCCCGGCACCGGGATGTAGATGCCGAGACGCACCAGCAGCAGCAGGCCCAGGGTGATCAGCACCCGATCCCTGAGTCCCTTGGCCTGGACCAGTTGGCTGAGGATTTCCGCGGCGCTGGGGTTGCGCCCCCGGCTGACGACCATGACGGCGGTGGGGTGAGGGGGAAGAACGAAAAGGGCCGACCGCGGGACTGGATGTCCGACGGCCGGCCCTGAAGCTAAAGGGTGGCGGGCACAGGCCTCAGCCGGTGATCTCGGCGGTGCCGCCGGCTGCCTCGATCTTCTCGCGCGCCGTGGCACTGAAGGCGGCAGCCTTCACTGTGAGCTTCACCTTCAGATCGCCATGGCCGAGCACCTTCAGGGGATGCTTGGGGCTGGTGACCAGACCGGCCTTCACCAAGGCGTCGAGGTCGACGGTGCTGCCGTCGGCCAGCTCGGCGAGCTTGGCGACGTTGATCACGGTGAACTCCTTGGGATTCACCAGGGGGAAGTGCTTGAGCTTCGGGACTCGGCGGTAGAGCGGCATCTGGCCGCCCTCGAAGCCGGGGCGGGTGGGGCGGCCTGAGCGGGACTTCTGACCCCTCATGCCGAAACCGCAGCTGGCGCCCTGGCCGGCGGCGATGCCACGACCCTTGCGGGTCTTGCGGCGGCGGGCGCCAGGGTTGGGCTGGAGACTGTTGAGCTGGTACGTCATCGGGGTCCTCAGGAGTAGATCTGCTCGAGGGAGATGCCCCGCTCCTTGGCGGTCTCCTTGTGGGTGCGGAGGGCCGAAAGGGCCTCCATCGCCGCGCGGGCGTTGTTGAGAGGGGTCTTGGAGCCCAGTCGCTTGGCCAGCACGTTCTTGATGCCGGCCAGTTCGAGCACGGTGCGGATCGAACCGCCCGCGATCACGCCGGTACCGGGAGCGGCCGGACGGATCAGCACGCTGGCGGCGCCGTCGCGGCCGTTGCTGAGGGTGGGGATGGAGCTGTGGCGGGTGAGGGGCACCTTCACCAGGTGCTTCTTGCCATCGGCCACGCCCTTGCGGACGGCACCGATCACATCGCCGGCCTTGCCGACGCCCACGCCCACCTGGCCGCGCTCGTTGCCGACCACGACGATGGCCCGGAAGCTCATCTTCTTGCCGCCTTTCACTGTCTTGGAGACACGGCGGATCTGCACCACCCGCTCCTGCCATTCGGAGTCGCGCTCCTGGCCTCCGCGGCGGTTGTCGCGGCCGCGGCCGCCCTTGCGGTCGCCCCTGCCCTCACCCCGGCCACCGCGGCGCTCCTGCTGCCCTTCGGCGGCGGGAACGTCGGCAGCGCCCGGAATGTCACTGGTCTGGATCTGGTCGTTGGTTTCGGTCATGGTGAGAGCAGGATCAGAACTGAAGGCCCGCTTCCCGGGCGGCGTCGGCCAGGGCCTTGACCCGACCGTGGTACAGGTTGCCGCCGCGATCGAAGACCACCTGCTGGATGCCCTTGGCCAGGGCCCGCTTGGCGACCAGCTGACCCACGGCCACGGAGGCCTCGCAGGTGCCACCGACGGTGACGCTGGTGCGCAGATCCTTGTCGAGGGTCGATGCCGAGCACAGGGTGTTCTGGGCGTCGTCGTCGATGACCTGGGCGTAGATGTGATTGTTGGAGCGGAACACCGCCAGCCGGGGCCGGTCGGCGGTGCCGGAGAGGTTGCGACGCAGACGGCGATGACGCTTCTGGGTCTGCAGTTTGCGGGGGAGGGATGACATGGGGATACAGGCTATGGGTGCTGGGCAGACCTTTATTTCTTGCCGGTCTTGCCGGCCTTGCGCAGGATCCGCTCGCCTTCGTACTTGATGCCCTTGCCCTTGTAGGGCTCGGGCGGACGGATGGCGCGGACCTTGGCCGCCTCGTTGCCCACCGCTTCCTTGTCGGCCCCGGACACCAGAACGGTGGTGTTGTTCTCCACAGCGAAGGTGACGCCCTCGGGGGGGACCATCTCGACGGGGTGGCTGTAGCCGGCGCTGACCACGAGCTTCCTCCCCTGAACCTGGGCGCGATAGCCAACGCCGATGATCTCGAGTTTGCGGGTGAAACCCTGGCTCACGCCCTCCACCATGTTGGCGACGAGTGTGCGGCTGAGGCCGTGGCGCTCACGGGAGCGACGGTTCTCGCTGGTGGGAGCCACCAGGAGCTGGGTTCCGTCCTGCGTGATCGTGACGCCTTCCGGGAGGGTACGGCTGAGTTCCCCCCTGGGTCCCTTGACGGTGACGGTGAGGCCGTCGAGGCTGACGTTCACCTTGTCGGGAACGGGGATCGGTGCTTTGCCGATACGTGACATGGATGTGACCTCCCTGGATCAGTAGACGTAGCAGAGCACTTCGCCGCCGACGCCCTGCTTGCGGGCGTCGCGGTCGCTCATCACACCCTTGGAGGTGGAGATGATCGCCACTCCGAGGCCGCCGAGCACCTTGGGGAGCTGGCGGGTGTTCTTGTAGATGCGCAGACCGGGCTTGCTCACCCGCTGCACGCGGCGGATGGTGGGCTGACGGTGCTTGCCGCTGTACTTGAGCTGGAGCACCAGCTGCTTCTGGATGCCCTCGCCTTCCTCGCTGATCTCAGCGATGAAGCCCTCCTGCTGCAGCACGTTGGCGATGCTGCGCGACAGACGGGAGGCGGGAATCCTGGTGCTCTCGTGGCGCTTCTCACTCGCATTGCGAATGCGGGTGAGCATGTCGGAAATCGGGTCGTGGTTGGCCATGGTCGTGTCCGGAAGAGGGCTCAGTTGCTGCGGAACGGCATCCCCATTTCGCGGAGGAGGGCCCGGCCCTCTTCGTCGTTACGGGCGCTGGTCACGATCGTCACGTCCATGCCCCGGATGGCGTCGATCTTGTCGAAGGAGATTTCGGGAAAGATGATCTGCTCCCGAACCCCCAGGGTGTAGTTGCCGCGGCCGTCGAAGCTGCGGGGGCTCACGCCGCGGAAGTCGCGGATGCGCGGCAGGGCCAGATGAATCAGGCGCTCCAGGAAGGCATACATCCGCTCGCCCCTGAGGGTGACGGTGACGCCGATCGGCATCCCCTGGCGGATCTTGAAGCCGGCGATAGCCTTCTTGGCCCGGGTCACCACAACTTTCTGGCCGGTGATCTGGGCCAGCTCGGCGATGGAGGCCTCGAGGGCCTTGGCGTTCTGGGCGGCTTCGCCCAGGCCCCGATTGACGGTGATCTTCACCACCTTCGGGACTTCATGGACGTTGGAGAGGTTGAGATCCTTCAGCAGCTTCGGCTGAATCGTCTCCCGGTAGCGCTGTTTCAGTGACATGACGGAGGGAGGGATTGCGCTTCTGGACGTGGTCAGAAGGCGGACGTGAGCGGGATGGGGACAGGGAGATGTAGGAGAAGAAGCTTCGGGGAGCCGGCGTTCAGTCGAGGAGTTCGCCGGTCTTCTTGAGGCGGCGCTTCTTGGTGCCGTCCTTGTCGACCACGATCTCCACGCGGCTGACCACCTTCTTGCTGGTGGAGTAGAGCATCACGTTCGAGGCGTGCAGCGAGGCTTCCTCGGTGACGATGCGGCCGGTCTCCCCCTCCTGGGTGGGCTTGACGTGGCGGGTGCGCAGATTGATGCCCTGCACCACGACACGGTTCTGGTAAGGAAGGGTGCGCAGGACCTCACCGGTCTTGCCCTTGTCCTTGCCGCTGATCACCTGGACGGTGTCGCCCTTCTTGATGCGCATCTTGATGCGTACCTGGGCCTTGGCTTTCGGGGTGGCGGTGGCCATCTCAGATCACCTCCGGGGCGAGGGACACGATCTTGGTGAAGTTGCGCTCGCGCAGCTCACGGGCGACCGGGCCGAAGACGCGGGTGCCCTTGGGGTTGTTGTCGTTGCCGAGGATGACCGCGGCGTTGTCGTCGAAGCGGATCGAGTTGCCGGTGTCACGGCGGAGGGTCGCCCGGGTGCGGACCACCACGGCCTTGACCACATCCGACTTCTTGACGCCCATGTTGGGCATGGCGTCCTTGACGGCGGCCACGATCACATCGCCCACGTGGGCGTAGCGACGGTTGGTGCCGAGCACGCGGATGCACTGAATGCGCTTGGCGCCGCTGTTGTCAGCGACGGTGAGGAAGGTTTCCTGCTGGATCATCGGGAGTTCCTCCTCAGGAGCTGGTGGAGGTGGAGAGCACCTCGGCCACCGTCCAGCGCTTGGTGCGGCTGAGGGGGCGGGTCTCGGTGATGCGGACCCGGTCGCCGACGCGGCAGTTGTTCTGCTCGTCGTGGGCCTTGTAACGGGTGGTGCGGCTGACCGTCTTCTGATAGATGGGGTGAGGGAAGCGGTTCTCCACCGCCACCACCACCGTTTTGTCCATCTTGTCGCTGACGACGGTGCCGACCCTTTCCTTGACTGCCATGGGATTGGAGGGGGGGATCAGGACGCGGTGGAGCGCTGGCGCTCCTGCTGCACCGACAGAAGGTGGGCCAGCTTGATGCGGGCTTCCTTGAAGCGGTGCGGGTGCTCCAGCCGGCGGGTGGCCTGCTGGAAGCGGAGATCGAACAGCTCACGCCGGGTGGCATTAATCCGTTCGGTGATCTCGCCGTCGTCGAGCTTGCGGACGTCGGCAATGGAGGGACGTGCCATGGTCAGGACTCCACGAGGGCGGCGGGTTCAGGGGTGGTTTCCGGTTCGATGCCGGCCGCTTCCTGGTCGTCGAGGGTGAGGAACTTGGTTTTCACCGGAAGCTTGTACTGCGCCAGGCGCATGGCTTCACGGGCGATCTCGGGGGTGATTTCGGCACCACCCATCTCGAACAGGATCCGACCCGGCTTGATCACCGCCACCCAGAACTCCGGGTTGCCCTTACCGGAACCCATGCGGGTTTCGGCGGGGCGCATGGTGACCGGCTTGTCGGGGAAGATCCGGATCCAGATCTTCCCGCCCCGCTTGACGTAGCGGGTCATCGCCCGGCGGCTGGCCTCGATCTGGCGGGAGGTGATCCAGCCACATTCCTGGGCCTGCAGGGCAAACTGCCCGAAGGCGATGGTGTTGCCGCGGGTGGCGATGCCGCGCATGCGGCCACGCTGCTGTTTGCGGAACTTGACGCGTCTTGGACTCAGCATGATTCAGGCCTCCCTCACTCCTCGTTGGAGCGATCTTCGAACTGTTGGCGCTGCCGACCGACGCGGCGACGCGGGGCGGCTTCCACAGGCTGCTGCGCCTGTCCGGGGAGCACCTCGCCCTTGAACACCCACACCTTGATGCCCAGCACCCCGTAGGTGGTCGTGGCCACCTTGGTGGCGTAGTCGATGTCTGCCCGCAGGGTGTGCAGGGGAACGCGACCCTCGCGGGTCCATTCCGTGCGGGCGATCTCGGCGCCGTTGAGGCGACCGCCCACCATGATCTTCAGGCCGAGCACGCCGGCCCGCTGGGCCCGCTGCACCGCCATGCGCATCACGCGGCGGAAGGCCACACGCTTCTCCAGCTGCTGGGCGATGTACTCGGCCAGCAGGTAGGCGTCGGCGTCGACCCGCTCCACCTCGACCACGTTGATGCGCACCTGACGGTGAGCGTCGCCGAGGGTTTTCTGGATGCCGCTGCGCAGCTCCTCGATGCCGCTGCCCTGGCGGCCGACGAGCACGCCGGGGCGTGCTGTCTTGAGTTCAACCTCGAGCTGGTCGGCCTTGCGGGCGATCAGCACGTCGGAGATGCCGGCGGCGGCGTACTTCTTGTGGATGAACTTGCGAATCCGATCGTCCTCCTGCAGGAGGGTCGGGTAGGTCTTGCTGGGGGCGTACCAGCGGGACCGGTGCTCCTGGGTGATCCCCAGGCGCAGGCCGGTTGGATGGATCTTGTGTCCCATCGGTCGGTGTCCTCGGGGTTCAGGCGGAAGGAGCCGCCACACCAATGCTGATGTGGCAGGTCTGTTTTTTGATGGCGTAGGCGCGGCCCTGGGCGCGGGGGCGGAAGCGCTTCATGGAGGGGCCCATGTCGGCGCTGGCCTGGCTGACCACGAGCGTGGCGGGGTCGAGACCGAGGTTGTTCTCGGCATTGGCCACCGCGCTGCGCAGCACCTTGGTGATGGGGCCGGTGGAGCGGTAGGGCATGAACTCGAGCATGATCAGGGCGTCGCGGTAGCTGCGGCCCCGGATCTGATCGAGAACCCGGCGCACCTTCGACACGGAGCCACGGATGTAGCGGCCGTGCGCGATGGCCTGGGTGGTGGAGTTGATGGTTGCCATCGGTTCAGCGGCCTCCCTTCTTGTCTTTGATGTGGCCGCGGAAGGTGCGGGTGGGCGCGAATTCGCCCAGTTTGTGGCCCACCATCTGCTCCGTCACGTAGACGGGCACGTGGGCCTTGCCGTTGTGAACGGCAATGGTGTGGCCGATCATCATCGGCAGGATCGTGGAGGCCCGTGACCAGGTCTTGATCACGGTCTTGTCGTCGGCGGCGTTCTGCTTCTCGACCTTGCGGAGCAGGCTGTCGGCGACGAAGGGGCCTTTCTTGAGTGAGCGTCCCATGGCGGATCAGGCGTACAGCAGAGCGGTGTGGTTCATCAGGAGTCGCGTCCGCCACGGCTCCGCTTGGAGGTGCGGCGACGTTTCCGGAGCACGAACCGGTTGCTGGGCTTGTTCCGCTTGCGGGTCTTGAGGCCCAGGGCGGGTTTGCCCCAGGGGGTGACCGGGCCGGAGCGGCCGATCGGGGCGCGGCCCTCACCACCACCGTGGGGGTGGTCACAGGGGTTCATCACCGAACCGCGCACTTCGGGCCGACGGCCGAGCCAGCGCTTGCGCCCGGCCTTACCCAGGCTGGTGTTGCGCTGCTCGCTGTTGCCCACCTCACCGAGGGTGGCGAAGCACTCCCGGCGCACCAGGCGCACCTCGGTGGAGGGCAGCTTGAGGGCGACGTAGTCGCCTTCCTTGGCCATCACCTGGGCGCTGGCACCGGCGGTGCGCACCATCTGGCCGCCCCGGCCGGCATAGAGCTCCACGTTGTGGACGCTGGAGCCGAGGGGAATGGCCGAAAGGGGGAGAGCGTTGCCGATCTCGATCGGGGCGTCGGGGCCGGAGACCACCGTCTGTCCCACGCTCACACCGGCTGGAGCGAGGATGTAACGCTTTTCGCCATCCGCGTAATAGAGGAGGGCCAGGCGGGCGTTGCGGTGCGGGTCGTAGTGAATGGCGGCCACGCGGGCCTCCACGCCGTGCTTGTCGCGACGGAAGTCGACGATGCGGTAAAGGCGCTTGTGGCCACCGCCGCGGTGGCGGCAGGTGATCACACCGCGGTTGTTGCGGCCCTTGCGGCGGTGCTTGGCCACCACCAGGCCGCGCTCGCGACCGCGGCCGGTGATCTCGCTGAAGTCGGTGACGACCAGCGTGCGGGTGCCAGGGGTGTTCGGTCGGTAGGTACGGATTGCCATGTCGTTCGGGACCCCCTCAGGACTCAGGGAAGAGCTGGATGGCGTTGCCCTCGGCGAGACGCACCACCGCTTTCTTCACCTGGGCGCGCTTGCCGGCGAAGCGTCCCACCCGACGGGTGCGACGGGGGGGATTCATGGTGCTCACACCGAGGACCTTGACGTCGAACAGCGATTCGACGGCCGCCTTGATGTCGGGCTTGGCAGCCCGGTGGTCCACCTCGAAGGTGTACTGGTTCAGTTCGAGGGCCCGGGAGGCCTTCTCGGTGATCAGCGGGCGGCGGATCACATCCGCCAGCCGCCCTGCAAAACGTTCAGCCATCGCCGTAGACCTCCTGAATCTTCGCGAGTGCCTCCTCGCTCACCACCAGCTTCCCGGCGTGGAGCAGATCGAAGACGTTGAGCTGATCGGCGGCGATCAGCTTGACCTTCTCGAGGTTGCGGACGGAAAGCTTCACGGCTTCCGAGGCGCCATCGAGGATCAGCAGCACCTTGCTGCCCGCTTCGATGCCGAAGCGGCCGAGGGCGGCGGTGATCTCCCGGGTCTTCGGGGTTTCCAGGCCGGTGCCGAACCCCTTCACCACGATCAGATCATCGAGGCGGGCCATCAGCGCGGTGCGCAGGGCCAGGCGACGTTCCTTGCGGTTCATGCCCAGCTCATAGCTGCGCGGCTTCGGACCAAACACCACGCCACCGCCGGGGCGGAGCGGGGTGCGGATCGAACCCTGGCGGGCCCGGCCGGTGCCCTTCTGCTTGTAGGGCTTGCGACCACCGCCGGCCACTTCGGCGCGGGTGAGCGTGCTGGCCGTGCCCTGGCGGGCGTGGGCCAGCTGCCGCACCACAGCGCGGTGAAGCAGATCCTTGGCGGAGGTTTCCTTGGCGACCTTTAGGTCGAGAGAGGCCTTGCCGCTCTCCTTGCCCTGCCAGTCGCGAACAACACAGTGAGTCATGTCCTTACCTCCTTAGTTCGCGGCCTTGGCGCCCACCCGGTTGGCGGGGCGGATGTCGAGCAGGGCGCCGGGCTTGCCGGGAACCGAGCCCTTGACCACCAGCAGATTGCGCTCCGCATCCACCTTGAGGATGGTGAGGCCGCGGGTGGTGATCTGCTTGCCGCCGTAGCGACCGGCCATCCGCTTGCCGGGGTACACCCGGCCGGGGGTGGTGCCGGCACCGGTGGAACCGGGTTCGCGGTGGTTCTTGGAACCGTGGCTCATGGGACCGCGGCTGAAGCCGTGGCGTTTCTGGTAGCCGGCGAAGCCACGGCCGATGGTGTCGCCGCTGACGTCGACCTTCTGGCCGGCCTCGAAGGCCGCCACGGTGATCGCCGCGCCCAGTTCGAGCCCGTCGACGGCGTCGACGCGGTATTCGCGCAGGTGCCGGAGCGGTTCGCTGCCGGACTTCGCCAGGTGGCCCCTGGCCGGCTTGTTCACGAGTTTCTCGCGAATGTCGCCGAAGCCGACCTGCACCGCGGTGTAGCCGTCGGTGTCTTCGCTCTTGAGCTGGGTGATGCGGCAGGGACCCGCTTCGATCACGGTGACCGGAACGGACCTGCCCTCTTCATCGAAGAACTGGGACATGCCCAGTTTCTTCCCGAGAATGCCGATGGACATGGGAGGGGAATGACGCCAGCAGGACAGTCGTCGGACGGGACGGGAGGGCTCCCCTTGGGGAGCGTGCCTCAAGGCCCGGCGCTCCCCATGCCGCAAGGCACCGGGAACGCGACGATCGCTGAATTCGGGGAATCGCAGAGAGATCGGCGGCATGGCCGCGCGACCGGGAGCTAGCGAGACGAATCAGCAGGCTGGGACTTGCGGGACCGGGCAGGATCCGAAGCGAGCTCCGGAAGCCGATCTGGCAGTTTCCCGACGGTTCCGCACAGCCCTGGAAGGGCTGCCCGGGCCGTACTGGCCGGGAGGGCCATCGCAACGATGACCCTGCACCGGGTTCTGGAGGCCCGGCTAGCGGACGGGCACAGAACGTCGGCACAAGCAACAAACATACTGCATGGGCCTCCCCCACCTCCTGTGGCCCCGATCCAGGCCGAGGCTGCCAGACTTGCCCGCATTGAATGCGTCGCACCGATGCCCCTGCTGCTCACCGGCCGCGGTTTCCGCAACGACCTGGAGAAGGAAGGGGCTCTGGCGTTGTTCGCCCCGCTGGAGGGCGGCACCGAGACGCGCCTGCTGCGCCGCCTGCGGGCGGCGGGCTACCGCACCCATCTCACCTCTGCCCGGGGTCTCGGCGATCCGGAGGCCTTCCTCTTTCAACTCCACGGTGTCCGACCTCCCCACCTCGGTCACCAGAGCGTGGGCCGGGGGGCGGCGGTGGGTGAGGTGCAACGGGTGATGCCCCTGCTCGGCGGCGACCTCGAAGGCACGGCGCCGATCCTCCTCTGGCTGCTGGAGGGCCAGGTGCTCTCGGAGGCCGAGCTCTCTTCGCTGGTGCGGCTCTGCAGGCGGGAGACCCGTCTCAAGATCGTGGTGGAGATGGGGGGCGCCCGGGCTCTCCGCTGGCAGCCGCTCGAGCAGCTGCTCGCCGTCACCGTCTGATCGGCCCGGACGCCACCGCAGGTGCTCCGCTGCTCGGGCCCGAGGCCGCGCTGGCGGCAGGACGCTGGGTGAAGCTGATCGGTGGAGCAAGCAACCAGGATCTGGCATCGATCGAGGATCTCACCGGCATCTACGCCCTGGCCGGTGTCCACTGCATCGACGTCGCCGCAGATGCGGCCGTGGTGGCCGCCGCCCGTCGAGGTCTTCGCTGGGCGGCGCAACGGTGCCGTGGTCGCCCCCCTGAGGCCGCCCCCTGGCTGATGGTGAGCCTCAATGACGGGGCCGATCCACACTTCCGCAAGGCCTGGTTCGATCCACGCTGCTGTCCCGCGGATTGCCTCCGTCCCTGCGAGCGGGTGTGCCCCGCCCAGGCCATCCCTGCTGCGCCGGAAGGGTTGGGGGTGCTCAGCGAGCGCTGCTACGGCTGCGGTCGCTGCCTGCCGGCCTGTCCGCTCGGGCTGATCGTGGAGCACCCCTACAGCCTGGCGCCGGAGGCGGTGGCGCCGCTCCTGGCGGAACTGGCGCCTGATGCGGTGGAACTGCACACCCGCCTGGGACGCTCGGCGGCGTTCGCGGCACGGCTGGAGCAGTTGCAGGCCTCCGGTGTCTCCCTGCGGCGGCTGTCCGTCAGCTGCGGTCTTGAGATGGAGGGCGGAGAAGGGGCGCCGACACCGGAGGAGCTGGCCGCCGAACTGGTGGAGCGCCACCGGCAGGTGCTGCGAGCCGGGTTTCGGCCCCTCTGGCAGCTTGATGGCCGGCCGATGAGCGGCGACGTGGGCGCCGGCACGGCCCATGCCGCCGTTCGCCTGCTCCAGCGGCTGCTCCCCCTCGCCCCTCCGGGCCCCCTCCAGCTGGCCGGCGGCACCAACGACCGCACCCTGCCGCTGCTGGAGCGGCTCGGTGCCGCCGGCGATCGTGCCTGCGGCGTTGCCTTCGGCAGCGAGGCCCGCCACCGGCTCCAGCCGCTGCTGCTGGAAGCCCAGGCCCGGGGTCGGCGGCTGCTCGACCTCCCGGATCTGCTGCCCCCCGCCCTGGAGGCCGCGGCGGCGCTCGTGTCGCCCTGGCTGCGGCGCCGACGCTTCTCCACCATCATCCCGTCCGGCTAGAACGGCCAGAGCCAATGCCCCGCCCGGCCCCCCTCCGCTGGATCCGCGTCCCACATCCGATGCCGGCACCGCCGGCGCGCCCCTGCCTCCCACCCAGCGGGTCACCGACGACCTCGATCGGCTGATCGCCGTGCTGCCGTCCCCGGTGCGCGAGGCCCTGGAGCGGGCCGAGCGGCGTGAGCAGCTGCTGGAGGTGGTGCTCGACCTCGGCCGTGTCCCGGAGGCCCGTTACCCCGGCCGGGCCGTGGCCCTCGGTGAGGCGCCGGTGGAGCGGGCGGATCTGGCGGCCGTGCTCGAGCGGCTCGGTCCGTTCGGCGGTGACAACCGGGCCGGGATCGAGCGCACGCTCCACCGCATCAGCGCGATCCGCAACCGCACCGGCGAGGTGGTGGGCCTCACCTGCCGGGTGGGCCGGGCCGTGTTCGGCACGGTGGCGATGGTGCGCGATCTGCTGGATTCGGGCCTGTCGCTGCTGCTGATGGGGCGGCCGGGGGTCGGCAAGACCACCGCCCTGCGCGAGATCGCCCGCGTGCTCGCCGACGAACTGGAGCGGCGTGTGGTGGTGATCGACACCAGCAATGAGATCGCCGGCGATGGCGATATCCCCCATCCCGCCATCGGCAGGGCCCGGCGCATGCAGGTGGCCCGCCCGGAGCTGCAGCACCAGGTGATGATCGAGGCGGTGGAGAACCACATGCCCGAGGTCATCGTCATCGATGAGATCGGCACCGAACTCGAGGCCCAGGCGGCCCGCACGATCGCCGAGCGGGGCGTGATGCTGGTGGCCACCGCCCACGGCAATGCCCTCGAGAACCTGATCCGCAACCCCACCCTCAGCGACCTGGTGGGGGGGATCCAGTCGGTGACCCTCGGTGACGAAGAAGCTCGCCGGCGCCGCACCCAGAAGACGGTGCTGGAGCGGGCCGCCGAACCCACGTTCCCACTGGCGGTGGAGATGCACAGCCGCCACCGCTGGCTGGTGCATCGCGACGTGGCCGGCACCGTGGATGCTCTGCTGCGGGGTCAGCAGGCCCGTCCGCAGATCCGGGAGCTCGCCGCCGACGGACGGCTGCTGTTTCAGGATGCGACCCCGCTACCGCCACCCTCGCTGTCGAGCCCCCGGGGAGCCCACGCTCCCACCGTTCCGCGTGGGGGCCGGGCCCTTGTGGCTCCGCCTCTGCCGAGTCCGATGGCCGCGGGCCCTCGGGTGGTTTCCGCCGCGCCTACCGCGTCTCCTGAGGCGTCCTCCCGACCGCCCGCGACCCCCCTGCGGGTGTGCGGTGTCGGCATGGCTCCCCAGCTGCTGCGGGAGGCGGTGCGGGGTCGGGCCCTGCCGGTGGAGGTGGTGGAGGAGCCGGAGGCGGCGGACGTGCTGCTGAGTCTCCGCGGTCAGCTGGGACGGGATCCCGACCTGCGGCGCCGGGCACGGCTCCGGGGCGTGCCGATCCTGGTGATCAAGTCCGACTCCCCCCACCAGCTCCAGAGGGCGCTGGAGCGGCTGGTGGATCGAGGGGCGCCCGCGGAGCCGGACGCCAGCGATCCCGCCGGCGGCCTCGATGACGATCATGCCGCCCTGGAGGAGTGCCGCCTGGCGGTGGAGCAGGTGGTGCTGCCCCAGGGACGGCCGGTCGAACTGCTTCCCCGCAGCGAACGGGTGCGGCAGATGCAGAGCGAACTGGTGGGCCGCTACCGGCTCCGCTGCTCGGTGTTCGGGCGGGGGCCGCAGCAGCGGCTGCGGGTGTTCCCACCGTGACGGTCAGGCGCGTCGCCTGCGGTTGACGAAGGCACCGGCGCTGTGGGTAACTATTCAGGCACCGGCAGAGCCGGCGTATTGGGCCGTCGCCAAGCGGTAAGGCAGCGGGTTTTGGTCCCGCCATTCCTAGGTTCGAATCCTAGCGGCCCAGTTTTATATCTTTAACCCCTTGGCTGCGGCGCCGCTGCTGGTCTTCGACTTCGATGGCGTGCTGATGGACGGCATGGCCGAGTACTGGTGGTCGGCGCGTCATGCCGCTCTGCGGCTCGATGCCGCGCTGATCCTGCCGGAGCTGGCGCCCCCGGGCTTCTCCCTGCTCCGCCCCCGCATCCACAAGGGCTGGGAGATGGTGCTGATGGCCGCCGAACTGGGGCGACCGGGCTTCGACCCCGTCGCGGCCGCCGCCGATTACGACCGGGTCATGCCCGCGGCCCTGGCGGCCCGGGACTGGCGCCCCGATCAGCTGCAGGAGGCCCTTGAGGTCGTGCGCCGCACGGCGATCGCCGAGGAGCCGGAGGCCTGGCTGGCCCTCCACCGCTTCTATCCCGGCGTGCCGGATCGCCTCCGGGCCCTGGCGGCCGAGGGGGCCGACTGGGCGGTTCTCACCACCAAGGGCGGAGCCTTCGCCGCTCGCCTCCTGGCTGCCGCCGGCCTCTCTCCCTGGGCGCTCTACGGCCATGAGCGGGGCAGCAAGCCGGACGTTCTGCTTCAGCTCCGCACCGAGGGGCGTCCCCTGTGGTTCGTGGAGGATCGCCGTCCCACCCTGGAGCTGGTGCGCGCCACTCCTGGCCTGGAGCAGGTGCGCTGCTACCTCGCCTCCTGGGGCTATCTGGCCCCTGGGGATGGGGAGGGGCTGGACGGGGACGGACTGGCGGCGGAGCGCATCCGCTGGCTGACCCCCACCGCCTTCGCTGCCCCCCTGGCGTCCTGGCCCTGACACGCTACAGTACGCCCGTACTAACGCAATTGATACGCCGGCCCTCTGCGGTGGCACTTGCTTCCCAGAGGTCGCAGGATGGCCCCCGGCTCCGGGTCTGCTTCCCTGCCCGTCCGGTGCCTGTTCGGTACCCGTCCGGTGTCCGTCCGTCGCGGCCTGTCCCCTCGCTGATCCGTTCCATGCCCCTCGATCCCAAGGCCGCCGCTTCCCCCGCCGGTGCCGCCGGCGCTTCCAGCGCCGAGCGTGACAAGGCCCTCGGCCTGGTGCTCAACCAGATCGAGCGCAACTTCGGCAAAGGCTCGATCATGCGCCTGGGCGATGCCTCCCGCATGCGGGTGGAAACGATCAACACCGGCGCCCTCACCCTGGATCTCGCCCTGGGTGGCGGCTATCCCAAGGGCCGGGTGGTGGAGGTCTACGGGCCGGAGAGCTCAGGCAAGACCACCCTCACCCTCCACGCCATCGCCGAGGTTCAGAAGCGCGGCGGCGTGGCCGCCTTTGTGGATGCGGAGCATGCCCTCGATCCCGTCTATGCCGCCTCCCTCGGGGTCGACATCGAGAATCTGCTCGTCTCCCAGCCGGACACCGGCGAGATGGCCCTGGAGATCGTGGATCAGCTGGTGCGCTCCGCCGCCGTCGACATCGTGGTGATCGACTCGGTGGCGGCCCTCACGCCCCGGGCGGAGATCGAGGGCGAGATGGGGGATCTGGCGGTGGGCAGCCAGGCCCGGCTGATGAGCCAGGCGATGCGCAAGATCACCGGCAACATCGGCAAGTCGGGCTGCACGGTGATCTTCCTCAACCAGCTCCGCCAGAAGATCGGCGTCACCTACGGCAACCCGGAAACCACCACCGGCGGCAACGCGCTGAAGTTCTACGCCTCGGTGCGCCTCGACATCCGCCGCATCCAGACCCTCAAGCGCGGCACCGAGGAGTACGGCATCCGCGCCAAGGTGAAGGTGGCCAAGAACAAGGTGGCCCCTCCGTTCCGCATCGCCGAGTTCGACATCCTCTTCGGCCGCGGCATCAGCACCCTGGGCTGTCTGCTCGACCTGGCGGAGGAAACGGGCGTGGTGACGCGCAAGGGCGCCTGGTACAGCTACGAGGGCGACAACATCGGCCAGGGTCGCGACAACACGATCACCTGGCTGGAGCAGAACCCTGAGCAGGCTGAGGTGATCGAGCAGCTCACCCGCCGCCGGCTCACCGAAGGCTCCGAGGTCACGGCCAACTCGATGAAGCCCCTGGCCGCTGCAGCCCGTCAAGCGGCTGCCCGCGGGGCAGCAAAGCAGGCCGCCGAGGCGCCTTCAATCGACCTGGCTGTGGAACGGGAGGAGGTACCGGCGGCCTGAGGGCCGGCGGCGCGGGACTCAGGTGGGGTCCGTGGTGGCGAGGGCGGCGGTGGCAGGTCGGGGCCAGCGGCTGGCGGGTCCGCTTTGCAGTACCGCCGCCACCCGCTGCAGTTCCTGGATCGCTTCGGCGCCTTCCAGCTTCACCAGCTCACGGCCATCGCGTGATTCCACCCAGCTGATCCCGAAGTCGGAAACGAGGAAGCGCACCATGTGGCGGTCGTCCAGTTCGGCCACAAACGACGCGCCATGGTTGTCTTCACCGTCGCCGCAGACGTAGCAACTGGCGCTCTGGCCCCGCTGGTCGAGGCAGTCGGCCAGTGCCTGGAGACTCAACACCAGATCGTGAACCACCGAGCGGTATTGGCTGGCGAGTCGTGAGAACACGGGGCCCCTGGAGAGCAGTCCGACAATCCTAATGTTTTCTTCCGATTTGTCGTGACGGCCCCGTGGCCGGTGGGCAACCGCTCACGGGCAGGAGCTTGTCGGCTTCAGCCATCGGCCAGGGTCCACCAGCCTGCTGCCGGCCCGATGAAGCGCACGGTCACCCAGAGCGCCACCAGGGCAGCGATCCCGATCCAGGCCCCACGGGTGCTGAGGGCCACGAAGCGATCCGCCTGGTTGCGGGTGAACGGCAGCCAGGGAATCAGGCGTGAGGAGGTGTCGGCACCAGGGGCAGGTTTGGTGGCTTTGATCTGGCGGGGCGGTAGGCCCTGGGCGGCACGGCGCTTGGCTTCCCCCATCGGAGCTTGGTTGCGGGTGGCACGAGGCTAGGGGCCAGGCACGCCGTCGGCTGGCTGGGCCATCAGTCCGGCAGCAGACGTGTGAGCTGCACCCAGGGTTCGAGGGCGGCGAAGACCTGCCGGCCCCAGCTCCGGGCCCGCAGGCGGCCGTCGAGCACCGCGAGGCGGCCGCCGCTTCGGCGGAGACCCGCAACCCCGCGTTGCAGTCGGTTGAGGGCATCGGGCAGCAGCCGTTCCCGGAACCAGTCGCGGCCCTGCTGGCGCAGGCGCGCCACCCGGGCGGCGGTGAGGGGATCCTCCAGGCTGGCGATCGGGAGCAGGGCCACCACCACCTGGCAGGGCAAGGGAAGGCGGGCCTGGTTCTCCAGCCACCAGCTCCAGCGGCAGCAGAGCACGCCATTGCTTTCTGGGGCCGTGCACTCCTCGGACACGCGGCTGCCGAACTCGGCGGCCAGGCCGCTGGCCAGGCCGCGGCGCAGGGCCGGGTCATCGATCAGTACCACCGTGAGGCTGCCCTGGGCAAGCACCAGGCGGCGGGCCTGGTCGAGCAGATGCTCGCCGTAGTGGGGGCTGTTCGGAAGGGGCTGGCGTAGCGGCGCGTAAAGGGGCAGGGGATCGGCGAGCGGCGGATCGCCCAGCTCCACCGCCACCTCCGGGGTGAGGCCGAGGCCCGTGATTCCAGCCCCCGGCGCCACCTCGCCACCGCCCCGGGAGATCGCCAGTTCACCCGTGAGCACGGCGCCTCGGCCCTGGAGCAGCCCCCCCAGTTCCGCCAGCGGCTCAAGCGGCTGACGATGGAGCTGCCACATCAGCTGGTCGGCATCCACGTGGGCCCAGCTGCACCAGCCGGCGCCTGCCGCGTCCAGCCAGGCTCGCCACGGATCGGGGAGCGGCTTGAGCAGGGCCAGCAGATGTCGCAGCGGCGCCTCGTCGTCGTCGGCCAGAGCCACCAGGCCGTGGGGGGTGCGGGGGTGGCGCAGCAGGCGCCGCCCCAGCCGGCCGTGCAGGTTGAGCAGGCTCTCCTCCGCCGCCGGCAGGGCGCGGCGCAGCCGGTCCCAGTCGGCGGGGGCGATCCGCACCGCCAGCGCCTCCCGCAGGGCTGCCTCCAGCGTTTCGGCCTCGGGGATCACGAGCTGGCGATCGCCCAGTCGGCCGTGGCGCCAGGCTTCGAGCAGCTCCCGGTGATTGAGCAGCCACAGACGGGCCTCGGGCGGGGCCTCCGGGCCCTCCCAGCACGAAAGGGAGAGACCCACTGCGCGTAGCCGGGGCCACTCCACCTGGAGCAGCCGCTGGCGCAGCGCGTCGCCCACCACCAGGGCCAGTCGTGTTTCCCCCAGCACCAGCGGAACCAGCAGGCTGATCCACCAGCTGGGATCGGTCCCGGGAGCCAGCCGCACCAGGGTGTGATCGGCCCGGCGCAGACTGCGGGCGACCAGGCGGCTCAAGGTGAGATGGTGCGGCCAGCGGCGTGCCCCTTCCCCCGCCAGCAGGGCCTTGAGCTGGTGGTGGGCGCGGGCTTCCAACATCGGCGGATCGTAGGCAGCGGCCTCGGGCGGGATCGCAGCAGCGGCGACAGCGTCCCCCGGCGACAGAGCGGGTCCCGGCGAATCGGGGACGATGGAGTTCAGGCGCGAGGCGGTGGGGATGGCGAACCAGCGACACGGGGAGGGTGCGTTGCCCCTGTGGCGGCAGCGGCCGGTGGGACTGGTGGGACTGGGGCTGATCGGCGGCTCGCTGGGACTCGATCTGCAGGCGCTCGGTGCCGACGTGCGCGCTCTGGTGCACCGGCAGGCCACCGCCGTGCGCGCCCGGCAGCGGGGCCTGGCGGGGGCGGTGTCCACCGACCCGGCGGTGCTCACCGACTGCGGGCTGGTGGTGCTCGCCCTGCCGCTGGATCGCCTGCTCACTCCGGATCCGGCCCTGCTCGCCGCCCTGCCCGCGGAGGCGGTCGTCACCGATGTGGGCTCGGTGAAGGGGCCGGTGCTGGCGGCCTGGGAGCGGCAGCCCGGAATCCGCTTCGTGGCTTCTCATCCGATGGCCGGCACGGCGGCGGCGGGGGTGGAGGCCGGCGAGGCTGGGCTGTTCCGCGATCGCCCCTGGGTGGCGACTCCAGTGGCTGATACCGATCCCGGTGCTCTGGCGGCGGTGCGGGAGCTGGCGGTGGCGGTGGGAGGTCGCTGGCTCACCTGTGCCCCGGACCAGCACGACCGGGCCGTGGCGCTGATCTCCCACCTGCCGGTGCTGGTGAGTGCCGCGCTGCTGGGGACCGCCGACCGGGGTGGGGAGGGGGCCATGGCGGCCCTGATGCGCGGCCTGGCCTCCAGCGGTTTCGCCGACACCACGCGGGTGGGCGGCGGCAACCCCGACCTCGGCACCCTGATGGCCTGCCACAACCGGGAGGCCCTGCTGACGGCCCTTGCGCTCTACCGCCGGGAGATCGCCGCGCTTGAGCAGCTCGTGCGGGCCGGGGACTGGCCGGAGCTGCACTGTTTTCTGGCCCGCACCCACGACCTGCGGCCGGCTTTCCTGGCCCCACCTGAACAGGCTCCCCAGGGGCTGCCGGATTGACCTCCCGCTTGCCGGCAGGGCAGGGCTGTCGGTTCTGACTAAAATCCTGTCAAATGCAGCGGGCCGGTGGAGTTCCGGGGATCGCCGGATGAGCTCAGGGCTCTGGTGGCCCGCACCGGCAACTCCGGCCGCTGGGTGCACGAGGGCGATTTCGAGATGTTTGTCGTCGAGGACAGCGTCTCCAATCTCCGCCTGAATTGGTGGCCCGCGAATGGAACGCTGATGGTGGTGGGTGATCCTGCCCAGCGGCGCGGTTTCACGGAATCGCTCCACCAGGAGCTCGCCCACCTGTCATGAGCAGCCCTGCAGGGCCAGGGCGCTGATGGGCCGTCGTTCCTCCATCCTCGATGTGGATCTGCTCGCCTTCGAGCGCGGCAGCTCTTTCGCGCGGGACGCGGTGGTGGATGGGGTGCGCCGCAGCCTGGCTACAGGGTTCGTCTACATCCGCAGCGATCTGCCGGAGGCCCTGCTCGATGAGGCCTACGGCCTGCTGGGCCGTTTCTTCGCCCTGTCGGCGGAGCGGAAGCAGACCTTCCACGCCCCGGAGAGCGCGGGCCAGAGCGGCTACACCGGTCTGCTTGTGGAGACCGCGGCGGGCCAGGCCAGGGCCGACTGGAAGGAGATGCTCAACTGGTCGGCGCCGCTGCCGGCGGCCCACCCCCTGCGGCGGCACCATCCGCTGCTCTACCCCGAGCTGCTGCTGCCCGAGGGCGAGCTGCCCGGGATCACCGAGGTGCTGCTCGCCTTCCACACGGCCCTGGCCGAGCTGCAGCGCCGCTTCCTGCGGGTGATCGCGGTGGCGATGGGTTGCGCCGATACGTTCTTCGACGAGATGACCACGGAGGCGCCCACCCTCAGCCGGGCCCTGCGCTACCCGCCGATGCCCGAGGCGCCGGCGGGCGGTCACGTCTGGGCCGCGCCCCATGGCGACATCAACCTGATCACAGCCCTGCCCCGGGCCACGGCTCCGGGACTGCAGGTGCTGGTGGAGGGCGAGTGGATCGACGCCGTTCCGCCGGAGGGACGGGTGATCATCAACAGCGGTCTGATGCTGGAGCGGCTCAGCAACGGCATGATCCCCGCGGGCTGGCACCGGGTGGTCGCCCCGGCGGGCAGCAGCGGCGAGCGCCACAGCGTGGTGCAGTTCTGCCATGCCCGGCCCTGGACCGTGCTGGCGCCGGTTCCCTCCTGCTGCACGGCGGAAAATCCCCAGCGCTGGCCGGGGATCACGGCAGCCCATGCCCTCGAGGAGGTGCTGTACCGCATCCAGCTCCTTCCGTCCGAACCCTGAACGGTGGGGAAACCCCAGGCAGGACGCCTAACGTCGACCGGATTCTCCTTCGTGCCGATGCGCCGCTCCCTCCGTCCGCTGTTGGCTCTCTCCGGCGGTCTGGCCCTGCTGCTGGGTCCGGCGCTGGTGGGCTGCGGGGAGTATCGGGGCGGGTCCGGTGCCACGGCGGCGGAGTCGACGCTGCCGCCGCCACCAGGATCGGCGACCGCCGAGCCCCTGCCGCCGCCACCGGCGGCCGCCCTGCTGCCCACCGATCCGGCCCTGCCCCGGGCGGCCAACGGCCGCCACTATCCCCTGCTGCCCACGGATCCGGCCGGGATCGCGGCCCTTCTGGCCCAGGTGGAGCAGCTGATCCGGGCCTCGGGCACGCCGGAAGCGGATCTGCCGGCACTGGGGCATCAGCAGCAGGTGATCTACCGCACCCTTTCGCGGCGGCCCGAGCTTGCCGCCGAGGTGCGCCGGGAACTCGACGAGTCGTGGCGGCCGGTCTTCGACCGACACCTTGCCGCCCGGCGCGCCTTCCTGGCGATGCACCGCGGCCAGAAGGCGGCCGTGCTGCCGGCGTGGCGGATCATTCCCCCCGAGCCTCCTGAAAATCTTCTCCGCTACTACAAGGAAGCAGCCGCAGCCACCGGCATCGCCTGGGAGGTGCTGGCGGCGGTGAACCTGGTGGAAACGGGCATGGGCCGCATCGACGGCGTGTCGGTGGCCGATGCTCGCGGGCCGATGCAGTTCCTGCCCACCACCTGGGCTGAGCCTGGCATCGGCAACGGGGGTGACATCCGCGATCCCCGCACCGCGATCCATGCCGCCGCCCGTTACCTGGTGCGCCGCGGTGGCCTCAGGGACATCCGCAAGGGGTTGTGGGGTTACAACAACAGCGACAACTACGGCAAGGCGGTGCTGCTCTATGCCGACCTCCTGAAGGAGGATCCGCGGGCCTTCCGCGGTCTGTACCACTGGGAGGTTCACTTCGTCTCCGCCGCCGGCGATCTCTGGCTGCCGGTGGGCTACGACCAGCCTCGCCCGATCGCCGTGGCCACCTACCTGGGGCGCTTCCCCGCCAGTGCGCCGCCGCCGGTGCTGGCCGGGGGCTGAGTCAGGTCTCGATCCCGCGGCCGAGCAGCAGGTCGCGGGCAGCATTGATCGCCTGCATCGTGTCGTGCAGACCCCCGCGATCGGGGTGGTGTTCGCTGGCGGCCCGCTTCCAGGCCCGGTTCACGTCGCCCTCGCTCAGGCGCCCCGCCAGCGCCAGCCCCAATCTGGCGCGGGCCTCCAGCGCCGCCAGATCCGGGCTGCGGCCCAGGGGGGAGCGGTCGGCGGCACTCAGGCCCGACCCGCGTCGCTTGCGCCCCTTGCCCTGGGCTGGGGCCTTCTCCCGTCGCCCGCCGGCTCCGAATCCACGGCCTCCAGCGTCGGCCTCGGGGGGGCGGCGCCGACGGTCTGATGGGGTGGCCGGGGGTGCCACCAGGGCACGGGCGGTGGGAGACATCGGAGCACGGATCGGTGACCCCAGCCTCTCAGGTGGCGGCCGCGTCCCGCCAGCACCAGGTTGCTCCCCGCCCCTGCAGGAGCTGGCGGCAGGCCATCAGGGCTGAGAGGCTCACGCCGGCGGTGCCTTCGCCGGGGTGGATCGCATCGCCGCACAGCCAGAGGCCGGCCAGGGGGGTGCGGCTGGCGAGGCCGAAGGGCCCGAAGCGGCTCGGATGCTGCCCCAGCCCCCCCACGAAGCCATAGGGCCGGCCGGTCCAGCGGGCGAAGCCCCGCGGCGTGGCCAGCTCCCCATGGCTCCAGTCCGCCGGGTTCACGCCAAGCAACCGCTGCAGGCCCAGGCGGATGCCGGCCTCGGCCGCTCGCTTGCGTTCCAGATAGGCGGCGTTCTCCAGGCCGAACCAGGGCCGGGCGGCCGTGAAGACGCTGGCGATCACCGTCGCCTGCCCCGCCGGCGCCCGTCCATCCCCTTCACGGCTCACCGACACGAACAGCGGCCCCGGATCGTGCCAGTGGCGCTGCAGGTGGGGCGCCACGTCCGCCGGCAGCCGTCTGCGCTCCACCGCCCCGTAGAACACCAGGGCTCCGCTGGGATCGCTCAGGCCCTCCAGCCGCGCCCGGTAGCCCGCCGGCAAGGTGTCTCCCAGCAGGGTGGGCAGGCTCTGGGGGGGCAGGGTGAGCACCACCTCCCGCGCCTGGAGCAGGAAGGGACGGCCGCCGGCGGCCTGGCCCTCCAGCCGCCAGGGGGCGCCCGGCCGCTCCGGGGGGTGCAGCCGTTCCAGCCGGTGCCGTCGCCGCAGCTGGCCGCCCGCCTGGGCAAGGGCCTGCTCCAGGGTGGTGCTGAGGGCCTGCATCGAGCCCTCGAGATGCCACAGGCCCAGCGGCTCCTGGGCCATCTGCAGCACGGTGGCGCCGTAGAGGGCGGCCGTGCGGTTGGCAGGTTCCTGGGAGTAGAGGCGCAGTTGCAGATCAAGGAAGTGGCGCAGCCGCGCGCCGTCCGGACCGTCGGCGCAGCCGCAGAGGCGCTGCAGGTCGGCGATGGTGGCGGTGGTGAACAGGCCGCTGGCCAGGCTGTCCGGCCGCAGGGCCGCCAGCAGCTGGCCCAGGTCCCAGAGCGAGCGGGGCGGCAGCACCGGATCGCGGCCGGCGAAGGCCCAGCTGGCTCGGTGAATCGCGGCGCACAGGTCCCAGAAGCGGCCGCTGCCGGGAAACTGCCGCTCCCGCTCCTCCCGCCAGGCCTCGGGGTTGCGGTGCAGCCGCACCGGCGCCTGGCCATCGGCCAGATCGACGACGCAGCCGGGATCAAGCGGTGTCGCCGCCGGCGCCGGCACGCCGAAATGGCGGAACAGCCGCTCGTGCACCCCGCCTGGCTCCAGGCCGGCCACCTGGGTGGCCCCCACATCAAAGACGTAGGGCCCGCGGCGGAAGGTGCCAGCGCAGCCGCCGCTCTGGCTGTGGGCCTCCAGCAGATCCACCCCCAGCCCTTCCCGGGCCAGCAGGGCAGCAGCGGTGAGGCCGGCGATTCCGGCGCCCACCACGGCCACGTCGAGAAGCGGGTCCGCAGCCATGGGCGCATGCTGGCAACCGGCCCGCGGCCACCGCGAGGCTTCAGGCTGGGGCGGGTCCGATCCCCGTGTGATGCCGCCTGCCGCCGATCCCCTTGCCGCCTGGCTGCAGGAGCGCCTGGGCGCCGCGCTTGTCCGGCGTCGGCCCGTGGGCGGCGGCTGCATCCACCAGGCCTGGTGCCTGGAGCTGGTCGCCCCACGCGCGGGGGGGCCTTCGCGGCTGTTCGCCAAGACCAGCCCCCCCGAAGGGCTGCCGCTGCTGGAGGCGGAGGCCGAGGGTCTGCGCGCCCTGGCGGCGGCGGCGGCCGGCAGCGGTCTGGTGGTGCCGGAACCGCTGGCCCTTGAGCTCACCGGCGGCCTGGCGGTGCTGGTGCTTCCCTGGCTGAACCTTGAGGGCGGTGGTGGTGGCGGCTGGGGTGCCCTGGGGGCCTCCCTGGCCCGTCTGCACCGCTCCAGCCTCGCCGGACCGCTGGCCCCGCAGGACCGGCCGGCCGCCTTCGGCTGGGAGCGCGCCAACTTCATCGGCTCCACGTCCCAGGTCAATACCTGGAGCGATGCCTGGGGTGCGTTCTTCGCCAGCCGCCGCCTGGCCCCCCAGCTGGAGGAGCTGGGCCGCCGCGGGATCGAGCTGGCCGATGCCCAGCAGCTTCTGGAGCTGGTGCCCGGCTGGCTGGCGGGCCACCAGCCCGAAGCCTGCCTGGTGCACGGCGATCTCTGGAGCGGCAATGCCTCCCTGCTGGCGGGGGCCGCCGGCACAGTGTTCGATCCGGCCGTGCATCGGGCCGACCGGGAGGTGGATCTGGCGATGGCCCGCCTGTTCGGGGGGTTCCCGGAAGCCTTCTTCGCCGGCTACGAACGCGAATGGCCCCTGCCGCAAGGCCACCGCGCCCGGGTGGATCTTTACAACCTATATCACCTGCTCAACCACGCCCAGCTGTTCGGGGGCGGTTATGTGGGCCGCTCCCGGGCCTGCATCGCCGGCCTGCTCAGGGAGCCGCCCTGCTGATCGCGCTCGCAACGGCAGGAACGGCGCCGACAAAAAAACCGCCCCTGCAGGGGCGGCACGGTTGGACAAGGGCCCCCCGATCAGCCGAGGTACTCCTTCTTGAGGGTCTGCACCTTGTCAACCACGGCAGCGCGCTTCTCGCTGGTGGTGAGGTTGTCCCAGCTCCACTTGCCGACCACCACCAGACCGAGCAGCTCGAGCAGGCCCGGCACGATCGGTAGAAGATTGATGGTGTCGAGCACACCCTTGATCAGGATCTGGGCCACGATCACCGCCAGCAGAATGCCGGCGGCCTTGCCCACCTTGCCCATCTGGCCCCAGTCGACCTTGTCGAGGGTTTCATTGACCTTGCCGATCACCTCGCCGTAGCGCTGCTGGAAGTCGAAGCCGGCATCATTCACGGCCTCAGTGGCCTGGTCCACCGCCTCCTGGGCTTCGGTGCTGACATCGCTCATGGAGAAGGCGGGATCGGAATCGGAGCCTAAGGTACCCGCTGTGGTTGAGATCACGCCAGAGGCGATTCACCTCCGTCCGCACGCGCTGACGCTGCTCCACCATCTGCTGGCGTTGCCGGCACCGGAGGAAGGCTGCGCCCTGGTGTTGGGCCGGCGCCACGGGGCGGAGTGGAGGATCGAGCGGATCTGGCCCTGTCTGAATGTGTGGGAACCAGCTTCGGAACGGCATGGCCGTTTCGCTGTGGATCCGCGGGAGCAGCTGCACGCCCAGAAGTGGGGGCGCGGCCTGGGGTTGCTGCTGCTCGGCTCGGCCCACAGCCACCCCGTAGCGGAGCCGGTGCCCTCCGCCACCGACCGGGCCCTCACGGTGGCTCCGGCCCTGATGCTGATCCGCGGCAGGCTGGCCACGGGCCGACCGGAGCTTGCCTGCTGGTGGTTGCCCGAGGACGGCCCGCCACGGCCGCTGCCGTGGAGAATGGAGGATTGAGGCGCCTCCGTTGGCCGGAGGCGCCGGGTTGCCCACCGATCCCATGCTCCCTCCCGACACCAGCGGCGTTCAGCTCAGTCCCGACGAGGTGGCTCGCTTCTCCCGCCACCTGATCCTCCCCGAGGTGGGCATGGAGGGGCAGAAGCGGCTCAAGGCCGCCTCGGTGCTGTGTGTGGGTACCGGCGGTCTGGGTTCACCCCTGCTGCTCTATCTGGCGGCCGCCGGTGTGGGCCGGATCGGCATCGTCGACTTCGACGTGGTGGATACCAGCAACCTGCAGCGGCAGGTGATCCATGGCACCAGCTGGGTGGGCAAGCCCAAGATCGAATCCGCCAAGGCCCGCATTCTTGAGATCAACCCCCACTGTCAGGTGGACCTCTATGAAACGGCGCTCACCAGCGACAACGCCCTCGAGATCATCCGCCCTTACGACATCGTCTGCGACGGCACGGATAACTTCCCCACCCGCTACCTGGTGAACGACGCCTGCGTGCTGCTGGGCAAGCCGAATGTGTACGGCTCGATCTTCCGATTCGAGGGCCAGGCCACCGTGTTCAACCTCGATGCTGAAAGCCCGAATTACCGGGATCTGTTCCCCGAGCCGCCGCCGCCGGGCATGGTCCCCTCCTGCGCCGAAGGCGGTGTCGTGGGCGTGCTGCCCGGGATCATCGGTGTGATTCAGGCCACCGAAGCGGTGAAGATCATCACCGGCATCGGCACCACCCTCAGCGGCCGGCTGCTGTTGTTCGATGCCCTGAAGATGAGCTTCCGCGAGCTCAGGCTGCGCCCCAGCCCCGAGCGGCCCGTGATCGAGGAGCTTGTGGATTATCAGGAGTTCTGCGGCGTGGGCGGCACCGCCCCCGGCCAGGAGGAGGCCGGTGCGGTGCCCACCATCACCGTGGCCGAACTCAAGACCGTGATCGACGGCCGGCTCGAGGAGGTGCTGCTGCTCGATGTGCGCAACCCCCAGGAGGCCGAGATCGCCGTGATTCCGGGCTCGGTGCTGATGCCTCTCGACCGGATCGAGAGCGGCGAGGCGATCGAGGATGTTCGCCAGCTGGCGCTGGGCAAGAAGCTCTATGTGCACTGCAAGCTGGGCGGGCGTTCGGCCAAGGCGCTGATCGCCCTCGGCCGCCATGGCATCGAGGGCGTCAACGTGGCCGGCGGCATCGATGCCTGGAGCCAGGAGGTGGATCCGGCGGTCCCGCGCTACTGAGCCGGCGTGGGCTGAGCGGCGGCAACGACCTCCGGAACAGGCTCGGCGGGGATCACCAGCCGCAGCAGGATCGGTGCCAGGAAGGTGGTGCCGATCACCATCAGCAGGATGGCGGCTTCCAGCGCCGGCGTGAGGATGCCGGCCTGGCGGCCGAGACCCAGGAAGATCAGGCCCACCTCGCCGCGGGGCATCATCCCGAGGCCCACCACCAGGCGATTGGTGGGCTCCTTGCTCACGTAGCTCCAGCCGGCGGCGATCTTGCCGATGATGGCGACCACCAGCAGGAAGGCCGCCACGATCAGGCCCTCGCGGTTGGCGGGGTCGAGGGGGTTGAGCACCGAGAGGTCCATGCCGGTGCCGATCAGCACGAAGAACACCGTGGCGAACAGGGCCACCAGCGGCTTGACCGCCGCATCGATGTCGTGGGTGTGCTTCGAGGCGCTGAGGATCAGGCCGGCAGCGAAGGCACCGAGGGCCGCCTCCAGGCCGATCGCCTGGGCGGCGAAGCAGCAGAGCGTGAGCACCACGAAGCTGGCCACGGCCACATCCCCGGGAGCCTTGAGCCGATCCACCACCCAGTCGAACAGGGGTGCAGCCGTGCGGCTGAGAAACAGGGCCACCGCCACGAAGGCCGCCGCCGCCAGGCAGAGCCGCACCACCGGGCCGACCGTGAAGGCGCCGCCGCCGACCACCGCCACCACCACCGCCAGGATCACGATGCCGAGGATGTCATCGAGCACGGCGGCACCGATCACGATCTGGCCCTCGCTGCGCTTGAGCCACTTCAGCTCACCGAACACGCTGGCGGTGATGCCGATTGAGGTGGCCGTCATCGCCGCGCCGGCGAACACCGCCGGGATCAGCGGCACATGGAAGAGGTAGTAGAGGCCCGCCGTGCCGAGCGCGAAGGGCAACACCACGCCCGTCACCGCCACCGTGCCGGCCTGCACCCCCACGGCCACCAGTTCATCGAGCTCGCTCTCCAGGCCGGTGAGGAACAGGAGCGCGAACAGCCCCAGCTGCGACACGGTCTGCAGGCTGGGGAAGGTTTCGTCGTAGACGTGGCGCACCGCTTCGGGCGTGATCTCCGAAAGGTTGGCCACCAGGCCGGAGGCGGCGGCGCTCAGTTCCGCCTGGGCGCCGGGCGGCACGATCAGGTGCAGACCGGAGACGCCGATCACCACACCGGCGACCAGTTCGCCGAGGATCGTCGGCAGCTGCAGACGCACCATCAGCTCGGCGATCGCCCGCGCGGCGATGAAGATCACCAGGAAGCGGCCCACCTGGAGCAGGGTTTCGGCCGTTTCAAGCTGATGGGAGCTGAACTCCATCAGCAGCGGGGGGAGGGGAGGCATCAGTGACCTGAAAAGGTCACGGGGTTATAGGGATGGGACCCGGCGGTCTGGGGAATGCAGCCGCGCAGCGACAGGGGAGGCTCGCCTGGCCAGCCCCCCGAGCCGTCCGCTGACGGTTTCGCTCGCTACCGTCCCGCCCGTCACTGCGATAGCGGGGCAGACCCCATGACGGCGATCCGACTGCTGGAGCTGCTGATCCTGCTGGCGGCACTTGCCGGCTTCGCCGGTCTGTTGCTGCGGCGCAACCTGTTCCTCAAGGTGCTGGCCATGGACGTCACCGGCAGTGCCGTGGTGGCGCTGTTCGTGCTGTTCGCCGCACGCTCCGGCCTGCGCAGCCCGATCCTCTCCCGTCTGGCCGATCCCGCCGCCCTGGGTCAGGCCGGCGGCGATCTGGCCGATCCGATTCCCCAGGCCGTGATCCTCACCGCCATCGTCATCGGCCTGTCGATCCAGGCGCTGCTGCTGGTGGTGATCACCCAGCTGGCGCGGATCGATCCCAGCCTTGATGCGTCCAGCTTCGAGCCCTCTGATCGCCCATGAGCGACCTCTGGAGCCTGAGCGCCCCGCCGCTGGTGATCTGGCTGCTGGGGCCCTACCTGGCCGCCTTCGTGGTGGCGCTGCTGCCGGCCCTCAGCCCAGCGCTGATCCTGCTGTGCAGCCTGGCCACGGCCTTTCTGGGCGGCTGGGCCGTTCTGGGGGGCAACCGCCTGGAGCTGCAGCTGCTGCAGGAGTACGGGGTGAGCCTCAGCCTCGATCCTCTCGCCGGCTGGTTCCTGCTGCTGGCCGGCCTGGTCTGCCTGGGTGTGTGGCTCGAGGCGCGGCGCCAGGGCTGGGACCGCAGCGGCTGGCTGCAGCTGCTGGTACTGCTGGGGGCCCTCAACACCAGCTTTCTCACCACCGATCTGGTCAGCCTGTACGTGAGCCTGGAGGTGGTGGCGATCAGCGCCTTCCTGCTGATCCTGCGGGGGGCGACCGCCAACGCCGGCTGGATCGCCCTGCGCTATCTGCTGGTCAGCAACACGGCGATGGGCCTGTATCTGATCGGTGCGGCCCTGGTCTACGCCCAGAGCGGCAGCTTCCGCTTCGAGGCCCTCGCCGCCCTGGCGCCCGGTGCGCCGCTGGCCCTGGTGCTTGTGGGGCTGCTGACCAAATCGGGCGTCTTCCTCAATGGCCTGTGGCTGCCGCGCACCCATGCCGAGGCCCCTGCCGAGGTATCGGCGCTGCTCTCGGGTGTGGTGGTGAGCGCCGGAGCCCTGCCGCTGCTGCGCCTCCAGCAGCTCAATGGCGCCTTCACCGGCCTGGTCGCCCCGATCGGGCTGGCCAGCGCCGCCCTGGGCCTGGTCTATGCCCTCACGGCCAGCGATGCCAAGCGACTGCTGGCCTGGAGCACCCTGGCCCAGATGGGCCTGGTGGTTCTCACGCCGGCAGCCGGAGGTCTGATGGCCCTCTCCCATGGCCTGGCCAAGGCCGGCCTGTTCCTTACGGCGCGTCACTGGCCCGGACTCTCTCTGCAGGACTGGCGAAAGCGGCCGCTGGTCTGGAGTCTTCTGCTGCCCCTCTGGCTGGGGAGCCTCTCGATCGCCGCCCTGCCGCCGCTGCTGGGCTTCACCGCCAAGAAGCAGCTGCAGGCAGCGCTCAGTCCGGAGCTGGGCTGGCTGGTGCTACTGCTCTCGATTGGCAGCGTGGCGGTCTACGCCCGCCTGTGGCAGGCGCCCTGGCGCTGGAGTCCGCGGCCACCACTCTGCTGGGGGGCGCTGCTGTTGATGCTGCCGCTGCTGCTCGTCGGTCTGGCGGTGAGCTCTCGCCAGGCCGACATTCCCGACCTGCTGCAGGCCCTGGCAGTGCTGGGACTGGGGTTGCTGCTGCATCTCGGCCTGGAGCGACTGCGTGCCGGCGGCGGCCCTGAGCTCCCTCAGCTGGATCGCCTGAGCGACCTGCTGGGCGGCCTGGGCGTGGTGGGGGCGGGCCTGCTGTTGGCGATGGCCGGCGGCGGCCAGCCCCTGCTCACCGGGGGGGCGGGCTGATGGGATTCCTGCTCAGCTGCCTGCTGCGGCTGCTGCTCTGGTACCTGCTCACCGCCGACAGCAGCGCAGTGAATCTGCTGATCGGCGTGGCGCTGGCCCTGCTGCTGCCCCATGCCGAGGGTCCGCGCCAGCCGCTGGGTCCGCTGCTGCGTGCGCTTTGGCAGGCGCTGGTGGCGGTGCCCCAGGCCTACGGCGAGGCGCTGGCCCTGATCGGCGGCGGACGCGAGCAGGAGCGCTGGCTGGAGCTGCCGGCCAGCGCTCCCAGCCAGCGGCTGGTGATCTTCCTGGAGGTGCTGGCGATCACGCTCACGCCGTTCACGCTGGTGCTCGGCCTGAGCCGGGTGGACGGCCGGCCGATCTATCGCATTCATCAGCTGCGGCCGATGCCGAGGCACAGCCGAACCGCACCAAAAGGCACCACCCCATCCAGCGAGGACTGATGCCATGACCGTGTTGATCTGGGGAATGCTGCTGGCCCTGCTGATTCCGATCGCCGTGGTCTGCCGGCCCTGCAGCGTCTGGGATCGGATGGCCGCCTTCAGCAGCATCGCCTCGAAGGTGGCGCTGATCATGATGGTGGTGGCGGTGATCCGCGACGACTGGATGCTGGGCCTGGTGGGGGCGATCAGCCTCAGCGCCGGCAACTCAGGGATGTTGCTGCTCGCCAATCTGTTGCGGGAGGTGGAGCGATGAGCCCTCTTCTGCCGGCGATTCAGGCTCTGAGCGGCCACGTCAGCCTGCTGCTGCTGGGGGCGGGCCTGCTGCTCTGGTTCTGGGGAACCTGGCCGCTGCTGGAGGGGGGCAGCTACCTCGGCCGCCTGCACAAGCTGTCGGTGTCCGACACGCTCGGCTCGGCCCTGATGCTGCTGGGCCTGCTGCTGCGCATTCCGGGCCAGTGGCCGCTGCTTGCCCTGGCGCTGCTGGGCCTGATCGTCTGGAACACGATCTTCGGCTACGTGCTGGCCAGCTGCTCACTGCCGCCGCCGCACGAACCGCCTCGCGAACGAACAGCCCCCCACAGATCAGACAGAAGTCGTTGATCACGCCACCGTCATGTCTGTCGTCATGTCCGACGCTCTCACGCTCGAAGCTCAGCTGGATCTGCTGCTGCCGATCACGGCCCTGCTGCCGTTGACCGCCGTGCTGCTGGTCAGCCAGAACAATCCCTATCAGACCCTGGTGCTGCGCGGCATCCTCGGCTCGGTGGCGACGCTGCTCTACGCCTTGCTGGGCGCGCCCGATGTGGCGATCACCGAGGCGCTGGTGGGCACCCTGCTGTCCACGACGCTCTATGCAGTGGCGTTGCGCTCCTCGATGGCGCTGCGCCTGGAGGACCGTCGCTCGCAGGCTGATCCTGCAGCGGAGGCACGCCTGAACCAGTGGCTCGGCCCGCTGCATCTGCGGCTGCGCCTGATTGAGGAGCACAGCACGACAAGGGACAGCCATGGCTGGCTGGAGGACGGTGGCCAGCTGGTGCTGCGCCGCGGCGCCCTGCTGAAACGGCTGCAACAGAGCCCCGGCTATGGGCCCTGGCGGGAAGCCGGCGGTGCCCTGCGTCTCGATGCCCTGCGTCTCGATCCGGGAGTTCAGGCATGACCTGGCTGTATCTCCTGGCCGCCATCGCCCTGTTCGCCGCTCCGCTGGCCAGCACCCTGCCCACGGCCACCTCCATCGAACCGCTGATCGCGGCCCTGGCCCAGCAGACCCAGGTGCCCAACCTGGTGTCGGGCGTGATCCTGCACACGCGCCTGTTCGACACGGTGGCGGAGGTGGTGGTGTTCACCCTGGCGGCCATCGGCGTGAGGATGGTGCTGGCCGGCGAACCGACACGCCAGCGGATTCGCGGACTTGAGGACCCGCCCTCCCAGGTGCTGTGCGAGCTGGGCTCCACCATCGCCGCCCTGGTGGCGGTGGAGCTGGCCCTGCGCGGCCATCTCAGCCCCGGCGGCGGTTTCGCGGCAGGGGTGGCGGGCGGCACGGCGATCGGCCTGCAGCTGATCAGCGGCGGCGCCGAGCGCAGTGAAAGGCTGTTTCGCCGCTACCGGGCCGATCTGCTCGAGAAGGCGGCGGTGCTCGGCTTTCTGCTGCTGGCCCTGCTGGCGCTGCTGGAGCTGACGCCGGCAGGGGGGCAATTCGGCACGCTGCTCAGCGGCGGCTGGATCCCGCTGCTCAACCTGCTGGTGGGCGTCAAGGTGACGCTGGGCTCCTGGGCGATGGTGCAACGGCTGGTGCGCCATCGCGGCCTGCTGTGAGTTGCAGCCGGGGCGCGACCCAGGTTCCGTACGCACTGCCTAAGGTTCCGCGCCAACCCTCGCCTGTAGCGATGACAACCTCATCGGCGCCGCCACGGCGCCCGGGTCTGCGGGTGCTGAACCACATCAGCACCACGAACATCAAGGGGGATCTGTTCGGCGGCGTCACCGCCGCCATCGTGGCCCTGCCCCTGGCCCTGGCCTTCGGCGTGGCCTCCGGAGCCGGTGCCTCCGCCGGCCTCTGGGGGGCCGTGCTGGTGGGCCTGTTCGCCGCTCTGTTCGGTGGCACGCCGGCACTGATCTCCGAACCCACCGGTCCGATGACGGTGGTGATCACGGCAGTGATCGCCAGCCTCACGGCCCGCAACCCCGAGACCGGCCTGGCCATGGCCTTCACGGTGGTGATGCTGGCCGGTGTGTTCCAGATCCTCTTCGGTTTCCTGAAGCTGGGCCGCTACATCACCCAGATGCCCTACACGGTGATCTCGGGCTTCATGAGCGGCATCGGCATCATCCTGGTGGTGCTGCAGATCGGTCCATTCCTGGGCCAGGCCATCCCAAAAGGTGGCGTCATGGGCACGCTCAATGCCCTGCCCCAGCTGGTTGCCAACGCCCGCCCCGGTGAAGTGATCCTGGCGGTGATCACCCTGGCCATTCTGTGGCTCACACCCGCTGCAGTGAAGAAGATCGCCCCGCCCCAGCTGATCGCCCTGGTGGTGGGCACCCTGCTGTCGCTCACGCTGCTCACAGGTGGCGGTGAAGGGATCCGCCGCATCGGCGAACTTGCCTCCGGTTTTCCCCAGCTGCGGGTCCCCTATTTCGAGCTGGACGATCTGCGGATCATGCTTGTGGATGCTGCCGTGCTCGGCATGCTCGGTTGCATCGATGCCTTGCTCACGGCCGTGATCGCCGACAGCATCACCCGCACCGAACATGATTCCAACAAGGAGCTGATCGGTCAGGGGCTCGGCAACCTGGTCTCCGGCCTGTTCGGCGGACTGCCGGGTGCCGGCGCCACGATGGGCACGGTGGTGAACATCCAGGCGGGCGGGCTCAGCGCCCTCTCCGGCATCAGCCGGGCCCTGATCCTGATGCTGGTGATTCTCGCCTTCAAGGATCTGGCCTCCCAGATTCCCCAGGCCGTGTTGGCCGGCATCGCCCTCAAGGTGGGTGTGGACATCGTCGACTGGGGCTTCCTGAAGCGCGCCCATCTGATCTCCATCAAGGGCGCCCTGATCATGTATCTGGTGATCGCCCTCACCGTGCTGGTGGATCTGATCGCCGCCGTGGGCATCGGCGTGTTCATCGCCAACATCCTGACGATCGACAAGATGAGTTCGCTGCAGGCGAAATCGGTCAAGTCGATCAGCACCGGTGATGGTGATCTGATGCTTTCGGAGGATGAAAAAGCCCTTCTGGACCAGGGCAAGGGGCAGGTGCTGCTGTTCCAGCTCACTGGCGCCATGATCTTCGGGGTGGCCAAGGCGATCGGCCGAGAGCACAACGCGATCAGCGACTGCAAGGCGGTGATCTTTGATCTCTCAGAGGTGTCACACCTCGGGGTCACGGCAGCTCTCGCGGTGGAGAATGCCGTGGAGGAGGCGATCGAGAAGGGTCGCCAGGTGTTCGTGGTGGGTGCTGCAGGCACCACCCAGCGACGGCTTGAAAAACTGGGTCTCTACAAGAAACTGCCTGCCGAACGCACCAGCCTCAGCCGCTTCGATGCGCTGCAGCAGGCCGTCGCCGGCCTGGCCTGAGGCCTTCCGCGGTGCAGCCCAGGGGACATGGCATGGCCATGTCCATTTTTTTGAGAAGCAACTCCACATCTGATGGTCCATCGAGGGCGGCCTCAGACACCGTGCGCATGCCGTCATCCGGATGATCCGGAGCGAGGTCCGATGAGAGCGCAACGCCCCAGACAAGGAGCGCGAAGCAACGAACAAGCGGCCTTCCAGGGCCGCATTTTCATGGAAAACGCCGCAATGTAGCCAGGGAACTTAGTCGTGTAATCCACGAACATCGGTGCCTCAGCTGGATTAGGAAAGCTGATGATTGGCATCGGGCCTGCTGCGGGATCGTCGACCCAATCCGGATCAACCGGTACCTACTGTTGCACGGCAACACATGCAGGTGTCAGCAGGCACCGATGAAGGTCCCATCACTGACATGCTGCGGCAATGCACTTAACCATGCCTGAACAAGGCCTACAGTTTACTCTGGACGCGGGTCAGTTGCTGCCAGTTCACCTCTGCTGGCGCGTGAATCATGGCTATGTCAGGGCCATAGGCCAAACCGATCTCGCGGAGACCTACACCCTGGGAATCTGGGGCCCGGGGGAGATCGTGATGCCACAGCTTCTAAGTCTGCAACCTGTGGAATTGCGTGCCCTCTCCCGAGCAACGGTCCATGAATGGAGTCCCAGTCCTGACGAGCAACAACACTGTTCCAGGACCCAGATCAAGCAGATGGGCATGCTGCTGCAACTCACGCGTGTCCGGCCGGTTGAAACACGACTGTTCAATCTGCTGATCTGGCTCAGCGAGCGATTCGGTTCAGGCGATGAGCAGGGACGGTCCGTGCCTCTGGAGGCTATGAATCTGACCCACCGTCAGCTGGCAGAGATGGCGAGCGTATCGAGGGTCACCGTGACCAAGTCCCTCGGACAATTTCGCCTGCAGGGTTGGCTGCTGCGGATTGGCGACACGGACATGTTGTCGGCAGAGGCGATTAACCTCTTCCAGAGGGAGAGCTGAGTCGATGGAGTTCAGAAAGCTGACCAGCAGAGATCCCCCACTGAGATCGTTTCCAGCGATCAACAGCTTGTTTCAGTCATTCTCCCAAGAACAGAAGTGAACGAATTTCTAACACTTTTTCTTCAGCAACTCCAGTCGCCGACACTCGGATTCCTGATCGGCGGCATCGTGGTTGCCTCCCTTGGCAGCCAGCTGGCCATCCCCGATTCGATCTACAAATTCATCAGCTTCTTCCTGCTGATGAAGATTGGCCTCACAGGTGGCATCGCCATCCGCAACTCCAATCCCTCCGAGATCTTCCTGCCGGCGCTTGCGGCTGTGTTGATCGGCATCGTGATCGTGTTCATCAGCCGCTGGACGCTTGGCCGGATGCCTGGCATCAAGGTGCCGGATGCGGTGGCCACCGGCGGCCTTTTCGGCGCGGTGAGCGGCTCCACGCTGGCCGCTGTGCTGCCTGGCCTGGATGCCGCGAAGGTGCCTTATGAGGCCTGGACGGCGGCTCTCTACCCATTTATGGACATCCCGGCGCTGGTGACGGCGATCGTGGTGGCCAGCGTGTACATCAGCAAAAAAACCGGCCAGGCCGAGAAAGTGGAGATCTGGCCGATCATCAAGGAAAGTCTGCAGAGCTCGGCCGTCACGGCCCTGCTGATGGGTGTGGCCCTCGGCATCCTCACCAAGCCTGAACCAGTTTATGAGAGCTTCTTCAACCCCCTG
Organism: Cyanobium sp. FGCU6; assembly: GCA_024958655.1. Classification (GTDB taxonomy): domain Bacteria; phylum Cyanobacteriota; class Cyanobacteriia; order PCC-6307; family Cyanobiaceae; genus Cyanobium. The sequence goes on along the minus strand of JANWUR010000010.1, from coordinate 40,191 downwards.
TTCAAAGGCTTCCTGTCCATCCTGATGATCATCATGGGGATGGAAGCGGCCCAGCGCATGAACGAGCTTCGCAAGGTTGCTCAGTGGTTTGCGATCTATGCCTTCATCGCCCCGATCGTGCATGGCTTCCTGGCTTTCGGCCTTGGCCTGATCATCCACAAGCTCACAGGCTTCAGCATCGGCGGTGCGGTGGTGCTTGCCGTGATCGCCGCCTCCAGTTCCGACATCTCCGGCCCGCCTACCCTTCGTGCCGGCATCCCCTCCGCCAACCCCTCGGCCTACATCGGCGCTTCCACGGCCATCGGCACGCCCGTGGCGATCGCCATCTGCATCCCGCTGTTCATCGGGATCGCGGAGATGATGCTCGGCCGGATAAACTGACACTAAACTATCGTTTTTCCACCAAACTGGGTTCATAGCCATGAGTCAACAGGTCTGGAAGCTGGTGATCGTCGCCGAGGAGGTCCTCTCCAAGAAACTCACCAAGCTGATCAAGGAAGCCGGGGCCACCGGCTACACCGTCAACGCCGCCGGCGGCGAAGGCAGCCGTAACGTGCGCTCCACCGGGGAGCCGAGCGTGTCACACACGCTCTCCAACGTGAAGATCGAGGTGCTCACCGGCACGCGCGAACTGGCCGACAAGATCACACGCGAGATTGAAAAGAAATACTACGCCGACTTCTCGATCATCACCTACATCTACCAGGTCGAGGCTCTGCGCGATCACAAGTTCTGATCTCTGGCGACCTTTTTGCGATGGGGGCATGCCATCCGGGAACCGGCGCTGACCTACACACCTCCACAGACCCCAGCCCATCAGCTGGGGTCTTTTTTTTACCCCCTCCGAGGCAGGGCTGCTTCCGGACGTGCCAACGGACATAGACGCGCAGGAAATCTCCCCCCCCCCCAAGCCCTGGTGCCATTTCATAGGATGCCGGAGCCGACTGCGCAGACCCAGACTTGGCTTTTTGCGCCAGCGCAGATGAGGGTGGCACGGGTCCGCCCTTGACCCGTGCCCCATCAGGGCCTGGAAGGATAACAACGACATTCGCTCTGCTGTGCCATGGAACTGTTCAGCGACAAACGATTTCTCAGAGTCATTCACAGCTATGAGCGTCAGCTGGCCAAGATTCTGGCCCTGTTGCTGGCCGTGGTGATCGGGTTTGCCACCTTTGAATTGCTGTTGCAGTCCGGCGTCAAGGTGGTCCAGTGGCAGACCGACTGGTTCGATGGCAGCCTGATCAAGCTGCTCGATCGCCTGCTGCTCATCTTCATTGCCCTGGAGGTGCTGCAGAACGTGACGGCCTATCTGCGCGATCAGGTGGTGCAGATCGAACTTGTGCTGCTCACCGCCCTCACCGCCGTGGCCCGAAAGGTGATCGTGCTGCCACCGGGCACGGACAACAAGGCGCCGCTGATGGCAGGCTTCGGCCTGATTGTGGTGGGCCTGGCGGCGGCGTACTGGCTGATCCGCAAGGCGGGACAGGGCGCCAACCGATCACTGGATGTCGAGGATCTTCCACCGCGTCAGCCCTAGCGCAACAGCGGCCGAACTGACTGATCCAGGAATGACTGATCAGCCACTCTGATCGCAGCAATTTGAGCTACTGCTCCTCGGCTGATCCCGTTCCACACCCACGGCCCAATCCCGGTCATTAAAGTTACACGACTCACCCCTCAGACATCCCTCCGATGCCTGCGCCACAGAAGCGCCCTACGGGCCGCTGCGACGCACTCAGTCTGCACATCCGTGCCATTTCACGAGTCCCTCTGCTCACAGCGTGCGACGAGATCTCTCTGGCCCGCCAAGTTCAGAAAGGCCGCCAGTTGCTGGAGGTGAAGGAGGAGATGACGATCCGAGCCGGAGGCTCGGCCCCCTGTCACGAGGCCTGGGCCCTGGAAGCGGGCCTGACGCTCAGAAAGCTTCAGCGCGATCTGCATCGCGCCGAACGGGCGCGCAGCCGCATGGTGGTGGCCAACCTGCGGCTGGTGATCAGCATGGCCAAACGCTATCAACATCGCCCCGCTGATCTGGAGGATCTGATCCAGGAAGGCACCATCGGTCTGATCAAGGCTGTCGAGCGCTTTGACCCGAGCCGTGGCTATCGCTTCTCCACCTATGCCACCTGGTGGATCCGCGATGGCATCGGCAGCGCCCTGATCAGCCGGGGCCGCACGATCCGCCTCCCCTCCACGATGGTGGAGCAACTGCAGCGGCTCCGGCAATGCCAACAGAGCCTGGGCCAGCAACTGGGCCGTGATCCCAGCCTGGCGGAACTTGCTGCCGCCACGGGGCTCAAGGCGCTTGACATCCGCGAGGTGCTCTTCCGCGCCCAGGAGCCGCTGAGCCTCGATGCTCAGCACGGCGCAAACAGCGACCTGCGCCTGCAGGACACCCTGGCCTGCCGCAGCACCAACCCGCAGGAACAGGTCGCCACGGCCCTGATGCAGCAGGACATCGAACGGCTGCTCAATGATCTGCCTGACCAGGAGGCCACCCTGCTGCGCTTCCGCTATGGACTCACGGCGGAACAACCCCTGAGCCTGAGTGCCACCGCACGGCGTATGGGCATCACCCGCGACAGCGCCCGCGGGCTCGAGCGGCGGGCCAACGCGGCCATCCGCGAACTGTCGCAGGGGTATACCGACTACCTCGAGGCCTGAACTGATCAGCAGAGCTGAAGCCTGAACAGGGGCTCGCCAACGCCGGACCATCCCTGCTATCCGGTCGGGTTGGCCGAGCGGGCGGAGCTTAGGGCCTTGGCCATGGGAAGAACATCCGCTGCGTTGCCACGCAGCGGATTCAGATCTGCAGGAACGCAGATGCAAGCGGGGAAACGATGGCAACGGGACGAGAACAGCACACTACCCCTTGTTGTCTAGACAACCTGGCAGCAAGTCGTGGCCATCAATTCCAGTTGCGCAGAATTGTTGAGTGGAGTCAAACGCACAAGGGAGTGCAGTGATCACAAGGGTTCTGGGCATCCTGGAGGATGCGATCAGGCAGGCTTATCGAGGCAATGAGCGATGGTTCGCGTCAGCCGCCCCAGGTTGCGCCAAGCACTCCCTATGGTTTGCCAACTTCATGGGACACCACTTCCGCATGACATCTGGCCATCCTTAGCCACTGGCCAGGGCTTCCAACAACGGGCCCAGGGCAGTGGCAACTCCTGCAGCTTTCGCTGTCACCTGCCTGAAGCCAGTTCGGCAGCCCTTCGAGGTTGACCGAGTTCGATTCATCTCCAGCCTGAATTGCCAGGCTCTGGAGTCAGGTTCGCTTGCGTATTTGTGACTACTAGCCGGACACAGTCAATGACTCCCGGTTGATCGATTCGTTGATCTCACCATTGCCCGCTATTCCTGCCATGCCGACTGCCATGACAGCCCGTGATCTGCACCTGAGCCTCCAGGCCGGTGCGGCCGTCCCTTCCAATCTCAACTGGCGGATCGAAGACGGCTATCTGCGGGTGGCCAGCTGGAGCGACTGTGGCGAAGCCTGTACCTTCGGCCTCTGGGGCCCCGGCGAGCTGGTGATTCCCTCGCTGATCACCGTGACGCCGTTGCAGCTGCTGGCGCTGTCCGCGACACGAATCGAAGAGAGGAATCCCAGCCCGGAGGAACGCGAGACCTTTCTGCTGGACCAATGCCTGCAGACCTCCACGCTGCTGCGCCTCAGTCGCACACGCCCGGCGGAATCACGCCTGTTTCAGCTGCTGCTGTGGATCGGCGAGCGCTTCGGCCGGGTCAGCAGCCGCGGCGTCAGCCTGTCCTTCGAGGACATGAACCTCACCCATCGGCAACTGGCGGAGATCTCGGGGCTGACCCGGGTGACCGTCACCAAGGCGCTCTCCCATTTCCGGCAGGAGGGCTATCTGCTCAAGGACGGTGCCGATGAGCTGCTGCTGCGCGAGGCACTGCCTCAGCTGCAACGCCAGGGGAAAGGAGGTGCCGCCCCGTGATCCGATTCACCAACAAGCGCGGTCCGCCTGGGGGACCGACAGGTTCTGCGCCGTCGCAAGGGCCATACACAGCACAGACCCAAAGCAATCACCCCCAATCCGGTTTTTAGCGACTTATTAGAACCAGCTCTCCCGATCTGATGGGAGCGCGAGTGTAGTCAGAGTCCTCCATCCAGAGACTCCAGGGTGCAGCCATGGTTGCCCCTCGCTGGATTTCGCCTTCATCACCTGTCTGCTCGTCAACTTCACGCAATCTCCCTTCCATCCACACCATGGCCAAGCGTCGTCGTTTTCTCGCTCTGCTCAGCGGTAGCCTCGCCAGCACGGTGGTTCTGGCCGGTTGCTTCGGTAATCCTCCCAGCAGTTCCCCGGGGGCAGCGGGCGGGGGATCTTCCACTCCAGCCCCGGCAGCCAGCAACACCAATCTCGAAACCCAGACGATCAGCCTCGGCTTCATTCCCATCCTTGAAGCTGCTCCCCTGGTGGTCGGCGTTGAGAAGGGCTTCTTCGCCAAGCATGGCCTCGATGTGAAGCTCTCCAAGCAGGCCAACTGGGGGGCCGCCCGCGACAATGTGGTGCTTGGCTCCAGTGGCGGCGGCATTGATGGCGGCCAGTGGCAGCTGCCGATGCCCCAGATGATCGGTGAAGGCGCCATCACCAACGGTAAGAAGGTGCCGATGTACATCCTGGCGATGCTGATGAGCCAGGGGAACGGCATCGCCGCTGCTGACGCAGTCAAAGACGGCAATCTGACCGTCGACCTGGCGACATCGTCGCCTGGGTTCTTCGACAAGTTCAACCAGAAGGAGGGTCGCAAGTTCCGGGCTGCCTACACCTTCCCCAAGGCCAACCAGGAGTTCTGGATCCGCTGGTGGCTTGCGGCTGGTGGGGTCGATCCAGACAAGCAGGTTGAGCTGCTCACCGTTCCCACCCCGGAAACGCTGCAGGGGATGAAGAACGGCACGATGGAGGCCTTCTCCACGGGCGATCCCTGGCCTTCGCGCATCGCCCGCGACAAGATCGGTTATCTGGCCGCTACCACCTCCCAGATCTGGCCGGTGCACCCAGAGGAATATCTCGCCGTGCGTGCCGACTGGGTGGATAAGAATCCCAAGGCTTCCGTGGCGCTGCTCAAGGGTCTGATCGAAGCTCAGATGTGGCTTGACAAGCCAGAAAACAAGGAGGAAGCCGCCACCATCCTGAGCTCGCGCAAGTGGTACAACGTGCCCAAGGAGGTGCTGCTCGAATCGCTGAAGGGCCAGTACAAGATCGGCGCTCAGGGTACGCCGGTCAATGATCCCAAGCTGGGTCCGCTGTACTGGAACAGCGATCGGGGCAACATCTCCTATCCCTACAAGAGCCTCACCAACTGGTTCCTGATCGAAGCGCTGCGCTGGAAGTTCTATCCCGGCACTGTTGACACGATTGAGCAGGCCAAGGCGATCACCGACAAGGTGACCCGCGAGGATCTCTGGAAGCAGGCCGCCACCGAACTCGGCCTCTCCGGCAAGGACGTCCCCAGCGGCTCCAGCCGCGGCAAGGAGACCTTCTTCAATGGCATTGTCTATGACCCTGAGAATCCTCAGGCCTATCTCGACTCGCTGAAGATCAAGAAGTGATCCGCGGGGCTCGCCACCTTCCAGGCCGGCGGCGGGCCCACCGCCTGATGGCTCCATCGCCCGGGTGACGACGACCCGATGGCATTCCACTCCACTCTCTCCTTCCACTCTCCAGGACCGTTCCCATGACAACCAGCTCTGCTCCCACCACCAGCCGTGGGGATCGCACGCCCCCCACCGGCCTGGCGCTGTGGTGGAAAAACAACCGCAAACTGATCGTCCCTCCGATTCTGGGCATTGGTGGCTTCCTGCTGTTCTGGCAGCTGAGTGCAAGCCTTGGCCTCACCAAGCTGGCCGGCCCGCTCAGCCTGTTCACCGAAGAGCGCACCCGCGAGCTGCTGTTCTATCCCTTCTTCGATCGAGGCGGCCTCGACAAGGGCCTGTTCCTGCATTCAATGAGCAGCCTCAGCCGGGTGGCTCTTGGCTATACCCTGGCCGCCATCGTCGGTATCGCAGCGGGCATCGCTGTCGGTCTGAACAAAGGCCTCGATCGTGCCTTCGACCCGCTGTTCCAATTCCTGCGCATGGTGGCGCCGCTGGCCTGGGTGCCGATCGCCCTGGTGCTGTTCCAGAACAACCAGCCGGCCGCCATCTTCGTGATCTTCATCATCTCGATCTGGCCGATCCTGATCAACACGGCTGAAGGTGTGCGTCAGATCCCCCAGGACTACCGCAACGTGGCACTGGTGCTGCAGATGTCCAGCGGCCGCTTCTTCACCAAGGTGCTGATCCCCTCGGCGCTTCTCTACATCTTCACCGGCCTGCGCATTTCGATCGGTCTGGCCTGGCTGGCGATCATCGCCGCCGAAATCGTGATGCCCGGCACCCCCGGCATCGGCTTCTTCATCTGGGACGCCTATCAGAACAGCTATGTCTCCGACATCGTGCTCGGCGTCGTCTGGATCGGGGCCATCGGTCTGATCCTCGATCGCTTGATGGCCTGGCTGCAGCAGCGCATCTCCCCGGGTCAGTGATCCGCAACGGTCCATCTCCTTTCCCATGCTGAGCCATGCAGACGCCTGATTTTCTCGTCCCACTCCATAACCGCCTGCGATCCGTGGATCGCGCCATCACCCGGCGTGAGAACGTCCTCTCCTTCCTCCTGATTCGCTTCGTGCTGATGAGCGGCATGGTGGTCGGCTTCAGCTGGTGGGCCCTTCATCTGTCTCCCTGATCCCCTTTTCCTGAGCAACCATGACACCCGCGACACTCGTTGACGTCCAAGAGCTGGAGAAGAATTTCCCGCTCAGCGGCGGCGGCAACTACCTGGCCCTCAAGGGCATCGATCTCGAGATCCGCAAAGGCGAGTTCATCTCCCTGATCGGCCACTCCGGCTGCGGCAAGAGCACATTGTTAAACATGATCGCCGGTCTCGATCTGCCCACGGGCGGCACCGTGCTCGTCGACGGCGAGACAGTGAAGCGCCCCGGGCCGGACAAGATGGTGGTGTTCCAGAACTACTCGCTGCTGCCCTGGCTCACCGTTGAGCAGAACATCGCCCTGGCGATCGATGAGGTCTATCCCGGCCTTGCCGCCAGGGAACGCACCGCATTGATCCAGGAGCACATCGACATGGTGGGCCTGGGCCACGCTGGCCACAAGTTGCCGCGCGAACTCTCCGGCGGCATGCGCCAGCGGGTGGCGATTGCCCGCGCCCTGGCGATCAAGCCGAAGCTGCTGCTGCTCGATGAACCGTTCGGGGCGCTCGATGCCCTCACGCGCGGCAATCTGCAGGAGAAGCTCATGCAGATCTGCAACGAGCACCAGCTCACCGCCGTGATGGTCACCCACGACGTCGATGAAGCGGTGCTGCTCTCCGACCGCATCGTCTGCCTCACCAACGGCCCCGGTTCGAAGATCGGCAACATTCTCGAGGTGGACATCCCGCGGCCGCGCCAGCGCATGACCGTGGTGCACCACCCCAGCTACTACAGCCTGCGCTCCGAGATCATCTACTTCCTCAACCGCCAGAAGCGGGTGAAGCAGTGGCAGGCCAAGCCCCACAAGGTGCAGGCCGCCCACGGGCTCGAGAAGGTGAATCTCGATCTTGGCTTCATCCCGCTCGCCGCCTGCGCGCCGCTGGCGATCGCCGAGGCCAAGGGATTTTTCGCCAAGCATGGCCTCGATCAGGTGCACCTGGTGCGCGAAACCAGCTGGCGCGGCGTCACCGATGGCTTCCTCGACGGCACCCTCGACGCTGCGCTCATGCCTTCGGGTATGCCCGTCTGGATGACCGCCGGCGGTCACGGCGGTACTCCCACCCCGATCGTCACGGCGCTGACGATCAGCCGCAACGGCAACGAGGTCACCCTGGCGAAACGCCTGGCCGAGCAGGGTGTGAACTCTGTCGACGACTACCGCGCCTGGCTGCAGAGCCACAACCGCGAGCCCCACACCCTGGGCATCGTGCATCCGGCCTCGATGCACAACCTGCTGCTGCGCTACTGGCTGGCGGCCAGCGGCATCGACCCCGACAGGGACGTCCACCTGCAGACCCTGCCCCCAGCCCAGATGCTGGCCGACCTCAAGGACGGTTCGATCGACGGCTACTGCATCGGTGAACCCTGGAACCTGCGCGCCAGCCGCGAGGGTCATGGCGTACCGATCGTGGGTGATCTGGAGATCTGGAACGGCCACCCCGGCAAGGTGCTGGGCGTCCGCGAGGCCTGGGCCCTGGCCTATCCCAACACCCATGTGGCGCTCACCAAGGCGCTGCTGGAGGCCTGCCAGTTCTGCGCCGATCCGGCCCACTGGGACGAGATGGCCGAGCTGCTCGCCGATCGCCGCTACCTCGGCATGAAGAAGGAGCTGATCAGCTTCGGCGCCCGCAAGGGCAGCAAGGGCGAGTTCGCTCCCCACGGTGAACCCCACCACCTGTTCTTCGGCCGCGGCGTCAACCGCCCCAGCCGCACCGAGCACCTCTGGATCCTCACCCAGCTGGCCCGCTGGGCGGAGATTCCCTTCCCGCGCAACTACGTGGAGATCCTCGAGCGAATCTGCAACATCTCGGTGTTCAGCACCGCCGCCCGCGAACTCGGCCTCGACGACGTCAGCTATCAGCGCGGCGCCATCGAACTGTTCGACGGCCGTCCCTTCGATGGCAACGACCCGATCAGCTACCTCAACCACGTCAGCGTGCACCGCGACTTCAGCGTTGCCGAAATCCCCCTCGGTGTTCCCCGCCCCCTGGCGGCCTGAACCCTGCAGAGATCACTTCGCGAGAACCGCATGTCTGCCTCCGTCTTGCACCATCCCAGCGCCTCCCCCGCTTCAGCGGGGGGCGGCCCCCTGCTGCGCTTCGAGCAGCTGGGAAAGGTCTACCCCACTCCCGCCGGCCCCTATCCGGTGCTGGAGAACATCAGCTTCACGGTCAATCAGGGTGAATTCGTCTGCGTGATCGGCCACTCCGGTTGCGGCAAGAGCACATTGTTAAACATGGTCTCGGGCTTCGCCAAGCCGACCTCCGGCCAGGTGCTGCTCAACGGCAGGCCGATCGAGAAGCCCGGCCCTGACCGCATGGTGGTGTTCCAGGGCTACGCCCTGCTGCCCTGGATGACCGCCTACGAAAACGTGTACCTCGGCGTGGATTCGGTCAAGCCGAAGCTGCCCGAGCACGAGAAGCGCGAGATCGCCATGGAACACCTCGAGATGGTGGGCCTGACCGCGGCGGCCGAGAAGAAGATCACCCAGATCTCCGGCGGCATGAAGCAACGCGTGGCGATCGCCCGGGCCCTGGCGATCCGGCCGGAGGTGCTGATCCTCGACGAACCCTTCGGGGCTCTTGATGCGATCACCAAGGAGGAGCTGCAGGAGGAGCTGCTCTCCATCTGGAACACCCAGAAGTGCACGGTGCTGATGATCACCCACGACATCGACGAGGCCCTGTTCCTCGCCGATCGGCTGGTGATGATGACCAACGGCCCCGCCGCCGGCATCGGCGAGATCCTCTCGATTGATTTTATCCGGCCCCGCAGCCGTGAGGACATCATGGAGGATCCCCGCTACTACGAGCTGCGCAATCAGGCCCTGGATTTCCTCTACAACCGCTTCGCCCACGACGAAGACGAGAAGGCCTGAGCCCGCTCAAGGCCGCCTGCAACCCCTGCTCCGAACCGGCGGCAGGGGTTTTCGTCGCGTCGGTCGTGCCATGGATCTAATCACAGGGATCAGTAGAGGCGATCATTGCGATCGCCCAGGTTCAGGGCCTGGTCTCTACTCTTTCACCATTCGATTGCAGGCCATGTCCAGCCAGCCCCTGAGCCCGCCGATGATCAGCCCGCCTGCCCAGGTGCAGGGAGGTATGAGCGATCATGATGCCGCTGCGATGTCGACCGTTCCCTGGCATCAGGTGTTTCGCAAGCCGCAGATCGTGCAGTCGCTGGAGGCTGTACAGGATCTGATTGCCGTTTCCCTTTGCATGGGTCTGTTCTGTGTGATGTTGCTGCAGCTCAGGGCCATCTTCGCCTCGCTGCTATCCACGCCGCAGTTTCATGCGATCACGGCCGATATCCTGTTCATCCTGATTCTGGTTGAGTTGTTTCGCCTGCTGATCATCTATCTGCAGGAGCAACGTGTGTCGATCGGGGTGTCGGTTGAGATTGCGATCGTGTCGGTGCTGCGTGAGGTGATCGTCAACGGCGTGCTCGAAACGGCCTGGCAGCAGATGATCGCCGTCTGTTTGTTTCTGGCCACGGCGGCGCTGTTGCTGGTGGTGCGGGTGTGGTTGCCCCCCACCTTTGAAGGGGTGGATCCGGAAGCGCAGGTGTCGGCCCGCATCCGCCGCGACCACCCGCGCGACTGATCAGATCAGTGTGCAGGCTCGCGGGAAGCTTCGCTCCCTGTCCTCAGTAGTCGACGCCGCGCTTGAGGTCCACGCCCCGTTCGGCGTAGTGCTTGTGGCACACCATCTCGGAGTGCACGCTCGCCAGGTCGAAGTAGGCGGGCCGCGTCTTGCAGCGACCGGTGATGATCACCTCGGTTTCCGCCGGCTTGCGCAGCAGGGTCTGCACGATCGGCTCCACCGGCAATAGTTCCAGGTCCACCGTGGGGTTGAGCTCATCGAGGATCAGGGTCTTGTAGAGGCCGCTCTGGATCGCGGCACGGGCGATCTCCCAGGCGCGTTCCGCCTCCACGTAGTCGATCGGCTGCTGCTGGCCGCGCCACACGATCGCATCGCGTCCGGAGCGCAGGTGATCCACCAGATGGGGGTAGCTCTCCCGCAGGGCGGCGATGGCGGCGTCCTCGGTGTAGCCGCTGCCGCCCTTGAGCCACTGCAGGATCAGCACCCGGTGGCTCTTGTCCTGGCTGATGCCGCGCCCGATCGCCTGCAGGGCCTTGCCCAGGGCGCTGGTGCTCTTGCCCTTGCCCTCGCCCGTGTAGATCTCGATGCCGTCGAGGCCGCGATCACCCCGCGCCTCCATCGGCACGTCCTGGCCTTCGCCCTCCGGCAGACGGCGCCGGTGGGCGCGCATCTCCGAGTGGAGGTCGGCCAGCTGCACCAGCTCCCGCGGCGCACCGCGCCCGGTGCAGATCACCTCGGTGCCGGCCGGCCGGCCGGCCAGGGTGCGCACCACCTCGGCGGTGTCGAGCAGGCCGAGGTCGAGCACCGGGTTCAGTTCGTCGAGCACCACCACCGAGTAGAGATCGCTGGCGATGGCCCCCTTGGCGATGTCCCATCCCCGCTGCGCCTCCTGCCGGTCGAAGGGCGTGGCCTCCGCGGCGCTGAAGTAGTCGCCGCGCCCGGTGCGCACCTGGTCGATCAGATGCGGAAAACCCTGCTGCAGGGCCTCGATCGCTGCGTCCTCGTCGTAGGAGCGGCCCGGACCCTTGAGAAAGCGCAGCAGCAACACCCGGGTGCGCTTGCGCTCGCAGATCCCCAGGCCGATGGTGCGCAGCACCACGCCGAGGGCGGCCTGGCTCTTGCCCTTGCCGTCGCCGTCGTACACGTGCAACTGGCCATGGGCGCGCTCGTCGCTGCCGGCGGCGGTGCGGATGCCGATGCCCCGTCCGGTGCCCCGCTGGGGAGTCTGGGTGGAGCCGGTGGGCGGGGTCATCGGGGAGGAGGGCGGATCCGGATGCTACCCAGGCCGGCCCGTTCTCCCGCCAGGATGGCCCCCATGGATGCCCGGCCCCCGCTCACCCTGCTCGACAGCCTGCCCCCGCTCCTGGAGCGGGCCCTGGGCCAGGTGCGCGAGCAGCTCGATGGCTTTGAGCGGGTGGTGGTGGCCTACTCGGGCGGGGTGGACAGCGCCCTGGTGGCGGCCCTGGCGGTCGAGCGGCTTGGGGAGCGAGCGGAGGCCATCACCGGCATCTCCCCCGCCCTGGCGCCCCATCTGCGGGAGGAGGCACGGGACCAGGCCGCCTGGCTCGGGGTGCGCCACCGGGAGATCGCCACGGCGGAACTGGCCGATCCGGCCTACGCCACCAATCCCGACGACCGCTGCTATTCCTGCAAGCGCGAACTGCACAGCCTGCTGGCCCCGATCGCCGCCGCTGCCGGTCAGGCCTGCGTTCTCGACGGGGTGAACCGCGATGATCTCGGCGATCACCGCCCCGGCATCCGCGCCGCCCGCGAACACGGAGTGATCTCCCCCCTGGCGGAAGCGGGCATCGACAAGGAGGGTGTGCGCCGCCTTTCGCGCGCCCTCGGCCTTCCCTGGTGGGATAAGCCGGCCCAGCCCTGTCTGGCGTCCCGCTTCCCCTACGGCGAACCGATCACGGCCGGCCGGCTGCGGCGGGTGGCCGCCGCCGAGCACTGGCTGAGGCAGCGGGGATTTGCCGAGCTTCGGGTGCGCAGTCAGGGGGAAACCGCCCGCATCGAATTGTCGGCCGCCGCGCTGGATCGCGCGCTGGATCTCCTGGCGGGAGATCTCCGTCAGGATCTGGTAACGGCGTTCCTGGCGATGGGCTTCAGCGCTGTGGCCCTGGATCTGGAGGGACTGGTCAGTGGCAAGCTCAACCGCGATCTCCGAACGCGCTGAGGCCCTGTTGGAGGGCCCAGCCGCAGGCTGCTTCAGGGATCAACCCGGAGCACGGGTCTCAGGCGGCGGCCAGCAGGGGATCCCGGTCGATGTCGCCGAGCGCGGCCGGAGTTTCGCGGCGGAAGCTGGTGAGCTTGTGGTGCCCGGCTCCCAGTTCCTCCCACAGCACCTGGCAGGCTTTCTCGGGCATGGTGTGATCCCCGCAGGTGAACACATCGACTGCGGCGTAGCCCGACTCGGGCCAGGTGTGGATCGAGAGATGGGATTCGGCCAGCAGGGCAAGCCCCGTGACGCCCTGGGGATCGAAACGGTGGGTGATCAGGTTGAGCAGGGTGGCACCGGCACGTTTCGCTGCCGTCGTGATGGTGTCCCTGAGGAAGGCTTCGTCATCGAGCTTGGCGCTGTCGCAGCTGTACAGCTCGAGGATGCAGTGCTTCCCGACCGTATCGGTGGTGGAGGGGATTGCGGAGGTGGCTTGCAGGGGTGCAGCTCCAGTCCATCCCGGGTTGGGGTGGAGGCAGGGCAGGCTCTGGTTCATCAGGGGTCCAGGCGAAGACAGTTCCACACCATACGTGCAGATTGCCCCTGACCACGGTTCGGCTCTCCCCGTTGCCCCGCTTCAGCCGGCCGCCAGCGTGCCGGCCCTCATCTCCACCACCTGGGCGGCCTCCCGCCAGCCGCCGCCGAAGGCATCGAGGTGAGTGGCGCTCACCAGGCACTGGTGACCCTCCCCCACCGCCTCCAGCAGCAGCCCCTGGCGTCCCGGATCCAGTTCCGCCAGCACGTCGTCGAGCAGCAGCAGGGGCGGGGCCCCCACCACCTGGTGCACCAGTTCCAGTTCCGCCAGCTTCAGCGCCAGCACCAGCGTGCGCTGCTGGCCCGCCGAGCCGTAGCGTCGGGCGGGCTGCTGCGAGAGCCGGAACTCGATCTCATCGCGCTGCGGCCCCACCAGGCACTGGCCCAGTCGCTCCTCCTCCGAGCGCTGCTCCTTCAGCTGGCTGACCATCTGGTCGCGCCAGGGCTCCTCGGCCTCCTCCCCCTCCAGCACGGTGCCGCTGCGGTAAGCCAGCTGCAGCGGCTCGCCGCCGCCCCCCAGACGCTGCTGCCAGCCCAGGGCCAGGGGCTCCAGCCGCCGCAGGGCCCGGCCGCGACGACGGTGCAGCCGGGTGCCCACCACGGCCATCTGCCAGTCGAAGGCATCCAGCAGCGCCTGCCGCTGGTCAGGAGCCAGGCCCCGTCGCAGCAGCTGGCTGCGCTGCCGCAGCAGGCGTCCGTAGCGGCTGAGCAACTCGCCGTAGAGCGGCTCGAGCTGGAGAACCACCCGGTCGAGCCACTGCCGCCGCAGGGCCGGCTCGCCCCGCACCAGCTCGAGGTCGAGGGCACTGAAGCCCACGCAGCGCAGCGGGCCGATCAGATCGACCTGGCGTTCCAGCAGGCGGCCGTTGCGCCGCGCCTGACGTCCGCCCCGGCGCCTCAGCTCCAGTTCCAGCAGGTCCCCCTCTCCGGTGATGGCCCGCAGCCGGGCAGCCGGTTGGTCGTGGGCGATCATGTCGCGGTCGCTGGCGCAGCGATGGGAGCGCAGGCCCGTGAGCAGCTCCACGCCTTCCAGCAGATTCGACTTGCCCTCGCCGTTGCGGCCCACCACCAGCAGCCGCGGTGCCGTGAGCTCCAGGTTGAGTGCGGCGATGTTGCGGAACTGGAGCAGTTCCAGGCGATGCAGCCGGATGGGTCTGGGGCGGTCGGCGGCTAAGGTAGCTCCATCAGCCCTGCGCCCTCCTGCTCCTGGGGGAGGGCGCAGGGCTGGAGATGGGCATGTAGCTCAGCTGGATAGAGCATCAGATTCCGGTTCTGAGGGTCGGGGGTTCGAATCCCTCCATGCTCGTGATTGCACAGCCCTCCGCCAGGAGGGTTTTTTCTTGCCCCCCCTGACTGCGGGTGCGCCGTTTCAGGCGCCGGGGCCTTCCAGGCGCAGGCCCATGGCGCGGATGCCGCCCGGATCCACCAGGAACCCGCAGTGCTCCAGCGCCGCCAGCGCCTCCGGCGGCGCCGACAGCGACACGCTGCAGCCCGCCAGTTCACGCCGCAGCCGGCTGAGGGCAGCCTGTACCAGCGCCAGCAGCACCTCGTCGCGTGCCGGATCCTCCGGATCGGCCATCAGGTCCCAGAGGTTGGCGTTGAGGGCCTGGTCGCTGGTGGCCCGCACGAATCCAACCATCCGCTGCTCGGGGTTGATCACGCTCAGGTGCCAGGCGCTGCAGGTGAGCACCCGCTGCCACAGCTCGGGAGGGCGGCGGCTGTCGCCAGCCTTTTCCAGCAGCCGGTTGAGCTCCGCCACCGGCGGTTCCGCCTGGCTCAGCAGGTTGTACCCCTCACGCAGGCGGGGGGGTGGCGACTGGCCGCGGAACGGAATCAGGAGGGAAGCGATGGTGTTCAGGGGCTTCAGCCCGTATTGCGCATGCCGGCGGCGATGCCGTTGATGGTGAGCAGGGCTCCGCGCAGCAGTTCACTGCGGCTGTAGGTGCGGCCGTCGCCGTCGGTGGTGCCAAGGCTGCCCTCGCTCATGGGTGGCTGGCGGTTCTGGTCCCGCAGCCGCCGCAGCAGGGCAACCTGCAGGAACCCGAGGGGGATGATCGTGCGGTTGCGCAGATCGACAGACAGCTGCAGGGCCGGGTCGCCGTCGAGCAGGCGGCCGTGGTTGCTGATGCGCAGCACCAGGTCGCGGGTGAGCACGAACTCGCTGGCGATCGCCTCGAAGATGCGGTCGAACGCTTCGCGGTTTTCCGGCCGGCCGAGCGATTCCACATAGTGGCGGGCCAGCTGCAGATCCACCTTCGAGAGGGTCATCTCCACCTTGGAGATCAGCATGCGGAAGAACGGCCAGCGCTGATAGAGCAGCTGCAGCAGTTCCATCTGCTCCGGGTCGTTCTCCAGTTCCACCTGAAGGGCGTGGCCGACGCCGTACCAGCTGGGCAGCAGGAAGCGGCTCTGGGTCCAGCCGAATACCCAGGGGATGGCCCGCAGGCTGGAGAGATCACGGGCGCCGCTGCGACGACGGGCAGGCCTGCTGGAGATCTGCAGCTTGCTGATCTCCTCGATCGGCGTGACCTGCTGGAAGAAGGCCACCAGATCGGGGTTGTCGTGGATCAGGGCCCGGTAGTGGTCGCGGGAGCGGGCGGCGAGGCGCTCCATCAGGGTGTTCCAGGTGGGGGTGTCATCCACCGGGGCACTGATCATGCTGTTCTGCAGCACCGCGGTGGTGACCGTCTCCAGGTTGTAGAGAGCCAGCTCAGGCAGGGAGTACTTGGAGGCCAGCACCTCGCCCTGCTCAGTGATCTTGATGCGGCCCTGAAGGGTGCCGCTGGGCTGGGCCAGGATCGCCTGGTAGGCCGGCCCGCCGCCCCGTCCCACCGATCCGCCGCGGCCGTGGAAGATGCGCAGGGCCACCCCATGGGCATCGGCAAGCTGCTGCAGCGCGATCTGCGCCCGGTGGATCTCCCAGTTGCTGGAGAGGAAGCCCGAGTCCTTGTTGCTGTCGGAGTACCCGAGCATCACCTCCTGCAGGGGCTGAGCGGTGTCGGTGTTGCCGGTGAGCAGTTCGCGGTAGAAGGGTTCACGGAACAGACGGTCCATCACCGCCGGCGCCCGCTGCAGGTCCTCCACCGTTTCGAACAGGGGAATCACCAGCAGGGCGGAGCGGCGGGCCTTCGGATCCACCAGGCCCGCTTCCTTCGCCAGCAGCAGCACCTCCAGCAGGTCGGACACCGTGTGATTCATCGAGATCACGTAGGTGCGGCAGATGCGTGAGCCGAACTCCTGCTGCAGCCGCTGCAGCATGCGGAACACAGCGATGGTCTCCCCTGTGGCGTCACTCCAGCGGGCTGCCGGCGGCAGGAGGGGCCGGCGGGTCTGCAGTTCCTCCAGCAGCCACGCCACTCGCTGCGGCTCGTCCATCTCGGCGTAGGGGACCGGCAGCTGCAGATAGCGCGTCAGCTCGTCGATGGCATCGCTGTGGCGGGTGCTCTCCTGGCGGATGTCAAGACTGGCCAGGCAGAACGCGAAGATGTGCACCTGGCTCAGCAGGTCGGCCAGGGCCTCGCAGCCGAGTCCGGTGGCCTCAAGACTGCCTTTGATCAGTTCGAGATCGCTGCGGAACTCCTCGTGGGATCCGTAGTGAAGTTCCGGCCCTGGCATCGTGGTGAGGTTGGCGAACCCCGGCTCCACCACGGGGGTCGGCGCTTCGCTGGGGGATTCCCAGCCACCGTCGGCCTGCTGCTGATTGCGCAGCAGGGTGAGCCTGAGGCGCTCGAGCACGTAGCTCAGCTTGAGGCGGTAGGGCTCAAGCCGGTAGCGGGCCGCCCGCTCCTCGTAGATCTCGGGAAAGCGGAGCCGATCCATCTCGAGCGATTCGAGCAGCGCCGGATTCACCTGGCTCCACTGCATCGAGATGCTCAGCTGATCGCGCAGTGCCGACACCGAGCGCACATAGCGCTCGAGCATCAGCTGGCGCTGATAGCAGGCGGTGCGCCAGGTGATCTCCGGTGTCACCGAGGGGTTGCCGTCCCGGTCGGCACCCACCCAGGAGCCGAAGGTGCAGAAGGCCTCGCGCGGGGGCACCACGTCGGGGTAGCTCGCGACCAGAGCTGAGCGGATGCGCTGCTGCAGCTGGGGCATCGCATCGAACAGCACCTGCTGGAAGTAGTGCAGCGCGTAATCCACCTCATCCAGCACCGAGGGCTTGAACTGGTGCAGCTCGTCGGTGCGCCACCACAGCCGGATCTCCTCCTCCAGCTGCTGGCGCAGCCGCTGCTGGTCGTCGAGGTTGGCCTGGCGCTCCAGCTGGAGCTTCTGGATCAGCGCCGCGACCCGCCGCTGCTTGTGACGCACCGTGTGCCGCACGATCTCCGTGGGGTGGGCCGTGAACACCAGGCGGATGTCCAGTTCCGCCAGCAGGCTCTCCAGCCTGGCGGGGGGCACGTTCAGGGCCCGCAGCCGCTCGAACAGCTGGCGGAAGGTGGCCGGATCGCTCTGGCTGGCGAGGGCGGGCAGGAACGGGTCGCTGCTCGTGGTCTGGGGGGCTGTCTTGAGGCTCTCGAGGTAGCTGTCCTCCTCGATGTGCTGCTCGAGGATGTTGACCAGCTGAAAGTAGAGGGAGAAGGCCCGGGCCGCGGCGATGCCATCGGACAGATCCATCTCGCGGATCACCGCCACGATCGCTTCGCTGGTGTCCTGCTGGAGGGTGGCCTCCTCCTCGGCGGAGGCCAGCTCCTCGGCATTGATCGGACCCGCCAGCTGCTTGAGGCGCAGCAGGCGCTCGGCCTGGGGGGGAGGGCACTCGCTGCGCAGCACCGTTTCCCAAAGGTCTTCCACCAGCTCGAGCCGCTCGCCCAGCAGGCGGATCACGCCTGCGGGGGTTTCCGGTGGGGGTCCGGCGCTGGCGGCAGCGGGCGCGGTGAGGGGCTGCCGCATGGGGGCGGTGGAAGGGGGAGGGCTGCCCATGATCATCCCAAAGCGTGGGTGGTGTCTGTCGCAAGCCATGCCTCAAGGGCCTGTTCCCGCTCCGCCAGGGCCGCCGCCTCGCCCGCCACGATCGCGTTCACGCTCTCGCCGTTGCGGTGGCGGGCCAGCCAGACCATCGCTTCGTTCCCCCGTGCCAGCACGTCGGCGAGCGGAGCGAGGGTGGCGTTCAGACCGAGTTCGGCCGCCAGGGGCTCCAGGTCGTCCAGTTCGCGGCCGATCCAGCCGCGGGCACCGATGGCCTCCCCCGTGCGCCAGTCGCTGAGGGTGGCGTCCAGGCTCGCGGCGGCGGCGGCCCGATCGTTGGCATCGGCCAGCTGGGCCAGTTCCGCCGGCGTGAGCCGGCTGGCGTGGAGGGGATCGTGCGCCCTGGGATCGGCCAGCATCCGGTGCAGACGCAGCTCGGCGAAGGCGGTGACCGCCAGCAGCAGCGCCGGATCGCTGATCAGGTCGCAGATGCGGATCTCCAGCCGGTTGAGGTCGTGCGGACGGTCGTCGCCGTTGGGCCGCACGGAGGTCCAGAGGTGACGCACGTTGTGCATCGATCCCGCGGCCAGCTGCTCCTCCATCCAGCGGATGTAGTGGGCGTGGCCCGTGAACAGGGGAACCTGGGGCGGGGTGAGCGGAAACTGCAGCCAGCGCTGGGAATGGGCCCCGGTGACGATGCCATCGAGGAAGGGCGAGCTGGCGCTCAGGGCCAGCAGCAGGGCCCCTTCGCAGCGGAGCAGACGCAGTCCGGCGAACAGTGGTTCCATGGCTGTCAGCCCCAGGTTGATGTGCACGCTCGCCGTGACCACACGGGTGCCGTAGGTGGCCTCGATGTAGGCGTGGTAGGGGTTGGAGGGATCGGAGCGCACGAAGGTGTCGCTGCCGCCCGTGCTCAGCACGCTGCCCGGCAGAAGGGTGAGGCCGCGGGGGGCCAGCCAGCGACGCAGCCGGCGCCGGGGTTCGAGCAGTAGCGCGAGCTGGCGGCCGTAGCTGGCATCAGGAGCCGTGGTGTACTCCAGATTGCGGTTGTCGGGCTCGGTCACGAAGCCCTCCAGCGCGGCCGCGGCCTCGGCCGCGCAACCCAGCACCGTGCCGTCGGGACGGCCGGTGTACATCTCCACCTCGAAGCCCTTGAGCATCAGGGACGGGCTCATCGGGGGACACCCACGGTGAGTTCGGGGATGTCCTGCAGGCAGGCCAGGGCCTTCAGCATTCCGCGGGCCTTGTTGAGGGTTTCCTGATACTCGGCCTCCGGGCGTGAATCGGCCACGATCCCTGCGCCGGCCTGCACCTGCACACGCCAGCAGCCGTCGCCGGTGGGCTGCACCACCATCGTGCGGATGGTGATGGCGGTGTTCAGCGAGCCGTTCAGATCCACGGCGCCGTAAACCCCGGAATAGGGCCCCCGGGCATCGGGCTCCAGGGTGTGGATCAACTGCATCGCCCGGATCTTGGGGGCGCCGCTGACGGTGCCGGCGGGGAAGCAGGCCATCAGCAGGTCCCAGACGTCACGCGCCGGATCCAGCTCCCCCTCCACCTGGCTGACGATGTGCATCACATGGGAGTAGCGCTCGATCACCATCAGCTCCTCCACGCGCACACTGCCGGGTTGGCACACACGGCCGAGGTCGTTGCGGCCGAGATCCACCAGCATCACGTGCTCGGCCCGCTCCTTGGGGTCGGCCAGCAGTTCGGCCTCCATCTGCCGGTCCTCCGCCTCGTCGCTGCCGCGGGGGCGGGTGCCGGCGATCGGCCGCAGCGAGGCGCGCACCGCTCCCCCTTCGCCCGGTTCGGCCTTCACCATCACCTCGGGGCTGGAGCCGATGAGATACCAGTTGCCGAAGTCGAAGAACGCCATGTAGGGCGAGGGGTTCACCATCCGCAGGCTGCGGTAGAGGGAGAAGGGATCCCGCTCGATCGTGGCCTCCAGCCGCTGACTGAGCACCAGTTGGAACACGTCGCCGGCGGCGATGTGCTCACGGCCGGCGCTGACCGCCTGCTCGAAGTCGCTCCGGTCGCGGTTGCTGCGGGTGGGCAGGTCGAGCTGCTGGGCGTCATGCCAGTCGAGGGGCTTCACCTGGGGGTCGAGGGGGGCATGCATGCGACCCTCCAGCACGGCGATGCGCTCGGCCGCCTGCAGCCAGGCCCGATCGGCATCGCCGCCGGCCTCCCCGTCGGGATCGATGTCGGCGTAGGCCACCGCAGTGATCTGGCGTTTCACCTGGTCGAACACCAGCAGGCTGTCGGCAAGCATCCAGCAGCCATCAGGCGGTCCCGCCGGATCGGTGGGGTGGACCGGCACCGTGGGCTCGATCCAGCGGATCAGCTCGTAGCCCCAGAACCCGAACAGCTGCCCGAGGGGAGGAAGCCCGGGGACCGGAGCGGGCCGCAGTGGGGCCAGGCACTGGCGCAGCAGCTGGAAGGGGTTGCCCTCCAGGTCGTCATGGCGTCCATGGCGCCAGCGGCGCGCGGCCAGGGCCCCGCGGCAGGTGAGGATCCAGCGCGGATCGCTCACCACAAAGCTCCAGCGTCCCAGCTGTTCCCCGCCCTCCACCGATTCCAGCAGCACGCCGTGGCCGCGGCCCTGGCCCACCTTCAGCCAGGTGGTGAGCGGGGTCTCCAGGTCCGCTGGCCAGCGTTTCCAGAGGGGGATCAGGTTGCATCCCCCGGGCCGCTCCCGCTCGCGGGTGGCAAGGTCGAGGAAGGAGGCCCGGTCAGGGCTGCGGTCGGCACCCGTCATCGCATTGTTGGGCAGGCAAAAAAAACGGGGCACCAAGCCCCGTAGTTATACGTGCCGGTCGTACCGGCTCCGCAGCGGTGTGCCTTCAGGCGTCGTAGGTGGCCTTGCCGCTGAACTTGAGGCTGGAGGGATCGGGATTCTCGCCGATGCGACGGGGGTTATGCCCCACCATCGGACGACCTTCGTTCACCTTCTCGGGGAACACACCATCCTTGGGATGGAGGTACTCAGTGTCTCCACCGGGATAGATGCGGTAAATCTTGTAGTCCTCGATCCGGGGCTTGAACTTGGTGCGGAGCTGGGTGCCCAGAGCCAGGCACTGCTCCTTGCGGGCGAAATACATGAGGTTTTCGCCGGCATTCATCTCGGCGGCGCCGCCGGTGGGCAGCTCAAACACCTGGACGGAGGGGCTGGTCCAGGTGATGGCGTATTTCTCCTCGGTTTCCGCGGAGTTCAGCAGCCCACCGGTGCTGCCGATGTACTTCGGAAGTTGACCGCTCAGCGCCGTTGCAGGCATGGCTCGTGCAGACCGTTTCAGGCGGAAACTAGCACCGTGATTCAGGGGCTTTGCGGCTCCTTCGAGCACTCTTCACACCCGTCAACAAAGGACCTAGGCCAGCGGGAAGAACACCGTGAGGCTGCTGCCTCCGCGCTCGGTGAGGCGGCCGCCCAGGCGATGGAACAGCTGGCGGGTGGCCTGCCGGCTGAGCTGAAGGCTGCCGGTGCCTGGGTTCCAGCTCAGCACCGGCCCCACCCTCTTCCCCGCCGGGCCGCGCTCGGGCCTGCCGCCGTCAGCGCTGGGGGGGTCGTCGCTGGTGAGCTGCAGTTTGAGGCGAGGGCCGGCGGGCTGGAGGCTCAGGCGTACGCGGCTGCCGGCGGGGAGGCTGCGGCCGAAACGGTCCATCAGGCCGCCGAGCATCGTCTCCAGCCGGGAGGGGTCGCTGAGGACCGGCGGCAGATCCGGGGCGATCACCAGCTCCAGCCCAAGATCCCGGCGGGCCAGCTGCCGCTGCCACAGCACTTCGAGCTGGAGCAGCAGGGCGCTCAGGTCGGTGCGGGCCAGATCGCTGGCGGCCAGGGGCTGGCCCGGTCCGGGCTGCCGCTGCTGTTCCGCCGCCAGGAAGATCAGACCGAAGCGGTCGATCTGCTCGCTGCATTCGCCGTCGATCTGCTCCAGGCGCTGGCGCACCACCGGCGGCAGATCACGGCGGCGCAGCAGCGAGCGGATCAGGGTGCGAATCGTGGCCAGCGGCGTGCGCACCTCATGGGTGAGGGCCTCCAGCAGGGCCAGCTCGCTGCGGGCGGCGGCGTCGTCGCCGGGCTCCACGGCCCCGCCCCCGGCCTCGCTCGCCGGCACCAGCGGCTGCAGCGTCACGCTGGGTGCCATGGCAGCCAGGCGCTCGGCCACCAATGGCCAGAACCGCAGGCCCTGGGCCGCATCGTTGTGCAGCGGCCCCAGCGCCTGCAGGTGCTGGCGCAGGCGCTGGGCCTGGGCCGGTGCCTCCTTCTGCAGCCGCCGATCCAGCAGGTCGAGGGCGGAGGAGAGCACGTCGGCGTCGAAGCGCGCCACCAGCCGGCGGGCCTGCGCAGGCCCATCGAGGGCGAGGGCCACCTGCAGGCCCGGCGTGATCAGCAGCAGCAGGGGATCGGTGCCGTCGTCCGCCTGCAGCGGCAGGCGATGGAAGGCGGCGGCCTGGTCCGCCTGCCGGCCGGGATGGCTCACGGGCAGCAGGGGAGCGCCGCCCGGCAGCAGGCGCTCGATCGCCTCCGGCGCCCACACCCACCCCTGCAGAACCGCCAGCAGCGAGGGCTCGTAGAGCGCCGGCAGGGGAGCCGCCAGCCAGATGCCCCGGTGCTCTCCGCTCCCAGCCGCCATGCCCGTGGCGGGAAGGAGGTCGTCCTGCAGGGTGGCGAGGCCCGCCCACCACTGCCGGCGTACCGCATCCTCGTCGCAGCGGCCGGCCGGAACTCCGGCGGCCAGCAGGCGACGCAGGTCGTGCAGGCTCACCACCAGCGCTGGGTCTCCCTGCCGCGGCGTGCCACCGAGGCACAGAAGCCGAGGCAGAGGAAGTTGACCAGCATGGCGGAACGTCCGTAGCTCACCCAGGGAAGGGGGATGCCGGTGACCGGCCCGAGCCCGATGGTCATGAAGATGTTGACCACCACCTGAAACATCAGCATCGCACCCACGCCCACCACCACCAGCGACTCCACGTCGGTGCGGGCGCGGCTGGCGATCTGCAGCAGCCGATGGCAGAGCAGGGCATAGGCCAGCACCATGAGGGTGGAGCCGATGAAGCCGGTCTCCTCGCCCACCGCACTGAAGATGAAGTCGGTGTGCTGCTCCGGGATGAAGCGCAGCTTGGTGAGCAGGCCGTGCATCAGCCCCGTGCCCCAGAGGCCTCCCGAGCCGATGCCCACCTTGCTCTGCAGCAGGTGATAGCCCCCGCCCAGCGGATCCTTGGAGGGATCGAGGAACAACACCAGCCGGTCGCGCTGGTAGTCCTTCAGTCCATGCAGCCAGAGATAGGGGGTGAGCACGGCGAACAGCCCCTGGATCGCCACCACCGCCGCCAGGCCGATCCTTTTCCAGGGAAGCGACTGCCAGGCCAGCAGGCCCATCAGCGGAATCCAGAGGGCCAGGCTCCAGGGCAACACCCCCGCCAGGATCGCCGCCATCAAGGGGGAGAGCAGCAGCACCAGCCAGGCCAGGGGCATGCCCGCCCAGAACAGCATCACCAGCAGCACGGCCCCGAATACCAGGGAGGTGCCCAGGTCGGGCTGGATGAACACCAGGGCCCAGGGCAGGGTGATCAGGGCGATCGGTCGCAGCAGATCCACCGGTCGCTCGACCGGGAAGCGGGAGAGAACGCCGGCCAGCAACAGGATCGCGGCCACCTTGGCGAACTCCGAGGGCTGCACGTGGAAGCCGCCGATGCTGATCCAGCGCTGGGCCCCCAGCGCCGAGGTGCCCACCAGCCGCACCGCCACCAGGCTGAGGATCGTGAGGCCGTAGATCGGCCACTGCAGGCTGCGCAGCCGCTCCAGCCGCAGCCGGGCCACGGCCAGCGCCAGAACCATGCCGAGGGCTGCTGTGATCCAGTGCTGGTACCAGTCGGCGTACTCGGCCTGGCGCTGGGTGCTGGCGATGAGGATGCCCGCCACGAAGGTGAGCCCGAGGGGAACCCCCCAGAGAATCCAGTCGATCTGCTGACGGTTACGGCGCAGCAGGCGGCCCTCCGCCGCCCCCATCCGCCCGCGGGCGCTCAGGGCCACCACCGGATCAGGCGGGCAGCGGCCGGAGGGCGCAGCGGGTGGAGAGCTCCCGGGCCAGGGCGCGGAAGGCGGCGGCGCTGGCCGACTGGGGGCTGGCCAGGACCACCGGCCGACCGCTGTCGCCCCCCTGCACCACGGGCAACTCCATCGGCAGCTGGGCCAGCAGCGGCACCTCGGCTTCCTCGGCCAGCCGCTGTCCGCCGCCGGAGCCGAACAGCTCATAGCGCTTGTCCGGCGCATCGGGGGGGACGAACGCCGTCATGTTCTCCACCACTCCGAGCACCGGTACCCCCATCTGCAGGAACATCGCCAGGCCGCGGCGGGCATCCTGCAGCGACACCTGCTGGGGAGTGGTGACAATGATCACGCCGGCCATCGGCACGGCCTGGGCCAGGCTCAGCTGGGCGTCGCCGGTGCCAGGGGGAAGATCCACCACCAGAACATCTCGCTCGCCCCAGTCCACCTGGTAGAGGAACTGGCGGATGATGCCGTTGAGCATCGGGCCTCTCCAGATCACCGGCTGGTTCTCCTGGATCAGCAACCCCATCGACACCGTGGCGATGCCGCAGGTGTCGATCGGCCTGAGGATCTGGTCGTTGCCGCTGCCGCGCACCTCCGGCGTCCGATCGGCCACCCCGAGCATGGTGGGGGCATTGGGCCCGTAGATATCGGCGTCGAGGAGGCCTACCCGCAGGCCGGAATCGGCGAGGGCGCAGGCCAGATTCACGGCCACGGTGCTCTTGCCCACGCCCCCTTTGCCGCTGCTCACGGCGATCACCCGCGCCACGCCGGGGATTCCCTGCCGTTCCGGCAGCTGGCCGGGCGCCGTTCCATGGCCCGCGGCTCCGATCGCTCCCGAAGATGGCGGCGCCTGAGGCTGGGCCAGCTCGATCTGCACGTCGTCGATGCCCTCCACGGCGAGCAGGGCGGCGCGGGCTTCGGTGGCGATGCGCTCGCGCTGGGCATTGGCGTAGCCCGGCAGGGCCAGGCGGAACAGAGCCCGTTTCCCCTGGACCCGAACGGCCTGGATCCAGCCGAGCTCGAGCAGACCGCGGCCGCTGCCGGCATCCCGAACGGCCGCGAGGGCGGCGTGGGCCTGGTCGTCGCTGGCCATCCGGCGCTGCATCCCTGAGTGTCGGTCCGGGATCCTAGAAGCCTTGCCCATGACAGAGGCTCTCGGGCGCTTGTGCCCGGGCCCCCCGGCCTGAAAAGGTGATCATGGCCCGCCCCGACGCTCCATGGAGATGCCCCCCGCCGATTCCCGTGCCCGTGCCCGGGCCCTGCTGATGGGGCTGCAGGATTCGATCTGCGCCGGCCTGGAGCAGCTCGACGGCGAGGGCCATTTCCAGGAGGAGAGCTGGGAGCGGCCCGAAGGCGGCGGCGGCCGCTCCCGCGTGATGAAGGCCGGCCGGGTGTTCGAGCAGGGCGGCGTGAACTTCTCCGAGGTGGAGGGCGACCGGCTGCCGCCCTCGATCCTCAGTCAGCGCCCTGAAGCCGAGGGCCAGCGCTGGTTCGCCACCGGCACCTCGATGGTGCTGCACCCCCGCAGTCCCTACATCCCCACGGTCCACCTCAACTACCGCTACTTCGAGGCCGGTCCGGTGTGGTGGTTCGGCGGCGGTGCCGACCTCACCCCCTACTACCCGTTCCTCGACGACGCGCGCCACTTCCATGCCTCCCTCAAGGCCGCCTGCGATCGCGTGGATCCCGCGTATTACACGGTGTTTAAGCCGTGGTGCGACGAGTACTTCTTCCTGCGGCACCGCGGCGAGACCCGCGGGGTGGGCGGCATCTTCTACGACTACCAGGACCCGGGCGGTGTGCTCTACAAGGGCCAGGACCCCCAGGGGCCGGCCGCGGCCGCCAGCAACGCCGTGGGGCCGATCGAGCAGAACTGGGAGAAGCTGTTCTCCCTCGCCTCGGCCTGCGGCAACGCCTTCCTGCCCAGCTATGTGCCGATCGTGGAACGGCGCCAGGGGTTGCCATGGGGAGAGCGGGAGCGCCAGTTCCAGCTGTACCGGCGCGGACGCTACGTGGAGTTCAACCTGGTGTTCGATCGCGGCACGATCTTCGGCCTTCAGACCAACGGCCGCACCGAGTCGATCCTGATGTCGCTGCCGCCGCTGGTGCGCTGGGAGTATGGCTACGCGGTGGAGCCCGGCAGCCGCGAGGCCCTGCTCACCGAGGTCTTCACCCGTCCCCAGAACTGGCTGGGGGATTCGAACCTGGCCGAGCGGTGCGCCCCGCACCACGCCGTGGCCTGAGATTCTCGCGATCGGCCACATTGGCCCGGCCGGTCCTGCCCAGTCCCCGCTCGATCGCGTCGACGATGCGGCTGGCGATGGCGTTCACTGTGCGGGGGCGGGTGCGGGGATCGCGCAGTGAGGCCTCAAGCCTTCCTTCCAGCTTGCCCACTTCGAGCAGGGCGATGCCCCGTTTGGGGCCGCCGAGCCGGTCGCGGAAGGTCATCGGATAGGCGCCGAACTCCCGGGCGAGCTGCTCGTCGATCGTGCTGAAGGCGGTGTGCAGGGGCGGGATCAGGCCCGAACCCACGCCGGACGGGCCCCAGGCATCGAAATGGATTTCCAGCGCATAGCCGCCATCGGCGGCGTGGTCGCGGCCCACGCTCCAGTTGGTGCCGGGGGCGTCGCCATCGACGATGGTGCGCACCGGCGGCTTGTGGAAGCGGATGTTCAGCCCCCGCTGCTGGCCCAGGGTGGCCACCGCATGGGCGATCACCAGGTTCCAGTAGTGCTCGTCGGTGATGCCGGGATACATCGGCGCTGCACCGGCCGCCACGGCGGCTCCGCTGGTGCCCGAGCCGCTGATGCCCTGGGAATCAGCGTGGCCCGCCATCACCAGGATCGGTGTGCTGGGGGCCAGCTGGCGCAGGCCGATCCAGTCCTTGGGCAGGGGGCTGCGGACTCCCAGCAGAGGATCGACGGTTCCAGGCGCCATGGGCGCCACGCTGGCGGGCATGCCGCGGTTGGCGAGCTGCTGAGCCTCGGCGGCGGGGCCTCCCAGGAGCAGGGAGGTGATCACCAGCGCGGACAGACGGCCGTGGCGGCGTGGGAAGGGGGACATCGACGGCCTCGTGTCAGATCGGGGAATGGAGCAGGGAGCCGTCGCTGGCGAGCTGGAGCACCGGGCCCAGGTCGCGCTCGATGGCGATCAGTTCGTCGCGGTGGGCCCGCAGGCGCAGGGTGCTGCCCTCGGCCGCCTCGTCGCTCACCAGGCGGAGCTCCACGCTCTCCGCTCGGGCGGCCCGGCGGCGGTAGATCAGGCCGGCGACGGGCCCCAGCAGGGCCAGCAGCAGGGGCCATCCGCCCAGGGCAGGCATCAGCTGGCGCAGCACCAGCCCCAGGCAGGCGGCGCCCACGGCCCCCAGCACCGACAGGAGCAGGGCCAGGGGGCCACTGGCCCTCACCTGTCCGCTGAACTGCAGCAGCCGGCGCTCGGGATCGGTGGTCTCAGGTGTCCAGCCCCGCTGCGTGAGCCAGCCGCTCAGTCCCTCAAGCACCTCCACAGGCGGCTTCGGCGAATGAACTTCCACCACCGTGGTGCGGTCCTTGCTGGCGGCCCGCAGGAAGAAAACGAGGCCGATGGCCAGCAGCAGGGTGAGCAGAAGGGTGGACCCCAGGGTGGGCATCGGCGGGGCCGCGGCGATCGGGGCCCATTCTCACCCCTGGCCAGCGGCCGTGGGCCACGATGGGATCCGTCACCCCGTTCGCTGCTGATGACCCAGGCCCCCGCTGCGGCTCCCCCCGCCCGTTTCGCCGTGTTCGACGGGGATCTGGATGCGGAATGGCTGGCCCTGTACCAGGGGGCCCGGGCCCTGGCGGTGGATACCGAGGCCATGGGGCTGGTCCATGGCCGCGACCGGCTCTGCCTGGTGCAGATCGCCGACGAAGCCGACCATGTCTGCTGCCTGCGGCTGGCCCGCGGCCAGAGCGAGGCACCCAACCTCAGGGCCCTGATGGAGAGCCCGGCGATCGAGAAGGTGTTCCACTTCGCCCGCTTTGATGTGGCGGCCCTGGCGGAGAACCTCTCGATCGCGGTGGCGCCCGTGTTCTGCACCAAGATCGCCAGCCGGCTGGCCCGCACCTATGCGCCGCGCCACGGCCTCAAGGACGTGGTCAACGAGCTGGTGGGGGTGGAACTCGACAAGCAGGCCCAGAGCTCTGACTGGGGCAGGGTCGAGGAACTCAGCGAGGCCCAGCTGGCCTATGCCGCCGGTGACGTGCGCTGGCTCCTGGCCGCCCGCGACCGGCTGGAGACGATGCTGCGCCGGGAGGAGCGTTGGGAGCTGGCGCTCCGCTGCTTCGCCTGCATCCCGGTGTTCGCCGACCTGGATCGCCTCCGCTTCGAGCGCACCTTCGAGCACTGAGGCCCTGCCCCAGGTTGGCCCCGCGGGCGCGGCGTCTCAGTCTTCGGTCATGAAGTTCTCGTCGTTGCCGACGGCTTCGAGCATCGAGGTGAGCAGAGGGCCGTTGTCCACCCCGGCGCTGTCGGCCTCCGCCAGCATCTTTTCCGCCAGCTCCCGTTTGGCGTCGGCCTCCTTGAGGCCCTCCGCCGCCGCACGGATGTCCACCTTGCGGCGGGCCGCAGCCTGGCTGATGCCCAGGCGCGTGGCCAGCCGGCTGCAGGCGGCGTTGTAGGCCCGGTCCGTGATGCCGGCCATGGGAGGGAAGCGACGGCCCCCATCATCCCTGGCGGTCGAGGAGGGCCCGCTCTCAGGCGGCAGGCCTCAGCAGCCGCTCGTGGATCAGGGCCGCCAGACGGTCGCTGCCGCCGCTCGGACCCATGCGGCTCCGGCCGATCCCCCCAAGCCGTCTTCGCTCGCTCCCATCCGCCAGCAGCTGGACCAGGCGCGCCGCCAGCTCCTCCCCAGTCCGGCAGGGTTGCACCGCCCCGCCCAGCAGGCGACTCTGGCGCCGGGCGAAGCCGGCCTTGAACTGGGGGCCTGGTCCTGGCAGCGACAGCGCCGGCACCCCCAGCCCCACCAGCTGCTCGGTGGCTGTGCCGGCGGTGGCGATCCCCAGCTCAGCCCAGGAGGCCCAGGCCGCAAAGCAGCCCGCGCCCACCAGCAGCTGAAGCTTCCTCCGTTCCCAGGCAGGGGTGCCATCCATTCCCGCTGGAGCCGGGCGGAAGCCCTCGGCCTCCAGCAGGGGGGCCAGGTCGCTGGCATCGGGCCGGGCCCCGGTGGCCACCAGCACGGTGGTGGGCTCCATGGGGTCCGGCAGGGCCGGCAGCAGCCGACGCAGGTTGCCCAGGGCCTCTGGTATCCGGCTGCCCGGCAGCAGCAGCAGCCGACGCCGCAGCGCGAGGGCAGCGGGGAGGGGCGGCGCCTCGAGGCCATCCATCATCGGATTGCCGGGGGCCACGGCTCCGATGCCATGGCGCCGCAGTCCGCGGGCGGTGAGCCGGTCCCGCACGGCCACCAGCCGGCAGCGACGTGCACCCATCAGGGCCCATTCCCATGGATCCCACTCGCTGCCCTTTGCCCGGTGATAGGCGTCCGCCAGGGGAGACGTGCCCCAGCCCGGCGGCGGCGGGCTCGACCAGGTCCAGTCGCTCTTTGGGGTGCCGATGAAGCCGAAGGGGCCGCCGCCACTCCAGGCCAGCAGCAGAGGGAGCAGATCGCCCACCGCCAGCACCGGGTCGCCCCCGCGCCCCCAGTCCCGCACCTGCCGCCACTGCTGCAGGCTTAGCACCGGCAGGCCTGCCCTGAGGTCAGCCAGCAACCCTCCCAGGCTCTGATTGCTGAAGCCGCCGCTGGGCAGCTGGCCCCGGGGCCCGATGTGCCGCAGCAGACCCTGCTGTTCGGCCGCGGCGAAGGCCGTGCCCAGTCCGACCAGCGGCAGCACCGTAACCTCCTGGAGCACCGTGCGCCGCTGGAGGGCCTCCAGCACCCGCAGGGCGATCAGATCCTCCCCGTGCCCGTTGCTCAGGATCAACAGACGGGAGGACATGCCATGGCTGATACGATCCGCTGCGGGGAGTCTGGTTCCCCGGCCGGCGGCATGGCCAAGTGGTAAGGCAGAGGATTGCAAATCCTTTACCCCCAGTTCGAATCTGGGTGCCGCCTTCAATCCAGCCCTCCCTGTGGCTTCCGCTCGTGTCGGCTTCCCCGGTCGAGTGCTCCTCTTCCCTGATGGCCCACCTCTCCTGGCAGCCGCTGCTGATGGTGCCCCTGCAGGCCTTCATCCCGGTGCCCGGCGATCAGGCGCCCGTCCAGGGTCTTGCTCGGGCGATCCAGTTGTCCGTGGCGCCGGTGTTCCTGCTCACCGGCGTGTCCGCCCTCATCGGAGTGCTCACCCATCGGCTGTCACGGGTGATGGACCGTGCCGATCAGCTGGTGGCCCGCCTGAACGCCACCACGTTGCCGGAGGAGCGCTCCCCGATCGCCGTCGAGTCCTTTGATTTCCTGCGGCGCCGTAGCCGCCTGCTGATGCGGGCGATCCAGTCAGCCACCCTCACGGGTGTGCTGGTGGCAGCGGTGGTGGCGGTGATGTTCGTGAGTGCGGTCGCGGCCATCGACCTGGCGGCGATCGTCGTTCCCCTGTTCGTGGTGGCGATGTTGGCGCTGATGGTGGCCCTGCTGCTGTTGCTGCGGGAGACCCAGATCGCCAC
The DNA here is from genome assembly GCA_024958655.1 of Cyanobium sp. FGCU6. Taxonomy (GTDB): domain Bacteria; phylum Cyanobacteriota; class Cyanobacteriia; order PCC-6307; family Cyanobiaceae; genus Cyanobium. The sequence continues at coordinate 9,482 of JANWUR010000010.1, read as the reverse complement.
TGCCCAGCTCAGCCGCCGCTTCTGAGGGCCGCTGCCCGCTGCCGGCGCCACACGTTCTGGGCGGTGTCGAACAGGGACGTCTGGACGTCCCCCATGAAGCGCTGCAGCTGGCGGCGGGTATCTTCGCCGGCTGCCAGTTCATCGGAAAAGGCGGCGGCGTGGCAAAGATCCACCAGCAGGGCCACTTCCTCGGAGGAAAGACGCAGCAGATGCTCGTCGTCGAGATGGGTGACCTTCATGTGCCGGATGCGGCTTGATCCTCTGTAGGACCTCGGGCCGCCCGGGCGTCGGTTCGGTCCAAGTAACGAAAACCGAACCCTGAGTGCCAGCTGCTTGACCCTGTCTAACGTTGCCTGGCCGGATTCACGTCATGGGAAGTCCGATCAGCCGAGAGATCTTCCTGGCCCGGGCCCTGTCCCGTTTCGGCGACCACTACGACTACACCGACATCGTCTACAAAAGCTTCAAGACGCCGATCCGCATCCGCTGTCGACGCCATCCGGTGAAGCTGATCAGCATCACTCCGGAGCGCCATCTTCAGACCACGGGCGGATGCAAGTACTGCCTCAAGGAGTCTCGGATCCGCCTGCTCGAGCGTGGCCTCGCCCTCAGCGACACGCTTGCCCCCCGCCCCGATCTGCCGGCTCCCACCGTGCGGATTCCAGGCTGACGGCCGATGCCCATTCCCGGGGCCGGTGCACCCCCCAGCCTGGTCCTGCGACCCCTCGCCGCATGCGCCTTGGCCGGCAGCCTCTCCTTTGCCGCGGTACCGGAGGCGGGTCGTGGCCGCGCAGCCCCCGCCGATCCCCCCATGCGCGCGGGTCAGGCCTACGGCGAAGCCAGGCTCGCCCTGAGGATGGCGGGTTGGAAGCCCCGTCCCCGTGTCGGCAGCAAGGTGTGCTCCACACTCCTGCTGGATCGCCGCTGCCATCTGTATCCCGAACTCCAGAGCTGCTCCCAGACCGGCCCCGGTTTCTGCCGCTTCGAGTGGACCTCCCCCCTGGGCGTTCCCCATGCGGTGATCACCACGGGAGGCGATCCCGGAGGGGATCCGGGCCGCTTGAACACCTGGTTTCCGATCCCCTGAGCCGCCGGTGCCCTTCCGCTCTCTTCAGAGGCTGCCCTCGGCCCGCCAGCGGATGCCGTCCGTGGCCGAGGCCTCACAGTGAAAGTGCCGGGCCTCCAGCCGGCACAATCCCTGCACCCTGCGGGAGCTCGGCAGACCGAGGGCCAGCCCGCGGGGGTCGAAACCGGATTCGGCCACCAGGCTCACCCATACCGCCATCGCCCCGACCGGCCGGCACGCACCCTCCGGGTTGCAGCGCAGGGGCGGACTGGCCTGATCGAGCAGGCCGGCGAACACGAGCTGACGACTGGCAAAGCGGCCGCCGGCGGCGCCGCTCACCCAGCGCACCACCAGCAGTCCCTCGAGCTGCTGATCCAGGCGCAGGCGCTGGCAGTTCTGAGCGGCATTCGCTCCCGGCGGCGCTCCGGACACGGCGGCACCTCCGGGCGGGAAGCGCTCGATCCGACAGCGGCGCAGGCCCTGCTCCCAGCGGCCGAAGCCATCCACCTCGCCCTGGGCCCGTGCCCAGGGAGGCGGCCCGCCGATGCCGACAACAAGCGCGGTGAGGACGGCGAGTCTCGCCGCGTTCCGGGCGAGCCTCGTGGTGCCCAACCCATCGGCAGGGTGGCCCGCTGCCACCGCGCTTCAGTAGCCCGAGTCGGCCACGCACATGCCCTGGCAGGTGATGCCATTGCCGGCGGTGCGGCCGCAGTGACCGCAGAGAACGGGTTCTCGGGAGGTCGGCTGGTGGATGGAGGGGCTGGGGCCGGGGGCTTCGCTCAGGCTGGGGGCCGCTGGGGAGGCCTGTTCGCGGCACGGGGGCTGGGGGACGGGCACGGCCGGCGGCGGTATCGGGGCAGGGTTGATCATGGCGTCAGACCTCCCGGTGCCGCGTCATGCCCATCGCCCCCCGTGGCCCTGTCCCCGGCATCGGCGTGGGCACCTGGGCCTGGGGTAACCAGTTCCTCTGGGGCTACGACCCTGCCCGGGACGACCAGCTGGAGGCGACGTTCCGGCGGGCGGTCGAGCGCGGACTCACCGTCTTCGACACGGCAGATTCCTACGGCACCGGACGCTTTGATGGTCGCAGCGAGGCCCTTCTGGGCCGCTTTTGCGCTTCCCTTCCGCCAGCGGAGCGGCAGCGTCTCATCGTCGCCACCAAGCTGGCGCCTTTCCCCTGGCGGCTGGGGCGGAACGGCTTCGAGAGGGCACTGGCGGCCTCGCGTCAGCGGTTGCAGGGCAAACTCGATCGTGTGCAGCTGCACTGGAGCACGGCCCGCTACGCCCCCTGGCAGGAGGGGCCGCTCGTGGATGGCCTGGCGGAACGTGTGCTGCGGGGTGAGGTGCGCGAGCTTGGGGTGTCGAACCTCGGGCCCCGCCGGCTGAGGGCCCTGCACCGCCGCCTGGCCGAACGGGGGGTGCCGCTGCGCAGCCTGCAGATCCAGCTATCGCTGCTGGCTCCCGAGGCGCTGCTCCCCGGCGGGGCGGTCGACGTCTGCCGCGACCTGGGCATCGAGGTGATCGCCTACAGCCCCCTGGCCCTTGGGCTTCTGGCCCGCTCCCCTGGGTCGCTGGAGGCTCCCGCCGGCCCGCGTGGCCTGCTGTTCCGCCGGTTGTGGACGCGGGTGCAGCCCCTGCTGCAAGCCCTGGATCACATCGCACGGGCCCATGGAACCACCTCTGCCGCCGTGGCGCTCAACTGGTGTCGATCCCACCGGGCGCTGCCGATCGTCGGCCTGCGCACGGCGGACCAGGCGGAAGCTGCTGCTGCCGCTCTGGCGTGGCAGCTCAGCGACGACCTGTGCGAGAAGCTCGATCGACTGGCGTTCGCCTGCCGGGCCCGCATGCCCGCCAATCCCTTCCAGAGCGCCTGAGCATCCTTTCCCGGAGGGAGCAGAGGTTCCGGGCGCCGTCAGCAGGCGCGAGCCGCGGCGGCAGGATCGGGCGTGAGCACCACCGGCAGAACCTCCGGCCGCGGCTGGGGTTCCTCCTGGCGCTCAAGCATCTGCATCACCTGAGGATCCTCCTCAGGGGGGCTGCCCCCATCCGCCCTCGGTCCGCAGGCGGCCAGGGCCTCCTGCAGCAGGGAATCAAAGGTGGAGCCTGGCAGCCGGTGGCGGGCCAGCTCCAGGAAGGCTCGGGCCAGCGATTCGCCGGCGGCCGCCCGCAGGGAGGGATTGCTGCGGCGCAGCTCCTGCTCCTGGGCGATTGCCGTCAGGAAGCGTTCGGTCACATCACGTTTGGTGGTGGCCCGGATGCGTGTGTCCTGCTCCAGTTCGCTGAGCTGGAGCTGGACCTCAAGCTCCTGCAGGCGTCGGTTGAGGCTGTCGAGCACCTCCTGCGCCTCCCGGGCGATCTGGCTGAGCTGGCCGTCGGAGAGCCGGGGCAGATCCGCCACGTACACCTTGCCGTGGTCCCTCAGGGTCAGGAAGGTTGGACGCTGGCCGCCTCCCTCACGGGCGCCACCTTCCCGGAACCGCGGCCGCGGTTGCTGGGGGCGCTGGGGCGGCACCGGCCCGGCGGAACTGCGGCGGCGGGTGATGCGGTTGGAGCTGGTGAACATTCCGGTTCGGACGACGTATGGGTAAGGAGAAGCAGGGCCGGGCGGTGATGGCGGATCCGCCCTGTGCTGCATGGCCGGAGCCTAGGCAGTGTCGTTTCCGCCGCCGCCGGAGGCGTCGTACGGCAATCCCGCCAGGCCCGCGGCTGGGGCCTCACCTGCGAGCACGCTGCCGAGTCTCCAGGCCTGATGTCCCAGGTCGCGGCAGAGGGCCAGCACTGCGGCTTCAGCCTCCTCGGGCACCACGACACAGAATCCGACACCGAGGTTGAAGGTGTTCCACATGTCCGGCTCGGGCACTCCCCCCTCCTGCTGCAGCCAGCGGAACAGGGCGGGCCGCTCCCAGCTGCCGGGATCGATGAGCGCGTGGAGGCCGGGAGGCAGGCAGCGGGGCAGGTTCTCCGGCAGGCCGCCTCCGGTGATGTGGGCCATTCCCCGCACCGGCAGGGCCGCCTGCCGCAGGGCGCGCACGAGCGAGCCATAGAGCGCCGTGGGGGTGAGCAGCCGATCGATCAGGGGCGTCAGCTCCGGTTCGAGCCTGGCGGCGGCGGCGGTGGGGGAGGACGCAAGGATGCGTCGCACCAGGCTGAAGCCGTTGCTGTGCACCCCGCTGCTGGCCACGGCCACGATCCGGTCGCCGTCCCTGATGGCCGATCCGTCGATCAGCTCGTCCTCCTCCACCACCGCCACGCAGAAGCCGGCAAGGTCGTAGCGCCCCGGCTCGTAGAACCCCGGCATCTCGGCGGTTTCTCCCCCCAGCAGGGCGCAGCCGCTGCGGCGGCAGCCCTCGGCAATGCCTTCCACCACCGTTGCCATCGCCTCGGTGCTGAGCTTGCCGGTGGCGATGTAGTCGAGGAAGAACAGCGGTTCGGCCCCGCTGGTGATCACATCGTTGACGCACATCGCCACCAGATCGATGCCCACGTCGTGATGGCGGCCGTGGGCCTGTGCCAGCTCGAGCTTCGTGCCCACCCCATCGGTGCCGGCGACCAGCAGTGGGCGGCGCATCCCCCCCGGCAGGCGAAAGAGACCACCGAAGCCGCCAAGCCCGCCCACCACCTCCGGCCGGCGGGTCGCCTCCACGCTCGAGCGGATCCGCTGCACGAAGGCGCGGCCGGCCACCACATCGACGCCTGCTGTGCGGTAGTCCATGGCCTGCTGGGGTGGTTCTGAACCGATCCTGCAACGGCGGGGCCAACAGTCGGTGGACGCCAGGAGAATCGGCACAGGCATCGATCAGATCGACTGATCTGAAAGATCAAATCTGCTGATCTTTGGACTGACGGCTGATGGGTGGCCAGGCCTGTGGGGCCGAGGATCGGGGCAAATCATGATGAATTCTGATCGTTTAAGTCCGCTGCTCCATCGACTTTCTCTCCTGTCGACAGCCGTTAACTTTGCCGGGTCGTCAATTTCTGTAAGGAACTCGTTCGGCCAATTTTTATCGCTGCCTGTCTTTACCGACCTGGCGCTGCGAATGAATTCAATCCGAGCTCTGGGCCATGGTCCAGGCCCGGCTTCTCAGCCAGCTTGTTTCGATCGTCATGCGTTCCCTTCAACTGCTGGGCACCGCCGCCCTCCTGATTGCCGGCAGCGGTCTTACCGCCCCTGCCCTGGCCGGTTCTTTCTCCCCCGCCTCCTCAACAGATGGCCAAGTGGCCATTCTCGACTCCGATGTCGCACCGAGCTGGGATGAGAAATTCCTTCGCCAGATTCCTCCCACCCCCCTGGCCCAGGGTCAGATGATCGCCTCGGCGGGTCAGGTGATGAGCGGTCAGGCCAGCTGGTACGGGCCAGGCTTCTACGGCAACCGCACCGCCAGTGGTGAGGTGTTCCGTCCCGGCACCCTTACCGCTGCCCATCGCTCGCTGCCCTTCGGAACCCGCGTGCGCGTGACCAACCTCTACAACGGTCGTTCCGCAGTGGTCCGCATCAACGATCGCGGCCCCTTCCATGGAGGTCGCATCATCGACCTGGCCCATGGTGCAGCCACCGAGCTGGGCGTCACCTCCAGCGGCGTCGCCCAGGTCCGCCTTGAAGTTCTGAACTGATTTCCATCCCATCGGGATCCGTTCCCTTCGGGCCCATCCGTCAGATTGGCGGATGGGCCTTTTCACGTTCCGGGAGAGTCGATCGACGGTGGAGCTGCTGCACTCCCGGGTTGCCCTTGCCGCGTGGCGTCGCCGCATCGCCGGCTCGTCGCTGCACTTTGTGCCCACGATGGGTGCCCTGCACGCAGGCCATGCCCGGCTTATCGAACGGGCTGCCCTGTCCATGGCAGGCAGCCTGGCGCCGAGGGTGCTGGTGAGCGTCTTCGTGAATCCGCTGCAGTTCGGTCCCCACGAGGATTTTGAGCGCTACCCCCGCGATCTTGAGGCCGATGCCGCGCTGGCCGCTGCCGCTGGCGCCGATGCCCTGTTCGCTCCGTCGGTGGGGGAGATGGTTCCGCAGGGGGCGGAGGGTCTCACCCGGGTGCAGCCACCCCGGGCCCTCCAGCAATCCCTCTGCGGCAGCTCCCGCCCCGGTCACTTCGACGGCGTGGCCACGGTGGTGTGCCGGCTGTTCGCCCTGGTTCGGCCCGATCGGGCCTTCTTCGGCGAGAAGGACTGGCAACAGCTGCTGATCCTGCGCCGGGTGGTGGCCGACCTCGGCCTTCCCGTGGCTCTGCGGGGAGTCGCCACGGTCCGCGAGGCCGACGGCCTGGCCCGCAGTTCCCGCAACCGTTACCTGTCCGCAGAGCAACGCCGCGGGGCCGTGGCACTGCCCCGGGCCCTGCAGGCTGCCCAGGCGGTCCATGGCCGCGGCGAGCGGGAGGCTGAGCCTCTGCTCGGCGGGGTGCGCGCAGCCCTGGAGCGTGCCGGTCTCTGCGTGGATTACGTGCAGCTGGTGGAGGCGCATACTTTGAAGCCGCTGCACCGGGCTCAGGGCCTCGCCCTCCTGGCCGCGGCGGTGCAGTGCGGCCCCAGCCGCCTGATCGATCATGTGTTCCTGATGTCCCGTCCCCCGATCGTCGCCATCGACGGCCCCGCCGGTGCCGGCAAGAGCACCGTGACGCGTGCCTTGGCTCGGCAGCTGGGCCTGGTGTATCTCGATACCGGAGCCATGTACCGGGCTCTCACCTGGTGGGTGCAGCGCCAGGGGGCCGACCCGGCTGATCCGGCCGCCGTGGCCTCCTGGCTCGAGGGCATCGATCTCCGTCTGGAGGCGGGTCCTGACGGCGAGCAGCGGGTGTGGGTGAACGGCCATGAGGTCACCGCTGCGATCCGCAGCCTCGAGGTCACGGTCGCGGTCTCGGCCGTTGCCGCCCATGCCTGCGTGCGGGAGGCCCTCACACGCCAGCAGCAGGCCCTGGGCCTGCGAGGCGGGCTGGTGGCCGAAGGCCGTGACATCGGCACGGCCGTGTTTCCCGACGCCGAGTGCAAGGTCTTTCTCACCGCCACCGTGGCCGAGCGGGCCCGGCGCCGCGCCCGGGATCTGGCCGAGCGGGGCTTCCCGGTGCCCTCCCTGGCGGAGCTGGAGGAGCAGATCGCCGAGCGCGATCGGCTCGATTCCACCAGGGAGGTGGCGCCCCTGCGTCAGGCGGAGGATGCGTCCGAACTGGTCACCGACGGCATGGCGATCGAGGCGGTGATCGACGCCCTGGTGGCCCTGTTCCGCGAACGGGTTCCCGAGGAGGCCTGGCCCGGCCTTCAGCCGGAATCCGCCTGAGCGGAATGGGGTCGCAGCTCCTCCAGCAGGCCTCGGCAGGCATCCTCGAGCAGATCGAGCACGTGTTCGAAGCCCTCCGCACCGCCGTAGTAGGGGTCGGGCACCTCGTCGATCCCCTCCTGGCTGCCGTGGGTCAGCAGAGGGCGGACGTGGCCGGCCTCCAGCCCGTGGGCGGCGGCGATCCGGTGCACCGCGGCGAGGTTGTCTGCGTCCATCGTGAGCACATGATCGAAGGTCTCCAGGTCGGCGGCTTGCAGTTGACGGGCCCGGCTGGGCAGGTGGATGCCCCGGCGGGATGCCGCCGCCCGCATCCGGGTGTCGGCCCGCTTGCCGGTGTGCCAGCCGCCGGTTCCCGCGGAATCCACCACGAAGGCCTCCTCCAGCCCCTCGCGGGCGAGCAGATCGAGGAACACGCCTTCGGCAGCCGGCGAGCGGCAGATGTTGCCGAGGCAGACGAACAGCACCCGGACGGGCTGGGGGGAAGGGGTCATGGGGTGGGGGCGGAAGTGTTCAGCCGCTGCAGGGCCAGCTGCCCACGCTGGCGCACCACCGGTGTGTCCTCGCTGGCAGGATCGGCCAGCCGCTCCAGGGCCGTGCGGATCCTGGCGTGGAGTGAAGCGCCTGCCAGCGGCAGGGCGAGACCTTCCAGCGCCACCGCCACGGCGTAACGCACCACCCACTCCCCATCGGCCAGGCTGCGTTCGAGGGCCGCCAGGGCACGCTGGCGGATGGCCTCCTGCTCGCCGGGGGGGAGACTCTCGCAGCGCAGCTGCCCGAGCCCGCGGGCCGCCGCCCGCCGCACACTGGGGCCGATGTCGTTGCCCAGGGCCGACTCCAGCAGCGCGAGGCCGCGCACGTCGCCGATGCCGGCCAGGGCGCGCACCGCCCAGGCACGGGCGCCGTAGTTGTGCTCGTCCAGGCCCTCCAGCAGAGGAGCAACGGCCGCGGGCCCGATCGCGATCAATCCGTCGACCGCCGCCACGGCTGCACCTGGATTGTTGTATCCCAGCAGATCGACCAGGCAGCTCACGGCTTCCGGCTCCATGTCTGGAGCGGCGGCAGCCGCCAGGGCCTGGGCTGCCGCGAGCAGCTCCTGGGAGGTGCTCGCCCGCTGGACCGCTTCGATCAGGGTCGTCCTCGTCATCGCGCTCGTCATCACAGCGTCATGGTTCAGGATTCGGGCAACAGCATCCAGGTCACAGGAGCTCGTCCATCACCGCCAACACCGCCTCGGCGTTGGGTTCGCCCTGCCCCTGCTCCACCAGGCCCCGCAGGGCGATCAGCTTGAGGCTGTTCTCGGCCAGGGTGCCACGGATCGGTTCGAGCGCCGGCCGCCAGCCCACCGCCCCCAGATCCATCAGGGCCGCCCTCCGCACCTGCAGCGAGGGATGAACGAGCAGCTCCAGCAGACTCTCCCCCCAGCGGCGCTCGCCGGTGAGCTGCAGCAGGGCGCGGGCGGCGGCGGCCTTGATGATCGGCCGCTCATGGCGGTGGAAGGGAACGATCACCTCCACCACGGCGGAATGAGCGCTGCCGATGTCGCCAAGGGCCTCGATGAGGGCCTCGCAGGGCTCCCGCAGTTTCGGGCTGTTCTCCCGTGGCGCCCCGGCCCCTTCCGGTCCACTGGCCAGCCGGTTGCAGATCGGCTCCACGGCCTCCACGGCCCCCAGCTGCCCCAGGGCACGGGCAGCCGCTTCCCGCAGGCCGTCATCCTCGTCCTCGAGGGCCTTCAGCAGGTCGGGGATGGCCTCCGGCCGGCCCAGCTTGCCGAGGGCGCGTGCCGCGTTACGTGCCACGGCGTTGGTGCCCACGCCGATGCTGGGATCCTCGCTCTGCCGCTGGCCCAGGGCTGTGCGCAGCAGCGGCACCGCCTCGGGATGGGTGCTGCGCATCCGACCCAGCCACCAGGCGGCGTAGTACTGCAGCGACAGGTCTTCGCTCTGGCGCAGACGGCGCAGGGCCTCTGCCTCGCTGATCGGCTCACCGGCGTCGGTCAGCGGGATCGAGGCATCGTGATCGGAGGGGGCCATGGCCCGTTCGACAGCGTGGCCATCGATCGTGCCACCACGCCCCCTGCATTCCGGAAGCTGAGCGGAAGGAGCGACACGAAAAAAAAGGGCCCCAGTGAGGGGCCCTGAAGGATCGACG
>JANWUR010000053.1 GCA_024958655.1 Cyanobium sp. FGCU6 | reverse complement strand
GGCCAGGCCGCGGCCGCGGCCGTGGGCCGGCAGGTGCAGCGGCAGCGGCGGCGGCGGCGCGGCCAGCGCCGCCAGCAGCGACCGCCAGGCGGCGGGACTCATGGGGCCCGGGTCGAACTTTCTAAAGTCTCCTCACCTGAAGGGCTCTCCCCTGACCGTCGCAGCCCCCACCCTCGCCGCCGCCGGCCTCCAGGCCCCCTCGCCGCGGCCGGCCGCCGCCGACCCCGGGCCCCGCTACGACCCCGCCGCTGATCTGCGCTGGCTGCTTCCCCGTCCGTGGATCTGGATCCCCCGCCTGGTGGAGATCCTCCTGCGGCTGGGCTGGCTGGGCCTGGGCCTGGCGGTGCAGGGCAACAGCCGCGACCCCAGGATTCAGCAACGCCTGGCCCGCCGCATCCTCGCCACGCTCACCGGCCTGGGCCCCTGCTTCATCAAGGTGGGCCAGGCCCTCTCCACCCGCCCCGACCTGGTGCGGCGCGACTGGCTGGAGGAGCTCACCCGGCTGCAGGACGACCTGCCCCCCTTCTCCCACGCCATCGCCGAGCAGGTGATCGTGGAGGAGCTGGGGGCCCCGGCGGAGCGCCTGTTCGCCCTGTTCCCCGACTATCCGGTGGCGGCAGCCAGCCTGGGCCAGGTGTACCGGGCCCGCATGGCCGACGGACGCTGGGTGGCGGTGAAGGTGCAGCGCCCGGAGCTGCCCTTCATCCTGCGGCGCGATCTGGCGATCCTGCGGGTGCTGGGGGTGCTGAGCGCCCCGTATCTGCCCCTGAATCTGGGCTTCGGCCTCGGCGACATCATCGACGAGTTCGGCCGCAGCCTGTTCGAGGAGATCGATTACCGCAAGGAGGCCGACAACGCCCGCCAGTTCGCCCGGCTGTTCGCCGATAGCCCTGAGGTGACGGTGCCCACGGTGGAGGCCGCCTACACCAGCCGCCGGGTGCTCACCACCAGCTGGATCCAGGGCACGAAGATGCAGAGCCGCCGCGATCTCGAGGCCGCCCATCTCGATCCGGCGGCACTGATCCGCACCGGCGTGATCGCCGGCCTGCGCCAGCTGCTGGAGTTCGGCTACTTCCACGCCGATCCCCATCCCGGCAACCTCTTCGCCCTGCCGGGCCGTACCGGAAACCTGGGCCACATGGCCTACGTGGATTTCGGGATGATGGATTCCCTCAGCGACGCCGACCGCCTCACCCTCACCGGGGCGGTGGTGCATCTGATCAACCGCGACTTCGATGCCCTGGCGCTCGATTTCGTCGCCCTCGGCTTCCTCAATCCCCGCACCGACCGCACGCTGATCGTGCCGGCCCTGGAGGAGGTGCTCGGTGGAGCCCTGGGCGAAAACGTGGGCGACTTCAACTTCAAGGCGATCACCGATCGCTTCTCGGAGCTGATGTACGACTATCCCTTCCGCGTTCCGGCCCGCTTCGCCCTGATCATCCGCGCCGTGGTGAGCCAGGAGGGACTGGCGATCCGGCTGGATCCGGGCTTCCGGATCCTGCAGGTGGCCTACCCCTATGTGGCCCGCCGGCTGCTGGCCGGCGACACCGCCGAGATGCGCGAGAAGCTGCTGGAGGTGATCTTCGATGGCAACGGCCGCCTGCGGGTGGAGCGGCTGGAGAACCTGCTGGCGGTGGTGGAGAGCGAGGGGCCGAGCGCCGATCTGCTGCCGGTGGCCCGCGACGGTCTGAAGCTGCTGCTGGGCCGCGACGGCGGCAGCCTGCGCCGGCGCCTGCTGCTCAGCCTGGTGGCCGACGACCGTCTGCACACCGACGACCTGCGGGCCCTGGGGCGGCTGCTGCGCGATCGCTTCTCACCACGGCGGATGGCGCAGGACATGCTGAGCCGCATCAACCCGCTTGCCGCCTAGGGTCGGCCTTGCCGCCCCCCCCGACGCCGTGAGCCTGCCGACGACCATGCCCGCTCCGACCGACCTGGCGGAGGCGATGGCGGATCAGGCCAGCGGCCTGTTCGGCGACCTCGACGCCGCCGAGATCCTGCTGGAGTACGCCCCGTCGCTGCCCCAGCCGCCCTACCTGGTGGCCGGCGTGGGCCTGGCGATGGGGGTGGTGTGCGGGCTCACCTTCGCCAAGCTGGTGCAGAACCGTCTGGAGGCCTGGAAACAGGATCGGCTCTCCCTGCTGCCGCTGGGCAACCGCGAGACGGTGCTGCCCTGGATCGGCCTGATCCTGGGGGTGACCCTGTTCATCGGCGGCAGCCTGCAGGTGTTCGGTTTCGGCGGCGGCACGGCGCTGCTGGTGGCCTTTGTGCTGTCGATCGCCACGGCCGGGGCGCTGTGGGTGCAGCTGGCGCGACTGATGGAGCAGGTGCAGTCGGGCAATTTCCAGGCGGTCGACTTCGACAACTTCGACCAGTTCTTCTGAGCCACTCCTTCTGAACCGCTTCTTCTGAGCCAGGGCGGCGAGAACGGTTCGGGCAACCGCCCACCGCGCGCCCACGCCGATACGTCGATCGCTGTAACGTTTCGTTACTTGACCACCACCGCGTGTCCGACGTCCTCTCCCTCAACCGCCGCTTCTCCCTGGAAGTCCACTCCCGCGCCATCGACACCTGCCAGGACATCGAGGAGCTCCGCCGCGTCGCCAAGACCCTCCTGACCGCCTGGCAGATCCAGGCCGGCTTCAGTGAGCAGTTCGCCGGTGAGCTTCTCGGCATCTCCCGGCCCCCCGCTTCCGGCTCCTGAGTGCCCGCCCGGGCCCGAACGGCGCCATGGTGGTGCCATCTCCGGCACCGTGGCCATGGCGGCCCTCTCCCCTGAACAGATGCTCGTGCTGGCCGCGATCGAGCGCTTCCTCGACGATCCCGAGCTGTTCGCCGGTGACGACCCGGACGGTGGTGGTGATGTGCTCGATGCGATCGTGCAGGCTCTCACCACCGTGCTGCCGGCGGAACACATCGAACAGGCGGTGACCGGATTGCTGGCCGATGACGACACCGGCCTCGACGACGATACCCAGTTGGTGCTGGAGGCGCTGCTGGGGGCGATCGAGCGGGATGACGGCGAGGTGGCTCTCGAAGACCTGCTCACCCGCCAGGCGCCCCTGATCGAAGCCAATGCCCTCGAAGGGGGCCAGCTGGTGCTGGTGTGGGATCCGGGCCAGCGCCCTCCCCTTCAGGAGCTGGAGATCCTCGAGCTCGTGGAGCGCTACCCCTGCCGCGGGGATGCGGCACGCTGGACCTGCGAGGACTTCGTGGTGCTGCTCGAGGCGCGGCGTCAGAACTGGCGCCGCACGGTGGTGGCGCTGGAGGTGCTGCAGCAGCGTCCGGAGAGCACCCCCACCGGTGGCACGGTGCTCCTGCTGGTCCCACCCGACCCCAGGGCCCCGCTGGAGCAGCTGGAGCTGGCGGTGACCCTGGGGGCCTGAACGCCCCCCGACCCGACGCTCAGGGGCGCAACCCTTCGATGGCGGCCGAAGGCAGGGCCGGACGGCCCGCATCCAGCGAGGGCAGCGCCTCGGGTGCCGCCGGCGGCAGGGTGGGGCGCGACACCACGCCCACCAGCAGCACCAGACCCACCACCCCCAGGGCGCCGGTGGCCACCAACGAGAGCAGCACCCGGCGGGTGGTGCGCGGGAACAGCCGCAGGCTGCCCACCAGGGCCACGGGCCACAGCGGCGGCACGCACCAGGCCACCACCACCAGGCCGACGGAACCGGCACGGCCGGCCTTGTTCAGCACCACACGCGCTTCCTGCTCCCGCACCAGCCGGCGATCCTCCTCCGTCTCCCAGCGGCCCAGGCGGCGGGCCTCCGCCAGCTCCCGTTCCCGCTGCAAAGATGAGCCCTGAGCCAGGCCGGCGGTGAGCCGGTCCCCGGCCGCCGCGGCCAGCACCCCCAGCGACCGGAGCACCGGGCGGACGGAGGCTTCAGCGGGGGAGGACACGGACGGAAGGGCGATTGCGAGAAACCCTATGGCCACTGCGCCAGGATCCCGGTACGGACTTCGCGCCGGCCAGGGCGGAAGACCGGTCCTGGCCGGGCTTCAGGCCACCAGATAACCCTGCAGACGGCGCGAGTGGCTGCGAATGCCCTCCAGGGCACGGCGCTCGAGGTTGCGCGTCTTGTCGCGGCTCATGCCGAGGGTGCGGGCGATCGAGGTGAGGCTCATCGGCTCCTCACCCTCCATCCCGTACCGCATCTTCAGCACCTTC
>JANWUR010000035.1 GCA_024958655.1 Cyanobium sp. FGCU6 | reverse complement strand
GCAATGACGGAGCGGATTGCCAATGCCGTCTGCGTGTGCAAGCCTTGTCCGGAGCTGGCCTTAAGGGTTGCGGAGCTTTATGCGTAATCAAGTGGAGAGTTGGGCCGAAGCTCGTGCCTCAGGCCGAAACCAGGTCGGCCTCCAGGGGCTTGTCCTTACTGAACTGGCTGACGCCCAGGATGCTGAATCCGATCACCTGGCCCTCAGCGTCCACCCGCTCCATGACAGCATCATGATTGGTTTCCTTGGCGTAGCCAGGCGCATCCGAAAAGCGAACTTCCAGGAAATCCGCCTCAGGATCAAACCAGACTTTCAGCTTATTGGCCATAACGGTGCTCCAAGCTTGGGTTTGTCGGTCAGGTAGGCGGTGATGACGAAGGCATCGCTGCTTGCGTATTTTACAACCACACACAGCCATTTGGCAGCGACGATCGTCTCGGGGTAGAACGCATAAAACAAACGCACGGCATCATCAGAACGGGAACGGCGAACGATCTGCGGCGCAGCCAGAACCCGCTCGATCTCCGCGCCCATCTCCTTCATTTCCGGATGCTCCAGAATGTGCGCCACGCGCTCAGCCGTCAGCCTCACCGCAACGCCAAAGCAATCTTCGATCGTTTGCATGCCTCGGGTTACTTCTTCAGGTGAGCTCATCTCACCAACGGTTCATGGCACAGGAACCCACGACGGAACTGCACACCGAGCGGTGACCGCACCCAATAGCCCACAGCCAGGATGGCGTCGAGGTTGTAGAGCTTGGTGAGGTAGTTGTTTCCGTCAGCGGCAGTTACCGAGGATTCCTCGGTAACTGCCATGGGCTCCAGTTCCCCATCCGCAAAGATAGTCTTGAGATGCAGTCCGCTGTTCGTGCTCACGTCAAACAGCTGCGGCATCTCCAGCTGCGACAGCCAGACGGTCTGATCCTTGGCGCGCAGCTTGATCTGGATGTGACCGTCGTCTGTGGTGTAGAGGATCAGGTCGTTCACGGCCAGGGTTCCTGCGGGGAGGGAAACAACTGCTGCATCAGGTCTGTCTTGTGGGCCTTGAAGGCTTTGGTGTTGCATGGCGCATCACCGAACTCACCCGCGCTGCAGCGCTGCCACCTGCTGCAACCGTTGTTCAGCGGCTTCCCAGTCGCCGAGGTGGGCGCGCATCAGGGCTTTCCAGAGGCGGCCGTGGTTGGGCACGGAGAGGTGGAGACCCACGAGCGTGGGTAGCCAGCACTCCAGAAAGGATGGAAGAGCCTATTCATAGGTCAGCCCAAACACCGTCTCAGCCATCCAGTGGCGGAACGACTCGTTGTCCATGAATTGCTTGAAGAGTTCCATGTCGTCCTTGAGCACATCCGTCATGACGCGGGTCAAAGCCTTGTCGTGCTCAATACGAGCATTCTGCTTGTCGGAATTCTGGCGGGCATTCTGGTAGGCGGGATCGGCCGACACGCGCCTTGGAATGTCTTCGGTGATCAATCGATTGACGCGATCCTCATCGGACCACTCGATGTTGCCGAACTGGTCATTGAACACCTTGAGGATGTTCGATAGCCGATCCAGCTCGGGTTCAGGTTTTCGCCCACCACCGGCGGTTGGAACCGGCTGGATTTCGCCATCCTCGTCGGGGAGTTGAATCCTGACGGCTACCTGCTTCTCCACGCGATAGCTGTCCATATCGATCGATTCCAGGATGCCGGCAGAGAGATCTTCTTCGATGGGTGCTGGCAGCTTGGAGATCAGGAAGTTGAGCAGGATCGATAGCTTTTCCCAATCGGCGTTGGTGTAGGGAAGAATTGAGGAGAGAAATCCATAGGTGCGGGTGAAGGCCTTCGCCTTGCTCTTGAAGCCCACCTGGCCGTCTTCATCGAGCTGATCCCTGTACACCGCCACGCAGGCGTCAAGGATGGGGTCGAGTTGATCGCGATCGGCGCCGCTCAGATACAGCTCCACCAGTTCGTCAACCTGCTGCTGGTCGTAGACCTGATAGCTATCAAGGGTGGCCTTCAGATCATGGAGCTTGTTGGGATCGGTTTCCTCGGCGAGGATGGTGGTGCGGTAGTAATCCGCGAAAGCCTGCTGGATGGTGTCGACGTCGTTCATGAAGTCGAGCACGAAGGCGTCATGCTTCTTGGGGTGAGCGCGGTTGAGCCGTGACAGCGTTTGCACTGCTTTGATGCCGGAGAGCACCTTGTCCACATACATCGTGTGCAGGAGTGGCTCGTCGTAGCCGGTCTGGAACTTGTCGGCGCAGATCAGAAAGCGATAGGGATCTTCCTGGATCTTGTCGGCGATCTGGCTCGATGGAAACCCGTTGAGGGAGGCTTCGGTCACCTTGGTGCCGCCATACTCGTGCTCACCGGAGAAGGCGACAATGGGCAGGTAGCGACTCTTGCGTTCGACCAGATAGGCACGGAAGGCATGGAAATACTGGATGGCGCGTTCGATGCCGCTGGTCACCACCATGGATCGGGCTTCGCCGCCAATCTTGTTCAGGGCCAGCACCTGCTCGTGGAAGTGATCCACCATGATCTCCGCTTTGAGCTGGATCGCATGCTCATGGCTCTCTACGTAGCGGCGGAGTTTCTTCTTGGCGCGCTTGCTGTCGAACTCTGGATCGCTCTCCACCTTTTTGATGAGCTTGTAGTAACTCTCCACCGGTGTGTAATGCCGCAGCACATCGAGGATGAAGCCCTCCTGGATCGCCTGCTTCATCGTGTAGCTGTGGAAGGGCAGATGCCGCACGCTTCCATCGGCCTGTGGATCTGGAATCCCAAAGATCTCCAGGGTCTTGTTCTTGGGTGTGGCGGTGAATGCGAAGTAGCTGGCATTGGGCAGCAGCTTCTTGGCCTCCATCAGCCGGTTGATCTTGTCTTCCGTGGATTCCTCGGCTTCTTCTTCTCCGGTGCTGGAGAGGGCCAGGGAGAGGGCCGCCGACGTGCGGCCACCTTGGCTGGAGTGAGCTTCGTCGATCACGATGGCAAAGCTGCGGCCTCTCTGCTCATTGCCGATCTCATCGAGAATGAAGGGGAACTTCTGCACCGTGGTGATGATGATCTTCTTCCCCTCGGCGATGAACGTGCGCAGATCTCCCGAGCGCTCGGCATGCCCCACCGTGGCGCCCACCTGGGCAAACTGCCTGATGGTGTCCCGGATCTGCTGATCGAGGATGCGGCGGTCGGTGACCACCAGGATCGAATCGAACACCGGAGCGTTGTTCCGCTCCAGGCCGATGAGCTGGTGGGCCAGCCAGGCGATCGAGTTGCTCTTGCCGCTGCCAGCGGAGTGCTGGATCAGATAACGGCGGCCGGCGCCGTGCTCAGCAGCATCGGCCAGGAGGCGACGCACCACATCCAGCTGGTGAAAGCGTGGCCAGATCTGCAGCGCCTTCTTCCTGCCAGTCTTCTCGTCCTTGGTTTCCACCACCTGGGCGTAGTTCTCAAGGATGTCGGTGAGCCCCTCGCGGGTGAGGATCTGCTTCCAGAGGTACGCCGTCTTGAGGCCCTCCGGGTTCGGGGGATTGCCGGCGCCGTCGTTCCAACCCTGGTTGAAGGGCAGAAACCAGGAGGCCTTGCCTCTGAGCTGTGTGCAGAACCGCACTTCGTGGTCGTCCATCGCGAAATGGGCTACACAGCGGCCGAATTCGAACAGCTTCTCGCGCGGGTCACGGTCGAGCTGGTACTGCTTCACGGCGTCGGCAACCGTCTGCTTGGTGAGGCTGTTCTTGAGCTCAAAGGTGGCAACTGGCAGGCCGTTGATGAACAGAGCCAGATCGAGGGCAAGGCGGGTCTCGTCGCGGCTGTAGCGGAGTTGGCGGGTCACGCTGAAGCGGTTGGAGGCGAAGCGCTCGACGGCTGCGGAATTGCCTGGGGAAGGCGTGCCGTAGAAGAGATCGAGGTGATGAGGCCCGTGCTTGAGGCCATGGCGCAGCACATCGATGGTGCCGCGGCGGCTGGTCTCCCCCTGCAGACGCGCCAGGAACTTGCGCCGGGTGGGCCCATCGCTGCCGAGCGCCAGAGATTCGAGCACATCGGGCTGGGTGGCCATCAGAAAACCGCGCAACTGCACCAGATCGAGGCAGAAGTCGCGGTCGAAATGGTTGGCATCACCAAGAAGCCAGCCGGTGCCACCAGCCACCGGAACGCTGGTTTCGGTGGCCACGTGGGCGGGCACCAGCACATCGGTGCGTCCGGTCATCGCCCGCAGAATCAGGGCCTCCAGGCCCTTTTCGCTTGTGTCTGTGCTCATGGGGGCGCCTCGATCACGTACCCGTCACGTGGGGATGATGAGGCAAAAGGCTTGCAGCGCCTGGGATTGCGGGGTGCGGAGGGAACCAGGGCACCTCTCCTGATCAAGTACCCGTCAAGTGGCAGGGTCATTGCTGCTTCCTGGGGCCACCATCAGGTTTGATTGTCCACCGTGGGAGGGTGCCTCCTCCAGTGCTTGCACCCACCCACCTTTCGCCAATACAGTATTGGCTAGCTGAATCTGGCGCTGAGAAAACTGACGTTTGCGTGCGCTCCACGCATGGGTCAGACGCACGAGATCCATGATGGTTTGTGGATTCTCGCGAGCCTGCAACCAGTGCACTGTGGCGAGAAGTTCAAGGCCAAAGGGACTCTCAAAACCCTCAACGAGATCGGCGACGCGCTGGAAGCGAGCCTGAGTAATGGGATGATCTGAGAGGTAGTGCAGCGCCTTCCCACCAGCATCGTCAAGGATGGTAAGAGGCTTCTCAGGAGTATCCCCTCCATCGCCATAGCCCTTGATGAAATGGCCCTCGATAGCAATCAACACATGCCTGAGATTCTCAGCGTAGGGGCCATAAGGCGCAGGCTTGTAGCAGAGCCTGAGTGGCTCTTCAGCTACCTGCAAAAAGTACATGAGCTTATGGACTTCCAGCAAGGTCACAAAAGGATCCAGAAGACCGCAGAGATAACGGTGCATCAGACCGACCAAGGCTGCACGTCCTGGCGTCATCTGAGGAGCCTTATTGACCTTAAGGCTTGGCTTGCTGCTTGCTTCTGGAAGCGGCTCAAAAAGATAAACTTCCACATGCCCTAAGCCCTCGAAGGCCTTCAGGATGCGAGCCTTGACCAACGGCCAGGCAAGACCACCGAGGCCGCATCCCAGTGGGGGGATGGCAATGCTGCTGATCTGAAGTTCTTGGATGACACGAGCGAGATCATGAAGTCCGGAATCAATATCCTCGATGCGACTTTTACCGCGCCAGTGACGCTTTGTGGGGAAGTTGATAATGAAGCGGGGGCCTTGTAGCAGATTGGTGGTTGTAACAAACATGCGACCAGGCTGCACTTCCTGCCGCTTGCAGGCTTTAGCGTATTGCTTGAAGTTGTCTGGGAAGGCGGTTTTGAACTGCAGCGCGATGCCACGACCCATCACGCCGACACAGTTGACGGTGTTGACCAGCGCCTCGGCTGGAGCTTCAAGGATGTCGCCACTGGCGGGCTGGATCATCGCTGGCGCCCTCCCACTCAGTAATACCAGTCCAGTTTAACTTCAATGGGTGGGCGATGTCCAGTCTTTGTGAGGCAGTCCTTAACTCTTGCTTGAGTGTCGGCGTTATGAACGCCTATGCGGTCAACCAGCTCCCAAGGGAGCTTCTCTTCCATCAGAAACTCAGCCTGTTTGGGCTCTCTGATTTCGCTGGGCTGCCAGTAGCGGGCATGGATAGCCTGCCAATTTAGGTCATCAAGCCTCGCAAGAGAGTTGAAGTCTTCAAAGTAGGCCGAGCTGGCGTTACTCTTTGTAATTGCCCATCGCTTTTTACTCTGTCTCCCCATCCCGTAGCAGATTTCAAATCCAGTTCCAGGTGAACAATGGCTCTCTGGCCGTCTTTGTAGCTCAGCTCAGGATCATTACCGCGAAAGATCTTGTACAACATGATTGACCGCGGGCAAAAATAGAATGGAACGCAGTCACCCACGTGCAGATCTGGATAGCTGTTAAGGGTGCATTCCTTCAGTCTTCGCTCTTTAATCCGGCTCATGCCGATGACTGTGCCGGTAGCTGGCCTCTGGTTGATGATGGCATCGGAGAAGAGGTGACCATCGCTGATCACTGATGGCAACCGATCAATATGCAGGATGTGATAGATCTTTGGATGGGCTGGTGGTTGCATGGTTGTCGCCCTTACGCGTCTTCGAGCAGTTCCTCGTCCTCAAGGCTCGATTCCATTGGATCTTCCTCAGCTTCTGGATACTCGCTGAAGTAATTCATCGCTTCTCCTGACAAACTCGCCGCCTCCCGCACATCCAGCTTTCCGGTGACCACATCGGCGATCAGGCGGGTGCGGTATTCGCGGAGCAGGGTTATTTCGCGATTGGCCTGATTTATCGCGGCTCGCAAGGGGCCGGTCTCCTCGGTCTGGACCTTTACGATCTCTTCCTGCTCTTCAGCGGGAGGCACTGCGATGGTGATACTCATGAGACGGTCCAGTGTGAGCTTCGGCTGTGCAGCTCCGGAAATCCATGGCTGGTAGTTGATGCACTCCATCACTGCAGCCAGGTACTCCAGGCTCCCACGCTTGGGCTTGAGTATGTGTGCATGGTTATTCACCCAGAACTTGCCGCGCGCAATGATGGCTAGGGGGAGATTGCGAAGCACCAGATTAGCGCCATCCTCGGCAATGAGAAGGAGATCGTCGTCGAACAAGTACTCGTCCACCTTGTCGATGACGCCTGACGCCCCGTAGTAGTCGTACGTCCGCAGTGTCATCGCACCGCGCTCCGTTGCGCTCAAAGGTATGCGCCGACGGTTCAGGCAGAAGAACTCATTCTTGACCCGCGATACCTCCCAATGCTCCGGCACATCCCCCAGCCACTCCACCCCAGACGGCTTGAGCCGCACATCAGGATCCAGCCCACGGGCGACGGCGCGGTGGATGATGGTCTGCTTTTGCTCCTCCAACAGCTTGATCAGCTTCTGCTTGGCGCGGATGTAGCGGCGGATCTTGCGGTCGGCGTGGTCGAGGTAGCGGACGATGGCGGCTTGTTCTGGGAGGGGTGGGACCAAGACCGGCATCCGCTTGATGTCGCAAAAATCCAGGTTCTGTCGGAGCCCCGAGCCGAAGCCGTAGATGATCTTGAGCAGGTCGTACGCATTCAGGTACTGGTAGCCAAACTTATTCGACACCTGCGGCATGGTCTCCAAACACATGTAAGCTGAGGTGATGACTCCGCGATGCTTTGAGTGACCAATCCGTAGGCTGGTCTGGTCGTTCTGTAGATCAGTGGTGCGGACGATGATGTTGCCAGGATCGACAACCTGATAGGTCTCGAACGATTCAGGGACGAGCCCACGGAGCTTCTCGGGAGGCTTTACGATGATCCTTCCGTAACTCAATGAGAGCACAGTTGACTCGATCATGC
The DNA here is from genome assembly GCA_024958655.1 of Cyanobium sp. FGCU6. Lineage (GTDB taxonomy): Bacteria > Cyanobacteriota > Cyanobacteriia > PCC-6307 > Cyanobiaceae > Cyanobium. Next base: position 19,772 of record JANWUR010000035.1, on the reverse strand, counting down.
CGATGTTCCTCACTTGCCGCGGCCTAAACACTGCCAGCGCGGGAAGCACCTCCCAATGCTCCGGCACCACCCCCAGCCACGGCACGCCGGATCTCTTCATCTTGGGATAGGGCTTGAGATCGTCGATCATGCGCTTAACCCAACAGGTCCGAACTGCCAGCCACGGCCCAGGGCATGGTCACGCAGGCGCTTGGAGATGGCCTTGCGCTGCCCGTTGCTTTTGCCCGTGAAATCGACCGCCACATGCTCTGGGTCTGGCACCCCATCAGGGATGACCCTGAGCCCCTCGCTGGCACACTCTCCCACCAGAACCCCAAGGACACCCACAGACTGAAGGCCGCGTTCCTCGGTGTACCGACGCCAGGCCTGCTCTGCAGCAATCTGGTGGCCATCATCAAAGGAAAGGTGGCCCTGATCCTTCGGCGTGGGACGGAACGCCTGGCTGCCTGGATGGCCTGCTTCAACAAACGAGGGGTGGATCTGACGCCACAATGGTGTATCAGGATTCATGGAGTCGGCCCTCCACTTCCATCTTCAGGGCGCTTACCTTGCTGAGAAGTGACGCGCACCATCAGCCGCCCGAGCTCATCGAGGGCCTCCGTGTCGTCGAACTGGACGGTCTTCTCGTCGACATCCCCGCTATCCAGATCCATGGCATGCCACTCGACGATCCCGGCGGCTTTGTTGAACTCAATTGACAGATCAAGCCGGCCAATCAGCCACTCCGCTTCCACACCACCTTCTGGAGTTGGATACAGACGGGGAAGGGGAGAGTCCTCGCTCAGATGGTCATCCAACCACGCGCCGATCCGCGCGAGTAGATCCAGTCTCAACGAAAACCCATTACCGTCGAGCCAGCCATCCCGAAGAACCTTGAGCTTCTCGAGCTGAACTCTTGGATCCAAGGGGTCGAGAAGTTCGATCGCTGTGACTTCATCGACGCGCTGCAGTTGCTGGGTACGGTCGAAGCTGCCAATGCCGCGTGCACGGAGCCAGCTCAAGCCAAATTCACCAACGCGCACATCGCTCAACTCCTCAAGCTGTTGATCCGTTACTGTTGCGGCCACCGATCGGCCATCCACGAGCTCAATCGTGATGCTGCGCTCCTTGGGGCGTACATCCCCGAGCTTCACAACAAGCTCTACTTCATCGGTGAGCATCTGATCGCCCGGCCGAGTGAGCAACAGACGCCGCCGCAGCTCTTTTGTGAATTGGACGGTGCTGCCTTCGCGACGAACGAGATCAATGGCTTCCCCATCGTGCAGACCACGGCCGAATTTCTCAACGTATGGCCAGACTCCGGCCGGTAAGGGTGGCGGTGAACCTGGAGAGGAATCCTGTGCATGGGCGATTGCATCGACGAATCGATCGCGTGCTGAGCGAGCTGCTTGCGTACGTGGATCGAATCCAGGGAGAACATCTGAGTCGATGACCATACCGATCTGGGCTACATAACTGCCCTCGCGCGAACCGACAAGATGCAGTGTCAAGCCTTCGCTGAACCCGCGTGGTGTGCGCCTACGATTCGGATTGGCCTGTCGAAACTCATCCTTGGCAATCTCCAAGATGATTCCCTGAAGCGCTTCCAGGTCTCGCAACAGCGAGAGCGGCAGCGTGTTCGCACGGAAACGCTCCCCTGTGAAGCGAGGTTCGAGCAGGATCTCAGTGTTCATGCAGCCCCTCCAACAATTTCACCTAAAAGCCCCTCCGTCTCCTTCTCCAACGCCAGGATGTCCGCCCGGATCTCCTCCAGCGACCGCAGTGGCTTGGGCTTGTAGAAATACCGCGTAAAACTCACCTCATAGCCGATCTTGACGCTACCGGGCTCGTACCAGGCGTCCGGGGCATAGGGCAGCACCTCCCGCTGCAGGAAGGCTTCGATGCCGCCCTCCTCCAGCAGGGGCACCTGTTCACTGTCGCGCAGTTCAGGATCGGGCTCGACCTGCACCACTCGCTCGCCCTCCTCCAGCTCGACGGCGAAGAAGCCACGCAAGGGATCAGCCGCCTGCTTGCCGGGCCTGAACACCTTGGCGATCAGCGGGGCGGCCTGCTCATCCCGTTCGCCCAGGTGGCTGAGCAGCAGCTTGGCTTTCTTGGCCGTCCAGCGCAGGCCCTGATCCTTGGCCACCCTTTCGGCCAGCTCCAGCCACTGGTTGGCATCCCGGTGGGGGCCTTCCCCCATCACCTCATCCACGGCCTCCACCACGCTCTCCAGACCACCCTCACCAACCTTTACGGCTTCCTCGCTCAGCGTCGCCAGGTGCTCGGCATCGCTATGGATCGCCAGCTTCAACGGCCGCTCCACCGTCACCTTCCAGTAGCCGAAGGCCTGGTTCGGAAAGATCTTGCTCTGTTCCGTTTCCTCAAACGTCTGGAAGGTGTCGACGATGCGCTGGATGTCGTCTTCGGAGAGCTCGCAGTTCTTTTTGCCCAGGTTCTTGCGCAGGGGCTTGAACCAGGCCGAGGCATCAATCAACTGCACGAGACCCTGGCGATGGGCGGGCTTGCGGTTGCTCAGCACCCAGATGTAGGTGGCGATGCCGGTGTTGTAGAACATGTTGAGCGGCAGGGCCACAATCGCCTCCAGCCAGTCGTTCTCAATGATCCAACGGCGGATGTTGCTCTCGCCCTGGCCCGCATCGCCGGTGAACAGCGAGCTGCCGTTGTGAACTTCGGCGATGCGGCTGCCCAGAGCAGTGCCGCTCTTCATCTTGCTGATCATGTTGGCGAGGAACAACATCTGCCCATCGCTGGAGCGGGTGATCAGCGAATACTCCCCATCACCCGCGTGCTCGATCAGAAAGCGGGAATCCTTTATGCCGCCCTTGCCCCCCATCCGCTCCAGATCCCCTTTCCAGCTCTTGCCGTAGGGCGGGTTGGAGAGCATGAAGTCGAATTCCCGCGCCGGGAAGGCATCATTGGCGAGGGTGGAGTGCTCCGGCCCGCCTACGATGTTGTCGGCCCCATCGCCCTCGCCCTTGAGGAGCAGATCGGCCTTGCAGATCGCGTAGGTTTCGGCGTTGATCTCCTGCCCATACAGATGCGTGGCCACCTGCTTCCCCTGGGCGGCGGCCAGCTCCTTGAGCTCCTCTTCCGCCACGGTGAGCATGCCGCCGGTGCCGCAGGCGCCGTCGTAGAGCAGGTAGGTGCCGGATTCGATTTCGGAAGCAATTGGCACGAAGATCAGCTTCGCCATCAGCTTCACGGCATCGCGCGGCGTCCAGTGCTCGCCGGCCTCCTCGTTGTTCTCCTCGTTGAAGCGGCGTACCAGTTCCTCGAACACCGTGCCCATGCCATGGTTGTCGAGGCCGGGGTGCTTCTCACCACCGTTCCCATCCGGCACGGGAATGGGGCTGAGGTTGATATCCGGTGAGAGGAACTTGCCGATCAGGGTGCCGAGGGCATCAGCCTTCGACAGACGTGGTATCTGGTTGCGGAACTCGAAATTCTCCAGGATGTCCTGCACATTCGGCGAGAAGCCATCGAGATAGGCCTCGAAGTCGGCCTTGAGCTTCTGCTGGCTGGCGCGGGACGTGAGATCGCGCAGGGTGAATTTGGACGTGTTGTAGAAGGCCTGGCCTGCCGCTTGCCTGAGGGCCGGGTCCTGATGGACGATCTGGGCCGCATCCAGGGATGCCTTCAGGTCGAGCACCGCCTGCTTGGTGGGCTCGAGCACCGCATCCAGCCGGCGCAGCACCGTCATCGGCAGGATCACGTCGCGGTACTTGCCGCGCACGTACAGATCCCGGAGCACGTCGTCGGCGATGCCCCAGATGAAGTTGGCGATCCAGTTGAGCTGGCCCTGTTCCATGTCAGACCGTTGATGCCATGGGGTGTCGCTCTGGCCTAAGGATGCCTCAAGGCTGGGCTGGATGCAGGCGCATTTCTATCCCAACGAAGTGCCGGTCCCTTGTGAAGTCGGAATCCGATGCAGAAAATGCATAGTTCTCCTCCCCCAATCAACCCGTCCAGATCTCATCCAGCTCCAGCTGCAGCCCCGGCAGCACGTCGCCGCCCTCCAGCGCCTCAGCCTCCTCCAGGCGCTCGGGTTCCGCACCCGATCGCCAGATCTCCACGGCCCGCTGCTCGGGGAACAGCAGCCAGCCCAGCTGGGCGCCATTGGGAGTCATGGAGATCAGCTGGCCATCGGCCGCCAGTTCAAGCACTGCTTCCGGGTTGGCCTCGCACACCAGGGCGAACTGCTCCGGCGACAGCCGGAGATCTGGAGGAAGCAGCAGAGCAGGCGGGCCAACGTGCGTCGCGCCGGCGGCCTGGTTTTGGGCGGCGAAAGGGGCGATGGTCATCTCCCCGGCAGCAGCGGATTTTCAATCCAGTTAGGGCGACGGTGCGGAATAGACCTGGTGCCTGCCGGGCACCCCACTTCCACCAACTAGATTTGATTGGTTGTGCCTCCGTGCATCAGTGCCCGTTGCTCCTTCGCTGGCGCCTCAAGCGCTGGATCCACACCAGGCCCGAGCACTGCTCAAGGCCCTGGCCGAGCCGATCCGTTTGCAGGTGATCGAGGCCCTCGGCGACGGGGAGCGCTGCGTCTGCGAGCTCACAGAGCAGCTGGGCCTGGCCCAGTCGAAGCTCTCCTTTCACCTCAGGGTGCTCAAGGAGGCGGGGCTGCTGGCGGATCGTCAGAGCGGCCGCTGGGTGTACTACCGCTTGCGGCCGGAAGCGATCGAGCAGCTCCGGGGCTGGCTCGCCGGCCTGGCAGCCCACTGCACCACTCCGGCTGAACCCTGCTGCTGAAAACCATGGGCATCGTTGAGCGCTTTCTCAGCCTCTGGGTTGCACTGGCCATCGTGGGCGGCGTGGCTCTGGGCGCCCTTGTCCCCGGGGCCGCTCAGGCGATCGCAGCACTGGAGGTGGCTCGCATCAATCTGACGATCGGCCTGCTGATCTGGGGCATGATCTACCCGATGATGCTGGCGGTGGATTTCAGTTCCCTGGGCGGATTGCGGCGTCAACCGAGGGGATTGATCGTCACCGTAGTGGTGAACTGGCTGATCAAGCCACTCACGATGACGGCCCTTGCCTGGCTGTTCATCCGGGGCTTGTTTGGTGCCTGGATACCAGCTGAGATCGGTGATCAGTACATCGCTGGCATGATTCTTCTGGGCGTAGCGCCGTGCACGGCCATGGTGTTTGTGTGGAGTCGCCTGAGCGATGGAGATCCCAACTACACCCTGGCTCAGGTCGCCATCAATGACCTGATCATGGTGTTCGCCTTCGCTCCGATCGCCGCTCTGCTGCTGGGCGTGAGCAAGGTGCTGGTGCCCTGGGACACGCTGATCACTGCCGTGGGTCTGTTTGTCGTGATCCCCCTGACGGCCGGTTGGCTCACACGACTGCTATTGCGCTCAGTCACCCGGATCACACGCCTGGAGCAGCGGCTCAAGCCCCTGGCGGTCGTCTGTCTGATCGCCACCGTACTGCTGCTGTTCATGGTGCAGGCCAGCGCCATCCTGGCCAATCCGCTGGCGATCGCCCTGATCGCGATCCCCCTGATCCTGCAGACCTATCTGATCTTCTGGATCAGTGCCCAGTGGATGCGCCTGTGGCGCCAGCCCCATGCCATTGCGGCCCCGGGCGCCATGATCGGTGCCTCCAACTTCTTTGAGCTGGCGGTGGCGGTGGCCATCAGCCTGTTCGGCCTCAACTCCGGCGCTGCGCTCGCCACCGTGGTGGGTGTGCTGGTGGAGGTGCCGGTGATGCTCTCGCTTGTGGCGATCGCCAATCGCAATGCACGTCTGTTCCCCTTCCGTGCCGGCTGAACCGGAGCAGAGCTCACCGGGCGCGGGAGCAATCGTCACAACACTTGCCCTGTCTGCCTTGATCTGGATACGGTTGTGGCCGAGGTGAGGTGCTGATGCTCCGCGAACTCGTGCTGGCGATCGGCATCCCCCCTGCTGTTGCTGCTGCTGGCGATGCTGGCCCTGGAGCAGTGGCGCGATCAGCTGCCTCCCTGGCTGAAGCGGTGGGTCGAGCGTCCGTCGTGGCTCTGGAACACCGGCATCGGTCTGATCATCGGGCTGTCGCTGCTGCGCTGGCTGCTGCAGCGCTGAGGCTCAGGTCGCCTGCAGATGAGCTACAGAGAATGACTCGACTTGGCCGGTGCTGTCGCCCCCGTGGTGGGATCGAGGCGCTCACCGAGCCAGGCCACCGGCAACATGAGCAACATGGGTAAGGCGCAGATCAGCAGCTGCTCGCGGGTCAGTGGCGCCGTACCGAAAAAGTTGTTCATCGCCGGCGTCTGACTGAACAAGGCCTGGACGAGCACGGTTGCGGCGATGGCCCACAACGCAGCGGGCGCATGGCCAAGGGTCCGCCACCCCTTGCGTGGTATCGCCATCAGAGCGCTGCGGAGCTGGCTGATGCTGGCCAGATAGACCAGATGAGCAAGTACCAGCCCCTGGATCGCCATCGTGCGGGCCAGGGCCAGATCGTTGCTGCGATGGGAGCTCCAGAAGAAGAGGCCATAGATCACAATCCAGTTGAACAGCGACACCACCAGCACCCTCCGCACCAAGGAGCCCGTGAGCAAGGGCTGCGCTGGCGGCCGAGGGGGCTGCTGCATCAGCTGCGGGGCGATCGGCTCAAAGGCCAGGGCGATCGACATCGTCAGCGAGCAGATCATGTTCAGCCACAACACCTGTAAGGCTGTGATCGGCAGCGGAGCACCCAGCACCGCCGACAGCATGATTGTCATCGAAGCGCCGCCATTCACCGGCAGCACGAAGGCCAGCGTCTTGCGCAGGTTGAGGTACACCGTGCGGCCCTCTTCCACCGCCGCCTCGATCGTGGCGAAGTTGTCGTCGGTGAGCAGCATGTCGGCCGCCTGGCGGGCCACCTCGGTGCCGCCCTCACCCATGGCGATGCCGATGTCGGCCTGTTTGAGCGCCGGCGCATCGTTGACGCCGTCGCCGGTCATCGCCACCACCTCGCCGTTGGCCTGCAGGGCCTGCACCAGCTGCAGCTTCTGGGCCGGCGCCACCCGGGCGAACACATCGACGCTATCCACCAGCGCAGCGATCGCATCAGGCGCGAATGCGGCCAGCGCGCGGCCATCCACCGCCGCAAGCTCAGCCCCTGGGGCATCAGAGCAAGAGGCGGCGGCGGCGCGGGTGGGCCTGCCGATCCCCAACTGGCGCGCAATCGCCCGGGCCGTCTCCAGATGGTCGCCGGTGATCATCTTCACGCGGATGCCGGCGGCCTGGCAGGCGGCCACGGCCCGGATCGCCTCGGGGCGCGGCGGATCGAGCATCCCCTGCAGGCCGAGGAAATCCAGGTCGGCCGCCACATGGTGATGTTCCAGCTGGATGAGGGCCGGATCGGCCTGGCCGATGGCGAAGGCCAGCACCCGCTCCCCCCGGGCCGCCATCGCTGCCACGGCCGCCTCGATGGCGCCGCGATCGAGGGGCTGGGGCTGGCCGGCGCCGTCGAGCTGGCGGCTGCAGCGCTGCAGCACCGCCTCCACCGAGCCCTTCAGCAGAATCCGCGTGCTGCCATGCAGGGTGGCCATGAATTGCTGCTCGGATTCGAACGGAATCGCATCGCGGCGCGGGTGACGCTCGAGCGCATCCTGGCGATCGATGCCCACCGAATGGGCCGCCACCAGCAGCGCGGTTTCGGTGGGATCGCCCACGAGGCCCTCCTGGCTGCTGGGGCGGGCGTCGTTGCAGAGCAATCCAGCCAGCAGCGTTTCCTGCAGCGCCACGTTGGCGGAGGCGCCATTGGCGGGCCACAGATCCTCGATGGCCACGAGCGCACCGCCGCCGTAAAGATGCTGCACCGTCATCCGGTTCTGGGTGAGGGTGCCGGTCTTGTCGGAGCAGATCACCGTGGTGCTGCCCAGTGCCTCCACCGCCGGCAGCTTGCGGATGATCGCCCGCCGCCGCGCCATGCGATTCACGCCGATCGCCAGGGTGATCGTCACGATCGCCGGCAGCTCCTCGGGGATGGCGCCCACCGCCAGAGCCACGGCGCCATCGAACATCTCCTCGGCACCGCGACCCCGCAGCACTCCCGCCGCAAATGTGAGGGTGGCCACCACCAGGATGGCCTTGAGAAGGGTGCGGCTGAAGCGCCCGAACTTGCGCGTCAGCGGCGTGGTGAGGTCCACCTGCTCCTGCAGAGACGTGGAGATGCAGCCCACCTCCGTGGCGTCTCCGGTGGCCACCACCAGGCCGAGTCCCTGCCCGGCCGTGACGAAACTGCCGGCGTAGGCCATGCCGATCCGCTCGGCCAACGGCGCCTCAACCTCGACAGCGGTGGTGCCTTTGCCCACCGGCAGCGACTCCCCCGTGAGCGCCGACTCATCGGTGTGCAGATTGCGGCTCTGCACCACCCGCAGATCAGCGGGCACCCGGGAACCGGCCTCCATACGTACCAGGTCGCCAGGCACCAACTGCTGGGATGGCAGCCGCCTGCGCACTCCCTCCCGTACCACCTCCACCTCGGTCTGCACCGAGCGCGCCAGCGCGGCGATCGCGCTTTCGGCCTTGCTTTCCTGCACAAAGCCGATCACGGCATTGATCACCGTGACGCTCCAGATCACCAGAGCATCGCGAGGCTTACCCAGGGCCAGCTTGACGCCACCCACCACCAGCAGGGTGATCAGCAGCGGGTTGTCGAACTGCAGCAGAAACTTCAGCCAACCCGGCTTACCGCCGCGACTGCTGATGCTGTTCGCACCATGGCTGTGCAGCCGACGCTGAGCCTCCCCCTCGCTCAGGCCCTGCTCGACATCGCTGCCCAGGGCCTCCACAACCACGGCGACGGGCTCGGCGTGAGGCTGGGGCAGGGGAAGCCGGTGAGGTGGGGCCATGGCATTCCGCTCTGTGCTCACCGGGTTCTCTTCTAAGCGATCTGATCGCCGTGTGGCTCTGGCGCCAACACCTCCCCGTTGCCGCAGTTCGCGATCGATACGGCATAACCGCAGAGGATCACATGGTCGTGCAGGCGAGGTGCCAGCTCTGTCTTGCATCCCCGCGGTCGACCACGCAGCCCAAGGAGACATCGCTTCCTTGCGCAAGCCCATGGGGAAGGGGAGAAACAGCGCACCATGGCCACAGCCCCAAAACACGATGACTTTCAGCAGCGTTTTTCACGAGCTGGCCGCCATCTTGATGCTGGCCGGCGTGATCGGGGTGGTAGCGCTGAAGCTGCTCTCCCATACACGGGAGATCGATTCCCTGCACGGCCGGATTGCCGTTGGATTCCTGGTGGTGCAGGACATCGCCGTGATCCTGGCCATGATCCTGCTCACCTCTTTCAACCTGAAGGGCGGCGGCGGCATCGCCGCCCAGGCGATCCGGCTGCTGCTGGTGGGCAGCGCCTTTGTACTGGGCACCGCCGCCACGATGCGCTCGGTGATGCCGCCGCTGCTGGGCCGCCTGGCCCAGAACCGGGAGCTGCTGGTGCTGTTTGCCGTGGCCTGGGCCGTGGGCCTGGCGGCCCTGGCCGATGTCGTGGGCTTCAGCAAGGAGGTGGGAGCGTTCCTGGGGGGTGTGTCGATCGCCTCCACCGCCTACCGCGAAGCGATCGCTTCGCGGCTCACGGGCCTGCGCGATTTCCTGCTGCTGTTCTTCTTCATCGACCTGGGCTCAGGCCTCAACCTCTCGGCGGCGGGACTGCAGCTGGGGCCCGCCCTGGTGCTCTCGGCCTTTGTGCTGGTGGGCAATCCGCTGATCGTGGTGGCGATCATGGGGGCGATGGGCTACCGGCGCCGCACCGGTCTGCTGGCGGTGCTCACGGTGGCCCAGATCTCGGAGTTCTCGCTGATCCTGGCGGCTCTCGGCCTGCAGCTCGGCCAGCTGGGCGAGGGCGAGGTGAGTCTGATCACGCTGGTGGGGGTGATCACCATCGCCCTCTCCACCTACATGATCCTCGGCTCGGAGCGGCTCTATCGCTGGCTGAAGGAGCCGCTGCGGGTGTTCGAGCGGGCCACGCCCTTCAGCGAACTGGGCGGCAGCACCAGCGGCCCGGCCCGCGTGGATGTGATCCTGCTGGGGCTGGGTCGGTTCGGCGGTGCCATCCAGCGCAGGCTGCAACCCCACAACCTGGCGATCCTGGGCATCGACTTCGACCCCCAGGCCCTGCGGCTGGCTGCGGCCCAGGGGCTGCCGGTGCAATACGGCGATGACGACCTGCGGGAGCTCAGGCAGCTGCAAACGGCCCAAGCCGATTTGGAGTGGCGGGCCTGCTCTCAGCTCGCCTGGCCTGCGTGCTGGGCCAGAAACGTCTCGATCCAGATGTGGTAGCGCATCTGCATGATGCGATCGGCGATCGTTGCGGCCTCTTCTGGGCTGGGACAGCGCAGGCCATCACGGCAGCACTGGCCCGGATGGCCGGGTTGAGGCGAAAGGTTTCGCCGCTCGGCTGCCTCCTCACACCAGGCCTTGCCGACGGGCTCGATCGGGGCCGCCGCCCTCCCGTTGCCAGACCCCCTGCCGCCCAGCAGGCTGGGCGAGTGCCAGCGCCTGAGCGTTTGTTGAACCTGCGGACCCTCCTCGTCATCACTTCCTCCACCGCTCTTGTGGCCATGGTCGATCCGGCCCCGGCTCGCGCCGGCAGCCTCTCCGGCACCGCGAGCATTCGCGAGCGGATGGCCCTGCCGCCGGATGCGGTGTTCGAGGCGGTGCTGATCGATGCCGCCATCGCCGATGCCCCGGCCCGGGAACTGGGCCGCGCGCGCCTCCAGCCGGCCGGTCAGCCTCCCTTCCGCTTCTCCATCCCCTACCGCGACAGCGACGTGACACCGCGCGGTCGCTACACCGTCCGGGCGACGGTGCGCCAGGGCGATCGCCTGCTGTTCACCACCGACACCTTCACGCCGGTGCTCACAGGCGGGCCCAGCCAGCCGCTGAATCTGGTGCTGGTGGCGGTGGATGGCGCGCGCAGGCCGGCCCGCCCCTCCGCGCTGGGCCGGCTTCCCGCCAGTTGGCGCGGTGACCTGCCGGGTGCCGGCGGCACCACCCGCTGGCAGGTCGATCTGGCCGCCAGCGGCAGCTTCCAGCTGCGCCAGACCTTCCTGAATCGGCCGGCACCCAACCAGTTCGATGACATCGGCCGCTGGCGCCTGGAGCCTGGAACCGATCGCCTGGTGCTGCAGGGCGGCCGGGAAGCCCCTGTGCTCTTCCAGCCGGTCGCCGGCGGCGAGCAGCTGCGCAAGCTCGATCTTCAGGGCAAGCCGATCCAGTCGCGCCACAACGATCTGCTGCAGCGGCTGGCCGCACCCGAGCCGATCGAGCCAAGGCTGCACCTGCTCGGGATGTTCAGCTACCTGGCCGATGCGGCCCGCATCCGCCTGTGCGCCACCGGCGCCAGCCTGCCGGTGGCGATGGAGGGCGACTACCGCCGCCTGGAGCGCGCCTATCTGCAGGCCCTGCCCGCCGGCACCGCAGGCCGGCCGCTGCTGGTGAACCTGGAGGGACTGATCGCCGCTCGCCCCTCGGCCGAACCGGGACGCGCTCCCGAGCGCAGCCTCGTGGTGGAGCGCTTCGTGGGTGTGCATCCCGGCAAGCGCTGCCCGCAGGCCCCGGGGGCGCCGACGGCCCGCGCACCGCTCGCCAAGCCCGAGCTGCGCGGCACCCTCTGGCGCCTGCAGGCGTTGCAGGACGGCAGCGGCCCGAAGCTGAGCGAGCCACCCGGCCGGCCGGCGGAACTGCTGCTGGCCACGGACAGCGAGCGCGTCAGCGGCAGCGGCGGCTGCAACCGTCTGATCGGCGGCTTCCAGCTCAACGGCGAACAGCTCCGCTTCTCCCCGCTGGCCAGCACCCAGATGGCCTGCGCCCCCTCGGCCATGGCCTTCGAGCGGCGCTATGGGGAGGCTCTGCAGCGGGTGCGCCGCTGGAACATCGACAAACGCAACCTGCTGCTGCAGGACGCGCAGGGTCGCACCCTGCTGATATTCACCGCGACCCCCCAGAACCCATGAGCCTGGAGGGGCCGCCCCTGCGCGTGCCGGCTCAGACCAGTCCGCCCGGCCGGATCAGCGCACCCACCACCACAAAGGCGATCGCCACGACCGTGATGGCACGGATGTGCCAGACACGGACATGGCTGCAGCGGGGGCTGCTTCCACGCTGCAGCTTCAGCGGCCGCTGAGGTCAGCGAACGATGCCGTGGTCATCCCGTCGCAGCCACTTGTGCAGCAGATCGGGGGCAGCAGATACCACTCCGATGCGGCAGGTGGATGATCAAAACAGGCTTTCTGCAACCCTGCATGTCGGATGCCTTCGGTGATTATCTGCGCGCGATCGGGCGGATCCCGATGCTCACCCCGGCGGAGGAACTGCACCTGGCGGCGGTGGTGCAGGAGTGGCTCAACCACGCCCACCCCGACGACATCCTCGAGCGCCGGGGACGACGGGCGATGGAACGCATGGTGACGGCCAACCTGCGGCTGGTGGTCTCCGCCTGCCGGCCTCATCAGCAGCGCGTGCGGCACCAGGGCCTCGATCCGATCGATCTGGTGCAGGCGGGCAATCTCGGCCTGATCCGGGCAGTGGAGCGCTTCGACCCCACCCGCGGCTACCGCTTCTCCACCTACGCCTACTGGTGGATCCGTCAGGCAGTGGTGCGTCACATTCAGGAGCATGGCAGTGCGATCCGGATCCCTCCCCAGGTGATGGATCTGGCGCGGAAGCTGGAAGCCCTGCGCGGCGGTGACGGCGGGCCCAGATCACTGGCGGCCATGGCTGCTGAACTCGGAGAAACAGAGCCGCGGCTGGCCTTCGTGCTGCGCACCGTGCAGAACAGTCGGGCCCTCTCCCTTGATCAGCGCCTGGGGGTAGGCGATGCCGATGGCAGCCTGCTGGATTGCGTTGGAGATGGCCGCGAGGCCCATGAGCCCCAGGCCTACGACTGGCTGCATCTGGAGGTGGCGAAGCTGTCGAGCCTGGAACGCCAGATCCTCCATCTCCGCTACCGCAGCGAGCCCGGCCTGACCCTCAAGATGGCTTCCGAGCGCATTGGGATTCCCCGCGACCGGCTCAAGCGGATCGAGCGGCGGGCTCTCGACAAGCTGCGGCACCGGGTGGGGCCCATGCTCCACCCGGCCTGATGCCCGGTTCACGGAGTCGCTGACACCGGGGAGTCCGCTGAGGCGGTCTGCAGATGAACCCTCTCCGATCCGATCGACAGGCGGGCAAGCAGATCAGCCACCGTGAGGGCGCGGGAGAAGAAAAAACCCTGAAAGCGCTGAATGCCCAGTTCCTCGAGCTGGGCCAGAGTGGTGGGGTCGTCGACGCCCTCCGCCACGATCTCGATGCCCATCGACGGGGCCATTCCCGCCACCATCCTCACGATCTGACGGGCCAGATCGTCGCTGCGCATCGCCATCACGAACGACTTGTCGATCTTCACTTCATCGGGATGAAGGCTGGAGAGGAGATTCAGCGACGAGTAACCCGTGCCGAAGTCATCGAGCGAAAGCCTCACCCCCAGGCTGCGCAGGGCCTCCAGGTTGGTAAGAACGTCCGTGTTGCGTTCGATCACGGACCGCTCCGTCAGCTCGATCGTGAGGTGGCTGGCCGTGATCTGCCGCTGCTCCAGCAGCGTCTTCAACCGCTCCACCAGGCCCGGATCCGAGAGGATGGAAGGAGCGAGATTCAGCGACAGGCGAGGAGCACCCGTGCCCATCCCCAGGCCGGTGAACCCCTGCTCCAGTTCGGCATAGCGATCCAGGGAGACTTCGAGCAATTCGTTGCCGATCAGCAGGATCTGCCGGTGGCGTTCGGCCAGATCGAGAAAAAGCTCCGGCGAGATCGACCCCAGTTGCGGATGCCGCCAGCGCGCCAGGGCCTCCACGCCCAGCAGTTCCCCATCGGAGGCGACGATCGGCTGAAACACAACATCAATGGCGTGATCGCGCACAGCCTGGATCAGATCCACATACAAGCGATAGTTATCGAGGGGTGCAGCACCATCCGCCACATCAAAGATGGCAATCCGGCTGTGCTTGTGCTGCTTTGCGCGCGACATGGCGATATCACAGCGTTTCATCGTCAGCTCGGCATTTCCAGCCTCCGGCGTTTCAAGATCGATACCGATACTGATGCTCAGCTCCAGATCGACACCAGGTAGATGCACCGGCACCTCAAAGGCACTGGCGATCCTGCTGGCCAGGCTGTAGGCGGCAGTCCGGGCATCACCCTGATCGAAGGGATCGATCTCATCCTGCACCACGAGCATCGCGAACTCATCGCCCCCGTAGCGGGCCAGAAAATCACCCTGTCGCATCCCCGTGCGCAGGCGATCGGCCACCACCACCAGCAGCGCATCGCCGATGGCATGGCCATAGGTATCATTGATGCTCTTGAAGCGATCGATATCGATGAACAGGATGGCGAAACGGCGTGCTTTCGTGGCACCTTTCTCGGCCTGAAGTTCAAGATGTTCGATGAAGTAACGCCGGTTCGGCAGCTGCGTGAGCGGATCGAACAGGGCCAGGGAGCGGGCTCCCCGCAGGAAATGCTGGAAGCGGCGGGCCAGCAGCTCCAGCTGGCGCTCGAGCCCCTGCCCGTGCTCCTCCAGCTGCTGGGAATCGGGCTCCAGCAACCGCGCCATCACCCGCTGGTCCGCCTCCTGGGCCTTCGGATCCATACCGGTGCGGGCCAGCAATCGGTCGAGCTCCCGACCGGCGTGGCGGATCCGGTGGTTGGTGCGCCGTTCCAGCCGGCGCCTCACCAGGATCTGGCGACGCCGCTCCAGCAGCAGCAGGCCGCGGATTCCCAGGATCACCAGGACCAGGCCCAGCAGCCGCAGCAGATCCGTGGTCACGGAGGTGAGCAGCGCCTGCCGCGTCGAGCTGCGGACCACCCCCAGTTCCTGGCCGGTCGCCCCGTACAGGCTGGGCGTGATGCGCTGGATGGGCTCGGTTGACACCGGGACCAGGGAGCGGCCGAGCTGGTCGAGACGCTGGTTGATCTCGGCGCCGTACTCGCCGCGCACCAGGGGCTCGAACATCACCAGCGCACCGTGAGGAGGCGCAACGGTGGCGTTGTCGGTGATCGGCGTACCCACCCCCAGCATCCATTGCCCGGTTCCGTCGAGGCAGGCCAGCCGCAGGCCGCTTCCCCCGGGCCTGGTGAGACGGTCGAAGTTGCGACGGGCACAGCCCGCCAGGGGAAGGTCTGGCGTCATCGCCTGGCCCCTCCTGCCGTAGACCAGCAGAGGACGGGCGGATGGATCCAGCAGCACGAGCACACCGCCTCCATCGAACAGGGAGGTGGTGCCCACATCGTTGCGCAGGAACGAGGGATTGCGACCACGCACAAAGGCGTACATGTCGTCCCAGTGCCCCCAGTCGTAGGCGGTGCGCCGCACGGACGCCAGCGAGGCGACCACGATCGCCATCGCCTCACGGTGGCGATCCCGCGCCTGCTCCTCCAGAACCATCGACCGGCGCTCAATCTCCAGCAGGCTGAGCGGCAGCAGCCCGAGCCCCACCACGCCAAGCACGCGCCGCCGCACCCGCCTGGACGGCAGGGTGCGCCTCTCCTCCTTCCACCAGGAGCGAAGCGGTCTCAGAACCGGCGGAAGCAAGACCCCTCCCCCATCCGCTCCATCACCCTTGCCACGACCTGGACGCTAGCGATCGCCATCTCTTAACACTCGCAGAATCTTCCTGCAACCGTCTGCCGGAGGCCACCCTCCTTGAAGGTCACCCATCACGGCGACGATCACCTCATCTGCCTCTCCTCCGAGGAAGTGGCTCTGCTGGTGGACATGTGCCACGCCGCTGCCATCTCCGATCATCTGGGCGTGGAGAAAGAGGCACCCGCCCGGCTGCGGCGGTTCATGGGTGAGGTGCAGACCTCCCTGTTCGACACGGCCCAGAACGTCTGGCGCCACAAGCGCCGCATCCGCAAGGTGGCCGGGAGCTGAGCTCAGCGGTCGCCGTTCCGCCGCTCCTCCAGCAGGGTGACCACCGTCAGTCGCAGGGTGGCCCGGTTTCCCCCGGCGTCACGCCAGGCATCGAGCCAGCGCAGCAGGGGCTGACCCGTGGGCTCCGCTCCCTCCGTCTCCGGCCCCTCCCCCAACCGGTGCAGAAAGGCCCGGGCATCATCCAGACATGACGCCCCGTCTCCGAAGCCATCCAGCAGCGGATCGAGCGCCGCCAGCAGGGTTTCGAGTTCGACCGTGCTCAGCACGGGCAGGGGATCGATCATCACGGGCCCTGGCGGACCACAGGCCGCCGCTGCCAGCATGACGCCACCCCAGCTCTGGAGTCGAGACCTAGTGTGGTTCGGGTTGTGAGCGGGAGATGCTCCACCTCACCCTCCAACTGCTGGTGTGCCTCACGCTCGTGCTTCGGGGCCTCGCCCTGTTCGGCCATCTGCGCCGGGTGTGGCAGTCGGACGGAGCCCCTTCTCCGGAGCGGCAGTTTCAGCGCGAGCTGCGCCGGCGTGGGCTGCTGGTGAGCCTGCCCCGCGCGCGCCACGACTGAACCGGCCCGCCTCTCGGCCTGCCGGCTCATCGACGCCGCGAGACGGACGGAGCCAGATGGTGCACGGCATGGAGGGCCACACCCCAGAACTCGGTGTCGCCGCCCTCCGGGTCGAGGGGAATCGGCTCCCGGCCCTCGGCGCTGGCGACCAGCCACAGACGGCCGCCGCGGCGCTGCAGGCGACGCAGCAGGAAGGCGCCGCCATGGCAGACGACCACCAGCATCCCCGGGCGGGCCCGCAGGCTGCGGTCGATCACCAGCAGGTCGCCGTCGAGGATGCCGTCGCCGGCCATGGCATCGCCGCGCACCCGCATGAAAAACGTGGAAAGGGGGCGGGGGATGAGCTCGAGATTGAGATCGATCCGGGCCTCGACGTAGTCGTCGGCCGGGCTGGGGAACCCGGCCGCGACGGCTTCGCCGACCAGGGGACAGAACCGCAGACCAGGGATCTCCCGGTAGGGAACCGGCATACCGAGCGGGAGGGCGAGGAGCGGGGAGGGCACGGCAGCCACAATCAGTACACCTGTTCTAGCTCAGGTGCCAGCCGCCACTGCCGTCGAGCTCCAGCACATGCCCATGGAAGCGCCGCAGGGTCGACCGATGGGCCACGCTCACCAGGGCCGCCGGCGTCTGCACCAAGGCCCCATAAAGGGCCTCCTCGGTGGCCAGATCAAGGGCGCTGGTGGCTTCATCGAGCACCACGAAGCGGGGGGCGTGGAGCAGGATGCGGGCAAAGGCCAGCCGCTGCTGCTCACCGGGGGAGAGCACACGCGGCCAGTCGTGACGTACGTCAACGTTGGGATAGCGGTGCAGCAGCTCCGGTAGTTGCACCGCCTCCAGCGCCCGGCGCAGATCGGTGTCGCTGAAGCCGTCGCATCCGGGCTCGGCCGGCCGCGGGTAGCTGAGCTGCTGGCGCAGGCTGCCCAGCGGGAGGTAAGGCTTCTGGGGAACGAACATCATCTCCCCGGGGGGCGGCCGCTCCACCACACCGGCGGACGGCGGCCACAGACCGCTGAGCAGACGCAGCAGCGAGGTCTTGCCGCAGCCCGAAGGCCCCACCACCAGCAGGCGCACGCCCGGCTCGATCACCAGGCTGAGGTCACGGATCAGCAACCGGTCGCTGCCGGGGGGCCTGAGGTCGGCGTGACGGACGCGCAGCACGGCGGACGTGGCGACGGACCCGGGCGACGGCAAGCCGGTGATCGCCGTGAGCCGGGCCTGGAAGTCGTCGAGCCGGCGGATCGAGGCGGCGATGGCGGCCAGCCGGTCGATGTTGTCGACCACATAGCTGAGGGAGGTGAGCACCTGGGCGTAGGCCAGGCCGGCCTGGCCGAAGACGCCGAACTCCACCCGATGGGCGAAGAACAGTGGTGCCAGCACCAGCCAGGGCAGGAAATCGGAGAAGGCGCCGTAAGAGGTCTGGACCACCGAAACCAGCGCCTCCCAGAGGATCAGCCGGTCGGCGTTACCGATGGCGGCGCCCAGGCGCCGCTGGCCCTCGCGGGCCTCCTGGGCCTCGCCGCGATAGAAGGCGATCGCCTCGCTGTTGTTGCGAATGTGGACGAGGCCATAGCGAAAGTCGGCCTCCAGGCGCAGCTGGTCGCGGTTGAGCCGCTCCAGCCGCCGGGCGGCGACGGCGATCAGGGTGGTGGCGACCGTGGCATAGCCCAGCAGCACCAGGGCCAGGCGGGCGTTGATCGACCAGAGAACAGCCGCGAAACCCGCGCAGGTGATCACGGCCTCCAGGGCCTCGACGCTGAGCGACAGGCTCGTGCCGGTGACCTCGTCGGCGTCCTGGGAGATGCGCTGATCGGGGTTGTCGATGGCGGCGGGATCGTCGTCCCCCACCGGGTCGAGCCGGTAGAAGGCGCGGCCCTTGAGCCAGCGGTGGAGAAGGTCACGGCTGAGCCAGGCGCGCCAGAACAGGGCCAGGCGTGGGATCGCCCAGCGCTGCACGGCCCGCACCGGCAGGGCCAGCACCAGGCAGAGGGCGTAGAGGGCGAGGCTGCGGCGGAACCCGGCGGTGTCGTAGGCGACGAGGCTGTTGTCGACGTCGCGGACGAGGAAGCTGATCACCACGTTGATGGCGTTGATCAGCACGATCAGCAGCAGGATCACCGCCAGCAGCAGCCAGGGCCTCCAGCGGCCCTCCGCCAGGCGCCGGCGCTGCTGGGCGAAGGCGAGGGCTCCACCGCCGGCGGCCAGCAACAACAGCGGGCCCGGCGCAGGCAGGGGCAGGCCCGCGGGCGGACGCCAGGTGGCTTGCAGCAGGTGGGGAAGGGCGGGAAGCAGCCGATCCAGGGAGCCGGGCGCCAGCGTCAGCACCAGGGCGGCCGCGGCGCTCAGCAGCAGCAGCGCCACCGCCGCCACCTGCAGCAGCAGGGCGGGCAGCAGCAGCAGGGCCGAGGGCCCGATGGCCGGCGAGCGTCGACCCGGACGGAGGAGAAAAGGCGTCGCCAGCCGGCCCAGGGCAGCGAGGGAGCGCAGCGCACCGATGGCTGGAAGACCGGGGTGAATCGCCACGCTGCCGCACCACAGTGGAACGCATCGTGGAGCAGCCCCAGGGGGCTGGCGGGCTGAACCGGACCCCGGATCGGCGATCATGCCCGGGGAATCGGCGCAACGGAACGATGGCCTGCCCGAAGTGCGGCAGCTGGGCGGTGAAGGCCGATCGGGGCCTCAGCGGTCGCATGGTCTGCGGTCGCTGCGGCCAGCCCCTGGGGATCGGTGCCCAGGGGAAGAGCCGTCGTGTCGGGATCTCCAGACCTCGGAAACCAGGACTGTGGCTGGGAATGGCGGCCCTGGTGCTGGTGTCGGCCCTGCTCGCCACCCTGGCGGAACGGGCACCGTCGCCGGCGGAACGGCCCCGGATGGGGACCGACGGAGCGGGGGCGCCCCTGCTCCCGGGAGAGCGGGCCTGAGCGTCCGGCATGTGCCCATCTGCTGACAGGAGCGATCCCGAGCCGTTCACATCACGGAATATTGCGGGACATTGCACGGCCGTGGGAGGCAAACGATGAAGAACAATCCGGTCGCGAACCTTGCTTCGATGAGCATGCGCCAGCTGCGCGAGCTGGCCCGCACGCTCGGGATCAGCCGCTACAGCGCCCAGAGCCGTGAGGGCCTGGCCGAAGCGATCGTGGACGCCTCACCCGGATTGAGCGCTTCTGCCGGGAGTGCCGCCCCATTGCCGGAACTCACCTCCATCGCCGACCTGCGGGCCATCGAAGCCGAGATGTCGCCCGCGCCCCGCCCGGCCGCTGAAACCCGCGTCGTCTTCCTCCCCCGCGATCCCCAGTGGGCCTACGTCTTC